>NZ_CP038266.1:2552186-3828279 GCF_004564355.1 Microbacterium wangchenii
CCACCGGATGGCGCTTCTCGGTGGCGGTCCTGGGCACCGCGAGCGTGCTCGTGCTGTACCTCCTCGCCCACAGCCTGACCCGGTCGCGCCTGTTCGCGACGGTCGCCGCGTTCCTCCTCGCCATCGACGGGGTCGCGATCGTGATGAGCCGCATCGCGCTGCTGGACGGCATCCTGACCTTCTTCGTCCTCCTGGCGTTCTGGTTCACGGCGCTGGATCGCCGGGGATCGCTCGCGCGCCTGGCTGCGCTGACCGCCGCGCGCGCCGGAGACCCGCCGGCCGTGAGGTGGGGGCCGGTCCTGTGGGCCCGCCCGTGGCTGGTCGCGGCCGGTGCGGCGGCGGGGGCGGCCACGGCGGTGAAGTGGTCGGGGCTGTACGTTCTGGCCGCCATCGGCCTGTACGCGGTGGTGACCGACGCGCTCGCCCGCCGCCGCGCCGGCATCCGGATGTGGCCTGCCGACGCGGCGCTGCGGCAGGGGCCGGCATCGTTCCTGCTCCTGGTCCCCATCGCCGCGGTCGTGTACGTGGCGTCGTGGACCGGCTGGCTCGCCAGCGACGGCGGCTACTCGCGGCACGCCGTGGACGCCGCTCCTGCGACCGGGGTGTGGGCATGGGTGCCGCTGGCACTGCAGAACCTGTGGGCCTACCACCAGTCCATCTACGCATTCCACGTCGGGCTCACCACCCCGCACGGGTACGCGAGCCCCGCGTGGCAGTGGCCCCTGCTGGTGCGGCCGACCTCGATGCACTGGCAGCAGGATGCCGCCGGCACCGCCGGCTGCGCACTGCCGGCGGGATGCACCGAGTCCATCTCGAGCCTGCCCAACCCCGTCGCCTGGTGGGCGGGCGTGGCCGCGGTCGTCTTCCTCGCCGTGCGCTTCGTTGTGGCGCGGGACTGGCGCTACGCGTTCGTCCTGACCGGCCTGGCCGCCACCTACGGACCGTGGCTGCTGTACCCCGACCGCACGATCTTCCAGTTCTACACGGTCGTGATGGTGCCCTTCCTCCTGTTCGCACTGACCTTCGCGCTGCGGGAGATCGCCGGACCGCCCACGGCTCCCCTGCCCCGTCGGCTCAGCGGGCAGCGCGTGGTCGTGGTCTTCCTCGTCGTGGTGACGCTCGTCTCGGCCTTCTGGTATCCGGTGTGGACGGGTCTGCCGGTGCCCTACCAGTTCTGGCAGCTGCACAACTGGATGATCACGTGGATCTAGCCGAGGTCCTCCGGATCGCTCACGGGGAGCCGGCACGCGAACCCGCGGCAGTCGTACGCGGTGGCGCGACCCTCCAGCGCGGTCTTCCCCTCGAACAGCGACAGCCCCGCCGCCGCGAGGGACTCGGCCTGCTCGGGCGAGATCAGCGCGAGGATGTCGACGCGGACGCGACGGGCGCGCTGCGCCAGCGGTGACCCCGGGTCGCCGACCACGACGAGCTGGTGAGGCGCCTCGGCCAGCCCGGCGGCGACTTCCAGCAGCGCGCCGTGCGCGACGGGGGCCGCGAGGGCGGCGGGGGCGGCGGCCTGGACGAGCGTGAGGGCGACGGAGCGGTAGCGCTCGCCGGCGCCGGCCTGCCACAGCGCGAGCGCCGCGGCGGCGAGCGCCGACGGCCCCGAGGGAGCGGCACCGTCGCTCGGAACGCCGGCGGCCTGCACCCCCTGCGCCACGAGCACCGGATCCCCGCCGCCGGGGACGACGATCGTGCCGTCCTCACCCACGCACGCGTCGACGAGTTCGCGGGCGCGCACGGCGTACGCCGGCTCTCCCGTCGCCAGCGCGAGGGACAGCAGGCCGCGCGCGAGGCCGCCGTAGTCTTCAAGGGTGGCCGGGGCGGAGGAGACGATCTCATCCAGCGACGCACGGCGCAGCATCCCGTCGGGGCCGACGTTGGTCTCCAGCACCGCGTCCGCCGCCCACCGCGCGGCCTCCAGGAGCCGCTCGTCGCCGAGCACCGTGCCGGCGCGGGCCAGTGCGGCGATCGCGTGCCCGTTCCACCCGGTGACGATCTTGCCGTCCAGCGCCGGGGGCTGCAGCCCTGCGCGACCCTGGGCATCGCGGGCGTAGTAGCCCCCCTCGCTGCGGGCGCCGTCGATGATCGACTCGGAGTCCTGTGCGGCGGCGATCCCGCCGCTGGGCTGCTGCAGGACCTCGACGAGGAACCGCGCCGCGTCACGTGCGATGTCCTCCTCCCCCGCATCCAGGGCCGCATCGATGAGCCCGGCGTTGTCGGTGAGCATGCGCTCGTAGTGCGGCACCGTCCAGTCGCGGCGGGTCGCGTAGCGGAAGAAGCCGCCGTCCACGGGGTCGTGCAGCTCGGAGGCGGCCATCGCCCGCAGCGCCCGGCGCGCCACGTCCGCCGACTCCGGAGCGGCCTCGGCGAGCGCCTCGCACGCGAGGAAGCGCAGCACCGGGACGTTGGGGAACTTCGGCGTCTCCATCCCCAGGCCCGCGGCGAATCCGCCGAACTCGCGATCCTCGGCGGCGACGAGCCCGCGTGCGGCGGCGGCGAGCTCCGCCAGCGACGGCGGCGCGTCGGCGCCGGGCGTCGCGGCCTCGGCGATCGCCTGGCGCAGGGCCTCGCCGGTGCGCTCGACCTCGCCGCGCCGCTGCGTCCACGCCTCGCGCACCGCGGCGAGCACGTCACGGAAGGCCGGCATCCCCCCGCGCGCCTCGTCCGGCCAGTACGTCCCCGCGTAGAACACCGCGCCGCCGGGAGTGGTGAACACCGTCAGCGGCCAGCCGAGGTTGCGCGTGAACGCCGACGCGGCGTCGAGGTACGCGGCATCCACGTCGGGATGCTCCTCACGGTCGACCTTGATCGCCACGAATCCGTCGTTGATGATCGCGGCGGTCGCGTCGTCGGCGAAGGACTCCCGCGCCATGACGTGGCACCAGTGGCACGTGGAGTACCCGATCGACACGAGCACCGGCACGTCGCGGCGCTGCGCCTCGGCGAACGCCTCCGGGCCCCACGGGTACCACGCGACCGGGTTGGTCGCGTGGAGCCGCAGGTAGGGGCTGGAGGCGTTCGCGAGGCGGTTCAGCTCAGTTCACCTCATCCGGGTGCGACGCGACGCGGCCCGACCCGTCCTGCGGGTCGATGGAGTCGATCGCGGCCATCTCTGCGTCGCTGAGCTCGAAGTCGAAGATGTCGAAGTTCTCCTCCAGGCGCTCGCGGCGCACCGACTTGGGGAAGACGATGAACCCGCGCTGGATGTGCCAGCGCAGCACCGCCTGGGCGGGCGTCTTGCCGTGCGCGGCGGCGGCCTCGGCGACGGCGCGGATGCCGAACAGGTCGTACTTGCCCTGCCCGAGCGGCCCCCACGACTCGATGTGCATGTCGTGCGCCGCGCCCCACTCGACGATGTCGCTGCGCGAGTAGGCCGGGTGCAGCTCGATCTGGTCGACGACGGGGGTGACGCCGGTGGCCTCGACGATGCGGTCCAGGTGGGGCACGAGGAAGTTCGAGACGCCGATGGAGCGCGTGTGCCCCGCATCCCGGATCTCGATCATCTTCTCCCACGCGTGGAGGTAGTTGTCCTTCGCCGGGGTGGGCCAGTGGATGAGGTAGAGGTCCACCTGCTCCAGGCCGAGCTTCTCCAGGCTCTCGGCGATGGCCGCGTGCGGCTCTTCGCCGTCGTGGCGGTCGTTCCAGAGCTTCGTGGTGATGAACAGCTCGTCGCGCGGGATCCCGCTGGCGGCGATCGCCGCGCCCACGCCCTTCTCGTTGCCGTAGATCGCGGCGGTGTCGATGTGGCGGTATCCCACCTCGAGTGCTTCGGTGACCGCCCGCTCGGTGTCATCCGGCGGAACCAGGAAGACACCGTAGCCGAGCTGGGGGATGCTGTTGCCGTCGTTGAGCGCAACCATGGGAATCGTCATGCCCTCAGCCTAGGAGCCGCGCCCGCCGCCGCGAGCGGGGGTTGACGTCACCCCCGCAGGCGAGGCATCACATTCCGACTGAGACACCGGGCGACGCATGGCGTCTCAGCCGGAATGTGGTGTCTCGGGATGCGGCGGGCAGGGCGGGGCGGCGGCGGGATACGATCGAAGGCTGTGTCCTCGCCCGAACCCGTGATCGCGTACCCGCCGGAGCTGCCCGTCAGCGCCGCCCGGGAGGAGATCGCGCGCGCCATTCGGGACCACCAGGTCGTGATCGTGGCCGGTGCGACCGGCTCGGGCAAGACGACGCAGCTGCCGAAGATCTGCCTCGAGCTCGGCCGCACGCACATCGCGCACACGCAGCCGCGCCGGATCGCCGCGCGCACGATCGCCGAGCGGATCGCCGAGGAGATGCAGGTGCCGCTGGGCACCACGGTGGGTTACAAGGTGCGCTTCACCGACAACGTCTCCGCCGACACGCGCGTCGCGCTCGTGACCGACGGGATCCTGCTCAACGAGATCCACCGCGACCGGCTGCTGCGCCGCTACGACACGATCATCATCGACGAGGCCCACGAGCGCTCGCTCAACATCGACTTCCTCCTCGGCTACCTCCGCCGCATCCTGCCCGAGCGGCCCGACCTCAAGGTTCTCGTGACGTCGGCGACGATCGACCCGCAGAGCTTCGCGACGCACTTCGCGGATGCGGCAGGCGCTCCGGCGCCCATCGTGGAGGTGTCCGGCCGCACCTACCCCGTCGACATCCGCTACCGCCCGCTCGTGCCGGAGGGCGCGGCCGAGGACGACGCGGACGAGGTGGGCGGCATCGTCACGGCGCTGCGCGAGCTCGACCGCGAGCCGCCCGGCGACGTGCTGGTGTTCCTCCCCGGCGAGGCGGACATCCGCGACGCCGCCGACGCCGTGCGCGGCGCGTACGCCAAGGACGCCGCGCCCACCGAGGTGCTCCCCCTGTACGGACGCCTGTCCGCCGCCGAGCAGCACCGCGTGTTCGAGCCGTCCCGCGTGGCGGGTGTGCGGCGGCGGGTGATCCTGGCCACCAACGTCGCCGAGACGAGCCTGACCGTCCCCGGCATCCGGTACGTCGTCGACACCGGCACGGCGCGGATCTCGCGGTACAGCGCCCGCTCGAAGATCCAGCGTCTGCCGATCGAGGCGGTCTCGCAGGCCTCCGCGCAGCAGCGCTCGGGTCGCGCCGGCCGCACCGCCCCGGGCGTGGCGATCCGCCTGTACTCGGAGGAGGACTTCACCCGGCGGCCGGAGTACACCGAGCCGGAGATCCTGCGCACGTCGCTCGCGTCGGTTCTGCTGCAGATGCTTGCGCTCGGTTTCGGCGACATCGCAGCCTTCCCCTTCCTCACGAAGCCCGATTCCCGCGGGGTGAAGGCCGCGAGCGATCTGCTGACCGAGCTCGGCGCCATCACCGTGGGCCGCAGCGGCGAGAGCCCGCGACTGACGAGAATCGGCCGCGAGATCGCACGCCTGCCGATAGACCCCCGCTTCGCCCGGATGCTGCTGGAAGCCCGCGACAACGGCACCCTCGGCGAGGTGCTGCCCATCGTCGCGGGATTGTCGATCCAGGACGTGCGCGAACGGCCGGAGGAGCGCCGGGAGGAGGCCGACCGCCTGCACGCGCGGTTCACCGACCCCACGAGCGACTTCCTCACCCTGCTGAACCTGTGGAACCACCTGCAGGAGAAGCAGGCCGAGCTCGGCTCCAGCGCCTTCCGGCGCCTGTGCCGCAGCGAATTCCTCAACTACGTCCGCGTGCGCGAGTGGGTGGACGTGCACCGGCAGCTGCGCAGCGTGCTCGGGGGGCCGCGCTCCTCGCGCGAGGCCGGGCCGGACGGGCACGAGGCCGGGGACGCCATCCACCGGGCGATCCTCGCCGGGCTGCTGTCGCAGATCGGCATCCTCGACGCGCGCACCGCGAACCCGCCGAAAGACCGCCGCACGCCGAAGTCGCCCGGCGACGGCCGCCCGAGCAAGGGCGAGTACATCGGAGCGCGGGGCGCGCGCTTCGCGATCTTCCCCGGCTCGGGCCTGCGGAAGAAGCGGCCGCACGCGGTGATGGCCGCCGAACTCGTGGAGACCTCGCGTCTGTTCGCCCGCACCGTGGCCGCGATCGATCCCGCGTGGGCTGAGGACCTCGCCGGCGACCTCGCCAAGCGGTCGCTCAGCGACCCGCACTGGTCCAAGAGCGCCGGCGCCGCCTCGGCCTACGAGAAGATCACGCTGTTCGGCGTGGAGATCGTGCCGCGCCGGCGCGTGCAGCTGGCCCGCTTCGACCGGCCGCTCGCGCGCGAGATGTTCCTGCGCCACGCGCTCGTCGAGGGCGAGTGGGATGCGGCGGCCCTGGACAAGCGGCTCACGGCGTTCCTGCGCCGCAACGCCGAGCAGCGCCGGCGGCTGGAGAAGATCGAGGAGCGCGAGCGCCGCCGCGACATCCTCGTCGGCGACGAAGCGGTGTTCGCGTTCTACGACGCCCGCGTCCCCGCCGACGTCTTCGACGTGCGCTCGTTCGAGCGGTGGTGGCGCGACGCCGCCGCACGGACCCCGCACCTGCTCGATCTCACGGAGGCCGACCTCACCGGCGACGCCGCGCGCGCCGACGACCGCGGCTTCCCCTCCCGGTGGCGCCAGGGCGATCAGACCCTGTCGCTGTCGTACCGCTTCGAGCCTGGCGCCCCCGACGACGGCCTCACGGTGCTCGTGCCGCTGGCACTCCTGGCCCAGCTGCGGCCGGACGGATTCGACTGGCAGGTGCCCGGGCTGCGCGACCAGCTCGTGACGGCGCTGCTGCGCGCCCTGCCCAAGGCGATCCGCCGCAACGTCGTGCCCGCCGCCGATTGGGCCGAGAGGTTCTCGGCCGAGCTGGTCGGCCGCGGGCCCGAGGACACCGACGGGCTCCCCGCGATGAGCCTGGTGGAAGCCCTCGCCACGCAGGTGCAGCGGGTCGCGAACCAGCCGGTGCGCGCGACCGACTTCGACCTCGAACGCGTGCCCAGCCACCTGCTGCCCACCTTCCGCGCCGTCGACGCGCGCGGACGCACCGCCGGCACCGACCGCGACCTCGCCGCCCTCCAGGCGCGCCTGGCCGACCGCGCCCGCTCCAGCGTCGCCGCGACGATCGAGCGGAGCTCGGCGCGGGTCGCGGCGGCGACCGCGCCGGGGTCTGCGGCCGCCTTCCCCGCACGCACCGGTGTGACGGACTGGGACTTCGGTGACCTCCCCGACGTCGTGGACACCCGGGTGGCCGGAGGCGTCGTGCGCGGCTACCCCGCCGTCGTCGACGAGGGCGCGAGCGTGTCGCTGCGGTTGGAGGCGACACCCGCGGATGCGGCGCGCCTCACCCGCGCGGGCGTGCGACGCCTGCTCCTCCTGGCCGTCGCCTCCCCCGCCCCCTATGTGCTGGAGCACCTCACCTCGACGGAGAAGCTCGCCCTCGCCGCATCCCCGTATCCGAACGCGAAGGCGCTCATCGAGGACGCCCGGGGAGCTGTGGCCGATGCGGTGCTCGAGCGCGAGGCGGGCGTCCGCACGCGCGCGGCCTTCGAGGCGGTGCGGGATCGCCTGTCGGCCGTCGTGGTGGACGACACCTTCGCCGCGGTGTCGCTCGCGGCCCGTGTGCTCACGGCGGCCCGGGAGGTGGACCGCGCGCTGAAGGGGCAGACCTCGATGGCGCTCCTGGGCGCGCTCGGCGACGTGCGGGCGCAGCTGGGCGGATTGGTCTTCCCCGGTTTCGTCTCCGCGATCGGCCTCGCGCGCCTCGCCCACGTACCGCGGTACCTCGCCGGGGCGCTGGAGCGGCTGCAGAGTCTCCCCGACAACCCGGGACGCGACCGCCAGCGGCAGAACGAGTACGAACGCGCCGCCGCGGCCTACACCGAAGCCGGCGGGACGATCCCGCCCGCCCCCGGCGCCCCCGCGGGCCTCGTGCATGCGCGGTGGCTGCTGGAAGAGCTGCGCGTGAGCCTGTTCGCGCAGCGCCTGGGCACCGCCGAGGCGGTCTCCCCGCAGCGGATCGCGAAGGCCCTGCGCGAGGCGGGGACCCCGGCCGCGCGCGGGTAGGCTCGGCGGCGGAAAGGGGACGCCATGCCGCACGCCGTCGTGTACACCGAGTTCGGAGCACCGGAGGTGCTGCGGATGGTCGAGATCCCCTCGGGCCGGCCGGGCCCCGGCCAGCTGCGGATCCGCGTCGAAGCCGCCGGGGTCAACCCCGTCGACGCGAAGCTGCGCTCGGGTCGCCGTGCGAGCCCGCCCATCCACGAGCCGCGCCGGACCGGGGCGGACGGCGCGGGCGTCGTGGTCGAGGTCGGCCCCGAGGTCGACGGTTTCCGCCCCGGCCTGCCGGTGGCCGTCTTCGACACCCTCGGCACGTATGCCGACGAGATCATCGTGCCCGCCCCATCCGTCGTCCCCCGCCCGCCCTCGGTGAGTGCGGCGCAGGCGGCGGCGCTCGGGGTCCCCGCCGGGACCGCCTATCAGTCGCTGCGGTCGCTGCGGGTGGGCCCCGGCGACACCCTCCTCGTCCACGGCGGATCCGGCGCGGTGGGCCGCGCCGCCGTGCAGTACGCCGTGCTGTGGGGCGCGCGCGTGATCGCGACCTCCTCGGACCGGCGCGCGCCGGGCGTACGGGAGCTGGGCGCGACGACGGTGCCCTACGGCGAGGGGCTCACCGACCGCGTGCGGGATGCGGCGCCGGAGGGGATCACGGCGGCGCTGGACTGCGTCGGCACCGACGAGGCCGTGCAGACCCCGCTGGAGCTCGTCGCCGACCGCTCGCGCATCGTGACGCTCGTCCGCGGGGCCGACGCCGACGAGCTCGGGATCCGGGCGTTCCGCGGCGGCAGCCCGCGTCCGCTGACCGCCCAGGAGGCCGCGTGGCGGCGCGAGGCGATCCCCGTGACGCTCGGCCTCGTGGCCGCCGGCGCGTTCTCGGTCGAGCTCGGCCCCGCCCTGCCGCTGTCCGATGCCCCCGACGCCCAGCGCATGGTCGCCGAGGGCACCGACGGGAAGATCGTCCTGCTGCCCTGACCGGGCTCAGTTGCCGGAGCGGCGCTTGTTGTAGACGTCGAAGGCGACGGCCAGCAGCAGCACGAGACCCTTCACGGCCTGCTGCCAGTCGATGCCGATGCCCAGGATCGACATGCCGTTGTTGAGCACGCCGATGATGAGGCCACCGATGATCGCGCCGCCGATCGTGCCGACGCCGCCCTGCACCGCGGCCCCGCCGATGAACGCGGCAGAGATGGCCTCGAGCTCGAACCCGTCGCCGGCCTTCGGGCCGGCGAGGTTGAGTCGCGCGGTGAAGATGAGGCCGGCCAGCGCCGCGAGGAAGCCCATGTTGACGAACAGCCAGAAGTCCACGCGCCGCGTCTTGATGCCCGACAGCTCGGCCGCGTGCCGGTTGCCGCCCATGGCGTAGATGTGACGGCCGAACACCGTGCGGTTCATGACGATCCCATAGATCATCACGAGAGCGGCCAGCACGATGAGGGTCACGGGGATGCCCTTGTACGACGCGAGTGAGTAGGTGAAGAACGCGATGGCCGCGGCCACGAGCACGAGCTTGCCGATGACCCATACGAGGGGCTCGACCTCCTGGCCGTACTTGGCGCGGCCCGCGCGCGTACGCAGCTGCTGGACGACGAGGGCCACGATGGCCACCGCCCCGATGGCGAGGGTGAAGAGGTCTGGTTCGGTCTCGCCGAACAACCCCGACAGGAATCCGTTCCCCAGTGCCCGGTACTCGGTCGGGAACGACCCGATGTTGGCGTTGCCCAGGACGACGAGGGCGAGACCCCGGAAGATCAGCATGCCGGCGAGGGTCACGATGAACGCGGGTATCCCGACGTAGGCGATCCAGAACCCCTGCCACGCACCCACGAGGGCGCCGATGAGGAGGGACAGCAGGATGGCCAGCCACCACGGCATCCCCATCTTCACCGCGAACACGCCCGACAGCGCGCCGACGAAGGCCGCGACCGATCCCACCGACAGGTCGATGTGACCGGCGATGATGACCATCACCATGCCGATGGCCAGCACGAGGATGTAGCCGTTCTGGACCACCAGGTTGGAGATGTTCTGCGGCCGCAGGAGGATGCCGTCGGTCAGGATCGCGAACAGCGCCACGACCGCGATGAGCGCGATGAAGATGCCGTTGCGGCCGAGGTCGGTGAGCAGGTGCGTGAACCACCGTGTGAACCGGTTCTCGGGCGGGTTGATGTTCGCGCCGACGGCCTCGGTGGGGGTGCTGTTGGTGAGTGTCATTTCGCTTCTCCCGGAACGCCCGTCAGCGGGGGTTCTCCATGGTCATGAGCTTGAGGACGGATTCGGGCGTGGCCTCGTCGATGGGCAGCTCGCCGGTGATCCGCCCCTCCGACAGCGCGTACACGCGGTCGGAGATGCCGAGCAGTTCGGGCAGCTCGGAGGAGATCACGATGATGCCTTTGCCCTCGGCCGCCAGCCGGTTGATGATCGTGTAGATCTCGTACTTCGCGCCCACGTCGATACCGCGCGTGGGTTCGTCCAGGATCAGCACGTCGGGGTCGGAGTAGATCCACTTCGACAGCACGACCTTCTGCTGGTTGCCGCCGGAGAGCTTGCCGGTTCTGGCCAGGACGCTGGGCGCCTTGATGTTCAGGTCGCGCCGGTACTCGTTCGCGACGCGGAACTCCTCGTTGTCGTTGACGAGCCCGCCTTTCTCGAGCTTGCGCAGCGATGCCATCGAGATGTTGCGCTTGATGTCTTCGATGAGGTTCAGGCCGTAGGTCTTGCGGTCCTCGGTGGCGTACGCGAGACCGTGGTCGATGGCCTCGGACACCGTGCGGGTCTTGATCTCCTTGCCGCGCATGAACACCCGGCCGGAGATGCGCGTGCCGTAGCTGCGGCCGAACAGGCTCATCGCGAACTCGGTGCGGCCGGCACCCATGAGCCCGGCGATCCCGACGATCTCCCCCGCCCGGACGGTGAGGGACACCTTGTCGACGATCACGCGGGACGGGTCCTGCGGATGGTGGGCCGTCCAGTCCTCCACGCGCAGCAGCTCCTCGCCGATCTGCGGTTCGTGGTCGGGATAGCGGTGCTCGAGGTCGCGGCCCACCATGTCCTTGATGATGCGGTCCTCGGTCACCTCGGCCTTGGCGATCGTCTCGATCGACTTGCCGTCGCGGATGACGGTGACACTGTCGGCGACGCGTTTGATCTCGTTGAGCTTGTGGCTGATGATGATCGAGGTCACGCCCTCCTCCTTGAGCTGGAGGATGAGCTCCAGCAGGTGGGCGGAGTCCTCGTCGTTCAAGGCGGCGGTCGGCTCGTCGAGGATGAGGAGCTTGACGTCCTTGGACAGCGCCTTGGCGATCTCCACGAGCTGCTGCTTGCCGACGCCGATCTGGCTGATCTTGGTCGTGGGGTTGTCGCGCAGCCCCACGCGCTTGAGCAGCTTCGCCGCTTCGAAGTTGGTCTTGTTCCAGTCGATGAGCCCGGCGTTGGTGCGCTCGTTGCCCAGGAAGATGTTCTCGGCGATGGAGAGGTAGGGGCTCAGCGCCAGCTCCTGGTGGATGATGACGATCCCCTTGGCCTCACTGTCGCGGAGGCTGCGGAACTGCACCTCCTCGCCCGCGAACACGATCTCGCCGTCGTAGGTGCCGTGCGGGTACACGCCCGACAGCACCTTCATGAGCGTGGACTTGCCCGCGCCGTTCTCACCGCAGATCGCATGGATCTCCCCCGACCGCACGGCGAGCGTGACGTTCGACAAGGCCTTCACTCCCGGGAAGGTCTTGGTGATGCCGCGCATCTCCAGGATGTTCTCTGACACGTCTCCGACTTCCTCGTGGATGGGCTGTGTGAGCCGTGGCGATGGACGGGGACCGGAGCCCCCGTCCATCGCCGGAGCGGATCGGACCTTACAGGCCGAGCTCCTCGGCGGTCCAGTAGCCGGTGTCCACCAGCGACTGCTCGACGTTGTCGGCGACGACCGGGACCGGCGACAGGAGGTAGGACGGCACGACCTTCACGCCGTTCTCGTACGTCTCGGTGTCGTTGACCTCGGGCTCTTCGTCTTCGAGGACGGCGACCGCCATGTCGGCGGCGACCTTCGCGAGCTCGCGGGTGTCCTTGAAGATCGTCGCGTACTGCTCACCCGAGAGGATCGCCTTGACCGAGTCGACCTCGGCGTCCTGACCGGAGATGACGGGCCATTCCTCGCCGACGGTGTAGCCGGCGTCGGTGAGGGCGGAGATGATGCCGCGCGAGATGCCGTCGTACGGGGAGAGCACCGCGTCGACCTGCGTGCCGTCGGAGTAGTTGGCGGTGAGGATGTCCTCCATGCGGCTCTGGGCCGTCTCGCCGTCCCAGCGCAGCGTTGCCGCCTGCTCGATGTCGGTCTGGCCCGACTGCACCACGAGGGTGCCGTCGTCGATGAGCGGCTCCAGCACGCTCATGGCGCCGTCCCAGAAGAAGGTCGCGTTGTTGTCGTCGAGCGATCCGGCGAACAGCTCGATGTTGAAAGGCCCGGCCGGCGCGTCGGCGGCGGGTTCGCCTTCCAGGTCGGACAGGCCGAGGCCTGCGAGCACCGACCACGCCTGCTGCTGTCCGACGAGGAAGTTGTCGAACGAGGCGTAGTAGTCGACGTTCTCCGAGTCGCGGATGAGGCGGTCGTAGGCGATGACGGGGATGTCGGCGTCGGCCGCGTTCTGCAGCACCTCCGAGAGCGTCGTGCCGTCGATCGAGGCGACGATGAGCGCCTCGGCACCCTTCGTGATCATGTTCTCGATCTGCGAGACCTGGGTGGGGATGTCGTCCTCGGCGTACTGCAGGTCGACCGTGAATCCCTGCTCCTCGAGCGTCTCCTTGACGGCGTTGCCGTCCTGGATCCACCGCTCGGAGCTCTTGGTGGGCATCGCGACGCCGATGAGGCCGCCGTCACCGCCGCCGCTGTCGCCGCTGCCGCTGCCCCCGCCGCTGCAGGCCGAGAGCATGAGCGCGCCGGCGGCGATCGTTGCGAGAAGAACCTTCTTCGCCTTCACTGGGTGTCCTTTCATGGGACGTCTTCGTCGTGGTGTGGAGTATTCAGTTGTGCGACTGCTGGCCGTAGACGTTCTGGTAACGGTCGAAGAGCCGGTCGATCGCCTCGGGCGGGAGAGGGAGGAGCTCCCCGCCCTGCCGGGCGTGGTGGACGGTGCGGGCGACGTCTTCGAGCATCACGGCCGCTTTGACGGCATCGCGCGCACTGGAGCCGATCGTGAACGGCCCGTGATTCTGCATGAGGACCGCGCGCGAGCGGTGACCGCGCAGGGTCTCGACGATTCCGCGGCCGATCGAGTCGTCGCCGATGATCGCGAAGGGGCCGACCGGGATCGGCCCGCCGAACTCATCCGCCATAGCGGTGATCACGCACGGGATCTCCTCACCGCGCGCGGCCCATGCCGTGGCGAAGGTGGAGTGCGTGTGCACGACGCCGCCGACCTCCGGCATGTTGCGGTACACGTAGGCGTGCGCGGCGGTGTCGCTCGACGGTGACCGGTCACTGCCGGGCGTTCCGGGGATCACCGCGCCGTCCAGATCGCACAGGATCATGTTCTCGGGGGCGAGGTCGTCGTACGACACCCCCGACGGCTTGATCACGAAGAGCTCGGCACCGGGCACGCGGGCGGACACGTTGCCCCCGGTCCACACGACCAGGCCGTAGCGGACGAGCTCACCGTGCAGCGCTGCGACCTCGGCGCGTGCGCGTGCGACCGCCACTTCGGTGCGCGCGCTCACGACGTACGCATCCTGGCCATCGGAGTGGGTCGTGGGCATTCCGTCGGACTCCTTCGTCAACCGTCGAACGGCCATGTGACCGTTCACATCGAGAAACTATAGCCATACCTGCGGGGGGCGGGGCCAGAACCGTCGGTCTCATTCCGGTAACGGCGGTCAGAGCGCGACGGCACGCCCGGTGGAGGCGCGCACGATCAGTTCCGGCTCGATCGCTGCGCTCACCGGCTCCGCGGACGGATCCGCCGTGCCCAGCAGGAGGTCGACGCAGCGACGCCCCAGTTCGCCGAAATCCTGCCGGACGGTCGTGAGGGGCGGCGCGAAATGGGCGGCCTCGGGGATGTCGTCGAACCCCACGATGCTGATGTCGCCGGGAACGTCGAGCCCCTCATCCCGCACGGCGTGCAGCAACCCCAGCGCCATCTGGTCGTTGGAGGAGAAGATCGCCGTGAAATCGCGCACGCGCAGCAGCTCGCGGCCGGCGTAGTAGCCGAAATCCGCGGTCCAGTCCCCGAGGATCGGCGCCGTGGTGGGAAGGTCCTGCGCGGACATCTCCTCGAGGAAACCGCGCATGCGGGCCTCGGCCTCCACCCAGTCCTGCGGGCCAGCGAGATGGTAGATCTCACGGTGGCCGAGCTCGATCAGGTGCCGTGTGGCCAGGCGTGCACCGGCGATCTGATCCACCGAGAGGGTGTGCCCGGGATCCAGCACCGTGGACTGCAGCGTCACGTACGGCACGTCCAGCTGCTGGGCGGCGATCGCCCGGATGACCCGCACCTGCGGCGCGATGACGACGAGCCCCTCGATGGACTGGGCCGTCAGGTGGCGCAGACCCTGCGCGATGGAGTCCGGCTGACGCGCATCGATGTTGGCGGTGCTGACCCAGTACCCCCGCGCCCGCGCCGCCGCCTCGATGGCGGCGATGCTGGAGGCCGGACCGTACTGCGTGCTGGAGGCGGAGAGGATCCCGATCGTCTGCGACCGCGAGGTCACCAGCGCCCGGGCGGCGCGGTTGGGGCTGTACTGCAGCCGCGTCATCACCTCGAGCACCCGCGCGCGGGTCTCCGGGCGGATGCTGGGGTGGTTGTTCAGGACGCGCGAGACGGTCTGGTGCGACACGTCGGCCAGGCGCGCGACGTCGCGGATGCTCGGGCGGCGCCCGTTCGCGTCCTCGCTCACACCGCCCCCTCGGCACCGATCCCGGCGACTCGAGGTGGCCGGATGTGACAGTCACACGAGTCGATCGTTCGGAGGGATTCTGTCACACGCTTGTCACATGCCTACACTGTGCGCGTGTCCGACTTCGCGCGCCACCTCCCGCTGAGTCAGCGCGGTCACGGCGACGACACGTCCGTGTCGGGCGACCGGCGCGGCGCGCTCGCCGACGTCGTGGACCGCGCCGCCGATCTCATCGCCGATCTGACGGCCGACGCCGCGGACACCGCTCCGGCCCTCGCCGAGTCGTTCCTGGCCGTCGCGCGCCTGCGGGCGGAGGCCGCCCCGGGCGCGGCGCCGGAGCGCCTGCGGGCGGCCGCGCAGCAGGTGCGCGCCGGTCGCCGGCGCAGCATCCGTGAACTGGCCGCCGGGGTCGAGGCGCTCCTGCGGCTCGCGCGGGATCTGTCCGCCGAGCCCGGAGTGGACCCGTACACGGCAGGCGCGGCGGCGCTGTATGCGTCGGCTGCCGCTCCCGCCGATCGGCGCGCCGCGGTGCGCGGGCACACCGTGCGAGCCACGGACGCCGCATGGAGCTTCGGCTCCGGCCCGGCGCTGGAGGCTCCCGCCGCGCACATCGCGGCGTTCCTCCTGGGAGTCTCGGACGAACCGCCGCGGCGGCCGGCTACCGGGCGATGATGAGCTCGCGGTAGAACCCGATCCCCCGCAGCCACACCTCGACGCCGATGCGCTCGTCCGCGGCGTGCAGGGCGTCGCGTTCGGCGCGCGAGAGCCGGAACGGGGTGAAGCGGTACACCGTGTCGGTGAGCGCGGTGAACCAGCGGCTGTCGCTGGCTCCCAGCTGGACGTAGGGCAGCGGGACCACCTCGTCGCCGAGGGTCGCCGTGACCGTGCGGGCGAGCCGTCGCCACGCCTCACCGCGCCACGGCGACACGGGTGAGGGTTCGGACCCGTCCTCCACCTCGATCTCCACAAGAGGATCGCCGATCGCACGACGCAGGTGCCGCTCCGCCGCTTCCAGGCTGTCGCCGGTCACCAGGCGCACGTTCACCCACGCCCGCGCCGTGGTGGCCAGGACGTTGCGTCCCGTCGCGCCGGTGAGCTCGGTCGCGACGGCGGTCGTGCGCACGAGCGCGTTGGTCTCGGGTCCGAGCGCCGCGAGCACGCGCGTGAGCACGGGCGCGAGCACGCCGGCGGAGGCGAACACGCTCCGCAGCGGCTGGGCGACATGGGGTGCCGCGGTGGCCAGCAGTGCGCGCACCGGCGGTGCCAGGCGCACGGGGAACGGGCGGCGGCGGATGCGGTCGACCGCGCGGGCCAGGCGAGCGGTGGCCGGCATGCGCGGTGGGGTGGAGGCGTGGCCGCCGGCTTCGCGCGCGGTGAGGACGAAGGTCGCGATGCCGCGCTCGGCGACCCCGATCATGGCTGCCGGTGCCGACAGCCCGGGGAGCACGCCCGTGACGACCGCCCCGCCCTCATCCAGCACGAGCCCGGGCCGCACGCCGCGTTCGCGCAGCAGCGCCGCGAGGGCCTGTGCGCCCGTACCGCGCGTCTCCTCGTCGTGACCGAAGGCGAGGTACACGTCACGGGGCGGCGTCACCCCCTCCTGCAGCAGCGCCTCGACCGCCTCCAGGATCGCCACCAGCGCGCCCTTGTCATCGATCGCGCCGCGCGCGTGGATGGATGCGTCCTCCCCCTCGCCGACGATGTCGGCGTCGAAGGGGGCATGGCCCCACTCCCCCGGCACCACCGGCACGACGTCCTGATGCGCCATCAGCACGAGCGGCTCCTCCGACGCCGACCCCGGCCAGCGGTACAGCAGGGCGCCGTCGCCGACGATCTCCCGCTCGAGCCGCGCGTGCGTACGGGGGTACAGGCGCTCCAGCGCCGCGCGGAAGCTCGCGAACGCGTCGGGATCGATCCGCGTGGCGTCGGCGTAGGAGACGGTGGGGATGCGCAGCAACTCGCGGAAGCGGTCGGTCGGGGTCACGCGACGAGCCTAGAACCGTCGGTACGCTCGGGGCATGAGCAGACTTCGCTGGGGGATCCTGGCCACCGGCGGCATCGCCCACTCCTTCACGCGCGAGCTCCAGGGCGCCGGGCACCTGGTCACGGCGGTCGGATCCCGTCGGGCGGAGTCGGCCGAGGCCTTCGCGCGCGAGTTCGGCCTGGCGCGGGCGCACGGGTCGTACGAGGCGCTCGTCGCCGATCCGGAGGTCGACATCGTCTACGTGGCGACCCCGCATCCCGCCCACGCCGAGAACGCCCTCCTCGCGCTGGACTCCGGCAAGCACGTCCTGGTGGAAAAGCCCTTCACCCTCACCGGCGACGAGGCCGAGCGCGTGCGCGAGCGCGCGGAGGAGCGCGGGCTCGTGGCGCTGGAGGCGATGTGGACCCGGTTCCTGCCGCACATGGCCCGCATCCGCGAGATCGTCGCAGCCGGCACGCTCGGCGAGATCCGCACCGTCACGGCCGAGCACACGCAGAGACTCCCCACCGACCCCTCCCACCGGTTGAACGACCTGGCCCTCGGCGGCGGCGCGCTGCTGGACCTGGGGATCTATCCGATCTCCTTCGTGCACGACATCCTCGGGGCGCCCGTCACGATCGCCGCGAGCGCGCGCTTCGCCGACACCGGCGCCGACACCGAGGTCGCCACGATCTTCACCCACGCGTCCGGAGCGCTGTCCACGACGCTGTCCTCCTCGCGCGGGGCCGGCCCGAACCGGGCGAGCATCGTCGGCACCGAGGCCCGCATCGACATCGACCGCGTCTGGTACACGCCCACGTCGTTCCAGGTGGTGGCCGCCGACGGCACCGTGGTCGAGCGGTACGAGAACTCCGTGGCGGGCGGCGGCAAGCAGTTCCAGGCGCAGCACGTCGAAGAACTCGTCGCCTCCGGCCGGCTCAGCGGCGACGTCCTCCCCCTCGCGGAGTCGGTGGAGATCATGCGGACCCTCGACCGGGTGCGGGCGGAGATCGGCCTGCGGTATCCGGGAGAGCACTGACCCGTCAGACTGGAGAGCATGCCCGATTCCCACACTGCCCGCGTCGCCGTCTACCTCGACTTCGACAACATCGTGATGTCCTGGTACGACCGGGTGCACGGGCGCAACGCCTATTCGCGCGACCGCTCGCGCATCGCCGAGAAGCCCACCGATCCGGAGATCGCCGAGCGGCTGAGTTCGGCCACGATCGATGTGGGCGCGATCATCGACTACGCCGCGTCGTTCGGGACCCTCGTGCTCACGCGCGCGTACGCCGACTGGTCGGCGCCGGTCAACGCCGAGTACCGCACGCAGCTCGTCGCCCGCGCGGTCGACCTCGTGCAGTTGTTCCCCGCCGCCGCGTACGCCAAGAACGGCGCCGACATCCGTCTCGCCGTCGACACGGTGGAGGACATGTTCCGTCTGCCCGACCTCACGCACGTGGTGATCGTGGCGGGCGATTCCGACTACGTCCCGCTCGCGCAGCGCTGCAAGCGGCTCGGTCGCTACGTCGTCGGGGTCGGCGTCGCCGGCTCCACCGCCAAATCCCTCGCCGCCGCGTGCGACCGCTTCGACGCGTACGACTCCCTGCCGGGGGTCGTCCGCGAGCCCGCCGCGAAGAAGGATGCCGCCCCCAGCCGGCCGCGGGCCCGCAAGCGGTCGAGCGACCCCGCCGTGAACCTCCTCGAACGGGCCTTGCAGCTGGAGCAGGAGCGCGCCGAGGGCGACTGGGTGCACGCATCCGCCGTGAAGGACCTCATGAAGCGGCTGGACCCCGCGTTCAGTGAGAAGGCGCTCGGATTCCGCGGATTCTCCGACTTCGTCAAGGCCCACCCGGCCGTGGTCGAGGTGGACGAGGCGTCGCACGTGGTGCTCGTCCGGGCCGTTCCGCGCCCCTCCTGACCCCACCGCGTCGGGGCGGGACGCCGCCGCCGGGCGGAAGTGGTTACCGAAACGTGACCTCCCGCTCGTGCGCTCGCCCCGCCACGCGAGCATCATGGGTGCACCACGCACGGGGCCGTGCGCGGAACGAGGTGAGACCTCACACCGACGAAGGGTCAGAAATGAACCGACGCTCCTTGTCCGCCGTGGTAGCGCTCTCAGGGGCGGCGGCGGTCCTGCTCGCAGGTTGTGCCGGGTCCGGCGGTGGCGGCTCCTCGGAAGGGGGTGGCGGAGAGGCTGCAGACCGGGCGTGCGTGATCCTCCCCGACGCGGTGTCGTCTCCGCGGTGGGAGAACTTCGACCGCAAGTACCTGCAGGAGGGCCTGGAGGAAGCCGGATTCGACGTCGACATCCAGAACGCGCAGGGCGACATGAACAAGTACTCCACGATCGCCGATCAGCAGCTCACACAGGGGTGCGGCGTCATGCTGCTGGCCGACTTCCAGGGCGCCGCCGAAGCCGTCGCCGCCAAGGCGACCGCCGAGGGCATCCCCGTCATCGCGTACGACCGGCCCTTCGCGGGCGCCGACTACTACGTCTCGTTCGACAACGTCGAGGTCGGCCGACTGGAGGGGCAGGCGGTGCTGGACGGGCTGGAGGCTGCCGGCAAGGATCCGGCCTCCGCCGTCGTGGTGTACATGGGCGGCGACCCCAGCGACGGCAACGCCGCGATGTTCAAGGAGGGCGCCGTGGAGGTCATGGAGGGCGCGGGCATCACCCCCGCCGCCGAGCCCCCCGGGATCTGGGACCAGGCGAAGTCGCAGACCAACTTCGAGCAGGCGCTGACGTCTCTGGGCGGGCAGGTGGACGGCGTGTGGGCGGCCAACGACACCAACGCCGCCGGGGTCATCAAGGTCCTGCAGAACAACAACCTCACCGGAGTCGCCGTCTCGGGCCAGGACGCCAACGTCGCCGGTCTGCAGAACATCCTCCTGGGGTGGCAGACGGCCACCGTCTACAAGCCGGTCAAGGAGGAGGCCGACGCCGCCGTCGAGGTGGCCGTCGCCCTCCTGAACGGCGAGACGCCCGAGGCCGACCAGGAACTCGAGGACGGCACGCCGTACATCGCGGTCACACCTCAGCTGGTGGGACCCGAAGAGGTCGTCACGGTCATCGAAGCGGGCGATGCGGACGCGGCCGAGGTGTGCACCGGCGACGTGGCCGCCAAGTGCGCCGAGTACGGCATCCAATAGCGCCGGGTTGCGGGGCGCCGCGTCGATCCGGCGCGGCGCCCCCGTTTCGGTCCGGCACAGCGCAGGGAAGCGGCAATGACTGACCCGATCATCGAACTCATCGGCGTGAAGAAGTCCTTCGGCCCCGTCAGCGTCCTCAAAGGGGTGGATCTGCAGGTGTTCCCCGGCACCGTCACCGCCCTCGTGGGCGACAACGGCGCCGGCAAGTCCACCCTCATCAAAGGGCTCGCGGGGGTGCAGCCCTACGACGGGGGCGAGGTGCGCATCGACGGCGCGCACCGCGACCTGCACACTCCCCGGGATGCCGCGGCACTGGGGATCGAGGTCGTCTACCAGGACCTCGCGCTGTGCGACAACCTCGACATCGTGCAGAACATGTTCCTCGGCCGCGAGGAGCTGTCCACCGGCACCCTCGATGAGGGGCGGATGGAACGGGAGGCCTCGGACACGCTGCGCTCGCTGTCGGTGCGCACGGTGAAATCGGTGCGGCAGAAGGTGTCGTCCCTCTCCGGCGGGCAGCGCCAGACCGTCGCCATCGCGAGGGCCGTCCTGAAGAAGGCGCGCGTGGTGATCCTGGACGAGCCCACCGCCGCCCTCGGCGTCGCCCAGACCGAGCAGGTGCTCCACCTCGTGGAGCGGCTGGCCCAGCAGGGGGTCGCCGTCGTGCTGATCAGCCACAACCTCGCCGACGTGTTCGCCGTCGCCGACGACATCGCCGTGCTCTACCTCGGCCAGCTGGTCGCCCAGGTGCGCGCGCAGGACACCACGCGCGACGACGTCGTGGGCTACATCACCGGGACCAAGACCCTCACCGGCGCTCCCCTGCTGACCACCGACACCATCCCGACCGAGGGGGACCCGGCATGACCCACGTCGCCCGCACGAACGCGTCGCCGGATCCGCTGGCCGCCGACCTCATCGGAAGCGGTGTGGAGGGGGGCCTGCGCGATCAGGTGGTGGCGTGGTGGCAGCGCGTCCGCTCGGGCGACATGGGCGCCCTGCCGGCCATCGGGGGGCTCGTCGTGCTGACGCTGCTCTTCTCGACGCTGAGCCCGTTCTTCCTCACCGAACGCAATTTCGCGAACCTGCTCAATCAGGCCGCGACGCTCGTGATGCTGGGGATGGCGCTCGTGTTCGTCCTCCTGCTCGGTGAGATCGACCTGTCGGCGGGAGTGACCGGCGGCGTCGCGATGGCCCTGTTCGTCGTGCTCAACACGCAGTTCGGGATCGACTGGCCTCTCGCGCTCCTGGTCGGATTCGCGGTCGGGCTGATCACCGGCGCCCTCATCGGCTTCTTCGTCGCGCGCGTGGGGATCCCCTCGTTCGTGGTGACCCTCGGGCTCTTCCTCGGCTACCAGGGACTCGCCCTGGTCATCATCGGCGACGGCGGGCTGTACCGCCTGCAGGTGCCCGAGCTCCTCGCGCTGCAGAACGGCAACCTGCCGGTGTGGGGAGGCTGGGCGATGCTGGCGGTCATGCTGGCCGTCTCGGCCGGCACGTCGTTCTGGGATCGGGCGCGGCGCACCAAGGCGGGCGTGCCTAACCGGGCGATGTCGCTCGTGTGGATCAAGCTCGCCGTCATCGCCGTGATCGGCGGGGTGTTCGTCTACATCCTCAACCAGGACCGGGGCCAGTCCGTCGTCGCGGTGCAGGGGGTGCCCGTCATCGTGCCGGTGACGCTCGCGATCCTGTGGCTCGGGACGTTCGTGCTGGACCGCACGCGGTTCGGCCGGTACATCTACGCCATCGGCGGCAACGCCGAGGCGGCGCGGCGCTCGGGAGTGAAGGTGCGCTGGGTGAAGTGGTGGGCGTTCGTGATCTGCTCCACCCTCGCCGTGGCATCCGCCCTCTTCAGCGTCTCCCGCGTCGGGTCGGTCGACGCCACGGTGGGTCGTGACATCGTGCTGAGCGGGGTGGCTGCCGCCGTCGTCGGAGGTGTCAGCCTGTTCGGCGGCCGCGGCCGGCTCATCCACGCCGCCATCGGCGCGCTCGTGATCGCGTGCATCACCAACGGGCTGGGCCTGCTCAACCTGCCCGCCGGCATCAACCTGCTCGTCACCGGCGGCGTGCTGATCCTCGCCGCCACCGTCGACGCCGTGTCGCGGCTGCGGGCGGGCGGCTCGTTCCTGAGGAGCTGACCGCCCCGTCAGGCCTCGGCGAGGACGTCGTCGACCCAGGCCGGCACGACCGTCGTCGCCGGCCCTGCGCGGACCTCGTCGAACGGGATCACCGGATCGCTGGGCACGAGGTTGAGCTCGACCGTCCGCGCGCCGTGCGCGGCGGCGAGCGCGGCGTACCCGGCGGCCGGATACACCTCCCCCGAGGTGCCCACCGAGACGAAGACGTCGGCCTCGCTCACCGCCTCCTCGATGCGGTCCAGGCCGTACGGCATCTCGCCGAACCACACCACGTCCGGCCGCAGCGCGCGCGCCCCGCAGTGCGGGCACTCCGGCCGGCCGCGCAGGTCGCCGATCCAGGGGGTGCGGGCGTGACACCGCGTGCACAGCGCGCGGAACAGCTCGCCGTGCATGTGCACGAGGCGCCGCGTGCCGGCCCGCTCGTGCAGGTCGTCGACGTTCTGCGTCACCACCAGCAGCCCGTCGCCCTGCGCCTCCTCCAGCCGGGCGAGCGCGAAGTGGGCGGCGTTGGGGAGCGCGGATGCGGCGATGCGGCGCCGCTCGTCGTAGAAGGCCAGCACGGTGTCGGGGTCGCGGGCGTACCCCTCCGGCGTGGCTACGTCGGCGACGGAGTGACCCTCCCACAGCCCGCCGGCGTCGCGGAAGGTGGCCAGGCCGCTTTCGGCGGAGATACCGGCGCCGGTGAGGACGACGATGCGCATCAGTGCCGGGTGTCCGGGGCGACATGGGCCAGCACGCGCGGCCACACCGCCGTGAGCCCGAGCCGGCCGTCCAGGGCACCGGCGGCCTCACGGCTGAGCACGTCGGCCCGGGCATGCGGCAGGCGTTCGGCGTACCACCGCGCCGCGTCTTCGGGGGCGGCCTCATCGGCGGAGTCGTTGACGACGAGGGTGTCGGCGGCGACCCGTGCGAGGGCGTCCGACACGAGGTCGCGGGCGAGGCCGGTCTCCGGCAGTGGCACGCCCACCAGCGCCAGCCGGTCGGCGCGATCGCCCAGGGCCGCCGCGAGCGCGACGGCGAACAGGGCAGCGGCCCGCTCCCCCACGACCCCGACGGGTCCGTCGGGCACCTCCTCGCGCAGCAGTGCGAGGACCTCGGCCGCGGTGGAGCCGGCGGGGGTCTCGCCGCCGAAGGTCGGCGGGTCGTCGAGTTCGGGCTCGTCGACGGCGATCAGCAGCAGCCGCACGTGATGCTCGGCGGTGACCAGCGGGGCCGGGTCGGTGGTGGCGATGGCGCCGCTGCGCACCACGAGCACGCAGCGTGGGGCGGCCAGTGCCCCCGCGCTGCGGTACTCGATACCGAACGCCGGTCCTTGCGCGCGCGTCATGGCGCCATCCTCGCACGCAGGCGCCGAGGCGTCAGCCCCGCAGCATCCCGCGCAGCCGCTGGATCGTGTCGGCATCGACGGGGCGCTTGTCGGGCCGGTACGCCTTGACCCGCGCGAAGCGGAGCGCGACGCCGCCGGGATAGCGCGGCGATCGCTGCACGCCGTCGATCGCGATCTCCACGACGGTGACCGGTGCGACGTGCACGGTGCCCGCGGTGCGCCGGGTCTGGATGGTCGGGAAGTGCTCCGTCTGCCAGCGCAGCAGCTCGTCGGTGAGGCCCTTGAAGGTCTTCCCGACCATCACGTAGCCGCCCGGTTCGCCGAACTCCCCCTCGGGGTCGTACGCGCCCAGATGCAGGTTCGACAGCCATCCCGCCCGACGCCCTGACCCCTCCTCCACCGCCAGGACGACGAGGTCGAACGTGTGCACCGGCTTGATCTTCAGCCACGCCGTGCCGCGCCGGCCCGCGACGTAGGGCGCGGCGAGGTCCTTCACCATGACTCCCTCGTGCCCGGCATCCAGCGCGGCGCCGGCGAACTCCTCCGCCTCGCTGGGGTCGTCCGTCGTGATCGCCGGGACCCGCCACGGCCCCGCGACCCGCTCCAGCTCCTGCTGCCGCACCGACAGCGGCTCGTCGAGCACGTCACGTCCGTCCACGTGGAGCACATCGAAGAACCACGGGCGCAGCGCGATCCGGCGCGCCGTCTCGGCACCGAACCGCGCCATCGTGTCCTGGAACGCCCGCGGCGCCCCGCTCTCATCCAGCGACAGCGTCTCCCCGTCCAGGATGAGGTCGGTCGCCGGCAAGCCGCGGACGGCCTCGACGATCTCCGGCACGCGCGCGGTCACCTCGGCGAGGCTGCGCGTGAAGACGCGGACCTCGTCACCGCGCCGATGCACCTGGATGCGTGCGCCGTCGAGCTTGTACTCGACCGAGGAGGAACCGGTGGCCGTGACCGCGTCGCCCGCCGTCGCGGCGGTGGCCGCGAGCATGGGCAGCACCGGCCGCCCCACCACGAGCCCCACCTCCGCGAGCGCGTCGGGCGGCTCGGTCAGCGCGATGCGCGCCGTCTCGCCGAGGTCGCCGGAGAGCATCGCGGCCCGGCGGACCTCCGCGGGCTCGCGCTGCGCGGCGCGTGCGATCGCCTCCAGGAGCACTCCCTCCAGCGCTCCGGTGCGCAGCTCGCCCATCAGAACGCGGGCGAGCAGATCCCATTCCTCCGGAGTCGTCCGCCGTGCGAGCGAGGCCAGCACCTCGCCGCGCCGCGCGCCCGACCCGGCACCGGCGGTCTCCGCCAGCGCGGTGAACGCCGCATCCACGTCGCCGACGGTGACCGTGGCCTCGGGGGCGGATCCGGCGGGCAGCCCCGAGAGGGTGCGCCATCCCACGCCCAGGCGTCCCTGCCGCGGAGAGGCGGTGAGCAGCCCCACGGCGGGCACGATCTCGTCCGGCTCAAGCTGCGCCAGCAGCCGAGCGAGGGCGTCGATCTTCGCCGACCGGGCGCGCGTGGCGGACACGGCGGTGACGGTGGCGACGACGTCGGCGAGCAGCATCCCGGCATTCTTCCACCCGGTGCCCACACCCGGCGCGGGCTTGCGCCGCCCGGGTTCAGGCGCCGGGGGCGGTGGCGGCGACGAAAGCGAGGTAGGCGTCGAGG
Source organism: Microbacterium wangchenii (assembly GCF_004564355.1). Taxonomy (NCBI): domain Bacteria; kingdom Bacillati; phylum Actinomycetota; class Actinomycetes; order Micrococcales; family Microbacteriaceae; genus Microbacterium; species Microbacterium wangchenii. The sequence goes on from NZ_CP038266.1 coordinate 2,577,267, forward strand.
TCGTCCGTGGGCGTCACCGCACGCAGGACGACCTCGTCCACAGCGCGCTCGTAGGCGGGGAGGCCCTCGGCGAGCGCGGCGGCATCGGGGAAGGTCGTCGCGACGGCCGGCACGCCCATGCGCGCGAAGTTCGCGGCGTAGTTCGGGAACGTCGCGTACCGTCCGGCCTCCTCCTCCAGGCGCGAGCGCGCCGCGGGGTCCACGGCGGTGCGGACGTAGACGGCGACGGATGCGCCGGCCGACGCCGCACGCGCCTCGCGCGCCTGCGCGGCCGCGGTCTCCGCCGTCACCCAGTTCAGGAGGATCCCGTCCGATCGTTCGGCGCCCAGGCGCCGCATCCGGGGTCCCAGCGCCCCCACCACGATGCGGCCGCCGACACGGGCGCGCAGGACCTCGACCGCGTCGGACACGCGGTCCAACGCCCCCTCGCGTGCGGCGCCGGATCCGATGCCCAGCACGAGGCGCTCGGCGGGCAGATCGGCGGCCTCCACGGCGTCGGCGATCGCGGGGGCGGGGCGGCGGTCGACCGGGATCACACCCGTGGCCAGCCTCAACCGCGATGTCGTGCGCGCCGCTGCGGCCAGGCCCGCCAGCGCGTCGCCGCCGGGGGTGTCGTTGATCCACAGGGCGGCGAAGCCGGCGTCCTCGACGGCGGGGGCGAGGCGGGCGAGCAGGTCGGGTCCGAGCGACCCGGCGACACCGAGGGAGACCGTCATGGCCTCCACCCTGCCACGAAACGACGGAACGCCTCCCGAGCGGACTCGGGAGGCGTTCCGGAACGCGATTACGCGGCGGCGGCGAGCACCGGGTGCTCGGCGCGCACCGACAGCTCGCCGTCGGCGGCGTCCACCGTGACGGATCCGCCGTCGGCGAGGGCGCCGGTGACGAAAAGGTCCGCGATGCGGTCGTCCACCTCGCGCTGGATGAGGCGGCGGAGCGGCCGGGCGCCGTACTCCGGCTCGTAGCCGTGCTCGGCGAGCCAGTCCGCCGCGGCCTCGGTGACCTCCAGCGTGATCTCGCGCTTGGCCAGCCGGCCTTCGGTGGCCCCCAGCATGAGGCGCACGATCTGACGCAGCTGCGGCAGGTCGAGCTTGCGGAACAGCACGATCTCATCGATGCGGTTGAGGAATTCCGGTCGCATCGCCTCGCGGAGCTTGCCCATGACGCGGTCGCGCAGGTCCTTCTCGGAGCCGAAGCCGGTGGCCCCGCCCCCGTCGGCGATGAACCCGATCGCGCCGGAGCGCGAGGCCAGGAACTCGCTGCCGAGGTTCGAGGTCATCACCACGACGGTGTTGCGGAAGTCGACCGTGCGGCCCTGACCGTCGGTGAGGCGCCCGTCGTCGAGCACCTGCAGCAGCAGGTTGAACACGTCGGGGTGGGCCTTCTCGATCTCGTCGAACAGGACGATCGAGTACGGGTTGCGCCGCACGCGCTCGGTCAGCTGACCGGCCTCGTCGTAGCCGACGTATCCCGGAGGAGCACCGACCAGCCGCGACACGGTGTGACGCTCGCCGAACTCGCTCATGTCGAACCGGACGACCGCGGTCTCGTCGTCGAACAGAGAAGCGGCCAGGGCCTTGGCGAGCTCCGTCTTGCCGACGCCGGTCGGGCCGAGGAACAGGAACGATCCCACCGGGCGGCGGGGGTCGCCCATGCCGGTGCGGTTGCGCCGCACCGACTTGGCGACGGCGGCGACCGCGTCGTCCTGGCCGATCACGCGGCCGTGCAGTTCGTCCTCGAGCGCCGCGAGGCGCTCGCGCTCGGACTCCGTCAGCCGGTTCACCGGGATGCCGGTGGCGCGGCTGATGACGGCGGCGATCTCCGGCTCGTCCACGACGGCGGCATCCGAGCGGGCGGTGCCGGTGGAGGTGGCCGCTTCGATCCGCTCCTGCACCTTGACGATCTCGTCGCGGATGCGGGAGGCCTCCTCATAGTGCTCCGCCGAGACGGCGGCGTTCTTGTCGGCTTCCAGCGTCGCCAGGCGCTCCATCAGCGCCGACACGTCGACCTGAACCCCCAGGCGCAGACGCAGCCGCGCGCCGGCCTGGTCGATGAGGTCGATCGCCTTGTCCGGCAGTACGCGCTCGGTGAGGTACCGGTCGCCGAGCTCCACCGCGGCGCGCAGCGCCTCGTCGGTGTAGGCGACGCCGTGGTGCTCCTCGTACGCGGGACGCAGGCCCCGCAGGATCTCCACCGCGTCCTCGATCGAGGGCTCGCCCACGCGGACGGGCTGGAAGCGGCGCTCCAGCGCCGGGTCCTTCTCGATCGTGCGGTACTCCTTCAGCGTCGTGGCGCCGACCAGGTGCAGGTCGCCGCGCGCCAGGCGCGGCTTGAGGATGTTGCCCGCATCCATGCCGCCCTCTCCGGCGCCGCCGGCACCGACGACGGTGTGCACCTCGTCGATGAAGAGGATCAGCTCGCCCTTGAGGGCGGCGACCTCTCCCATCGTCTGGGTGAGGCGCTCCTCGAAGTCGCCGCGGTAGCGGGTTCCGGCGAGCATCGCCGGCAGGTCCAGCGCGATGACGCGCTTGCCCACCAGCTGCTCCGGCACGTCACCGGCCACGATGGCCGATGCCAGGCCCTCCACGATGGCGGTCTTGCCGACGCCGGCCTCACCCACCAGCACGGGGTTGTTCTTCGTGCGGCGGCTGAGGATCTCGATCGTCTGCTCGATCTCCTCGCTGCGCCCGATGACAGGGTCGAGCTCGCCCGCCGCGGCGCGCGCGGTCAGGTCGGTGCCGAACTTGTCGAGGTTCGGCGTCTGGCTCTCCCCTGCCGCCTCGGGTGCGGTCTGAGTGCCGGTCCCGGCGGTCACCGTCTCCCGCACGCCCTGAGTGAGGGCCTCGGCGGTGACACCGGCCTGGGCGAGGACCTGTCCGGCGGGCGCATCCTGCGCCAGCACGAGGGCGAAGAAGAGGTGCTCGGGGTCGACGTAGGTGGAGCCGGCCGAGCGGGCGACCTGGAACGCGTGGAACAGCGCGCGCTGCACTGAGGGCGTGACGACCGCGCCCTCCACCCCGGCGGGGGCGGATGCGGCGGGCAGCCGCTCCTCGGTCGCACGGGCGATCGCCGCGGCGTCGGCGCCGATGCGGGTCACGGCCTCGCGCACGGGGGCGTCGTCCACCAGGACGCGCAGCACGTGCAGGGCGTCGAGCTCGCGCTGACCGCGCTCCAGGGCAAAGCGGCCGGCCTGCTGGAGCAGCGCCTGCGTGCGCGCGCTCAGGAACCTGCTGAGGTCGATCGAGCGCTCGGCGCGGGCGCGCTCACCGGCGAGATACCGCGCCAGGAACTCGTCGAACGAGTTCGCGCCGTCGCCGGCGTGGGGGGTGAAGTCTTCGGGCATTCCCGTCTCCTGTAGTACTTGAGTCGTGCGCTATCAAGTTTCCAACTTGAGCGCTGTGATATCAAGTTCAACGCTGGAGTCGCCTGGGTATTCCCGGTTCGCCGCGAACGGCCGGATCCGCTGCATCCCAGAACTCCGCGGTCTGCGCCACCCAGAACACCGCGAACAGCGCGAGGGCCACGGCCTCTCCGAGGAAGATGAGCGGCAGGCCCGTGAGCGCGACCAGGTCGACGCCCCGTCCGCGCAGTGCCAGCACGGCGGCCAGCACCACGAGTGTTACGAGGATCCCCACCGCAGTGACGGCGTACACGGCACGCAGGATGCGCCGCGCCCGCGCCGAGTGGGCCGCCGAGCGCAGGGCGGCGAGGGCCGCCACGAGCGTGACGAGCGTGAAGAAGCCGAGCGTCGCGGCGTCGTGGCCGCGGCGGAGGAAGGTCTCCGGCGACACCACCCACCATGCTGCCGCCGAACCCACCAGCAGAGCCGCGGTCAGGAGCGTGACGCCCACCCCGAGGGTGAAGCTGCGCTGCGCCAGCGCCAGCGCGGCGGCGCCCACGACTCCGACGACCCCCAGGACCGTCAGCGCCAGCATCCCGTTCGCCACCTCGGGGACGGCCGCGGCGGGAACGCACGGGGTCATCGCGGGACAGCGCGGATCCAGGCCGGGGACGTCGCCGGCCATGACCGGTGCGGGCACGAGTGCGATGACGGGGGCCAGCAGCGCGGCCAGATCCAGCAGCGCCTGCTCGAGACTGCGCCCCGACAGGGCCAGCAGCGCGAGGCTCACGGCGCACAACGCGCCCACGAAGACGTTGCGGGCCGGCGTGTAGTACGACGCGCTGAGCGAGGCCAGGGCGCCGCCGGCCGCGACCTGCGCCCCCACCCCCACGCCGACGAACAGCACGACCGCCACGAGCCCGACCCGCACGTAGCGGTAGGTCCGTTGCGTCGAGGTGGTCCGCAGCTGCATCCGGCGCTCCTGTCGACGAGGCCATCATGTCACCGGCGTGCGGCGGTTCTGGGAGACTTGCGCGCATGCGGGAATTTCTGCGCGGAGCGGGCACCCTGGGGCGCGGGTTCGGGATGTGGCGCCGGATCCCCGGCGTGATGGCCTTGGGGCTCGTGCCCGCCGCGATCGTGGCGCTGCTCATGCTCGCCGCGCTCATCGCGCTGGGGATGGCGCTGCCGGACCTGGTGGTCACCCTCACGCCCTTCGCCGACGGGTGGCCGGAGTTCTGGTCGGGGGCGGTGCGTCTTGCGCTGGGACTGGCGACCTTCGGCGGTGCGCTGTTCCTGGCCGCATCCACCACCACGGCGCTGACCCTCACTCTGGGCGAGCCGTTCTACGACCGCATCTGGCGCGCCGTCGAGCGCGACACCGCCGGCTCCGTCCCCGACGCCGGCTACGGCTTCTGGCGCGCGGCCGGCGACGCGCTCTCGCTCTTCGCCCGGGGCGTGGGCGTGGCGCTGCTGGCCTGGCTGGTGGGCCTGGTGCCGGTGGTGGGCGGCGTGGCCGGCGCCGTGCTCGGCGTAGCCCTGACGGGCCGCCTGCTGGCGGACGAGCTCAGCTCCCGGGCCCTCACCGCGCGCGGCATCGGCCCCGCCGAGCGCAAGCGCCTCCTGCGCACCTCCCGCGCGCGTGCCCTGGGGTTCGGCGTCGCGACGCAGCTGTGCTTCCTGATCCCCTTCGGCGCGATCGCCGTGATGCCCGCCGCCGTCGCCGGTGCGACGCTGCTCGCCCAGGATGTGCTGCGGCTCAGCGCGGTGCCGGAGCCTCCCGCGCGCCCGACTGCAGCGCTCGGATGAGCGTGGCGGAGTCGTACGGCCCGACGTGCCGGTACCCGTTGACGAAGAACGTCGGCGTGGAGTTCAGGTCCATGATCTCCGCATCCAGCCGATCGTCCTGGATGCGGCGGAGCACGCGGGCCGACGCGAAGTCGTCGGCGAAGCGGTCGGGATCCAGCCCCAGCATCTCGGCGTAGCGGAACAGGTCGTCCCGCTCGAGGTGGGCCTGGTGCGCGAACAGTTTGCTCGCCATCGGGAAGAACTGCTCCTGCATCGCCGCCGCCTCCGCGGCCTGAGCGGCCTCCTGCGCGTGGGGATGGACGTGGTCCAGCGGCAGATGGCGCCACACCCAGCGGATATCGGCGCCGAAGTGCTCGCGCACCGCGTCCACCGACCCCGTCGCGCGACTGCAGAACGGGCACTCGAAATCGCCGTACTCGACGATCTCGTACGGCGCGGCCATGCTGCCCTTGACGTGGTCGCGCAGGGGATCCACCGGCCGCGCCAGCCGCGCTCCGATCGCCTGCGGGGGGCTGAGGCGATCACCGATCGCCAGGATCGCCCATCCCAGGAAGAAGGCCACAACGGATGCGGCCAGCACGGCCACGCGCGCGATGTCCCGCGTCTCGGGGTCGCTGATGGCGATGGGCACGAGGAAGAGCGAGATGGTGAACCCGATCCCCGACAGCGCCGCGCCGCCGGCGATGCGGTGAAGACTCAGCCCCGGCGCGAGCTGGCCCCGCCCGAATGCGCACACCAGCCAGGTCGCACCGAAGATTCCGAGGGACTTGCCCACGATGAGCCCGGCCAGGATCCCCCACGCGACGGGTGAGGCGAGCGCGTCAGCCAGGGTCGCGCCGGTGATGTGCACCCCGGCGTTGGCCACGGCGAAGATGGGAAGCACGACGTAGATGATGTACGGGCGCCACGCGTCCTGCACGCGGTCGTTGATAGAGAAGGATTCCCGCAGGCTCCGGGAGACGGCCGCCGCATACCGGGGGTTCGGCGACTCGCGGAAGGCCTGCGCCTGCTCCGCGGCACGCTCCACATCCGGGCGCCGCGGGGGGAAGACGGGTATCAGGAGGGCGACGGCCACTCCGGCCAGCGTCGGGTGGATGCCGGCGAGGTACACCGCCACCCACAGCGCCGCACCGAGCAGGACGTACGCCGGAGGGCGCAGCGGCGCCGGCAGGAACCGCACGAGGGCGAGCAGCCCGATGAGGGCGACCGAGACGACGAACGGCCAGATGTCCAGGCCGTCGTTGTAGAACAGCCCGATCGCCAGGAGCGCGCCGATGTCGTCGACCACGGCGAGGGTGAGCAGGAACGTGCGCAGCCGCGCCGAGAACTTCGGTCCGATGATGGCCAGCGCGCCCAGGAGGAAGGCCGTGTCGGTGGAGATGACCACTCCCCACGCATCCGGCTCGCCGCCGCCGAGGTTCACCAGGAGGAAGATCAGCGCGGGCAGGACCAGTCCCGCGGCGGCGGCGGTGATCGGCACGAGCGCGCGGGAGCGGTCGGTCAGCTCGCCGACGGCGAATTCGTGCTTGACCTCGAGGCCGACGAGGAAGAAGAACAGCGTCATGAGGCCTTCGTTGACGAAGGCATGCAGCGTGAAGGTGATCGCGGTGTCCCCGGCGCCGAGAACGAGCGGCAGCTCCCACGTGTCGTGGTACGAATCGCCCGGGATGTTCGCCCACACCATGGCGATCGCGACGCCCAGCAGCATGAGGGCGGCCGACAGCCGGTCGCCGCGCAGGGACTTCTTCTTGTGCGGACCGGGCTGCTGCCGCTGGACGGAGGTCACCGCACCATCCTGCCGCTGCCTGCGCGTCTTGTCTCCTGTTCCCTCGGAGGAACGGAGTGGGCCGCCAGGCACGATAGCCTGGATGCAGGAGGTCCCATGTACGTTATCGCGCTCATCCTGTTCCTCGGCGGGGTGCTTCTCGTCGGCATCTCCTTCGCGCTGGCCCCGTTCCAGGCCCTGTTCTTCATCCTCGGAATCCTGCTGGTCTCGGCGGCGTTCGCGCTGCCGATCCACCTCGGCAACCGCACGTGACCGCGCGGGCCTGACCGGCCCGCCGCATCCGCCGCTCGCGCGCCGTTCGTTGCGCGCGCCCGTACTCACGCACGTCGGAGGATCGCGCCTTCGTCGGAGGATGCGCACGGCATCCTCCGACCTTGAGCGGATTCTCCGACGTCAGTCGCGCCCGCCGGGCGGGCCCACGAGAAGCAGCGCGACGTAGAGCACGACGATCGCGGCCACCAGGAGCAGCGCGAGCACCCACGGCCGGCGCAGGAAGAACCGCAGCATGCGGTCCAGCACCGTGCGGTCGCGCGGATCGTCGGTCTCCTCAAGCCGCCACGCGCCGGTCAGGCGCCCGGATCGGTTCAGCCAGATCTCGGTCGGGATGGTCGCGTACGGGATGACCGCGCTGACGACGGCGACGACGGTCGGCCACACGCGCCAGCGCTGGTTGAGCGACACGAGGATCGCGGTGGCGCCATAGGAGAGGAACACGAAACCGTGGATGGCGCCGCCGATGGAGACGGCGATGTCCAGGCCGGCGACGGCGCGGATGATGAGGGCGGCGATGAGGATGGTCCATGACACCGCCTCCGCGATGGCCAGGGTGCGGAAGAGCGTCAGGGGCGCGCGGAACACGGGGTCTCCTCGTCGGGTTCGGGAAGTCCCAGCCTACGAACCCTCCCTGGGCCCGCGCGTCGGCGGCGCTCGGGCCCCACGGGTAACGTGGGGCGGTGGACTTCTCCCTCGACGCGCTGCGGCGCGATCCCGGCCCCGGTGGCGACGCGGCGGCGCATGACGCGGCGGACCGGCTGCTCCTGGACGAGTCCGCCGCCGCGCGGGCCGGTGTGGACGCGGACGACGTCGTCGTGATCGGCGATGTCAGCGGCGCGCTGGCGCTGCCCGTGGCCGCCGAGGCCCCCGCATCCGTCGTTCGGGTGCACCAGGATCCACTCTCGGATGAACGCGCCCTCCACGCCAACGCCCGCGCCTTCGGCCTGGCGGATTCCGTCCGCTCCCTGCCCTTGACGGGCGACCTGGTCCGCGGCGCACGCCTCGTGCTGCTGCGCCTGCCGCGCTCGCTGGATGCGCTGCGCGACATCGCGGGGCTCATCTCCGCGCACGCCGCATCCGATGTGAACGTGTTCGCCGGCGGGCGGATCAAGCACATGAGCGTCTCGATGAACGACGTCCTCCGCGAGCATTTCTCGACGGTCGACGTCACCCATGCGCGGCAGAAGTCGCGCGTGCTGATCGCGCGCGGTCCGCACGACGGACGGGATCCGGTGCCCGCCCGCGCCGTCCACGACGGCGTCACCGTGTGCGCGTTCGGCGGGGTCTTCGCCGGCGCGTCCCTCGACATCGGAACGCGCCTACTGCTCGAGCACCTCCCCTCCCCCGACGGCCGCGACCCGTTTCTCGACCTGGCGTGCGGAAGCGGCGTCGTGGGGGCGACGATGGCGGTGCGGCATCCGGGCCTGCACGTATACGCCTCCGACGAGTCCGCCGCCGCCGTCGCATCCGCTCGCGCGACCGCCGCCGCGAACGGGGTGAGCGAGCGGATGACCGTCGTGCGGGATGACGCGCTGTCGGCGCTCCCGGATGCCGGCGCCTCCCTCATCGCTCTGAACCCGCCGTTCCACCGCGGCGCGGCTCTCGACGAGGGCATCGCGCCGTACCTGTTCGCCGATGCCGCCCGCGTCCTGCGCCCCGGCGGCGAGCTGTGGACGGTGTGGAACTCCGCCCTGCAGTACCGCCCCGCGCTGACCCGCCTGGTCGGCCCGACGCGGCAGATCGCCCGCAATCCGAAGTTCACGGTGACCGCCTCCGTCAAGCGCTGAGCCCCCTCGCCCTCGCCCCGACGTCGGAGAATTCGACGTAGGTCGGAGGATGCGGGTGGAATCCTCCGACGTAGGTGCGATCATCCGACGCCGCGCGTCACCCGTGCACGGCGTCCGGGGTGCGCAGTTCGTCGAACTCGGCCACGCGCACGATGCCCGCGGCGGCAGCGGCGAGCGCAGGGTCGTCGGTGAGGAGAGCGTCCGCCTGAAGGGACGCCACGGCGAGGTACTCGGCGAGGGCAATGTCGGGCCAGTCGTGCTGCGCGGCGATCCGCCACGCGGTCGCCCGGGAGACCCGGTCGCCGAGCAGCCGGATCTTCAGCCCCGCGATCCCTTCGAGCAGCCGGAGCCCTTCGGCCTCGGCCATCCGGCCAGCCCGCACGTCCCGGTACAGCGCGGCGAGGGCATGCGAGCGGAGGATCGCCGGGCCCACGAGCCGGTGAGCGGATGCCACGGCGATGGGCTCGCTCACGATCCGGAGGGCGACGGCGGCATCGACGGCGTAACGCGTCATGCGCTCATCCTCCCGCGCAGCTCGCGCTGTCACCATGGTCGGAGAAAACGACGAACGTCGGAGGATCCGGGTGGAATCCTCCGACGTTCGTGCGATCAGCCGACGGTGCGGAGAGGGCTCAGAAGTCCCAGTCCTCGTCTTCGGTGGCCTCGGCCTTGCCGATGACGTACGACGAACCCGACCCTGAGAAGAAGTCGTGGTTCTCGTCGGCGTTGGGCGAGAGGGCCGACAGGATCGCGGGGTTCACGTTCGTCACGCTCGAGGGGAACATCGCCTCGTAGCCGAGGTTCATGAGCGCCTTGTTGGCGTTGTAGTGCAGGAACTTCTTGACGTCCTCGGTCAGGCCGACGCCGTCGTAGAGGTCCTGCGTGTACTGCACCTCGTTGTCGTAGAGCTCGTACAGCAGCGAGAAGGTGTAGTCCTTCAGGTCGGCGCGTGTGGCCTCATCCACCCGCTCGAGCCCCTTCTGGAACTTGTAGCCGATGTAGTACCCGTGCACGGCCTCGTCGCGGATGATGAGGCGGATGAGGTCAGCGGTGTTGGTGAGCTTCGCCCGCGAGGACCAGTGCATCGGCAGGTAGAAGCCGGAGTAGAACAGGAACGACTCCAGCAGGGTCGAGGCGACCTTGCGCTTGAGCGGCTCGTCGCCCCGGTAGTACTCCATGACGATCTGCGCCTTCTTCTGCAGATTCGGGTTCTCCACCGACCAGCGGAAGGCCTCGTCGATCTCCTTCGTCGAGCACAGCGTCGAGAAGATCGACGAGTAGCTCTTCGCGTGCACCGACTCCATGAACGCGATGTTGGTGTACACCGCCTCCTCGTGCGGGGTGAGCGCGTCGGGGATGAGCGAGACGGCCCCGACGGTGCCCTGGATGGTGTCCAGGAGCGTCAGGCCGGTGAACACCCGCATCGTGAGGGTCTGCTCGTCGGGGGTCAGCGTGTTCCACGACTGGATGTCGTTGGACAGCGGCACCTTCTCGGGCAGCCAGAAGTTGTTCACGAGGCGGTTCCACACCTCGAGGTCCTTGTCGTCCTGGATGCGGTTCCAGTTGATGGCCTGGACGTGGTCCAGGAGCTGGAGCTTCTCGCTCATATCTTTTCTTCTCTCGAATCCTGGTCAGCGCGTCACAGCGTGCACGAGACGCATTCGCTCATGTCGGTGCCCTCGAGGGCCATCTGGCGCAGCCGGATGTAGTAGATCGTCTTGATGCCCTTGCGCCAGGCGTAGATCTGCGCCTTGTTGATGTCGCGCGTGGTCGCGGTGTCCTTGAAGAACAGCGTGAGCGACAGGCCCTGATCCACGTGCTGCGTGGCCGCGGCGTACGTGTCGATGACCTTCTCGTAGCCGATCTCGTACGCGTCCTGGTAGTACTCCAGGTTGTCGTTCGTCATGAACGCCGCCGGGTAGTACACGCGCCCGAGCTTGCCCTCCTTGCGGATCTCGATCTTCGCCGCGATGGGGTGGATCGAGCTCGTGGAGTTGTTGATGTAGGAGATCGACCCGGTCGGGGGCACCGCCTGCAGGTTCTGGTTGTAGATGCCGAACTGCTGGATCGACGCCTTCAGCTCACGCCAGTCGTCCTGCGTGGGGATGTGGTGCCCGGTGAACATGCTCTTGACCTTGTCGGTCTTGGGCTCCCACACCTGCTCGATGTACTTGTCGAAGAACTCTCCGCTGGCGTAGGTCGAGTCCCAGAACCCGTCGAACGTCGTGCCGCGCTCGATGGCGAGCTTGTTCGAGGCCCGCAGGGCGTGGAACAGCACGGTGTAGAAGTAGATGTTCGTGAAGTCCACACCCTCCTCCGAGCCGTAGTAGACGTGCTCACGGGCGAGGTAGCCGTGCAGGTTCATCTGTCCCAGGCCGATCGCGTGCGAACGGTCGTTGCCGGCCTCGATCGAGCGCACCGAGCGGATGTGGCTCTGGTCGCTGACGGCGGTGAGCGCGCGGATGCTGGTCTCCACCGTCTGCGCGAGGTTGCCGCCGTCCATCGCCAGGGCGATGTTGAGCGAGCCGAGGTTGCACGAGATGTCCTTGCCGATCTGGTCGTAGGACAGGTCCTCGTTGAACGTCGTCGGCGTGTTCACCTGCAGGATCTCGCTGCAGAGGTTGGACATGTTGATCCGGCCCTTGATCGGGTTGGCCTTGTTCACCGTGTCCTCGAACATGATGTACGGGTAGCCCGACTCGAACTGGATCTCGGCGAGGGTCTGGAAGAACTCGCGCGCGTTGATCTTGGTCTTCTTGATGCGCGGGTCATCCACCATCTCGCGGTACTTCTCCGTCACGGAGATGTCGCCGAAGGGGACGCCGTACACGCGCTCGACGTCGTAGGGCGAGAACAGGTACATGTCCTCGTCGTTCTTGGCCAGCTCGAACGTGATGTCGGGCACGACCACGCCCAGCGACAGCGTCTTGATGCGGATCTTCTCGTCGGCGTTCTCACGCTTGGTGTCGAGGAACCGCAGGATGTCGGGGTGGTGGGCCGACAGGTACACCGCGCCCGCGCCCTGACGCGCGCCGAGCTGGTTGGCGTAGCTGAAGCTGTCTTCGAGGAGCTTCATCACGGGGATGATGCCGCTGGACTGGTTCTCGATCTGCTTGATCGGAGCGCCCGCCTCGCGGATGTTGGACAGCAGGAGGGCGACGCCGCCGCCGCGCTTGGACAGCTGCAGCGAGGAGTTGATGCCGCGCGAGATCGACTCCATGTTGTCTTCGATGCGCAGCAGGAAGCAGCTGACGAGCTCGCCGCGCTGGGCCTTGCCGGCGTTGAGGAACGTCGGGGTGGCCGGCTGGAAGCGGCCGGAGAGGATCTCGTCGACCAGGCTCAGCGCGAGGGTCTCGTCGCCGTCGGCGAGGGCGAGACCGGTCATCACGACGCGGTCTTCGAACCGCTCGAGGTAGCGCTTGCCGTCGAAGGTCTTCAGCGTGTAGCTCGTGTAGTACTTGAAGGCACCGAGGAACGTCTCGAACCGGAACTTCTTGCCGTAGGCGAAGTCGTTGAGGCGCTGGATGAACTCGAACGAGTACTTCTCCAGGACGGCCGGCTCGTAGTACTCCTTCTCCACGAGGTAGTCCAGGCGCTCCTTGAGCGAGTGGAAGAACACCGTGTTCTGGTTCACGTGCTGCAGGAAGTACTCCCGAGCGGCGCGCTTGTCGGCGTCGAACTGGATCTTGCCGTCCGCGTCGTACAGGTTGAGCATCGCGTTGAGGGCGTGGTAGTCCATGCCGTCGAACCGCAGGTCGGCCTTGAAGTCGTTCGCGGTCAGTGCCGCCTCTAGTGCTGATTCCACCATCGTTCCAATCCTTCGCTGACGCGAGCGACGTCGTCGGGTGTGCCGAAGAGCTCGAGCTTGTACAAGTGCGGCACGGAGCACTTGCGGCTGATGATTTCGCCGGCGAGGCCGAAGTGCTCGCCGAAATTCGTGTTGCCCGCGGAGATGACTCCGCGGATGTTGCTGCGGTTGCCGGTGTCGTTGAGGAACCGGATGACCTGCTTGGGGACGGCACCCTTCTCGACGCCGCGCCCCTGACCCCCGCCATAGGTGGGGGTCACGAGCACGAACGGTTCGTCGATGGTGAGGGGAGCGTCGGTCGCGTGGAGCGGGATCCGCACCGCCCGCATCCCGAGCTTCTCGATGAAACGCGCGGTGTTGCCCGACACGCTCGAGAAGTAGACCAGGAGCGGGACTTCGGTGGCGGTCACGACAGAACTCATGACGACGGCCCCTGAGCCGGTCGGAGGGTCAGGCCAGGCGGGAGGCGAGTTCGTCGATCTTGTCGGGACGGAAGCCGGACCAGTGGTCCTCGTCCGTGATGACGACCGGCGCCTGGAGGTAGCCGAGAGCCTTGACCTGCTCGAGGGCGGCGGCATCCTGAGACAGGTCCTGCACCTCGTATTCGATGCCCTTCGAGTCCAGCGCGCGATAGGTCGCCGTGCACTGCACGCACGAAGGCTTGGTGTACACCGTGATGGCCATGATTACCCGTTTCTCCCCTCAAGGACCTGGTTTCCCGGAGTACTGCTGTCCCGGGAGCTCAATACTACATATGGGTGCCGACATTGGAAGGCACCACAAGGGCTAGTAGTTACATTCGTGTAGTTTTCCACCGCTCTCCCCAGATACAACACATGTTGTCCACCGTTTCATCCACAGGCGCGGCACCGTTTCCGGAGCCGGAAAAGCCCTGAATCCCGCTCGTTTCCCCGACCGCGCCGGGATCTGTCCACAGGCGCAAAGGTAGAGCGGGCCTCCGACATCCGGACTTCTGTGGAATCCGCGCGCTCGGCGTGTCGCGTGTCGCACGGAGCGGGCCCCGCTCCGACGCCCGGGACGTTCGCCGCGGCGGGGCGGAATGGGTACCGTGGGATGTCGTGGCTGGCTACCGGGATCTCCTGCGCACGCGCGGCGTCGCGCGGATCATGACCGCACAGCTGGCTGCCCGCTTCCCCAACGGCATGACGAGCCTGGCCGTGCTGCTGCACGTCGAGCGGGTGACCGGCTCGTACGCCGCCGCGGGCCTGGTCCTGGCGGCGACCTCGATCGGCCAGGCCGTGGCCGGGCCGGTCACGAGCCGCTGGATGGGCCGCTGGGGCATGCGACCGGTGCTGATCCTGACCCTCGCGGTGTGCGCGCTGGCGATCGCCGGACTCGCACTGCTGCCCCTCCCCGTGCCCGGTTACATGGCGCTGGGTCTCATCGCGGGGTTGTCCACCCCGCCCGTCCAGTCGGCGGTCCGCACGATCTACCCGAAGATGGTGACCTCCCGCCAGTTGACGCCGCTGTTCTCCCTCGACGCGTCGCTGCAGGAGATCATCTGGATCGTCGCGCCGGTGGTCATCACGTTCGTGGCCACCCAGATCGGCACCCTCGAGGCGCTCCTCCTGATCGTGGCGATCCTCGTGGGCGGCGGCAGCTGGTTCATCCTGTCGCCCGAGGTCGGACGCGTGCGCATCCCCCGCAGCCGCCGCGGATTCGGACGGGTGCTGCTGAAAGCGCCGGTCCTGCTGGCCACCGTGGCCGGGTTCCTCCTGATCGCGGCGTGCTCGGCGGTCGAGGTCGGCGTCGTGGCCACGTTCGGCCACTCCGGCGCTGCGGCCGGCCTCGTGCTCGCCGTCTTCTCGGTCGGCAGCCTCGCCGGCGGCCTGACGTTCGGGCACATCCCGATCGGCCCGTGGGCCATGGCCCGGCGCCTCACGATCGTGGCCGTGGGCCTGGCCCTGGCCGTCTTCGCCCTGGACGTGTGGTGGCTCGGCGGCACGCTCTTCCTCGCCGGCATCGGGATCGCCCCGGCCCTGGCGGTCATCTTCGCCATCACCTCCGCGAGCGTCCGCTTCAGCGAGACCGCCGAGGCGTACGGCTGGATCGGCACCGGACAGCTCATCGGGGCTGCCGCCGGGTCGGCCGTGGCCGGCTTCCTCATCGACGGCGTCGGCCCGCAGGGCGCCTACGTCGCGGCGGCCGGGTTCGCCGCGGTGGGCGTGCTCGTGGCGGTCGCGTGCGTCCGCGGGTTCCCGGACCTCCGCGAGCGCGACGCCAGCCCGATCCCCGACACCGAGCCGGTGTCCACCATCACGTAGGTCAGCCGGCCTCGGGCGGGGCCGCTCACGCCATCCGTGCGAGGAGCGCGAGCACGGCGAGCGCGTAGGCGTCGGCCGGCTCGGGATGCTGGAACGTGCGGCGCTCACCGGCGAAGACGATCTCCACCTCGTGGGTGTCGGGGAGCCGGCGCAGGTGCCGGAAGGAACCGCGCAGCATCTCGCGGAGCTGACTCTCCGAGGGCAGCCACAGCGCCTCCTCGAGGGCGACGGAGTCCAGCGCCCACTCCGTGGTGCCGTTGAAGGCGAGGATCGTGCCGGTGGGATAGGAGCGGGGCTCGATCGTCATGTCGCTCACGGTGAAGACGTCGGCGTCGAACTCCGGCTCGTCCAGCTGGAACCGGTCGCCCGAGCGCGGCCGCCACTCGAGGCCCGCCTCGCGGAGGGCGCGGGCCGCCTCGGTCGAGATCATCCCTCCATTGTGTCCGCCCGGGTCGGACGGGGGGCCGTGCCGGCCGTGAATAGCATGGGGAGATGACCTTCGCCGTGACCCTCCCCCGCCTCACGTGGGGCGATTCCTCGGCGCCCCGCCGCGCCCTCCTCATCCACGGCCTCGGTTCCAACGGCGCCCTCATGTGGCGCTACGGCGCCGCCCTCGCGGAGGCGGGCTGGCGGGCGGATGCCGTCGACCTGCGCGGGCATGGCACCGCCCCGCGCGCGCTGGACTACCGGATCGACGCGTACGCCGCCGACATCCGCCAGACCCGGCCCGCTGACGCCGACGGGTGGGACCTCGTCATCGCGCACTCGCTGGGAGGCGCTGCGGCCACCGTCGTCGCGGCGGCGGACCACGGCTGGACGCGGCGCCTCGTGCTGGTGGACCCGGCGATCCACCTCGCCGCACGCGACCGGGAGATCGTGCGCGAGAGCCAGCAACGCGCCTTCGCCGACCCCAGCATCGCGGCCGTGCGGGCAGAGCACCCCGCGTGGCACCCGCAGGACATCGAGCTCAAGGCCCTCTCCGCGCAGCAGGCCAGCGCGTGGGCCGTGGAGCAGACGAGCCTGCAGAACCCGGACTGGGACGTGCGCCCCGCCGCCGCGCGCCTGACGTGCCCGACGCACATCATCGCCGCCGACCCCGCCGTGTACTCGATCTTCTCCGGCGCGCTGGCCGAGGAGGTGCGGCAGAACCCCGTCGTGACGATGTCGGTGATCACCGGGGCCGGCCACTCTCCGCACCGGGACAAACCGGAGGAGACGGTCGCGGCGCTGATGGCGGCGCTGGGCTGACCCGCCCCGACCGGCCCGAGCATCCGGCCGCGCGGGACAATGGGGGCATGACGGCAGCGTTCGACCCGGCCCAGATCCTTCCCGACGACCTCCTCGAGCGCATCCGCGAGCGCACGGCCGTGCACGACCGCGAGAACACCTTCCCCGTCGACGACCTCGACGAGCTGCGGGATGCCGGCTACCTCGCGATCCTCGTGCCCGCCGATCGGGGCGGCGCCGGACTCGGCCTGGCGGAGGCATCCGTGCTCCAGCAGCGTCTGGCCACCGCGGCCCCGGCCACGGCGCTGGCGGTCAACATGCACCTGGTGTGGACGGGCGTGGCGAAGATCCTCCAGGACCGCGGCATCGACGATCTCGCGTTCGTCCAGACCGGCGCCGCCGCCGGCGAGGTGTTCGCGTTCGGCATCAGCGAGGCCGGCAACGACCTCGTGCTCTTCGGCAGCGACACCGCCGCCCAGCCCACCGCCGACGGCGGCTACGCCTTCACCGGCACGAAGATCTTCACCTCCCTCGCCCCGGTGTGGACCCAGCTGGGCGTCCACGGGCTGGACACCACCTCCCCCGACGCGCCCAAGCTCGTCTACGGATTCCTTCCGCGCACCGACGCCGTCCACACCCGGGACGACTGGGACACCGTCGGGATGCGGGGCACGCAGAGCCGCACGACGGAGCTTCGCGGGGCGATCGCCCCCGCCGACCGCATCGCCCGGCGCGTGGACCCGGGGCCCCAGCCCGATCCGCTCGTGTTCGGGATCTTCGCCGTGTTCGAGCTCCTGCTGGCCTCGGTGTACACGGGAGTGGCGCGCCGGGCGCTGGAGCTGGCGGTGGATGCCGCGTCCACGCGGCGCTCGAAGAAGACCGGGATGTCGTACGCGCAGGACCCCGACATCCGCTGGCGCGTGGCCGACATGGCCATCGCCTACGACGCGCTGCCGCCGCAGCTGGCCGCTCTCGCGGGCGACGTCGACGGGCTCGTGGACCACGGGCCGCGGTGGTTCTCGCTGCTGTCGGGAGTCAAGCACCGCGCCGTGACGACCGCCAAGCACGTCGTGGACGACGCGATGCTCGTCGCCGGTGGCTCGTCCTACTTCTCCCGCAACGAGCTGTCGCGGCTGTACCGCGACGTGCTCGCCGGCCTGTTCCATCCCTCCGACCCGGAGTCGGCCCACGCCGCAGCGGCGACGGCGTGGCTCGGCCCGCAGGAGCGCTGAGCGCGGCCCCCGGCGGGGACCCGCGTGCGAGGATGACCGGATGCAGTCCACACCGACGGCTCTGTTGAGCCCCGCCGACCAGGAGCGGCGCCGGGCCCTGCGCACCATGAAGGCGGTGGCCCTGGGGGCGCTGGTGTTCATGGCGATCGTGTTCGCGGTGTCGTTCCCGCTGCAGGAGCGGTATCCGTGGGTGCAGTGGGTGCGCGCTGCGGCGGAGGGCGGCATGGTCGGGGCGCTGGCGGACTGGTTCGCCGTGACGGCGCTGTTCCGTCATCCGCTCGGGCTGCCGATCCCGCACACCGCGATCATCCCGCGCCGCAAGGACGAGATCGGCCGCAGCCTGGGCGAATTCGTGGAGACGAACTTCCTCTCCGCCCCCGTCGTCCGCGGCAAGCTCGAGACGACGCCCATGGCCGCTCGCCTGGGCGCGTGGCTGGCCCAGCCCGCGCACGCCGAGCGCGTGTCGGCCGAGGCGGCCACCGCCGCCACCGCGGTGCTCAACGCGCTGAGCGACGACGATGTGCGCGACGTGATCGAAGACCTCGCCCGCGAGCATCTCATCGCCTCCGACTGGGGACCGTCGATCGGGAGCTGGCTGGACCGTGTGGTGGATTCGGGCGCGCACACCGGCGCCGTCGATCTCGCCGCGGACTCGATCGCCACGTGGCTCGCCGCCAACCAGGACGCCTTCAGCGGCCTCGTCTCCCGCCGCCTGCCGTCGTGGGTGCCCGGGGTCGCCCAGCGCCTCGTCGATGACACCGTGTACCGCCAGGCGCTGTCCTTCGTCGACGCGGTGCGCGACGATCCGCAGCATCCCGCCCGCGCCGCCATCGACCGCTACCTCGCGCGACTGGCCGACAACCTCCAGCACGACCCCGCCACGATCGGAAAGCTGGAAGACGCCAAGGCGACGCTGTTCGACAGCCCGCGTGTGCGCTCCCTCGCCGCCGAGGCGTGGCAGACCGCGAAGACGGGCCTGCTGACGGCGCTGCAGGACGCCGACAGCGGCCTGCGGCGCCGCGCCGTGCAGGCGGTGGCCGAGATCGGCGAGCGCCTCACGACGGATGCGTCGCTCCAGAGCCGCGTGGACGGCTGGGTCACCGACGCCGCCGTCTTCGTCGTGGACCGCTACCGCCATGACATCGCCTCGATCATCACGGAGACCGTCGAGCGGTGGGACCCCGCCGAGACCACCGAGAAGATCGAGCTCATGGTCGGACGCGACCTGCAGTACATCCGGCTCAACGGCACGATCGTGGGGGCACTGGCGGGAGCGGTGATCTTCACCGTGGCCACGCTCGCCCTGGGCTGAGCGCTACCCTGAAACCCGTGATGACGACATGATCCAGCTCGCCCTCGCGCGACACGCCAAATCGGACTGGGCCGACGCGTCGGTCGACGATCACGACCGTCCCCTCAACGCGCAGGGCCAGCGCGACGCACCCGAGGTGGCCCGCCGCGTGCTGCGCACCGGCGTGCGCCCCGAAGTCATCCTTACCTCCACCGCACTGCGCGCCCGCTCGACCGCGGAGCACTTCGCCGCGGCCTTCGACGCCGAGGTGCGGGAGAGCGAGGACCTCTACCTCGCGGATGCGGACGCCCTCCTGCAGGCGGCGCGCGACAGCGGCGCAGACGAGGTGCTCGTCGTGGCCCACGACCCGGGCATGAGCGAACTGGTCAGCGAGCTGGCCGGGCGCGAAGTGAGCATGCCGACTTCCGCCGTGGCGGTGTTCACGTGGGAGAGCGGCGGGTGGGATGCGGTGGGCACGACGCCGCCCGACGACGTCACGCTCACCACCCCGTAGCCCGGCGCACCACCCTGTAGCTCAGCGCACCACCCCGCCGTTCAAAACTCAGGAGATCCGCGCACTTCGGCTGAGTCGGGGCCACCACCGTCGGCGTGTCTCCTGAGTTCTGAACCGGAGCGGAGCTCAGCGCACCGCCGCTAGCTCAGCGCACCGCTCCCTGGCTCAGCGCACCACCAGGCGCGGTTCCACCAGCACGTGTGCCGAGCCGGATGCGGCGGGCCGCGGCGCGACGATGCTGCCGGTGGCGCCCATCAGCAGCTCCAGCGCGCCGGCGGCCACCTTCTCCGGCAGCTGCTCGACGCTGGAGAGTCCCAGCGCCTCGGCTGCGGGGGTGTTGTCGAACCCGACGATGGGAAGGTCGGGGCGTCCCGCCGCCACGGCGGCCAGATGCGCCCCCACCGCGAGCGAGTCGCTCGCGCACACGATCCCGTCCACCGCCTCCCCCGCTGCCAGGGCGGCGGCGACCGCCGCCCGTGCCGCGCCGACGCTCTCCTCCACCGCCCACCGAGGCCCGCCTCCCTCGGCCTCGCGCCAGCCGCGCTCGCGGTCATCACCCGTGCCCGACCCCTCCGGCCACCCCAGGAAGGCCACGCGCCCGCCCGCGGTGCGCTGCACGTGGCGCGTCGCAGCGCTCGTGCCGGCGGCACCGTCCACGTCGACCCACAGGTGCGCGGGCACATCGACGTCGTCCTCGCCCCACGGGCGGCCGAACGACACGAACGGCAGGCCGTGCTCGATCAGCCAGCCCGTCCGCGGGTCGCCGCGGAACGTGCCCGTGACGATGACGGCATCCACTTCCCCGCCCTCGCGGAGGTCGGCCAGGCGCGCCACCTCCTCCTCGGGCGAGCGCGCGGCGTACACCAGCACCCGCATGTCGCGATCGCTCGCCCGCTCGGTGAGGGCGTGCACGAACCGGTCCAGGACGACGCCGGAGATGCCGCCGGCGTACGGGTCGAGGTGCACGCCGATGGTCGAACTGCGCCGGGTGCGCAGCATCCGAGCCGCCGCGTGCGGTCGATACCCGAGCTCCGCGATCGCGCTCTCCACGCGCTCCCGCGTCTGCGGCCGAACGATATGCGGGGAGTTCACGACGTTGGACACCGTCTGGCGCGAGACGCCGGCCACGCGCGCGACGTCGTCGACCGTAGGGGCCTTGACCATCGCACCTCCTGCCGATCGTGTGCCTCTGCGCCATCCTAGGACGCTTCCTCCCGCGCCTTGACAGGGCGGATGCGGCATACGTACGGTGAGGGGACGACTGGGTTTGATCGTTCAAATCCCTCCATGGCTCATCGAAGGAGAGAGACACATGACACGGCACAGCACGCGCGTCTGGCTCGGCGCCGGGACGCTCCTCGTGACCGGTTCGCTCGCACTCACGGCGTGCGGTTCGGGATTCGACGACGGCGGGGGCGGCTCGGAGGAATCGGCCGACGGCGCGCTCACCGTCCTGATCGGCTCCTCCGGAGAGGCCGAGACCAGTGCGGTCGAGGAGGCCGTCGCGGCGTGGTCGGAGGAGTCGGGCGTCGAGGCGGAGGTGCAGGTGGCCAACGACCTGCCGCAGCAGCTGTCGCAGGGCTTCGCCGCGGGATCGCCGCCCGACCTGTTCTACCTCGCGCCCGAGGCGCTGGCCGGCTACGCGGAGAACGGGTCCATCCAGGCGTACGGCGACGAACTCGCCAACAAGGACGATTTCTACCCCTCGCTCGTGGAGAACTTCACCCTCGACGGCGAGTTCTACTGCGCCCCGAAGGACTTCTCCACCCTCGCGCTCATCATCAACACCGACCTGTGGGCCGAGGCGGGCCTCACCGACGCCGACATCCCCACCGACTGGGATTCCCTCGCCGCCGCTGCGCAGCGCCTGACCACCGACGGCCAGGTGGGTCTCGCGTTCGGCGCGGAGTACCAGCGGCTCGGCGCCTTCATGGCGCAGGCCGGCGGAGGGCTGCTCGTCGACGGCCAGGCCGTCGCCAACAGCCCGGAGAACGTCGAGGCGCTCACCTACGTCCAGAGCCACCTGACCGACGGCAGCTTCGCCTTCGCCGCCGACATCGGCGCCGGATGGGGTGGCGAGGCCTTCGGCACGGGGGCTGCCGCCATGGTCATCGAGGGCAACTGGATCACCGGCACGCTGACCAACGACTACCCCGACGTGAACTACACCGTGGCCGAGCTTCCCGCCGGCCCCGCCGGCCAGGGCACGCTGCAGTTCACCAACTGCTGGGGCATGGCCGCCGACAGCGCCGACCAGGACTCCGCGCTCGAGCTCGTCGAGTACCTCACGGGCACCGATCAGCAGCTGACCTTCTCAGAGGCGTTCGGCCCGATGCCCTCGATCGAGTCGGCCGCGGCCACGTGGACCGACGAGAACCCCGAACTCGCGGCCTTCCTCGCCGGAGCCGAGTACGCGCAGTTCCCGCCGACCATCGCCGGGGCAGCGGAGGTCATCTCCGACTTCAACGCGCAGCTGGAGTCCCTCGCCACCGGCGACCCGCAGACGATCCTCGACTCGGTGCAGTCCAACCTCGAGGCGATCGTCGAGTGAGCCGCATCCGCTGATCGGGCGCGGACATGACCGCTGTATCGACACCGTCCCGCCGCGCCGGGTCCTCCGGGATCCGGCGCGGCGAGGCGACCGCCGGATGGATCTTCACGCTTCCCGTGCTGATCATCCTGGGCGTCTTCCTCCTCATCCCCGTGCTGATGGCGCTGTGGGTGAGCTTCTCGGACTGGACCGGTCGCGGCAGTCCCTTCTCCGGCGACGTCAGCTTCGTCGGCGGTGAGAACTACGCCGCCATCACCACCGGCGGAGGGCTCGCCGAGCGCGACTTCGGCATCGCCCTGCGCAACAACGCGTGGTACGTGGTGCTGGTGGTCCCGCTGCAGACGGCGCTGTCGCTGTTCCTGGCGGTCCTGGTCAACGGGGCGGTCCTGCGCGGCCGCGGCTTCTTCCGCACGGCGTTCTATTTCCCCTCGGTCACCAGCACCGTGGCGATCACCGTGCTGTGGCTGTTCCTCTTCTCCACCTCCGGCGCGATCAACCAGGTGCTGTCGTGGATCGGCATCAACGGGCCGAACTGGTTCAACGAGCCCAGCGGCGTCGTCCACAACCTGCTCGGAGCCTTCGGCGTGCGCACCGGACCCGACGCCCTCACGCAGTCGGAGTTCCTCGGGGTGTCGTGGTGGGACTGGCTCGCCGGTCCCTCGGTGGCGATGTCGGCCTTCGTCCTGATGGCCGTCTTCACCACCTCGGGCACCTTCATGCTGCTGTTCATCGCCGCGCTGCAGAACCTCTCCGGCGACGTCGACGAGGCGGCCATGGTGGATGGCGCGAACGGATGGCAGCGCTTCTGGCGGGTCACGCTCCCCCAGCTCAAGCCGACCCTGTTCACGGTCCTGACCCTCGGCCTGATCGGCTGCTGGCAGGTGTTCGACCAGATCTACACCGGCACGCAGGGCGGCCCGGGCAAGACGACCCTCACCCCCGCCTATCTCAGCTACAACTCCGCATTCATCTCGCAGGAGTGGGGGCAGGGCGCGGCCATCGCGTTCGTGCTGTTCGTCATCATCGTGGCCTTCACGATCCTGCAGCGCTTCATCCTCCGCGATCGCCCGGTCTCCCGGCGCCGCGCCCGGCAGTACGAGGTGCGCCCGGCGGCGCGGAAGGGAACGACACGATGACCGCCGCAGCCACCGGCCTGCAGGCCGACGTGCTCATCGAGCAGGAGCAGACCGGCGGCGACCGCGGCCGCCCCGTCCGCCGGCGCCGCCTCCCCCGCAAGACGGTGATGTGGCAGATCGTCCTCTACGTCGTGCTCGCCGCACTCGCCGTCGTCTACATCTATCCGTTCCTCGTGCAGGTCGCCACGTCTTTCAAGACCAACGACGCCGCCGCCGTCGATCCGGTCTCCCTCATCCCCTCCCCATTCACATGGGCGGCGTACGAGCAGCTGTTCCTGCGGTCGGATTTCCCCACGTGGTTCGCCAACTCGGCCATCGTGACGATCCTCGTCACCCTGGGGCGGGTCTTCTTCAACTCCCTCGCCGGGTACGCGCTCGCGCGGCTGCGCTTCCGCGGCCGCGGGATCGTGTTCGCGGCGCTCGTGGCCGTCATGGCCGTGCCCACGGTGGTGCTCCTCATCCCGAAGTTCCTCGTCATCAACCAGCTGGGCATGTACGACTCCTATGCGGGCATGGTGCTGCCGTTGCTGGTGGATGCGGCGGGGGTGTTCATCATGAAGAACTTCTTCGAATCCATCCCGGCCTCCGTCGAGGAGCAGGCCCGGATCGACGGGGCCGGGACGTTCCGGATCTTCTGGTCGGTCGTGCTGCCGATGGCGCGCCCCGCCCTCATCACGATCGTGATCCTGTCGTTCCAGGGCTCGTGGAACGAGCTCAGCCACTTCGTCATCTCCACCCAGTCGCCCGAGCTGACCACCCTCACCAAGGGTGTGGCCTCACTCGCGAGCGGACAGCTCAGCCAGGGCAGCCAGTACCCCATCAAGCTCGCGGCCGCGGCCATCATGACGATCCCCGTCGCCGTGGTGTTCTTCATTTTCCAGCGCCGCATCATGAACGCCAGTGAAGGAGCCGTCAAGGAATGACCCGCGAGAACGAGGGCCTGCCGCATCCGCTGCAGCCCCTGCTTTCCGATGCCCTCATCGCGCTGCGCGCCCCGACCCAGGTGTGGTCGCGCGCCGGCGGCGACAGCGCGGCCGCGATCGACGGGATCTACCACGGCGACGTGCGTCACGTCCGGGGAATCGAGCTGTCGTGCGCGGAGTCGAGGATCGAGTGGATCTCGGTTGCGCCGGACGGCCCCGCCCGCATCGTCTTCGACGGGCTGCTGCGGGGCGTGGACGACGCCACGCCCGACCCGAAGGTGCGGCTCACGCGCGATCGGCGCGTGGCGGCCGGGCGGATGCGCGAGACGCTCACGGTGCGCTCGCACGCGCCGCACGCGGTGTCCATGACGCTCGCACTGCGACTCGTCCCCGACTTCGCGCTGCTGCACGAGGTGAAGTCGGGCGCGCACGCCCCGCGCACGGCGGAGATCGCGGTGTCCGGCACCGCTGCCACGGTGCGCACGGCGAGCGCCTGGTTCGAGGTGGCGGCACCGGGCGCCCACCTCGCCGCCGAGGGTGGCGTCGTCGTGGCGACGTGGACGGTGGACCTCCCACCCCGCGGGGAAGCCGTGCGCGAGTGGGCGGTCGAGCTGCACGACGAAACGCTCGTCGTACAGGCGGCAGCCGGGCCCGGGACGTGGGCCGCGGCGGCGGGCGCTGTGGGGGCGCCGGCCGCCACGGCGGGCGATCCGCGGCTGGGGCGCTGGCTCGAGGTGGCCCTCGGCGACCTCGACGCCCTGCGCCTCGCGCTGCCCGACGCACCCCGTGACGAGTTCTTCGCCGCGGGTGCGCCGTGGTTCTTCACGCTCTTCGGACGCGACTCGCTGTGGGCGGCGAGGCTGACCCTTCCGCTGGGCACCGACATGGCCGCATCCACTCTTCGGGTGCTGGCGCGTCTGCAGGGCACGCGGGACGACCCCGCCACGGCGCAGGAGCCGGGGAAGATCCTGCACGAGTTGCGGGCGTCGGCGATCCAGCTGCCGGGCGAGGGCATCGTGCTGCCGCCGCAGTACTACGGCAGCGTGGATGCCACGCCGCTGTGGGTCTGCCTGCTCGCCGATGCGTGGCGGGCCGGCATGCCCGACGCCGAGGTGCGCGAGCTCGTGCCGGCGCTGCGCCGCGCGCTGGCCTGGATGCGGGAGTCCGGCGACAGCGACGGCGACGGGTTCCTCGACTACATCGACCGGATGGGGACCGGTCTGGCCAACCAGGGGTGGAAGGACTCCGGCGACTCCATCCAGTGGCGCGACGGCACCCTGGCCACCGGTCCGATCGCGTTGTGCGAAGTGCAGGGCTACGCGTACGAGGCGGCGCGCGGCGGGGCCGACCTGCTGGAGGCGTTCGGCGACGACGGCGACGATCCGGCGGGCCTCCGCGCCTGGGCCGCCGATCTCAGGGCGCGCTTCGCGGGGGCGTACTGGGTGGAGACCCCCGAGGGCCGCTACCCCGCCGTCGCGCTGGATCGCGACAAGAACCCCGTCGACACGCTCACGAGCAACATCGGGCACCTGCTGGGGACGGGGATCCTCGAACCCGACGAGGAGGCGCACGTGGCGGGGCTGCTGCTCGGGCCGACGATGTCCAGCGGCTACGGCATCCGCACGATGTCGACGCGGGCCGCCGGCTTCTGGCCGCTGTCGTACCACGGCGGCAGCGTGTGGGTGCACGACACCGCGATCGCGATCAACGGGATGCTGCGCGCAGGCCTGCGGGACGCCGCCGTTCAGGCCGTGGACGGGCTGCTCGCGGCCGCCGAGGGGTTCGCGTACCGGGTGCCCGAGCTGCACGCCGGCGACGCCGCATCCGAGAGGTCCGTGCCCGCCCCCTACCCCGCGGCCTGCCGCCCGCAGGCGTGGTCGGCGGCGGCGGCGGTGACCTGCCTCCAGGTGCTCACGGCCGCCGGCTAGACCAACACCGCCGCGCCGCCGGGCGCCGCCGGCGGGCGCGGTCGTCCATCGCCGTTCGAAACTCAGGAGATCCGGGCACTTCGGCGCCCCCGGCGACCCCGCCGGCGGCGTGTCTCCTGAGTTTTGAACCGCCGCGCGCCACCACCGCCGAGCGGCCTCCGTCCCCACCGCCGGCGGCTGGCAGTGAACCGCCGTGCCGCGCCGCCGCCCGTCGCCCGGCTTCGCCGCCGGGCCGTGCCTGGCCGCGTTCAAAACTCAGGAGATCCGGGCACTTCGGCGCTCCCGGCGGCCCCCGCCGACGGCGTGTCTCCTGAGTTTTGAACCGAAACGGATGCCGCGAACAACCCGGGCTTCAACGGCGACGCGGCGCCGGCCCACGTTCCAGCAGGCCGCGAAGGGCCGCGAGCACACGGTCGGCGTGCCACATAATGTCCTCGGCGATCGGCCGGTAGGTGCAATAGCCGAGCGCGGCGGCCGCCTGATCGCGGCGGAGGTCGGCGCGGCGCGCCTCCCAGCTGGAGTGGTGTTCTTCACTGTCGCACTCGATGATGAGCCATCCGGCGACGACGAAGTCCACCCGCCCCACGCCTCGGATCTCCACCTGGACGTCGAAGGAGCATCCGACCCTGCGGAGGAGGAGACGCATCAACGACTCGGGTCCGCTCCCTGCCCGAGGATCCAGCATCCGTCGCAGAACCCGGTATCGGCGAGGAAGGTGAGCGAACAGCTCGCCGAGTTCGTCATCGCGGATGACACCCAGGCGAAGCGCCGAGTCCAGCGTCGCGACAGCCGCCCGCGGCTCCTGGCATCTCACCGCATGAAGGACCGCATCGAAGGGCTCGACGGCGCACGCCCGCGGATGCGGGTGCCGCACCGGGCCGTCCCAATGGCGGAACACCTGCGTGCCGACGGTCCGCATCCGACCCGCGTTCACGGGGAGGTGGACGTGCACCTTGGACGCGCTGAGGACGAAGACGCCGCGGCGGCGCAACTCCGACACGCAGGTGAGGCGCCCTCCGACGCGCGCGGCTGTTCGCAGGTCGGCGTCGTCGGTCGGCAGGAGGTAGACGCCGTTGCGCGCTCGGACGAGCTCGTCGCGCCGGACCGCCGCGGTGATGGCACGTCCGGTCCAGCCCTCGGCGAGGAGATCCGCGCGGGAGCGGGCGAACGGGACGGGTGCGGGGGCGAAAGCGTGAGGTCGACCATCCCAGGGCATGCCGCCACCCTGGTCCGTCGAGGTACTCACCGGCCGGCATCCGGCGCGGGTGTGCACAGATGGCGGCGATCGGCGCCTGGGGAGGAGAGGTCGCCCATCCGGGCCTGTTCAAAACTCAGGAGACACGCCGCCGCCGTGGTCGTGGACGGGGCCCGAAGGCGGATATCTCCTGAGTTCTGAACGCGTCGGCGAGAACAGCAAGCCCACGAGAGCAGCGCGAGCCGCGCCGGATGGACCGCGCCGGAGCGAGGCATGAGAACGCTCCTCCCCCGGGTCGCAAGGGTCTGGCCCGGCCCACGGCTCGCGCCTAACCTCGGGGCATGCTCCCCCGAGACCTCCCCGACAACGCACAGCTCCTGAACCTCATCGAGGCGCGCACTCCGGGCAGCGTCAGCCTGGTGATCGGCTCCTCGCCGCTGCAGGCCGACCACGACCGGGCCCGGATCGCCCTGCGCGACGCGATCGACGAAGCCGCCCGGCGGCTCGAGGCGGTCGAACTCCCCCGCGGCGCACGCGCCGCCACCGTCGAACGGCTGCGCGAGGCCCTGCAGGACGACGAACTGTGGGCGAACCAGTCCCGCGGCATGCTCATCCTCGCCACCCCCGACGAGATCCAGTGGTACCGGCTGCCGTTCGAGGTGAGCGACGACGTGTCCGTCGGCGATCGCTTCGACCTGCGGATGCTGCTGCGTGCGCGCTCGGACGCCTCATCCGCGTACGTCCTGCAGCTCTCTCGGGGCCTGGTCCGCCTCACCGAGATCGCATCGGGCACCGACCTCGTCGAGCATCCGCTGCACCTCCCCGACGACCACGACCTGATGCTCGAGCACGCCTCCAACGACGGTCGCGCCGACCGCCTGTCCGCGCAGGGGTCGGACGGCGACCGGCCCGAGCGGGAACGCTTCTGCCGTGCCGTGAATGGTGCCGTGGTGAGCGTCATCCCTCGCCACGCGCTCCTGATCCTCGCGGTAACCGATGACTTCCGGCCGGCGTACCGCGCCGAGAACACCCACTCCCTGCTGCTGGACGACGAGATCCCGGCGCATCCGGAGTCGCTCGCCGACCAAGAGCTCGCCGACCGCGCCCTGGAGGTGCTCCGCCTCCGCCGCGAGCGCAAGGTGGCGCAGTGGAAGGAGCGGTTCGGCACGCTCCGCGCGCAGGAACTCGCGACCTCGCGCGTCTCACAGGTGGCCGCCGCGGCCGCCGCTGCGGCGATCGAGGAGCTGCGGCTGGATCAGGATGCCGAGCGCTCCGGCACCATCGACGAGTACGGCCGCGTGCACTCCGGCGGCGACGGATCGTTCCTCCTGCTCGACCTCGCCGCCGACGTGCTCCGCACCGGCGGCACGGTCATGGCCGTTCCACGGGAGGAGCTCACCGACGGTTCGCCCGTGGCGGCGATCCTCCGATTCCCGGTGCCCTCCCCCACCGGCGGCTAGTCGACCTTCGCCACCGTCCCGGCCGTCAGGCGCACGAGCTCGTCGAAGCTGAGCGGGAAGATCGTGTGCGGGGTGCCGCCTGCCGCCCACAGTTGCGGGAAGGCGGCGAGTGCCTCGTCGACGATCGTGGTGAGCGGCTGCGGATGGCCCGTCGGCGCGACCCCGCCGATGGCCTGACCCGTCGCCTGCCTGACCTGCTCGGGGGTGGCCCGGTCGATCGACGCGCGTCCCAGCCGGGCTGCGAGCGCCGCGGTGTCGACGCGATGCGCCCCGCTGGTCATCACCAGCAGCGGCTCTCCGTCGCTGACGAACACGAGGCTGTTGGCGATGGCGCCGACATCCACCCCCAGGGCCGCCGCGGCCAGCGCAGCGGTGGATGCCGCATCCGGCAGGACGACGAGCTCGCCCTCGATCCCCTCCCCCCGGAGGCGCTCGGCGACCAGGCGGCTGCGGGCGGGAAGATCCACGGTCATCCGTCCAGATTAGGGGCGGTGTCGGAGGCTCGCGCTACCGTCGAGCCGCGGGATGTCGCCGAGGACCCCGCGGGAGGAGGAGTCCGTGTCCGAGGTCATCGATCCCCACAACCCTGCCCACGCGAAAGCGCTGCAGCTCCTGCAGGAGCGCATCATCGCGTGGTTCACGACCGTGGATGCGGCGGGGCGGCCGCACGCGGTACCCGTGTGGTTCTTCTGGCACGACGGTCGTGTCATCGTCTTCAGCGAGGCCGACACCGTCAAGGTGAAGCACGTGCGCCGAGGCTCCCCCGTGCTGGTCCACCTGGACACCGGCCCGTTCGGGAGCGAGGTGGTGATCCTGCGCGGCACCGCCACGATCTCCGAGCGCGACGCCGCGTCGTGGCTGGCGGAGTTCGGGGAGGGCTACGAGAAGAAGTACGCCGCGGCGATCGCCGACTACGGGGTGCCGCTGGAGGGCATCGCCGCGACGTTCTCGACCGCCATCGTCTTCACGCCGGAGCGCCTGCAGACGTGGTGATGCCGTAGGCGAGCGACTCGCAGCGCGCCGTGACGCGGGTACCGCTCGCGCGCACCGCCCCTCCCCTTCGCGACGGCACCCGGGCACAATGGATGCGGATGCCGCACACCCGCCGCATCCGATCGCCCACGGCCCACGAGGCCTGCCGGAAGAGGATCGACGATGACTCCCGTTCTGCCCCTGCCCGATTTCACCCACGAGCGCGTGGAGGTGAGGACCGGGGAGCGCAGCGGACTGTTCCTCGCCGTCGCCCTCCACTCCTCCGCGCTCGGACCCGCTCTCGGCGGCGCACGCGTGTGGACGTATCCGCACTGGAGCGACGCGCTGGGCGATGTGCTCCGCCTGTCGGCGGCCATGACCCTCAAGAATGCCGCAGCGGGCCTGGACGCCGGTGGCGGCAAGGCCGTCATCGGTCTCCCCGAGGGAACCGTGCTCGATGCCGAACGCCGGCGCGCGGCCTTCCTCGATCTGGGCGATGCCGTGGAGTCGCTCGGCGGGCTCTACCGCACCGCCGAGGACGTGGGCTCCACCGCCGACGACATGCTCGTGGTGCGCGAGCGCACGGCGTCGGTGGTCGGGCTCCCGGATGCCGCGGGCGGCTCGGGCGAGCCGGCCGGACCGACCAGCGTCGGGGTCTACGAGGCGCTGCGGGCGTGTCTCGAGCGCGTGACCGGGTCGCCCGAAGTGACCAACCGGCGGATCACGATCTCCGGGCTCGGCCAGGTCGGCAGCCGCCTGGCCGTCCGCCTGTCGGCCGAGGGCGCCGTGCTTCACGTCACCGACGTCAACCCGGCGAAGCGTCACCTCGCGGCGGAGCTGGGCGCGACCTGGGTGGCTCCCGGCGAAGAGCACCTCGTCGCCGCCGACGTTTTCGTTCCCGCCGGCATCGGCGGGCTCCTCACCGAGGAGGTCATCGACGCGCTGCACGCCCAGGCGGTGTGCGGTCCGGCGAACAATCCGCTCGCCGACCGCTCAGGAGCCGAGCGGCTCGCCGGCCGCGGCATCCTGTACGCCCCCGACTTCGTCGTCAACGCCGGCGGGGTGATCTACCTCGACGCCACGGACAAGCACGCGGGCGATCGCGCACAGATCATGGCGCGCGTCGCGGCCATCGGCGACACCGTGCGCCGCGTGTTCGACGAGGCCGAGGCGCGCGGGGTCAGCCCGCTCGCCGCCGCGGAAGCCGTTGCGGCGGAACGGCTGAGCGCCGGAGCGTCCCGCAGCGCGCTCGTCGGCTGACGGTCCCGGTGACGGGCGGCCCGGGCGGGCAAGACCGGGCCCGCCGCGCGGGGCCGGGTCACGCTTCGCGCGCGGCGCCGCCCTCCATGGCCACGATGCGGTGGTCCTGGTCGTGGCTGAGGGGCGTGCGGAGGAACACGTCGTCCGTGGGCAGTCGCAGGTCGAATCGCCGATACGCCGCCACCCGGAGGCTTCCCTTGGCCAGGCTCGCCTCGAGGACGTGACCGCCGACGAGGCGGTCATCGGAGAGGAAATGCAGGTGCAGGCCGGCGACGGCGATGCCCTGGTAGATGGCTGGTGCCCAGAATCCCAGGAGGGTGCCGGCGCATTCTTCGAGCACCGTCTCGACCTGGTCGCGCGTCGCCTCCGCCAGCGACGGGAACGGGGTCCTCCCCCGCCGCGGCACGCGGACGCGGACAGCGGCGAGGACGCCGTCGATGCGCACCGCGTGGAAGAGGTTGCGGCTGACGAGGTGCTCTTCGATCGCGGCGGTGAGAGCCGCCAGGTCGGTTCCGCTCACGTCGACGGGCGCCATCTCCGGGAAGCGGCACACCTCGAAGAACGGGAGCGTCTCGGAATCGTCCATGGCGCGTGGCGGGGCCTCGTCCGTGCACTCGACGAGGTCGCCGTCGAGGAGGACCACTTCGCCACCGAGTCCGTCGCAGCATCCGATGCCGAAGTTCCCCAGCTCTCGTGCCTGCGGGGCGGGGAGACCGGTGGTGTACGCCGCGGCCAGGAGCGCATCCAGCACGGCGTACTGGATGATCGCGTCGGAGGAGATCGGGGCATCGGAGCTCATGCGACCGAGGCTACGCCTGGGGATGGTCACGGGGCAGGAGGCCCATGCCGTTGGGCACGAGCCTCCTGCGCGCGGCGTGCTCGTGCCGTGACGCCGCTCACGCGTGCGTGCGCGGCGGGTTGGTCACGGCGGGCAGCA
This sequence comes from Microbacterium wangchenii, assembly GCF_004564355.1. NCBI lineage: Bacteria > Bacillati > Actinomycetota > Actinomycetes > Micrococcales > Microbacteriaceae > Microbacterium > Microbacterium wangchenii. Next base: position 2,608,981 of record NZ_CP038266.1, read on the forward strand.
CGCGCATGGAGTCGCCCGGATGCGCCCACCGGACGCCGTTGGCCAGCACGCGCCGGATCTGCGGGTGGTGGTAGACGGGATACTCCTGGTCTCCGGGCGAGAAGTAGAAGACCCGTCCGCGTCCGCGCCGGTACGTCATGCCCGAGCGGAACACCTCACCGCCGGAGAACGACGACACGAACACGAGCTCGTCAGGGGCCGGCACGTCGAAGAACTCGCCGTACATCTCCTGCCGCTCGATCCGCAGCGGCTGCTCGATGCCCTCGGCGATCGGGTGGCCCGGCGCGACCGTCCACACCAGCTCCTGCTCCCCGTCGTTGCGCCACGCGAGGGAGCACGTGGTGCCCATGAGCCGGATGAAGATCTTCGAGAAGTGCGCCGAGTGCAGCACGAGGATCCCCATGCCCGAGAGCACGTGGCGGTGCACGCGCTCGACGACGGCGTCGTCCACGGCATCGTGGGCCATGTGCCCCCACCACAGCAGCACGTCGGTCGCGGCGAGCGCCTCCTCCGACAGCCCGTGCTCGGGGTCGCGCAGCGTCGCGGTGCGCACCTCCACCTCATCGCCGAGGTGCTCGCGCAGCCCGTCGGCGATGACGGTGTGCATACCGTCGGGGTAGATGGCCTGCACCGACGCGTCGACGCGCTCGTGCTCGCCCTCGTTCCACACGAGCACCCGGATCATCGCGCCACCTCCGCCTCGACGTCCTCGACCGCGACTTCGCGGCCTTCCGCGGCCGACCGGTAGCACGCGTCGATGATCGCCGCGCGTCGCGCCGCCTGACTGCCGTCGCTGGCCGCCCACAGCGCCGGCGTCCGGATGGTGCGGATGAACTCGTCCACGACGCCCTGATGTCCCGCGGGCTCGCCGCCGGGCAGCACGCGGTCGGCGACCGCGTCGGTCGTCCCCGCGTACAGGGGGACGTCGGTCGCCGGCGCGTAGTCCACGACCCGCAGTTCGGCACCGCCCTCCGTGCCGTACACGACGAAGCCGAACTCGTCGCCCTCGGGCCGGTACGACGCCCAGCTGGTGTCCAGCGCGACGGATGCACCGCCCTCCAGCCGCAGCAGCACCGTCGCGAAATCCTCGACGTCGAACGCGGAACCGGTGAACTGCTTGCCGCCGGTGGCCGCATCCGGCCCGCCCAGACCGCGCGGACCGAACTCGGCGTGCGTCACCGCCGAGGCCGACAGCACGCGCGGCTCGCCCATGAGGTCGAGGACGGCGTCGATCATGTGCACGCCGATGTCCACGAGCGGACCGCCACCGGCCAGCTCACGGCTGGTGAACCAGCTCCCCAGCGCCGGGATCCCCGAGCGACGCAGCCACGAAGCGCGCACGTGGTAGATGCGGCCGAGGGCGCCCGAGGCCGCCTCCGCGGCGAGCGCGCGCACGTCGCCGCGCTGCCGGTGGTTGAACGCCACCTGCAGCACGCGGCCGGACGTCCGGGCGGCCGCGACCATCTCCGCCGCCTCCGCCGCCGAGCGGGCGATGGGCTTCTCCGAGAGTACGTGGATGCCGCGCTGGAGCGCCGCGATCGCGATCGGGGCGTGCAGGAAGGTCGGGACAGCGACGCTCACGGCATCCAGCGGCGTACTCGAGAACAGCTCCTGCCAGTCGGCGACGGCGACGGGGATGCCGAACTGCTCGGCCAGCTCGGCACGCGGTCCGTCCTCCAACCCCGCGATGGCGACCAGATCGACGTCCGGATTCGCCGCGTACGCCGCGATGTGCTGCTGGCCGGCCCAGCCGAGGCCGACGACACCGACGCGCAGTGGAGTGGAGGCGGAGGATGTGGGTGTCATGCGGATTCTCCTCGGGGGACGGTCGGATGGATGAGGCGATGGATGCTGTCGGGGGCGAGCACCGCGCGGGACGCGAGGATCGCCGCCCCGCGCGCCCCGGCGTTCTCGTCGGCGCGGGCGGGGACGATCTGGAGGTTGCGCGAGGCCAGCGGGGTGGAGCTGCCGTAGACGACTTCGCGCACACCGGCGACGAGGTGCTCGCCGGCACGCGCGATGGTGCCCCCGATCACGATGACGGACGGCCCCAGCAGCGTCACGACCGTGGCGAGCACCGTCCCCAGTTCGCGCCCCGCCTGACGCACGGCGTCGATTGCGGCACGGTCGCCGGCGAGCACGAGGGCGACCACGTCACGCGCCGAGCGCGCGGGCGTCCCCGCCTCGCGCAAGGCGGCGGCGAGGGCGGCGCCACTGGCGACGTCCTCGAGCTCGCGGCGCTCCCCGGCGGGGCGCACGTCGCCCGGCGACCAGGGCACGATGACGTGGCCGAGGTCTCCGGCCGATCCGCGTGCGCCGTGCTGGAGCAGTCCGCCGGCGATGATCCCGGCTCCCACTCCGGTGGAGATCTTGACGTAGACGAGGTCGTCGACGTCGGGCCAGGATGCGGCGTGCTCACCGAGGGCGAGGACGTTGACGTCGTTGTCCACGAGCACGACGGCCGGGATGCGCTCAGCGATCAGCGCCGGGACGTCGACGTCGTGCCAGCCCGGCATGATGGGCGGATGCTGCGGACGGCCCAGAGCGTGGTCGACGGGCCCGGGAAGACCCACGCCCACAGCGGCGACGTCGCTCACGGTCAGCGACAGCTCGGCGAGGAGGGCCACCGCCATGTCGACCACGGTGCCGAGGACCGCGGCGGGGCCGCCGGCGATCTCCAGCGGCACGGTGCGGGCGGCGAGGATCTCCTCCGCGAGGTCGCAGACGGCCACCGTGGCATGCGTGGCGCCGAGATCGATCCCGAGCACCACGCGGGCGCGCGGGTTGAAGGCGACGCGGGTGGCGGGACGCCCGCCCGACGATCCGGCGGGCGCCGCAGCCACGACGAGGCCGGCCGCGACGAGAGCGTCAACGCGGGCCGCGACCGTCGAGCGCGACAGGCCCGTGAGCGCGCCGATCTCGGCCCGCGTGCGCGGGAGGCCGTCCAGCAGCGCCTCCAGCACGTCACCGGGGCCCGGCCCGGCTGCCCGGGTACGCCTCGTCAGATCACCCGTCACCCTTTTGAGTAAAGCACAGCCCTCTTCTGTGCGGGACGGTCAAAACTTCTGCTTGACGGGCGACGGAAGTGTGCCAGGCTGGGCATGCCCGACGACGAAGGAGTCATGATGTCGACGTCCGCCCCCTCGGTCCAGCTGTACACCGTTCGCGAGGCCCTCGCCTCTGACCTGCCCGGCACGCTCGATGCCCTCGCCGCACTGGGATTCACCCTGGTGGAGCCGTTCGGTCTCCCCGACATGGTGGACCGCCTCGGCCCCGAGCTGAAGCGTCTCGGGCTGTCCGCGCCCACGACGCATGCCGGCTTTGTCGACGCCGATGCCGCGGGCCGGGCGCGCGTGTTCGACGCCGCCGAGAAGATCGGCGTGCGCACCGTGATCGACCCCTTCATCCCGCCGGAGCGCTGGCAGTCGGCGGACGATGTCCGCGAGATCGCGGCGCGTCTGGACGCCGCCGCGGGCGAGGCCGCCGATCGCGGGCTGCGCGTCGGCTACCACAACCATGCGCACGAGCTGGCGTCCACCATCGACGGCGTACCGGCGTTGGAGTTCTTCGCCGGCATCCTCGACGAGCGCGTGGTCCTCGAGGTCGACACCTACTGGGCGCTCGTGGGCGGAGTCGACCCGGCAGGTCTCCTGCAGCGGCTCGGCGAGCGCGTCGTCGCGATCCACGTCAAGGACGGCCCCGTGCCCGGGGACGTCGCGGATCAGACCCCTCTCGGCCAGGGATCGGTGCCGATCCGCGACATCCTCGCCGCCGCGCCGAACGCCCTGCGGGTTCTCGAGCTGGACGAATCGCGCATGCCGCCGCTGGACGCCCTGGCCGAGAGCCTGCAGTATCTGCGCACACTCGAATCCGACGCGGAGTCGGCCCGGTGACCGGCCGCACGGGACCTGTCGGCGTCGGCGTGATCGGCGCGGGCGTCATCAGCGACCAGTACCTGGGCAACCTGACGCGCTTCCCCGACGTCCAGGTGCGCGCCGTGGCCGACCTGGACGTCGCGCGGGCCGCGGCGAAGGCGCAGCAGTACGGTGTCCCGGCCGCCGGCACCGTGGACGAGCTCCTGGCCGACGATGACATCGAGATCGTCGTGAACCTCACGATCCCCGCCGCGCACGTCGAGGTCGCCGAGCGCGTCCTGGCCGCGGGGCGTCACGTGTGGACGGAGAAGCCCCTCGCCCTGAACCGCACAGCCGCTGAGGAGGTCGTCGCCGCCGGCGAGGCCGCCGGGCTGCGCGTGGCCAGCGCTCCCGACACGTTCCTGGGCGCGGGCATCCAGTCGGCCCTGCGACGCATGCGCGCCGGCGAGCTGGGCGACGTGCACAGCGCGCTCACCCTGATGCAGTCGCCCGGCCCGGAGTCGTGGCATCCGAACCCCGATTTCCTCTTCCAGGCGGGAGCCGGCCCGCTGTTCGACATCGGGCCCTACTACCTGACCGCGCTCGTCCAGTTCTTCGGGCCGATCTCCCGCGTGCAGGCGGTGGCCACCACGGCACGGCAGGAGCGCATCATCGGATCGGGCCCGCGAGCCGGCGAGCGCTTCGCCGTCACCGTGCCCACGCACGTCTCGGCGCTGTACGAGTTCGCCGGCGGCGCGACGGCCTCGAGCATCTTCAGCTTCGACACGCGGCAGGGCCGCACCTTGTTCGAGCTGTCGTCCTCGGATGTGACCCTCGCCATCCCCGACCCCAACATGTTCGAGGGCGACCTCACGATCGTGCGCGAGGACGCCACCGACACCGTCCCGGCCGAAGGCGCCTCCGCCGGACGCGGCATGGGCGTGGTGGAGCTGGCCCGCGCCATCCGCGCCGGGCGCCCCGAGCGCGCATCCGGGCGGCTCGCCCTGCACGTGGTCGACGTCATGCAGGCCACGATCGAGGCGGCGACCGCCGGCACCGCCCTCGGCGTGCACACCACCGTGACCGCCCCTGCCCCGCTCGAAGCGGACTGGGACCCGTTCGCGCGCACGTTGTGAGCTCGCGGCCATGCCGTCGCTCGTTCTCACCCCATCCCGCCGTTGTACCTACTGGTAGGTGTAGCCTCGCGGCATGAACTCGCGCGAACTGCTGGTCGAGACGATGGCGGATCTGCTGTGGGAACGCGGCTACGCCGACACGAGTCCGCGCGATGTGCGAGAGCGTTCCGGCGTGGGCCAGGGCAGCATGTACCACCACTTCCCCACCAAGCGCGACCTCGCCGTCGCCGCGCTGGAACGGAACATCGCCCAGCTGCGGCCCGCCGAATCCGGGCTCGCCGGGCCCGACGACCCGATGGCCCGCATCGAGGCGTACCTGCTGCATCCGCGCGACGCGCTCAAGGGATGCCGGGTGGGCCGGATGACACAGGACCGCCAGGTCCGCGAAGACCCCGCGCTCCTCGCCCCGGTCACGCGTGCCTTCCAGGACGCGCACGAGACCTGGACGACCGTGTTGCGTGAGGCCGTCGACGCGGGTCGGTTGCCCGCCGAGGTCGACCCCGTGCGCCTGGCGCACACCCTCATGGCCGTCCTTCAGGGCGGCTACGTCCTGGCCATCGCGCATCAGGACCCCCGCCCGTTCGAAGAGGCGTGCGCCGGCGCGCTCGACCTCCTGCACGCCGCAGCACCCCACCCGACGACATCCACCCACGACAGGAAGAAGTGACGATCATGACAGTACGTATCGGCATCAACGGATTCGGGCGCACCGGACGCACCTACCTGCGCGCCGCCCTGGCAAGCGACGCGGACGTGGAGGTGGTGGCCGTCAACGACCTCACCGACGCCCGCACGCTGGCGAGCCTGCTCGAATGGGATTCCCTCTCCGGGCACCTCGACGGCGTCGGGGTCGACGGCGACGCCATCACGCTGGGAGGAAGGCGCATCACCGTATCCGCCCAGCCCGATCCGTCCGCGATCCGCTGGGGCGACGTCGGCGCCGACATCGTGATCGAGTCCACTGGCCGGTACACCGACGGCAGCGCCGCATCCGCCCATCTCGCCGGCGGCGCCCGGAAGGTCATCATCTCCGCCCCCGCGAAGGGCGATGTGCCCACGTACGTGCTGGGGGTCAACGACGACGCGCTCGACCCCGACGCCCACGACGTCTTCTCCAACGGATCGTGCACCACGAACTCGGTGGCGCCGTTGGCGAAGGTGCTCCACGACGCGTTCGGCATCGAGTCGGGCCTCATGACGACGGTCCACGCGTACACCGGAGACCAGCGGCTACAGGATGCACCGCATTCCGACCTGCGCCGTGCACGCGCGGCGGCGGTGTCGACCATTCCGACCTCTTCGGGCGCGGCCAAGACGATCGGCAAGATCATCCCGGAGCTGGACGGCCGGCTCACCGGTGCCGCACTGCGCGTCCCGGTCCCGGTCGGCTCGATCACCGACCTCACCGCCGTCCTGCGGACCAGCGCGGGGGTGGACGAGGTGAACGCGGCCTTCCGGGAGGCGGCCGCATCCGGTCCGCTGCAGCGCTATCTGCAGTACTCGGAGGCACCGCTGGTGTCGGCGGACATCGTGGGCAACCCGTTCTCCACGATCTTCGACGCACCGCTGACGCAGGCGATCGGCTCGCAGGTGAAGGTCTTCGGCTGGTACGACAACGAGTGGGCGTTCTCCCACCGCCTCGTCGAGTTCTCCGCCCGCCTCGGCGCGGCCCTCTGACTCCACCTCACCGTCCGCAGAAGACGAAAGAGCGCCCGGCGGATCGCCGGGCGCTCTTTCATTTGGTGGACCTGAGGGGATTCGAACCCCTGACCTCTTCATTGCGAACGAAGCGCGCTACCAACTGCGCCACAGGCCCCTGAACCTCCGCTACATTACCACGCCACGGGGGTGCTCCCGCGCCGTCGCCTCCCCCTCATACGCCCTCCGCTGCCCCGCTTTCGCGCCACTTCGGCGTAACCGCGCCACATCAAAACGCAGCGGATGCACGTTTATGGCGCGAACGTGGGACCGGGACGCGGAGGGCGCGACGCTGGGAACGGGACGCGGAAGGCTCGACGCGGAGGCTGCGCGGAGGAGGAGGCGGGGCGGGCTCAGGCGCCGACGGCGCGGCGCGCGAGCAGCCGGCGCACGTGGTCTTCGATCTCGGCGTCGTCCACGTACCCCATGCGGCTGAACTCCGAGGCGCGCGCGGTGCGGGCCTCGTCGATCGAAGGCGGCTGGTTCTGCGCCGCGAGGTCGCGCAGCGCCTCTTCGCGGGCTGCGGCACGCAGGGCCGCGCGCGCGTCGTGCTCGTCCAGCACGGCGGCCGCACGAGAGCCCGCGGACGACACGAGCGGGCGCGGCAGCTCGCGCGGCGTCCACGCGGCCGCGCGCGGGCGCCCCACGGCGAGATCGGGCATCGGGGTGGCGACGCGCTCCGCGACGACGGCAGGCACCTCGCGGACGACGGCGCGGGCGGCCACACGCGACATGCGGTGCAACGCGACGACGGACAGCAGCGTGGTCGCGCCCCCGGCCCACAGCAGAGCGGCGGATGCGGCGGACAGGAACACCCACACGCCGGCTCCGGTGGCCGCCAGGCCCGCGACACCGAGTGCGGTGGCGGCCAGGCGCATACGGCGGCGAGCGCGGGCACGGCGGAATGCCGGACGGCTGCGGGCGGCGGCACGCTCGGCGCGGGCGGCCTCGATCGCCTCCGCGCGGCGGGCGCGGGCGAGCTCACGCTCGGCGGCGCTCTCCTCCTTCGCCGCTTCCAGGCGGGCGCGGGCGACGACGAGCTCGGTCTGCTCCTGCTCGGCCTGGACGCGGCGGGCGAGGCGCTGCTGGGCGAGCGCCGTCCGGGCGTTCAGCTCGAGCCGCACCTCCTGGGGAGTCTCGCTGGTCTCGGCCAGCACGCGCAGCGCCTGGTTCAGGCGCACCGCGTTCCGCTCCGCAGAGGTGTACTGGTAGCGACTGGCCCACGAGGGCAGCAGGTAGACGAGCCAGAGCACGACGGCGACGGCGACGATCACGCCGCCTCCCAGTACCTGGCCACCCATGCCGCTAACGGTATGCGACGCGCGGCCGGACGCATACCAGCCTGTGCGCGTGTCGCGCAGCGAAAACGTCAATCAGGCCGGTAAGCGGTCCGACGGCGGCACGGTCGCCGCATCCGGCGGGACGCGGCCTTGAACCCACCGGGCCAGCACCCCCTCGGGCACTTCCTCGCGCACGAGCGCGAACGCGTAGTGGTCGCGCCAGTCGCCGTTGATGTGGATGTAGCGACGCCGCAGCCCCTCGTAGCGGAAGCCGAGCTTCTGCACGACGCGCAGGCTCGCCGCGTTCTCCGGACGGATGCAGATCTCCATGCGGTGAAGGCGCAGTTCGTCGAAGCACAGGTCGGTCGCCATGGCCACCGACACCGGGGTGATCCCGCGCCCGGCGAACCGCTCGCTCACCCAGTAGCCGATCGTCGCGGACGCGAGGGAACCGCGCGAGATCCCCCACACGTTGAGCTGTCCGGCGACCTCGCCGTCGTACTCCATGACGAAGGGCACGCCCACGCCGTCACGGTGCTGTTGTAGGAGCCTGCGCACGCCCAGGCGCATGTCGAAGGAGACCGGGCCGTCGGGGCTGGTCGCCTCCCACTGCTTCAGCCACGGCCGGTTGGAGAGCAGCTCGTTCTGCAGCACACGCGCGTCGCGGGCGCGCACGAGACGGATCGAGATCGGCCCGTGGCGACGCGGAACAGACAGATCCATGCCACCCCCTCGACGACGACGTCAGAGCGTCGCCGCGAACTCCTTGAACCACGGGCGCAGGGCGGGCCCGAGGTCCTCGCGGTCGGCGGCGAGCTGCACGATGGCCTTGATGTAGTCCACCCTATCCCCGGTGTCGTACCGGCGGCCGCGGAAGATCACGCCGTACACGCCGCCGCCGTCCCCGGCGCCGGACGCGAGCTCCTGCAGGGCATCGGTCAGCTGGATCTCTCCGCCCTTGCCCGGTTCGGTGCGCTCGAGGATCTCGAACACGTCGGGCCCCAGGACGTACCGCCCGATGATGGCGAGGTTGGAGGGCGCGTCCTCGGCCTTGGGCTTCTCGACCAGCTGCGTCACCTTGACGACGTCGTCCTCGTCGGTGGGCTCCACGGCGGCGACACCGTACATGTGGATCTGCGCGGGGTCGACCTCCATCAGCGCGATGATCGTGGCCCCGCGCAGGTCGTACTCGGCGAGCATTTTGGTGAGCAGCTCGTCGCGCTCGTCGATCAGGTCGTCGCCCAGGAGAACCGCGAACGGGTGGTCGCCGACGTGCGCCTGCGAACGGAGCACGGCGTGACCGAGTCCCTTCGGCTCGCCCTGACGCACCATGTGCACGTTGGCGAGGTCGGAGGAGTACTCGACCTTCTGCAGCTTCTCCGCGTCGCCCTTGGCGCGCAGCTTGTCTTCGAGCTCGGGCACCGAGTCGAAGTGGTTGGCGATGTTGTTCTTGTTCCGCCCGACGATGATGAGGACGTCGTCGATGCCGGCCTCCACCGCCTCTTCGACGACGTACTGGATGGCCGGCTTGTCCACAACCGGGAGCATTTCCTTGGGCATCGCCTTGGTGGCGGGAAGGAAGCGGGTACCGAGTCCTGCGGCCGGGATGACGGCCTTGAAGGGCTTATGCGACATGAACACAGGTTAGCCCGAGCCGTGTGAACCTCGTGTGACGGGCCGGCTACGGCGGATGCCGCGCCTGACCGGCCTAGAATCGGATCCATGTCGGACCGCATCGATCACGCCAAGCGTGCGCTGCGCGCCGATCTGCGCGAACGGCGGCAGATGCAGTCGGAATCCGCGCGTGCGCAGGCCGCCCACGGACTGCGCCGGCAGCTGGACGAACTCCTCGAACAGCTGGACGCGCACTCGATCTCCTGCTTCCTGTCCACGCCCAGCGAGCCCGGCACGCGGGAATTCATCGACGCGGCCGTGGGGCGCGGCATCCGCGTGCTGCTGCCCATCACGCGCGCCGACGGCCTGCTGGACTGGGCCGTGGCCGTCGCCGGCGGCGATGTGACCGCGGGCCTGACGGGATCCCCCGAACCCGTGGGCGAGGTCCTGGGACCCATCGCGGTGAACGACGTCGACCTGCTGCTGGTGCCGGCAGCCGCCGTCGACCGCACCGGCATGCGCCTGGGCTGGGGCCGCGGCTACTTCGACAAGACCCTCGGGTCGATGGAGAAATGCCCGCCCGTGTACGCGGTGGTCTTCGACTCCGAGTTCGTCGACGAGGTCCCCCGCGACGTCCACGATCAACCCGTCACCGGCATCGTCACCCCGACGCGCACCGTCACGTTTTCCACCTCAGCGCCCCGCTGATCCACCCGAGGAGCTCCCATGCCCACCTACGCGTATGCCTGCAAGCAGTGCGCTCACCGTTTCGACGCCGTGCAGTCCTTCTCCGAGCCGACCCTGACCGTGTGCCCGGAGTGCGGCGGCACGCTGCGCAAGGAGTACGGCTCGATCGGCGTCACCTTCAACGGCTCGGGTTTCTACCGCACCGACTCGCGCGCAGGTGACGGCAAGACCACCGGCAAGAAGGCTGCGGATGCGTCGGCTTCGGGTGGTTCGGCAACCGGGACCAGTAGCGCCTCGCCGGCGGCTTCGGCATCATCGACCTCGAGCAGTTCGTCGGCTCCGGCGTCGTCGGGCTCGTAATCCCCCACAGGAAACCGAGGACCAGCACATGATCAAGGGCTTCAAGGAGTTCATCCTCCGCGGGAACGTCATCGACCTGGCCGTCGCGGTCGTCATCGGCGGTGCGTTCACCGCCATCGTCAACGCGGTGGTCACCTCGATCATCAACCCCCTCGTGGCGCTGTTCTACCAGGCGGATGAGTCCGGCCAGTTCGGCCCGACCCTGACCGGCATCTACGGCCAGGAGGTCACGTTCCCCCTCGGTACGCTCCTGAGCGCCGTCATCAGCTTCTTCGCCGTTGCCGCCGTGGTCTACTTCGTGTTCGTGTACCCGATGAACCGCATCAAGGAGCGCGCCGCGGCCCGCGCCGGTGTCAGCGAAGCAGCCGATGAGCCGCAGCTGCCCACCGAGCAGGAGCTGCTCGTGCAGATCCGCGACCTCCTGGAGAAGTCCGGTCCCGCTGCCCGCACCTGACCGGCGCACCGGCCTGAGCGGCCCTCAGTAGTGCGGCGGGACGTCGCGGCGCAGACGCTCGTCGTTGGGTCCGGGCGTGTCTCCGGCGGATGCCGCGGATGACGCGGCCTCCTCCTCGGGCGACTCGTCGGAGGGCGTCGGCTCCGCGCTGGTACCCGGCGCGGGCGTGAGCTGAGCCCGGCGAGCGCCGGGGACGCGCACGATCCGCTGGCGGTCAGTCGACGACATCGAGGGGCTGGGTCACCGTGTCGGCGGTCGGACCGTCGGGCTGCACCCCCAGGAGAGCCGCGATCCGGGCCGCGACCGAGGCGGGGTCGCTGTACAGGTCGAATGCGTGCACGCGCACGTAGTGCCATCCCAGGCGCCGCAGGGTCTGCGGGCGCAGGCGCAGCGTCTCCCGCAGCGAGTCGGCGGCCGTCTCCGGATCACTTTCGGCCACGACGGCCTTCCCGCCGTGCTGGGCGACCAGCGGCAGCAGGCCGCGGTAGTCCACGTCGACGGCCAGCCCAAGGCGGCGGAGCTCGCGGGCCAGGGCGAGGGTGAGCGGATCGGCGAGGTCTTCCAGTCGTGCCTCCCGTCCGCGCGCGGCGAGCCCGCCGAGGATGCTCATGAGGGTGGCGGCGCCGTGCTCGAGCCGTCCGTCGTCGAAGGCGGACGGACGGATGGAGGACACGATGACCATCGAGCGGCGCGCCCGCGTCATCCCCACCGTGAGCAGGCGCTCACCGTCGGGGGTGGACAGGTCGCCGAAGTCGCTGAGCACGCGGCCGTGCTTGGTGAGGCCGAATCCGAGGGAGAAGATCACCCGGTCGCGGCTCTCGGCGACCGACTCCTCCAGCGTCAGCACCGCGAACGGTTCCGCCGTGTCGCGGGAGACGAAGTCGGCGACATCGGAGCGGCCGGCGAAGGCGGCCTCGACGGCGGCGCGCACGCGCTCGGCGTGCCGCGCGCTGGCGGTGACGACCATGAGCGACTCCGCGCCGCGGTTGACGGCGTGCTCCACCACGAGGGTCACCACGCGCGCGACCTCGGCGTCGGGGCTCTCGACGGCTCCGGTGATCGGGTCGGGGGCACCGGTACCGCCCTCGACGTAGTCCACGCTGAGGCTCCCGCGGCCGAGGTACGACCCCGCCCACGGCAGCGACACGATCTCGCCGCCGTAGAACGCGTCGTTGACGAGCTCGGCGAGGTCTTCCCCACCCGCGCGGTAGCTGCGGGTGAGGGTGGCCACGGGCAGCAGTTCGGCGAGACGCTCGAAGATCGAGACCTCGTCGAAGGCGACGGGCTCCTCGTCGTCGGCGACGGAGAGGGTGGCACCGACGCGGAAGGCGGTGGGCTTCTGGGTGACCGGGTCGCCGAAGACCACGATCTGCCGTGACCGGCGGATGGCGGGGACGGCCTCGGCCAGGCACAGGGCCGCGGCATCCGCGATGATGACGACGTCGAAGGGCCGCTCGTCGGGGATGTCCGGCACCTCGTACGGCGAGGCCAGCCACACCGGCGCGAGGGTGTTCAGCAGCGTGGGAGCGGCCACCGACAGCTCGCGGGGCGTGCTGAGGCCGCGCTTGAGCGCGTCTTTCAGCGCCGCGGCTTCGGCGGCGTGGTCGACGATGCCGATGCGCCACTGCTGCGCGAGGTGCGCGGCGAGGAGCGGGCCGGATGCGGCGGCGTGGGCCTCGTCCACGAGCCGGAAGTCGCGCTCCAGCCGGTCGACGACGGTCGTGTTGGCGCCGAGGAGGGCACGGTCGGTGCGCAGGAAGTGCTCCAGCGCCGACTGCCACCACGCGAATTCGAGCTCCTGGCCCACGCGCTCCTCGGGAACGTGCCGCACCGACAGCTCCACCAGGAGCTGTTCGAGTCCGAGGGCGGCGAGCTTGGAGCGCAGCTTCGCCCGCTCGACGAGGTTGTCGAAGAACTCCGACTCGGCGGCGAGCCCCGCGAGGATCCGCACGAGGCGCTGCACGGGGATGGAGGCGAGGCGCTCGGAGCCTTCGCGGCCGAGGATCGCGTCGAGTTCGGCGAGTTCGGCGTCCACCCGTTGCCACGACACGTGCACGTCGGCGAGCCCCAGGGGCACCTCGGGCGTGACGCCGGCCTCGACCACGCGCTGCCACTCGGTGCGCTGCTGCTGGATGCGCACGAGCGCCTCGTACATGTCGGGCACGTGCACGCCGGGACGGACGTACTCGCGCGAGAGGCGCTTGAGGCGGCGGCGGTTGGGTCCGCTCATGTTGGGCGCGTCCCGGCGCGGGGCGTGCGCCTGGATGAGCTCGAGCAGCGGGCGCTCGAACACCGTCGGGCTGAAGCGGTCGAGCGAATCGCGGATGCCCTGCAGGAGCCGCAGGTATTCACCGAGTTCGGCGATGGTGTGGAAGGGGCGCATGCGCGTCTGCGCGATGAGCTCGTATCCCCGCTCGAGCAGACCCGACACCTCGCGGCGGTGCAGCTTGCCGGCGAGCGCGTGCGCGGCGCGGGCGTCCTCCGTGCGCGTGAACGACACGCCGTACCAGGGCGAGTCATCCGGCCCGAAGCGGAACTCCCCCAGGCGCGCAGCGGCGGCCAGGGCGTCGGATGCCTCGGCGCGACGGTTGGCGAGGCGCTCCAGCGTGGCCAGGTCGAACCGCGCGCTCGTCGACGGCGCGGGGGCGAGAGCCGCGAGCTTGGTCAGGGCGCGCAGAGTCTCCAGCACCGAGATCCCGAGCGAGGGATGCTCCGCCGTGACGGCCGAGCGGTAGTCGCGCAGGACGGTGCGCAGGCGCACGAGCGCGTCGTCGATCTCGGCGACCTTGGGCTGCTCGGCCTTCTCGTTGCGGCCGATCGCACGGATGAGGTCGCGCCGCAGGTGCGTGGGCGAGACGGCGAGACCGGGCAGCCCGATGCCCGAGAGCCTGTGACGAATCCCCTCGAGCGTCGAGCGGCGGGCGCTGACGACGAGCACGCGCTTGCCGGATTGGACGAGCTGGCCCACGGCGTTGATCACGGTCTGGGTTCCACCGGTGCCGGGCAGGGTGTGCACGGCGAGCGAGTGGCCGGCGGCGATGCGGGCGAGGACCGCCTCCTGCTCGGCATCCGCATCCAGCAGGAGGGTGTCCGAGGCGGGGGTGCGCTCGTCGGGGCTGGTGACGACGGGGTCGGCGCGTCGCACCGACACACGCGCGCGGTCGTCGGGGTGGCCGGCGAGCGCGTTGAGCACGGGGTGGTCGAGGTCGGCGGCGTCGCGCGCCATGCCGGAGCCGACATCGGCGAAGGAGGAGATCACCAACCGCGGGTGCACGACGAACGTGGGGATGTGCCGCGTCAGCGCACGGAGGTGGTCGATGACCGGCTGCGGCTTGAACACGCCCTGGTCATACGCCAGGCCCGCCAGCGCGGTGCTGTCCAGCGGGATCCCAAAATGCCCGCGGAAGGCCCGCGCGAGCTCCGGGTTGACGAAGAAGGTGCCGTGCAGCTTGAGCTCGAAGTCGCCGTGGTGGCGGCGGATCGCGAGGGGACGCAGGAGGACGGGGGCGGACCACGTCACTCCCCCGATCTTCCACTCGGCCACACCGACGGCCAGATGCACGGCTTCGATGCCGCGCGCCGTGCGCAGCTCGACGTTCTTGGCGGTGATCCGCTCGGCGGCCAGCCGCGCCGAGCGCAGGGCCACCTCATCCCGGAACAGGTTCGACAGGAGCGTGGAGCGGCCGGTGATGAACTGCGGGAGGCTGCCGGGGTGGGCCTTGGTGATGTCGATGCCCGCGTCGGTGGCGTCGTCGAAGCGCAGCAGGGTCGAGCGGCCGCCCAGGGTGGCCGCTTCGGCCCGCAGACGATCGCGTTCGGGGTCGGCGACGTGACGGACGTTGACCCCCGGCTCCGCGACACCCAGGTCTCCCGGGTTCACGGATGCGGCGGCCATGTCCTGCTCGCCGACCACGGCGCTGCCTTCTCCTCGCCACACACGAGCCACAGTATGCGCGAGCAGCGGTTTCGGCCGTCATCCCGCGCGGGTTTCGCGGGATTCGCGGGACACGCCGCCCCATCGGCGCTTCCTCCCCAGGCCCCCTTCGACGCGTGCTCCTCCACAGGGGGCGAACGGTCCCCCGCTCGTCGTACCGGCAGGGTCAGGATGGAGCCATGACCCGATACGCCAGCGCGGTGCACTCCACTCCGGTCGGCGACGTTCTCCTCACCGTCGCCGACGACCACCTCCTGTCCCTCCGCGTCCTCCACGACGACGGAGAAGCGGCACGGGAAGGCCTCGTCCGCGTGCTCGGCGTCGTGCCCGAGGACGATCCGTCCGCCGGCGCCGAGACGGCGCAGCAGCTGGATGAGTACTTCGACGGAACACGGAAGCAGTTCGACCTGGCGTTGGACTGGAGCCTCACGCGGGGGTTCTCCCGGGCCGCTCTGCAGGCCGTGTGCGAGATCCCGTACGGCGAGACCGCGGCCTACGGGGAGGTGGCGGCCATGGCGGGGCATCCGCGAGCCGCGCGGGCGGTCGGGACGGCGTGTGCCACCAGCCCGTTCTCCATCGTCGTCCCGGTGCATCGGGTCGTGCGCTCGGACGGTTCGCTCGGGCAGTACGGCGGACATCCCGAGGTGAAGCAGTACCTCCTCCGGAGGGAGCAGGAGTCGGGCGCGTAGGCCGCCCGACACCGACCGAGGCCCCGGGACGATGTCCCGGGGCCTCGGTGGTGCGGAGCAGCGTCAGTGCGAGGTCGCCTTCTCGGCTCCGAAGCCGGTGAGCGAGCGCACCTCCATCTCCGCGGCCTTGCGCGGATCCTCACTGCCCTTGCGAGAGGTGATCGTGCCCAGCCAGCCGAGGAAGAACCCGACCGGGATGGAGACGATGCCCGGGTTGTTGAACGGCCAGATCGCGACGCCCGTGTCCTTGAAGACGCTCGTGGGCGTGCCCCAGAACACCGGCGACAGGACGATCAGGATGATCGCGGCCGCCAGTCCCCCGTACATGCTCCACACCGCGCCGCGTGTGGTGAAGCGGCGCCAGAACAGCGAGTACAGGATCGTCGGGAGGTTGGCCGACGCGGCGACGGCGAACGCGAGCGCCACGAGGAACGCGACGTTCTGTCCCTGCACGCCGATGCCGCCGAGGATCGCGAGCACACCGATGACCACGACCGTGCGGCGGGCGACCTTCACCTCGCCGTCGGGCGGGACGTCGCCCTTCTTCACGACGTTGGCGTAGATGTCGTGTGCGAACGACGCCGCCGCCGTGATCGTGAGCCCCGCGACCACCGCGAGGATCGTCGCGAAGGCCACGGCGGAGATGAATCCGAGCAGGATCGGCCCGCCCAGTTCCAGCGCGAGCAGCGGCGCCGCCGAGTTCACTCCGCCCGGTGCTGCGGCGATGACCTCCGGGGTCACCAGCGCGCCCGCCCCGTATCCGAGGACGAGGGTCAGCAGGTAGAACAGCCCGATCAGCCAGATCGCCCACACCACCGAGCGACGCGCTTCCTTCGCCGTGGGCACGGTGTAGAAGCGCATCAGCACGTGGGGCAGGCCCGCCGTGCCGAGGACGAGGGCCAGGGCGAGGGACACGAAGTCCCACGGGTTGGCGCCGTACTGCAGCCCCGGGCCGAGGATGGCATCACCCTGGGGCGAGGCGGCCACGGCGCTTTCGAGCAGCGTGTTGAGGTTGAAGCCGTTGATCGCGAGCACCCAGATCGTCATCACGAGGGCGCCGCCGATGAGGAGGAACGCCTTGACGATCTGCACCCACGTGGTGCCCTTCATGCCGCCGACGAGGACGTAGACGATCATGAGCAGACCCACCACCGCGACGACGATCGACTGCCCCACCGCCTCGTTGATCCCGAGCAGAAGCGAGACGAGACCGCCGGCGCCGGCCATCTGCGCCAGGAGGTAGAAGAAGCACACCGCGAGCGTCGTGATGGCCGCAGCCATCCGCACCGGGCGCTGCTTCAGCCGGAACGACAGCACGTCGGCCATCGTGAACTTGCCGGTGTTGCGCATGAGCTCGGCCACCAGCAGCAGCGCGACCAGCCATGCCACGAGGAATCCGATGGAGTACAGGAATCCGTCGTAGCCGTTGATGGCGATTGCGCCGCAGATGCCGAGGAAGGATGCGGCGGAGAGGTAGTCGCCCGAGATCGCGAACCCGTTCTGCGGGCCGGTGAAGGAGCGGCCGGCGGCGTAGTAGTCGGCGGCGGTCTTGTTGTTGCGGCTGGCCCGGATGACGATGAACAGCGTCACAGCGACGAAGGCGCCGAAGATGGAGATGTTCAAGATGGGGTTGTTCTCCGCCGTCTGCACGGCGGCGTGCACGGCCCCGAAGACTTCGTTCACGACTGTCCTCCTTCAGCGCGCTCGAGCTGTTCGCGCAGGTCTTCGGTCAAGGGGTCGAGCTTGCGGTTGGCGTACCACACGTAGGTCATCGTGATGGCGAACGTCGTCACGAACTGGCCGAGCCCGAACAGCAGGCCGACGGTCACGTCCCCCCACACGCGTTCGGCCATGAAGTCCCTCGCGAACGAGGACAGCAGGACGTATGCGAAGTACCAGACGAGGAACGCGATCGCCAGCGGGAAGACGAAGCTGCGGTGGCGTCGCTTCAATTCCCGGAACGGCGGTGACTCCTCGACCGCGATGTAGTCGATGCCGCCCGGGGCGGCATCGGTACGCGGATCCGACATGTGGCCTCCTTGCCTCATGGCCCGGAGCACCCACGCTCCAGGTTGCGGGTAGAACAAGGGCGCCACAGCGGCACCCGGTGATATGGTCGACGCTACGAAGGCGGCGACGACGCCGTCACCCCCAGAAGTAGGTAGTTCGTGGGAGCAGCAACGGTGCCGAACGAGCAGGCTGAGCTGGTCTCGCACGCCGTCGGCGAATTGGCTCGCCGCACACGTTTTCCCGTCGCGTTCGGGGGTCTCGAACGCGACGGCGCCATTCACGTGACCGCCATCCACGGTGCGCGCACCCGCAGCATCGAAGGACTCGTCGTGCAGGAGAACCGCGGACTGGGCGGGCGCGCCTTCGCCGAGAAGCGCCCTCGCCTCGCCCTGGACTACCGCACGTCGCGGACCATCACGCACGACTACGACCGCGCCATCCTCGGCGAGGGCATCTCCACCCTGTTCGCCGTTCCCATCGTCGTCACCGGCACCACGCGAGGGGTTCTCTACTGCGGGTCGTGGACGCAGGCGCCGGTGGGTGACGTGGTCGCCGAGCCGGCTTTCCGGGTCGCACGCGAGCTGGCCACCGAGCTGCGCGTGCGCGACGAGGTCGATCGCCGCATCGCGATGCTGCCGAGCGGCCGGCCCGACGCCGCACTGTCGCCGGCCGCGCAGGAGGAGGTCCGCGAGAGCTACGCCGAACTGCGCAGCGTCGCCGCCGCCATCGAGGACGAGAGCCTGCGCGTCCGTCTGGAACAGGTCGAACGGCGTCTGGCGGCACTGACCGGCGCCGGTGAGGGGGCGGGAGGAGGCCCGGAGGTGCGCCTGTCGCCGCGCGAGCTGGATGTGCTCGCGTGCGCCGCCCTGGGCGCCACCAATTCTGAGATCGCGCACCAGCTCGACCTCAAGGAGACCACCGTCAAGTCCTACCTGGCGGCGGCCATGAGCAAGCTCGACGCATCCACCCGCCACGCCGCCGTAGCACGCGCGCGCCGAATCGGGATACTGCCCTAACCCTCGTGCCCCTCCATCACTAAGGTGTCACCATGGCCCGCAGAATTGTGCATCAGCTCGTCGACGACCTGGACGGCAGCGTCCTGGAGGTCGGGGAGGGCGAGACCGTCCTGTTCTCCCTCGACGGCGTTGCCTACGAGATCGACCTGACCGAGGAGAACGCCGCAGGTCTGCGCGATGCGTTGGCGCCGTACGTCGCGGCCGCTCGGTCGGTGTCGTCCCGGTCGGGGGCCTCGCGATCGGGAGCCGGCGGCGGCGGCGGACGGACGCGGCGGCGCGCCGGGCAGCAGGATTACACCGCCATTCGCACGTGGGCCAAGCAGAACGGGCACACGGTCTCCGAGCGCGGCCGCATCCCCGCATCCGTGCTCGAGGCGTACGAAGCGGCCCACTGACGCGACGGACGCGGCCAGCTTGGGAATCCCCTGGCAATGGCCTCCTCGGCTTGAGGTGCGCACGCATTCTCGGCATCGTGGCTGACTTCGAGTCCGCAACGGAAGGAGCATCCATGCTCACGCTCACCGAGCAGGCGACCACGGCCGTCAAGACCATCACCTCGCAGTTCCCCGACGTCGCCGACGGCGGGGTTCGCATCGAGGGGGCCGGTACGCCGGACTCCCAGTTCCAGCTCACCGTCGTGCCGGGTCCCGAGCCCGCCGACGCGGTCGTCGAGAACGAGGGCGCCCGCGTCTTCCTCGACAGCGACGCCGCGCTGGTGCTGGATGATCGCGTCCTGGACGCGCAGCCCGACGGCGAGGGCGGCGTGCAGTTCGCCGTCACCTCACAGGCCTGACCACGGCTTTCCGACGACGCCCCCGGGATCCCCGGGGGCGTCGTCGTTTCCTCGAGAGCACTCCCCCGGCCTCGGTAGACTGGGGCGACCGGCCTCTGTAGCTCAATGGAAGAGCAGCTCCGTCCTAAGGAGAGGGTTGGGGGTTCGAGTCCCTCCAGGGGCACAATCTTTATTCGCTCCTGACCTGGTCTTTCTCGCTGCCAGGCTAACTAGTTTTCCGTTTTTGCCCGCTTTTTGCCCGCATTTTCGGCCCCTGCGTGCAGCGACGACCGGCTCCAACGACCTTCATCCGGCGTCCCAGAGCGTCGAAATCGAGCGTTTCGGGCGGCCAGTGCCTCGTCGAAAAACTGAGCATTCTGCTCTCGAGGTTCACTGCGGTCGGGCGTAGCGGGTCTGCGGCCCCGACGGCAGCGCCACCAGCGGCATCTGGTCGTTCAGTCGCGTCGCGACAGCATCCAAATCGTCGTCGAAGAGATCGGCGTAGGTGTCCAGCGTCATCGCCGCCGAGGCGTGGCCGAGCATCCGCTGCACGGCCTTCACGTTCGCGCCGGAGCTGATCGCGAGCGAGGCTGCCGTGTGACGGAGGTCGTGTGGAGTGACCCGCGGGATCGACGGATCGAACTCCTGGGCACGCCGAACGGCGTTCGCGAACCAGCCCTTCTCCCCCGAGTTGCGCATGTGATTGACGCCGTCACCGAACAGCAGCCCTTCGGAGCCCTTGCCGGCGCACGCCTGCTCGATCATCGGAGCGAGACGCTCGGGATACGGGACGGAGCGCCTCTCGTGCGTCTTGGGAGTGCCGACATGGATCTCGTAGGCGATCATCACCGCGTTCTCCTCGATGACGAAACGTCGGCGCAGACGGTTCACGCTGCGCACGCGCAGGCCCGTGGCCTCGCCCCATCGCAAGCCGCAGTACGCCAGCGTCAGGACGAGCGTCGGATGCGCCGAGCACGCCGCCAGCGTCGCCACCTGCTCGTGCGTGAGGTAGACGCGGCGCTTGCCCGGCCCGTTCCGAGGCAGGTTGCGCACGTGGCGGGCCGGGTTGCTCGCGAGACGACGATCGTCGATCGCGACATCGAGGATGCCCGCGAGTATTCCGAGTGAGCGAATCACGACCGTGCGCGACTTGCGCGTCGCGAGGTCTGACACCCAATCCTGAACTTCAGAGCGCCGGATCGAAGAGATCTCCCTGTCGGCCCACATCGGGGCGACGTGGTTCTTCCACGCCTGCTCGAGCGTCATGTAGTACGAGGGCTTCGACATCGGCGGCTGCTTGGATCGCAGCCAGCTGTCGGCGAACATGCTGACGGGAACGCGCGACGCGGACGGGTCGATGTACTCGCCCTTCGACTTCGACACCGTGACCGTGGAGAGGTAGAGCTTCGCTTCGCGCATCGTCGTGAAGCCGCGCTTCTCCGCCTCGGTGCGATCAGGCTTGCGATAGCGCACCCGGTAGCGGCGGCCCTTCGCCGATTCGTACGGGGTGATGCTGCCCATCTCGACCTCCGCTCATGCCGGCTCGACGGTCAGTATCGGCCCAGTGTCGGACAACGGTCGGGCGCCGTCAACGCGGCCGATGACAGATGTGGATAGATGGCGGAAGACGTCGTCAACTGGCGTTGAGGTGGAGGGGTGCCTCCCTCCGACGCCGAGAGTGTAGCGGTCGTGCGCGTCTCCGTTCTCGCCGCTCACTCCTTGCAGACTCCGCGCTGGCGCGCTCCGCTTAGCAGCCGTTCGACGGCGAGCACTGCGCCGTGCCCGATCGCTGGTCGTGCCAGATGTCGAAGGAAGGCCTCCCATGCTGGCGAGGTTCCGGTACGTCCCTGGCATAAACCTCAAACGTCGCCCCCGTCGGTAGTCTGACCGAGTGCCTGCTTGGGCCTGACGCTTCGCCCTGACGCTTCGCCTGACCATCGCATCACTTGCAAAGGAGCCCATCGAGTGAAGACCGAGGTCGTGAAGCCGCAGGACGTGTTCTACAACCCAACACGCTTGACGGTTCCGTTGTTTCAGCGCCCGTACGTGTGGTCGCAGCAGGAGCAGTGGGAGCCACTCTGGGAGGACATCGTTCGCCTGATCGACGTCATTGAGGGCCACAACCAGGATGCGACCCATTTTCTTGGCGCCATCGTGATTCAGCAGGTTCCGTCTCGGCTCGGTGCTTTGCCGTCGTGGAACGTCATCGATGGTCAGCAGCGCCTGACCACGCTCCAACTGCTCCTTGATGCTCTCCATGCGCAACTGGAACGGCGTGGACTCGGCGATTATGCAGACCAGGTGCTTCCGCTCGTGGAGAATCCGAAGAGCTTCCGAAAGGCGGAAGAGGACCGCTTCAAGCTCTGGCCGACCAATCGCGACCGGGCCTCCTTCAGCGCTGTGATGTCCGCGCCGGCGCCGATCTCTTATGGCACGCTTCCAGGATCACGTCTGCGGGATGCGCACCATTATTTCTCTGAGGCGATCGACGGATGGCTCGGTGAGGATGAAGCCGAACAGCGAGCATCGCTTCTGGTCGGCGCCGTCACCGGCCGGCTGGAGATTGCGAGCATCCGCCTAGATGTCAATGAGGATGCTCAAGCGATCTTCGAGACCCTCAACGCCCGCGGCACACCCTTATCTGCCGCCGACCTCATCAAGAACTTCATCTTCCAGCAGGTCGATGCTGCCGCGGCTGAAAGGGATTACCTCGCCTACTGGGCCGACTTTGAGACGCCTTGGTGGGAGACCGAGGTTACCTCGGGTCGCATCAAGAACCCGCGGGCTTCTCTCTTCCTCTGGCAGTGGCTCATCGCCCGAACGCTGACGGACTTCCCAATTCGCGAGGTGTTCACTCAGTTCAAGCATTACGTCAACACGGTCGAGAAGGACGTCGCAGCGCTTCTCCCCCGAATCAAGGAAGCCGCCGACAG
The DNA here is from genome assembly GCF_004564355.1 of Microbacterium wangchenii. Taxonomy (NCBI): domain Bacteria; kingdom Bacillati; phylum Actinomycetota; class Actinomycetes; order Micrococcales; family Microbacteriaceae; genus Microbacterium; species Microbacterium wangchenii. The sequence goes on from NZ_CP038266.1 coordinate 2,631,418, forward strand.
GTACCGCGCGATCATCGAGGGTTCCGAGAACCCCAATGGCCCGCTCGATCGAGCGCAGCTGTTCAGCTATCGCGTCGGAACACTCGATTCGGAGGTCAGCCGTCCACTCCTGATCTGGCTGGATGAGCCGGAACAGGCTGACGTTTCGGTTGCTGACCGCGCGCGGATACTGGACCTCCTCGAAAGCTGGTTCGTGCGTCGCGCGCTCGTCAAGGCTCCCTCGCAAGGATCCAACAGGTTCCTCGTCGAGATGCTGCGTTCGATCAGCCGTCGATCCAAAACCGACCTCGCTGGTGCCGTGGAGAGCTTTCTCGTTTCGAACCACACCGCAGTCGGATATTGGCCGGGCGATGACGAGGTGCGAAGGGCACTCACTGATGCCAATGTGTACGGCCAGTATCGGCGCAGTCGAGTACGAATGGTCTTGGAGGCACTTGAGGACGCGAAGCGTGGGTACCCCGGCGCGAACCCGCTTGCCATGGGACCGATCGTGCGCAATAAGGCGACGATCGAGCACCTTATGCCGCAGAAGTGGCGAGCCCACTGGGCAGCCGACCTCAGCGAGGAGGAAGAGCGCGACCGGGACCTGCGCGTTCAGCAGCTCGGCAATCTGACGATCGTGACTCAGGCCCTCAACAGCCGGGTATCCAACGGCGCATGGGAGCAGAAGCGAGCCCACTTCATCGCATCGGATGACGTTCTCATCACGAAACAAGCGCTGGCGCTCGCAGTTAACCGCACATGGGACGAGCGGGTGATCGCGACGCGCACGAAGCAGATGATCGAGCAGATCCTCAAAGTGTGGCCGGCGCCGCTCGGCCACGTCGGGATGGAGGTCGCACCCCCGCCACCGGTTACACGGGCAAGCGTCGACATCGCACAGCTCGTGGATGCTGGCTGGTTGACGACTGGAACGGAGTTGGTCCCCCGGCAGCAGGCCCACGCTGGAATGACCGCCGTGGTCTCGAAGGACGGACGGCTCTACATCGGCGACACAGCGTACGACACGCCCTCGGCCGCAGCCGGTGTCGCGTATTCGGGTAAGGGAGCCGTTAACGGATGGTGGTTCTGGGGCGTCGGGGGCACAGATCGTCGGCTGACGGACGTCCGTGCCGAGTATCTGGCGAGTCTGGGGGACGATCTAGAGAGTGCGGACGTCGACGAGACCGCCGGCGACGAGAACGAGCATCCGATGAATGCGGATGGCTGAACCTCCGGCATGCCCGGTGCGTATCCGCTTGTCATTGGACACGGATCGAAGGCTCGTCGGCGCCGCGCGGGACAGCGGGGGCCAAACTCGCCAACACCGGCGGCGCTGTAGCCTGGCGAGAGCCAGTTCGCTGTTTGAATCACACTGACTGCCGAGGCCGGTATGGGAGACACGAGTGATGCAGACGATCGCCGAAGGGCTCATGGTGAAGTCACGGCATCGAGTTAAGACTTACGGCGAGGTTTTCACCCCCCGGCACATGGTCAATCGCATGCTCGACCTCGTCAGCGAAGACCTTGAGGAGGGCCCGGACTTCGTCGACAAGACATTCCTCGAACCGGCAGCAGGCGATGGCAACTTCCTCGTCGCGATCTTGCACCGCAAGCTCCGCGCCATCGAGCAGCACCTCGCGCCCGAGCTCTGGGCGGACGAGTCCCTTTTCGCGCTCGCGTCGATCTACGGCATCGAACTGCTCGAGGACAACCACGAGGATGCCCGGGCGGCCATGATCGCCGAGTTCGTCGGCTTTCACGCGAGGCACAACACACCGCACGGCACCGACACCGACACCGACCTGATGCGGGCGGCATCGTTCCTGATCGACACGAACATCATCCGTGGCAACACACTGACCGGTCGCGACTGGCGCGGCAACGGGATCCAGTTCTCCTGGTGGAACCGCGTCCGCAGCGAGCCCGGCATGGTACGACGGGAACCGTTCTCCCTCGCCTCCCTGCGAGAGACCGATGCCTTTGACTTCACCGTCTACGAAACGTACGCGGTGTGCAGAATCGACCGTGTCCATGAAGAAGTGAGAGCCGGTGAGTAGCCCGAACATCAACACGTTCCGCGAAGTGGTGCCCTACATCTATTCGTGGACGACCCCCGACATTCCCAAATACGACGGGTGGGAGAAGATCGGGTACACCGAGCAGGAGTCTGCCGAGAAGCGCATATCGCAGCAGGCCAGTCAGCTCAACATCACGAAGGTTAAGCGGTGGGCGTACCGGGCGACGTTCATCACCGAGGACGGCGGAACGTTCCGCGACTCCGACTTTCACGCTTTCCTCAAGCAGCAGGGCGTTGAGCGCGAGTTCGATCCAGCCAGCACTCCGAGCCGCACGGAGTGGCACCGGTTCGCCGGCGCACCGAAGGCCAGTCAGCAGTACTTCCTCGAGTTCGCCTCGAAGTCTTTCAGCACGCCGCTCGGGGAGTCGGAGGATGATTACCAGCTGCGCCCCGAGCAGCAGCAGGCTGTCGCCGAGGCTCTGTCGGCGTTCGGGGAGCACGGTGCCGGCGAAGTGCTGTGGAATGCGAAACCGCGATTCGGCAAGACGCTATCGACGTACGACCTGGTGCGGAAGTTGGATGCCAGGCGGGTCCTGATCGTCACGAATCGCCCGGCGATTGCCAATTCCTGGTTCGACGATTATCAGCGGTTCATCGGCCATCAGACCAACTACCAGTTCGTGTCCGACTCGCCGTCGCTTGCCCAACGCGGCCCGATGACCCGCGAGCAGTGGAGGGCGTTCTCCCTGGAGAATGTAGACCGGGGTCCGCGGATCATCGAGTTCGTGTCTCTCCAGGATCTGAAGGGTTCCAAGTACTTCGGCGGCTCCTTCGACAAGCTCAAGCACGTCGCTGACACCGACTGGGATCTGCTCGTCATCGACGAGGCACACGAGGGCGTTGATACAACCAAGACGCATGTCGCGTTCAACCAGATCACGCGTCGCCACACGCTGCACCTGTCGGGCACGCCTTTCAAGGCGCTGGCGTCAGGGCGGTTCCGCGAGGACCATATCTTCAACTGGACGTACGAGGACGAGCAGAGCGCTAAGGATGCGTGGGCGGATGACTCGGTCGATAACCCGTACGCCCAGCTCCCGACCCTGAACCTGCTGACCTACCAGCTTTCCCGCATGGTGGCCGACCGGCTGGCGGAGGGCGTCGCGCTCGATGAGGACACCGGGAACGTGGACTACACGTTCGATCTGGCGGAGTTCTTCGCCACCAAGGACAACGGCTACTTCGTCTACGAGGCTGACGTGGTTCGGTTCCTGGATTCGCTGGCGACGCAAGAGAAGTATCCGTTCTCCACTCCGGAGCTGCGGGACGAGATCAGGCACTCGTTCTGGCTCCTTAACCGGGTCGCGTCGGCCAAGGCGCTGGAGCGGTTGCTGAAGAAGCATTCCGTTTTCGGTGAGTACACGGTCGTCCTGGCCGCCGGCGACGGCCGACCGAACGCCGGTGAGAACGACGGGCTGGATGAGGATGCCGACGACTCGGTGACCGTGGGGAGGTCGCTCGACAAGGTCCGCGCAGCCATCGCGAAGGCGGAGGCCGCGGGTGGCAAGACGATCACCCTGTCGGTGGGACAGCTCACAACCGGGGTCACCGTCCCGGAGTGGACCGCCGTCATCATGTTGTCCAATCTGTCCTCGCCCGCTCTTTACATGCAGGCAGCGTTCCGGTCGCAGAACCCGTGCACGTTCATGCGGGGCGACAAGGTGTTCCAGAAAAAGAACGCCTACATCTTCGACTTCGCCCCCGAGCGTACGTTGACGATCTTCGACGCGTTCGCGAATAACCTCGCCCCGCACCCGCCGGTTGATACGGGTGAGCGGCGAGAGAACATCCGTCGGTTGCTGAACTTCTTCCCCATCCTTGGTGAAGACACCGAGGGTCGGATGATCGAGCTCGACGCTGCCCAGGTGCTCACGTTCCCGCAGATGTTCAAAGCTCGCGAGGTCGTCCGACAGGGCTTCCTGTCGAACCTGCTGTTCGCGAACGTGTCTGGAATCTTCCGCGCCGTGGAGCATTTCCAGGACATCCTCAACCAGCTCCCCGTCGCCAAAGAGAATAAAGCCAGGAAGGGTGATCCGGTCGACGTTCCCTTCCCGCCACCGACCACGGATGCCGATGGCAACGTGCAGGTCGATTGGGGCACTGTCATCAATCCGAGGATCGCTGAGCTGGGCAAGCCGATCTACTCCGACACCGACATGCCGCAGCTCGATCCCGCCACGACGAAGGCAACCGAGGCGGCCAAGCAGATCGCCGCCGTGGTCACCGAGAAGGCGCGCGAGACACGCGCCAAGGTCGCTGCCGTATACGGGATGACGGCCAGGCAGATCGAGAACGACGAGAAGACCACCGAGGCGCAGGTCAAGACCCAAGTGGAGCGCGCCTACGTCGACCACCAGATCGCGCTGAACCACATCGAAGCCGAGAGCCGAGACGCGGCAACCGAAACTGAGTTCCTCGCCGTCGACGCAAAGAAGGCTGAGGTAAAGGCCGAGCTCGACGCACAGGTACTCGCCATCCTCCACAACACGCTCGACAGCGTCACCGAGACCGTGGTCACCCGTGAGGAGACGAAGAAGGCGCAGTCGCAGGCGGACAAGACGATGGATGCCGCACGCGACCACCTTCGCGGGTTCGCGCGGACCATCCCGATGTTCCTCATGGCGTACGGCGACCGGAACACCACCCTCGCCAACTTCGACGACTACACCCCAGACCACGTCTTTGAAGAGATCACCGGTATCTCCGAGGAGGACTTTCGCAAGCTCCGCGACGGTCGCGAGGTAGTCGATCAGAACAGCGGGGAGGTCACTCGCGTTCCGGGTCTCTTCGACGAGGCAGTGTTCAACCAGTCGATCCAGGAGTTCCTGAACAAGAAGGACGAACTCTCCGACTACTTCGACCCGGCACTGACCGAGGACATTTTCGCCTACATCCCACAGCAGAAGACGTCGCTTGTGTTCACTCCGAAGCCCGTCGTGCAGCTGATGTGCGACACGCTGGAGGAGGCGAATCCGGGGATCTTCTCCGACCCGGATATGACGTTCGCCGACCTGTTCTCCACCGCCGGTCTGTTCTGCATGGAGATCGTCCGCCGGCTCGATCATGGCCTAGTCGAGGTCATCCCGAACCAGGAGGACCGGCTACGACACATTCTGACGCGTCAGGTGTTCGAGATGAGCCACAACGAGATCCTGCACGACATCACCTTGGAAGCCGTTAGCGGCGGGGTGACCGAACGTCGAGCCTGGCTCGAAGACTCAGGACACTTCCGGGTCGGCGACCTCGCCCGAATGACCACCGAAGAACGCGAGCGGGTAGTGGACGAGATGCTGGAGGACAATTGAGATGTCGAAGAAGTTTGATGTCGTGATCGGTAATCCTCCCTACCAGGAGGAGGCTCAGGGCGAGGGTACTCGCGACACACCCATCTACCACCGGTTTATGGATGCCGCATACGAAGTCGGCACGAAGGTGGTGCTAATTACGCCAGCTCGCTTTCTCTTCGACGCGGGCTTCACGCCCAAGGCATGGAACGAGAAGATGCTGGCGGACGAGCACCTAAAGGTGGCATATTTCGAGTCCGACTCGAACCGCCTGTTCCCGAGCCTCGCGGACCCTATCAAGGGCGGCATCGCCGTGACATACCGCGATTCCGAGCGCACACTCGGCCCAATCGGCTTCTTCGCCAAGCATCCCGAGCTCAGCTCGATCCTGCAGAAGGTTCTCACGCTCCAGGGTGAATCTGCACAGCTCGAGATAACAAGCTCTCGCTCGTACCGCTACACGAACAAGCTGTACGAGGACCACCCCGAGGCGTCGGCACTCCGGCCGGATGGCAATGCCGCATTGGTGAATACGAATGCCTTCGAGCAGTTCTCGTTTCTATACCACTCCGATGAGCCTGCCGACGGCGCGGGGTACGTGCGAATTCTCGGCGTGATCAAAAATAGGCGCTTCTTTCGCTGGATCAGGAGTGAGTACATCACCGGACCCAGGAGCTTCAACAGATACAAGGTCGCAGTCCCGGCAGCGAACGGGTCCGGGTCGACAACTGACTTTTTCGGCGTCGCGCTGAACAAGCCAACTGTGCTCGGACCCGGAGTTGCGGTTACGCAGACGTTCATCACGATCGGCTCGTTCGATTCCGAAGCCGAGGCGAACGCGTGCGCGAAGTACATCAAGTCCAAGTTCGCGAGGACAATGCTGGGCGTTCTGAAGATTACCCAGCATAATCCGGCGAAGGTGTGGAAGTACGTCCCGGTCCAAGACTTCACCTCGACGTCCGACATTGACTGGTCCAAGTCGATTCCTGAGATCGACGGGCAGCTCTACGCAAAGTACGGTCTCGACGCAGAACAGGTGACCTTCATCGAGGACCAGGTCAAGCCGATGGAGTAATTGGTCGACGGTCAGATCGGGCCATCACAGAAAGTAGAGTTGCGGCGTGGCGATGCGACCGATGAAGAGAACGCCAGCGCTGGACGGCCTCGATCTATACAGACGCCTTGACGCCCCCTGGGTGAGAGCGTCATAAATGACCCAGCACGTGTGGACGAGTCACCGGAAGCCCGCCGGGTCGGCTGACGCCAACCGCAACACGACCCGACCGGCAAACGACGACGGGACCCGGAGCCCGTTGACTAGAGGCGTGAAGATCGGCCTACTGCTCACCCTCAAGAGGACGATTCAAGAGGACGATGCACGCAGGCACCGTTCAGTGAGGCCCTGATCCGGGCGCCATTCTGAAGCATCCGGCTACACTCACCTGCGCACCGCGAAAAGTGCTGGCCAGCGGTTAAAAGCAGTCGTACCCTGGCGCCATGCGCGGAGGCTTGCAGCGATGGAAGAGAGGCGTCGGATCCGGTGGGGTCGGGCGAGCGATCGACTACGCCGTCAAGGGAACCTGCGACGCTCATCTCCACCTCTCGACCGGATCGGGCGCACTCGAGTTCTACAGCAACGCCGCCGATGCGAGCGTCACCCGATTCGTAGTGACGGATGGCACCATCACAACCGATGAGCTGTCGGCGGGTGCTCTCCGGGTGTGGCTCACTGGCCATGACCCGGTCACCGGTGAAGAGCGCGGGACCCCCCGACTCAGCGCCGACGCCGACCTCCTGCTCGATGCGACACTCAACCACCCCAAGTCGCACAGCATCGCTGCGCTGCTGCACCCGGAACTGGCGACCGAGTTCGAGGCGCTCCAGGACCGTCTGCGCGACCGGATCCTGACCACCTGGCTCGACGAGCTCAACGCGCGTCGCGGCCATGGCGGCCTCATCCGGGAAGAGATCACCCGCATTGAGGTCGTCGAGCTCGACCACCGTCGCTCGCGCGCGCTCGACCCGCACGCCCACCGCCACCTCTGGCTGAACGTGAAAGTGCTCGGCACCGACGGCAAGTGGTCCAACGTCGACTCCAGGGTGGCGATGAAGCTGCACACGCTGATCAACGCCGAAGGCGATCTTGCCGCGCGCACCGACCCGCAGTGGGTTACAGCTCTTGCCCGCCATGGATTCACGCTCGACGACGACGGCGAGGTTGCGGAACTGGCGGCGGCGGTCCGGCCCTTCTCCCGTCGGTCGGCGCAAATCGAGGCGAACCGCGCCAAGCTCATCGCGGAGTGGAGCGCCGAGCACGGCGGCGCGAGCCCCAGCATCCAAATCCTCACGCAAATCGACCGTCGCGCGTGGGCGATGTCACGCCCCAACAAGCCCGCCAACCTCAACGAGCAGTCGTGGGAGGCCACTGTCCGCGACGAAATTGCGGGGCTCCTCCCCCGGCTCGTCTTCGACCACTCACCAGTACCGCTCGTCTCGAATCCATTCGACGCGCTGGACCTCGACCTTCTTGCGGACGCCGCGGTCGTTGATGCAGATGAGCGGTCCACCCGCTCCGGCGGTCGGTTCAGTCAGTTCGACCTCCGCGCCGGCGCCACGCGAGCTCTCGCGGGCAGCGGGGTGGTCGCACCCCGTGATGACCTGACCGAGACGATCGACGCGATCACCGACCACGCGCATCGCAAGTGCGTGCGATTGGTGAAGGATGCCTATATCCCGGGCCACGTGAAGGCGCTCATGGCGACCGAGACCCTGCGCCTGAAGGCGCGCCTCGCTGGCCACCTCGACGCACTCGCCTCCCCCGGCCGCTCACTCTTGCCGCACGAGTTGCGTCAGTGCGCGGCCTCCCCGGAAGACGTCGAGCGGCTCGACACCTCGCAACTTGCCGCGGCGGGCGCGATAGCGGGGACAGCCGGACTTGTCGCGATCACCGGGCCGGCCGGCGCGGGTAAGACCACGATGCTGCGCATGGCGCACGAGGGGCTGAAAGCACAGCAACGACGGATGTTGGTGGTCGCGCCGACACGTAAGGCAGCGTCCGTCGCGTCACGCGAGGTGGGTGCGGAGGCGTCGAGTCTGCACGCCCTACTCGCCGACCACGGCTACCGCTGGTCTACCGACGCCGCCGGCGCCCAGGTGTGGACCCAGCTGTCGCTCGGCGAGGCGGACCCGGACAGTGGGGTCGTCTATCGAGGGCCGTCACGGTTCGTGCTCCGACGCGGCGACCGGATCGTCGTGGACGAGGCCGGCATGGTCGACCTTCAGACCGCAGCAGCGCTCGTCGATCTGGCACTCCGACAGCAGGTGGGCGTGGCGATGGTGGGTGATCCGTACCAGGCGCTTCCGGTCGGACACGCAGGAGCGATGGCATCCGCAGTGCGCTTTGCGACAGCATCCGTCGAACTCGACACCGTACACCGGTTCAGCGACACCGAGTACGCCGCGCTTACGCTTCGCCTACGCAATCCACATGACCGGGAAGACGCGCTCACCGTTGGAGGAGAGCTGCTCGAGCGCGGGCACGTGCATCGGGCGCGGAGCACGGAAGAAGCGCGCGAAGCGATGGTCGCGGCGTACTTCGATTGGCACGCACGCGGGAAGCGGGTCGCGCTGATCTCGGGCACGAACAGCGAAGCGGACTCGATCAACGACGCGATCCAGCAGCGCCGTATCGACGACGGCGAGCTCGATGCCACCGTGCTTGCGCTCGGAATGGGCGAGCAGCGCGTCCTCGTCGGCGACACCGTGCAGACGCGTCGCAACGACCCGCGCACCGGAGTCGAGAACCGTGCGCAGTGGGTGGTGCGCGGGATACGCGACGACGTCATCACGCTCGCGTCTGCTAGCGACAGCGGCGAGATCCGGGCCGTGACGCGCGAATACGCGCTCGAACACGTGCAGCTGGCGTACGCGTCAACGGTGCACGGCATTCAGGGCGAGACGACGGATGCTGCGGTGGTGGGGCCGGATGTTGACGCGGCCGGCTTGTACGTCGGACTGACCCGAGGGCGCCACCACAACATCGCGATCACGGTCGCACGGACCGACGAGGAAGCCATCGCGCAGGTCGGCGCGACGATGATGCGCGGGACGACCGAGCTCACGATCCAGGACGCGATGCGCGCTGCGCACGCCGAACTGCGGCGTGCTGCGCGAGAGCGGGGGCGCCGGGCTTCCGCGCCTTGGACCACGCCGAGCTCGTCTCCTTCGCATGCCGGGCTCTCGCTGTGACCGCCCACGCGGAGCTTGCTCGCTCGCAGGTATATTCCGGGTATGACCACGACCATTAGGGTCAGCGAGGAGCTCCGCGACCGGCTCAAGGAGCAAGCCGCCCGTGACGGGCTCACACTCGGTGCGCACCTCGCGCGTCTCGCAGATGCCGAGGACAGACGATGGCGTCCCCACCTGCTGAAGTCCGCCATCGACGCGTCGAGCAGCGCCGACGCAGAGTCGCACGCCGCGGAGTCCGGGGACTGGCAGCGCACCGAACTGACCGACGCTTCGTGACGACTGCCGGCGCGCTCCGGTCGTCCTGGCCTGGGCGGCTCTCGAGGCTGTCCGCGGCAGAGAGCAAGGTGGTCACCGCCCGGTGCTGATTGTTGCGTCCGCCGGCTACCTGGATGCTGTGACGACGCTCGTCATCGTGTTGCCGATTACAACCACCGACCGCGGATGGCCGAACCACGTTCGCGTGGAGGGGCCGAGCGGGCTGGACCGGCCATCGTGGGTCATGACGGAGCAACCCCGAACGTTGTCACGCGACAGACTCACGGGGGTGGCCGGCGAAGTATCGATCGACTGTTTCACCGCAGTACGCACCTGGCTGGGCGACTTCCTCGATCTCTGACGGGTGTGACGACGGCAGACACGAGGTCTCGGCATCAACGGTCGCGGGCTTCGGCAGCGTTGCAGTTGGCGGAGCGCAATCGGGCATATCTGCGCGCGGGGCATGCGAGGGGTCTGCTCCACAGCCGGCCGCACAATGGAGACGCGCCAGCCGCGCACCATTGAGGGCGAGTGCGAATGCCCGCGTCACGGCTGGACTACTCTGCCGGAATCAGGCGACGCGTGTCCTCGAGCCGGAACGACGCCGAGCGACGAGGTAGAAAACGAGGCCTGTGGCGAGAACGAGCAGGTTCCAGAAGATGACGAAATAGATCAGACCTACATTCGGAATGGTGAGAGGAGTCCCCGCCATACCGATGAGTGCTAAGACCCCGGAGGCTGCAACTGCAAACAGGGCACCCACGGTTATCAGTACTACTCCGAAGATCTTCACGGTATGCGCTCCTGTAGTGGCTCAACTAAAGGGGACGGCGAGACGCCAACCCGCCAAACTTACCGTCCTCGCGCTGCGACGCCGGCCATGCAGACCGCTACGCGAATCGAGAGGACTTCTCGCTCAAAAAATGCTCGCGCGACGACCGTCAATCGCACCATGGTGTCCGGCGGATCTGCAGCGGAGCGCTCCACCCAGCTCAGTACTCGTCTTGCTCGTCCAACAGATGAGCTTCTGCTCGACGCCCATCGCGCACCTCATGGACGATCGCGATGAGACGTAGCGCGTCGCCCTCTTCCACGACGTGCTCGAGCCTTTCTCGCACGTCGGCAATCTCGCCGATCGGGCGCATGGACTTCAGGCCATCTCGAGAGGTCCGCGCATACTGAACGCGCTCGTCGCCCTCCCAGACATAGATCATGCGCGCATGAATCATGGCGTTCCTCGCCTCTAGCGCATCTCGGGCATCAGTGAGCCACCGTTGCCAGCGACCCGAGTCCTCAAGGCGTATTGCGTCTGAGAACGCTCGAGCGACGCCGGGACGAGCCAGTGCTGCGCGTACCTGTGATACTCCGCATCTTCCGGGGTCCGCGAGGCCGTGGATCTCATGTCCAAGCCAGCTCGCGACACTGAAGATGATTCCCTCGATCGCTCCGGCCAGTACCGTGATCCTCCCCAGCTCAACGATCGTCTCGTTGGGGATACGCCGCCAGTGATCCTCGAGTGCGCGCGGGCGTTCAGGCATGCCGTCACGCTACTCGGCACTAATACGATCTTGCCGCAACAGACCGAGGGATTTCAGTTCGCGTCGCGCGGTGCCATGATCCGCATCTCGCGCGCAATAGCCGACCGGCTGGCGGGCGACCGTCGACTAGCAATAGGTCACCCGGACGGGGCCAGCGTCTCGAAGGACTGACGGCACCCGCCTTGGCCTCGTGTGTCGTCGCAGCCCGCCCGCGGTGACCCGCTTTACTGGTCGCACGGCCTGCTGGACCGTGCGCCATCTACGCCACTGCGACAGGCATGAGGACGTTCGATGGGCGGGACCACGCCCGGCTCAAGCCGTCGACTACATGACTGGGAGATCAATGGCTCCGATCGTGCCCTGGGAACGACTGCTCGATCTCTCGCATCGCGCGGAATGGTTCGACGTCTCCGAGGACGATTTCAGCGTGCTTGAGATTCGCGAGGCGAAGGAACACTTCTCCTTCTTCTACGGCACGAAGCGCCGCGCGCTGATCAAGCAGTTCCTGCTGGACGAGACTGCGCAGGTAGCACTGCTGTGCGAGGTAAAACTCGTCGCTAAAGACGGACGATTCTCCCCGCGAGTTCGGCTACTTAAGGTCGATCGAGCGAGAGCATCCGTCCCAATCACGGAGGAGATCGAGACGGCCAGTCTGGCAGTGAAAGCCTCGGTCGACACATCAGGTGGACACGAGAACTTCATGAAGCTCATGAGCTACGTGCTGAGCCTCAAGGAAGTCGACGCCGGCGCCGGGACGTTCCAGATGTCGCCCGCGACCGACGTCGAGATCATCCGTCTACTCAACGCCCGCGACCGCGGCGAGTTGGTGCCGTTGATCTCCACGCTGTTGGGCTCCTCGTTGAGCGAGAACGAGATCAACTTGATCAGCGACCGCAAGAGCACAATCGAGTACTTCGAGAATCTCCTCACCGATCCCGCATTCTTCGCGAAGGAGCAAATCCGCAAAGGCACGACCCCAGAAGCGCTTTGGCAGGCGTTCTTCGAAGGCGCGACGTGGATCTTCGGTTATGGACTTAGCCTCGTCGGTCATGACGCGTTTGACTCAGGTCGCCTGGAACAGATCACAACCGGAGCGAATCTATGGTCGGGAGCCGGTAAACGAAGCGACGCCGTCATGCGTTCCCGCGCCGTCATCAGCACACTCCTGTTCTGCGAGATCAAACGTCACGACACTCCGCTCCTTAAGACCAAGCTGTATCGAACGCCGGACGTATACGTGCCCACGGAGGAACTGGTGGGCGGAGTAGCTCAGCTTCAGAAGACCGTACGTAAGGCGTATCGCCAGTTCATCAATCAGATTGAGCACCACACGAAGCCTGATGGCACACCAACTGGGTTGGACTTTTCGACGACTCGCGCACGTCAAGTGCTTCTGGTAGGAAACCTTGCCGAGTTTCGATCGGAGCACGGCGTCAACAGCGAACAGATGGAATCGTTCGAGCTATACCGCAAAGCGAATGGAGACGTGTAGATCCTCACGTTCGATGAACTGCTAGCACGCGCGAAGTTCATAGTGAGCGGCTAGCGCCGTCGGCCCGGTCCTCGACCGACGAAGGAGGAGGAGACGGAGCAAGAGCTCCTGGACACTTGAACCCGCGAGTAGCCGACGCGGACAGCATCCGTGGCCGGCCGACTCACCCTAATTGATCCCCGGGCTCCCAGCCGTCCGCGACTCCCCGCCCGCTCGGCCCGCTCGAAATGCGGGCTGCCTCCGGCCCGCGCGGACAGGAGCCACGCGAGCGGTGAGCACGCCTGATTCGTTCGCCGAATACGGTCAGGCGGTCATTCGCTCGGGTTGAACCACGCGTGTCATGTTCGGGAATGCGACCTCGAGGTCGTTGGACGTGGCGAGCAGCTCGGTGCCAGTGCGTTTCACCGCCGCCGAGTACTTGATCGAGTATCTGTACAGCGGGTCAGTGCCGTACAAGGAGGCGATGGCTTCGGCGTCGTCGTAGGTGAGCAGCCACGGGTTTTTGAGGGCGTGCACCCGCTCAGCTAGCTGGTTGTGGTCATCGTCTTCGAAGTAGTTCGAGTAGAGCCCTCGTCCCTTCACGAAGTACGGCGGATCGACGAAGAACAGGGTCGGCTCGGTTCGCTCGTCGTGCTGCTGGAGAAATGCGCGCCCGTCCAGGCTCGATATCTCGATCTGCGCCCGATATTTCCAGATGCGTTCGATTTTCTGCGCGAGCGTTGCCCGGTTGAAGCGGCAGTCGATCAGGTAGTTGCCGGTTTGATCTAGGCCCCCGATCACACCACCCTTGACGACTCCGGAGCGGTTGGTGCGGTTCAGGAAGAGCGCGGCAAATCCCAGCGACACAGGATCGCTGGCGTCGCCGAGGAAGTACGTCTCGCGTTGCTGATGCCACTCCGGGACTGTGATGGGGGTGGTCTCGATCTTGGAGAGGAGCTCATCGTTCGCGTTCAGGATTGACCACCACAGCGAGTAGATCGCAGGGTCAAGGTCGTTGAGGGCGATGCGGTGGGTATGGCGCCCGTACAGCAGCGCCAACGCCAGACCGCCGCCGCCGGCGTATGGCTCGGCGTATCGGTGCCCTCGTAGGTCGTTGCGTTCGATGACGTCGACGACTGCCTTCAGCAGGACGCTCTTTCCGCCGGGATATCGGAGCGGTGAGTGGGTGTTGGGCACGTTGCTGTTTCCTCCAGCTGTGACGCTAGCGGTCAGAAGAGCCCTTGGCCAGCGGCGTCCTCTACGAACGCGAAGATCTTGCGGGTGATCGGTAGCAGTGAGTCCCATTCCGCGACCAATGTCGCCCAGGCGGGTATCGCGGCCCCGTGCGCGGCTGCCCCGAGTCCGGCGGGACTGAGCAGCTGGCCGGGGTTCTGGGCGCTCCGTTGCAGTGCGTTGAGCGCGTTCTTCTCGGCGCGAGTCAGGTCCGGCCAGGCGCCGATCACCTTCACGATGTCGAGGACTTTCACGTGAAGCTTCGACTCGGACTTGCCCACACAGGTCTTGCGCCACATGTCGACGTAAATGCCTTCGAGAAACACGCGTGCCACGACTGACGCCGCTAGCGGGGTGTTCTTCGACACCCGCGAGAGCTCGTAGATCACGTGGCGACGGACGGAATCGGCAGTGGGCGTGGCGAAGGAGTCGCCGTCGACGAGCGTCCAACGATTGGACGGCGCCACCGGCTTTGGCACCTTGTGGTCGCTCCCGGCCGCGGCGTTCTCGGCCGAGGAATGACGTCCCGAGCCGTCGCTTGCGGCGCCGCTGGCACCCGCCGCCCGCGCGCCCTGTTCAGCTTCGAAGCCCCCGGCTCCCGCCTCGTCGCTCGGATCTTCGACAAAGCCCTCGGTTCCCGCCGACGCTCCATCGCCGAGCAACGGGTCTTTCAGCTGGTCGTCGACCCATTGTTGGATGTCTCTCGCCGACATGCGGGAGTGAACGGTGGGTTCGTCCGCGAATAGCCCCCAGAGGAAGACACGTAGTCGTTCCTTGTATAGTTCACCATCGAGATCCGTGATGTAGTTAGGATCGTCCGCGGCCGTGGAAATCTGTAGGTAGCCCCTTCGGAAGGGGACCCGGTCGGAGAACCGGCGCACCGTCGTGACGACCCTCTTGCGGCGCTGCTCGGGAGTGATGAGGTTCAAACTGACGCCGTCGTCGAGGAGCCGCAGCGCGAGCGCGTTCGCGGATACGCCGAAATGACGGTCCTTCGCCGCTGGCGACCACTGCCGCAGCCCCTTTCCTGCCAACGCGCCCTGGTGTCGCCGCTCGAGCCACGGGTCGGCCTCCTCGCGGGATTCGAAGACAGCGACGTCGATCTCGATGTCACCTGGATTCCATCCGGCGGCCGCCGCGCGTACCCGAGCCCGGTACTTCGCCGGCGCGAGCTCGGGGTCGTTTAGCAGGATGAGCGAGCACAACCGGCGGTTACCCTCGAGCGCGATAAGAATCTCTCCTGACCGGACCGCGCCGAAGCGGTCGAACGGGCTCAGCGAGCGCAGATCGGCGATGTCCTCGAGTAGCGGCAGCACATCCTCGTTCGCCGCCAGGTAGTCGATGACGTCCTGTTGCTGAGGCTTCCGTTCATGTCGCGGATTCTCCTCGTCGAGACGCAGCTTCCATAGGTCTTCGCCCTTGAGCGTGGTCTTCTCGATCAACTGATCCCCCCCAGGATTCGGCCAATTCCCATGACTCTAGCGGTAGGGAGCGCCGGCGCTCGGTCGCTCGGTCGGAACGACTTGCCGGCGAAGTGGGCGAAGCCCGGTCTCCTCGGCCGGAGGAAGGATCCCACCGAGCGTGACGAAGAACCGTCGCCACGAAGCGCTTCGCCACGAGCACATCGCCGCCCCTCGTCCCTCGACACCGTCGTGTGGCGCAACGCCGTGACCATCGGGTCTTGGTAGGGAAGGCGGGCCTCAGCAGGAGCGAGGTACTAGCTCTCACCAGCATGCCGGTCGGGGACGCTTAGCTTTGCTGCGACGGTTCGTCCAGAGGAAGCTCCTCGAACCAGGCGATCAGTGGGGGTCCGATCCTCATTCGCCGAGTCCAGGGACGGGGGCCGGAATGAAGCCGTGCGCGGCGAAGGTACCTCTTCGCACGTTGCGCGATTGTGGATCCTGACCGAGCAGCGATTCCGATGGTGAGGACGATCCCGGCCGTTCAGGCGTCGACGCCGAAGGCGCGCAGCAACGGAACGCGGGGGATCATCCGGCGCGGACCGAGCTGAACCGTGGGGATGGTCCCGCTCTCGATGCCGAGCTTGATCGTGCGGTAGTCGACGCCGACCAGTTTCGCCGCGTCTTTCATGGTTAGTGCGAGTGAGGTGGATGACGTGCTCATGACATTCTCCTTCGGTGGGCAACTAATGACATCACTTGCTCACGCACTGTACACCCTTGAATGTCTCATGTCATCGGTTGCTCAGACTCTGGCGAACTGGCACACTCGCACCATGCCCGAACTCGTCATCGAACAGGTCGACGCGGAGATCATCGATACGGGGAACGGGGTCTTCATTCCGCGCTCGTGGGGGGCGGTCGTGACGGGCCTTCCCGAGATCCCGGGCGAAGTCCATGCGCGGATCGTCTACGACCGGACATTGCGGCGCGCGGTGGCTGAGTCGGTGCGCGTCGACCGCAGCGGGGCCGGGGATGAGGTGACCACGACTCTGCTGCGCGATATCCGCGTGCAGGCGATCGTGCAATGGGCTGCTGCTCGCGTCGTTCGCATCGACCGCGATGGTGGAGAGCCCGAGTCCTACGGCGAGTACATCGCGCGCCTGCGCACGGACGAGGTGCGCTCTGACGACCAGAACCTGCGGGAGGCGGTCAGGCTCTACCGACTCGGATCGGTCATCAACGGCGGCCCGCTCAAGCTCGTCTCAGAGGAGCTCAATGTCAGTATCAGCACGGCGACTCGAATGATGAATCGTGCCCGCGTCGCCGGGCTCGTCGACGAGGCGACCGGTCGCGAGCTCTACATTCAGGCTCGCGTACAGCAGCGTCGCGGGCGAACCACAGGACCCGTCGCTGGCTCGGGGCCATCCGGTCCATCGATCGACCGCTGAGCATCAAGGCTCCCCGCTTCGTCAGCGCTTCTGCGGGCGTCGAAGCGGCGCTGGTGCATGCTCAGTCGGTTGTTCACTTTGGGGACATGTGCACGTAAGTGTCGATCAACGTGCTCAAATCGCGCGCGACTCCGGTCTGACTCCAGAGATCCGCGTTCAAGAACCCCGGCGGGCGCCAGCGGTCGACCCCTACAACCCGGGCAGACCATACGACCCTGCGGCACCCCACTATGGGCCACCTCAGGCCGGAGGCCCTGTCGACGCACAGGGTCGAGAACTCGCCCATCGCTGGTTCTCCGCGCTGACCGAGCCGGTACTCGACGTACTCGAGGTGCTCGGTCTCTGGCGCTCGGGCCGCCGTCGGCGAGACGTCCCACCTACAGACGCCGTTCGCCTGATCGCGCGCCTCGCGCTCAGTAGCGCCTGCTACGAACCAAGCCCTTCGCCGCCCGCCGACTGCCGTCCGCCGGCGGTATCATAGTGACACCACAAGGGAAGGAACCGCCATGGCCCGGACCGTGCGCCTCTCGCCGGAGGCGGAATCGAAGCTCACCGAGCTCGCCTCCCTGATGGGACAGAGCAAGAACAGCGTGATCGAGAAGGCCGTGCTCGAGCTGGACGCTCGCACGATCCGGCGCGAGCGGGTACGCCGCGCGTTCGATCGGGTCCGCGACCGCGACGCTGAGCTGCTCGACCGGCTGTCCCAGTGACGGAGTACATCGAACCGGAAGACGTCGACGAACTCATTGAGGACGAGGGATTTCACTACCGGGACCGCAACGGCCTGCTGTCCGCGCTGGCGTCCCCCATGCCCGTGTTCGGCGAGGAAGTCCACCCAGGGATTCATCAGAAGGCGGCCGTGCTGATCAGCGCGATCAACCACAACC
The DNA here is from genome assembly GCF_004564355.1 of Microbacterium wangchenii. Lineage (NCBI taxonomy): Bacteria > Bacillati > Actinomycetota > Actinomycetes > Micrococcales > Microbacteriaceae > Microbacterium > Microbacterium wangchenii. The sequence goes on from NZ_CP038266.1 coordinate 2,649,244, forward strand.
ATCCACTGCTGGATGGAAACAAGCGGTTGAGCTGGTTCGTTACGGTGGCCTTCTATGACATCAACGGCTACGACCTGCGCGCCGGCGCCGAGGACGCCGACCGCTATATCCGACTCATCGCCGGCGCGAATCCGCCGCCTCTGCACGACGTCGAATCGTGGCTCGACAAGCACACCTTCCCCTTGGACTGACCAGCAGCTCAGGCGCAGGGTCGCCCGGGGAGGATGCGAGCCGTCGTGGGTCCATTCCGGGGGCGAGGCCAGAGATGCCCCACTTGAGCAGATTGCGCAGCACAAGCTCGCTACAGCGCCCCCTGCTTAGCAATGTGCTCATTTGCGCTTCGTTGCCGCAAGTGCGAGTTTGGGCGCTAGCCAGCCCGCGTCCCGGACGCTCTAGAACGCTGATTTTTCAACGATTCTTGCCCGCATTTTGCCCGCAAACCATTTGCCGCAGCACGTTTCGTTGGGTTGCGCGATGTCGCCCATCCCCTCAAAGATCCGCGTAATTCCGCGGTTCTCGCAGGTTGAGGTCGGATTGAGCATTATGCTCAGTCGTGTTCGAGTCCCTCCAGGGGGCTTAATCCTCATATGGTCTTTCTGACCGGGTATTTCTCGCGCCAGGCTAACCGCCGCGATCCCGAGTACGGGCGAGGCATGCTCTAGCCTCCTTCGGCTGCTGTGGTGAAGGCGTGATTGCTCTTGGAGGCGAGTATCAGCAGGAGGAGGGCGGAGGCCGCGAAGCCTGCTGCCGCAAGGGCAAGGGGTCCCGGTCCTGCGGAGAGGACAGCGCCTCCGACCGCAGCTCCGATGGATACGCCGAGGTAGGTGCCGGAGGTGTTGAGCGCCAACGCCTGCCCGGAGACGGAGCCGGCGAGATGGTGCAGCCGAGCCTGGATCGCGGGAGAGTTCCAGAACGCCATACCGCCCCAAACCGTCGCCACGACCAGCACCAGCCCATGTGAAGCCGGGCGGGACATCCACAGTGCCCAGAGCGCGACCATCGCGGCGATGATCGCGGCGATGCCGATCAGGAGCGTTCTGTCTGCGCCGAGGCGGTCAGTCGCAATTCCGCCGAGCCAGATGCCGACGACGCCTGCGACCCCGGAGAGGCTGAAGGCCAGCGCACGATCCTCGATGCCTGCCGTTGTGGTCGCGGCCAAGTACGGGCCGAGGTAGGTGAGCATCATCATCGAGCCGGTCATGAGCAGGCAGTTCGCCAGCAACCCGAGTGTGACGGGAGTCCGCCGCAGGATAAGGAACTGCTCGGCCAGCCTGGGTGTGTCGGCAGCTCCCTCAGTGCGTGGGAGGGTGCCGAGCATGAGAATGAGGACGAGAGCGCCGGCGACGGCCATCGTCGCGAAGGTGGCTCGCCAGCCGAAGAGGCCGCCGATCCAGGTGCCGAGGGGTACCCCCGCGGCGATCGACCCGGTGACGCCCAGCGAGACGACGGCGATGTACCTGCCCACGTTCTGTTCGGGTGCGTGCCGTGCGGCGAACGCGAACAGCGCGGGAGTCATGGCTGCAGCCGCCAGCGCAGCGGCCACACGCAGCAACGCCAGGATGGCGAATGATCCGATGACGGCTGCGGCGAGGTTCGCGGCGATGAAGACCAGCAACGCCGTGGCAAACAGTCTGCGGCGAGGCGCTTTCGCGAGGACGACGGCTGCGACCGGTGCGGCAACGGCGACGGTCAGGGAGAACACCGTGACCAGTTGGCCGGCCTGGCCCTCGGTGACGTGCAGATCAGCGGCGAGTTCGGGGAGGATTCCGGCGATCACGTAATCATCGGTGTAGAGCACGAACGCCGCAGCAAGCAGCGTGAACAACCATGCGGGCATTCGCATCACCCGGAACGCCGGCATTGCTTGGAAGACATGGCGAGTCATCCTTCCGTGTTGTCATGTCCTGATCCGCGGTCACAGCGAGGTTCCCTCCGGCAGTGGGGACAGGAGCCCCCAGCCCTCGAGGATGTTGAGGATGACAGACGACACCGCCTCTGGGGCATCCCAGGTGACCATGTGGCCGGCGTTCGGGATGACGTGCTCGGGGACCTTCTCGGCCGCTGCCCACCGGGTCGTCGCCGTGGCGATGTTGCCCGTGCGATCCCGCTGGCCGCGAACGAGAGCGATTGGCACGGACGAACGGTAGGTGGGATCGGGTATGACGAACGATGTGGTGGCTGCCCAGACATCGAGGAACCTCCGCTTGGGCATGCGCGCGAACACCGCTTCCGTACGACTGACAGCGTTCGCGGACTCGGCCGAGGCCCGTGCCATCAGACGAGGAAGAACGCTCGCCGGAATCAGGGAGAGCAGGGGGGCGGCGAGTCGGAGCGCGAGCCGGTCGAGTCGCGAGAGCGGGCCCGCGTTCCACGCGGAGTCGAGGATGATCACCCCACCCACACGCTCGGGGTACCTCCGGGCGAACGCCTGGACAAGGTTGCCCCCGAGGGAGTGTCCCACCAGGACCGGCACCTCAGCACCACACTCGACCAGCAGTGCGCCAAGATCCTCGAGTGCATCGGCGGCCGTGAATCGTGCGCCGGCGCTGAGTGTCGACTGCCCGTGCCCACGGAGATCCCAGACGATCACTCGAACCCCTTGTTTCGCGAGCGATGCAGCCTGCGCATCGAACATCGAATGGTCGACGCCTGCGCCGTGGGTGAGTACCACGGTGGGCTGGCCCACGCCCGAGTCCGCGAATGCGACCTCCGCCGACGGACGCGCGAGGCGTCGCGCAGCTATTCCCATGTGGCGGTGTCCGGATCGATGCCGTTGTGGCGCGCGGATTCGTCGATGCTCTGACGGAACCACGTGGCGAGGCCGTCTCCGATCCCGTTGTAGTACGACGAGAATCCGGGATCGGCCTCGAACATCCGACCGAGGCACACCTGCATCTGTCGAGTGAGTGGGAAGAAGTTCGAGAACAGTTCCCGGTGCCGCTCAGCGAGTTGGTCGGCCTCGGCGCTGCCCGGCTCGACGCCTCGGCTCACCGCAGCGGCGAGATCGTGCTGGAGTGAGGACATCGCCTCGGACAGCGCCCGCCACTGGGCCGGTGATCGGGAGGCGGAGCGCTCCGCGAACTGGGCCCACTGCCTCGACCCTCCCCAGACGAATCGAGCCGCGCGCGATTGCTGGGGATCCCACTCTTCACCGAAGATCTCGCGCTGTTCGACGTCGCTCATCAGGATGCCGCGCTCGTGCGCGTCCGTCAGGCGCTCGAGTCGTTCGTCGAGCTGCTGCAGATCGTGAATCCGTTCTGCAAGCTGCGCCCGCTGCTCGCGCAGCTTGTCTCCGATGTCCGCGGTCGCATCATCGAGCACGACACGAATCGCGTCGAGGGTCAGGCCGGCCTCGCGGTACGCTACGACGCGGCTGAGGCGCTCGAGGTCGTCCCAGGTGTACAGGCGGTAGCCGGCAGGCGTGCGGCGGGACGGCGATGCGAGACCGATCTCGTCCCAGTGGTGCAGAGTGCGCACGGTCAGTCCGAGCAGGTCGGCGGCGACGCCTACCGTCGCACCCTCATCAATCTCGGTGTCAACCACCGATGTCATTATGCTCCTCCCCCGGAGTCTCCCGGCGCGAAGATCCCTACTGCTGCGAAATCGCGTGCCACCTCGCTGTCGGGCGCGAACGGCGTCGCGGCCGTGAACGTGACGTGCGCCCCCTCCGGAGTGACGACCGCGATGTCGCGAGTTCTCCACGCCGTGTCGTACGGCCCCGTCACCGAGTCCGGTGACAGTTGTCGACATGCCTCGGCCACGGACTCGACCTGGCCGAGAACGCAGGAGACGAACACCTGAACCAGGGACGCCCCTGACGGTGTCGCATCGCCGTCCGATGCAACGAGCAGGACGTCCTGGAACGCCCACCGTCGCAGATGCACGATCTGCCCAGGAATGCTGAACAAGTCCACGAAGCCGAGTCCGCGGACCCAGAAATCGGTAGACGCGCGAAGGTCCCTCGTCGGAATCTTCACGAACATCGGCATCGCGTAGATGCCGAGGAACGGATCCGGCGCGACCGCGTCCGGGCCGTCCGGAACGGGGCTCATCTCGAAGGCATTGAAGTAGTCAGCCATGTGAGACACTCTGGATCCTCACGTCGCGTGAGGGTCAAACTCAAGCCGCTATTTCCACGTGGGCGTCCGGCCACGGCACGGAGGATCGAGGCGCTCAAAGGTGCTGCCGGGGAGGTTTCACTCGCCGTCCGCCTTCCGGGAGAGGTAGCGGGATTCGGGTTCGTTCTTCGTCATATCGGCAGCTGCGAGGAAGTCTTCTCTCGCCGCAGCGACAGCCCCTTCCGCTTCGCGGAGGTGTGCGCGGATCGCGTGAGCCCGGTGCCGGGTCAAGGGTTGCTGGAGAAGCCCATGGTCGCGGTCCAGTTCCTCGAGCAGGGCGTTGGCGCGGGCGGGGCCGAAGGCGTGTGCCACGGCGACGACTCGTGCGAGCATGACAAGACCGCTCGGCTCGACCTGTTCGAGCGCCAGGTAGAGCGCAGCGATCTGTTCCCAGTCGGTCTCCTCGGCCACTGCGGCGGATGCATGAACAGCGGCGATGGCGGCCTGCAGTCGGTACGTTCCCACGTTCCCTTGAGACCAAGCGGTGCGGATGAGATCTGATCCTTCTTGGATGGCTTCCTGATCCCATCGGGTGCGGTCCTGTTCCGCGAGAGGGATGAGGTCACCGTTCGCGGTCGTGCGCGTGGCGCGACGCGAATCGATCAGCAGCATGAGCGCGAGCAGGCCCGCCGGCTCTGGATCATCGGGAACAAGGGTGCGGAGGAGCCGCGCCAGTCGGATCGCCTCACCGGTCAGGTCAGTTCGGCTCAGCTCCGCGCCCGTGGTCACCGTGTAACCCTCGTTGAAGATCAGGTACAGCACTCGCATCACTGCGAACAGGCGGCCAGGGAAATCGTCGTCGGCCGTGAACTCGAAACGGGCGCCGCTCTTGCGGATCTGCTGCTTCGCGCGGCTGATCCGCACTGCCATGGTCTGCTCGGTTACTCCGTAGGCGTGTGCGATCTCCGCGGTCGTCAACCCGCCGACGGCCCGCAGAGTCAAGGCGACGCGCGACGCGGACGAGAGGGCGGGATGACAGCACAACAGCAGCAGGTTGAGGCTGTCGTCGTGGTCGGGCGGGGGCGAAAAAGGCGCGTTCGGTTCGGAGGCCACGTACTGCTCTTGGCGGCGGCGGTCCGCTGATTCGGCGCGCAGGGTGTCGATCATGCGACGGTAAGCGATGCGAATCAGCCAGGATCTGGGGTGTTCGGGGAGCCCGTCCTGGCGCCACTGCTGGCTCGCTGCGAAGAGAGCGTCCTGTGCTGCTTCTTCGGCGATGTCGAAGTGGCCGAAGCGGCGCACCAAAGCTCCGAGGACCTGCGGCGCCTCTGTGCGCAGCAGGTCCTCGATCGCGTCGTGTCGGGCGGTCACGCGAAGTCGTCACCCATGATGGGCCGTATCTCCATCGGCTCGCCGAGCATCTCAACCATCCGTGCGACGATGTCCTTCGCGCGCTCCAAGCCAGACACCTCGATGACAGCGAACGACGCGAGGACCTCCTTCAGCTCGGCAAACGGACCATCGGTCATCACGATGCTCCCGTCGACCTTGCGCACGGTCGTCGACACGGCTGGGTGTCCGAGTCCTTCGGTGCTGACGAACTCCCCGCTGGCACGCAGTTCGGCTTCGAACTCCTGGTATGCGGCGAATGCAGCGAGCGCATCCTCGGTGGGGGCATCCGCGGTTGCGGCGTCCCAACTGTTGCTCGGCGTGTAGCCGAGAATGAGGAACTTCACGATCTCATCTCCTTGAGTCGGCGGGAGTCCAGGCTAGCGAGACACGCGCGGCGACTTCAGCAGTGAGATGGCTGTCGCGGTACACCATCCGAAAGCGAGGAGCCCTGTGACTGCCACCTGAATGGTGGCGACGTCGGGAACGACAGGGGCGAGGAGTGCGATCGCGACGATGCCGTTCCCGATGGCGGCGGCCGCACGACGCTCGCGGATGGCGCGTACGAGGGCGATGATGGCAGCCACGGCCAGCGCAGTGAACGCCACGATCGCCGCCACCATATGAATGAGAGCGTGCCACGTGGCTTCGGCGGCGGGGCCCTCGGCCACGCCGAGCGGGAACCCGTTCGCGGGGTCCTGCGGGAATACGCCGGCCGCGATGAAGCCCGCTCCGCTGATCGCGACGAGCACGGGAACGGCGGCGCGGCCGAGCCCGCCGGTCACGACCCGCCGGTGACCGATCGATAGGCAGATCAGTCCGAGTCCCGCCAGGACGAAGGTGAGAATCTGGATCCAGCCGAGATCACCAGTGGACAGTTGACTGAGCGGGTGGATTCGAATGTCGAATCCCGGGCGCATCAGCATCTGCACGATCGCGGACAGATAGAACAACGGCCCGGCGAACGCACCGGCGAGCAGGAGGGGACGGGTCGAACGCGGCAGTGTGTGGACCGTGCGCTGTGCGACGCGTTGTGCTGAGTGGTTCGTGCTCACGGTGTGCTCCTCTGATGGGTCGAGTGTTGCTGTACCGATACCTCGGAGTCGCACGGCGGACCTTGACATCGTGGGGTCGCGACTTTCGAAGGGACGACCCCGCGGATCGGTTCCGGCGAGTTTCCGCGCAGATGTCAATCGGCAGCGTGCGGCTCCGAGGTATCTGAAAAGGCCGCTCGCCGGGCTGCCGACGAAAGGACATCTGATGAACGAGAACCCGCTGGAAAACGTCACCGCCGAGCAGATCGACTCCTACGGGCTCGGCGAGCAGCCCACGCCGAGTAACGCCGTTGCCGCGCTCGACCGGCTCGTCGGCGAATGGACAGTCACGGGGGGCGCTGAGGGCGTCATCCGGTACGAGTGGATGGCTGGACGATTCTTCCTGCTCCAGCACGTCGAGCTCGAGCAGTTCGGTCAGACCATCACCGGCATCGAAGTCATCGGCCAGCTGCGTCCGTTCGGCGAGCCCGCCGGTACGGACGTCGCATCCCGGTTCTACGACTCGGCGGGCAACACCCTCGACTACGTCTACGAGCTGGAGGGCGACAAGCTCACCATCTGGGCGGGAGCCAAGGGAAGCCCGGCCTACTTCACCGGCACGTTCAGTGACGACGATCGCGTGCTCGACGGCGCCTGGGTGTACCCCGGTGACGGTGGGTATGCGTCCACGATGACCCGCCGCTGACACCGCCTACTTCTCGAAACGGACGGAAAAATCATGCCGAAGAAGAACGCTTCTCCTGATCGCTCGCTGCACGAGGTGACGTCCGCGGATGGCACGGAGATCTCGTATGAACGCAGTGGACAGGGGCCGACCGTGATCCTTGTCGCGCAGGCGCTGTCCGACCTTCGAGACAACCGACGCCTCGCGGCTGTGCTCGCCGACACCCACACGGTGGTGAACTACGATCGGCGCGGCCGCGGGAACAGCGGGGACGCCGGCGCCTGGAAGGCTGCTCGGGAGATCGAAGACATCGAGGCGCTCATCGATGCGCACGGAGGCAGTGCCGTTCTCTTCGGTGCATCATCCGGCGCGGTCCTTGCGTTGGACTCCGCTGCAGCTCTCCCGGAGAAGGTCGTGGGCCTCATCGCCTTCGAGCCCCCGGTGATCGTGGACGATAGACGCGCACCCGTTCCCCGCGACCTCGCCGTCCGCCTCGAGCAGCTCGTCGGAGAGGGGCGAGGATCAGACGCGGTTCGCGAGTTCACCCGCATCGCTCTCGGTGCGTCCCCGTTCATGGTCGGGGCCATGCGACTCATGGTCGGGCCGTGGCGGACCATGGTCGGGATGGCCCGGACGACCGTCTATGACACGCGCCTCTGCGCGGGGCTGCAGGACGGAAAGCCTCTCGCGGCCGACCGGTGGAAGGGGCTCCGGGCGCCCTCTCTCGTGCTCGTCGGAAGCAAGAGCGAACCGTTCATGCAAAGCGGAACCCGAGAGCTGTCGACACTGATCGGGGCCCGCTACGCGACGATCGAGGGCGCGCATCACGCGACACCGATGATGAGACCGGCGGCGCTGATCCCCTCGGTCCTGTCATTTCTTGACGCCGCTCGCCCATGATGCCGGCCATGGGCCGGTCGACGAGGCGACCCGTGCCCACACGTGGCTATCGCCGGTCCGACGCATCGACGGGGATACGCGCGACGATCCGAGTGCCGCGTTCAGCGGCGCTCACCACTTCGATCGTCCCGTAACTCGCTTCGATACGGTCTCTGAGACCAGTCAGACCCGTGCCTCGCGAGGGGTCGGCGCCGCCCATTCCGTCGTCTTCGACAGTGACGACCAGCTCATCGGCGTCGCCGGACAACGCGCACGACACGCTTACTTGTGTCGCCTGCGCGTGTTGACCGCGTTCGTGATCGCTTCGGCAACGGTGAAGTATGCCGTGGTTTCGAGGGTCGGCGGCAGCCGGGGAACGACGAGCGCGAGATGCACGGGATCGGAGTCTCGGCCGCCAGTGACTCGATGCCGGCGGCGAGTCCGTTGCGGGCGAGTGCTGCGGGCAGGATTCCGCGTACGACGTCCCGCAGTCGGCGATTCGCTTCTTCGGCATGCGCCAGCGCATCGGCCAGCATCCCGGTGACATCCCCTCCCCCGGCGGCGGAATCCCTCGCCAGCTTGAGGAGGAGGATCGTGTGGACGAGGCGCTGTTGCGCTCCGTCGTGGACATCTCGTTGCAGGCGGCGCCGAGCTTCGTCGGCTGCAGCGATCACGCGCTCGCGAGATCGGGTGAGATCCGCCCGGTGCTCCGCGTTGGCGATGGCCGCCGCCATCAGATCGGCGAAGGGCTTCAGGCGGTCCCTGCCGTCGATCCGGCTCGGAGTCTCCGCGTCCACCGCGAGAACGCCCCAGCTCTCACCGTTGACGACGATCGGCGCTTCGGCATGGAGCGCCCCAACTGTCGGCTGCAGCCTGACCTCGGCCATCAGCTCTGCTTTCTCGGATCCCCGACGTGGTCGCGAACGATCGCGGCTGATGAGGCGTTGAGAACGGCCGGCGGCATCAGCGCCGTTCGCCAGTTCGTTCGCGGGCGCGGGTAGGAAAAACGGGGGTCACGGATTCAGCGCCTCCCAGTGACCCTCCGAGACCACTGTCACTGCCCCATCCACGACGGCGATCGCCGTCTGTTCGTCGATCGCATACGCCGGGCCGGGGATCGATCGCGCCCATTGCCGAGCGCGCTCCAGAGTATTGGTCTCCCAGCCCGGGTAATCGAGGTGGGGGAAGATCGAGAAGTCCACCACGCCGAGGGCCTCATCGGTGCCGCCCGGCTCCCAGTCCACGAACTCCGCACCGATGCGTGGGGTCATCACCATGCTGCCGGCGCTCACGCCGACCCACACGGTGTCGGTCAGGTCAGGCAAGAACTCCGCCAGCCCGGACTCACGCATCCAGTGCGCCAGGAAGATGGCCTCTCCCCCGTCCACGAGGAGGGCGTCGGCCGCGCGCACCCAGGAAACCCAGCGCTCCGGGGGGATGCTCGGCAGTGCAGTGAGCTCGAGGACACCCACCGACTTCCAGCCCAGGTCGGTCAGCCCCGGCCAGCGACCGGTCGTCGACCGCCACACCGACTGCGGTGAGCACGCCGGCTGACCCCACTGCGCGGTGGGGATGAACAGGGCGTCGCTCTCCTCGATGTCCTTGCCGAGCATGTCCGTCAGCGCGGCGCGGATGGAATCGTTCGTCACGCCGCCCGATGTCAGCAAGAGCTTCATCACGCCTCCCAGAAGAGGTCGGATGTGCCCGCGCCCTGCGGTGTCCCGATCCCCGCACCATCTCAGCGGAGCGGACTGCACGCTGCAAGGGCTGTCGCGCGGGGCGGGACAGAAAGGCCCCCGTTAACGCGAAATGGCCACCCAGCGTTGGGTGGCCATTTCTCGGAAGAAGTCCGGCGGTGTCCTACTCTCCCACAGGGTCCCCCCTGCAGTACCATCGGCGCTGTGAGGCTTAGCTTCCGGGTTCGGAATGTAACCGGGCGTTTCCCTCACGCTATGGCCGCCGAAACACTATTGATGTTTCAGTCGTACACAAACGTATGTCTATGTTGTGTTTTGTTCCCGACCGTACATCGGGAACCACTCAGTGGACGCAAGCACCAAAAACGGTGTGTTATCAAGTCATCGGCTTATTAGTACCGGTCAGCTTCACGTGTTGCCACGCTTCCACATCCGGCCTATCAACCCAGTAGTCTGGCTGGGAGCCTCTCGCCCGAAGGCATGGAAGTCTCATCTTGAGGCCGGCTTCCCGCTTAGATGCTTTCAGCGGTTATCCATCCCGAACGTAGCTAATCAGCGGTGCTCCTGGCGGAACAACTGACACACCAGAGGTTCGTCCAACCCGGTCCTCTCGTACTAGGGTCAGATCCTCTCAAACTTCCTACGCGCGCAGCGGATAGGGACCGAACTGTCTCACGACGTTCTAAACCCAGCTCGCGTACCGCTTTAATGGGCGAACAGCCCAACCCTTGGGACCTACTCCAGCCCCAGGATGCGACGAGCCGACATCGAGGTGCCAAACCATGCCGTCGATATGGACTCTTGGGCAAGATCAGCCTGTTATCCCCGAGGTACCTTTTATCCGTTGAGCGACAGCGCTTCCACAAGCCACTGCCGGATCACTAGTCCCGACTTTCGTCCCTGCTCGACCTGTCAGTCTCACAGTCAAGCTCCCTTGTGCACTTACACTCGCCACCTGATTGCCAACCAGGTTGAGGGAACCTTTGGGCGCCTCCGTTACTTTTTGGGAGGCAACCGCCCCAGTTAAACTACCCACCAGGCACTGTCCCTGAACCGGATTACGGTTCTAAGTTAGATATCCAGAGTGACCAGAGTGGTATTTCAACAATGACTCCACATGAACTGGCGTCCATGCTTCACAGTCTCCCACCTATCCTACACAAGCCACACCGAACACCAATACCAAGCTGTAGTAAAGGTCACGGGGTCTTTCCGTCCTGCTGCGCGTAACGAGCATCTTTACTCGTAATGCAATTTCGCCGAGTTCGCGGTTGAGACAGTTGGGAAGTCGTTACGCCATTCGTGCAGGTCGGAACTTACCCGACAAGGAATTTCGCTACCTTAGGATGGTTATAGTTACCACCGCCGTTTACTGGGGCTTAAATTCTCAGCTTCGCCTTGCGGCTAACCGGTCCTCTTAACCTTCCAGCACCGGGCAGGCGTCAGTCCGTATACATCGTCTTGCGACTTGGCACGGACCTGTGTTTTTAGTAAACAGTCGCTACCCACTAGTCTCTGCGGCCTCCAAACGCTTTCGGAGCAAGTCCTAATACGCCGAAGGCCCCCCTTCTCCCGAAGTTACGGGGGCATTTTGCCGAGTTCCTTAACCACGATTCTCTCGATCTCCTTGGTATTCTCTACCTGACCACCTGAGTCGGTTTGGGGTACGGGCAGCTAGAACCTCGCGTCGATGCTTTTCTTGGCAGCATAGGATCACCCACTTTTCATCCGCATCGTGTCTCAGCCTGTATGAACGGCGGATTTGCCTACCGTTCGGCCTACGCACTTGCACCAGGACAACCATCGCCTGGCTTGGGCTACCTTCCTGCGTCACACCTGTTAATACGCTAACCGCACCAGCATGGGGTCGAGCGTTCGCCAAGACGGCTTCACCCCGAAGGGATCCATCCATTCCTGGTTAGGACTCTTAGCACCACTGGATTAGCTTGGGCGGTTCTTCGCCGGTACGGGAATATCAACCCGTTGTCCATCGACTACGCCTGTCGGCCTCGCCTTAGGTCCCGACTTACCCAGGGAAGATTAGCTTGACCCTGGAACCCTTGGTCTTTCGGAGGACATGTTTCTCACATGTCTTTCGCTACTCATGCCTGCATTCTCACTCGTGTGGCCTCCACGGCTGGTTCACACCGCCGCTTCGCTGGCCACACGACGCTCTCCTACCCATCAACACGGCTGGACCACGAAGGCCTACCAATAATGTCAATGCCACAACTTCGGTGGCGTGCTTGAGCCCCGTTACATTGTCGGCGCGGAATCACTTGACCAGTGAGCTATTACGCACTCTTTCAAGGGTGGCTGCTTCTAAGCCAACCTCCTGGTTGTCTAAGCAACTCCACATCCTTTCCCACTTAGCACGCGCTTAGGGACCTTAGTTGGTGGTCTGGGTTGTTTCCCTCTCGACTATGAAGCTTATCCCCCACAGTCTCACTGCTGCGCTCTCACTTACCGGCATTCGGAGTTTGGCTGACGTCAGTAACCTTTTGGGGCCCATCGGCCATCCAGTAGCTCTACCTCCGGCAAGAAACACGCAACGCTGCACCTAAATGCATTTCGGAGAGAACCAGCTATCACGAAGTTTGATTGGCCTTTCACCCCTATCCACAGCTCATCCCCTCAGTTTTCAACCTAAGTGGGTTCGGTCCTCCACGACGTCTTACCGTCGCTTCAACCTGGCCATGGATAGATCACTTCGCTTCGGGTCTAGGACACGCGACTGAATCGCCCTATTCAGACTCGCTTTCGCTACGGCTACCCCACTCGGGTTAACCTCGCCACGTATCGCTAACTCGCAGGCTCATTCTTCAAAAGGCACGCTGTCACAGCTGCTAAGGCTGCTCCAACGGTTTGTAAGCAAACGGTTTCAGGTACTATTTCACTCCCCTCCCGGGGTACTTTTCACCTTTCCCTCACGGTACTTGTCCGCTATCGGTCATCTGGGAGTATTTAGGCTTATCAGGTGGTCCTGACAGATTCACACGGGATTTCTCGGGCCCCGTGCTACTTGGGATACTCTTCGCGTCAAGAGAGGCATTTCGACTACGGGGTTCGCACCCTCTATGACCGGCCTTTCAAGACCGTTCGTCTATACCTTCTTGTAACGCCGACAGATCGGCAGAACTGTCTGAAAAGTCCCACAACCCCGGATACGCAACTCCTGCCGGATATCACACGTACTCGGTTTAGCCTGTTCCGGTTTCGCTCGCCACTACTAACGGAATCGCGGTTGCTTTCTCTTCCTGTGGGTACTGAGATGTTTCACTTCCCCACGTTCCCTCTACCCGCCCTATATATTCAGGCGGGAGTCACTGGGTCGGCACGCCGCCCAGCGGGGTTTCCCCATTCGGAAATCCTCGGATCGAAGTGTGCTTATCCACTCCCCGAGGCTTATCGCAGATTGCTACGTCCTTCTTCGGCTCCAGATGCCAAGGCATCCACCGTTTGCTCTTAAAGACTTGAAATCACATGAGTTTTATCAAGAATCGGTCCGGACAAAGTCCGGCTCGAAATTGACTAATGATCTTTAAGATCATCTATGAGAACTGACCGAAGTCAGTTCAAAGATGCTCGCGTCCACTGTGTAGTTCTCAAAGTACGGGCGGTACCCTCCCCCGCCACCGCAACCGCGGCAACAGAAAAAGGTCCAGAGGTTCAGCCACGACCCACAACGGGTCGCACCCGGTCCCTCAGGACCCAACAGCGTGCATGTGCCGGCAGACCACCAGGCTCCTTTCCAGCCACCGAAGTGACGTACTCAGAACCGGGAGACCCGATCGGCACCTTCTCAAATGTTCCACCCATGAGCTACCAGCAGAAACATTCGTTCTGATCTGGCGCCTGGACACCCCAAGGGGTGCCAGATGCTCCTTAGAAAGGAGGTGATCCAGCCGCACCTTCCGGTACGGCTACCTTGTTACGACTTAGTCCTAATTACCGATCCCACCTTCGACAGCTCCCTCCACAAGGGTTGGGCCACCGGCTTCAGGTGTTACCGACTTTCATGACTTGACGGGCGGTGTGTACAAGACCCGGGAACGTATTCACCGCAGCGTTGCTGATCTGCGATTACTAGCGACTCCGACTTCATGAGGTCGAGTTGCAGACCTCAATCCGAACTGGGACCGGCTTTTTGGGATTCGCTCCACCTTACGGTATTGCAGCCCTTTGTACCGGCCATTGTAGCATGCGTGAAGCCCAAGACATAAGGGGCATGATGATTTGACGTCATCCCCACCTTCCTCCGAGTTGACCCCGGCAGTATCCCATGAGTTCCCACCATTACGTGCTGGCAACATAGAACGAGGGTTGCGCTCGTTGCGGGACTTAACCCAACATCTCACGACACGAGCTGACGACAACCATGCACCACCTGTTTACGAGTGTCCAAAGAGTTCCGTATTTCTACGGCGTTCTCGTATATGTCAAGCCTTGGTAAGGTTCTTCGCGTTGCATCGAATTAATCCGCATGCTCCGCCGCTTGTGCGGGTCCCCGTCAATTCCTTTGAGTTTTAGCCTTGCGGCCGTACTCCCCAGGCGGGGAACTTAATGCGTTAGCTGCGTCACGGAGACCGTGGAATGGCCCCCACAACTAGTTCCCAACGTTTACGGGGTGGACTACCAGGGTATCTAAGCCTGTTTGCTCCCCACCCTTTCGCTCCTCAGCGTCAGTTACGGCCCAGAGATCTGCCTTCGCCATCGGTGTTCCTCCTGATATCTGCGCATTCCACCGCTACACCAGGAATTCCAATCTCCCCTACCGCACTCTAGTCTGCCCGTACCCACTGCAGGCCCGAGGTTGAGCCTCGGGTTTTCACAGCAGACGCGACAAACCGCCTACGAGCTCTTTACGCCCAATAATTCCGGATAACGCTTGCGCCCTACGTATTACCGCGGCTGCTGGCACGTAGTTAGCCGGCGCTTTTTCTGCAGGTACCGTCACTTTCGCTTCTTCCCTGCTAAAAGAGGTTTACAACCCGAAGGCCGTCATCCCTCACGCGGCGTTGCTGCATCAGGCTTTCGCCCATTGTGCAATATTCCCCACTGCTGCCTCCCGTAGGAGTCTGGGCCGTGTCTCAGTCCCAGTGTGGCCGGTCACCCTCTCAGGCCGGCTACCCGTCGACGCCTTGGTGAGCCATTACCTCACCAACTAGCTGATAGGCCGCGAGCCCATCCCAGACCGAAAAATCTTTCCAGCTGCTGACCATGCGATCGCAGCTCGTATCCGGTATTAGCAGCTGTTTCCAACTGTTATCCCAGAGTCCGGGGCAGGTTGCTCACGTGTTACTCACCCGTTCGCCACTGATCCAGAGAGCAAGCTCTCCTTCACCGTTCGACTTGCATGTGTTAAGCACGCCGCCAGCGTTCATCCTGAGCCAGGATCAAACTCTCCGTAAAAGAATTTTGCTGCGAGAAGACCGGAATAGGTCAACCCGAGCGAGCTTGATCTGACGATCGGATGCCATTACTGACATATCCGTTTAATCTCAAAAGAATCTCACCGGCCAGCAAAGCTGACCGCGAGGTTTTTTGGCATTTGACAAGTGCACGCTGTTGAGTTCTCAAGGATCGGATGCTCCTGCTACTCAGCCTTCCAGCCTCGCCCGCAGGGCAACTTCTCTATCTTAGACCCACTCGATCAGACTGTCAAATCAGCGCCTCCGTGACGATCAGACGTCACCGAACGGCGCTCCATGACGGGCTTCCGGAGCGGGTACCTCCATTCTACGCCCGAGGGCACGAGCTCTCAATGAGAGCTCATCAGAAGGGAGGCTGTTCTCCGCTTGAGGGGGGTGAGGCTCTCGGCCTCTCCGCTTCCCTGTGGGGCGAACGATCAATAGCTTACGACGCGCCTGTCGAGCCCGGCAACTCGGGCGCACCCCGGGCGTGTCGCGGCCCTCCCCTCAGTGTGCGGCCCGCTCGTAGCGGGCCGAGAGCCGCGTGAATGCGCGGGCAAGTTCCGGCGGGTCGACCTCGTCCATCTCCGCGTCGAAACGGCCCAGCGCGGCGGCCAGCGCGACCCAGGACCACGACCCGGCGGTGTACCGGCACCGGTCGGGACCGAGCGCTTCGACGGCACCATCCCCGGCGAAGGGCACGACGTCCCCCGCCGGCAGGTGCAGGACGACACTGCCGGTGCAGGGCCACGCGTTCGCCGCGGACGAGCCCTTGAAGCGCGCCGACATGTACTCCGATGCGTCACCACCGGGGACCTCCCGCGGCGAGAAGCGGGGACCGGTGGGGGTGCGCGGAGTGATCCGGTCGGCGCGGAAGATGCGCCACTCGTCGCCGTCGAGATCCCACGCGACCAGGTACCAGCGGCCCGAGGCAGCGACGAGGTGGTGCGGCTCCACTCGCCGCGGTGGCGCCGGGCCCGTCACGGGGGTGCCCGCGTCGGCCTGATCGAACCGCAGCACCTCACGGGCGCGGACGGCATCGGACACGGCGACGAGCACCTCCGAAGCCACCGCGGGAGCGGGAGCATCCCCCGTGCGTGCGGCGGTGGTGAACTCGACCGCCTGCAGTCGGTGGCGGAGGCGCGAGGGCAGGACCTGGCGGACAGCGGCGAGCGCTTTCAGCGCGCCTTCTTCGATGCCCGCGCCCGTGACCGTCGCTGCCTGCAGGGCGATCGTGAGAGCGATGACCTGCTCGTCGTCGAACAGCAGGGGCGGAAGTTCGCTCCCCGCCTCCAGGCGGTACCCGCCGTCCGGACCCATCGCCGCCTGAACGCGGTACCCCATCTCCCGCAGCCGCTCCACGTCGCGGCGGACGGTGCGGTGACTCACCCCCAGCCGATCGGCCAGCACAGCGCCCGGCCAGTCCCGTCGCGCCTGCAGGAGCGATAGCAGGTCGAGCAGTCGGGCAGTGGTCGTGGGCACGTCTCGAGAGTAGTTCGTGTGTAGGACCGGACCTGACCTCTACTCCTGTCACGGTGGAGACAGCCGGCACAGGTCCGGCGTACCGAGGAGGAGCACCCATGCCCATCGAGACCACCACCCACCTCAATCTCCACGGCGAGGCCCGCGCGGCCCTGGAGTTCTACCAGTCCGTCTTCGGCGGTCACCTCACGATCGCCACCTACCGCGACGTCGGTATGCCCGCCGATGCGCCCGGCGCCGAGAACGTCGTGTTCGGCAGCCTGCAGAGCGAAGACGGCTTCCGGATCATGGCGTATGACATCCCGGGGCCTGCCACGCGAGCCACCGGGGGCGCCACCCGCCGGGAGAACGGCGTCACCGTCACCGACCAGCCGTTTTTCGTCTCCGTGCGCGGCGACACCCTGGACGAGGTGAAGGGCTACTGGGACGCGCTGTCCGCCGGCGCCTCGATCGTCGAACCGCTCGCGGCCTCGGCGTGGAGCCCCGGCTTCGGCATGCTCACCGACACCTTCGGCGTGACGTGGATCCTCGACGTCGCTGCGGCGGACCGCGCGGAGTAGGCGTCCCTCCGGCCGCCGTCAGGATCCGGCGTGATCCTGCGGCGGCCGATCGGCGCGCTCGGCGAGGCGCTGCAGTTGCCAGCGAGGCATGTCCGCGAGCCAGGGAACTGGCGCCGCCTCTCCCACCCGCGCATCGACCGGGAGATCGCCGGCGCGCAGCGCCTCCACATAGGCACGATCCTGTGCGATCCGGCCGCGCAGCCGGTCCCCGGAGGCCACCGATCCGTGGCCGGGAACGACGGCTCCCACCTTTTCGGCCACCTCCTCGAACAGCCCGAGCGCCGCGAGGTAGTCCTCCAGCGGCTGATCGGCATCCACGTCGACGAACGGCATCAGGATGTCGGAGAGCATGTCGCCCGCGATCAGAACGCCGCCCTCCTCCACCAGCAGCGCCGCGTGACCTCTGGCGTGCGCCCGGTGCTCGATGATCCGGATCGCGGGGCCCTCCCACGGAATGCGTTCGGCACCCCGGGGCAGCGCGGTGATCGCTCCGAACAGCTCGAGCGGGATCTGATCCGCGTACTCCGGCGGCAGGCCGGCAGCCACCTGCGCCGGCCAGTCCGGCTGTGCGAGCAGCTCCGCCATCGTGGCGGCACACAGCGCCGTGCCGTATCGCGGTGCGTCGCCCAGCGCGGGGTGCCACAGCACGTGATCCCAGTCGGGGTGCGTGGCGAACCCGGCGACGATCCGCTGTCCCATCCCGCGGATGTCGTCGGCGAGCTGCGTCATCTCGTCGTCCGTGAGCCCCGGATCGACCACGAGCACACCGTCCCGGCCCTCAACGACCACGGAGTTGCTCTGGAGGAACCCGCTCTCGGAGACGAAGACGCCGTCGGCGATCTGCGTCAGCATGAGCGGCCCTCCGTGTGCGACCGTGCCGGCCGGGGTTCGGGGTGTGTCATCTTCGTCTCCTGTTCGAGGGCGGACGGGGAGTCAGCCGAACGCCATGGCGGCGACGGCGAGGATGCAGACGACGATGCCGACTCGCTGACTGGGCGCGACCCGTTCCCTCAGGAATCCGGCGGCCAGCAGGACGGTGACGGCGGGGTACAGGGAAGCGAGCACTCCCGCGATGCCCAGTCCGGTCGTGCCGCTGGCGATGAAGAAGGCGAGGGTGCCGGAGGCGCCGAGCACACCGGCAGCGCTCCCCCACCCCAGCACTCCGACCGCAGGGCGCCACACCTGTCTCAGGGTGGCCGCCGTCACGACGGTGAGGACCGCGCCGGTCAGCTGATTGAGGGCGAGGGGCGCCAGGCCGGCGTCATCGGAGATCTGCGCCAGCGCGACGAAGAGGACTCCGAAGCCGACGCCCGCCAGCGTGCCGTCGACCAGGGCACCCCGCATCGCCGAGGGCTGCGCGGAGGCATCGCGGGCGACCAGCCAGATTCCCGGCAACGCCACGATCATCCCCGCCCAGGCCAGCCATCCCGGCCGCTCCCCGAGGATGGCGCCGGCCAGCACGGGAAGGATCGCCGCGCCCAGCGCCGAGATGGGAGCCACCAGCCCCATCCGGCCGCGTGCGAGGCCGCGGTACAGGAAGATGCTGCCCGCCGCCGACCCCACCCCGGCCACGACCGCCCACGCGAAGTCCGCCGGCACCGGGCTGCCCGGCAGCAGCGCCCCGGCCGCGGCCATCACCACCGCGCCGGCGCTCTGCCCCACCAGGACGACCTGCCACGTGGTGTACCGGCGTGAGCCGAGCCCGCCGACGAAATCCGAGGCGCAGTACGCCACGGCGGAGGCGAGGCCGAGGAGGATGCCGAGGCTCATGCATCGACTCTGCCGTCCGGGCGGTCCGGGGTGAAGGTCCGCTTCTCTGTCCGTCGACTGGACCATTCGGCTGTAATGGGCCGATGACAGTGGAGTGGGCGCGCGGCGGTCCGGATCTTCTGGTGCTCCTCGACCGCGACGCGGGCGGCCTCGGCAGCCAGATCCAGGATCACCTTCGGGCCGCCATCCGTGAGCGGCGACTCGTTTCCGGCGAACGACTGCCCTCGACTCGGCGCCTGGCAGCCCTGCTCGGAGTCGCCCGCGGCACCGTCGTCGAGGCGTACGAGCAGCTCCTCGCCGAGGGCTACGTCCTCTCGACGGTCGGTTCCGGCACCCGGGTGGCGGCGATACCGCCGTCGGAAGAGGTGAGCGGGCACGCTCCCGAACCGGTGTCGGCCGTGTCACCTCGACCGATCGACTTCGAGTACGGCATCCCCGACCTGCGCACAGTGCCCCTGTCGGATTGGAGCTGGGCTGTGTCGAAGGCGACCCAGACGCTCCCGACGGCTGCGCTCGGCGACGACGACCCGGCCGGATGGCGACACCTCCGCGACGTCGTCTCCGCCTACCATCGCCGCGTCCGAGCCGGAAGCGCCACCACCGACGACACCGTCATCGTCGCGGGCTTCCGGCAGGGCTTGACGTTCGCGCTCGCGACGCTGGCCCGGCGTGGCATCCACCGGATCGCGCTGGAGGATCCGGGGCCGCGCGACCACGACGTCATCGCACAGCGGGCGGGTCTGGAGGCGGTGCCGGTTCCCGTCGACGCGGAGGGGCTGGATGTGGGCCGCCTGCGCGACAGCGGCGCACGCGCCGTGCTGCTGACGCCGGCACACCAATGCCCGACCGGCGTCGCCCTCGGGCCGTCGCGACGGCGCGACCTCATGGCGTGGGCGGAAGAGGTCGACGGGGTGATCCTGGAGGACGATTACGACGCGGAGTTCCGATACGACCGGCAACCCGTCGGGTCGTTGCAGGGACTGAACCCTCGCCGGGTCATCGCGTTCGGCTCGGTCAGCAAGACCCTCGCGCCGGCGCTCCGACTGGGATGGGTGCTCGCGCCGCCGCAGTGGCGCGACGGGATCATCGAGGAGAAGCAACTCACCAGTCGCGGAGCCCCGAGCCTGGACCAGGAAGCGCTCGCGCTCCTGATGGAGACGGGACGGTTCGATCGCCATCTGCGGCGCGCACGGGAGGTGTATCGGGCCCGCCGCGACGTCTTGGCCGCGGAAGTGGATCGCGCCTTCGAGCCGGGCCGGCTCACCGGACTGGCCGCCGGATGCCACGCCGTCCTGCAGCTTCCCGCCGGGGCGGACGAGCGGGCCGTGTCCGCGACCGCCGCAACTCTGGGCGTTGTGGTCAACACGCTCGGCCGATACCGGTTCTCGGCAGAGGGTCGACCGGCGGAGCCCCTCGCGCCGGCACTCGTGATCGGCTTCGGCAACGTCGACGAAGCCCGCATCCGCGACGGTGTCCGCATCCTCGCCGCCGCCGCAGGCGTGCAGCCCTGACCGGAACGCAACCCCCTCCAGCGTCCGCGGCGCCGCCGGTCAGGATGGGCCATGCGCACTTCCCGCGTCCACGCTTTCCGTCACGCCGGCCTGATCTTCGACGTATCCGACACCGGGCCCATCGACGGACCGGTGATCGTTCTGCTGCACGGATTCCCGGGATCCCGTCGTACGTGGGACGCCGTCGCACCGCTGCTGGAGGCCGGCGGCGCCCGGGTGATCGCGTTCGATCAGCGCGGCTACTCCCCCCGCGCGCGACCGTACCGCCGACGCGACTACCGCGCCGCCGACGTCACCGGCGACGTGCTCGCCCTGCTCGACGCGCTCGGGAGCCACCGCGTGCACGTCGTCGGTCATGACTGGGGCGGATTCGTCGCGTGGCGGCTGGCGACCCCGCTCCGCAGCGACTGAACGGCATCACCGTGCTCTCCACGCCGCATCCGAGCGCGATGCTGCGTTCGCTGCTCTCCTCGACGCAGGGCCTGCGGTCGCTCTACATCGCCTTCTTCCAGCTGCCGTGGCTGCCCGAGGCCGTGCTGCGGCCCCGCCTCGCGCGCCTGCTGCAGTCGTCGGGGCTTCCGGCCCCCATCGCCCAGGAGTATCAGCGCTTTCTGTCGCAACCGAAAGCCCTCCGCGCGGCCCTGCACTGGTATCGCGGCATGTCGCTGCCCGACCGGCGCCGGCCGCGCCGGGGCAGCTCGCGTGTGCACGTGCCGACCACGTACGTGTGGGGCAACGGCGACCAGGCGCTCGGGCGACGCGCCGCCGAGCTCACACGGCACTGGGTGCACGCGCCGTACCGCTTCGTCGAGGTGGACGAGGGGCACTGGCTTCCCGAGCTCGCCGCGGAGAGGGTGTCGCAGGAGATCCGCGCCACCCTTCCCGCGACACCGCACTACGCCGCGTCGACCGAACCGGGCGAGTCGACGAGGCCGTCGACGTCGTCCGGCTCCGGTTCGGACAGGTAGCGCTCGAGGCTGTCGTCCAGTTCGGCCAGCCACGGGGTGTGGTGCACAGCGGCCATCGTTCCCGTCATCACGGACGGATAGACGGCATCGCGGTACCCGAGGATGTTCACCTGCTTGTCGTGCTTCCAGGCCAGGAAGATCCGCACGACCTCGTCGAGGTCGAACATCGGATAGTCGGTCAGTTCGATCAGGTCGCGGATGTAGTCGGCCTGGAACCTGATCTCGTCGGCCGGTCCGTTGAGTTCGCTGAACCGCCGGCGCCACGCATCCATGTCCTGCCAACGCGCCTGCGGGCCGGGGAGCTCGAAATCACCCAGGATGACGTCGCGGACGAACCACGCCTGCGCGTCGAACATGTTGAAGGTGAACCACTGGTCCTGCGCGCCCAGGTAGAACAGCCGGTCGTTGGCCTCGGAGACCACGCCGCGGTACAGGCCGTCGGGGTAGAGGCAGTTGGGCGAATCCAGCGCGAGGTCCGAGGGCAGGAACGGGTAGTGGTGCAGATAACCGGTGCACAGCACGACGGCGTCGAACTCGCCGCTGGTCCCGTCGCTGAAGTGCACGGTGGATCCTTCGAAGCGCTCGACGAGCGGCACCTCCCGCATGCCCTTGGGCCAGTCGAATCCCATCGGCTGGGTGCGGTAGCTGAAGGTGACCGAGCGCGCGCCCATCTTGTACGCCTGCACGCCGATGTCTTCGGCGGAGTAGCTCGCGCCGATCAGCAGGACATCCTTGTCGGCGAGGGCCTCCGCCCCGCGGAAGTCGTGCGCGTGGCGGAGGCTCCCGGGGAAGGTCTCGATGCCGGCGAACTCGGGCACGTTCGGGTAGCTGAAGTGTCCGCTGCCGACCACGACGTAGTCGAACTCGCTGGTCTCGGTCCGATTGGCGGCCATGTCGTGGACCGTCACGCTGAAGGTGTTCGTGTCCTCGTTGTACTGGACCCAGCGCACGACGGTGTTGAAGCGCACGTACTGCTTGACGTCACTCTTCTCGACGCGGCCGTTGATGTAATCCCACAGCACGGCGCGCGGTGGGTACGACGAGATCGGACGCCCGAAGTGCTCGTCGAAGGTGTACTCGGCGAACTCCAGCGCCTCCTTCGGCCCGTTGGACCACAGGTTGCGGTACATGCTCGAGTGCACCGGCTCACCGTGCGCATCCATGCCGGTGCGCCACGTGAAGTTCCACTGCCCGCCCCAATCGGCTTGCTTCTCGAAGCACACGATCTCGGGCATCTCCCGGCCGGTGTGTCGAGCGGACTCGAAAGCCCGAAGCTGTGCCATTCCGCTGGGTCCGGCTCCGATGATTGCGACGCGAGAAGTCAAACCGTTCCTATCCTGGCCGGGGCCATTGAGCGACGACGGCGGCAGGATCCGCGGCGGATGCCGCAGGGCGCACCGACGTGGTGGGCAATCCGTTCCGCGCACCATCGGCGGGTCGGCGATGGGACTCTTGCGGAATCGATCACTGCATGGTAAAAGCAGCGACTTTCACGATTTTACCAGGTCGCCTCTCGTGCGCCCGCGGGCGGTCGGAATAGTTGAGCGTTCAACTCAGTTGAGGATGCCATGAGCACCAGCACACCCCTCGCCGCCGATACGGCGATGGGGGCGGTCACCCTGAACGTGGCGGACCTCGACGCGATGACGTCGTACTACCGGGACGGCGTCGGGCTGGCGGTGATGGAGCAGACGGGACCGCGTGTCACCCTCGGGCGCTCGGGACGGCCGGTCGTCGTGCTCGTGCACACCCCCGAACTGCGGCACGCGGGGCCGCGCGAGGCCGGCCTGTTCCACACGGCGATCGTCTTCGACACCGAGGCGGCGCTGGCCGCCGCGGTCTACTCCGTCGCCCGGCTGCGCCCGGCTTCCTTCACCGGGTCCAGCGACCACCTGGTCAGCAAGGCCTTCTACTTCGACGACCCCGAGGGCAACGGCGTCGAGCTGTACTGGGACCGCGACCGCACGACGTGGAGCTGGATCCACGGCCAGGTCGAGATGTCCACGCTGTTCCTGGATCCGAACGCCTATCTGCGGGAGCACCTGGACGAGCGCGGACTCGCCGGGGAGGCGGTCGGAGACGCCCGCGTCGGGCACATCCATCTGTCGGTCGGCGACGTCGCGACGGCGCGCGACTTCTACGCGACCACCCTCGGGTTCGACGTCACGCTCGCGCTGGGCGACCAGGCCGTGTTCGTCAGCGCCGGTGGATACCACCATCACATGGCGATGAACGTGTGGAACAGCCGCGGCGCGGGTCGCCGGCAGCGCACCCTGGGGCTCGGCCGCGTGGACCTCGAACTGCCGACCTCCGATGACGCCGGCGCGCTGGCCGAACGGCTCCGGCACTACCGGGTCCCCGTGCGCGACGACGGCGGGAGCGTGCACTTCGAGGACCCCTGGGCCAACGACGTCAGCCTCACCGTGGCCCCCTCGGCCACCTCGTGACCGGCGCCTCCGAGGCATGGCGCGACCTCATGCTCGCGACGCACCTCCTCGACACCGCACTCGAACGGCAGGCCCAGCGCGACGGCGGCATCTCGCACGGTCACTTCAAGATGCTCGTCCTCCTGAGCGCCGCGCACGATCAGACGCTCGGCCTGAAGAGCCTCGCGGAGTCGCTCCGCTTCTCCCCCAGCCGTATCAGCCATGCGATCACCGCGCTCGAGGGTCAGGGGCTCGTCGCGCGCCGCCCCGTCACGGGCGGGCGGCGCGCCTTCGAGGCGACCCTGACGCGGAAGGGACGGCTGCTCGTGGGCACCGTCCTGCGCGGGCAGCGGCGGGAGATCCGCGACCCCCTCCTGGACGGCCTGGGCGGTGAGGGCACAGCGGCCCTCGGCGACCTCAGCGCCCGCATCATCGCCCTGCTCGACCGCGAGAATCCGGACGTGGCCGACCGCTGACGGCGCGCTACGCGGCGAGCTGGGCGAGGATCTCGGCCCTCACATCCGATCCGGACGCCTCGGCGATGCGCCCATCCGCCACGCGATAGATGACGAACTCCGCCACGTTGACGTGCCGGCGCGTGGGGGCCACCCCGCGGAAGACGCCGAGATGCGTGCCACTCCCCCGCAGGTGAACGGCCAGTCGATCGTCCTCGACCAGGAGCTGGATGCGCCGCCACCGCCAGTCCGGAAACGCATGGAAGAGGTCGACCATCTCCTCCACCCACGCATCCGCTCCGCCGGGGAGGTGCGCGCGACGGACAGCGGGCTGCACGAACGAGCGGATCGCCTCCAGGTCGTGCCGGTTGGCGGCGTCGAGGTAGTCGGCGTACCACTCCCGCATCTGCCACGACTCCACCCCTCATTATCGGCACGGGCCAGGCCGGCCCGGCTTGCAAGGCGAACCGTCACGCATTGAATGTCATCTATGCGTGACATACTGACGCCATGATCCTGGACATCCCGGTGGCGGTGTACCTCGCCTTCCTCGCCGCGACGCTGCTCATCGCGGTGGTCCCCGGTCCCGACCATGTGTACCTGGGCGCCGTGGCCCTCCGCGACGGACGACGGGCGGGGACGGTGGCGGCATCCGGGATGGCGGTGTCGATGACCGTGCACACCCTCGTCGCCGTGACGGGCTTGGGCGCGCTCCTCACGGCCGCCCCCGCGGCCCTCGTGATCATCCGCCTGCTCGGTGCGGCCTACCTCATCCACCTCGGGATCGGCGCGCTGCGCGCTGCCGACGCCGCCGACGCCCCGGCTCCCGCATCCACCGGCCGGAACTTCTGGCGCGCGATGGTGGTCAACCTCACCAACCCCAAGATCGTCATCTTCTTCCTCGCCTTCCTTCCCCAGTTCGTCGATGGCGGCGTCGGCAACCCCGCCTTGCAACTGCTGACCCTCGGTCTGACGTTCGTCGTGATCGGGTTCGTGGTCGATACCGTGTACGCGTCGCTGGGTGGGCTGCTCGGACACTTCCTGGCTGGACGGGGCACCAAGGCGCGCGTCCTGTCCGTGATCAGCGGATGCGTCTACCTCACCCTGGCCGCCCTGGTGCTCGTGACCGTCGTCGCCGATGTCGTATCCGGAGCGGTCGGAGGGTGACACCCCATCCACGGCCCCTTCGTCACGTGTTAGCCTCCGGTCAGCCGTGACAGAGGGGGAACCGATGACCGACCAGACCTCCGCGGTGGTGGAGGCGCTCCCCCTCCCCCTGCTGATACGGATCGTGAACGAGTACGGCGACGCGCCGCGCTCGGCAGCGGGCGAATCCGCGTCTCCCTACCCTCCTGCCGACGCGCTCGGCCAGGAGGACACCGCCTTCTGGGCGCACCGCGCAGCGCCGCAGGAGAAGGTCTTGGTGGAGACGGCCAATCTCCTCCACCCGGTCTTCGCCGCAGCATCCGGCGGCGAGTGCGCCGATCGACTCAACACGGTGATCGCCGAGGCGGGACTGACCCCGGCAATGACGGCGCGGGAATGGGACGTGCGCGAGCAGTGGCGCACCTGCCGCCCTGGGCGCACGCTGCTGGCGGCCGCCACGCTCGCGCTCCTCCATCACCTGCGCAGCGATCCCGACGTCAGCCGCCTGGGCACGTGCCTGGGCGATGCGTGCGTCGACGTCTTCGTCGATTCCTCCCCCGGACGCCGGCGGCAGTACTGCTCGCTGACGTGCCAGAACCGCGCCCGCACGCGCGCGTACCGCGCCAGGCGCGCCGCCGCATCGCGTTCTGCGCAGTGAGCCCGCCCTCCCGGGAGAGGCCACCCGCTGCGGATAGCGCACCGCGCGCCTGACGGCAAGGCGGTTCTGGAGACCGCGGTGCATCGGGTTCCCTGGTGGTCGACGCGCCGACCCCTTCCTGCGGCGCCATACCGAGAAGGAGGAGTTGTGGACACGACAGCCCTCATCTGGATCATCGTCGCCGTCGTCGTCGTGATCGCGATCATCGCGGTCGTCCTGGTCGCCACCGCGAAGGGACGGCGGGAACGGCGCCAGCACGCGCAGCACGAGAAGGCGGAGAAACTGCGCGCCCAGGCGAGAGAGGCAGACCTGGGCGCGCGTCGGCACGAGGCCGAACTCGCGCAGGCCCGCGCCGACACCGCGTCGGCGCAAGCGGAGTCCGAGCGGGCCAAGGCCCAGGCGGCCCAGGCCGACGTCGACGCGCAGCGCCGCGCCGCCGACATCGACCAGCACGCCGCCGACGCCGCCAAACGCCGTGACGAGCAGGCCGAAACGCTGCGCAAGGCCGACAAGGTCGACCCCTTCGTCGACGGGGAGGGCCGCGATCGCGGAGCTTCGGGCGGAAACACCCGTTCGGATCGCGGCGCTCCGGGCCACAACGACGGACCCGAACGCTGATCCGCCTGCCCGACATGTGGTCCGCCTCCCGGCGCCGCGCCGGAGGTGATGTCGCGCCTGAAGGACGACGAAGGTCCCCTGCGAGTGCAGGGGACCTTCGTTCAATCCGTGGGGGCGAGATCTCCGCCCCGGGCTGGGCTCAGCGGCCGTTGCCGGCCTCACGGCCTTCGCGGTCGTAGTACTCACGGCTGCCGGACTTGGCCAGTCCGCGGCTGATCATGTAGCCGATGGTGAGCAGCGTGGCGTACAGCCAGACCTGCTCGGCTCCGAACCCCTGGCCGTCGTCACCGTTGTCCACGACGAGGGACGCGATGAACATCCCGGCGAGGATCACCACGTACACGATGAACTCCGTGGTCTTGAACGCGGCTTTGGTCTCGGTCGAGATGCGGGGGGTGCGGGCGGCGAGAGAGGTATTGCTCATGAAAGGTGTCCTTTTGGGGTTTTCGGGTGCTGGCACGCGTTTGGCGGCCCCGTTGAGCTAATCAGTACGCACGGATGTCGCCTCCGCCCTTGCTTTCGGAGGGAAGCGTCAGGAGAAATCTCCGCGGTCGAGTGCCGGTCGGGCATCGTAGTGGTCCGGCCCCGCCCCGGCGATGGGGCTGGGCGGGGCGGCCCCGTTGCAGACAATGGCGGGATGCTCGCTCGTTCGGCCGAGGTCGTCGGCACCGCCCTGCGCGGACTGTTCGCGCTCATCCTCCGCTTCCGGCACCCCCGGCCCATCCACACCCGCGGGCTCGTCCTGGAAGGCGAGCTGACGTGGCTCGGGGCTGCCGCGGCATCCGGCATCTCGTGGATCGACGACGCACCGCCGGATCCTGTGGGCGTCGTCGCCCGCCTGTCGAGGGCGGTGGGGCTACCGGCTCGGCTGCCGGATGTCATCGGACTGGCACTGCGCGCCAGCGCGGGCGGGCGCACGGTCGACCTGGAGCTGGCCTCGACCGGGATCGGATTCCCCTCGCGGTTCCTCCTCGTCCCCCGGAGCACCCCGACCGGCGCGACGTTCGGCAGCCTCCTGCCCTACCGGTCGTCTCGTGGACCGATCCTGGTGTGCGCGCGCAGCGTCCCGCGGCGTCAGCTGCCCGCGTCGACGCACGACATCGCCGCCGCCCTCGACGGGGAGCCGTGGCGCGTGCGCCTGTACTTCGCGACGCCGCGCGGCCGGTGGCATCCGTTCGCCGAGGCGGCACTGCAGCCATCAACCGACCAGGAGGACCGCGAACTCCGGTTCGACTCCGTGCGCCATCCGCTCCCCGGCGCGGGCACCTACCGGTGGGTGGATCGCGTGCGCCAGCCGTCGTACCTCCGGGTGCAGGGCCCGCAGTGACCGACGCGCATCGGGTCAGTGCACCGCCGCGCCCACCAGTTCCGTGACCTTCGCCTGCACCGCCGGAGTCCATGCGCGCACGGCGAAGCCGACGGGCCACAGGTCGCCGTCATCCAGGTGCGCGCGATCCTCGAACCCGATCGTGGCGTAGCGCGTGCCGAATTTGCGCGCCGGCTGGATGAAGACGACGATCTTGCCCTCGTCGTTGGCGTATCCCGGCATGCCGTAGTAGGTCATGGGGACCAGCTCGGGGGCGACCTCGCTCACCACGGCATGCACTCCCTCCGCCAGCGCCTTGTCCTCGGGTTCGAGTGCGGCGATCGCCTCGAGGACGGCCTTCTCCCCGGCAGCGCGGTTCTTGCCGGCCTTCTCCTGTGCGCGCAGCTCCTTCGCACGCTGCTTCACCGCTTCGCGCTCCTGTGCGCTCAATCCGTCGGAGGTGTCGGTCTTGGCCATGGCGGGCCATCCTTCCCGGTCGTGGTTCTGGCTCTCACGGTAGGGGCCGCCGGCGCCGGGTGCTTCTCCGATCGTGACCGAAACGACGATGCCCCCGTCCGCGCAAGGCGGACGGGGGCATCGGAAGGCGGTGTGTCACATGCCGCGTATCTGCTGACGGGTGGGGCAGTCGAACGGGTCGCGCGCGGCCAGTCCCACCTCGTTGAGGTAACGGATGACGATGGCGTACGACTCGATGAGACTCGTCTCGGTGTACGGCACGTTCAGGTTCTCGCACGCCTCGCGCACGACCACGCGGGCCCGCGAGAGGTACGGCCGGGCCATGCTCGGGAACAGGTGGTGCTCGACCTGGTAGTTCAGGCCGCCCATGAGGGCGGTCGCCCACCAGCCGCCGCGCACGTTGCGGGAGGTGCGCACCTGCTTGGTGAAGAAGTCGAGGCGCGCGTCCGGTGCGATGACCGGCATGCCCTTGTGGTTCGGGGCGAAGGACGCACCCATGTAGACACCGAAGACGGCCATCTGCACGAAGATGAAGGCGAAGGCCATGCCCAGCGGCAGGAAGAGGAAGACGGGCACGATGACCGCGGCCAGGCGCAGGAGGATCAGGGACAGCTCGAGCCAGCGGCCCTTGATGGGCTCACGCGTGGTGACGAGGTACTTGATGCCGAGGAAGTGGAGGTTCCAGCCCTCCATGGTCAGCAGCGGGAAGAACAGCCATCCCTGACGCTGGGTGATGAAGCGGACCACGCCGCGCGCCTTGCGGGCGTCGTCCTCGACGAAGGAGATGGTGTCGATCTCGATGTCGGGGTCTTTGCCCACCCGGTTGGGGTTGGCGTGGTGACGGCTGTGCTTGGAGTCCCACCAGGAGTAGCTCATACCCACGAGGGCAGGGCCGATGAAGCGGGAGAGGCGGTCGTTGGCCGGACCGGAGGAGAGGATGACGCGGTGCGCGGCCTCGTGAGCGAGGAACGCGATCTGCGTGAAGACGATGCCGAGTCCGGCGGCGATCAGGAGCTGGAACCAGCTGTCGCCCAGCAGGATGAAGCCGGTGATGAGACCGGCCAGAGCGACGAGGAGTGCACCGGCGACCAGGGCGTAGAACCACTGGGCACGTCGGAGCAGCCCCATCTCTTTCACCACCTGCGAGACCTGGGTGTAGGCCTTCGCAACGGGCGGGAATGACTCACGGGTGGCGTACGTCTGCCGGACCGGACCCATGGTGGCCGCGACGGGGGACAGAGTGGTCAAGAGACTCCTTGGTTGTACAGCAAGACCCGGGAGTCCCAGCTGAGACGGTGCGGGAAGCGAAATGAACGACCCGCTGTTGCCGACCATACTTGGGACGGCAGTGCCCCGTGTGTCAACTTGCGGATCCACAGAGAGTCCACAGGCGGGGCAGGGTATAGAAAAAGGATGCGGCGGGCTTTCGCCCGCCACATCCTTCGGGTCACACGAGGCGGATGCTCGAGGCCTGGGGGCCCTTCGGGCCACGCTCGACGTCGAACTCGACGCGCTGTGCCTCTTCGAGCGAGCGGAAGCCGCCACCCTCGATCGCGCTGTAGTGCGCGAACACGTCGGGCGAGCCGTCCTCGGGTGCGATGAAGCCGTAGCCCTTTTCAGAGTTGAACCACTTAACAGTTCCGAATGCCATCGGATCTCTCTTTCTTGAAGAGGGGCCGCGACGGCGACCCCGATGACCGCGACGAACACATCGCGGAGATATGGGGCGACGTCGCCCGAGATGGGGGTGGCCACAGTCGTAGCCGGAGGCGGTCTCGAGCGCGTGCTGCGCTGCGGAGAGGTCCGCGAACATTCCCAGGCGTACCCCTACGGCGTCGTGCGCGGAGAATCCGGCGGCATCGACCGTGACGTGCCCGGCGTACTCGTCGCGCGAGTGCGCGACATACACGTCGAGATCGGCCTTGAGCCACGTCAGCAGAGCGGGGGGTACGGCGGTGGAGAGAAGTGAAGAAGAGATGTGAAGAAGTCGATTCAGTTCGTGCAGTCCGGTTCGGCAATGATCGTCACGGAGTGCGGGGGTTTGCCCGGTCGGGCGTTGCCCGTCTTTGGACATTCCAACCGGACAGCCGGCGTGCTCGTATGCGCGCCGTTCTTGAACACTACAGCAGTGCGGCCGAAAAGTCGCGTTCTCGGACGGATGACGTCAGTTGTGCTCGTCCCAGTCGAATCCGGCGGTGGTCCCGGCGAGCACGGCAGCACGGCGGCGGATGCTCCACGCCGCGAGCTCCTCACCCTCCAGCGACAGGGGCAGCTGAGGTTCGGATCGCACCGCGGCCAGCGGCATGCCGGCGCCCAGGGTCAGCCACGCCTGCGCGGGTTGACCGTCCAGCAACGCCGGGAACGAAACGAGTTCGGTGCGCCCCTGGTCGGCGAGCACCCGGACATACTCCAACAACGCCTCGGCGACGTCGTCACTGGTGGCCAGGCGGGCGCCCGTGACGAAGATGTCGAACATCTGCTCTCCCTCGCATGTCGAGCGCGCTCGGGTTGCGCGTTCACGATCGATCCATGTTCATCAAGATGCTCGCACAGACCTAGCCCTTGACCCCGCGGCGGGCCCGCGCTAGACAAAGCTCACCACAAGAGGTAGAGCGCTCCCACCACGGTGAGCACGATCACGAGCCGCTCGAAGACCTCCTGCCGCAGACGCCGGGCCAGCACCCGGCCGGCCAGCGCTCCCACGATCACGGCGGGAAGCAGCCACAGGTCGATCCACAGGCTGTCGACCGAGAACAGCCCGAGCGCGGCGGCGAAGGGCACCTTGCCGATATTGACGACCGCGAAGAACCACGCGGCGGTGCCCAGGAACGCCTTGACGGGGAAGCGGGCCGCCAGGAAGTACATCGACATGACCGGGCCGGCGGCGTTGGCGACCATGGTGGTGAACCCGCCGAGGGTGCCGTAGACGGCCGCCGCGGGCCACCCGCCGCTGGGCTCCCGTCCGCCGCGCGCTGCCGCGTACCGTCGCCACAGGGTCACCGCCACCACGAGCAGGAGCAGGACGCCGATGACGCGCCGCACCCCGACGTCATCGGCGACGGCGAGGAAGACCACGCCGAGGAGGATGCCCGCGAGCACGGCGGGAATGAGCCGCACCAGCATGCGCCATTCCGCGTGCCGGCGGTACGTCCACAGGGCGAACATGTCCCCCACGATGAGCAGCAGCAGGAGGGTGGCCGTCGATTCGCGGGCGGGGAGGACGGCGGCGAACAGGGCGACGGCGAGCGTGCCGGCGCCTGGGAGCGCGGTCTTCGACAGCCCGACCACGACGGCGCCCAGCGCCAGTAGCATCCACGAGACGATCGTGAGATCGTCGAGGGCGACGGCACCGGTCACCGTCCCAGGCTATGCCCCGTGACGCCGCGGCTCGGACACGCGGAAGGGGGCGAGCCCGACGGCCCGCCCCCGCGCATGATCGCCTTACTGCTCGATCGGCTGTGGTGCGTCCGACTCGTGTGCGCGGATCGTGGCGTCACCGGCCTCGGTGGACACCTCGATGCGGCGCGGCTTGGCGCGCTCGCTCACGGGGATCATCACCGACAGCACGCCGTTGCTGTACGACGCGCTGATGCGATCGGTGTCGATGCCCTGACCGAGGTTCAGCTGACGCACGAAGGTGGCCGCCTCCCGCTCACGGGTGATCCACTTGACGCCCTCGCCCGAGGCGAGCGTGCGCTCGGCGCGGATCGTGAGCAGCTGGCCGTCCACATCGATGTCGACGGAGCCCGGATCCACACCGGGCAGGTCGGCGGTCAGAACGTAGTGATCGCCATCTCGGTACAGGTCCATCGGCATCCGCCGCGGACCGCGACGGGTGTCGAACAGGGCCGACGCGAGTCGGTCGAAGTCACGGAAAGGGTCGGTGCTCGCCATGGTTCCTCCTTCTCTGCGCGTGCCGGTCAGGCCGGCGGTGTGTCCAAGTTGAGCCTGGTCGGCTCAAGTGCGATCAGATTAGCACTCGGCAGGGTCGAGTGCCAAGAGGTCTCCGAGAGGGTTCCGGGGTCAGCGACCAGCCGCACGGGCGGCGAGCTGGCGGCGCCAGTCGGGCGGAACCCGGCCCTCCGGGCCGGGCGAGGGCTGGGACTCGGGCCTGCTGGTCGGGGCCGCCAGATCCGGTCCGTCGACCATCGCCTCCTCCTGGTAGTCCCACCACCAGTCCTCGCCGGGCTCGAAGCTCTGGATGTACCGGTGACCCGTGCTGTGCCAGTGGGCGGTGGCATGCCGCGACAGGGAGTCGTCGCAGCATCCGACATGCCCGCACGCCGCACAGCGGCGCAGATGCACCCACCACCCCCCGTGGGCGTCGCAGTCGATGCATCCCGCCGACGAGGGCGGGGCGGTGGGGTCGATCTGAGCCGGAGTCATCCCTGCTCCCGGGGGTGTTACGGGGCGAGCGGGCTGCCGCCGATGCTGCTGTCGTAGACGGCGGCGAGGGCGAACAGCTCGTTGAGGAGGTAAGCGGCGAAGACCACACCGAGGATCAGGCCTCCCACCGACACGGCGATCCAGGCCCACACCGGGCCCAGGCCCTTACCGGTCTGACGGCGCAGCACGACGCCGCGGCCGATGACGTACACGCCGTTGCTGATCACCAGGGCGAAGAAGATCCACGCCCAGTGGAACGGCTTGTCGATCCCGCGCGCACGCAGCGCGCGCCAGTCGAGGTAGGCGAAGACGATCTGCGCGGCGATGACGGCGTAACCCAGGAGTGTCAGCAGCAGGCTCGCGCCGGCGAACGATGCCACCCACTCCGCCGACGCGGAACCGCTGGGGTCGAGCGCAGCGGCTCGCAGGAGACCGTTCCAGTCCAAGAAGAACACCGGCACGACGCCCACCAGCGGCAGGAACACGATCAGCCAGATCCACGGCGTGTCGGTCGGGATGTCGCGTCGCACCGGCGCGGGGGCGGCGGGCGCCGCCGACGGGTAGGACGGGTAAGCGGCGGGCGCCGAGGAGTAGGCGGCAGGCGCCTGCTGCTGGTACGGCGGGTACGCGGCGTTGGCCTGGGCACTGTTGGTCGGAGCCGCGGGCGCCGGATTGGCGGGCTGGGCCGGGGCGGCAGGCTGGGCCGGGGCGGCGGCAGGCGCCGGGTTCGCGGGCTGGCGCGCTTCGGTCCACGCCGTGCCGTTCCACCAGCGGTGAACGGAGGGGTTGTCGGGGTCGGCGTACCAGCCCGGGGGGAACTGCTGTGCGTCGGTCATGTCGATCCTTCCGAAGTGCCCGTGTTCGGGTCGAGTCTAGGGGTCGCCGAACTCAGCGGAAATCACGGGATGAGTGCGCCACGCCCACCCTCAGGTCATCGAATCGATCGGCGACGAGGTTCGTCACCCCCTCCACCGAGCGCTCCAGGATCCCGCGGACGATGAGGGCCGGCGACTCCCGCACGATGCGTCGGTGACGGTCCCACACGCCGACCGAGCAGATCACGTTGACCAGCCCGTGCTCGTCCTCGAGGTTGAGGAACGTGATGCCCGATGCCGTCGCCGGTCGCTGCCGGTGGGTCACGAGCCCGGCGACCTCGACCCGGCGGCCGTTCTCGTGCGTGCGCAGCTCGCGCGAGGTGAGCACTCCGCGCGCGTCGAGCTGGGAGCGGTAATGCGCAAGCGGATGATCGCCCGGCGAGATGCCGGTCGCCCACAGGTCGGCGGCGAGCACC
The DNA here is from genome assembly GCF_004564355.1 of Microbacterium wangchenii. Lineage (NCBI taxonomy): Bacteria > Bacillati > Actinomycetota > Actinomycetes > Micrococcales > Microbacteriaceae > Microbacterium > Microbacterium wangchenii. The sequence continues at coordinate 2,683,451 of NZ_CP038266.1, forward strand.
TCGTAGCTGGTGGGGTCGGGGAACAGGGGCGGCTGCACCGACACCATCGACTCGGGCAGGTACTCGGCGCGATCCTGTGCGGCCGAACCGGCGCTCCAGATCGCCTCCCGGCGCGTGATGCCGAGGCACTCGAAGGCACCCGCGGTGGCGAGGGCCTCCAGCTGCGCGGCGGTGAGTCCGGTGCGGCGCACCAGGTCGCGCAGATCGCGGTACGGACCCGACGCCTCCCGCTCGGCCACGATGCGCTCGGCCGCCTTCGTGCCGATCCCGGTGACGGCGGCCAGCCCGAGGCGCACGGCGAACCGCCCGTCCCGGCGGTGCGCCTCCGACTCGTCCGGCTCGGTGGGGTCGAAATCGCCCACCGGCGGCTGCACTCGCTCGGCGCACGCCTGCCGCCCCGTCGGCGGAAAACGAGGGGATCGATCCGCAGCATCCTCGGTTCCCGGGATCCCCTCGGAATCCGCGTGCGGTTCGAGGAGGGCTTCGACTCCCGAGCGCAGCAGATCGGGGCGGCGCACCTCGACGCCGTGCCGGCGGGCGTCGGCGCTGAGGGTCGCCGGTGAGTAGAACCCCATCGGCTGGGCGCGCAGCAGTCCCGCCAGGAACGCCGCGGGGTAGTGCAGCTTGATCCACGAGCTGGCGTACACCAGCAGCGCGAAGGAGAGGGAGTGGGATTCGGCGAAGCCGAAGTTCGCGAACGCCTGGATCTTGTCGTAGATGCTGTCGGCCACCTCGCCGGTCAGGCCGTTTCGGGCCATGCCTGCGTACAGCTTCTCGCGGAGCTTCTCGATCCGCTCCACGCCGCGCTTGGACCCCATCGCCCGGCGCAGGAGATCGGCGTCCTCGGCCGTGCAGTCCCCCACCGCCACGGCCATCTGCATGAGCTGCTCCTGGAACACCGGCACGCCCATGGTCCGCTCGAGCACCGGGCGGAGCTTCTCGTGGGCGTAGGTCACCTTCTCCTGCCCGAGCTTGCGCCGGACGAACGGATGCACCGCACCGCCCTGGATCGGCCCGGGCCGCACGAGCGCGATCTGCACGACGAGGTCGTAGAACCGCCGCGGCTGCAGGCGCGGGAGCAGTCCCATCTGCGCGCGGGACTCGACCTGGAAGACCCCGATCGAATCGGCGCGGCACAGCATGTCGTAGACGGCCTTCTCCTCCTTGGGGATCGTCGCGAGTTCCCACTCCTCCCCCGTGGCGTCGCGGATGAGGTCGAAGCAGTACTGCAGCGCGGCCAGCATCCCCAGGCCCAGAAGGTCGAACTTCACCAGCCCCATCCAGGCGGCGTCGTCCTTGTCCCACTGGATGACCGTGCGGTCCTCCATGCGCGCATGCTCGATGGGCACGACCTCCCCCACGGGACGGTCGGTGAGCACCATCCCGCCGGAGTGGATCCCCAGGTGCCGCGGCGCCTTGAGCAGCTCGGTGGCGTACGCGAGCACCTGATCGGGGATGTCGTGGTCGGCGCCGGTGTCCAGCGCCGCCCCCCAGCGCTCGACCTGCTTGGACCACGCGTCCTGCTGCCCCGGCGAATGCCCGAGGGCCTTGGCCATGTCGCGCACGGCGTTCTTCGGGCGGTATTGGATGACGTTGGCCACCTGCGCGGCGCGGTCGCGGCCGTATTCGCGGTACACCCACTGGATGATCTCCTCCCGGCGGTCGGAGTCGAAGTCCACGTCGATGTCGGGCTCCTCGTCGCGAAGGCTGGAGAGGAACCGCTCGAAGGGCAGGTCGTAGGCGATCGAGTCGACCGCGGTGATATCGAGCAGGAAGCACACCGCACTGTTGGCCGCCGACCCACGGCCCTGGCACAGGATGCCGCGGCGCCGAGCCTCCTGCACGATGCCGTGCACGATGAGGAAGTAGCCGGGGAAGTCCTTCATCTCGATCACCGCGAGCTCGCGCTCGATGCGGTCGCGGTCCTTCGGCGTCAGATCGGGGTACTTGCGCGGCACCGCCTCCCACACCAGGTGCCGCAGCCACGTCATGGGCGTGTGCCCCTCGGGAACCTGCTGCTTCGGCAGCGCGGGCTTGGCCCGCCGCAGGGGGAAGGCCAGCTCGTCGGCGAGCGTCACGGTGCGCGACACCGCGCCGGGGTAGCGCGCGAAGCGGCGGGCCATCTCCGCGCCCGAGCGCAGGTGCGCGCCGGCGTGGGCGGGCAGCCATCCGTCGATCTCGTCCAGGCCGCGGTTGGCGCGGACGGCGGCGACCGCCGCGGCGAGGAGCTCCCGTTCGGGCGCGGCGTAGTGCACGTTGTTGGTGGCCAGCACCGGAAGCCTCCGCTCGGCGGCGAGGGCGGCGAGCACGTCGTTCTGGCGGGAATCGAGCGGGTTGCCGTGATCCATCAGCTCCACATGCACCGCCTCCTGGCCGAAGAGCCCGACGAGCCGGTCGAGCTCCGCGGCCGCTGCATCCGCCCCGCCCTCGGCGAGCGCGCGGCGGACGGTGCCCTTGCGGCATCCGGTGAGCACCGCCCAGTGCGGATCGCGCGGACCGCCGGAACGCTCGGCGAGCTCGTCGAGGTCGTACACCGGCCGGCCCTTCTCCGCGCCCCGCAGCTGGGCGGCCGTGATCGCCGCCGCCAGACGGTGGTACCCCTCCTCCCCGCGGGCCAGGACGAGCAGGTGCGATCCGACCGGATCGGGTTCGCCGTTCTGCGGCCCTGGGAGCTCCAGCGACAGCTCGGCGCCGAACACCGTGCCCAGCTGCAGCGCCTCGGCCGCCTCGGCGAAGCGGACGATGCCGTAGAAGCCGTCGTGGTCGGTGACCGCGAGGGCGTGCAGCCCCAGCCGCTCGGCCTCCTCGGCCAGTTCCTCGGGCGAGGAGGCGCCGTCGAGGAACGAGTACGACGAGTGCGCGTGCAGCTCCGCGTACGGCACCGTATCGGCGGGACGGTCGATGGCCGGGGGGACATAGGGCCCGCGCTTGTGCGACCACGCGGGGCTGTCGCCGCCGTCGGCGCCGGCGGGAACGGGGCGCGGTCGGCGCCGGTCGCTGAGGGTGCGCTCGATCTCCGACCACGGCACGGGCGGGTTATGGAAGCCCATCAGCTCCCCTCTCCGTGCGGCCTCGCCGGCGCCGGCCCCGGGGGTGCCGGCGACGCGGAGGGGCGGCGGGCGGAGCGAGGGTCAGTCATAGCGCCCCTCCGCGGTCCACGCGCCGTCCTCCTCCACCAGCAGCCACGCCGTTCCGTCGTCGTCGACCACCTGGAAACGGTGCGCGCGACGACGGCGCGCCGCATCCCACCCCCGCTCGCGGATCGGCCACGGCCCCGCCCATGAGCGGATGCGGCTGCGCCGCGCCCCCGCGGCGAGGAAGGCCGGCGGGGCGCTCAGAACCTCCCGCTCCCCCACCACCACCGTCGCCCCCGCGACGTCGGTGACCTCCACCGTTCGCGGCTCGGGGTAGACGGTGGTCGGCAGCGGATCGGGCAGGCTTCCCGGCCACGGGCGCGCACGTTCCTTCGCCACGATCGCCCGGTCACCCCACGGCACGAGCACCTGCCGCTCGACCAGCCAGCGACCGCCGCCGATCGCCGGGGTGAGCACGCCCCGGTGACCGAGCATCGCCTGCACGCGCGAGAGGGCGTGGTGCACCCGTTCCTCGGGGCCCGAGCCGAACAGCCCGATCACGTGATGGGAGGCCTCGTCCACGGCCTCGGGCGAGATCCGCACGCGCGCGACGCCGCTGCCCAGGATGCTCTGGGCGTCTTCGGCGAGCTGCCATCGCACCCGGTCGACGACGGCTGCCGCATCGAAGGATCCCGGATGCAGCCACACCCGTTCGCTGCGCTCCCCGCGGTCTCCGGTGAGCTCGACGCGCAACTCCGTGCACACCAGCCGTCGCTCGCCCAGCGCCGAGACGAACTCGTCGGCGGCGATGCGCATGCCGAAGGCGATCTGGTCGGCCAGTTCCAGAGGCGGCTCGAAGACCACCTCACGGTGCAGCTCAGGTGGCGGGGTGCGCGGCTCGATCGGGCGGGAGTCGCGTCCGCCCGCGAGCGCGTGCAGCCGCACCCCCTGTTCGCCGAACCGTTCGCGCACGCGGTCGACGCCCATCGCCGCGAAGGCACCGAGAGTATGCACGCCCAGCCGCGCGAGCAGCTCGGGGAGACCGGCCTCGCGGGAACCCGAGCGTCCCGGCGACCCCGCCGGGAACCCGGTGGAGGCATCGAGGACGGCCACCGACAGCGGCGCGAGGAATTCCGCCGCCTCCCCCGCCGGCACGACCAGTACGGGATCGTCGGGGCGGGCGGCTCGGGCGGCCAGCTGGGCGGTGAACAGCCCGTCGGCGATCCCCGCGCACACGGCCGCCACCCCGCCTTCTCGAAGCGCGGTCACGAGGGTGCGCGCCGCCTCCGCCTCTCCCCCGTAGTAGCGGGCGGGCCCGCGCGCCCGCAGGGCGCACAGCCCGGGACGCACGATCTGCACGCCCGGGGCGAGTTCTTCGATCCGGGCGACCAGAGGCGCGAAGGCACGCGCATCACGCACGGGATCGGCCGGGACGACGCTCAGCCCCGGACAGGCCGCTTGTGCGTCTCGCCGGCGCTGGCCACGTCGTACGCCCGCGGCCCTCGCCGCATCCGAGCACGCCACCACGACGTTGTTCTCGAACACCGCGACGGGGGCGCCGGGGTCGAGCGCGGCGCCGTCCAGAAGGAGTGCGGTCACCGGCCAGTCGGGGAACCACAGCACGAGACTGCGCACGGGTGACAGCACTCAGCCCACCGCCCTCACCTCGGACAGCTCCGGCACCGCCTCCAGGCGGGGCCGCGCGGCGGCGGCCGGCCCGAGAAGCGACACGGTGCCGTCGGCGGCGGGCAGCAGCATCCGCGCCCTGCGCGCCGTCGGCGACCGGCGGCTCGTCACCGACACGGTCAGTTCGCGTCCGGCGAGATACCCGTGCCCGGCGCCCAACCCGGCCCAGCGCGGATCGGCGACGTCGATCGCCGCCTCCGCCTGCGGCCACGGCCCCTGCACGAGCAGCACCGTCCCGCGGTCGCGCAGGCGGGCCGCCAGACGAGACACCGCGCTCTCGGTCACGCGCGCCGGCGGACGCACGGCGACCACGGGCATCACTTCGGCGATCGTCGCGGTGATCGCCAGCCACCGCGGACCGGGCTCGGGCACGAACACGAGCCGGTCGAGGTCGAGCCCGTACCGCTCGGCGGCCTCGGCGCCCAGGTCGGGCATGCCCACCGCCGCACACCAGGCGCCGTCCTGCGAGGGCCGGGCCATCAGCGCCAGCAGCAGGGCGGTCGAGGACGCGAGGGCGTAGGCGGATCCGGGGCGCAGCCCGCCGCCGGGGAGAAGGCCGGCGAAGGCGGGGTGCGTCGGCAGAACGGGGGCGTCGAGGCGACGGCCCTGCATCCGCTCGAGCTGCGCACGCAGCTCGCTCACGTCACGCAGCGCCTCCGCCTCGGTCCGCACGATCGCCCTCACTCCCACAGGCTAGAACATCTGTTCTAGGGTCTCAATCCCGTGGTTCGAAGATACGAACGGCCCCCGACATCCGGAGGCGTCGAGGTTCAGGCGGCCAGGGCCAGGTAGGGCTCCCAGCGCGGATCGGCGCGATCGGTGCCGCGCACCGTCCACTGCATCCCCCGCGGCGGGCCGGGGATCATGCGCAGCTCCCACGACATCTCCTGCGGCGTGCGGTCGCCCTTGAGGTTGTTGCAGCGCAGGCAGCAGGCCACGAGGTTCTCCCACGAGTCCGCGCCGCCGCGCGAGCGGGGCAGGATGTGGTCGATCGTGGACGCCGCCTTGCCGCAGTAGCCGCACCGGTGCGCGTCGCGACGCAGGACGCCCCGGCGCGTCACCGGCACCCGTCGCGCGCCCGGCACGCGCACGTACCGGGTGAGCAGGATGACGGCGGGACGGTCGTAGCTGTTCATCGCCCCCCAGACCGGATCACCCTCGACCCGTTCGATGACGGTGGCCTTGTCGTTCATGACGAGCACCAGCGCCCGCTTGAACGACACGACCGCGAGCGGCTCGTAGCCCGCATTGAGCACCAGTGTGCGCATTCCGCTTCCTCTCGAATGGCCGGGACGGATTCTCGGATATTCGACGTGCGACGGATCAAGGGGTGCGAGGGCATGAAAAAGGCGCTGTCTTCACAGACAGCGCCACGATGTCACGGCGGGGCCGCGGCATCCGATTCCATGATGCCGAAGGACGAGCAGGCCGAGCGCATCCGTGGTGCGGATGCGAGGTGTGCTGCCCATCGGCGACCTCCGCTTTCTCTCAGCGTCGCTGACAGGGTAACCCACGGGGGCGGGAGGCGGGATCGGCTGCGGGCAAACGCGCTGCGGCGTGTCGGGCGGCGGTGATCCACCCAGGAGCGTCAGCTCGCGTTGACCTGCAGCCAGCCGTACGGATCGACGACGGAGCCGTTGACGTGCACCTCGAAATGCAGGTGGCACGCGGTGGAGCTGCCGGTCGAGCCGACCACTCCGATGAGCTGACCGGGGGCGACCGTCTGGCCCGACTGCACGACACGGCTGCCGTAGGTCATGTGGCCGTACAGGGTGCTCACGCGCTGGCCGTTGATGACGTGGTCGATCGTGACCGCCACGCCGTAACCGCCGAAGCTCTCCTGGGACACGCGCACGACACCGCCGGCGGCGGCGAACAGCGGCGTGCCGCATCCGGCCAGCAGGTCGACGCCCTGGTGGTAGCCGGAGTCGCCCAGCCCGCGGCCGAGCCGGTAACCCGACAGCGGCCAGCGCACTTCGCCCGAACCGGGCGCGGTCATGGACAGGTCGACCGACGAGAGCGTCGTCACCGGAGTCGCGGCGGCGCGGGCGCGGGCACGCTCTGCGGCGGCTTCGGCGGCCTTCTTCTTCTCGATCTCCTCGGCCGTGGTCGCCGCGTACGAGCTGCGCTCGAGCTGCATTCCCGACACGTCGGATGCGACCACGAGCGTCTGGGCGTCATCGGCGGACATCTGCTGGAGGGTCTGAGGCTCCTCCTCCGGCTGCCACGCCGCGTAGGCGGGGAGCGCGACGGTGGCGATCAGGCCGGCGACCATGGTCAGGATGGCGGCGCTGCGCAGCGGGGTGGTCTTGCCCGATCGCACCCGCGCCGGCGCGGAAGGTCGCTCGACGGCGCGCGGTGCGCGCGCGACGGGGCGCGTCTTCTCACGGGGGGATGTGCGCGCTCGGGTTCGGCGCGTCATGTCGGTGATGTTCTGCTCGGGTGCAGATTCCACCGGCTCGGTCTCTTCAGCCAATAGTTCCTCCGGCGCCTCCGCGCCGTCAGGCACTGGTTCGTCGGCACTCGATGTCTGGGCACGATATGCGGGTTCAGCCCTCCGCAGACGACGAACCGATGAGGCAGCCTGCGCGGGGTCCGACGGTGGGCTTCTCACCTGTGGACGGGGTCGAGGCTACCGGAAGGTAACGAATAAGTCACGTTCAGGGGAACCCTGTGGAAAACCTCTCGGCAGATCCGGATGTGGGAACTCAGCGCCGGTCGTCGACGAGGAAGATGTGGGATGCCACTTCGACGGGCAGCTCGAGTGCCTCCTCGCTGCCCTCCATCTGCACCAGGACGTACCCCTCGCTGAAGCGGTAGTCACCGCGCGCGCCGGGCATGACACCGGCCGCCTTGAGCTGCTGGAGCAGCTCCGGATCGACCTGGGCGGGCTCGGCGAGCCGGCGTACGGTGCCCTCGATGGGCTCCCCCGCCTCGGTGAGTCGGCGCACCAGCCCCACGACCCCCTGCTCGAACGTGTTCGCGGGGACGTCGCCGAGCTGATCGAGCCCCGGGATGGGGTTGCCGTACGGCGACTCGGTGGGGTGGCCGAGCAGCTCGACCAGACGTCGTTCCACCTGCTCGCTCATGACATGCTCCCACCGGCATGCCTCTTCATGTACGTATGCCCAGTCGAGGCCGATCACGTCGCTGAGGAGACGCTCTGCCAGGCGGTGCTTGCGCATGACGTCGACCGCCTTCTGGCGCCCGGCGGCGGTGAGCTCGAGGCGGCGGTCATCCGAGACGACGACGAGTCCGTCGCGCTCCATGCGTCCCACCGTCTGCGACACCGTGGGGCCGGAGTGACCCAGGCGTTCGGAGATCCGTGCCCGCAGCGGGACGATGTTCTCCTCCTCGAGTTCGAGGATCGTGCGCAGGTACATCTCCGTCGTGTCGATGAGATCGGTCATGGGGGTGTCCTCGGCGCTCGGGTGGAGCATCCAGCCTATCCAACGCGGCGGACGGCGGCCCCGGGCGGACGAGGCGGCATCGGCGACCGCCCTACAATCGAGCCATGCCGCACGTGGACCTGCCTCGCGACCTGCTGCCCGCCGACGGACGCTTCGGATGTGGGCCGTCCAAGATCCGCGGAGCGCAGTTGGAGGCGCTGGTCACCCGCGGCGCCACCCTGCTGGGAACCTCTCACCGCCAGGCGGCCGTGAAGGGCCTGGTCGGCAGCGTGCGCGCCCGCCTGGCCGAGCTGTTCCGCCTTCCCGACGGCTACGAGGTCATCGTCGGAAACGGCGGGTCCACCGCGTTCTGGGATGCCGCGGCCTTCGGACTGGTCGAGCAGCGCGCTCAGAACCTCGTCTTCGGGGAGTTCGGCGGCAAGTTCGCCGCGGCCGCGAAGGCGCCGTGGCTGCAGGCCCCCGACGTGCGCAAGGCGGAGCCGGGCACGCGCACGGTCGCCGAGCCGGTCGAAGGCGTGGACGTCTACGCGTGGCCGCACAACGAGACCTCCACCGGCGTGGCGGCCCCCGTCGTGCGGGTCGCCGGCGACGCCGGTGCGCTCACGGTGATCGACGGGACGAGCGCCGCCGGCGGCATCGACCTGGAGATCGGCGAGGCCGACGTCTACTACTTCGCCCCGCAGAAGAACCTCGGCTCCGACGGCGGCCTGTGGTTCGCCGTCGTCTCCCCCGCCGCCATCGAGCGCATCGAGCGGATCGCCGCATCCGGCCGGTACATCCCCGAGTTCCTGAGCCTGAAGAACGCGCTGGACAACTCCCGCCTGCAGCAGACGCTCAACACCCCCGCGCTCGCGACGCTCCTGCTCCTGGACGACCAGCTCGGATGGATCCTCGACAACGGCGGACTGGCATGGGCCGGCGCCCGCACACGCGAGTCGTCGCAGCTGCTGTACGACTGGGCCGAGGCATCCGCCGCGGCGACCCCGTTCGTCGCCGATCCCGCCGACCGCTCGCCGGTCGTGGTGACGGTGGACTTCGATGAGCGGGTGGATGCGGCGGCCGTGGCCGCGAGCCTGCGATCCAACGGAATCGTCGACACCGAGCCGTACCGCAAGCTCGGCCGCAATCAGCTGCGCATCGCGACGTTCGTCTCGATCGAGCCCGACGACATCCGCCAGCTGATCCGCTGCATCGACTACACGATCGAACGGCTCTGACGCGCACCCGCTCCTGGCGAGGACGGGCGGACTGAGGCGCCGCTCAGGCGGCGCTCAGTCCTCGTCTTCCGAGTCGGAGTCGTCGTCCGAGTCCTCGTCCGAGTCGTCGTCGTCGTCCGAGTCGTCGTCCTCGTCCGAGTCGTCGTCGTCCTCGTCGTCCGAGTCGTCGTCCTCGTCGGATGCGGCGGGGTCCAGCTCGTCGATGTCGACGCCGTCCAGGTCGCCCGCGTGCAGGATCGGCGAGCCGTCGTCATCCAGCTCGTCGTCGTCGAGATCGTCACCGAGAACCTCGTCGATCTCGTCGTCGTCGAGCTCGTCGGAGTCGTCCCGCTCGTCGAGGTCGGACTCGCCCGACTCGGCCGAGGCGCGCGCAGTGGCCTGATACTCGGCAAGGCGCACCGCCCACGGCACCCATTCCGGCGCGACGAGCGCGTCGTCACCGGGGAGCAGCTCCACCTCGAGCACCGTCGGCTCCGCGTCCTCGACACGGGCGACACTCACGGTCCAGAACCATCCCGGGTAGCCGGCGAGGCGGTTGGCGAAGCGCAGCGAGATGACGCCGTCGCCCTCATCGAGATAGCCCACCGGCTCGCCGATCGACGCCTCGGAGGTCACCTCCAGCAGGGCGGCGCGGGCGAGGTCGGAGGCGCCGAGGAGGCGCTCGTCGACCGGCTCAGGCATCGAGGTCATCGGCGACCTTGCGCAGCACGGCGGCGACCTTCTTGCCGTGCGAACCGCTGGGGTAGCGTCCGCGACGGAGATCGGAGCCGATGTCGTCGAGGAGCTTGACGAGATCCTCCACGATCACCGCCATGTCGTCGGCGGGCTTCCGGGCGCGCTTGGCCACGCTGGGGGGCGCCTGGAGGACGCGGACCGACAGCGCCTGCAGGCCGCGTTTGCCTTCAGCGACCCCGAACTCCAGCCGTGTTCCGGCCTTGGGTGCGGGGGCGCCGGCGGGGAGGGCAGTCGCGTGCAGGAAGACGTCCTGGCCGTCATCGCCCGTGATGAAGCCGAAACCCTTCTCTTCGTCGTAGAACCTGACCTTGCCGGTGGGCATCGAGAACCTCGCTGAGACGGGGGTCCGCGCGGGCGCGCGGACGTGGGGTGGATCGCGACCGGTGCGTCGCCGCCTCCCAGACTACGGCACCGGCGCGAACCGCTAGGCTGGTGCGGATGAGCACGCGCCCGCACAGCGACGACCTTCCCGTCCGTCGCATCGACCGCGTCCTGGCGTTCATGTCGCTGGGACTGCTGGTGCTGTCGATCGCGTGCTTCGTGGCGATCATGATCGGGTCCGCCTCCGGCGCCGATTTCAGCTCGGGGATATGGCCGACGGTCGGCGTGACGGTCTACATCGCCCCGATCCTCGCGTTCGTGATGCTGATGACGGTCCTGGTCATGAGTTTCGTGCGAAGGGCCCGAGCCAACCGGGATCATTGATCGTGCCGCCGACATCCGACCAACGCGCACTGGCCACTGCTCTGGCCGCGATGGACGATGCGGCCCTGTCGGAACTGCTGGCCGTGCGGCACGCACCGCCGACCGCGCCGTGGCGTGATCTGTACGACGTGGCCGCCGCGCTGCTCGAACCCACCTCGATCGCACGAGGCCTCACCGCCCTGTCGTTCTTCCCCGCGCGGGCGCTGACGCGCGCGATCACCGAGGGGACGATGGTGCTCGCGGGCGACCGGGCCGAGCTGGTGGCCTCGGCACTCGTCGACGCCGAGGGGCACCCGTACGCAGCGGTGGCGGTGTCCGTGCGCGACCGCGAGGCACCCGTCGAACGCGCGGGACGGGCGGACCGCTCCACGACCGCGGAAGAGGACGCCGGTGCCGCCGAGCGCGCGTTCACCTCCGCCGCATCCCTCGCCGACCTCCTCCTGCGCGCACTGACCGCACCGCTCACGCGCATCGGCAACGGCGCCCTCGGGGCGGGCGACCGCCGCGAGCTCGTCGAATCCGGCGCCGTCCCCGACGGCGACACCGCGGATCTCCTCGTGGGGTTCGCGGCGGCCACGGGCCTGCTGCATCCCGAGGAGAAGGCCTGGCTGGTCACCCCGGCCGGCCGCTCGTGGGTGGGCAGTCCGACGCTGGAACGGTGGATGATCGCCGCCGAACGGCTCCGAGACGCCCTCCCGTCCGGGCTGCGCACTCCCGAGGGGGGATGGATCCCCGCCGCCCTGTGGGCGGACGCCTATCCGTTCGACACCGCCTGGCCCAGCCACGCCGGCGTGTGGCGTGCACGCGCAGTGGCGTGGGGGCTGCTGAGCCCGGCCGGGGGCGAGCCACCATGGGCGGCGCCGCTGGCGGCCGGAGCCGACGCCGACGGCGCGGCGCTCGGCGCCTTCCTGCCGCCCGAGGTCGACCGCGTGTACCTGCAGAACGACCTCACCGCGATCGCGCCGGGTCCGCTGGCCCCGCATCTGGACGTGCGGCTGCGCAGCATGGCGGTGCGCGAATCGCATGCCCAGGCCTCGAGCTACCGGTTCAGCGCCGACACGATCGCCGCGGCGATCACCGCCGGCGAGACGGCGGATTCGCTCAGATCCTTCCTCAGCGAACTGTCGCTGACCGGCGTGCCTCAGCCGCTGGAGTACGTCCTCTCCCGCACCGCCGACCGGCACGGCCTGCTGCGGGTCGGGCGCGACCCGGTCGCGGGGCGCACACGCGTGACCAGCGACGATCCCGCCGCGCTGGAGACGGTGGCCGTCGATCAGGCGCTGCGCGCCCTCGGCCTCATCCGGCACGGCGGCGCCCTCGTGTCCCGCGTGGGCGAGGACACCGTCTTCTGGGCGCTCGCCGACGCGCGCTACCCGGTCGTGGCCGTCGACGAGACCGGGATGCCGCGGCGGCTGGATCGCGCGCGGCTGGCGCCCGAGCACACGGCTCCCGCCGCCGTGCAGCGGTACGCCGATCTCCTGGCTCGCGTGCGTGCCGGCAGCGAATCCGAAGACGCGGATGCCGCGTGGCTGGAGCGCGAGCTGGACTCCGCCGTCCGCGCCCGCTCCGTCGTCGACGTCGTCGTGCGCCTGCCGGACGGCTCCAGCCGCACGTTCCGCCTGGAGGCGACGGGACTGGGTGGCGGGCGCCTGCGCGGACGTGACCGCGGCGCCGACGTCGAGCGCACGCTGCCGCTGTCCAGCATCGCGAGCGTCCACCCCGTCACATGACCGGCCCCGCCTCCGCGAAAGTGCATCGCCTCGGCGAGAGTGCACCGGATCCGGTGCGGATTCGGCGAGTCGATGCACTCTCGGCGATGGCGCCCGCGACCGCCGGGGCGCGTTGCGACGGTAAGATGGACGGTTATGGTTGACGGCCCCCTGATCGTGCAGAGCGACCGCACGGTGCTCCTGGAAGTGGCGCATCCCGATGCGGAGAGCGCGCGCCACGAGCTCGCGGTGTTCGCGGAGCTGGAGCGCGCCCCCGAGCACATCCACACGTACCGCATCACCCGCCTGGGGCTGTGGAACGCCCGCGCGGCCGGGCACGACGCCGAGGACATGCTGGTCACCCTCGACCGCTGGTCGCGGTTCCCCGTGCCCGCGTCGGTGTCACTGGACATCCGCGAGACCGTCGGCCGGTACGGGCGCCTCGTCATCGAGCGCGATGAGGAGGGCGCCCTCGTCCTCCGCTCCACCGACCCGGCCGTCCTCACCGAGGTCGCCCGGAACAAGCGCATCTCGCCGCTGTTGATCGGCCACCCCGCGCCCGACGTCTACGTCATCGACGCGTGGGCCCGCGGCCACATCAAGCAGGAGCTGCTGAAGATCGGCTGGCCCGCCGAAGACCTCGCCGGCTACACGCCCGGCACCCCGCATCCGATCGATCTGGACGAGTCCAGCTGGCACCTGCGTCCGTACCAGCGCCAGGCCGTCGACGCCTTCGCCGAGGGCGGCTCCGGCGTGGTCGTGCTCCCCTGCGGCGCCGGCAAGACGCTCGTGGGCGCCGGGGCGATGGCCGACACCAAGACCACGACGCTCATCCTCGTGACCAACACCGTCAGCGCGCGGCAGTGGCGCGACGAGCTGCTGCGCCGCACGTCGCTGACCCCCGAGGAGATCGGGGAGTACTCCGGGCAGGTCAAGGAGGTCAAGCCGGTCACGATCGCGACCTACCAGATCCTCACCGCCAAGCGCGGCGGGCAGTACGCGCACCTGGCGCTGCTGGATGCGCTGGACTGGGGGCTCATCGTCTACGACGAGGTGCACCTCCTCCCCGCTCCCGTGTTCAAGCTCACCGCCGATCTGCAGGCCCGCCGCCGGCTGGGGCTCACGGCGACGCTGGTGCGCGAGGACGGCCGCGAGGGCGACGTGTTCAGCCTCATCGGCCCGAAGCGGTTCGACGCGCCGTGGAAGGAGATCGAGGCCCAGGGCTTCATCTCCCCCGCCGTCTGCTACGAGGTGCGCGTGGATCTGCCCGCCGGCGACCGGCTCGAGTACGCCGCCGCCGCGGACGAGGAGCGCTACCGGCTGGCGGCGACCGCCCCGGCCAAGATCGAGGTGGTGCGGGGCCTCGTGCACCGGCATGCCGGCGAGCGCATCCTCGTGATCGGGCAGTATCTCGACCAGATCGAGGTGCTGGCGCAGGCACTGGATGCTCCGCAGATCACCGGAGCCACCCCGATCCCCGAGCGCGAGGAGCTCTTCCAGGCGTTCCGCGTGGGCGAGATCTCGCTGCTGGTGGTGTCGAAGGTCGCCAACTTCTCCGTCGACCTGCCGGAGGCCTCCGTCGCCATCCAGGTGTCGGGGTCGTTCGGCTCGCGGCAGGAGGAGGCCCAGCGGCTGGGGCGGCTCCTGCGTCCGAAGCAGTCGGGCAACACCGCGAGCTTCTACACGCTGATCTCCCGCGACACGGTCGACCAGGACTTCGCACAGAACCGGCAGCGCTTCCTCGCCGAGCAGGGCTACGCCTACACGATCCTGGATGCCGACGACCTGCTGACCGCCGCCGCCTGACCGGCGCCGGGGCCCGCGCTAGGCCGGCGGGGGCGTGAGCCACGCGTACCCGTGCGGGGGCAGGCGCAGCGCGGTGACCGTCTCGCCCGTGAGCACGTCGGTGCCGGCGAGGGAGGGCAGCTCCACGACCTCGTCGCTCACGTTGATCGCCGCGACGATCTCGTGCACCGTCCCGGCGGCGCGGCGCACGACGAAGGCGCGCTCGTCGAGCGCCTCGACGGTCTGATCCGCGAACGGCGAGAAGCCCGGCTGCGTGCGCCGCACCGACAGCAGGTGCCGGAGGCCGGCGAGCATGCGCGCACGGCGCGGGATCTCGGCCAGTTCGGCCGCGAGCAGGTCGGCGTCGAGGACCTGCCGGTTGATCCGGCGGGCGATCCCGCTGTGCTGCATGCCCTGCTCGTCCTGACCGGAGCCGAAGAGGGAGTGGTAGTACACCGCGGGCACGCCCACCACCGACAGCAGGATGGCGTGGGCGGCCAGCCCCCGCACGACCGCGGAGGCGTCGGGGTCGGGGTCGGCGGGATCCACGAGCGCGTCGAGGAAGTTCGTGTTGAGCTCGTACACGCCCTCGGTGCCGTCGGGGCGTCGCGCCATCGACACGCGGCCGCCGCGGGCACGCGTGCGCTCGACGAGCAGGTCGCGGTCGGCGTCGGAGAGGAGGCCCACGGTGGGGCGCAGCCCGATCCCGTCATGGCTGGCGAGGAAGTTGAACCACGTCGCCGCCGGGCCCACCGGGCCGATGCCGCTCGCCCACCGGGTCAAGGCGCCTGCCCGGCCGGTGACGAAGGCGTGCAGGACGAGCGGCGGGAGGGCGAACTGGTACACCATGTGCGCCTCGTCCGAGCCGTCGCCGAAGTACGTGATGTTGTCGGCGTGCGGCACGTTGGTCTCGGTAAGCAGGCGCGTGCCCGGGGCCACCGCATCCACGATCGCCCGCCATATGCGGATGACGGCATGCGTCTGCGGCAGGTGGATGCACGAGGTGCCCGACTCCTTCCACAGGTAGCCGATGGCGTCCAGGCGCACCGTGGTGGCGCCCCGCGACACGTATCCCAGCAGGACATCGGTGAGATCCAGCAGCACGGCCGGGGTGCGCGGATCGACGTCGACCTGGTCGTCGCCGAACGTCGTCCACGCGCGCACCTGTGTGCCGTCGGGGCGCTCGTAGGTGTGCAGCAGCGGTGTCGTGCGCGGGCGCACCACGTGCGACACGTCGAAGTCCGGCCCCGGCTCGAGGAAGTAGCCGGCGTAACGCGGGTCACGGTCAAGCCACCGGCGGAACCACGTGCTCGAACTGGACACGTGGTTGGCGACGAAGTCCAGGGCGAGCGCGTAGTCCTGACGCAGCTGCGCGATGTCGTCCCACGTCCCCAGGGACGGATCGACCTGGCGGTGATCGGTGACGCCGAACCCGTCGTCGGAGGTCCAGGGGTAGATGGGCAGCAGGTGCACATCGGTCACGACATCGCCCACGTGCGCGCGCAGGATACCGGCGAGCGTCTGCAACGGCACCTCGCCCTCGCGGTGGAACGAGCCGCCGTACGTGATGAGGTAGGCGGTGCCCTCGTCCCACCGGGCGGGGCCTGTCGTCGCGAGGGGCTCCGCCCACCGCGCCGCGAGGCGGACGAGATCGTCGAGCACGGCGGTGGCATCCCCGGGGTACAGCATCGCCACCAGCGGCGCGATGCGCTCGCGCAGGCGATCCAGCTCAGGCATCCGCGGGTCCTTCCAGCAGATCCCGCACCAGCTGCAGTCCGCGTCCGTCCAGTTCCGCGATGCGGTCGGAGAACCCCCGGATCCCCGGGGCGGCCTGGACGACGGCGGCCCATTCCTCGCGCAGCGCGAAGTCGGGGCGCGCCACGAGGCAGTCCGGGTCGGTCGTCCACAGGCGCCCGTCCTGCCACGCCCGCGCCTCGAGCGACATGCGGCCGCGGAGGCCCTGTGATCCGTCCTCGCCGCCCTCGTGGAACGTGTCCGACGCGATGCGCATCGCGTCGACGAGCCCGACGCTCGGCAGCAGCGGCGCCCCGCACCCCAGCAGGTACGCGTCCTCGCCGAGCACCTCCCGCACCAGCTGCAACCCCGCCCGGTATGCCGCGAGAGGCGTCGCGTCGGGGTCGTACCGCGCGCCGGGAACCGCGCCCGCGAAGAGGAAATCGAGCTTGACGTAGCCGACTCCCCACTCGCGCACGCGCGTGAACACCTCGGTGAGGTACCCGCGCACACCGGGGTGGGTGAGGTCGAGCCCGACGAGATCATCGCCCCAGTTGTACCCTGCTTCGCCGACGAGCCACTCCGGATGCTGCCGCGCGACCGCCGAGGCCGCGCCGACGACGAACGGGGCCAGCCACAGGCCCGGCCGCCGTCCGGCGTCGCGGATCCGGGCGACCGCATCCGCCACCGAGCCGAAGCGCTCGTTCTCCGCGGTCCACTCCCCCGTGCCGCGGCTCCAGCCGTCGTCGATCTGCACGACGTCGACGGGGAGGTCGCGCGCACGCAGGTCGTGGAGGTTCTCCTGCACGTCGGCGGCGGTGACATCCTCGAAGTACCGGTACCAGCTGCACCACACGCGCGGGGGCTCCCCGCCCGCGCGCGCGCCGGCAGCTCGGCCCATCCGGTCACCGAAGGCGCGGAGCGCCTCCTCTCCGGGATCGGCGCCGGGTGCCGCCGAGGTCGTCCAGGATGTGACCGCGCCGCTGGCCGACACCGTCACCCGCCCGTCCCGCCACCGCGCGCGGATGGAGGGGACCTCCGTCGAGGCATCGGTGACGCCGTACGTGCGCACAGGCGAGCCGTCGCCGGGATCCACCACGAGCAGTCCCTCGCCCTGCACCGCGTCGTCGGCGAGCGCGACACCCGGCCGGAAGCGCATGAGGTGCTGCCACCGCTCCTGCGGGCGATGGATCTCCTCGCCCGCGCGGTACCACGTGGTCGGGCTCCAGCTCTGCCATCCCTCCCCATAGACGCGCGCATCAGGTCCGACGGCGACCTCGTCGACGTCGATCACCGGCCCCTCCCGCCTCGCACGGCCGAACGGGTCAGTTCGAGGCCGGCCGGTCGCTCCGGCGTGCCCCCGTTCGCCGCCGATGCTGCAGCGGCCATCCCCAGCCGCGCCGACACGAGCACGTGGGCGGCGGAGTTCTCCGGTTCCCGGTCCTCGGCCACGGCAGTGAGCAGCTCCCCCATGGCCCCGGCGAACCCGTCCGGAAACCACTCACCCTCCGCCTCGATCGACACGCGCTCACCGTCGCGCTCGATCTCGACCCAGTCGCTGCCGCGGAGCACGCTGCCGCGGATCGTGCCCGCGGTGCCGTGGATCCAGAACGGACACCCGCCGGCACCGGTGCGCACATCGCCGACGACGCGGATGGCTGCCGTCGCTCCGGAGGAGACGGCGATGTGGATGCTCGCCTGCCACGGGTTCTCCGCATCCGCCGGCTGCCCCGGCACGCGTGAGTCGTGGGCGGCGACCGACACGACGCGGGAGCCCTCCAGCCAGCAGCGCGAGATGTCGATCCAGTGCGCGAGGTAGTCGTTCACGAGCATGTGCGGCACGTCATCGAACGGGGTGCCCGCCAGCGGCGGCAGTGGCTTGTCGTGCAGGTGGGTGACGCCGACGACCTCCCCGATCTCGCCGGCCCGCGCGAGCAGCGTCGCCACGCGCCACGGCGGCGCCCAGCGGGCGTTCATGTTGCCGGCCACCCGGATGCCGCGGGCCGCGGCGAGCGCGAGCACCTCTGCGAGCCGGTCGGCCTCGTGCGGCTCGAGGACGAGCGGCTTCTGGGCGAGGACGTGCTTGCCGGCCGCCACGGCCGCGGCGATGAGGTCCACGCGTCCGTGCGGGCCGGTGGCGATGTCGACGACGGCGACGGCGGGGTCGGCCAGGAGGTCTTCCACCCGATCGTGCACGGTGGCGATGCCGAACTGCCCGGCCAGGGTCCGCCCCGACGACGGGGTGCGCGACGCGATCGCGACCACCGGGATCCTCCAGCGCGCGTACGCGGGGAGGTGGGCGCTGCGCGCGATGGCGCCCGCGCCGATCAGACCGACCCCGGGCGGGTCCGGCGGCACGTGAGGGCGGGAGTCGGGGATCACGTCGCCCGCTCCGGGGCGGCCTCGAATCGGAGGATCGCCTGCAGGATGCCGGGATCGCCCCGGTCCAGGCGCTCGAACACCGTCGCCACCTCGGCCGCCGCCACGACGTCGGTCACGAGGGCCGCGGCATCCACGCGCCCGGACAGGATCAGGTGCATGACGGTGCGGACGAGACGCGCCTGGTCCCAGCGGCCGCCGAGCCCGACGGGCACGCCCGCGATCTGGCTGGCCACGAGGCGGACGTGGTTGTGGTGGAACTCCTCTCCCAGACGCAGATGCTCCGCACCGCCCTGGTAGAAGCCCGCCGCCGCCACGAGGCCGTCGGCGACGACGGATCGCACCGCCTCGTGCAGGGCGCGGTCCGAGCCGGAGAGCTCGATGGCGCTGTCCGCGCCGCCCGCCGTGCGCTCGCGGATGACCGCCCCGGCGCCGCGTGGGTCGCGCGCGTCGACCACCACGGCGGCACCGAAGCGCTCGGCCATCGCCAGGCGCGCGGGCTGCGTGTCGGCGGCGAGCACGGATCCTCCGGCCAGGGTCGCCAGTCGCGTCGCGAGCAGCCCGATCACCCCCTGGCCGAAGATCGCGACGGTCTCACCCAGCCGCACGTCGGCGGCGAGCACCGCGTTCAATGCGATCGCGCCCACGCGGGCGAACGTGCCGAGGATCGTGTCGGCGCCGGGCGGCAGCACCCGCCCGGCGAGAGCGGAGGCGGGCAGGACGGCATCGCTGCGGTGCCCCCAGATGCCGTGGACCACGTCGCCGACGACCACGCCGTCCACACCGTCGGCGACCTCCACCACCTCACCCACTTCGGAGTAGCCCCAGCCCCGCACCGGGTAGGCGACGCTCGGCTCTCCCGGGACGAAGATGCGCCGCGCCGGATCCCACGTCGAGGTGAGGTACGGGTTGGTGCCGCGGTAGGCGGTCAGCTCGGTGCCGGCGGAGATGCCGGAGTACCACGTCGCCACCCGCACTCCGCCGAGCACGAGCGGCGCGGGGGCGATCTCGACGAGTTCGACCCTGCCGGGGCCGGCGAATTGGACGATCTGGGGCACGGAGCTGCGCCTTCCTTCCGGACGGTGGGGCCGTCAGCCCTTTTCCGCCCCTGCCGTGAGCCCGCCCACGAGGAGGCGCTCCGAGGCGAAGAACAGGATGATGATCGGCAGGGTGAGGATGACGGACCCGGCCATCAGCACGGTCGTGGGCACCTCGATGCTCCCCGACAGCTGCGACAGACCGAGGGAGACCGTCCACGACTCCCGCCGTTCGACGAGGAACAGCAGCGCGAAGAGGAACTCGTTCCACGCGATCATGAAGATGAACAGCCCGTTGGAGACGATGGCCGGCATCGCCAGCGGGATGCTGATCTTCCGCATCGTCTGCAGCCGGGTGCACCCGTCGATCGCCGCGGCCTCCTCGAGGGAGACGGGGATCGTGGCGAAGTAGTTGCGCAGCGTGTAGATCGACACGGCGACGACCTGCGAGACGTACACGATGAGCAGGCCCACGAGAGACCCACGCAGTCCGATCTGCGTGAACACCACGAACAACGGCACGGCCAGCAGGATGCTGGGGAAGAAGTACACCGCCAGGAACAGCGCCGACACCTGCCGGTGGCCGAAGAAGCGCAGCCGGCTGACCGCGTAGGAGCCGGGAATCGCCACGAGCAGCGACAGCACCACCGTCCCGAGGGCGACCAGGAGCGAATTGCGCATGAACTCGATGAAGCCCTGACCGCCGTCCGAGACCGGGGCGAGGATGTCGAGGTACGTGGACAGGTCGAGCTCGTCGAGCGAGATCCACAGTGCACCCGGCTCCTGCAGCAGGGAATCGAGGGTGCGGAAGCTCAGCAGCACCATGTAGTAGAAGGGGAACACCGCCACGATCAGCAGCAGGACGATCACGACCGGCCGCACGATCCGCAGGACCGTGTTCTCGATCCGGTCGCGGCCCACTCCGCGACGTGCGTTTCCCGTGCGCGGCGCCGACTCCAGCAGAGACGTGGTCATGCCTGCTCCTCCCGCCGGCCGAATAGCCGCAGGTACACCGTCACCAGCACCGCCAGGATGAGCGCGAGGATCAGCGCCTGGGCCGCGGCGGAGCCGATGTCGCCGCGAGCGGTGAGGTAGTCGAAGACGCGCACCGACACCACCTGCGTGCCGGCGCCGCCACCGGTGAGGAGGTAGATGTCGTCGAAGTTGTTGAACGTCCAGATGAACCGCAGCACCGTCAGCACGGCGATGGTGGGGAGCAGCTGCGGCAGCAGGATGTGCCGGAAACGCTGCGTCGGCGTGGCGCCGTCGATGAGTGCTGCCTCATCCAGCACTCCCGGGACGGCCTGCAGTCGTGCCGTCAGGAAGAGGAAGGCGAAGGGGAACGACCGCCACGCCTCGAAGAGGATGACGGTGATCAGCGCGATCGGAAGGTCGATCTGCAGGCCGAAGAAGGGCACCGGCAAGGACCGCTGCGACAGGAACGCTACCGGATCCTCCCAGCCCAGCACCGTGCGGCCGAACCAGTTGACCAGTCCGAACTGGGGGTTCAGCAGCGTCGACCACACGAACGTGGCGGCCACCACGGGCGCCACGTAGGGAAGCAGGAGCGCGGCGCGGATGAGCCCCCGGCCGCGGAAGGGCTTGCGCAGGGCGAGGGCTGCGACGAGCCCGACGCCGATCGCCAGGGCCGTGCCGCCGACGGCGTACACCAGCGTCGTCCACAGCGCCCCGAGGAACCCGGGCGACGTGAGGACGTTGACGAAGTTGTCGAGGGTGTACTGACCGAAGAACCCGGTACCGCGGATGTTGATGAGCCGCACCCGCTGGAACGCGAGGGCGACAGCCCACAGGATCGGCAGCACGACCGCGACGCCGACGATGATGACAGTCGGGGAGATGAGCAGGAGCCCTGCCCGGTTCTCATCCCGCCCCTGACGCGAGCGCCGCGCGCGCACCGTCCCGCGGGGTGCGGCCGGGCCCGAGGCGGGGGCCGGGCCGCTCAGGCCCGTCCCGCCGGCCAGCTGGGTCACTGGAGCGACTCCGCGATGGAGCGCACCGCCTCCGCGGCCTGCTCGGCGGCGGTGGCCGGGTCGGCGCCCTGGGACACCTCGTTGACGGCAGTGGCGACGGGGAGCTCCCCCTGCAGCGCACCGAGGAGGTCGCCCTGACCCTGCGTGATGCCCCAGCGGGCGAGGTCCTCGGGGCCGGCGGCGACGGCCTCGAGCACGTCCGCAGTGTAGAAGTCCGACAGCGGGGCCTTGGTGTCCACACCCGCCGGCAGGGTCGCCCACGCATCCGAGAACACGGTGGGCTCTTCCGGGGTGCCGGTGCGCACCGGCACCTTGCCCTCGGGGGCGATGGCGATCCAGTCCTCGTATCCGTCGCTCATCATGTACTCGATGAACGACTGAGCATCCTCGGTGTTGGCCCCGGCCGTGACGGTCCACGAGGTGATTTCGCCGAACTGTGCGGGGGTGTCCGAATCCGGGCCGGCGATGGAGGTCACGACCCCCGTGTTGGCGGCGAGGAAGGACGGGTCGGCCGCGCACTCCGGGCACGAGGGCTTGGCGTCCTCCCGCAGGCCCGCCAGCTCGTCGAGCACGAAGCTCGACCAGATGAACATGGCGGCGTCGCCGGCGAAGTAGGTGGCGCGGGTGGTGTCCACGTCCTGCGCACCGGGCACGGAGTAGTCGCTGGTCAGCTCGCCGTAGAAGGCGAACGCGTCCACGCACGGGCCCGAGTCCAGCTCGACCTCGCCGTCCTCCGAGACCAGCTCGCACCCGTTGCCCAGCCCGATCTGCTCGAACGTCTGCTCAGTGAAGGCGTCGCCGGGGGCCGTTGCCCCCACGAAGCCCGCCAGGTCGGGGCTGTCCAGCGTGCGCGCGGCCTCAAGGATCGCGTCGTAGGAGTCCGGCGCATCCAGCCCTGCCGCCTCGAACAGGTCGGTGCGGTAGAACAGCATCTGCGTCCAGGACTCGCTGGGAACGGCCAGAAGGTCATCGCCGTCGGAGACGAGTTCCAGCGCCCGCTCGGAGAAGGTGGCGGAGTCCAGGTCGTCGATGACGGCTCCCACCGCCTCCGGATCGACCAGTTCGTTCGAGGAGAGCGTGCGCACCTGCGGAAGCGAGATGCCGCCGATGACATCCGGCAGGTCGCCTGCGGCTGCGGCGGAGGTGATCAATTGGCTGAACTGGTCCTCGGCCACCGACACGAGCTCCACCTCGACGCCGGACTCCTCGGTGAACGCATCGACGATCGCCTGGGTGGCAGCGACCCGGTCGGGCAGATCCTCCTGCAGCCAGAAGGTCAACCCGTCCCCGCCGCCTCCCCCGCCGCCGTCGCCGGAACTGGTGCAGCCGGAGAGCACGAGCGCCGCCGTCCCCATCACCGCCAAGCCCACTGCCGTTGCACGTCGAGCCATGATGCGCCTCCTCGCGCCATCGAACGGGATGTCGGCCTGCCGACATATGCCTAGAAGCTAGACATTATTGGCGTAGCTGTCAAGCATATGATCGAGACGTCGAACGAGGGGGTCACGATGTCCGGTCCGGGCGATGTGCTGGAACTGATCCGCACGGGGCGCGCGCTCACGCGGGGCGACGTCCTGGAGATCACGGGCCTGTCGCGGATGACGGTGTCCACGCGCATCGACGCCCTGCTGGAAGCCGGGCTCATCGTGGAGAACGGCACCGAGCGTCCCGCCTCGGGCCGTCCCTCACGGCTGCTGGAGTTCAACTCCGCGCGGGCCACCGTGCTCACCGCCGCGGTCGACACGACCCACACCATGGTCGCCCTGACCGATCTGGCCGGACGTCTTCTCGCCGAGGAGCGCATCGAGGTCGCCGTCGCCGACGGCCCGGACCGGACCCTCGACGAGATCGCCGCCACCGCGCGTCGGGTCCTCGTCGCGGCGGAGACTCCGCTGGAGCGCGTCGCGGCGATCGGCATCAGCATCCCCGGGCCCGTCGACCCCGACACCGGGCGCCCCAGTCAGCCGCCCATCATGCCGGGGTGGGACGCGTATCCGATCCCCGATCACCTGCGCGATGCCCTGGGTATCCCCGTCCTCGTCGCCAACGACGCCGATGCCGCCGCCCTCGGCGAGCAGCGCGCCGCACATGCCGATTCACGCGCGCTGTGCTTCATCAAAGTCTCCTCCGGCATCGGCGCGGGCATCGTCATCGGGGGGCGGGTCTACCAGGGCACCGACGGCGGCGCCGGAGACATCGGCCACGTCAAGCTCGCCGGGCACGACGACGAGGTGTGCCAGTGCGGGGCGCACGGCTGCCTGGCGGCCGTGGCCTCCGGACGCGCCGTGGCGCGGGCCCTCTCGGCGATCGGCAAGAACGCCGAGTCCGGCTCCGACGTCGGGGCGTACCTCGCGGCGGGCGACCCGGATGCGGCTGCCCTCACCCGGGCGGCGGGCCGCGTGATCGGCGAGGTCGTGGCCACCCTGGTGTCGGTGCTGAACCCGGGAGAGGTCGTGCTGGGCGGGATGCTCGCATCCGCCCCTCTCCTGGCCGGCGTGCGCGAGACGCTGTACCCCCGCTCCCTGCCGCGCGCGACGCGCCACCTCACGGTCAGCCAGTCCACGCTGGGAGAGCATGCCGGGATCGTCGGCTTGGCCACCCTCGTGGTGGAGCGGGAGTACTCCGCCGTCGCCGTCAACGCCGCCCTCAGCAGCTGAGAGCGACCCGCGATCAGGCCGGATTTCCCGGATTCCGGGCCCTGTACGGGCCCATTTCCCGCTTTCGCGCAGGGCATCCAGGCGCGCGAAGGGTTTGGTCACGATAATGAGGGCATGACCGCACCGCGCATCCTCGTCGTGGACGACGAACCGAACATCCGGGATCTGCTCGTCACGAGCCTCCGATTCGCCGGATTCCAGGTCCGCGCCGTCTCCAACGGCGCGCAGACCATCTCCGCCGTCCTCGAGGAGGAGCCCGATCTCATCGTGCTGGATGTGATGCTGCCCGATATGAACGGGTTCAGCGTCACCAAGCGCCTGCGGGGCGCCGGCTACACGGCACCGATCCTCTTCCTCACCGCCAAGGACGAGACCGAAGACAAGATCACCGGGCTCAACGCCGGCGGCGACGACTATGTCACCAAGCCCTTCAGCCTGGACGAGATCGTCGCGCGCATCCAGGCGATCCTGCGCCGCACGATGCAGACCGACGAGGAGTCGATCATCCGCGCGGGCGAGCTCACGATGGATCAGGACACCCACGACGTCACGGTCGGGGACGTCTCGATCGACCTGAGCCCCACGGAGTTCAAACTGCTGCGCTACCTCATGCTCAACCCGAACCGGGTGCTGTCCAAGGCGCAGATCCTCGATCACGTGTGGGAGTACGACTTCAACGGCGACGCGGGCATCGTGGAGAGCTACATCTCCTACCTCCGCCGCAAGATCGATCCGCACTCCTCCGAGCCGCTCATCCAGACCAAGCGCGGCTTCGGCTACATGCTCAAGGCCGGCAAGACCGCCTGAGCGGCCCGACGGAAGAAGACCTCCTGGCTCACCACAACGACGCCGTCACCGGATGGTGGCGTGGGCTCAGCCTGCGCGCCAAGGTGACCGGCGTGACCGTGGGCCTGCTCGCGATCGGGCTGGTCTCGGCCGGATTCGGAACGATGGCCTTCCTCCGCACCACCCTCACGGCGTCGCTGGACGACTCGCTGCGGCAACTGGCGTCCTCGGATGCCGCGCTGTCGGTCCTGGACGTGCAGAACTCCGGCGGCACCCTGCGCTTCACCGAGGACGAGGAAGCGGCCCCGACCGACATCTTCGTGGCGATCTACGATCCGACAGGCCAGTTCCTCATCGCGGCCGGCGGTGACGGCACGACCGCTCCGCCGGAATTCCCCTCGACCTACACGCTTCAGAAGACGCAGTTGCAGGGCCTCACTCCCTTCGCGCTGCCGAGCACCGGCAGCGGACCGCCGTTTCACGCGGCCGTCGACGTGCTGGCCGTCGACGGCGTCAGCGCGCTGTACACGCAGATGGTCGCCGTGTCCCTGGGACCCACCGAACGGGTCGTGGCCGCCTACGTCGGCATCTACAGCATCCTCGCCCTCCTCATCCTCATCGCCAGCGCCCTCCTGACGCGGTGGCTCGTGACCCTGACCTTCCGCGGCCTCGGTCAGGTGGAGGCCACCGCGATGTCGATCGCGGGAGGGGACTTCAGCCAGCGGATGTCGGACGTGGTCCCCGGCACCGAGGTCGGGCGACTGAAGACCGCCATCAACACGATGCTGGACCGGGTGGATGCGGCGATCCGCCAGCGCGACGCGACCGTCGGGCAGATGCGCCGGTTCATCGGCGACGCGAGCCATGAGCTGCGCACCCCCCTGGTGACGGTGCGCGGCTACGCCGAGCTGTACCGCATGGGAGCCATCCGCGGCGACGAGGAGGTCGCGCAGTCGATGGAGCGCATCGAGAAGGAGGCGATCCGCATGGGGGTGCTCGTGGAGGACCTCCTCGCGCTGGCGCGCCTGGACGAGCAGCGGGGCGTGGTCATCCAGCCGGTGGATCTGCGCCCCATCGCCCGCGACGCCGCGCTCGATCTGCGGGCGGCGTCGCCGCAGCGCGAAGTGACCGTCGAGGACACCTCCGCGTACGGAGGGCCGCGTGTGACGATGTCGATCACGGTCGACCCGCCCGCCGAGACGCCCGAAGACGACACCTCCGGCGAGCCGCGCCGGCGCACGACTTCTGCGACCTCCGCCATCGCGCTGGCGGGGGCGACGCTGTCGCGTCTGCGTCGCCGGCCCCGCGGCGCCGGTGACGCCGACGAGGCGGCGGACGCGCCGGCAGCTCCGGCGACCGCGCCGGTGCGCACGGTTCCCGTCGAACCCGTCGTGCTCGGAGATGAGAACCGCATCCGCCAAGTCGTGGCCAATCTGCTGGGCAACGCGCGCCGGTTCACCGGCGAGGACTCCCCCATCGAACTGCGCGTGGGGGTCTCCGCGGCCGACGAGACCGGGTGGATCGAGGTCATCGACCACGGCGAAGGCATCCCGGAGCAGATCCGCGACCAGATCTTCCAGCGGTTCTGGCGCGCCGACACCTCGCGGGCGCGGGAGACCGGCGGCTCCGGGCTCGGCCTGTCGATCGTCGCCTCGATCGTGCAGGCGCTGCATGGCACCGTGTCGGTGCGCGACACCCCCGGCGGCGGAGCGACGTTCCGCGTCGCACTGCCGCTGGCACCGCCCTCCGCCGACGAGGTCGCCGACACGCGTCCGCTGCCGCGCCAGCGCTGAGTCTCCTCCACAGGGAGCCCGACCGAGGGCGGTGTGCACGAGCACGCCGCACCGCGCCCGTGCCCGCGGGCCGGCGCCCTAACGTGGCGGGACGTACTCGAAAGGAGCCTCCCATGGCCGTCTTCTCCGTCGACAGCGATGCCGTCTTCACCGCGTCGGGCGCGATCCGCGCGACCGTCGATCGCTTGGAAAGCGAATCCGCCGCGCTGCTGTCGCAGCTCACTCAGCTCCAGGGCTCCTGGACGGGCGCGGCCTCGGCGGCGTTCTCCGGCGTCGTGGAGCGGTGGCGCGCGACGCAGCGCGAGGTCGCCGCCGCTCTGGCCGAGATCGACGGTGCGCTCACCGTCGCCGGGCGCCAGTACGCCGAGGTGGAGCAGGCCAGCACGAGCCTCTTCCGCTGAGCCTCCCGGATCGCCCGGCCCGACACGGCCGGGAACGGCAGAAGGGCCCCCTCCGCAGAGGGGGCCCTTCTGTGCGTCAGACGCGGAGCGGACTCAGAAGTCCATGCCGCCGGTCGGGTCGGCCGGGGCGGCCGCAGCCTTCTCCGGCTTGTCGGCGACGACGGCCTCGGTGGTGAGGAACAGGCCGGCGATCGACGCCGCGTTCTGCAGCGCCGAGCGCGTCACCTTGGCCGGGTCGATGATGCCCTGCGCGAACAGGTCACCGTACTCGCCGGTCGCGGCGTTCAGGCCCCAGCCGGGCTCGAGCTCGGCGACCTTGTTCGCCACGACACCGGGCTCCATGCCGGCGTTGAGGGCGATCTGCTTCAGCGGAGCCTCGATCGCGACGCGGACGATGTTCGCACCGGTGGCCTCGTCACCCTCGAGCGACAGACCCTCGAACGCGATCTTGCCGGCCTGGATGAGCGCGACGCCACCACCGGGGACGATGCCCTCCTCGACGGCCGCCTTCGCGTTGCGAACGGCGTCCTCGATGCGGTGCTTGCGCTCCTTCAGCTCGACCTCGGTGGCCGCGCCCGCCTTGATGACGGCGACGCCGCCGGCGAGCTTGGCCAGACGCTCCTGGAGCTTCTCGCGGTCGTAGTCGCTGTCGGTGTTCTCGATCTCGCGGCGGATCTGGGTCACGCGACCCTCGATCTGAGCCGTGTCACCGGCACCTTCGACGATGGTGGTCTCGTCCTTGGTGATGATGACCTTGCGCGCACGACCGAGCAGGTCGACCGTGGCGTTCTCGAGCTTGAGGCCGACCTCTTCGGTGATGACCTGGCCGCCGGTGAGGATCGCGATGTCCTGGAGCTGAGCCTTGCGACGGTCGCCGAAGCCGGGAGCCTTGACGGCAGCCGACTTGAAGATGCCGCGGATCTTGTTGAGCACGAGCGTCGCGAGAGCCTCACCCTCGACGTCCTCAGCGATGATGAGGAGCTCCTTGCCCTCCTGGATCACCTTGTCGACGATCGGCAGCAGGTCCTTGATGTTCGAGATCTTCTGGTTCGCGATCAGGATGTAGGGGTCTTCGAAGACCGCTTCCTGACGCTCCGGGTCGGTCACGAAGTAAGGGTTGATGTAGCCCTTGTCGAAGCGCATGCCCTCGGTGAGCTCGAGCTCGGTGCCGAAGGTGTTGGACTCCTCGACGGTGACCACACCTTCCTTGCCGACCTTGTCGATCGCCTCGGCGATGAGCTCGCCGATCGCGGGGTCAGCGGCGGAGATCGATGCCGTGGCGGCGATCTGCTCCTTCGACTCGACCTCCTTGGCGCCGGCGAGGAGCTGGTCGGTGATGGCCTTGACGGCCTTCTCGATGCCCTTCTTCAGCGAAATGGGGTCGGCGCCGGCTGCGACGTTGCGCAGACCTTCGCGCACGAGCGCCTGGGCGAGAACGGTCGCGGTGGTGGTTCCGTCACCGGCCACGTCGTCGGTCTTCTTGGCGACCTCCTTGACCAGCTCGGCGCCGATCTTCTCGTAGGGGTCGTCGAGCTCGATCTCCTTGGCGATCGAAACACCGTCGTTCGTGATCGTGGGGGCGCCCCACTTCTTCTCGAGCACGACGTTGCGACCGCGGGGGCCCAGGGTCACCTTGACGGCGTCGGCCAGGATGTTGAGACCGCGCTCGAGGCCACGGCGGGCCTCCTCGTCGAAAGCGATGATCTTTGCCATATGTGTGATGTCCCTCCCGGATGGGGGCTGTCAGTCTGTTAGCACTCCACAAAGACGAGTGCTAAGCCATTCTGGCACTCGCCCCATGCGAGTGCAAGCTGCGACCGTGTGCGCGCGTCGCTCGGCACGCGCGCACGGGAACGCGAAGGAGGCGGCATCCCGCGGCGACTCCGGGCGCCCTCGCCCGCGGGAGTCACTGCGCGATGCCGCCTCCGAACGAGACGCGCGCGAACGGCGTCAGAGGACGCGCACTGCTTCGGCCTGAGGGCCCTTCTGGCCGGCGCCGACGGTGAACTCGACCGCCTGCCCCTCCTCGAGAACCCGGAACCCGGTCATGTCGATGTTGGAGTAGTGAACGAAGACGTCCTCTCCGTCGCCGGAGGTGATGAAGCCGAAACCCTTCTCGGCGTTGAACCATTTGACGGTGCCCTGGGCCATGCTCTTCTTCTCCTGATGCTGTCGGACGCAGGTCATCGTATCCACGGCGCAGAAGGGCGCGACCCCTCGCCGGGCAACTGTTGACACGCCCGCATCGAAGTGTTTACCGCCCGGAAACACGCGGGCGACGGCCTCAGGGCGCGGGGGTGTCGACCCGGTCGAGTCCGATGACGACGGTGAGCTGACGCCCGGCCTCGTCCTCCTCGGTCTCGAGGTCGTCCGGTGGCAGGTACTGGGCGCTCAGCGCGATCTCGGCCCCGCCGATCGTCTCGGCCAGCCCCAGCGCGGCCGCCTCGTCCGCTTCCTGGGCGTAGTAGACGGTGGTGGTGGGGAAATCGGTGGCTCCCGCGGCGCCTGCGGTGACCGCATCCGCCGACCAGCCGGCGGTGATGACGACATCGCGGATCTGGGTTGCGAGCCCTTCTTGCGGCGTCGCGTTGAGCACCAGGACGGGGTAGGTGGTGTCGACGACGGGCTCGACGACGGGGGCCGGCTCGGTGGTGGGCACCGGCTCAGGTGCCAGCGAGATCCGCCCCGACATCACGAGGGAGCCGAAGATGCCGGCCACGACGAGGACGACGGTGGCCACGGCAGCCCACAGGAACACCATCCCGCCGCGCATGCGCGGATTCTCCGCACGATGGGCGCCGACGCGGCCCGTGCTGGGGGCGAGGTCGTCGAAACGGTCGCGCGGGTACGTCGTTCGAGCCACCCCCCGATGCTACCGGGCCGTCCCCGCCCGATCAGCGAACGCCGGCGCGGGCGGCGCGGGTCGCGGCGCGCTCGTCGCGGAGCCGCCGCAGCCGCCGTACGAGCAGCGGATCGTGCTCGAGCGCTTCGGCGGTGTCGATCAGACGGCCGAGCAGCTGGTAGTACCGTGCGGGGGGCATGGCGAACTCGGCACGGATCGCCTCCTCCTTCGCACCGCCGTGGCGGCGCCACTCCGCTTCGAAGGCGAGCAGCGCACGGTCGCGGTCGGAGAGGGGCACTCCTCCACGCTAAGCCCGGTGGTGCCCTGCACCCGGGAGCCACTCCACACACGCGCCGAGTGGATCCACCGCCGCCAGGATGTCGCCGTCCAGCGCGAGTGCGAATCCCCCCGGCCATGGTGCCGGGACGGATGACCAGCCCTCGTGCAGCGCGGGTTCGTCGATCGTGATCCACCGGCCCGCCGCCCGCGCCGCCTCGATCACGGCGCTCCGGCCGGCGCGGGGAATGTGGGCGAGCACCCCCGGGGTGGTGACCACGAGCGTGGCCTCCCGCGGTGCGCGGGCGGCAGCGGCGGCGAGCGCGTCGGCGGCGTCGCCGGCGATCAGCAGCGGCGGATCGGCCGCCGCCACCGCCAGCGCGGCTTCCACCCGCTCGCGCCGGCCCTCCTCGCCCGGCCACACCAGGCCGGTCAGCCAGGCGCGATCCCGAGGGTCGCGGGCGTCGAGCGGATCGAGGTCGATCCCGGCCCGCCACACCACCTCCGGCATCCGCAGCGCGGGGTCACCCGTCAGCCGGCTGCCCAGCACCACCGGCGCGGGACCTGCGGGAGGGTCGATCCGGCGCACGCCGTGCCCCGTCTCGTACCGGTAGGAGTAGCGGTCGGGGTACAGACACAGCCCTGCGCTGGCCCCCACCTCCAGCAGCGCGATCGGACCCTCGATGAGACTCAGCGCGGGAAGGAGCGCCGCGCAGCGCAGCGGTTCGTTGGTCTGGATGCGGCGGGCCGCGCATTCGGCGACGACCTCGTCGGCGTGCGCCCGCAGCCAGGCCGCCCACCGGGGGAATGCGGCCTCGGGGGCTCCCAGCATCCGGGTGACGGCGAAGACGAGCGGCGGTTGCCGGTGGGTCGCGGGGATCCGGGTGAGGATCCGCGCCGTCGCCGCGTCCGCCACGACCCCCGCCGCCCACTCCGCGTACAGCGCCGAGCGGCCGGGCGCCTCCTCCCGCGCGAAGCGGTCGTAGCGGGCGATCACGGCGTCGAACTCGGGTGTGCCCACTCCGGCATTATCCGCTGCGAGCGACCGGGGTGCCGCGGGTTCGGGTTGAATGGAGGAAGAGAGGACACACCCCCATGAGCTATTCCGTTGACAAGACCGACGAGCAGTGGCGCGCCGAGCTGGACCCCCAGCAGTACGCCGTGCTGCGTCAGGCCGGCACCGAGCCCGCGTGGAGCGGTGAGCTCCTGAACGAAGAGCGCGCCGGCCTGTACGCGTGTGCGGCCTGCGGCGCGGAGCTGTTCCAGAGCGGGACGAAGTTCGATTCGCACTGCGGCTGGCCGAGCTTCTACGAATCGGTGCGTCCCGAAGCGGTCGAGCTCATCGAAGACCGCAGCCACGGCATGGTGCGCACCGAGGTGCGCTGCGCGAACTGCGGCTCCCACCTCGGCCACGTCTTCCCCGACGGCTTCGGCACGCCCACGGGCGACCGGTACTGCATGAACTCCCTCGCATTGGAGTTCTCTCCCGAGTCCGAGGCGTGACCCTCCCCGAGCCCTCTTCGCCCGCCGAGGCGGCCACCGGAACCCCCGAGCGCGGGGGCTCCGCGTTGGAGGCCGTCCGGGCACGCCGGTCGTGGTCGCGCGTGACCGACGAGGCGCCCACGCGCTCCGAGTTGGAGGCCCTCGTGTCGGCGGCCGGACGCGTCGCCGACCATTCGTCGCTGCGTCCATGGCGGCTCATCGAGCTGCGCGGCGCGGATCGCGAACGGCTGGGTCGCGCCATCCACAAGGCGCTCGGCCAGGACGGCAGCTCGACCAAGCCGCTGCGCGCGCCGCTGCTCGTGGCGATCGTGGTCAGCTACCGCAAGAGCGACAAGGTGCCGCGCTGGGAGCAGGAGGCGGTGGCCGCGGGCGTCGCCCACACGCTGAGCCTGCTGTTGGACGAGGCCGGCTGGGGGGTCATCTGGCGCACGGGGCACTACACGCGCAGCAAGGCGGTCGCCAAGGCGCACGGGCTCGGCAAGGACGAGGCACTCCTGGGCTGGCTCTATGTCGGCGGGAAACCGGACACCGAGCGCGGCGGGCCGCGCAAGGGCGTGGATGCGGCGGCACACCTGACCCCGATGCCGGGGAAGTCCAGCCGGGGGTCGAAGAAGAACGCCGCCGACGCCGCGAAGGACGAATCGACCGCGCTCTAACCCGCCGCGGGGCGCCGGCGGCGTCGGACCACGACGATCGCGACACCCGCGAAGGCGATCACGACGGCGGCGAGCGCGACCGGCAGCGGCGGTCCCGAGGGCGCGGGCCAGATCGCATCGAGCGCGACCGACATCGCCAGGAGCCCCACCACCGAGCCGAGGCCCAGCAGCAGCACACCCGTGACGCGCACGATCGCTGCCGACAGGAAGATGTAGATCACACCGATCACACCGCCGAGGTAGAGCCACGGGTCCGCCGGCAGGGTGCGCGGTGCTCCGGCGGAGGAGATGTGCACCGCCGCGGCGATCCCGAGCACGACCGTGCCCCCGGCGAAGTTCACCAGCGTGGCGGTGAGGGGGTTGCCGACCCGCTGCCCCAGGCGCCCATTGGTCCCCTGCTGCCAGGCGATTCCCGCCCCCGCGAGCACCGGCAGCACGAGCATCCAGAGCGGCGGCGCCGTGGCGATCCCCACGACGCACACGATGACGCCCGTCACCGCCAGCGCGCCGCCCACCAGACGGGGCATGGTGACGGCCACCACTCCCCCGGGCCCGTACCCGATCCGGTCCAGGACGAGTCCGTTGAGGGTCTGCCCGGCGACGACGCCCACGGTGAACAGCGCCACGCCGATCGTGGCGACCGTGAGCCCCTGCGTCGCGACGGTGAGAGCGCCGGCGAGCCCGCCCAGCAGCATCCATGCCGGCACGGTGCCGCCGCGGATGCCGCGGACCAGGCGCAGGGCGCCGGCCCGCCCGGAAGGAAGCACCGCCGTGAGAGCGAGCAGGACGACCAGACCGGATCCGAAGGAGATCACGGCGGCGGTGTAGCCGTCGCCGATCGCCTCACCCAGTGATCCGTTGATGCGGGCCTGCAGCGCCGTCAGCACGCCCACGACCACGGCCGCGGCCACAGCGAGCCACAGCGGGATCGGCCGGGGCCGGTCTGCTCGGGCGTGCTCGGTCACCGGACGATGCTACGGCCTGCCGGCGGGCCGGCCCGACCGGGCCGCGTCCACGTCAGGCTGCACGCAGCTCGCCGCGGACGATCGAGTCACCGGAGTGCTGGGGGTCGCCGTCTTCGGGCTCCAGCGACACGTCTACGAGCACGTACTCGTCGATGTCGATGTCGGGCGGGATGGGGAAGGTCCCCTCGCTGCCCTCCAGAGTGCCGAGGCTCACCAGCGCGGTGGCATCGGCGGTGATGAGCCACACCTCCCGCGACCCTTCCCCCGTGTCGGCATCGGCATCGAGGGTGACGCGCACGACCCGCTCGCGGTCGTCCGTCTCGATCACGGTCGCCGATCCCCGCGCGCCGGGGTGCGCCGGGAACGCGTCGAGCGAGGCCGCCGCCACTTCGACCGGCTGGCTGGGGCGCACCGCCACCCCGATCCCGACGATCACGAGCAGCAGGGCGACGCTGGCGGCGAGGGTGAACAGCATCCGCGTGCGCCCTCGCGGCGGTGGCGATCCTGCGCCGGCTGCCGGGGAGGAGGGTGCGGCGGGCGGAGTCGCCGGCGGGGCGGGTGCGGATGCGGCGGGTGCGGATGCCGCACCGGAAGCTGCGGGAGGTTCGGCGGGCGGGTCGGCTCGGGGAGCGGAGATGTCGGCGAGGATCCCCTCCCAGACCCGCTCCGGAGGCGTCTCCCACTCGCCCACATCGACGGTGGAGCGCCCGACCGACACGGCGAAGGCCAGCTCGTCCAGCTCCGCGGCGCACTGCGGGCAGTCGTCGAGGTGCGAGCGTTCGCCGTCTTCGGCGTTCTCGCCGATGGCGAGCAGCGCCATCCGCTCCGGGTCAAGGTGCGACATGACTGACCTCCAATCGGCGTCGTAGGCGGGTGAGACTTCGGCGGATATGACTTTTCACCGTGCCCAGCGGCAGCTGCAGGCGGTGTGCGATCTGATCGTGGGTCAGATCGTCGTAGAACGCCAATCGGATGACGGCGCGCGCATCCGGTTCCAGGCGTTCGATCTCATCGGCGAGGAGCAGTCGGTCACCCAGGTCGATCTCGGGGACCACGAGCGCCTCGGGGTCGGTGAGGCGCTGCAGCTCATCCTGGGCGGCCGCGACGCGCGCACGCGCCTCGCGGACGTCGGCGATGCGGCGCTTGGCGATGGCGACCAGCCACGTCGACAGACCGGCGCGGGCCGGATCGAAGGACTCACGGGAGTTCCAGGCCGAAACGAAGGTGCGTTGCGTCGCGTCCTCGGCGTCGCCGCGGTCGCCCAGCGCGCGCAGAGCCAGGGTGAACACCAGGGGCGACCAGCGGCGGTAGATCGCTTCCAGGGCGCGCTCATCGCCCGCCTGGAAACGACCGGCCACGTCGAGTTCGTCCTCGTCGGGCACCCCTGCCTCTTTCGTCGTCTGCGCCTGGAGCATGTCCACTCACCCCGTGGGGGAAGCGATGACGACTACGTTATCTTCGTACCGGCCCACGGAGGCGTCGAATGCGCCGCCGCACGTGATCAGAACGAGCGCGGGTGCCCCGTCGCGGGCGAACAGCTCGGCGACGGGAAGGTCGGTCTTGCGGTAGTAGGTCACGTCGGTAACGGCGTAGTCGAACGCCTGACCGGCGGCATCGCGCACCTGCACGGTCGCACCGGGGGCGAGGTCGCGCAGCCGGCTGAACGGGCCGATCGGATAGTCCGGCGCATCCACGTGCGCGGAGATGACCGTGCGCCCCTGTGGGCTGGCGGGGTCGGCGCCGTATTCGTACCAGCCGGCCACCGCCGGATCGACGGGGAGCTCCATCGCGCCGTTGGGGTCGACGCCGACCGGGACGACCGGCACCTCCACCCCGACCGCGGGTACCGATACCGCCACGGGTACGGCGGTCGCCCGGGCCGGGGCGGGGGTGGCAGGCGTCACCGGCACCTCGACCACTGCCGTGGGGGTCGGCGAGGGGAGTGCCGGTGACGCCGTCGGGGACGGACCGGCGGCGGGCGGTGCCGAAGCACCGCACGCCGCCAGGCCGAGGGCGATCGCGGCGGCGGCACCGGCCGCCGCGATCGCCCGGAGGGGGTGTGGCATCACCGGGTCGAGCGGGAGGACCGAACGACGCGGGTCGCGGCGACCGCGCCCACTGCCGCCAGCGCGATACCGCCGGCCAGAAGCAGCGACTGGGCGCCGGCGTCACGTGCGGCCAGCTGTCCACCCGAACCCGAGGGGACGCCCGAGGGGTTGGAGTGCAGACCCTCGATCGTCTGGGTGGCCAGCGCGAGGTTGCCGTCTTCCAGGCTGCCCCACGCGTACACGATCGTGAGCGCGCCTTCGCGCACGTCCACGTCAGCCGGGCCGATCACCGGGTCGGTGGTGCCCGCAGCGGCCACGGAGGCCGAGATCACACCGGCCGGCAGCGTCAGCGTGGACTCCCCCGGGTTGGTGAGGCCTTCGATCACAGGGGCGCCGCCGGCCAGCACGTCCACCGCAGGGGCGGCGGCGTCGTGACGGACCGTCAGTCGTCCCTCACCGGCGGCGAGGGGTGCGACATCGTTCTGGTACGGCGTGAGGGTCGGGTCTCCGGACTCGCTCAGGTGCGCGACGGCGGTGTAGTTGCCGCCTGCGGCGAGGGTGACGGTGGCCGGTCCGAGCACGGGAGAGCTCGCGTCGGCAGCATCCGGAGCCGTCAACGCCACCTCGTAGTCGCCGGCGGGAAGCTCGAGCGGCCCAGCCAGGTCGCCGGGCTGGAAGTCGTCAAGCGTGAGGTCGCCGTTGACGTACACGTCGACGGGGGTGTCGGGGATGCCGTGCAGCACCGACAGCTGCGCGTTGCCGGTAGCAGCGGAGGCGGGGACGACGAAGCCCAGGGCGAGCACCGCACCGGCCACGACGCCGAGGGAAAGAGTCTTACGCACTGTGTTCTCCTTGCTCGGGGGCGACCCCGTGGCCGCCCTTCCCCCTCTTATTCCGGCGGGGGGCCGGTCTTGGATGCAGGCGAATGAAAAAACTTCGCGAAACCCCCGCCGAGGGCCGGGGTAGCCTCGTCCCGTGGACACCGAGCGCCCCGCGACCGCCCGCGAAGTTCTCGCGGGCGGCATGGCCAACGCCGGCGCTGTCATCCGCCGCGGCGCGGTGGTGGAGCGCCCAGGGGACACGGCTTCGACGGCGCTCCGCTCCCCCTGTCCCTCACCGACACCGGTCGCGAGCAGCTGACGTTCATCCTCGGCGACGTTCCGCTGTCGGCCACGGATGGCGCGATGACGGGGGGCGGGACGATCCTGTGCCACAACGACGTGTGCCCCGGAAACGTCGTCTTCCGTGAGGGGCGCGCGGTCGCGCTCATCGACTTCGACATGGCCGCTCCCGGGCACCCGCTGTGGGATCTCGCCATGGCCGCGCGGTACTGGATCCCCATGCACGACGGCGGAACCGGCTCTCCGTCCGCGCCCTCGGACGCAGCCAGACGGTTCCGGATCCTCGCCGACGGCTACGGCCTCTCGGTCACCGAGCGCCGCCGGCTGCCGGACGTCATCGAGCAGGCGATGCTCTCCTGCCGGGCCTTCGTGGCCGATCGTGTGGCGCGCGGCGATGCGGTCTACGTCCGGTCGCTGACGGCCGGCGGCGGCTGGCCAAGGTGGGACCGGATGCAGGCCTGGCTGATCGACAACCGGGCGACCTTCCAAGCGGCGCTGACGGCCTGACGACGGGGCCAGCGACGGCACTGCTGTCCGGCGTACCGTTACGGCGTAACAATCCGTACACTTGTGGTATGAGCACCGCATACGACGAGCCACGCCCCACGCTCGACGAGGAGGATCTGGGCGCCCACCTGGAGAAGCACGGCGTGCCGCACCAGTATGCCCGCGGTGTGGTGGACACCATGCTGGAGCTCGTCGCGGGACCGGTGACCACGGCACTGACGGCATCGGAACTCGCCTTCATGCGGGACTCCGGCGTCCCCGCCCAGGTCTTCAGCACGGAGGCCGAGAGGTTCAATGCGGTATACGAAGCCGCGTCCGCTCTCGTCCTCAGGCGGGAGCTGAAAGAGTCGCTGCTGCCGACCAGGGCAGTCGCGCAGATGATGGGTAAGGACGTCGCTCACGTGCGCCGGCTGTTGTCCGAGCGGCGCCTGATGAGCGCCGGGCAGGTCGATGGACAGACGGCCTATCCCTCGTGGCAGTTCGTGGACGGAGAGATGCTGCCCGGTCTTCGGGAGGTTCTGGCTGCGTTCCCCAGCGACTTCCACCCGTTAGACATCCAGAAGGTGATGACCTCTCCTTCTGAGGAACTGCGCGGGCGCACGCCGCAGGAGTGGCTGGCAACGGGAGGCACCGTGGCCACCGTCGTCCAGATGGTCGGAGACCTGGCCTACCGGTGACAGCGAAGAACCCGCGCACCCCTCCTACTCCCCTGACGATGGAGGAGGGCGACCTCACCTCTGTGCAGCATCCACTGTGGCGGATCCACCGGGTGTCCGGCGCGCACCCGTCGACGTGGGACGAGCTGCGTGAGCACGGACCGGTCACCTCGATGCGATGGGACCCCCACCCGACCCCTCGAGGCGACCACCCTGGCATCGGGGTCTCGTACGCAAGTGCAGACGTCTTCACCGTCGTGGCGGAAGCGTTCCAGCAACAGCGCGTCATCACGCTGAGCCGCGAGCGCGCGCTTGTCGGGTGGACACCGACTCGTCCCCTGCGGCTGCTGCGGGTGTCAGGCGAATGGGCGATCCGAAACGGCGCATCTGCCAGCTTGCACGCCGCTCCCCGATCCACCTGCAGGGCATGGGCCCGGGAGATCCACCACACGTGGCCAGACCTCGATGGGCTGGACGTGCCCTCGACGATGACCGGCACTGCCATGACCGTCCTGTTCTCACATGCGGCGACTGCCTTCCCGCCGAGCCCCGCGGTCTCCGCCACGCTCGATCAGCGCGTTGCGGCTGCACTCATCGTCCCCGTCGCCCGCCGTTTCCGCTGGCCGGTCACCCGCGCTTGACATCGCAACGCGAGCGCTACTGTTCGTTCCATGCTGAGGAATGTGGGCATCGCTCTCGCGCTGTGTCTTCTCGCAGGCCTCGTCCTGTTCCTCGTCACGGACCGAGTGCTGTGGCTCGTGGCAGGGCTCGCCGTCTGGCTGCTCATCTCGATCTGGGTGGGCGCGCGCGGGGATCGCCGCGAGTGATCGCCTGGCGAACGGGAATGGCTCCTACCGGTGAAGGACTTGGTCTGCAGCCTCCTCATCCACGGCACGGCGCATCCGTCTCCTCCTGACGTCGGATTCTGCGGCCGTCCAGAGACGCCTACTGCGTACTCCTACCTCGTCCTCCATTCCCCTACTCAAGGTGTGCCACACCTCTGGTGTGGATCGCTCGAGCGCTCACGAGCACCACCAGGAAGGTCAGCACGTCCGTTCCCGCCAAGGCGAGGCTGGTCAACGCCCAGTCGGCGGTGTCCCAGATCATGAGTCGAAGAACGAGCGCCCCGGGCAGGATCGAGGACCCGCTGCCCGCCACTGCCATTCCGAAGAGCTTGCTCGTGCGCGAGGTCACGCGGCGTCTCGCAATGATCCACGTGGCGGTTGCCGCTGGGAGTCCCCCCGCCGTGAAGAGTGCGACGGCGCCCAGAAGAGTCCGCGCTTCCTGCGAAGGTGGCTCGAGAGCGGTGGACGCTGCCTCGACGATGAGAGACCGCCCGACGCCGACTATCAGAGCGGTCACAAGAGCAGCGGCGACCATGCCACCAAGGAGAGGCCATTCGCGACCGGACTCGCGCATCATCGTTCGGACTCCACGAGCGGCGAGCGCGCTTGCTGCCGCATCTTCGGCGTCAGTCGAGCTCGGCTGGATGTAAGAGGAGCACTTGGTCCCGCTCGAGAACATCCGGGTCCACACCTACCGGAATCGTAATCCGCAGGCTTAGCGCCCCATCACCATTCCGCCACACAGTTGCCTGCGTCCCCCCTCGCGCACAGACGGTGTCGTCGAAAACCATCATGACGACATACCCCAGAGACCCCGAACCCGGTCTCCACGTCCCGTCGAATGCGAGTGCCTCGTCGTCCTCTAGGGCGGCCAGGTCCCGCGCGCCGTCTGAGACACAGTGCAAACTCGCCGGCCACTCACTCGCGTAGAGCGTCCCATCCCCGGACAACGTGAGGTCTGTCCCGAGCCCGTCGGCCTCCACCCAGCTTCCCACCAGTTCACCTGACGACACACCGAAAGCGAGGTCCTGCGCTGCGCAACCCGTGAGCAACGTCGACGCAAGGATCAAAGCCGCGACGCGTCGACGTGCTATCCGCCTCATTCGAATCCCCCGAGCTGCACCGTCGCAGTCGACGAGCGCAGCCATATCCTGGCGGAAATACTCGTTACTCGGAAGCGAAGCCCTGCGCTTTACCGAGGATTCGGTGCCGGCTACAGGACTTGAACCTGCAACCCCCTAATTACAAGTTAGGTGCGCTACCAATTGCGCCAAGCCGGCGGGTCGTGGAGTTCCACGGGTCTTCGAGACTGCGAGAGTCGGGTGACGGGCCACCCCACACCTTCAGATTCTCCCTACCGAGTGTAGAGCGTCCGCCCTCAGCGTCCTTCGAGTGCCGCGCGATGGGCGAGGTAGCGCCGCTGACCCACCCAGCGCCAGGCCCAACGCGCCGGGGCCGGCATGTTCTTGTGCAGCCACTCGTCGCCGCCGTCGGGCTGTGAGGCGAGAATCTCGCCCAACTGCTGCCAGGTCTGCCCCTTCGGGATCGAGCGGCGCCCGTGCTGCGAGAACCAGTCGATCTCGGCCTTGGTGATGGTGTACTCCATCACGGGCACGATGGTGGTCTCTTCGTCGGGCAGGTGCACGCCGATGGCGGCGTTGATGCCCTCGAGCGAGTCGAGCACCCGCGCGGCATCCGCCGAGCTCGCCGACGAGCGCCAGGCCGGCAGTGCGGCATCCATGATCGTGAGGTGCGCGAGCAGCTCGGCGTGCTGCGCCTTCATGCGCTCGACGTGCACGGTGCAGGCCGGGGCGCGCTCGTCGAGGGCGTCCCAGAGCCGCTCGTCCTCGCCCTCATGATGCGCGTGCAGCCCCAGCGACAGTGTCTCGAGCTGCGTCGCGACGACGGCGGCGTGCGCGGTGTCGCCCTCGGCGACGCGCCGGATGAGGTCGGGCGCCTCGCCGAAGCCCCGGCGGAACATGCGGTGGATGTCGATCATGCCGCTCGCATCGCACGTCTTGGGTCCGGTGGGGACGGCGCCGCCGTGCGGCAGGGGCGTGGCAGGCATGCGGCCTCCTCGTCGACGGGATCTGCCGAGAGGATAGAGCCTCGCCTGGATCAGCGAAAGAGGGCGTCCGTGCGCTGTCCGCGGATGCCGCTCCGGGCACCCGATCGCCTCACGGCGTGGGGGTGGGCGTCCCGGACTCGGAAGGCGACGGCGTGGGAGAAGGCGTGCGGTAGTACGCGTCGCTGGCGACGGTGAGGACGAACTGGGCGAACTCGGTCGGATCGTCCATCGCGCCGATGTAGGGCGTGCCGTTCACCAGCACCATGGGGGTTCCCGTGAGAGCGACACCGTCGCTGTCGGGGATGCTCTCCAGCGCCCGGTCGGTGGCGGCACGCGCCCAGGAGAGGAACGAGCCCTCCTCGATGCAATTGCGCACGACCTTGGGTGCCGAGGCACCGGCGGCCTGGGCGAGCTCGGCGATCTCCTCGTCGCTCATGCCGTCGGAGTCGATCTCGGGCTGCTTTCGCAACATCTGGTCGTTGAAGGTGAAGAAGGTGTCGGGCGAGTACGTCGCCACGCACGCGGCCGCTCCCGCCGCACGCAGGGAGTACTTCGTGCCGTTGGACTTCGACGTCAGCATGGCCACGGGATAGTACGTCAGGGTCGCTGCATCCTGACCGACCCACTTCTTCAGCTGCTCGGCGTTGGAGATCTGGAACTCTCGTGCGCCGGTGGAGAGGTAGTCCACGTACACGCGGATGTCGACGGCCCGAGTGTCGGTGGCGCCGGGGGTGGGGGTGGCCTCGCCCTCCGACGGCGCCTCCTCCTCCGGCGTCGTCTCGGCGGTCGGGGTGGAGCCGTCCACACCGGTCTGCAACGGCTCGCCCACCTCGGGGATCGAAGACACCGTGAATCCGTCCCCGTGCGCGTTGGCCGGCTGCACCTGCGGGCGCGGCCCCATCTCGGCGAACGCCCAGATGACGGCGGCGGCGGCGCCGCCGATGACGGCGAGCCCGACGGCACCGAGGATCACGCCACGCAGCAGACGCACACGCGACTGCTTGGCGTGCACCTGCTGAGCCTTCTCGCGCACCGCCTCACGGCGGTCACGCGTGGCAGGCACCTGCGGTGTCTGATCGCTCGGCATGAATCCTCTTGCACAGATGGTGGGGCCGGGGATCCGGCGGGCCGCACGGGGGTGAGGCGGCCAGAAATGATGCTAGTCAGGCTGTCTGGGAAAAACCCAGACGGTTCGGGTTGCGTGGCATACTGAGGATCGCGCCCGATGGCGGGCGTGCGGGCCAGCCCCCGCTCATCCTCACTACGGATCGTCCGGCACGTACCTGCCGGTGAAGGAGAAGAGAACATGGCGTCTGTCACGTTCGAGAACGCAACCCGCCTGTACCCCGGGGGCACTCGTCCCGCCGTGGACAAGCTGAACCTCGAAGTCGCCGACGGCGAATTCCTGGTCCTCGTCGGCCCCTCCGGCTGTGGCAAGTCCACGTCGCTGCGCATGCTGGCCGGCCTGGAAGAGGTCAACTCCGGCCGCATCCTCATCGGCGACCGCGACGTCACCGACGTGCCGCCCAAGGACCGCGACATCGCGATGGTGTTCCAGAACTACGCGCTGTACCCGCACATGACCGTCGCCGAGAACATGGGCTTCGCCCTGAAGATCGCCGGCGTCGGCAAGGAAGAGCGCGCCGCCCGCGTCCTGGAGGCCGCCAAGCTCCTCGACCTCGAGGAGTACCTCACCCGCAAGCCGAAGGCCCTCTCGGGTGGTCAGCGTCAGCGCGTCGCGATGGGCCGCGCGATCGTCCGTCAGCCGCAGGTGTTCCTCATGGACGAGCCGCTGTCGAACCTCGACGCCAAGCTCCGCGTGCAGACGCGTACCCAGATCGCGTCGCTGCAGCGCCGCCTGGGCGTCACCACCGTCTACGTCACGCACGACCAGACCGAGGCCCTGACGATGGGAGACCGCATCGCGGTGCTCAAGGACGGCATCCTGCAGCAGGTCGGCACGCCCCGCGACCTGTACGAGAAGCCCAACAACGTCTTCGTCGCCGGCTTCATCGGGTCCCCCGCCATGAACCTCTTCTCGGCCGACCTCGCGGAGGGCGGCGTGCGCTTCGGCGACGAGGTCGTGCCGCTGGACCGCGACACCGTGGGCCGCGCCAACGGCAGCCAGGTCACCGTGGGCGTCCGCCCCGAGGACATCGTGGTCGGCCCCGCCGACGGCCGTGGCCTGTCCGTGGTCGTCGACCTCGTCGAGGAGCTCGGCGCGGACGGCTACCTCTACGGTCACACCGAGATCAACGGCAAGCGCGCCGACCTGGTCGCCCGTGTCGACGGCCGCAACCACCCCAACGCGGGTGAGACCGTCACACTGGCCGCCAGCGCCGGTCACGTGCACGCGTTCGACGTCGAGTCCGGCGAGCGCCTGAACGACAAGCCGGTCGTCTCCGCCTGACACGACTCTCACACCGCGGCGCGGGTAGCCTTGGGGCTGCCCGCGCCGCGTCGTTTCCGCCAGGAGTGCCCGTGTCCCCCTCAGCCCTCAGTATCACCGCGAGCTCCGTCGACCCGGGTCTGCTGTCCCTGCCGTGGGCGACGCCTCTGGCGGAGTGGCCGAGCAGCACGATCGTCTACCTGCCCAAGGGGATCTCGCGCCACCTCGTGCGCTTCGCGAACCTCTCGGGGCGGGTGGTGGCCATCAAGGAGACCACCGAGGAGATGGCCCGGCGCGAGTACGACATGCTGGGCAACCTGCACCGCCTCGCCGCCCCGTGCGTGGAGCGCGTCGCCGTGATCGCCGGCCGGACGGATGCGGCGGGCGAGCCGCTGCCCGCGGCTCTGGTCACGGCGCACCTGCGCTTCTCCCTCCCCTACCGCGCCCTGTTCACGCAGGTGTTGCGCCCGCACACCGCCACCCGCCTGGTCGACGCCCTCGCGGTGCTGCTGGTGCGCCTGCACAACGTGGGGTTCTTCTGGGGCGACGTGTCGCTGTCGAACACGCTGTTCCGCCGCGACGCGGGCGCCTTCGCCGCGTACCTGGTGGATGCCGAGACCGGTGAACTGCATGAAGGCGGGCTCACGCCCGGGCAGCGTGCGCACGACCTGGACGTGGCGCGCACGAACATCGCCGGCGAGATCATGGACCTCGCCGCCGGCGGCCGGCTGGAGGGCGGCATCGACGCCGTCCAGGTCGCCGACGGGCTCGTGTCGTCGTACCACTCGCTGTGGGCGGCACTCACCGACAAGGAGAGCTTCGCCGTCGACGAGTCGTGGCGGCTCACCGAGCGCGTCCAGCGCCTGAACGCCCTCGGTTTCGACATCGGCGAGATGTCGATCCAGACCACGACCGACGGAACACGGGTGTCGATCCAGCCCAAGG
Organism: Microbacterium wangchenii; assembly: GCF_004564355.1. Classification (NCBI taxonomy): domain Bacteria; kingdom Bacillati; phylum Actinomycetota; class Actinomycetes; order Micrococcales; family Microbacteriaceae; genus Microbacterium; species Microbacterium wangchenii. The sequence goes on from NZ_CP038266.1 coordinate 2,727,371, forward strand.
TCGTCGACGCGGGGCACCACCAGCGCCGGCTGCTGCGGCTGACCGGCCTCGACGTCGAGGAGAACCAGGCGCGGCGACTGCTCAACGACCTGGACGAGTTCCGCGCCCGGGTGAGCCGGTTGGGCGCGGACGAGGAGATGGTCGCCCACGAATGGCTCACGCGCGTGTTCGAGCCGGTCGTGATGGCGATCCCGTTCGACCTGCGAGCGAAGCTCGAGCCCGCGGAGGTGTTCCATCAGGTGCTCGAGCACCGGTGGTACATGTCGCAGACGCGCGGGCGATCCGTCCCGATCGCCGAAGTGCTCACGTCCTACATCGACGACGTCCTGCGCCACCGCCGGGACGAGGCCACCGTGATGGGCCCGCCCACCGACACCGTGTCACTGCCGGTCATCACCGGCGCTCTGCCCGTCGCCGACGACGACGAGCAGGGCGTGGACTGGCGCGACCTCGTGTAGCGGCGGAGCCGGGGTCAATACCCCACGGTGAACCGTTCGCGGGAGTGTTTCGGCGATTCGATCTCGTCGAGGACGGCCACGGCGAGGTCGGCGCCGGAGATGAACGATTCGCCGTCCGCGTCCGTCACGAGCACGTCGCCGCCGTCGCGGTAGGAGCCGGTCCGCTCCCCCGGCGCCCACATGCCGAAGCCGCCCGCGGGGTGCACGTAGAACCAGTCCCGTCCACCCGTTCCCGACTGCAGGTCTTCGAGCACGCCGATCGCCTCGAGCGCCTCCGGCTTGTAGTCCTCGGTGAAGCCCTCGGTGTCGACCAGGCGCGGCCCGCCGGGAGCGACGAGGCTCCCGCCCGCGCCGCCGATGACGCCGACGCGCACGTTCTCCGGGAGAGCCGCGAACAGCTCCTCCAGGGCGGGGCGCACCTTGCCGAGCATGTCGCCGCGTGCCGGCACCGCCGCGACGACGACCTCCACGCCCTCGAGCTGGTGAACCAGTTCCGGCACGTCGAGGATGTTGCCCTCGATGTAGCTCGCGCCCTCCACGCGCTCGGACGGCACCGAGCGGGCGATCGAGACGACGGTGTGCCCGCGGCTCACCGCCTCGGCCACGATGTGACGTCCGGCGTAGCCGGTTCCTCCGATGACAGCGATACGGGTCACGGTCTTCCTTCCGTCGCGGACACTCCGACCATCCTGCACCGGCTCCGGCGAATCCCCTACCCCGACCCGCTCCTACTCGCGAACGGCGCAGAGGGTCGCCACCTGGTACAGGGCGACGGATGCGGCGATGCCGGCGTTGAGCGACTCGGTCGCGGCGGAGATCGGGATGGAGACGACCTGGTCGCACGTCTCGGTGACCAGGCGCGACAGGCCCTTGCCCTCCGAGCCCACCACGATCACGACGGGCCGGTCGGCCAGCTCCAGCGCCGGCAGCGCCACGTCACCGTCGCCGTCGAGTCCCAGGACGAACACGCCCTGCTTCTTGAACTCCTTGAGCGTGCTGGTGAGGTTCGCAGCGATGGCGACGGGGATGCGCGCGGCTGCGCCGGCGCTCGTCTTCCACGCCGCCGAGTTCACGCTCGCCGACCGGCGCTGCGGGATGATGATGCCGTGCCCGCCGAAGGCTGCGGTGGAGCGGATGATCGCACCGAGGTTGCGCGGGTCGGTCACGCCGTCCAGCGCGACGAACAGCGGAGTCTGCCCGCGGTCGATGACCTGTTCGAGCAGGTCTTGCGGGTGTGCGTACTCGTACGGCGGAACCTTCAGCGCGACGCCCTGGTGCACGCCGTCGAAGCCGGCCATGCGGTCCAGCTCGGGGCGGGTGACCTCCAGCACGGGGATCTCGCGGTGATTCGCGATCGACAGCATCTCCTTGACCCGGTCGTCCATCTCCACGCGCTGCGCGATGTAGAACGCGGTCGCGGGGATCTTGGCGCGCAGGGCCTCGAGCACCGAGTTGCGGCCGGTGACCGTCTCGGTGTCGTCGTCCTTCTTCGCCTTCGAACGACTGGGGTTACCCCCGCGTCCGCCGGCGGACCCGCCGGGCTTGCGCGCTCCACCCGCCGCGGCATAGCGCTCGGCCGCGGCCTTGCGCTTGCCGGCGGGGTGCCACGCGCGGTCCTCGGCCTTCGGCGTCGGTCCGCGACCCTCGAGGGATCGCTTGTTCTTGCCGCCCGTGCCCTTGGTGGGGCCCTTCTTGCCACGCCCGGCGGACGGGTTTCCTGGCTTAGCCATCGTTCAGACTCCAATGGGTCCCGGTGGGACCGTCTTCGAGGGCGACACCGGCCGCCGCGATCGCGTCGCGGATGCGGTCGGCTGCCGCCCAGTTCTTGTTCGCGCGGGCTTCCGCGCGCTGGTCGATGAGTGCGCGGAGCAGCCCGTCCAGGGCCGCGGCCGCGGCATCCGGGGCTGACGCGACGGCACTGCCGGTCTCGAGGAGACCGAGGACGTCGAGCATCGCCGCCACGGCGCGCGACGCGGCGATCGCGCCGTCGCGGTCGCCGTCGTCGACGGCGACATTGCCGGCGCGCACGGTCTCGTGCAGGACGGCGAGGGCCTGCGGCACACCCAGGTCGTCGTCCATCGCCGCCGCGAACGCCTCGGGGATGCCGGCGGGCGTCACCGCCGCCGGGTCGCCGGCTGTCAGGCGCAGCACGCGCTGTCGGAATGTGGTGATGCGCTCCAGCGCCGCGCGCGCCTCGGCGTACGACTCGGGGGTGAGATCCAGCGTCGAGCGGTAGTGGGCCGCGGCCAGCGCGTACCGGACGACGAGCGGCTCGTGCTCGGCGAGGACGTCCTGAGCGAGCACGAAGTTGCCGAGCGACTTGGACATCTTCTGCCCGCCGACGGTCACCAGGCCGTTGTGCACCCAGTAGCGGGCGAACGCGTCGCCGGCGGCGGCGGACTGCGCCAGCTCGTTCTCGTGGTGTGGGAAGCGCAGGTCGAGGCCGCCGCCGTGGATGTCGAACTCGGGCCCGAGGTAGCGCCGCGACATGGCGGAGCACTCGATGTGCCACCCCGGGCGACCCCTGCCCCACGGCGATTCCCACGTGGCGCTCTCGGGCTCCCCCGGCTTGGCGCCCTTCCACAGCGCGAAATCGTGCGGGTCGCGCTTACCGCGCGGATCGGCGTCACCGGCGGGCTCCATCGCGTCGACCGACTGGCGGGTGAGCGCGCCGTAGGCGGGCCAGGAGCGGACGTCGAAGTACACGTCGCCGGCGGCATCCGACTCGTCGCCTGCCGCGTAGGCGTGGCCGGCGTCGATCAGGCGCGCGATGAGCTCCTGCATCTGGGGGATCGACGCCGTTGCGCGCGGCTCGTACGTGGGCGGCAGGATGCCCGCCGCGGAGTAGGCGTGGGTGAACTCCTGCTCCATGCGGTAGGCCAGCGCCCACCACTCCTCGGAGTCGGTGGCGTTGGCGAGCACCTTGTCGTCGATGTCGGTGACGTTGCGGACGAAGGTGACCCGGCCGAACCGGTACGTGAGCCAGCGGCGGAGGATGTCGAAGGCCAGCGCCCCGCGGACATGACCGATGTGCGGGCCCGACTGCACCGTCGGCCCGCAGACGTAGATGCTGACGTGGTCGGGGTCGCGGGGAACGAAGTCGCGCAGCGCCTGCGCCTTCGTGTCATAGATCCGGACCGTCACGGTCCCAGCCTACCGGCGGGCCTGCCGCACGCCCGCTGGGCGTCGCCGGCACAGGGGCGCAGGCGGTAGAAATGATCGCATGCCCGCCGTCTTCGCCGTCCTCGCCGCGGCGGTCCTGTTCGGGACGACCGGCACGTCGCAGGCGCTGGGCCCCGACGACAGCACCCCCCTCGCGGTGGGCGTCGCCCGCCTGCTGGTCGGGGGCACGGTACTGGCCGTCGTCGGACTGGCCGTCGGCGCCCGCGCGCGGCGCCGGGAGCCCCATCCGCCGCCGGTGACGCCGCGCGCGGTCGCCCTTCTGGCGTTGACCGGAGTGAGCCTCGCGGCCTACCAGCCGCTGTTCTTCCTCGGTACCGAGCGCAACGGCGTGGCCGTGGGCACCGTCGTCGCGCTCGGGTCGGCACCCGTGCTGGCCGGACTGTTCGAGTGGGCGCTCACACGCCGCGTCCCCACGCTCACGTGGGCGGGTGCCACCGCGCTGGCCCTGGCCGGGGTCGCCCTGCTGGCGCTGGGCGGCAGGGGGCAGACGGGAGCGGACCCGGTCGGATTCGCCGCGTCGGTGGCCGCCGGCGCCACCTTCGCGATCATCGCCGTCGCACAGCGTCGCCTGTTCGACTCCGGATGGAACCCGTTCAGCGTCGCCGGCGGCATGGGCGCGACCGCGGCGCTGATCGCGGTGCTGTGCGTGCCTTTCGTCGACCTGCGGTGGGCGACGACCGGCAGCGGGCTGGTGATGTCGCTGTGGCTCGGCCTGGTCACGATCGCGGCGGCCTACACCCTCTTCACGTGGGGGCTCCAGCGCCTCACCGCCGGCACGGCGGCCACCCTGACCCTCGGCGAGCCCCTCACCGCCGCGGTCCTGGGCATCGCGGTGCTCGGCGAGCGACTGTCGCTGCCGGCGGTCGCGGGGCTGGCAGTCCTGTGCGCCGGCCTCGTTCTGCTCGCGTGGGGGTCGCGTCCGCCCCGCGACCCTTCCCCCTACGCCGTGGAGGCATGACCGTGGTCACCATCGCCCTCGCCGACCTCGACGATCCCCGCACCCGCGCGCTCGTGTCGGCGCATCTGTCCGGCATGCGGGCCGCCTCTCCTCCGGAGAGCGTCCACGCCCTCGAGATGGCGGGGCTGCAGCATCCCGATGTGACGCTGTGGTCGGCGGAGGTCGACGACCGGATCGCCGGAATCGCGGCACTCTCGCGGCTGGATGACACCAGCGGCGAGATCAAGTCGATGCGCGTGGATGAGGCCTTCCTCGGCCGCGGCATCGGGCGCGCCCTCCTTCACCACGTCATGGGCGCCGCGCGGAAGCGCGGCATGACGCGACTGTGGCTGGAGACCGGCTCCACCGACGAGTTCCTCGCGGCACGTCGCCTGTACGAGAGCGAGGGCTTCACCCCGTGCGGGCCGTTCGGCGCGTATCGGCCCGATCCGTTCTCGGCCTTCTTCAGCCGCCCGCTCTGACCGCGGCCGCGCGATTCCTGTCCCGCCGTTCAACCCGGCGACGGAGGGTGATGCTGCACGCCGTCAGCAACATACCGGCGACAGCGACGCCCACGGCGACAGGCCATACCGGTACGCCTTGCCCGAAGGTCACAGGCTCTGGCGACATCAACGCGAGGATCAGGACTATCCCCGCAGTCAGGGTGATGACGATACCGCTGCCTATGCCGGCGTAAGCGGCAGCGCGCGCAGGAATGGCGCGGGGGTTCCGGTCCATGCCGACGTCACGGGTCACGGCTTCTGCGCTCCCACGTCGCACGGGCTGTCGAGCGTCTGTGACCGACAACCACTGAGACTGTGAGCTACCCGAACCACTCGCCCCATAGTAATGCGAAGAGAGTATTCTCGCGATATGAACGCTGTCGCGCGAGAGGTATCGGGAGCAGTCTCGTTCTGGATATTGACGGCTCTAGCGGAGTCACCAAAGCATGGATATGCGATTCTGCGCGACGTCGAATTGATGAGCACGTCGCACGGTGGGACAGTCTCCCTGAAGGTCCCCACTCTGTACGCCGCCCTGGAGCGCCTCGATCGACTGGCGCTGATCGAAGTCGCCGGTGAGGACGTCGTCGATGGGCGAGCACGCAGGTACTTCCGCCTCACCGACTCTGGACTGAGTGCGCTCGACGAAGAGATTTCTCGGATCGAGAGTAGGGCGCGTGCGGCTCGATCGATGATCACCTCGCGATCCGGTGCGGAGGCGCCGCGAGCGACCGCCGAAGAGTCTCGGGGAAGGTGACGTGATGACGGATCGCGTCGGCAGGCGGTATCGGCGCCTCCTCCGCTGGTACCCGAGGCGGTGGCGAGAAGCCAACGAGGCCGTGGTGATGGCCACGCTTCTGGACGTCGACGACGCTCGCGGTCGCCGAGGACCGACCTTCGCCGAGGCGTGGTCCCTCAGAATCGACGGTTTAACCCACCGACTCCACCTGTTCGGATGGAGAGTCCCTCGCGTGGGCCACAAGTCTCGTGATGGCCGCACCCCTCCTCGTCTCTGGATCCGATTCGCCATCGTGCTCGGTTCCGGCGCGTTCGGCACGGTCGCGGTAGGCGGGTGGGTGGTCTTCCAGTCTCACGACATCGAACCCGCGCCCGGCCTCACCCTCGCCGAATCCGCCGAGATCACAACGTGGTTCGGAGCCAACCAAGCGGTGGAGCGGGCGACAGAGGACATCGGCGCCTGCCTGAGGGAAGCAGGCGTTGATGCCCATGTGAGGAGAGAGTCTCACAACACCGGCGTCTCGATCGAGATGGGGGGCATGGGCACAAACGAGCAGCAAGCCCTGAGCGCGTGCGCGTCATCCATAGCCGACATCGCACCGCCCATTCAGGACGCTGGATTCCGAGCGGATGCCTATCAGTGGATTCACGGGCAGTACGACTGCCTCCTCGGCGCCGGATTCGCCCTGCCAGCTGCCCCGACACTTGAGGAGTTCGAGAACGAGATCGAACAGTTGGGGGCGGTGGGATGGAATCCCATCAGTGACGCCGCTGACATCATCGGCAGCGAGCACGCGGGGCAGGCTCGCGCGTTGGATGCGTGTCCCGCGGACACCCCCATTTGGTGATCACCGACCGCTAACGGGCGAGGCCCTGATGTCGCTTGCGCACAGGGAGATTAGCCCAGGACGGGAACCGCTATCGATAGACCGCCGTAGCTTCACCCGCCCGCTCTGACGGGTCAGACGGGGAAGACCAGGGCCGTCGCGAAGGCGGCGACACCCTCCCCGCGCCCCGGAAATCCCAGGCCGTCGGTCGTGGTGGCGCTCACGGAGACCGGCGCGCCGCCGAGGGCCGCCGACAGCGCCGCTTCGGCTTCCGCGCGACGGCCGGCGAAGCGGGGACGGGTGGCCTGGAACTGCACCGCCACGTTCCCGATGCGCCATCCCGCCTCCCCCACGATCGCCGCCGTGCGCGCGAGGAAGGCCTCCGCGTGCGCGCCGGAGTACTCCGGCCGGTCAGTGCCGAAGTGCGTGCCGATATCGCCCTGTCCGGCCGCGGAGAGGATCGCGTCGACGATCGCGTGGGCGACGACGTCGCCGTCGGAGTGGCCCGAGAGGGCGGGTTCCCCCGGCCACTCCAGGCCGGCGAGCCACAGGGTGCCCGCCGCCGCGAACGCGTGCACGTCGGTGCCGATCCCTACGCGGGGTATCGGCACGGAGTGCTCGAGCGCCGCATGCGACGCCGTCGACGGGGCGACCAGGGCGCGAGCGCGGTCAAGGTCGTCGGGCGTGGTGATCTTGAACGACCGCGTGTCACCCGGGACGATCGCGACGGCTCTTCCCGCCGCGGCGACCAGCGCGGCGTCATCGGTGTATTCGCGGTCGGCGACGGCGTACGCGCTGTCGATCACGACACGCGCGAACCCCTGGGGGGTCTGCGCTGCAGCCAGCTGGGACCGATCCACCGCAGCCACGACATCGGAGCCGCTGACCTGCTTGAGCGTGTCCACGACCGGGAGGGTGGGCACCACCGCAGGCACGCCGTCCGCGAGCGCGTCGAGCACGCGCCCGAAAACATCCGGTGGGGTGAGGGCTCGGGCGGCGTCGTGGACGAGGACGAATTCCACGTCCGGCCACACCGCCGCCAGGCCCGCAGCGACAGACTCCTGCCGTGTCGCTCCCCCGACGACGACCGACGCGAGGTCGCGTCGGTCTCCGGATGCGGCGAGCAGCTCGGTGAGCGCGTCGCCCTCACGCCCGGCCGGCGCCACGACGATCACCTGGGCGGACGGCGCCGCGAACACACCCTCCAGCGCGTGGCGCAGCACGGTGTGACGATCGATGCCGACGAACGCTTTCGGCGCGGTCGCGCCCAGCCGCGTTCCGGAGCCGGCGGCGACGACGATGATAGCGATACGGGGGACGGGCGTGATGCTCACGCCCCCACGCTAGCGCCGGGTCGTCAGGAAGCGAGCACCTCGTCGAGGACGACGCCTGCGCGCTCCTCGTCGGTCTTCTCCGCGAGAGCCAGCTCGGACACGAGGATCTGACGGGCCTTGGCGAGCATGCGCTTCTCACCGGCAGACAGGCCGCGGTCCTGGTCACGGCGCCACAGGTCGCGGACGACCTCGCTCACCTTGATGACGTCACCGGAGGCGAGCTTCTCGAGGTTCGCCTTGTACCGGCGGGACCAGTTCGTGGGCTCTTCCGTGAAGGGCGCCCGCAGCACCTCGAAGACCTTGTCGAGACCTTCCTTGCCGATCACATCGCGAACGCCGACCAGGTCGACGTTCTCAGCGGGAACCTCGATGATGAGATCACCCTGCGTGACGTTGAGCTTCAGGTACTTCTTCGTCTCGCCGCGGATGATGCGGTCTTTGACTTCGATGATCGTGGCCGCCCCGTGATGGGGGTACACAACGGTCTCGCCAACCTCAAAAAGCATGCAGTTATGTCCTTTCGGCAACGTCTAGGATACCACAGCCCGCGATGCTGTAAGGTTCTCCGCTCGCCGGGCCGCTCGGCACGGGACCGGCGTGGAACAGGGCGGCCGACCCCATAGAATGCTGAGGAAGCTCGTCTGCTCCACCGGGAGGAACTGTGAAACCGCGCCTCATCGCGTCTGCCGCCCTGGGCGTCGCCGTTCTCCTCGGAGCAACCGGCTGTGCCTTCATCACCCCGCAGGCGACGACCATCGTCTATTCGCCTGCTGATGGCGTCAACATCCCCGACTCCGGCCCGCTCAAGGTGCGCAACGTGCTCATCGTGAGCGAGGGCGACGGCGAGGCGGGCAACATGATCGCCGCGATCGTCAACGAGACCGACGAGCCGCACACCCTCAACATCGAGCTGGGCGAGGGCGCATCGGTGGAGAAGGCCACCGTTCGTGTGCCGGCCAAGTCGAGCCTGAGCCTGGGCAACCCCTCCGACGACACTCCCCCACTCGAGCTGGAGAACATCGAAGGACCGGCCGGCTCCACCGTTCCGGTGTACTTCCAGTCGGGCGATTCCGAGGGCGTCCTGTACGAGGTGCCCGTCCTGGACGGCGCGCTGGACTACTACAACGAACTGCTCCCCTGACGGCTCCCGCCGGTGAGGTGACCGGCGCGCTCAGGCTTCGAAGCGGTACCCGAGACCGCGCACGGTGACGAGCATGCGCGGGTCGCTGGGATCGGACTCGATCCGCGAGCGGATGCGCTTGACGTGCACGTCCAGCGTCTTGGTGTCGCCGAAGTAGTCCGTCCCCCACACGCGATCGATCAGCTGCCCGCGCGTCAGCACGCGCCCCGCGTTGCGCATGAGCACTTCCAGGAGCTCGAACTCCTTGAGGGGCATGTTGATCTCGGTGCCGTCGACGGCGACCGCGTGGCGATCGATGTCGAGGGTGACGCGTCCGCCGGTGAGGATGCGGTCATCCAGCGACGGCTCGTCCTGCGCGTAGCGACGCAGCACCGCGCGCATCCGGGCGAGCAGCTCGCGGGCGGAGTAGGGCTTGGTGACGTAGTCGTCCGCACCCAGCTCGAGCCCGACGACGATGTCGACCTCGGAATCCTTCGCCGTCAGCATGATGATGGGAACGCGGGAGGTGGCTCGCAGCTGCCGGCACACCTCCGTCCCCGGCATCCCGGGCAGCATGAGATCCAGCAGCACGATGTCCGCCCCACGCTCGCGGAAGGCGGTGAGGGCGTGACCGCCGTCGCCGGCGATCTCCACCTCGTACCCCTCGCGACGCAGCAGGTAGGCCAGGGGGTCGGCCAGATCCGGCTCGTCCTCGACGATCAGCACGCGGGTCATACGGAATCCCTCTCGGTGGGCGTGGGGTGGGTGAGGACCCTCCTGCGGCGGTCCTTACGCACGGGCTTCGGCTGCGGCGGGTCGCTCTCGGGGGTCGCGGCCGGAAGACGGACCGTGAAGGTGGACCCGCGGCCGGGGGCCGACCACAGGCGCACCTCCCCGCCGTGGCGCTGCACGGCGTGCTTGACGATCGACAAGCCCAGCCCTGTGCCGCCGGTGCTGCGCGAGCGCGCCTGGTCGGCACGGTAGAAGCGCTCGAAGATGCGCTGTTGCTCCGCCTCGGGGATGCCGATGCCGCGGTCGGTGACGGCGATCTCCACGACGCCGTCGGCCTCTCTCACCCCCACGCCCACGCTGGAACCGGCCGGCGAGTAGGCGATGGCGTTGGCGATGAGGTTGCCCACGGCCTCCGAGAGCACCTGCGCGTCGCCGCGCACGTGCAGGCCGCGCGTCCCCCCGCGCACGAGCGTGACCGACGCCGAGTCGGCCTGCAGCGCGTGGGCCTCCACGGCACTGGTGACCACCTCATCCACGGATACGTCGCGCACCTCCCGGAGTTCGTCCGAGGCCTGCAGGCGCGACAGGCTCATGATCCGGGCGGTGAGAGCGGCCAGGCGAGCTGCCTCCGCCGTGAGGCGCGCGGCGAAGATCCGCACCTGCGCCGGGTCGTCGGCGGCCATCTCGATCGCTTCCGACAACAGGCTCACCGCCCCGACCGGGGTCTTCAGCTCGTGACTGGTGTTGGCCACGAAATCGCGGCGCATCTCCTCCACCCGCTCCTGCTCGGTGATGTCGCGGAGCACCACGAGCGTCAGGCGCGGGGAGATGCTCGCCGCCCGCGCCGCCACCAGGCGCGGCTCTGCCGGTGCCGGGCCGCGCCGCAGCCGCAGGTTCCGCACCACCGGGGCGCCGGTGTCCCGCGCGGCACGAGCCACGTGACGCAACTCCTCGCCGGGGATGACGTCGCCGACGCGGATGCCGAAGACTCCGACCGGCGCGGAGGCGGCGAGCACGGTCGAAGAGGCGTCGGACACGAACGCCGGATCATCCATCGCCCGCAGCACCAGCGTCACTCCGTCGGGGACGTGCGACGACGTCTCGGCGCGCTGCCGGTCCCGGAGCCGGAACGCGTAGGCGATGAGAAGGACGACGGAACCCCCGACGACGACTCCCAGGATGAGAGCCAGCAGCACGAGCTGCGTTCGATCCATGCCACCAGCGTACGGGCGCTCACCGGTCGCGCCAGGCCGTCCCGGCCGCCCCGGCGTTGGGCGGGAGATACTATTCACTCGCACGGCACCGTTCGTTCACCTTCGGCCGGGAGGATCGCCACGGTGGCCGCACGTGTGTGCCGTGCCGCGAATCAGGAAGGGTACTGCGATGCGCGAAGTGTTCCATCAGTCGCTCGAGGACGTGCAGAACCGTCTCGTGGAGATCGCCGAGCTGGTGACAGTGGCCATCGACGGCGCCACCCGCGCCTTCTCCACCAGCGACGTCACACTGGCCGAAGAGGTCATCGAGGCCGACCGCATCATCGACGAGAAGGCCGTCGCCCTCGACGAGCTGGCGATCGAGATTCTGGCGCGCCAGCAGCCGGTGGCCCGCGACCTGCGCATCGTGGTCACGGCGCTGCGGGTGAGTGCGTCACTGGAGCGCATGGGCGACATGGCCGAGCACATCGCCCAGCTCGCCCGCTCGCGCTTCCCGGAGCGGGCCATCCCCAAGGGCCTGAAGGGCACCTTCAAGCGGATGGGCGAGCTCGACGTCTCCGTGGCGCGCAAGCTGACCGAGCTGCTGCGCACGGAGGACCTGCGCCTGGCCGAGGAGATCCGCAACGACGACGACGCGATCGACGAGCTGCACGTCAGTGTCTTCGAGAAGGTCCTGGGCGAGAACTGGAAGGGCGAGGCGATGGCGACCGTGGACGCGACGCTCGCCAGCCGCTACCACGAGCGCTTCGCCGACCACGCCGAGTCGGTCGCGAAGAAGGTCGTCTACCTCGCCACCGGCGACTGGAGCGCCGACCCGCAGACACTCGAGGCCTTCGCCGAATAGACGGCCCCGATCAGCCCGCGACGCGCCGCCAGACCGGATCGGCCGTCGCGAACCCCTGGACGATGCGCATGACGCCGCCCGCCTGAACGCAGCCGGCGACGAGCGAGATCAGCCCGACGAGTCCCGCCGCGATCGCGAGTGCGATGTCTTCACCCTCGAGGATCCCGCGGAAGAGGAGCGCGGTCCCGAAGACGGCGAGCAGGAACGCCAGCGCGGCGGTGATCAGGCGGACGAACAGCGGCGGCTCGAGGTTCACGAGGCGTGCCTGCACCCACCCGCGCGCCGACGGCGCGGCAGCGCCGCCGCGGAACGGGAGGCCGATCCACCACGCGGCCGCCGCCGCGAGCTGTCGCCCCGTGCGCCAGAGACGGATGAGCAGCCACGCTCCGGCGCCGCTCATGCCGACGGAGATCATGATGACGATCATGTCGACGGCGCTCACCGGGCCTGTCCAGGCCAGCAGCGCGTCGGTCATGACGAGCGTCATGAACACGCCCACGACGGTGAGGGCGTAGGCGAGGACGCCCATCCCCCACCGCGACCACCGCTCGTAGTCGGCGCGCAGCGCCGTGACGGCACGGGTGGCGTCGTACGGGTCGGCATCCGCCGACCCGACGTGGGCCAGCCATGCCTCGGACTCGGGGCGCACGAAGGAGAAAGCCACCGCGTCATCCGCCCTGCTCAGCCGCCGGCGCCGGGACGAGATCCTCCCGCGGCGCCATCGAGATGCCGAGCAGCCCGATCCTGACTCCCCGTGCCCGTTCCAGCTCGGCGGCAGGGACGAGCTCGCGTTCGTCGAGCACATCGAGGGCATCCGCGATATCGGCCTGGATCCGCCCCCGGTCCGCCTCGGCGAGGCCTGACACGGCGGCGTCCAGCCGCGCCAGATTCCGGCGCCACCGGTCGCTTCCTGCATCCGCGGGGCCTCGGTAGACCGCGGAATGCAGTGCGCCGACAACGGCATCTGCGAGCAGTCCGAGGGCAGCGAACCCGAAGTCCGCCTCCCCCTGTGCGAGCGCCAGGCCGGCGACGGCAGTGGCCGCCGCCGACGGCCCGAGATGCAGCATGCCGAGCAGTCGACCGACCTTGGGGTCGACGCCCGACGGGTCCCGATGGTCGATGACGAGGCCGATCGCCGCCAGGACTGCGGCGATCGCCGCGATGGAGCCGGGAATGCGGAGGTCGAGACCCTCGTCCTGCGCGAACAGCCATCCGACGACGGCACCCGCCGCGAGGAGGGGGAACACGAAGCTCGCGATGTGGCTGAGGGTCAGCAGGCAGCCCCACGCGCGGACGGTGTCCTTCGACAGTGCGCGCCATGCCTCGGCGGGCGCGAAGAAGGCGATCGCCCGGCGCAGCTCGGCGTCCTCGTGCAGGGCGTGCGCCTCGAGCTTCCACCAGTCGAGCGGCTCCCAGCTGCGACGCGCGCGCGCGAATCGGACAGCAGGTCCGTCGCTCATACCGCCCACGCCCCGTCCGCGGCGGGCTCCCCGGTCGCGCTCACCGGCGCGTGCAACCACCACACGCTCGCGGGCTGCTCAACCCTTGCCCTGCGCGGCGACGGCGGCGGCGCCGGCGGCTGCGGCCTCGGGATCCAGGTACTCGCCGGGACCCAGCGGCAGGAGGTCCTCCCCCAGCCGGTAGACCAGCGGGATGCCGGTGGGGATGTTCAGCGCGGCGATGTCCTCGTCGCTGATCCCCTCGAGATGCTTCACCAGCCCGCGGAGCGAGTTGCCGTGCGCGGTCACCAGCACGGTCTTGCCTTCACGCAGGTCGGGCACGATCTCCGCTTCCCAGTAGGGCAGCATGCGCTCGATCACGAGCTTGAGCGACTCGGTGTCGGGAACCTGGCCGTCGATGCCCGCGTAACGGGGGTCGCCGACCTGGCTGTAGGGGTCGTCGGCGGGCAGGGGCGGCGGCGGCACGTCGAACGAGCGGCGCCACAGCATGAACTGCTCGTTGCCGAACTCCTCGAGCGTCTGCGCCTTGTCCTTGCCCTGCAGCGCGCCGTAGTGCCGCTCGTTGAGCCGCCACGAGCGCTTGACCGGGATCCACAGGCGGTCGGCGGTATCCAGCGCGATGTTCGCCGTCTGGATCGCGCGGCTGAGCACCGACGTGTGCAGGATGTCAGGCAGCAACCCCGCCTCGGCGAGCAGCTCGCCGCCGCGCGCGGCCTCCGCCTTACCCTGATCGGTGAGACGCACGTCCACCCATCCTGTGAACTGGTTGGTCTTGTTCCACTCGCTCTGGCCGTGGCGGAGCAGGATCAGGGTGTAGGGCGCGCTCATGCCGCCATCCTACCGACCGGGTCCGCCGCCATCAGGGGCCTTCCGGGCAGTGCTGGCATCATGGGATGAGTGCGTGCGTCGGTGGTGGGTCAGGTGACGCGCGGCACCACCGGCACCAATCGCCTGCGACGCGTGGACCGGTGGATCGCCCGGCATCCCGCGCTGCGGCGGGCCGAGGATCCGCTCGCGGTCGACCTCGGGTTCGGGGCGAGCGCGGTGACCACGCTGGAGCTGTACGCGCGGCTCGCCCAGGTGCGGCCGGACGTCGAGGTGCGCGGACTGGAGATCGATCCCGATCGTGTCGCTCGCGCGCAGGAGCAGCTGCACCGCGCCCCGGCCGCCGAGCGCGAGCATGTCTCCTTCGCCCGCGGGGGGTTCGAAGTGCCGACGCCGGCCGGACGCCGGCCCGCGATCATCCGCGCGATGAACGTGCTCCGCCAATACGACGAGCGCGACGTCGCCCCGGCATGGGCGCGCATGTGCGGGCGACTGGCCCCCGGCGGCGTCCTCGTGGAAGGCACGTGCGACGAGATCGGCCGCGTCACGACGTGGGTCGAGGTCGGCGCGGATGCCGCGCCACGAAGCCTCACGATCTCCCTGCGCCTGGCCGGCCTCGCCTCCCCCGCGATCGCGGCCGAGCGCCTCCCCAAGGCGCTCATCCACCGGAACGTGCCCGGCGAAGGCATCCATGCCTTCCTCACCGGCTTGGAGTCGGAGTGGGACCGCGCCGCGGCGGTGGCGCCGTTCGGGCCCGTGCACCGGTGGCGCACGGCGCTGAGTTCCCTCGCCGACGCGGGCTGGCCGCTGCACAGTCGCGCGCGCTGGCGGCTGGGCGAGGTGGGCGTCGCGTGGGACGCCGTGGCTCCGGCCTGAGCGGGAGGGAGGGCGTCAGCCTGCGGAGGTGCGTCGCCCCAGGCGCGGCAGGCGGGGGACGGATGCCGTCGCTCCGGCGTCGGCGGGGACCACGACCTGCTGGGCGGCCGACACGGGTCCTTGCGCGGTTTCCACGACGAGGTCGGCATCCACGGGAGCGGTGCGCTTGACCAGGGCGAGCGCGATCGGCCCCTCCTCGTAGTGCCACGCCGCCGACGTGATCGCTCCGATGGCGGTGTCACCGGACCGGACCTCATCCCCGCGCTCGGGCAGGATGCTGTCGCTGCCGTCCAGCTGCAGCGCCACGACTCGCCGGGGCGGGTGGCCGAGGTTGTGGACCTTCGCGACGGTCTCCTGACCGCGGTAGCAGCCCTTGGACAGGTGCACCGCCGTGCGCAGCCAGTCCAGCTCGTGCGGCAGAACGCGTTCGTCGGCGTCGGCCGCGATGCGCGGCCGCCATGCCGCGATCCGCAGGGCCTCGACGGCGTCCAGGCCCGCCAGGGCGCCGGGCGCGGACGTCCGGATGAGGCGCTCCAGCTCGGCCTGCTCCACCACGGCCTCTGCCCAGTCGCGGTCGGCGCCGGGATGCTCCAGCGGCTGGGCGTACGCGTGACCGCCGGGAGCGACCTGCGGCCACGGGTCGCGCCAGATCACCGGGATCCCGGTCTCGGCGACGGCGGGCACCCGCGCGAGTGCGGCGGCGGTGCCGCCCACGACGGCGAGGTCGGAGCGGTCGGCGACGACCACGCGGAGCCGGAACCGCATGCGCTGCAACCAGGCCAGAAGCGGTTCGGCGTCGGGGGCGTCCACGAGGAGCCACGTCGTCGCGCCGTCGTCGAAGACCGCGGCGGCGTGCTCGACCCGGCCCTGAGGATCCAGGATCAGCAGCTCGGTGGGCGTGGCCGGCGGAAGACGCGTGAGGGCCTGGGACGACAGCGAATCCAGCCAGCTGAGCCGGTCCTCCCCCGAGACGGTGAGCACGCGCCGGTCACCGAGCGGGGCGAGCGCGCTCCCGGAGGCCAGCGCGCGCTGCTCGGCGAACGGGTTGCCGAGATGGCGGAGCCCGCTCGCGTCCGACACGGCGCCGGCGACAGTCGTGTAATCGGTCATCAGTCGGCCCGAGCCAATCGCGCCGACGCGTGCGAGGACAGTTCGGATCCGAGGGCGGCGATGTCCCACGCCCACAGCAGGTGTCCCTCGACCAGGCCGTACATCCGCGTTGCGGCGGTGTACACCTTGGCCCCGGCGGTGCGCACCACCGCGTCGGTGGCGATGTCGATGCGGGGCCCCCGCACCTGCCCCAGGTACAGCTCGCTGATGCCGTCCGCGTGCACGAGGGAGACCTCGATGTCGAACCCGCCGGCCTCGTTGCGGAGGCGCTCGACGTCGTCGACCGTGCGTGCCGGACCTGTTGTCAGAGCCGGAAGCAGACCAGGGCCGGCATCGGCCTCGGCGGCGGGGCGGCTCAGACGCCAGTAGCCCATCTCGGCGACCAGCGGCGTGGGCTCCCCCTCGCCGAGCAGCCATGCGCTGCCGGAGTAGTTCAGGTAGGCACCGCCGTCGTGGCTGAAGCTCACGCGGTGGCGGAACTCACCCGTGAAGTGCTGGTCGGCGGTGGCGTAGTCCAGCACGCCGGTGCCTTCCCACACGCCTACGAGCCACGACAACGGGGCGAGGTCGGCGGGGAGGTCGGTCGGCAGCTCGAACACGACGCCGCCTTCAGCGCTGGCCGCGGTACAGGTTCTTGATGACGACGCCCGACACGAACACGATCGCGAGGGATGCGAGGCCGAGCAACCCCACGAAGAAGAGTTCGAGCGCGACAAGATCCATGTCGGCAGTCTATCCCGGAACGATCGCGGCGAGCCCGAAGCCTGCGCTGATGACGGCCATGACGACCATCGCCCCCAGCACGCTCGCCGAGACGCGGACGAGGAACTCCTGCGAGCGCCCGTACCAGAGCTGGACGACGAAGGACAGGACGAGGCACGCCCCCAGCCCGATCGTGAGCCACGCGGCACGCCACCCCTCGGGGACGAAGACGCCGATGCCGATGCCCAGGAGCGCGGCCACCACCCACACCGCCAGCACACCCCACACCGTGCGTCGCGGTGCCAACTCGGGAACGGTCATAGGCGTCATTCTCGCGCAGGTACGGCGCATCCGCACACCGCGGCGCGGGAGCGGTCCCGTCTCGCCCCTAAGATATGGGTGGATGCGGCCCGCCGCATCGGGGGAGGTCCCGGTTGGCACAGCTTCTCGTTCTGAGTTCCGCCCATGGCGGCGGTCCTGTCCTGCCCTCCCTCGAACTGCTCAGCCACCGCGTCCGCCAGATCCCCGCCGAGCCGGCGCAGCTGGTCAACGCCCCCAGCGCCGACGTCATCTTCGTCGACGCGCGCGTCGACCTGGTGGGCGCGAAGTCGCTGTGCAAGATCCTCAACACCACCGGCATCGACGCGCCGCTCGTGCTGGTGGTCACCGAGGGCGGACTGACCGCGGTGTCGCCCGACTGGGGAGTGGATGACGTCATCCTCGTCGGCGCCGGACCCGCCGAGGTGGATGCCCGCGTGCGCCTGGCGATCGGGCGGATGTCGAAGGAGCAGGTCTCCACCCGCATCCAGACCTCGGGCATCACGATCGACGAGTCGTCCTACTCCGCCAAGGTGCACGGCAAGCCGCTGGATCTGACCTACAAGGAATTCCAGCTCCTGCACTTCTTCGCCACGCATCCCTCGCGCGTCTTCACGCGCGAGCAGCTGCTGAGCGAGGTGTGGGGATACGACTACTTCGGCGGCACGCGCACGGTCGACGTGCACGTCCGCCGCCTGCGGGCCAAGCTCGGCGATCTCGAACAGCTCATCGGCACGGTGCGCAACGTGGGATACCGCTTCAACGTGTACGAGGACGATCAGCTGCCGACCGCGGCGCCCTCCGCCTGATCCGGTGACGCAGCGCACGGCGTGCGACAACCCCTCGCGCCGCAGCATCCCCCGCCTGCAATGATGAGGGGATGATCGAACACGATGTGCTCGACGCCGGTCTGGGAGATGCGGACGACGACGACTTCGATGAGGCCGTCGAAGCCGTCGACGCCCAACTGCCCGAGAACCGCTATCTCGATCGCGAACTGAGCTGGCTGGCGTTCAATCGCCGCGTGCTGGAACTCGCCGAAGACCCGACGCTGCCCACGCTGGAACGGGCCAACTTCCTGGCGATCTTCGCCAGCAACCTCGACGAGTTCTTCATGGTGCGCGTGGCCGGTCTCCAGCGACGCATCGTCACGGGCCTGGCCGTCCCGACCAACGTCGGCCGCGCCCCGCTGGACGTGCTCGTGGACATCTCCGCCGAGGCGCACCGGCTGCAACTGCGCCATGCAGCCGCGTGGACCGAGCAGGTGCGGCCGGCCCTGGCCGAATCGGGCATCGAGGTCGTCTCGTGGGAGGAGCTCGACGACGCCGAGCGCGAGCGGCTCTCCGAGTACTTCCAGGCCCAGGTCTTCCCCGTGCTCATGCCGCTCGCCGTGGACCCGGCCCACCCCTTCCCCTACATCTCCGGCCTGTCGCTGAACCTCGCCATCCGCGTGCGCAACGCCCGCTCGGGGCGTCAGGAGTTCGCCCGCCTGAAGGTGCCGCCGATGCTGCCCCGGCTCGTGCAGATCCCCAGCGCCCGGGGCACCGCGCGCTACCTCCCGCTGGAGGAGCTCATCGCGAACCACCTGGGTGACCTGTTCCCCGGTATGGAGGTGCTCGACCACCACGCGTTCCGTCTCACCCGCAACGAAGACGTCACGATCGAAGAGGACGAGACCGAGAACCTCATCCAGGCGCTGGAGGCCGAGCTCCTGCGGCGCCGCTTCGGTCCGCCCATCCGCCTCGAGATCACCGACGACATGGACGAGGTCACGCTCGATCTGCTCCTGAGCGAGCTGGACATCACCGAGCAGGAGGTCTACCGCCTGCCCGGTCCGCTGGATCTGCGTGGCCTGTTCGACCTGTCGCGCATCGACCGGCCCGACCTGCGGTATCCCCCGCACGTGCCCAAGACGGCGGTGGCGTTCCAGCCGCCCGAGCACAACCGCCGCGCCGACATCTTCGCCGCCATCCGCAAGGCCGACGTGCTCGTGCACCACCCGTACGAGTCCTTCGCCACGAGCGTGCAGGCCTTCCTCGAGCAGGCCGCGAAAGACCCGCACGTCCTGGCCATCAAGCAGACCCTGTATCGCACCTCCGGCGACAGCCCCATCGTGCAGGCACTCATCGACGCCGCCGAGTCCGGCAAGCAGGTGCTCGCGCTGGTGGAGGTGAAGGCACGCTTCGACGAGGCCGCCAACATCGTGTGGGCGCGCAAGCTGGAGAAGGCCGGCGTGCACGTCGTGTACGGCCTGGTGGGGCTGAAGACCCACTGCAAGCTCGCCCTGGTCATCCGCGAGGAAGACGGCGTGCTGCGCCACTACAGCCACGTCGGCACCGGCAACTACAACCCCAAGACCAGCCGCATCTATGAAGACCTCGGCCTGTTCACGGTCGACAACGAGGTCGGACGCGACCTCACGCGCCTGTTCAACGAGCTCAGCGGCTACGCCATCGAGAAGAAGTTCAAGCGGCTCCTGGTCGCCCCCCTCCACCTGCGCAAGGGCCTCATCCGCCTCATCGACAAGGAACGGCGCCACGCGCTCGCCGGCAAGCGCGCCGGCATCCGGATCAAGGTCAACTCGATGGTCGACGAGCAGATCATCGACGCGCTGTACCGGGCGAGCCAGGCGGGCGTCCCCGTCGAGGTGTGGGTGCGTGGCATCTGCTCGCTCAAGCCCGGCGTCCCCGGACTCAGCGAGAACATCACGGTGCGCTCGATCCTCGGCCGCTACCTCGAGCACTCCCGCATCTTCGCCTTCGACAACGGCGGAGACCCGCAGGTGTACATCGGCAGCGCCGACATGATGCACCGCAACCTCGACCGCCGTGTCGAGGCGCTCGTGCGGGTGAGTGCGGCGGGGCAGATCGCCGAGCTGACCACGCTGTTCGATCTCGCGATGAGCCCGGGCACCAGTTCGTGGCACCTCGGACCCGACGGCGAGTGGACCCGCCACAGCACCAGCGAGAGCGGGAAAGCACTCGTGGACCTTCAGGAGAAGACGATGGCCACCGTGCAGCGGCGCCGCCGCGCCCGGGCGGTGCGATGACCGATCCCGCCGTCTACGCCGCTGGCGGCGTGGTGTGGCGGATGGTCGAGGGCAAGCCCCACGTCCTGCTGGTCCACCGCACCAAGTACCGTGACATCACGCTGCCCAAGGGCAAGGTCGACCCGGGCGAGATGCTCGCCGAAGCCGCCGTGCGCGAGGTGCACGAGGAGACCGGCATCCGGGTGAGCCTGGGCGTGCCGATCGGCGTCTCGCACTACCGCCTGCCGAACTCGCGGGAGAAGATCGTGCACTACTGGGCCGCCGAAGCCACCGACGCCGCCGTGCGGAGTTCGACCTTCGTGCCGAACAAGGAGATCGCCGCCCTGGAATGGGCGAGCGTGAAGAAGGCCCGCGGGAGGTTGAGCTATCCCGTCGACGTGGAGATCGTGGACGGCTTCCAGGCGCTCGTGGACCAGGGCGTCACGCACACGTTCCCCCTCGTCGCGCTGCGGCACGGCAAGGCGAAGCCTCGAAGCTCGTGGACCGGCCCCGACGCCGCACGGCCCCTGACCGGCCGCGGACGACGGCAGGCCGATGCCCTCGTCGGGCCGCTCAAGGCATTCGGCGTGCGCAAGATCGTCTCCAGTCCCGCCGAGCGCTGCGTGCAGACGGTCGCTCCCCTGGCAGCGGCCCTGGACCGCCGGATCGAGCAGACCCCGCTCCTCAGCCAGGACGCGTGGGAGGAGGGCACCGCCGACGTGCGCACGGTGGTCGGCGAGCGCGTGCGCTCCCGCCGCCCCGCGGTGCTGTGCAGTCACCGCCCACTGCTGCCGGAGATCCTCAGCGAGCTGGCCCTGGCCACCGGCACGCTCGCCGGGTCGTACCTGGGCAGCGCCTCGTCACTGGAGACGGGGGGCTTCTCCGTCGCCCACCTGTCCGTCGACCACCCCGGGTCGGGAATCGTGGCGATCGAGACTCACGAGCCGAGCGTCTGACGGCGCCGCACGTCCTCCGGGCGCACCAGCGGCGGCACCCCGGTGTCACGCGCCGCGGGAACCGTGGAGACGACCGGCCCCGATTCCGTCATGGCCGCGCGCACGCGCTGCTGAGTGCCCTCCGCACGCGCGAGCTCCCGCGCGACCTGCGCCCGCAGCGCGTCATGCGTGGCGTCGCGCAGTGCGGCGGCGGCCTTCACGGTCTTCCGGCGGGCTTGGTTCGGATGCTCCGCCCCCTCACCCGCCGCCGCTGCCAGCGCCTCGACCCGGGCAGCGCGCTTGCGCAGATCTCGTGCGGGCTTGTCGTCGATCCGCTTGGCGGTCTTGCGTGCGGCCCGGACCGCCTCCGCGACCTCCGGGAGGGCGGCGAGCGCACGCGCCTCGGCGGGGGGTCGCTTCTCCATGGCTCCACTGTAGAAGGCGCCGGAGGGCAGTGGACCGCCCGCGACGGCGCGTGCGCCGGCCGGTCCCCGTTCACCTTCCGTTCACCTGCGCTGCGGCGTCCGGTAAGGCATCGTGTCTACCGTCGAGGCGTGCCCGGTCCCGGGCCCATCTCTGAAGCCGAAGGATCCGCATCGTGAAGATCACTCGTTTCGCCCGGCTGGGCGCCGTCGCCGCGGCGGCGGCCCTCGCCCTCACCGGCTGTGCCGTCAACGAACAGCCCGGCGGCGCTGCTCCGGCAGCCGGCGACGGCCTGTCGGGCACCCTCGTCGGCGGCGGTGCGTCGTCGCAGGAGGTCGCGGTGCAGACCTGGACGGCCGGCCTGCAGGGCGCCAACCCCGACCTCACGATCGACTACGACCCGGCCGGCTCGGGCACCGGGCGCGAGTCGTTCCAGGCCGGGGCGTTCCAGTTCGCCGGCTCGGACCGCCCCTTCACCGTCGAGGAGATCGAGGCGGGTCCGTTCGACGCGTGCGTGGAGGGTTCGGACATCGTCGAACTGCCCACCTACATCTCCCCCATCGCCGTCGTGTTCAACCTCGAGGGAATCGACACGTTGAACCTCGACGCGACCACGCTGGCGGGTATGTTCGCCGGCACCATCACGACGTGGAACGACCCTGCGATCGCGGCTCTGAACGACGGGGTCACGCTCCCCGCCACCGACATCACCCCGGTGCACCGCTCCGACGACTCCGGCACCACCGAGAACTTCACCGACTACCTGTTCCAGGCCGCGCCGGATGTGTGGACCAGCGAGCCCGACGGAGTCTGGCCGCTGCGCGGAGGCGAAGCGGCTCAGGGGACCTCGGGGGTCATCTCCGCGGTCGAAGGCGGCCAGGGCACGATCGGCTACGCTGACGCGTCACGAGCCGGTGACCTCGGCACCGTCGCCATCAAGGTGGGCGAGGAGTTCGTGCCCTACTCCCCCGAGGCCGCCGCTGCCGTCGTCGACGCCTCCCCCGAGGAGGAGGGCCGCGCGGACACCGACATCGCGATCGCCCTGGATCGCACGACCACCGCCGCGGGCGTCTACCCCATCGTGCTCGTGAGCTACATGGTCGGCTGCGCCGACTACCAGGACGACGCCACCGCCGCGCTCGTGAAGGCGCTGTTCGAGTACGTCGCGAGCCCCGAGGGCCAGGATGCGGCGGCCGAGGCGGCCGGCAGCGCACCCATCTCCGATGCCCTGCGCGAGCAGGTGAGCACCGCCATCGACGCCATCCAGTAACCGCCGACGGGCCCGGCCCGGCTCCGGCCGGACCGGGCCTTCGTGCGGATCCCGACTCCTTCCCACAGAATCGACTCCATGACCACCACACCCGAGGTCACCCGCACCGGGGCCCCGAAGGGGACGGTGCGCCGCGGTGACCGCTGGTTCTCGGGCACGGCGCTGTTCGCCGGCTCGATGATCCTGGTCACCCTCGCCGCCGTCGCCATCTTCCTCATCGTCCAGTCGCTCCCCGCGCTGTTCGCCACCGACGCCGACGCGTCGATCCTGCCGTCCAATTTCTGGGCGTACGTCGGGCCTCTCGTGTTCGGCACGGTGTGGGCCGCCACGCTGGCCCTCATCATGGCCGTCCCGCTGTCCCTCGGCGTCGCGCTGTTCATCTCGCACTATGCCCCGCGCCGCCTCGCGCAGGCGCTCGGCTACGTCGTCGACCTGCTTGCCGCCGTCCCCTCCGTGGTCTTCGGGCTGTGGGGCATCGGCGTGCTGGCGCCCGCCGTGCAGCCGATCTACACGTGGCTGGTCGACAACGCGGGCTGGTTCCCGCTGTTCGCGGGGCCGGTCTCCAGCACCGGGCGCACGGTGTTCACCGCCGCCGTCGTGCTGGCGGTCATGGTCACCCCGATCATCACCGCGATCTGCCGGGAGATCTTCCTGCAGACCCCCAAGCTGCACGAAGAAGCGGCGCTGGCGCTGGGGTCGACCCGCTGGGAGATGATCCGGATGGCGGTGTTCCCCTTCGCCCGCAGCGGCATCGTCTCGGCGGCGATGCTGGGCCTGGGGCGCGCCCTCGGCGAGACGATGGCCGTCGCCATGGTGCTGTCGGTCTCCGGCGGCATCAGCTTCAAGCTCTTCACGCCCGACAACCCCAACACCATCGCCGCCAACATCGCCCTCAGCTTCCCCGAGGCGTACGGCCTCAACATCAACGTGCTCATCGCGACCGGCCTCATCCTGTTCGTGGTGACGTTCGGCGTGAACGCGCTCGCTCGCTACATCGTGAGCCGGCGCAAGGAATTCTCGGGGGCGAACTGACATGACCGCGACACTGACTCCCCCGACCACCGTCGTCGAACCGAGCCCGCGCCTGACCAGCGGACACCTGGCCCGGTGGGCGCCGTGGGCGCTGCTGGCCGGATCCCTCGCCGCATCCGCCGCCGTCTTCGGCGTGACGGCCGTGTCGTCGGGCAGCCCGTTCAACCTCGGCGGATGGGCCGTCGTCGGTGCGATCTTCTACCTGGCCCTGATCTTCACGATCTCCGCGATCATCGAAGGCCGGCGGAAGGCTGTCGACCGGCTCATCACCGGCGTGGTCACCGTGGCCTTCCTGATCGCGATGGTGCCGCTGGTGTCGGTGGCGATCACGGTCATCAGCCTGGGCGCCCCGCACTGGAACGCCGAGTTCTTCACGTGGTCGATGCGCAACGTCGTCGGCGAGGGCGGCGGCGCGGTGCACGCCATCGTCGGCACCGTGCTGATCACCCTCGCGGCGGCCGTGATCTCCATCCCGATCGGCCTGTTCACCGCGATCTACCTCATCGAGTACGGGCAGAACAATCGCCTCGCGCGGGGCATCACGTTCCTCGTCGACGTGATGACCGGCATCCCCTCCATCGTCGCCGGCCTGTTCGCGTACGCGCTGTTCGCCCTGTTCCTCGGTCCCGGAGTGCGGCTGGGGATCATCGGGTCGGTCGCCCTGGCCGTGCTCATGATCCCCGTGGTCGTCCGCTCGACGGAGGAGATGCTGCGCCTGGTGCCGAACGAGCTGCGTGAGGCGGCGTACGCCCTGGGCGTGCCGAAGTGGCTCACGATCGCCAAGGTCGTGCTTCCGACGGCGATCGCGGGCATCACCACCGGCATCATGCTGTCGATCTCCCGCGTCATCGGGGAGACCGCGCCACTTCTGATCACCGCCGGATTCACCTCTTCCGTGAACTACGACCTCTTCGACGGCCGCATGCAGACCCTGCCGGTGTTCACGTACACGCAGTACATGAACCAGGGCATACCCGCCGAGGCATACATCGGCCGCGCGTGGGCTGCGGCCCTCACCCTCATCGTCATTGTCATGGTGCTGAACCTCGTCGCACGCACGATCGCGCGAGTGTTCGCCCCCAAGACCGGCCGCTGACCCGGCCGCTCACACCCGAAAGAAGACCCGTGTCCAAGAGCATCGACGTCCACGACCTCAACGTCTACTACGGCGACTTCCTCGCCGTGGAGGGCGTGACCCTCCAGATCGAGCCCCGCAGCGTCACCGCTTTCATCGGCCCCTCCGGCTGCGGCAAGTCCACCTTCCTGCGGACGCTGAACCGCATGCACGAAGTCATCCCCGGTGCCCGCGTCGAGGGCGAGGTGCTGCTGGACGGCGACGACCTGTACGGTCCCGGGGTCGACCCCGTGCTCGTGCGCCGCCAGGTCGGGATGGTCTTCCAGCGGCCGAACCCCTTCCCCACCATGTCGATCCGCGAGAACGTGCTGGCCGGGGTCAAGCTCAACAACCGCCGCATCTCCAAGTCGGACGCGGATGACCTCGTCGAGAAGTCACTGCGCGGGGCCAACCTGTGGAACGAGGTCAAAGACCGCCTCGACAAGCCCGGCTCCGGTCTGTCGGGTGGCCAGCAGCAGCGTCTGTGCATCGCCCGCGCGATCGCCGTGTCGCCGCAGGTCATCCTCATGGACGAGCCGTGCTCGGCACTGGATCCGATCTCCACGTACGCCATCGAGGAGCTCATCGCCGAACTGAAGAGCGACTACACCGTCGTCATCGTCACGCACAACATGCAGCAGGCCTCGCGGGTGTCGGACAAGACGGCGTTCTTCAACATCGCCGGCACCGGCAAGCCCGGCAAGCTCATCGAGTACGACGACACAGCGACCATCTTCACCACGCCGTCCGTGCAGGCGACCGAGGACTACGTCTCCGGCCGCTTCGGCTGAGCCGCCCGTCAGTCGCGCGGGGACAGCAGGTAGCGGTTGAGGGATGCGGTGAACTCGGCGTCGATCGGAAGCTCGCGGTCGTCGATCGCCGAGACCGGCGCGGCCAGGCGCACGCTGGACACCAGCCACGCGGCATCCGCCTCGGCCAGGGCCGTCACGGGGAGCTCCTCGTAAGCGGTCGCGAAACCGCGCTCGGCGAGGTGATCGAACAGGCTCACCTGCGTGGTGCCGTGGAGGATGCCCGAGCCCGGCTCGGGCGTGACGAAGCGATCGCCGAAGCGCAGCAGCACGGAGGAGGTCGGCCCCTCCAGGACGAGCCCGTCGCTCGTGACGAACAGCGCGTCGTCGGCGCCGCGGCGCTTGGCCTCCCGGATCGCGGCCATGTTCACCGCGTACGACAGCGTCTTGGCCCCGAGGAGCAGCCACGGCGCGCGGGCGGGGGCGCCGCTGTCCATGCCGCGGTCGAGGGTCACGACACGGATGCCGTGCTCCCGGGCGCGCGTGTTGTCGGGCGCCGGCGCGAGCGTCACCCACGCCGTCGGGGTCGGCCCGTGCTCCACGCCGCGGCTGAGGATGAGCTTGATGACGCTCTCCCCCGGCTCCGCCGCATCCGCCACCCGGGCGATGGCCTGACGCCACTGCTCGAGGTGCGGCGCGGGCAGGTCGCACAGGCGGGCGGAGTGGGCGAGCCGCTCGAGGTGGGCGTTCGTCTCCTGCGGGTGACCGTCCACGACGCCGATGGATTCGAAGATGCCGTCGCCGCGCTGCGTGGACAGCTCCCCCACGCTCAGCGCAGGGGCGGCCGGATCGATCTCGGTCAGGGTGTCGGCGAAGTCGGTGCGCGCGTCATCCGCGGCCGCCGGGTCGATCACGAGTGCGTAGCGCCATGCCATGCCCCGAGCCTACGGGCGCCGAACCCTGCCGGAACGGGAATACCCGCCGCGTCGACCCGTTAGACTCTGATAGCCGGGCCGCAGTAACCCCGGGCTCCATCTTTTGCCGCCGAGAGCGGCCTCGCGCCGAGAGGCGTTCTGCGGCCCGGCACTTTTTTGCCCGCGGGCGGATGCGTCAGGCCAGCGACTCGCGGCGCCACAGCGTCGCGCACGTCGACAGGTCGCCGGCATAGGTCGAGAGCCGCAGGGCGCGCGTGGTCAGAGCCGACGCACGATCGGACTCGGTGTGCTCGTAGTCGTCGGCGAGATGTGTCGCCCCCGATGCCTGCACGCGGCAGAACGCCGCCGCGCGATCCAGCGCCACCGCGAAGTCGCCGTCGAACACTCCGCGCAGGATCGCGTCGATGAGCGTGACGAGCTCCTCCGGGCTCGCCGGCGTCGGTGCGCCCGCCACGACCGGATCCGCCGACGCGATCTCCCCGCGGCCGCGTTCGTACAGGAGGGCGGCGGTCTGCGGGTCGTCGTGGATCATCAGCTGCAGCAGGTACAGCCGCCACAGGGCGCCCGGCAGTGTGCGGGCGGGCGAGCGCGACCACAGCTCCGCGATGTCGTCGATGCCGTTCTCGTCTGTGAACGAGACGAGCCTCTCGACCACATCCGCCGACGGGTCTTCGCGGACTCGCGAGAGCAGCGCCTGCGCGGTGCTGTGCGCGACGCGCGACACCTCCGCGGGGTCGTCCGCAGCGAAGATCCGGTCGAACAGTTCCGCCGGTCGCCGCACCGGCTTGTGGAAGTCCCGGGGCGAATCAGTCATCGATCCAGGCTACCCGCGGGTTCAAGGGCGGCGCCCGCCGTGCGGGGCCGCCGGGGCCAGTAGGCTGGATGTCGAGGGCCTCTAGCTCAGTCGGTAGAGCATCGGACTTTTAATCCGCGGGTCGTGGGTTCGAGCCCCACGGGGCCCACCGCATCCCGTTCATGTCAGAGCGTCCCCGTCGGCCGCCTAGCCGATGGGGGTGACTTCGGCGCGCGCGGCGTCCCAGCGACGAAGCGCCACGCCCTCGCCACTGCGCTGCGGGCCCAGGGTTCTCAGCGCCGACTCCACGGCGTCCAGCCGCAGGCGACGTGCGAGGGTGACATGCGGCGTCCATTCTCCGGGCCGGGTGTGGCGCGCGTCCGGCCCCGGCGGTGCAGCCGCATGCACCGACAGATGCAGCTCGAGCAGCTCCGACGTCGGCTCGACACGTCGCGCGAGCACGCCCCGGTCCCCGTGCCGGAAGACGATCGGCTCACCGAGCACGACCGGCACCGGCAGGCGACTCACCGCCTCGTCGAATTCCACCGGCTCGAGCGCGGGCCTCACGAGAAGCGTCACGTGCGGGCGATTGCTCGGCGACGGGTTCCGCCCCGCGCTCGACAGGCCCGCGGCGGCGAGGGCCTGCCAATCCGCGCGCACGGCCGCCTCCGATGCCGGATCCAGCAGCAGCTCGATGCTGACGATGTCGCGCATACCTTCCAGCATCCCCCGACGCCGCGGTCCGGGCTGCGAGGAGCCGTCGAACGCGTTCCCCGATGCGCAACGCTTCACCGGAGCCGGTCACCTCCCCCGCGCCGCCCCTGTCTCTGCCTGGGATGCCACCGCCCGATAGCGGACGCCGCCTCAGGAGATGTCGACGTCGGCGATCAGCCCGTCGTGGACGTGGAACCGCATCGGCCCCGTGCCGTTATAGCCGTTCCCGGTCACGGCGAGGGTCACGACGTACGTGTCCGGGTCGTCACCGGCGGCGACGTCGACCACCTCGAAGTGGGCCTGGACGCCGATGTTGTCGGTGCTGTTCCACGAGCGGATGCCTTCGTGTCCGCGGAACTCACGACCCCAGTCGTTCAGACGGGCGTCGGCAGCGAAGGCGGCGACGAACCGCTCCGTGTCGGCGGCGTTGGTCGCGTCGACGAACGTGCGGATGGCGTCGGGCAGTGCGGTCGGATCGGTCATGGCGCCCCTCGTCGTGCGGTTTGTCCTGCACGCGTCAGGAAAGCGCACACCGGCCCAGCTGTCCAGGGGATGACGGGTCAGCCTGCGCGGTACTCCTCCGGGTGCACGTGGACGGTGGATGCTGCCGCCAGCAGCTTCGACACCGGGCAGCGCGCGTGGGCGGCAGTCAAGATCTCCGCGGTCTCCTCGATCGAGGCGCCCTCCGCCGAGAGGTACGCGTCCACGTGGAACTCGTACCCGGAGCCCGCGGCGGCGGGATGCAGCTCCACCTCCACGCGCACCACCGTGCGCCGCTCCCCCGCGACCACCGCCTGCGCCGTCGCGTTCAGGCACGTCACCCACGCCAGGGCGAGCAACTGCTCCGGGTTGGATGCGGTGGCGTCGAAGTCCCGCGCGAGCGGTGAGGACACCGGCACCTCGAGTCCGCCGATCACGCTGCTGACGCCGTCCCCACCATCGCGGTTGACGGCGGCCGTCCGGTACCTCGCACTCACAGGGGAAGTATAGTTGGACGCGATACAGAAACTTCTCCGGAGTATCCGGACGTGAAAGGACGACGCGACGCGATGGTCTCTACCGGCACCGCGATCGTGGAGTTCCAAGACGTCACCAAGCGCCACGACGCAGACCCCGGCACACGCGCGGCGCTGGACGGCATCAGCCTCAGCATCCGTCAAGGCGAGATCTTCGGGGTGATCGGCGAGAGTGGCGCCGGCAAGACCACGCTCCTCGAACTCATCAACGGGCTCACCGCTCCGACCTCCGGCTCCCTCACGGTGCAGGGCGTGGACGTCACCCGACTGGGCCGCCGTGGGTTGCGCCGACTGCGGCAGCGCATCGGCGTCGTGTTCCAGGGCATCCATCTCCTCAGCAACCGCACGGTGCGGGCCAATGTCGCCCTCCCCCTGCACCTGGCACGGCGAACCGACGGGGCGGTACTCAGCCGCGCCGAAGAGCGCAGCGCCGTCGACGAGATCCTCGCCTTCGTGGGGCTGTCGCACCGGGCCGACTTCTTCCCGGCACAGCTCAGCGGCGGCGAGCGCCAGCGCGTCGGCCTCGCCCGAGGCCTGGTCGCGCGGCCCGCGGTCCTGCTGTGCGACGAGCCGACGTCGTCGCTGGATGCCTCGACCACGTCGGAGATCCTGCGGGTGCTCTCGGATGCCCGCGACAAGCTCGGCACCACCGTGGTCGTCATCACGCACGACCTCGACGTCGTCAAGGCGATCTGCGACCGCGCAGCGCTGCTGGAGCGGGGCCGGCTGCGCGAGCTGATCCCCGTGGTCAAGAGCGACTACCGCAGCCTGCCGACGTACTACGAGCAGGTCAAGCGGGAGCTGATGCCGTGAACGCGGTGACCGAACTGCTCTCCGAGTACGGCGGCGACATGCTGGAGGCCCTGGGCGAGACCGGGTACATGCTGCTGGTCTCGCTCCTGGCCGCCGTCCTGATCGGGTTGCCGCTGGGGATGGTGGTCTTCCTCACCCAGCGCGGCGGCATCGCGGAGAACCGGGCGGTGTGGTCGGTCGCGAACATGTACATCAACATCGTCCGCTCCTTCCCCTTCCTGCTCCTGGTGGTCTTCCTCATCCCCTTCACCCGCTTCGTGATCGGCACGAGCTTCGGCACGCAGGCCGCGACCCTGCCGCTGTGCTTCGTGGCGGTGGCCATATACGCGCGCCTGGTGGAGCAGATCCTCCGCGAGATCCCGCCGGGCATCTCGCGCGTCGCGGTGGCGATGGGCGCCACGGTGCCACGGGCGGTGTTCCGCGTGCTGCTGCCCGAGGCGCGATCAGGGCTGGTCTACGCCCTGACCTCCGCCGCGATCAGCCTGCTGTCCTACTCCACCGTCCTCGGCGTCGTCGGCGGCGGCGGGATCGGCGACTTCGCGATGCGCTACGGCTACCAGGAGTACAACGACGGCCTCATGTATCTCACGATCGTTCTCATCATCACGTGCGTGCTCGCCATCCAGGCCCTCGGCCATCGCACCTCCGTGCGGCTGGATCATCGCTGATCCCCCTCCCGCCACCGAGCCACCCCAGGAAAGAAGGAACACATGAGATCGTCTCGAGTCAGCATCGTCGCATCCGCACTGGGAGCGGTGCTGGTCCTCGCCGGCTGCGCGTCCGGCGGCGAGGATGCGGCGGGCGATGACGCCGCTCCGCTCACGCTCCAGGTCGCCGCGGTCACGTCGCCGATGACCGACGTGGTCGAAGCGGCCGCGGACGCCATCGAGGACGGGTACGAGATCGAGCTCGTCGAGGTCTCCGACTACGTCACGGCCAACACGATCCTCAACGACGGAGACGTGTACGCGAACTTCTCGCAGCACGTGCCGTACATGGAAGCATTCAACGCCGGCAATGACGGGACGCTCGTGGGCGTGCAGCCGGTGTACAACTTCGTCATCGCGTTCTACTCCAAGACGCTCACCGATATCGCCGAGCTGCCCGCCGGCGCCACGGTGGCGATCCCGGATGACCCGTCGAACACCGGGCGGGCGCTCAAGCTGCTGGCCGAGGAGGGCATCATCACGCTGGATGCCGCGGTCGACCCGTACGAGGCGACCGTGACCGACATCGTGGACAACCCGCACGAGCTGGAGTTCCTGCAGGTGCCGATCAACTCGCTCAACGCCGCGTACGACGAGGCCGACCTCGTCTTCCAGTGGCCCTCCCACATCGCCGCTCTCGGACTCACCCCGCAGGACGACGGCCTCCTCACCGAGCTCGACGACACCTTCGCGCTCAACCTCGTCGTCCGCGAGGAGGACGAAGGCTCGGATGCGACGGCCGCGCTGACGAAGGCGTTCACGAGCGACGCCGTCCGCGACGTGATCGAGTCCAACGCCACGATCGAGGTCGCCTTCTGAGGTCTGTGCACGGGTGAACGGATGACGACGTGGGGGTCGCGTGGGCCGTGACCGGCGGCGCCTCCCCGGGCGCGTGACTACCCGAGCGCTGCCAAGGCGAGCGCTGCGGCACGAGCGACGAGCGAATCGGCGGGGGCGGCCTCCTTCGATTCGCTCGTCGTCATCACGGCGATGAAGATCGGGCCGGCTCCTGGAGGCCACACGACGGCGAGGTCATTGCGCGTGCCGTAGCCGCCCGTTCCCGACTTGTCTGCCACCAGCCAATCCGGTGGGGCGCCGGAGCGGATGAGCGTATCGCCTGTGGCGTTGCCACTCATCCACTCGATGAGAAGCGTCGCACGGCCATCGGGGAGGAGATCCTCGGCGATGACGCTTCGCAGTGATCGGGCAAGGGCGCGGGGTGTGCTCGTATCGCGATCGTCTCCGGGAGTCGCGGAGTTGAGGTCGGTTTCGAATCGTGCCGGCATTGTGGTGTGATCGCCCATCTCCCTGAGGGCGATCTCGAATCCTGCCGGGCCGCCGAGCTCTTCGAGGAGCAGGTTGGCGGCCGTATTGTCGCTGTCGCGCAGCGCGGCTTCACAGAGGCGCCGGATCGTCAGGCCGGTACCGGCGTGCTGCTGCGTCACCGGGGACTGGAACACCAACTCCTCCTCGGAGAAGACCACGACGCGTTCCAGATCGGGGATCTTCCGGAGCACCGCGGCGACGAGGAGCGCTTTGATGGCCGAGGCGTACGCGAAGCGTTCGTCTTCCCGGTACGCCACGAATCCCCCCGACGCGACGTCCACGGCGAACACCCCGAGGCGTCCACCATGAGCGGCCTCCAGCGCTGCCAATTCCAACGTCAGATCGACCGGATCGGGTTGCTCGGCCGACCCCTCGGCGGGACGCGGCGAGCTCGGCGCGTCGACGGGCGGGCTCTTCTCCACCGCGGGCATGGACGAGCAGCTCAGCAGGAGGTTCGGCACGAGCAGGATCAGGATGATCAAGTGATGCCAGCGGGGTCCGCCGGACAGAACGCGGCGCGCCTGCCGCCTCGAGCGCGCATGCATGTGGTTCACGTGGCGCTTCGCCCGCCCTCCGTTCGGCGCCGGAGCGCCGCGATCCACCTGGATCTGGCCGACCCAGACCAGCGATTGACTGACACTTTCACCGCACGTGACATGCACGGCGAAGCAAGGAATCCGACAAGGCTACTGGCAGGGCACGCCGCCGGGATAGGCGGATGCCGACTCGGCGAAGCGCGTTCGGGATCCGCTTCGCGCGCGATCCGCGGGGTTCCGGGTCGCAGTTGAGAGGATGAGGCGTGCCCACCGTCGCCGCCCTCTACCGCTACCCGGTGAAAGGCTTCACGCCCGAGCGGCGGGACGAGCTCGTCGTGCAGGCCGATGGCCGCGTCGCCGGTGACCGCGTGCTCGCCTTCCGCTTCGCCGCCGCATCCGAACCCGAGATGCGGGACGGCCGGGAGTACTGGCCGAAGGATCGCGGGCTCGCGCTCATGGAGTTCCCCTCCCTGGCGCGACTGCGGTTGGCGTTCGACCACGTCGGGTTGCGCGTGCGGCTGTCGGTCGGTGAACGTGTGGTGGCCGACGCGGGACTCGACCCGGCGGGGCGCCGCGAACTCGAGGAGGCGATCACGTCTTTCCTCGCTGAAACGCCCGATGGCCGGCGCCTGGCCGGCGACGGCGTCCTGCCCCTGCGCCTCGTCGGCGACGGGGTCACGTCAAGGTTCCAGGACCGTCCGGCCGGGTTCGTCTCCCTGCACGGGGCGGCGTCGGTCGAGGCGGTGGACGCGACGGTGCCGGCGCCGGTGGATGACCGCCGGTTCCGCTCCAACATCGTGATCGGCGGCACGACCCCGTGGGAGGAGCTCGGCTGGGCCGGGCGGGTGCGGATCGGCGAGGTGTGGTTCGAGGTGCAGCGGCCCATCGGACGCTGCGCGGCGATCATGGCCAACCCCGACACCGGCGAGCGCGACGCGCGCCTCCTCCGCATCCTCACGACGCAGTTCGCGCAGGACGAGGCCATCCTCGGCGTTCTGCTGCTCCCTCTCGAGGGCGGCGGTACCGTGCGCGTCGGTGATGCGGTCACCCTCGACAGCACGCGGTGAGCCGCCACGTCCGGGCTTCGCGGTCTAGGACCGGGTGCGTCGCCGCATGACGACGATGAGGACGGCCACGCCGGCCACGACCACGAGACCGACTCCGGCGCCCACCAGCACGGGCGTCACCGACAGACCGGCCGACGACTCCTGCGCGTCCGCCGCCGGAGCGTCCGTGGGCGCCGCGCTCGGCGGCTCGGGCACGATCACGGTGGTCGTCGCCGGCTCCCGCCACTCGAACCGGCACGTCCGGCTCGCCCAGTGTCCGTCCGGCCACGTGTGGATGCGGCAGAGCTCATCCAGGTCAGCGGAGGGCTCGTACGAGAACCCGTAGGACATGGCGAACAGCTCATGCTCGCCGGGCCCGATCACGTCGATGGGGATCCGTACGGTCGCGATCCCGGTGTCCTCGTCGCGCACCGACGGGGTGCGCTCCCACGCCCATTCCCAGTCTTTCTCATACTCGTAGGCGCACGCCTCGTTGATCTCCTTCCAGGTGTCGGGGGCGAGTTGCCAGCCCTCGCCGGAGACGCCCGACAGCGCATGGAACTCCTCGTAAGACGACGTTCCCGCGGCGATCTCCCGAATGCGGGACAGCTGGCACTGGCGGCTCTCGGTGATCGTGTCGACGG
The DNA here is from genome assembly GCF_004564355.1 of Microbacterium wangchenii. Lineage (NCBI taxonomy): Bacteria > Bacillati > Actinomycetota > Actinomycetes > Micrococcales > Microbacteriaceae > Microbacterium > Microbacterium wangchenii. The sequence continues at coordinate 2,761,633 of NZ_CP038266.1, forward strand.
CGCCGGCGGCGGCGAAATGCGCCTTCACCTCATCCACCGACGCCCACGTGCCCTCCGAACGCTCCCAGGTGGCGACGTACGCGGGGATGCCGTCGCTCCACTGGATCTGCACCTCCCAATACACGGTGCCCGGATCGAAATCGTCGTCGCTCTCGGTGGCGGTGTGCAACTCCACCTCGCCCTCCGTGAGAAACTCCGCCGGCGGCGGGGCGGGGGCGGCCACCGCCGATGTCGGAACGGCAAGCGCGGTGGCGACGATGATCCCTGCGGTGATCAGGTGGGGTGCCCTCATGGCACTCAGTATCACAGGGGGCCAGCCGCATATGCCGAATATCGCACACAAGCGCTCGGGGCAACTCGTTCACAAAGGGCGGATCGCCCGCAAGACTCGGACTATGGTCTTCCTCGGATTCCACGCCTCGCATGAACAGATTCCACCCAGCCGCCTCCTCGACGACGTCGTGGCGGCCGAAGCCGCCGGGTTCGACGGCGCGATGTGCTCCGACCATGTCGCCCCGTGGGGTGTGCGGCAAGGCGAGTCGGGCTTCGCGCTGAGCTGGCTCGGTGCCGCCCTGGCGCGTACCGCCTTCTCCATCGGATTCGTCAACGCACCCGGTCAGCGCTACCACCCCGTCGTGGTCGCCCAGGCCTACGCGACGCTGGAGGAGATGTTCCCCGGCCGCTTCTGGGCCGCCCTCGGCAGCGGCGAAGCGATGAACGAGCATGTCACCGGTGAGCCGTGGCCGCCCAAGCACGAACGCAACGAGCGGCTCGCCGAGAGCGTCTCGGTCATCCGGCGGCTGCTGAACGGCGACATGGTCGATCACGACGGCCTCGTGCGCGTCCACGAGGCGCGCCTGTGGACCCTCCCGGAGACGCCTCCTCCCCTGTTCGCGACGGCCGTGAGCCCTGAGACGGCCGGGTGGGCCGCATCCTGGGCCGACGGGCTGGCCACGGTCCTGCAGCCGCCCGACGCCCTGCACGACGTCGTGTCGGCGTACCGGTCGGCCGGCGGCGCCGGTCCCTGCATCCTGCAGGTGCACCTGAGCTGGGCCGAGACGGATGCCGAGGCCCTCGCCATCGCGCGCGACCAATGGAGCAACGGGGTCGTCGGACCGCCGGAGGCGTGGAACATCGAACAGCCCGAGCAGTTCGACGCCGTCGCCGGCCAGCCGGAGGACCACGAGCTGCGGGAGGCGCTGTTCATCTCCCCCGACCTCGACGAGCTGGCCGAGCGGATCGCGGAGCACGCGCGGATCGGCTTCGACCGCGTGTACCTGCACCACGTCGGCAAGGACCAGGCGCCGTTCCTGCAGGCGGCGCGGAAACGGCTGCTGCCGCGACTGAGGGAGCTGCTGTGAGGATCACCGACACGAGCGATCTGTGGTGGAAATCCGCGGTCATCTACTGCCTCGACGTCGAGACCTTCCGGGACTCCGACGGCGACGGGGTGGGCGACCTGCAGGGGCTCGCCTCTCGCATCGACTACCTCTCGCAGCTCGGGGTCACGTGCGTGTGGCTCATGCCGTTCTATCCGACCCCCGACCGCGACGACGGATACGACGTCACCGACTTCTACGGCGTCGACCCGCGCCTGGGCACCCACGGCGATCTGGTCGAGGTCATCCGCACCGCTCGCGACCGCGGCATGCGCGTCATCGTCGATCTGGTCGTGAACCACACCTCCGACCGGCATCCGTGGTTCCAGGCCGCCAAGCGCAGCACGTCCTCGCCCTACCGCGACTACTACGTGTGGCGCTCCGATCCGCCCCCGAAGGGCGAGAAGAACCCCGTGTTCCCGGGTGAGGCCGACGGGTTGTGGGAGAAGGACGAGAAGTCGGGCGAGTGGTACCTGCACAGCTTCTACCCGCACCAGCCGGACCTCAACATCGCCAACCCCGCCGTGCGGGACGAGATCGCCAAGGCGATCGGATTCTGGCTCCAGTTGGGCATCACCGGCTTCCGCGTGGACGCGGTGCCGTTCTTCCTCGAAGTGCCCGCGGGCGAGCAGATGGGTGACCCGCACGACATGCTCCGCGACATCCGCCGGTTCCTGCAGCGTCGCTCGAGCGAAGCGGTCCTGCTCGGGGAGGTGAACCTGCCGTACGACCAGCAGGCCGCCTACTTCGGAACCGACGACGGGCAAGAGCTCACGATGCAGTTCGACTTCGCGGGGATGCAGGCGTTCTACCTCTCGCTCGTGCGCGGTGACCCCGCTCCGCTGGCGGCTGCCCTGTCGTCCCGGCCCGCGCTGCCTGTGGAAGCGCAGTGGGCGAACTTCCTCCGCAACCACGACGAGCTCACCCTCGACCAGCTCACCGACGACGAGCGCCAGGAGGTGTTCGACGCGCTCGCGCCCGACGAGAGCCAGCAGGTGTACGGACGGGGCATCACCAAGCGCCTGCCGACGATGCTCGACGGCGATCCGCGCCGCATCCGCATGGCGTACAGCCTGCTGTTCACCCTGCCCGGCACGCCCGTGCTGTTCTACGGCGAGGAGATCGGAATGGGCGAGAACGCCGAGCTCGACAAGCGTCACGCCGTGCGCACGCCGATGCAGTGGTCACCGGATCGCAACGGCGGGTTCTCCACCGCCCCGCCGTCGCGTCTGGTCGCGGCGCCGCCCGGCGACGGGTACGCGCCGGCCCACGTGAACGTCGCCGACCAGCTGGAGGACTCCGACTCTCTCCTGCACTTCTTCCGCAACCTGACGAGCCGCTACCGTATCTCCCCCGAACTGGGATGGGGCGAGTTCGAGGTGCTGGAGCACGAGGTCCCCGGCATCCTCGTGCACTCCCTGCGTGCCGACGTCGGGCGAATGGTCGCGATCCACAACTTCACGGGCACCCCCGCCACGCTCGCGTTCGCGCTGCCGGACGAGCCGGAGGACACGGTCCTGGTCGACCTGTTGGCCGCCGACCGCCTGCCGCTCGGAGCCCGCGGCGCGGTCGAGCTGGAGGTCGCAGCGTACGGCTACCGCTGGCTGCGGGTGTCGCGACCCGGGGACGGCCGGGTCACCTGACCCGCCTGTCCGCACGAAGGCCCGGAGAGTCCGGGCGCACCAGGAAGGAGAGAGAGATGACCGTCATCGAGGAGATGCGCCGCACACACCCCGCCGCGGGGACGTCGGATGCGCTCGCGCGCTGCATCCAAGCCTGTCTGGAGTGCGCGCAGGCGTGCACGGCGTGCGCCGACGCGTGCCTGGCCGAGGAGATGGTGGCCGAGCTGCGCACGTGCATCCGCCGGAACGCCGACTGCGCCGACGTGTGCGACACCACAGCCCGGGTCCTGACCCGCTTGACGGGCGAGAACGCCGCGACGCTGCGCGCCGTGCTCGAAGCCTGCCGCGTGGCGTGCGCGCAATGCGCGGAGGAGTGCGAGCAGCACGCCGACATGCACGAGCACTGCCGCGTGTGCGCGGAGGCGTGCCGTCGCTGCGAACAGGCCTGCGCCGAGGCCCTGGCCGCGCTCTGACCCCGCACGGGCGGCCCGGCTGCCCCGGTGACGGCCCGCCCGCTGGGCTTCCCCGGGTGGGTCAGACCCCGGAGTCGGCCAATTCTCCGCCCGCCGCGGCGATCTCCGCGAGCGCTGCCGCGCTGGAGTCGGGGTGGACCCCGGCGACGAGGTCGGTGAAGACGCGGACGGAGCGCCCGGCGGCCAGGGCGTCCAGCGCCGAGGCGCGCACACAGTAGTCGGTCGCGATGCCGGCGACGTCGATGTCGCGGATGCCGCGTTCATCGAGCAGCTCGGCGGCGGTGCGACCGTCGGAGTCCACGCCTTCGAACAGCGAGTAGGCCGGCTCTCCCTGCCCCTTGCGCACATGGTGGGTGACGGCGCTGGTGTCCAGGAGCTCGTCGTACTCCGCCCCGGGCGTACCGGCGACGCAGTGCACGGGCCACGAGTCGACGAAGTCGGGCTGGTCGGAGAAGTGCCCGCCGTTGTCGTTGTCCCCGTCGTGCCAGTCGCGGGAGGCCACCACGAGGTCGTAGTCGCCCGCGTGCGCGGCGAGGAATCGCGACAGGCGCTCGGCCACCGCATCCCCGCCGTCGACGCCCAGGGCGCCGCCTTCGGTGAAGTCGTTCTGCACGTCGACGAGGAACAGCGCCTTGCTCATGTCAGAAGCGTACCGAGGCCGGACGCGCTCTCGCCCGTCCGGCCTCGGTCAGTCCGGTCTGGTCACCGACGGCGCAGCGAGCGCCGTGTCGCCGGTTTCGCACCCGCCGAGTCGGAATCGGGCCCGGACGGGGCTCCCGAAGCGCCCACGGCGACCGGCTCACGCGTCTCCGGACCCTCGCGCCACAGGCGCTTGGACGGCCACCAGATGGCGCGGCCGATGTCGATGCCCAGAGCCGGCACGAGCAGCGAGCGCACGACGAACGTGTCCAGCAGGACGCCGAACGCCACGATGAACGCGATCTGCGCGAGGAACAGGATCGGGATCACGCCCAGGGCGGCGAACGTCGCCGCCAGCACCAGGCCGGCGGAGGTGATCACCCCGCCCGTGGACACCAGCCCTCGGCGGATGCCGGAGCGTGTCCCGTGCTCCAGCGCTTCCTCCCGCACGCGGGACATCAGGAAGATGTTGTAGTCGATGCCCAGAGCGACGAGGAAGACGAATCCGTACAGCGGAACCGCGGGATCGGCGCCGGGGAAATCGAACACGTAGTTGAACACCAGGGCGCTGACACCCAGCGCCGTGCCGAAGGACAGCACGGTGCTCAGGATCAGCAGCACCGGCGCCAGGATGGCGCGCAGCAGCAGCATCAGGATGATGAGGACCACCACGAGGATCACCGGGATGATCACGGTGCGGTCGCGGATCGAGGTGTCGTTGGTGTCGACGTCGATCGCGGTCTCTCCGCCCACGAGCACGACGCCCTCCCCGAACTCGCTGTCGAAGCCGGCGCGCAGGTCGCGGATGGTCTGCTCCGCGGCATCCGAATCGGCCGCATCCGACAGCGTCACGGCGAACAGCAGCTCGCCGTCCGACACCGTCGGCTCGGGGGCGGGGGTGCCGGGCGGGCCGAAGGCCGTCACCGCGAGCTCGCCGTCCTCCAGGGCGACGGGCGCCTGTCCGGTGGGCGAGTCCTCGACGACGAGCGAGACGCTGTCGACGCCGTCGGCGTCTTCCAGCTCCGCCAGGGCGTCGGGCGCGTCGCCCTCGCCTACGAGCACGTAGGTCGGGCTGCCCGACCCCGCTGCGAAGTGGTCGGCGAGCACGGTCTGGCCGTCACGGGATTCCGAGTAGCCCAGGACGAAGTCGCTGGCGGGCACACCCTCGGCCTTCAGCTGCGTCACCCCGACGCATCCGGCCAGGAGCACCACCGTGCTGAGAATCCACACCGGCCGGGCGTGGCGGCTGACGAAGCGTGCCAGCCGCGCCCACAGCCCGCGGACGGGCTGGGACAGGTCGTCGGAGATCTGCGCCACCGGCTCCTTCGGGATGAAGGGCCAGAACGCGGCCCGGCCGACGGCGGCCAGGAGCGCGGGAAGGAAGGTCAGCGCCGACAGCATGGCGAAGGCGATGCCGATGGAGGCGATCGGGCCGAGCGCGCGGTTGCTGGCGAGGTCGGACAGCAGCAGGCACAGCAGTCCCGCGATCACCGTCCCGCCGGAGGCCAGGATCGGCTCCCACGATCCGCGCCACGCCCGGACCACCGCATCCCATCTCCCCCGCCCGTCGGCGACGGCTTCCCGGAAGCGGGTGACGTACAACAGGGCGTAGTCGGTCGCCGCACCGATCACGAGGATGAACAGGATCCCCTGCACTTGGCCGTTGAGGACGAAGATCTCCGCCTTGGCCAGCCACCACACCACCAGCAGGGCCACGCACAGCGCGAAGACGGAGGTCATCAGCACGAGGATCGGCAGCAGTGGCGAGCGGTAGACGATCACCAGGATGACGAACACGGCGGCCAGGGCGACGATCAGCAGCAGCCCGTCGATTCCGAGGAAGCCCTCGGCGAGGTCGGCGGTGAACCCCGCAGGACCGGTCACCCACCCCTCGAGCCCCTCGGGAAGGTCGTCCGAGACCACCTGACGAAGCTCGACGACGGTCTCGCGCACCTCGCCCTCGCTGTCGATGGGAACGAAGACCTGCGCCGCCACGCCGTCCTCGCTCACGATCGGCGGGGAGATCTCGTCCTGCACGCCCTCGACGGCCGCCAGGTCGTCGGCGAGGGTCTGCAGGTCGGCCAGTTGGTCTTCGGTCAGCTCGCCGTCGCCCTCCACGACCACCACGGCGGGGATGCTGCCCTCGCCGAGGAAGTCGGCGAGGCGCTCGTTGACCTGCGTCGCGTCGGCGGACTCGGGCAGGAACGACGACTGGTCGTTGGTCGCGACCTCTTCCACCTTGCCGAAGTACGGGCCTCCGATGGCCGCACCGGCGAGCCACAGCAGGATGAGCACCGCGGGGAGGAAGACACGGAGCCAGCGAGGGGGCCGGAGGGAGGTGCGAGGCGACGCAGACATATCGCTAGCTTATCTAGCAAAGTGGTGACGCGCCATTCGGCCCGGGTCTCAGCGGACGAACAGCATGACGCCCGAGATGATCAGGCACACCGCACCCACGGCCAGCAGCACCGCGGCCAGGAGCAGGAGCCCCCGCACCGCGCCCGAATGCCGGGCGGCCCGCACCCGGTTGCGCGAGCCCCGCCGGGCGAAGACCTCCGCCGTGTCACGGCCGCCCAGTTCGCGCCACTGCGCCGCTGAGATGGGGGCCGAGTTCACGGCATCCTCCTCGTCGAACCAGCGCAGGACGATCTCATCGCCCTCGTGCTCGACGAAGGCGCGCACGGGCACCCACGTGCCGTCCACCAGATGAACCACGAGAGCCAGGAGGGCGACGAGTGCGCCCATACCGAGACCGATCCAGCTGAGGATCTCGACGATCGCCTCGATCGCGTTCGTCATGGGCCCTCCGGTCGGGGGGGAAGTGGAGCCACCTAAGGGAATCGAACCCTTGACCTATTCATTACGAGTGAATCGCTCTGCCGACTGAGCTAAGGTGGCGCGCTTCGCTTGCGCGATGCACGATCATCGATCTTACCTGCTCGCGGACGCGCCCGCGAACACGCCGGGGGTCACCGGCAGACGACATCCGCCTCCGGCACGACGCCCTCCACCAGATACGCGTCGACCGTCTCGTTCACGCAGTCGTTGCCTTTCATGTACCCCGTATGACCCTCGCCCACCCGCGTGACCAGGACGGCGGAGGACAGCTGGTCGGCGAGCGACACCGCCCATTCGTACGGGGTGGCCGGGTCGCCGGTCGTGCCGATGACGAGGATCGGATCGGCACCCTCGGCCGTCACGGGCTCGCGCGTACCCGTCGGCTCGGCCGGCCAGAACGCGCACACGTCTGCGCCGTACCAGTAGTCCGCCGTCGTGGGCGCGCCCGCGCGAATGCGCTCCTCCGCCGCCCGCTCGGATTCCGCCGACTCGACCGGGTAATCCATGCAGTTGTACGCCGTGAACGCCTCGGTGGAATTGTCCAGGTACTCGCCGTCGGCACGACGGTTGTACGAATCCGCCGCCGTGAGGACCGCGGTCGCGTCGCCGTCCTCCAGCTCGGACAGCGCCACGCGCAGCCACGGCCACGTGCCCGGGGCGTACAGGGTCTGGATGATCGCGGTCATGAGCGTGTCGGCGCCCACCCGCCGGCCGTCGGCTGCGGCGACCGGCGCGCGGTCTACGCGGGCCAGCAGCGCGGCCAGATCGGCCAGCATGTCATCCACGGTGCCGGCGTACGGACAGTCGTCGCGCTCGGCACAGTCGGCGAAGAACGCCCGCAGGCTCGCCTCGAACCCGACCGCCTGCGCGGCTCCGATCTCGGAACCCGGAAGGGCGGGGTCCATCGCGCCGTCCAGCACCATGCGCCCCACTCGCTCGGGGTACAGCTGCGCGTACTGCGCGCCCAGCGCCGTGCCCCACGAGTAGCCGAGGTAGTTCAGCGATTCATCCCCCAGGACGGCGCGCAGCAGGTCGAGGTCGCGCGCCACGCTGACTGTGGAGATGTACGGCAGGAGGTCGCCGCTGTTCTCCTCGCAGGCGGCGGCGAAGGCTTCCGCGGATTCGGTGAGGCTCTCGTCCCACTCGGGCGTGCCCCGCCGGCCCTCGGGGATGCCGTAGAGGTAGTCGTCCATGTCGGCAGCGTCCAGGCATGTCACGGGGGTGGAGCGGCCCACCCCGCGTGGGTCGAACCCGACCAGGTCGTATGCGGCGGTCACCTCGGGGCCCGCCAGGGCGGCTGCGCCGGCGCGGACATAGTCGTACCCGCTGACCCCGGGGCCGCCGGGGTTGGTGAAGAGGGAGCCCAGGGGGTCACCGTCGGTCGCGCGCTGGCGGATCACCGCGAGCTCGAGTTCGCCGGCCGACGGGTCGCTCCAGTCCCGCGGCGCGCGCACCGTGGCGCAGTCGAAGGCGTCGCCCTCGCACCGGCTCCACTCCAGCTCCTGGCCGTAGTACGGCAGGAGCTCCGCCGATACGCCGCTCGTGTCCGGCGTGCGGGAAGGCATGGGCTCGGGGACGAGGAAGCACCCGGAGAGCACGGCGGCGAGGGCGAGCGTGGCGGCCAGCGCCAGCATCCGCGCGCGCCTCACGGCGTGGTCCCGGTGGCCACCGTGATGAGCATGCTCTCCAGCGCCAGCAGCGGCGCGACGTTCTGCTGGAGGTTGCGCCGGGTCTCGGCGATGCGGTCCAGGACCCCCAGCGTGCGCTCGGGCGTCCAGTCGGCCGCGATCGCGCGCAGGTCGCGCTCGTACTCGCGGTTGATGAGGTCTCCGTCGCGCCCGAACTGGATCACCACGACGTCGCGGTACAGCGATTGCAGGTCCGTGAGGACCCTGTCGATGCCGTCGCGGAGGCTCCGCGTGGCGCGGCGCTTCTGGTCGTCCTCGAGCGCGCTCAGCTGCCCGCGCACGGCCGGGGGGACGGCGGCGCCCGGCGCGACGCCCAGGGTGCGCAGCAGCGCTGCCCGCTCCTCCTCGTCACGCTGCGCGGTGAGCGCCTTCGCGTCATCGGTGGCGACCCGCACGACACTGCCCGCGACCTCCACCGCGTCGCTGATGCCCCGCACCCGCAGGACCGCCTCGACGGTCTCGGCGCGGCGGGCCCGCGCGTCGGCGTCGGTGGCCAGCCGCTGCGCCATCCCGATGTGGCGCTGGGCGTGGCGCGCGGATTGCTCGGCCACATCGAGGGGAACGCCCGTGCGCTGGGCGATGAGGGCGGCGACGTCGTCGACGTCGGGTTCGCGCAGGCGCAGCAGGCGCACGCGGGAGCGGATCGTCGGCAGGAGGTCGGCGTCACTGGGTGCGCACAGCACCCACACGGTGTGCTCGGGCGGCTCCTCGAGTGCCTTGAGGAGCACGTTGGAGGTGCGCTCGGTCATCCGGTCGGCGTCTTCGACGACGATCACGCGGTGACGGCCGAGCGACGGCGCGAAGTAGGCGCGCTCCACGAGGCGCCGGGCCTCGTCGATGCGGATGACGACCTGCTCGGTGCGCAGGGCGGTCAGATCGGGATGCGTGCCGGCGAGCACCTGGTGCATCGCCGCGGAGTCGCCGGGCTCGGCGATGAGCGCGGCGGCGAAGGCGCGCGCGAGCGTCGAGCGTCCCGATCCGGGCGGACCCACGATCAGCCACGCATGAGCGAGCATGGCGGGGTCTTCGGCGGCGGCGCGCAAGGACCGCACGGCCTCTTCCTGACCCCACACCGCATCCCACGGAGCATCCACGGGGGCAGCGAGGGCGGGCATGCGCTCCAGCCTAACCGCGCCCGCCGACCCCTCTCTCGCGCTCCCCCGCCCCGCCCCAGGCACGTGCGCCGAGAGTGCATCGTCTCGGCGAGAGTGCATCACATCCGGTGCGGTCTCGCCGAGCTGATGCACTTTCGGGGAAGACGGCGGCGTCAGGGCAGCAGGGCCGCGACGCGATCGCGGATCGTGGCGGCGATCGACTCGGGCGGAAGGGCCGCGTCGATCACCAGGAAGCGGCCCGGTTCGGCGGCGGCGAGGTCGAGGAACCCCGCGCGGACGCGGGCGTGGAAGTCGTCGCGTTCTGCCTCGAGGCGGTCGAACGGCTTCGCGTCGCCCTCCCTCCGGGCACGGGCAGCCGCCGGGTCGAGGTCGAGCAGCACCGTGAGGTCAGGCAGCAGGCCGCCCGCCGCCCACATCGACAGGTCGCGGATCTCCGCCGCATCCAGCACGCGTCCCGCACCCTGGTACGCGACGGAGGAGTCGAGGTAGCGGTCCTGGATGACCACGTCGCCCCGCTCGAGCGCGGGACGCACGACGGTCGCGACGTGATGGGCGCGGTCGGCGGCGTACAGCAGCGCCTCCGCGCGCGGTGCGATGTCGCCGCGGTGATGCAGCACGATGTCGCGGATCAGCACGCCCACCTCGGTCCCGCCCGGCTCGCGCGTGCGCACCACGGCACGGCCACGGTCGCTCAGCCACTGCTCGAGGAGGCGGGCCTGCGTGGTCTTGCCGGCCCCGTCGCCCCCTTCGAACGTGAGGAACAGACCGGATGCTGCGGGCGCGCTCACGACTTCTTCGCCGGCGCCTTCTTCTTCGCCGGCGCGCGCTTGGCCGCCGTGCGCTTGGGCGCGGGACCCTTCGCACGCTTGTCGGCCAGAAGCTCCACGGCACGTTCGAACGTGACATCCATCGCGTTCTCGCCGCGCGGGATGGTCGCGTTCGTCGTCCCGTCGGTCACGTACGGGCCGAAGCGGCCGTCGCGCAGGCGGATCGGCTTGCCGCTGGTGGGATCGTTGTCGAACTCCTTCAGCGCACTCGACGCACGCCGCGCGCCGTACTTCGGCTCGGCGTACTTGGCCAGCGCCTCCTCGAGCGTGATGTCGAAGATCTGCTGCTCCGAATCCAGCGACCGCGAGTCGGTGCCCTTCTTCAGGTACGGGCCGAAGCGGCCGTTCTGCGCCGTGATCTCCTCACCCGACTCGGGATCGGCACCGACGACGCGCGGCAGCGTCAGCAGCTGCAGCGCCATGTCGAGGTCGATCGTCTCCGGCGACATGGAGCGGAACAGCGAGGCAGTGCGGGGTTTGGGCGCCGCATCCTTCTTCGCCGTCTTCTTCTTCGGCGCCTCGACGACCTCGCCGGTGGCTTCGTCGACGTTCTCCGGCTCCTCCGGGTCGACCTCCTGGACGTACGGACCATACCGGCCGTCCTTGACCACGATGAGCTTGCCGTTCTCCGGGTTCTCCCCCAGCACGCGGTCGCCGGCGACGGGCGCGTCGATGAGCTCCTGCACCTTGTCGGGCGTGAGCTCGTCGGGGGCGAGGTCGTCGGGGATGTTGACGATGCGGCGCGAGTCCGGCTCGGCGGGGTCGGTCACCTCGAGATAGGGGCCGTACTTGCCGAAGCGCAACGTGGCGGTGTCGGTGATGCGCGTGGAGTTGAGCTCGCGCGCGTCGATCTCGCCGAGGTTGTCCACGACGTTGCGAAGACCCACCTGCTCATCCGAACCGAAGTAGAAGGAGCGCAGCCATTCGGTGCGCTTCTGCTCGCCGCGGGCGATCGCGTCGAGGTCGTCCTCGAGCGCGGCGGTGAAGTCGTAGTCGACGAGGTCGGCGAAGTGCTCCTCGAGCAGGCGCACGACGCTGAACGCGAGCCAGCTCGGCACGAGGGCCTGGCCGCGCTTGGTGACGTACCCGCGGTCGAGGATCACGTCGATGATGCTCGCGAACGTGGAGGGGCGTCCGATGCCCTTCTCCTCCAGCGCCTTGACGAGGCTCGCCTCGGTGTAGCGGGGCTTGGGCGACGTGGCGTGGCCCTTCGGCTCGACGTCGCGCATGCGCAGCGTGTCGCCGACGGCGAGAGCGGGCAGGGACTGGTCCTCGGCCTTGTCGGCGTCGCCGCGCTTCTCGTCGCGTCCCTCCTCGTAGGCCTCGAGGAAGCCCTTGAAGGTGTACACGGTGCCGGATGCGGTGAACTCGGCGACGCGGTCGCCGGCCTCCACGCGCAGCGTGACGGTCGTCGTCTCGTACTTCGCGTCGGACATCTGGCTGGCCACGGTGCGCTTCCACACCAGGTCGTACATCCGCTGCTCGTCGCGATCGAGCTCGCCGGAAACGGACGCGGGCGTACGGAAGACCTCACCCGAGGGCCGGATGGCCTCGTGGGCCTCCTGGGCGTTCTTGGAGTTGTTGCGGTAGGTGCGCGGGTTCGGCGGCACGGCACGGTCGCCGTACAGGGAGACCGCCTGCTGGCGCGCGGCCTTCACGGCCTGCGCCGACAGCGCGGTCGAGTCGGTGCGCATATAGGTGATGTAGCCCTTTTCGTAGAGCCGCTGGGCGACGCTCATGGCGTGCTTCGCGCTCATCGACAGCTTGCGTCCGGCCTCCTGCTGCAGCGTGGAGGTGGTGAATGCGGGCTTGGGGCTGCGCGTACCGGGCTTGGCCTCGACGGCGGTGACGGTTGCCTCGCCCGCCGCCTCGATCGCGGCGGCGAGTTCGCGCGCCTGCGTCTCGTCGAGGGCGACGACGGCCTTCTTCAGCGCGCCGCGGTCATCGAAATCGGTGCCGCGCGCGAGGGGCGCACCGTCGACGCGGGCCAGCCGCGTCGTGAACGCGGAGGCGTCGCGGACGGCGGACGCCTCGACATCCCAGTACGACGCCGAGACGAAGGCCATGCGCTCGCGCTCACGGTCGACGACGAGGCGGGTGGCGGCGGACTGCACACGGCCGGCGCTGAGTGCCGTGCCCTCGCGGCCCGAGCCGACCTTGCGCCACAGCACAGGAGAGACGTCCCAGCCGTACAGGCGATCGAGGACGCGACGGGTCTCCTGCGCGTCGACGAGGGAGGTGTCCAGCTCACGCGTGTGCTGGACGGCGTCGCGGATGGCGTCCTTCGTGATCTCGTGGAAGACCATGCGCTTGACGGGGACCTTGGGCTTGAGCACCTCGAGCAGGTGCCACGCGATGGCCTCACCCTCGCGGTCACCATCGGTGGCGAGCAGGACCTCGTCGGCGTTCTTCAGGGCGCGCTTGAGTTCGGCGACCGTCTTGCTCTTGCGGTCGTTGACGACGTAGTACGGATCGAAGTCGTTGTCGATGTCGATCGAGTACTTCCCGTACGCCTCTTTCTTGTCCGCAGGGATGTCCTTCTTGCTCGCAAGATCGCGGATGTGGCCGACCGAGCTGAGCACCTCATAGTCGTCTCCGAGGTATCCCTGGATCGACCTCATCTTCGTCGGCGACTCGACGATGACGAGCTTTTTTCCGTGTGCCACTGGGGTCCTTTCTCCGAAGCACACCATACACACGAGTTCCTGGGTGCAGCTCTGAGGTAGGGTGCCGGAGGTCCTGCGCGGGCCGTGGCCGAGGCCGGCAGCACGCCCAGCGGCGCCGATACCGTGACGGTGGCCACGAGTCCGTCCAGATCGCACGCCACCACGGCCGCCCCCGCCGCCGCCGCGACCTCCCCGGCCCGATCGCACGGGACGCCCGCCACCGCGCCGCTGGCGGCATCGGCCGCTGCCAGCGCCGCCGCATCCGCCGCCGCCGCGAGCTTCTGCCCGTGGACGGCCGCCCCCGAGACCGCGCACAGCGCCGCGGTGAGGGTCGCCGCCGCGGCCACCAGCCCCACGGCCGTCGCGGTGCCGGGCATCAGAGCCCCCCGGCCAATGCGCACGCCGTCGCGGCAGTCGGCGGCAGGCCCGGCAGCGCGGACGGGGCGCGGGCCGTGACGCACACGAGGTCACCGCGCGGCTCGATGTCGGCGGCGCCACCGGCGGCGGCGACCACGGCTGTCGCACGGTCGGCGCTCTCCCCGCGCGCGACCAGCCGGGCGGCATCGGCCGCGGCGTCCTGCAGGCGCACCTGGCGCGCCCCGGCCCCCAGAGCCGCGACGCCGAACACCACGACCAGGAGCACGGCGGGCAGGGCGACGGCGAACTCGGCCGTGGCCGACCCCCGCTCGCCCAGGAGCGAGCGGGGGCGGCGAGCGCTCATTCGACCGTCAGCGCGCGGCGGACGAGGTCGGTGAGGATGCCGCGCACCTCGTCCGACCTCATGATGACCACGAGCAGTCCGGCGAAGGCCACCGCCGCCATCGTGGCGATGGCGTACTCGGCGGTGGCGGCGCCGGATTCGTCGGCGAACAGCATCCGCCCCCGCCGGCGGGTGAGCGGCGGCGGAGCGGTCGGCCCGGGGGCGGCGCGGCGGGCGGGCGGCGCCGCGGCGGGGAGGAGGGGCAGGGACATGGCGGTTCCTTTCGTGGCGGATGGATGCGGGCACGAGCGGGTCAGAGGGTCAGCACGCCGGAGGAGAGGATGCTCAGCATCATCGGGGCGACCCCCAGAAGGAGGAAGGACGGCAGCGTGCACACTCCGAGCGGGAGGAGCAGCCGCGCGGACAGACGGGCGGCCCGCAGCCGCCCGTCGGTGCGGGCCCGGTGGCGGGTGAGCCACGCCGATGAGCGCAGCAGCTCCACGGCCGGAACCCCCGCCGCGCGGGAGAGGGCGAGGACCTCGTCGACGTCCGCGCCGGCCGCGTCGCCGGTGGCGTCGCGCACCAGCCCGCGCGCCCGGTCGATCGACGCCCCCCCGGCCAGGGCGATCGCGGTGAGTTCGGCCGCCATCCCCGGAATGCCGGGTGCGGCCGCAGCCCGCCGGACGAGCGCGGCGTTCCAGCGGTGGGCGATCACCATGAGGACGACTCCGCCCACGAGGCACGCGAGGCCGATCGGCGTCGTGGCGAGGACGAGTGCGGTGTCGAAGCCGAGCGCGAGACCCAGCACGACGGCGACCAGGGGCAACCAGCCCAGCAGCCTCGCGGTGGAGGCGGGCTCGGCCAGCGCGACGCGAATGTCATCGGCCGTACGCTGCCCGTCACGCAGCGCCGACGCGACGTCGCGAAGGCTCTCCGACAGCGGCGCCCCCACCGTGGTGGCCACCGTCCACGCCGCCGCGACGTCGTTCCACGCACCGCCCTCGGCGGCGAGCGCGTCGGACACCGCCTCGCCGCGCGTGACGGCGGCGCGCACGCGGCCGGCGACCGGGTCGCCCCCGTCGTCGAGGACGATCCACGCGCGGGACGGTGCCAGGCCTGCCCGCAACAGCACGGCCAGGCGCAGCACAGTGTCCGCCGCGACGGCTGCGTCCGGACGGGCCGACCTGCGACGCCTCATACCCACGGCGTCTCCTCGAGGTGCAGACGCCCGTCCCGCAGCACCGGCCGCCCGACGCCGGCGACCCGGCGGCCGCCCTGAGGGTCGCGCGCCAGATGCACGACGCATCCGATCGCGCTGACCACCTGGCGGGCCAACGCCGCGTCGTCCAGCCCCGCCAGGGCACCCAGCGCCTCCAGCCGGGCCGGCACGTCCGGCAGTCCGCTCGCGTGCAGGGTGCCGGCCCCGCCGTCGTGTCCGGTGTTCAGGGCCGACAGCAGCTCCCGCACCTCCGCACCACGGCACTCCCCCACCACGAGCCGGTCCGGACGCATGCGCAGCGCCTCGCGCACGAGCTGCGCCAGGCCGATCCCGCCCGCCCCCTCCAGGTTCGGCTGCCGCGCCTCCAGCGCGACATGATGCGGATGCCGCAACCTCAGCTCGGCGACGTCCTCGATCGTGACGATGCGCTCGCCTGCCGGCGCCTGGGAGAGCAGCGCCGCCAGCAGCGTGGTCTTGCCGGACCCGGCCGCGCCCGTGATGAGGAGGTTCACGCGGTCGCGGACGAGCTGCTTCAGCCGCTGCGCACCGGCGTCATCGGTGAGACCAAGGCCGACCAGCTCGTCCAGCCCCGGCGCGAGCGTCCGCGGGATGCGGACGGAGATCGTCGTGCCCGCGTGCGCGATCGGGGGCAGGACGGCGTGCACGCGCACACCGCCGGCCAGGCGCACGTCCACGCACGGCGTCGCGTCATCGATATGGCGGCCGCCGGCACCGATGAGGGCGACGGCGAGATCGCGCACATCCGATTCCGCCGCACGCCACTCGCGGACGCGGCGTGGACCGTCGCCGCGGTCGACGAACAGGCCGTCCGCACCGTTGACGAAGAGGTCGGTGACGCCGGGTTCATCGAGGAACCGGGCGAACGGCGCCAGCGCCGCGTCACGGGCGACGACGGGTGCGGGTGAAGGATTCCGGGTGGGCGGCGGCTCGGCAGGCGGACGCCGCGGTGCGACGACGAAGGCCTCGGGCATGCAGCGACGCTAGAGAGAGCGGGCAGACCCGGGTGACGGCAGGGAGCGATCCGTGGACAACGTCGGCGCACGGGAGGCTGGGGAGAACCGGCCCTCGAGGCCGGGAGGACAAGAAGGCGGCATCCCATCTGGGGGGAAACGGGATGCCGCCACGTGACAGGCGGTATAGGGGGGTCCGCCCGTCACGCATGCCGAATCGATGTTCGGGCTCCTTCAGTTTACGCCATCCCGGCAGGGGGCCGACCGACGCGCCGGACGCCAGCCTGCCAACTATCGGAGGTAGTCGGCCGTCGCGGCCTCGAACTAGATTGACCCTGTCGCGACGGCGGGAAGGAACGCCGTCCGGCCACTTCCCGCAAAGGAGCGCGCATGAGCAGCCAGATCGACCATCTCCTCTCCGAAACCCGGCGTTTCGCGCCTCCGGCGCAGTTCGCTGCC
Source organism: Microbacterium wangchenii (assembly GCF_004564355.1). Classification (NCBI taxonomy): domain Bacteria; kingdom Bacillati; phylum Actinomycetota; class Actinomycetes; order Micrococcales; family Microbacteriaceae; genus Microbacterium; species Microbacterium wangchenii. The sequence continues at coordinate 2,778,229 of NZ_CP038266.1, forward strand.
GACGCGGTGGGAACCGCGGAGCTGTACGAACGCGCCGCCGCCGACCGGGAGGGCTTCTGGGCCGATCAGGCACGAGACCTGCTGCACTGGCACACCCCCTTCACGCAGGTGCTGGACTGGACCAACCCGCCGTTCGCGGAGTGGTTCGCCGACGGCGAGCTGAACGTCGCCTACAACTGCCTCGACCGCCATGTGGAGGCCGGCAACGGCGAGCGGGTCGCGCTGCTGTGGGAGGGAGAGCCCGGCGAGGAGCGCCGCATCACGTACGCCGAGCTCACCGACGAGGTCAAGCGCGTCGCCAACGTCCTGGAGGGTCTGGGCATCGGCCACGGCGACCGCGTCGCGATCTACCTGCCGATGATCCCCGAGGCCGTGGCCGCGATGCTCGCCGTCGCGCGCATCGGCGCGATCCACTCGGTCGTGTTCGGCGGGTTCTCCGCCGACAGCCTGCGCGCACGCATCGACGACGCCGGCGCGAAGCTCGTGATCACCGCCGACGGCGGCTACCGCAAGGGGAAGGTGTCGCCGCTCAAGCCCGCCGTCGACATGGCGCTGGCCGACCGCAACGGCTCAGGTGAGCAGGAGACCGTCGAGCACGTGCTGGTCGTCCGCCGCGGCGGGAACGACGTCGAGTGGAACCCCGAGCGCGACCTGTGGTGGCACGAGGCCGTGCCCGCAGCATCCGCCGATCACGAGGCCCGGCCCTTCCCCGCCGAGAACCCGCTGTTCATCCTCTACACCTCCGGAACGACGGGGAAGCCGAAGGGCATCCTGCACACCTCCGGCGGATACCTCGCCCAGGCGGCGTTCACGAACCGGGTCGTGCACGACGTGCATCCCGAGTCCGACGTGTACTGGTGCACCGCCGACATCGGCTGGATCACCGGCCACACGTACGTGACGTACGGGCCGCTGGCAAACGGCGCGACGCAGGTGCTGTACGAGGGCACCCCCGACACGCCCCACCCCGGGCGCTGGTGGGAGGTCATCGAGAAGTACGGCGTCTCGATCTTCTACACCGCCCCCACCGCCATCCGCTCCTTCATGAAGATCGGGCGCGAGGTGCCGCAGCGCTTCGACCTGTCGTCGCTGCGCCTGCTCGGCTCGGTGGGCGAGCCGATCAACCCGGAGGCGTGGGTCTGGTACCGCAACATCATCGGCCGCGAATCCACGCCCATCGTGGACACGTGGTGGCAGACCGAGACCGGCGCCATCATGATCTCCGCGCTGCCGGGGATCACCGAGACCAAGCCCGGCTCGGCACAGGTTCCGATCCCCGGCATCGCGATCGACGTCGTCGACGACTCCGGCGAGCACGTGGGCAACGGCAACGGCGGGCTGCTGGTCATCACCGAGCCGTGGCCGAGCATGCTCCGCGGCATCTGGGGCGACCCGGAGCGGTACAAGGAGACGTACTGGGACAAGTTCGCCGACAAGGGCTACTACTTCGCCGGGGACGGCGCGCGCCTCGACGAGGACGGCGACGTGTGGCTGCTCGGGCGCGTCGACGATGTCATGAACGTCTCGGGCCACCGCCTGTCGACCGCCGAGATCGAATCGGCTCTCGTGGCGCACGAGTCCACCGCCGAGGCGGCGGTGGTGGGCGCCGCCGATGAGACCACGGGTCAGGCCGTCGTGGCTTTCGTGATCATCAAGCAGAGCTTCCTCAAGGCGCACGAGCCGGAGGGTCTCGCCGGCACGCTGCGCACGTGGGTGGGCGAGCAGATCGGGGCGATCGCACGCCCCCGCGACATCTACATCGTGGGCGAGCTGCCCAAGACGCGCTCGGGCAAGATCATGCGGCGGCTGCTGCGCGACGTTGCCGAGGGCCGCGAGGTCGGTGACACCACGACCCTGGCCGACACGGCGGTGATGAGCGTCATCAGCAAGCAGGTGAAGTAGCCAGCCCGATCGCCGAGAGTGCATCGCCCCGTCGAGAGTGCACCGCATCCGGTGCACTCTCGACGAGGTGGTGCACTTTCGGCGTGGCGTCAGGCGAGCGTGAAGACGACCTCGACCTCGACGGGGCTGTCCAGCGGCAGCACGGGCACCCCGACGGCCGAGCGGGCATGACGGCCGGCGTCGCCGAAGAGGTCGCCGAGGAGCTCGCTCGCGCCATTGATGACGCCGGGCTGCCCGGTGAACTCCGGGACGGAGGAGACGAAGCCGATGACCTTCAGGACGCCGGCGAGGCGCTCGAGGCCACCCGCCGCATCCGCTGCCGCGGCGATCGCGTTCAGCGCGCACAGCCGCGCGTACTCATTGGCGTCCGCAGCCGGCACGAGGCCGTGGCCGTCGCCGACCTTGCCGGTGGCCGGCAGGGCGCCCGACACGAGGGGCAGCTGCCCGGCCGTGAAGACGAGGTCGCCGTGCACCTTCGCGGGCACGTAGGCACCGGCCGGAGTTGCGACCGGCGGCAGCTCGAGACCGAGGTCGGCGAGCCGCTCCGCGACGCTCACGCGCCCTCCCCGAACTGCTGCGCGGCCTGCGCCGCGGCGCCGAGGCCGGCGTTCTCGCCACCGCCGCCGCTGGGCCGCTTGAAGTAGCCGACGAGCCCTCCTTCGGGTCCGGTCACCACCTGCACGAGCTCCCAGCCCTGCTTACCCCAGTTGTTGAGGATGGCGGCGGTGTTGTGGATGAGAAGGGGTGCCGTGAGGTATTCCCACGTGGTCATCGCGACTCCGGTCGTCGAAGGAGAGGGCGCACGGCTACGTCCGAGACGCATGCCTATCGAGACTTCGCCCAGGTATCTGGCTTAGCATCAAGCCTATGCCTGAACACAAACGGACGGCCACGGGTGTGCTCGGCGGTCTCGCCGGCCTCGTCGGTCTCAGCGCCGTCGCGGGTCTTCTCGTGGCCGCCACCGTCACTCCGGCCATCGCCGTCACGGGGGCAGCCGCATCCAGCGCCATCTCGATCTTCGACAACATGCCCAGCATCCTGAAGATCGACAAGCTCATGCAGCCGACCACGATCTGGACGGGCGACCAGGTGCTCGCGCAGTTCTACGACCAGAACCGCCAGCCCGTCGAGTTCGATCAGGTCGCGCCCGTGATGTACGACGCGATCCTGTCGTCCGAAGACCCGCGGTACTACCAGCACGGCGGCGTCGACCTCATCGGCACCACCCGCGCGCTGCTCAGCAACGCCCAGGGCGGGCAGACGCAGGGCGGATCCTCGATCAGCCAGCAGTACGTCAAGAACGTCCTCATCCAGAAGTGCGAGCGCGACGCCGTCGCCGAGCGCGACGACGCCGGTGAAGTCATTCGCACCCGCGATGAGGTGCTGCAGAGCTGCTGGACGGAGGCGACGACGGCCTCCGGCGTCGAGGGCTACGAGCGCAAGCTGCAGGAGATGCGGTACGCGATCCAGCTCGAGAAGGAATATTCCAAGAACGACATCCTTCTCGGCTACCTGAACATCGCGAACTTCGGCGGCACCAACTACGGCATCGAGGCCGCCGCCCGGTACTACTTCAACGTCCCCGCCGCCGAGCTCAGCCTCGGTCAGGCCGCCACGCTCGCGGGCATCGTGCAGAACCCCAACACGTACCGCATCGACCGCGGCGAAAGAGGCACGATCTTCGACGCCGACGGCGTCGCCTACAACAAGGCACCCGACGGCTCGATCGACGACGTCAACCCCGGCACGATCCAGGCGCTCAACACCCTCCGCGACGAGGGCACGATCACGCCCGAGCAGTACCTCGCCGCCGCCGACGGCTACAGCGCCACCAAGGGTCGCCAGCTCTACGTGCTGAGCCGTCTGCTGGACGACGGCAAGATCACGCGCGACCAGTACGTGGCCGCAGCCGTGGAGCCCATCACGCCGCAGATCACGCCCGCCTCGCAGGGTTGCGCCGCATCCGCCGCCCCCTACTACTGCCAGTACGTGGTCTCGGTCATCCGCAACGATCCCGCGTTCGGCGAGACCGCCGAGGAGCGGCTGCGCTCGCTGCGTCAGGACGGCCTCAACATCTACACCACGCTGGCGGTGGACGTTCAGAACGCCGCCCAGAAGGCGATGGACGACTACGCACCGGCCTCGGTCGAGGGCATGCGGTTCGGCGCCGCCTCCGTGAGCATCGAGGCGAAGACCGGCCGCGTCCTCGCGATGGCGCAGAACACCAGATTCACCGAAGACGCGGACGTCGCCGCATCCGATCCCGCCTACACCTCGATCGTCTATGCCGGTGACCGGCAATTCGGAGCTTCCGACGGCTTCGAGGCCGGATCGACGTTCAAACTGTTCACGCTCGTCGACTGGCTCGAGCAGGGCCGCTCGGTGAACGAGGTCGTCAACGGCCGGGATCGCCCTGTGCCGAACATGACCAACTCCTGCTACGGCGACTACGTCAACTACGACAAGACGCGCGTCCGCAACTTCAACAACCAGGCCGGATACAACGGCACGCCGATGCAGTTCACGCGGCAGTCGTTGAACACCGGGTTCTTCGGGATGGCCGCGGAGCTCGACCTGTGCGACATCGCCAAGGTGGCCAAGAAGATGGGCGTCACCCTCGCCAACGGCAGCGACATCGAGATGCGCAACGGCTACAACGTGATCGGGAGCGACTCCGTGTCGCCGCTGGCGATGGCCGGTGCCTACGCGACGGTGGCCAACGGAGGCGTGTACTGCCAGCCGAAGGTCATCGACCGCGTGACCGACACCGACGGCACGGAGCGTCCCGAACTGGTTCCGGCGCGCTCCTGCACGCCCGTGCTGTCGCCCGAGGTCGCCGCGACGGCCGCATCCGCCCTCGCCGGCGTCATGAACGGGGGCACCGGCGCGCAGGGGAACCCGTACGACGGCACACCGCTGATCGGGAAGACCGGCACGCATGAGACGAAGCAGTCGTGGATGATCGAGTCCTCCACGAACGTCGCCACCGCGGTCCTGGCGGGCACCGTCGAAGGCCAGGGCGACATCGCACGCACGTGGTACAACGGCCGCCGGCTCATGGACATCCGTTACCCGATGGCGCGTGACATCCAGCGCGTCGCCAACCAGTTCTACGGCGGCGACCGCTTCCCGGCACCCGACAACAACCTGACGCGCCGCGTCACCCGTGAGGTACCGGACGTCGTCGGGCAGACGATCGAGCAGGCCACGGCGACACTGACCGATGCTGGGTGGGAGGTCGTCGTCGGCGAACCGGTCGACAGCGACCAGCCGACGGACATCGTGGCCGCGCAGAGCCCGTCCGGGTCTGCGCCGGGCGGCACCCCGATCACGATCAGCCCCAGCAACGGGCAGGCCGGCGCAGTGCCCGATGTGACCGGCCAGGCCCCGGTCAAGGCGCTCGCCACACTCCGGCAGACGTTCCCCGAAGCGACGCTCGGCACGTGCACGGAAGACCCGGAGGGCGGCGCCCAGGGTCGCGTGACCGGAACCGATCCCGCCGCCGGGACCGTCGCGCCGCGGAGCACCGCGATCACGATCAACTACACCAGCGCGGACTGCGACTAGGTGGCGCCCGGCCCCATCGCCAAGACCACCCTCACGGCCCTCGGTGCCGTGGGGGTGGTCGGTGCATCCGCCGCCGTCTGGGGGATCGGGATCGAGCGATACCTGTTCACCGTCCGGTACGCCGCCCTCCGGGTTCTGCCCGCCGGCGCGTCGCCCGTGCGCGTGCTGCACCTCTCCGATGCGCACATGGCGCCCTGGCAGAGGCGCAAGCAGCAGTGGATCGCCGGCCTGGCCGACCTGCGCCCGGACCTCATCGTCAACACGGGTGACAACCTCGGCCACGCGGAGGGCCTTGCCGGCATTCGCGCTGCCTTCGCGCCGTTCGCCGGAATTCCGGGCGTCTTCGTCCACGGCTCCAACGACATGCAGGCCCCGTCTCCACGCAATCCGCTGCTGTACTTCTCCGGCCCGTCCAAGCGGAAGCCGGCGGTGCAGAACCTCGACGTGGACGCCCTCGACCGCTACCTCGAGGACGAGCTGGGCTGGCGCGACCTCGACAACACCGCCGCGGCGCTCGCGGTGGGCGGTCTGCGCATCCGTGCGTTCGGCGTCGATGACGCCCACCGCGACTGGGACGACCTCGAAGCGACCGCCACGGCATTGGCGGGCCTGGGCGACGGCGACCTGTCCCTCGGTGTCACCCACGCGCCCTATCGGCGAGTTCTGGACGAGTTCACCGACCTCGGCGCCGACGTGCTGCTGGCCGGCCACACGCACGGCGGACAGGTGCGGATCCCGGGAAGCCGGAAGGCCCTCGTGGCCAACTGCGACGTCCCGTTGGATCAGGCCCGTGGCCTGAGCGACTGGACCCACGACGGGCGCACCGTGCCGCTGAACGTCAGCGCGGGGATCGGCCACTCGATCTACGCGCCGGTGCGCTTCGCCTGCCGCCCCGAGGTCACGCTCCTCACGCTCCTGCCCCGCTGAGCCGCCGCCTCTCCTCCCCAGCCCCGTCCGGGCAGCCGGCCATCCACAGGCCCTGCCTGCGGGGCGTACGCGGCGTGGGGCTGCGGGCACGATCGGTGCATTCGATCCGCCGAAGGGGAGCCGTCCATGCCCGCTGTGCCCACCCGCCGCGCCTCGCTGGCGCGCCGCATCATCCTCGCCCTTCTCTTCGGCCTCGCCGTCGCCGGCGCCGTGCTGACGACCGCACCGCCGGCCTCCGCGGCATCCCAGGGCGCGGGATTCGGCACGTGGGCACCCCTGTCAGCGCACGGATGGCACGGATCGATGCTCATCGACGGCGTGCACACCTACTGCATCGTGCCGGGGCTCCCGGCTCCGACCGGTCCGAGCACCGACCACGGAGTCCGCGGCGACGCCGCGGGGCTCTCCCCGCAGCAGCTGGCCGGGATCAACCATCTCGTGACCACCTACGGACAGACCGCCGACCCGGTGCAGGCGGCGAGCGTCGGGTGGGCCGTCAAGGCCATCGCCGACCTCGACACCACCCTGCACTCGTGGGGATACCCCGGCGACTCCCTCGCCGGAGCGGTCGATCACATCTTCTCGCGTCTGGCGCCGGAGCATTCCGCGGACATCCAGCAGAAGGCGGAGGCCTACTACGCCGAAGGCATGGCGGTCACCGTACCGGGTGCCGACGCCGCACTTACCCTCACGACCGACGACGCCGACCCGCGCCGCGGCACGCTCCGGATGGACGGCGGGGCCGGGACGGCGGTGATCCTGGCGCTCGAGAACGCCGTCTTCGCGGAGACCGGCACGGCAGAGCTCGCCCGCACGGTGCCGGGGACCGCCTATGAGATCCGTGCCGTCGCCCCCGACGACGCCGGCGCCCCGTTCACCGTGCGCGCGAGCGCGGCGGTTTCGGCCACGATCGCGCCTGCGGTGCGGTACTTCACCACCGAGGGCCAGCAGCACACGGCGGGGCCGGGAGGATCCGTGCACTACACCGTCACGACCGAGGACGACATTCCCCGCCCCGTCGTGTTCTCCGCCGGAATCACGACGCAGGTGCTGGCGCCGGAGTCGGCCACCGGGCACTTCGTCGACGACGTCACCCTGACGCCGGTCGAGGGAGTGTGGCCGCGCTCGGCCGACGGCGCGTTCGTCCCCGTGCGCGCCACGGCGGTCGTGTACCGGACGGATGCAGCACCGGCCGGACCCGACGTGCCGGCCGATGCCGTGCCGGTCGGCGAACTGGAACTGGTGACGGAGCCGGCGCAGGGTGGCGGCACGTACCGCGTGACCTCGCCGTGGCAGTTGCCGGGGCCGGGGTACTACACGGCCGTGTGGGAGATCGCCGCATCCGCTCAGGAGCCCTCGGTGGCCCCCCATCTCGAACGCGACTACCGCTGGAGCGAAGACTTCGGCGTGCCCAGCCAGGTGCTGCACGTGCCTACGCCGCCGGTGGCTCAGCCCGCACCGGATGACGCCCCACGTGCCCTCGCCGCGACCGGTCTGTGGGACGACGCCGGTGCCCGGGTGGGAGCGGGCGGGTGTGCGGCGCTCCTGGCAGGCGTCGCGATCCTGGTCCACCTCGCCCAGCGGAGACGAGTGGCGGCGCGCTGACGGATGCGGCCGGTTCGGAGCATGCCTCGGTTCGGGGTAGACTCGGGGGGTTGCAACGGGGTGTGGCGCAGCTTGGTAGCGCGCTTCGTTCGGGACGAAGAGGCCGCAGGTTCAAATCCTGTCACCCCGACCACGTAGCATCGAGAAGAAGGCCCCGTCGCCTGACGGGGCCTTCTTCTTGCCTCAGACGTCTCGGACAGGAGCACTGTGCCCGCATCCACGCCCCGCCTCGTCGCCTTCGACCTCGACGACACCCTCGCGCCCTCGAAGAGCCCGATCGATCCGCGCATCGGCGATCTGCTCATCGCGCTGGCCGAACGGGTCGAGGTCGCGATCATCTCCGGCGGTCAGCTCGCGCAGTTCCGCAGTCAGGTCGTCGATCGCCTGCCGGCGGCCTCCGCCGAGACTCTCGGCCGCGTGCACCTGATGCCCACGTGCGGCACGCAGTACTACCGCCTCACCGGCGGTGAGATCGAGACCGTGTACGCCCACTCACTCACCGACGACGAGAAGACGCGCGCCCTGACCGCCGTGGAGGAGGAAGCCCGCCGCCTCGGTCTGTGGGAGTCGGAGACGTGGGGCGACATCCTGGAGGACCGCGGCTCGCAGATCACGTTCTCCGCCCTCGGCCAGCGTGCTCCGCTGGAGGCCAAGACGGCGTGGGACCCGACGGGCGCCAAGAAGAACGCCCTCCGCGAAGCGGTCGCCGCGCGCATCCCCGATCTCGAGGTCCGCTCCGGCGGTTCGACGTCGGTGGACATCACCCACCGCGGCATCGACAAGGCCTACGGCATGACGCAGCTGGCCGAGGTCACCGGCATCCCCCTCGACGACATGCTGTTCATCGGCGACCGGCTCGACCCGGACGGCAACGACTACCCGGTCCTGGCGCTCGGCGTTGCCTGCCACGCGGTCCACGGGTGGCCCGACACCGCCGCGTACCTCGACGCCCTCATCCCCACGCTCCCCGCGCGCTGACGCGCGAAACACCACATTCCGGCCGAGACAACACGCGTCGCGTGGTGTCTCGGCCGGAATGTGGTGTTTCAGGGGTTCAGACGGAGGCTGCGGACGGCGCGGACTGACCGAGGGGCACCAGACGCGCGAGCTGCGTGACGTGACCCGGCTCCAGCTCGGCGAGCGAGGCGACTCCGAGCAGCGCCATCGTGCGCTCGATCTCGCTGCGCAGGATCTGGATGGCGCGGTCCACGCCCGCGCGTCCGCCCGCCATGAGCCCGTACAGGTACGCCCGGCCGATGAGGGTGAACTTCGCGCCGAGGGCGACGGATGCGACGATGTCGGCGCCGTTCATGATGCCCGTGTCGATCATGACCGTGGCGTCCTTGCCCACTTCGCGGACGACCTGCGGCAGGAGGTGGAACGGGATCGGCGCGCGGTCGAGCTGCCGGCCGCCGTGGTTGGAGAGGATGATCCCGTCCACGCCGGCGTCGATCAGGCGCACGCTGTCTTCGACGTTCTGCACGCCCTTGACGACGATCTTCCCCGGCCACATGGAGCGGATGACCTCGAGGTCGTCGAAGCTGATGGTGGGATCCATCGCCGCGTTGAGGAGGTCCCCGACCGTACCGCCGGTGTCGGTGAGGGAGGCGAACTCGAGCTTGGGCGTCGTGAGGAAATCGATCCACCACCACGGACGCGGAATGGCGTTCACGATCGTCCCGAGGGTCAGCTGCGGCGGGATGGAGAACCCGTTGCGCTTGTCGCGCAGGCGCGCGCCGGCGATGGGGGTGTCGACGGTGAACATGAGGGTGTCGAAGCCCGCCTCCCCGGCACGGCGGACGAGGTCGTAGGAGATCTCGCGCTGACGCATGACGTACAGCTGGAACCAGTTGCGCCCGTGCGGGTTGGCCTGGCGCACGCCCTCGATGGAGGTCGTCCCCAGCGTGGAGAGGGTGAACGGGATGCCCGCGGCCGCCGCCGCCGAGGCCCCCGCCGTCTCCCCCTCGGTCTGCATGAGGCGCGTGAACCCGGTGGGCGCGATGCCGAAGGGCAGCGCGCTGGGTCCACCGAGGATCGTGGTGGAGGTGTCGACGTTCTCCGCGGGGCGCAGCACGCTCGGGTGGAACTCGATGTCTTCGAACGCCTGCCGCGCGCGGGCCAGCGACAGCTCGCCCTCGGCGGCGCCGTCGGTGTAGTCGAAGGCGGCTTTGGGTGTACGCCGCTGCGCGATGCGGCGGAGGTCGGCGATCGTGAGCGCACCGTCGAGTCGCCGCTTCTTCCCGTTGAGCTCGGGGGCCTTGAACTTCATCAGCTCGAAGATCTCGACGGGCCGAGGCAGCTGTCGGGTGACCATGGGTTCTCTCCTCAGGAGAGGCGGGCGAGGCCCGCCTCGTCGTAGTACCGGGTGATGTGGGCGTGGATGAGGCTGCGCGCCGTCGCGCCGTCGCCTCCGTCGATGGCCGAGACGATCGCGCGATGCTCCGTCCGGAGCCGCTCTGCGGTGCCGTCCCAGTCGTCCAGCGCGGTGGCACCGGCGAGCACGTACGACTCGATCGCGGTGCGAAGGCCCTCCATCATGGCCGAGGCCACGACGTTGCCTGAGGCCTCGACGAGGGCGAGGTGGAAGCGGGCGTCCAGAGCGAGGAACTCCGCCGGCGAGAGGCCCACGGCATCCATCGCGTCCAGCACCGCGGCGGCGGACGCGGTGTCCCGGTGCGGATCGCCGGCGAGCTCGTCCAGCGCCGCGGCCTCCAGCACGACGCGCGTGCGCACGACGTCGTCGACGGGGAAGCCGTTCGCCGCCACCTGCAGCCGCAGAAGAGCGGACACGCCGCCGCGAGGGGCGGCCACGATCATCGCGCCGGAGGTGGGTCCTGAGCCGGTCGCGGTGCGCAGCAGGCCCAGCACCTCCAGCACGCGCAGGGCTTCCCGCACGCTGGACCGGCCGACTCCCAGCTGCGTCGCCAGTTCCCGCTCGGGTGCCAGCCGGTCGCCGGGTGCCACGCGTCCCGCGCGCAGCTCGGTCTCGATGTGTTCGAGCACGACCTGCCACGCGCGGAGGGCTGAGCGGTCTTCCATGGAACCTCCTGTGGTCCGACCACATTACCGGCCCTGGGGCCGCTGCCACAAGCGCACTAGCCTGGGGCCGTGGATCCGCTCCTGATCGTCGTACTCCTGGCCGCCGTCACCTGCGCGGCGTGCTGGGTGCTGTCCCTCGTCACCAAGGACACCTCGTGGGTCGACCGCATCTGGTCGATCGTCCCGGTCGCGTACGTGTGGATCTTCGCCGTCGCCGCGATCGTCGACGGCCGCGACGCGTCGCGCCTGATCCTGATGGCGCTCGTGGTGACGGCGTGGGGGGCGCGGCTGACCTTCAACTTCGCCCGCAAGGGCGGCTACACCGGCATGGAGGACTACCGCTGGGCGATCCTGCGCTCGCGCATGAGCCCTGCCGTGTTCCAGGTGTTCAATCTGCTGTTCATCGTGCTGTACCAGAACGCGCTGCTGGTGCTCATCTCGCTTCCGGCGTTCATGGCGTGGCAGCATCCGACGCGGTTGACCGCGTGGGATACGGGGCTGGCCATGCTGTTCCTCGCCTTCCTGGTCGACGAGTTCGTCGCCGACCAGCAGCAGTGGGACTTCCATCAGGCCAAGAAGCGGGCGGGCGGCACGTTGGAGCCCGGGTTCGTCACGACGGGCCTCTTCCGCTTCAGCCGGCACCCGAACTTCTTCTTCGAGCAGGCGCAGTGGTGGGTGTTCTACGGCATCGGCGCCGTCGCCGCCCTCTCGGCGGGCCTGGGAATCTGGGGTGGCCTGGTGAACTGGACGATCGTGGGACCGACGCTGCTCACGGTGCTGTTCATCGGCTCGACGATCTTCACGGAGTCGATCAGCGCGTCGAAGTATCCGGCGTACGCCGACTATCAGCGCCGTACGTCGATGCTCGTCCCGCTCCCGCCACGGCGACCTGCCGTGACGCAGCACACCTGAGCGTCAGCGGGCGGTGGCGTACCCGGCGGGGTTGTGGCTCTGCCAGTTCCAGTAGTCGCGGCAGGCGTCGTCGATCGACAGGCGCGTGCGCCAGCCCAGGTCCCGCGCGGCCTTCGAGGGGTCGCAGTAGGTCGCGGCGACATCCCCCGGCCGGCGCGGGAGGACGCGCGCAGGCAGCTCGCGGCCGACGGCCTTCTCGAACGAGGCGATGAGCTCCCGCACGCTCACCGGGGTGCCGGTGCCCAGGTTGTACACGGCGTATCCCGGCTTCGCCTGCTCGAGGGCCACGACGTGACCTTCGGCCAGGTCGACGACGTGGATGTAGTCCCGCAGGCCGGTGCCGTCGGGGGTGTCGTAGTCGTCGCCGAAGATCCCGATCTCCTCCAGCGCCCCGATCGCCACGCGCGAGACGTACGGCATCAGGTTGTTGGGGATCCCTGCCGGATCCTCGCCGATGAGGCCGCTGGGGTGCGCGCCGACCGGGTTGAAGTAGCGCAGCACCGTGACGTTCAGCTCGGGGTTCACGCGCGCCAGGTCGGCGAGGACGACCTCGTTCATGCGCTTGGACTTGCTGTAGGCGTTGGAGAGGTCCACGCTCGTGGTGGCCTCCTCGGTGAAAGGGAGGTCGGCGGGGTCGGAGTACACCGTGCCGGTGCTGGAGAACACGAACGAGCGGATGCCGTGGCGGACACCGACGTCGGCCAGCGCGAACGTCGTGTCGAGGTTGTTGCGGTAATACTCCAGCGGGATCTGCGTCGACTCCCCCACGGCCTTGAACGCGGCCAGGTGGATGATCGCGTCGATCGGGCCGTGCGCGGCGAAGACGCCCTCGACGACCTCGCGGTCGGCCGCATCCCCCACCACCAGAGGCGCGGGCTTGCCGGTGATCTGCGCGACCCGCTCGGCGGCCACCGCGCTCGTGCCCGACAGATCGTCCAGCAGCACGACCTCATGACCGGCATCCAGCAGGGACACGGCGGTGTGCGCGCCGATGTAACCGGCGCCGCCGGCCAGGAGTACTCGCATGATGCCAGCGTATCCGCCCGAAGGCACCGGGTCAGGTGCGCTCAGCGGCCGTCGAGGCGCCCGCCCGATTCCCGCAGGTAGCACACCGCGCACATCGACTCGTACGTCACGACTCCCGTCGTGGTGCCTTCGTCGATGGCGACCTGATCGCCGTCGAAGACGAAGCGGCCGTCCACGAGGCGCGCGTTGAAGATCGCCTTGCGCCCGCATCGGCAGATGGTCTTGAGCTCTTCCAGACTGTGGGCGACCTCCAGGAGCCGCCGGGAGCCAGGGAAGGCCTCGGTGCGGAAGTCGGTGCGGATGCCGTAAGCGATCACGGGGATGTCATCCAGCACGGCCACCCGCAGCAGGTCGTCGATCTGCTCCGGGGTGAGGAACTGCGCCTCGTCCACGAGCAGGCACGCGATCGGACGGTCACCGGCTGCCGCGGCGAAGGCCGCGCGTGCGTCGTCGTGCGGCCCGATCAGGAAATCGACCGTGCGCGCCACGCCGAGCCGGCTCTCGATCCGCTCGGCACCCTTGGTGTCGATCACGGGCTTGGCCAGCAGCACCTGCTGACCGCGCTCCTCGTAGTTGTACGCCGCCTGCAGCAGCCCGGTGGACTTGCCGGAGTTCATCGCGCCGTAGCGGAAGTACAGCTTCGCCATGCGCGGTGCTACGCCGTGAGCGCCAGGACCTGCGCGGTCTCGCCGGTGATCTCGCGCGCCACCTCGGGCCGCGGATTGAGCGTCTCGCCGTAGCTGGGGATGAGCGCCTTCAGCCGTCCCTCCCACTCGGGCATGCGGTCGGGGAAGCAGGTCTTCAGCAGGCCGAGCATGATCGACACGGCCGTGGATGCACCCGGGGATGCGCCGAGCAGGCCGGCGATGGAGCCATCCTCCGCCGTGACGACCTCCGTGCCGAACTGCAGCACGCCGCCCTTCTTCGGGTCGCGCTTCATCACCTGCGCGCGCTGACCGGCGTTCAGCAGCTCCCAGTCCTCATCCTTCGCGGTGGGCACGAACGTGCGGAGGCTGTCGACCTTCTTGGCGTGGTTCTTCAGCAGTTCACCGACGAGATACCGCAGGAGGCTGGGGTTGTCGATGGCGACCTTCAGCATCGGCCAGAGGTTGTGCGCGCGCACCTGGGTGACGATGTCGAGCATCGAGCCGTTCTTGAGGAACTTGGGGCTGAAGGTCGCGAACGGACCGAACAGCAGCGAGGTCTCGCCATCCACGACCCGCGTGTCCAGGTGCGGCACCGACATGGGGGGCGCGCCGACCGACGCCTGCGAGTACACCTTCGCGCGGTGCTGCGCGACGATGGCCGGGTTGGAGGTCTTCAGCCACTGCCCGCCGATGGGGAAGACGCCGTAGCCCTTGATCTCGGGGATGCCCGAGCGCTGCAGGAGCTTCAGCGCCCAGCCGCCCGCGCCGACGAAGACGAACTTCGCGCGGATGCTGCCGGGGGTGCGCCCGACCGTCCCGCGGTAGGTCGCCAGCCACGCGCCATCCTTCTGGCGCTTGAGCTTGCGCACCTCGCAGTTGGTCACGACGTCGACGCCGGAGTCCTTCAGGTGGGCGAAGAGCTGACGCGTGAGCGCGCCGAAGTCGACATCGGTACCGGAGGGCACGCGGGTGGCGGCGAAGGGCTGGTCGCTCTTGAGGCGCTGCTTCATCAGGAGCGGGGCCCACTGGTGGATGACGCGCGAATCCTCGCTGTACTCGATGCCGGCGAACAGCGGCTCCTTCTTGAGCACCTCGTAGCGCTTGCGGAGATACTCGACGTCCTTCTCCCCGCGGACGAAGGTCATGTGCGGCGTGGCGTTGATGAAGGTGGACGGCGCATCCAGCACGCCCTCCTCCACGAGGGTGGACCACAGCTGGCGGCTCTGCTGGAACTGCTCGTTGATGGCGATCGCCTTCGCCGGGTCGAGCTTTCCGTCCGGCCCCTGGGGCATGTAGTTCAGCTCGCACAGCGCCGCGTGGCCGGTGCCGGCGTTGTTCCACGCGTTGGAACTCTCCAGGGCGACGTCGCTGAGACGCTCGCACACCACGATCTTCCAATCGGGCTGGAGATCCTTCAGCAGCGTCCCCAGGGTCGCGCTCATGATCCCGCCGCCGATGAGCAGCACGTCGACGTCTTCAGTCACCCGACAATTCTAGGCGGGCAGGTCCTGCTCTCTCGACATCAAGATATCCGACCGCTCGACGTCGAGAGAAAACCCCCGGTCCTCAGGCTTCGGCGCCCATGCGGGCCGCCACGATCTCGGCGATCTGCACCGCGTTGAGGGCCGCACCCTTGCGCAGGTTGTCGTTGCTGATGAACAGCGCCAGACCCTTGCCCTCGGGCGCCGACTGGTCGGCGCGGATGCGGCCGACATAGCTGGGGTCGGTCCCTGCGGCCTGCAGCGGCGTGGGGACCTCTTCCAGCTTCACCCCGGGCGCCGACGACAGCACTGCGCGGGCGTGCTCGGGCGTGATGTCCCGCGCGAACTCGGCGTTGATGCTGAGGGAGTGGCCCGTGAAGACCGGGACGCGCACGCATGTGCCGGAGACGCGCAGCTCGGGCAGCTCGAGGATCTTCCGGCTCTCGTTGCGGAGCTTCTTCTCCTCGTCGGTCTCGTTCGAGCCGTCGTCGACCAGGTTGCCGGCGAACGGGATGACGTCGAAGGCGATCGGGGCGATGTACTTGTCGGGCTGCGGGAAATCCAGCGCGGAGCCGTCCCGCGCGAGGCGCTCGACGTCGCCCTGCGCGAGGACGCCTTCGACCTGGCCGAGCAGCTCCTGGATGCCGGCCTGACCCGAGCCGCTCACGGCCTGGTACGTGCTGACGATGAGCCGCTCCAGGCCCGCCTCGCCGTGGAGCACCTTGAGCACCGGCATGGCGGCCATCGTGGTGCAGTTCGGGTTGGCGATGATGCCCTTGCGCGCCTCGGAGATCGCGTGCGGGTTCACCTCGCTCACCACCAGCGGCACGTCGGGGTCCATGCGCCACGCGCTGGAGTTGTCGATGACGAGCGCGCCCGCCTCGGCGAAACGAGGGGCGTGCGCCCGCGATCCGGTCGCACCGGCGGAGAAGAGGGCGATGTCGATGCCGCCGAGCTTGGCGGTGGCGACGTCTTCGACGAGAACGGCCTTGCCCTGGAAGACGACGTCGGAGCCGGCCGAGCGAGCGGTGGCGAAGGCGCGCAGCTCGCGCACGGGGAATCCGCGCTCCTCGAGGATGTCGAGCATCGCACCGCCGACCTGGCCGGTGGCGCCCACGACGGCGACGGAGAGTCCTGAATCGGAGATGCGGGTCATGGCGGTACCTCGATGCTGCGGGGCGGGATGCTGCGGGTGGATGCCGCGGAGTCGCGGTGGCCCGATTCTATCGGCGGCGCGCGGGGCCGGTGGCCCCTCGCACCCGGGCATGGCGTCAGGCCGGCGCGAGTCGGCAGAACGGCGAGCCCGCCGCATCCGTCGGGGTCGCCGCCGCACGTTCAGGAGATCCGGCACATCCGGACCCCGCCGGCACCCGTCGCGCGGCGTGTCTCCTGAGTTCTGCGCGACCGAGGCAGCGCGAGCGGCGGAGGGCGCGGGCCGTCAGCGGCCGGTGCCGGCGTAGACCGTCGCCTCGACGTCGCCGTCCAGGCCGTAGGCGGCGTGCACGGCGCGGGCCGCCTCCGCCAGGTCGTCGCCGCGGAGCACGACGGAGATGCGGATCTCCGACGTCGAGATCATCTCGATGTTGATCCCGGTCACGCTCAGCGCCTCGAACAGCGTCGCCGACACACCCGAGTGCGTGCGCATGCCGGCGCCGACGACGGAGAGCTTGCCGATCTGGTCGTCGTGCACGAGGCTCTCGAACCCGACTCCGGCCTGATCCGCAGCCAGCGCGCGCAGGGCGGTCGCGGCATCCGTCTTGGGAAGGGTGAAGGAGATGTCGGTGCGCCCGGTGGCCGCCGCCGAGACGTTCTGCACGATCATGTCGACGTTGGCGCCGGACTTGGCGACGATCTTGAAGATCTCCGCCGCCTTGCCGGGGACGTCGGGTACGCCGATCACGGTGATCTTCGCCTGGCTGAGGTCCGTGGCGACGCCGGCGACGATGGGCTCTTCCATGTGGGCTCCCTGGGGGATGAGGTCGGAGGTGCGCGAGCGGTCGAGCACCCACGTACCCTCGCCCGAGCTGAAGGTGGACCGTGCGTGGATGACGACGCCGTGCCGGCGGGCGTACTCCACGGCGCGGATGTAGAGGACTTTCGCGCCGTTGGCGGCGAGCTCCAGCATCTCCTCGCTGGAGATGCGGTCGAGCTTCCGTGCCCGCGGCACGACGCGGGGATCGGCGGTGAAGATGCCGTCGACGTCGCTGTAGATCTCGCACACGTCGGCGTTCAGCGCTGCGGCGAGGGCGACGGCGGTCGTGTCGGATCCGCCGCGGCCGAGGGTCGTGATGTCGCGCGTGTCGCGGTTGAAGCCCTGGAAGCCGGCGACGATGACGATGGCGCCGTCGTCGAGGGCTTCCCGCAGTCGCACGGGGGTGACGTCGACGATGCGGGCCGCCCCGTGCGTGGCATCCGTGATCATGCCGGCCTGGCTGCCCGTGAACGAGCGCGCCTCGAAGCCCATCGAGTGGATCGCCATCGCCAGGAGGGCCATCGAGATGCGTTCACCGCTGGAGAGCAGCATGTCCAGCTCCCGGGGCGCGGGGATGGGCGCGACCTCCCCCGCCAGCTCGAGCAGCTCGTCGGTGGTGTCACCCATGGCGCTCACGGCCACGACGACCTCGTGGCCGGCGCGACGGGTGTCGACGATGCGCTTGGCGACGCGCTTGATGCTTTCGGCGTCGGCGACCGACGAACCGCCGTATTTCTGGACGATCAGCGCCACGTTGGTACTCCCGGGATGCGTCGCCGGCATGCCTCCGGCGAGAGACGGCGCGGTGCGCGCCCGACGCACCATCTTACGGAGGTGCGGATGCCGCAGCCGACATGCGTCGCGCCGGCTCAGCCGGCCGCCACCGCCGGAGGTTCGCCGGCGCGGCGGCGCACGCGGGTCGTCCCGCCGGTCGCGGCGAGCCAGCATCCCAGGATCACGAGGGGGAAACCGGCCAGCAGCCCCCACGTGAGCGGCTCACCGAGGACGAGGACGCCCAGCGCTATCGCGATGACCGGGTTGACGTAGGTGAACAACGGGGCGCGGGCAGGGCCGACCTCTTTGATGAGCGCGAAGAACGCCAGGAAGGCCACGGCGGTGCACAGGACCGTCAGCGCGACGGCCGAGGCGACGCTGGCGGTGGTGGGGACGGTGTGCTGGGTGAGCAGCGCCGCCGGCAGGTACCCGAGGCCCACGAGCAGCAGCGACAACGTCACGGTGCCCAGCGACGGCACGTGGCGCAGGCGCGTGGCGACGACGAAGGGGGCGATCGAGTAGCAGACGGCCACGAGCAGCACCTCCCCCGTCGCGACCAGGCCGCCCAGGCCGTCGGACTGGCCCAGGCCGGGACCCGCGACGATCACCGCGACGCCGGCGAAGCCGATCGCGAGCCCCACCGCGCGCACGGGGCGGAGCGCGCCGCGGTCTCCGCCGGCGAAGGCGATCAGGGCGGCGAACAGCGGCACTGTCGCCACGAGCAGGCCGGTCAGCCCCGACGACAGCGTCAGCTCGGCGTGGCTGAGCAGCAGGAAGGGCCCCGCCATCTCGAGGAGACCGAAGAGCAGCACCCACGGCCATGCGCGCCACGCCTCGCGGAGCACTCCGCGGCGCAGGGCGAACGGGAGGAGGAGGATGGCCGCGCCCAGCGTGCGGATGCACACGACGGCGGGCGGTGAGAAGGAGTCGACCGCCTGCTTGATGAACAGGTAGGGCATCCCCCACAGCACCGCCATCGCGGCGAACAGCAGCCATCCGCGCGGGGTGAACCGCGCGATCGCGTTCACAGGGTGCGTCGGCCCTCGAATGCGCGGCCGAGGGTCACCTCATCCGCGTATTCGAGGTCGCCGCCGACGGGGAGGCCCGATGCCAGGCGCGTGACGCGGATCTCGAGGGTGTGCAGCAGGCGACTGAGGTAGGTCGCCGTCGCCTCGCCCTCGAGGTTGGGGTTGGTGGCGAGGATGACCTCCTGCACCGTCCCGTCCGCGAGTCGCTGCATGAGCTGCGTGATGCGCAGGTCGTCGGGGCCGACGCCGGCGATGGGGCTGATCGCGCCGCCGAGCACGTGGTAGAGACCGCGGAACTCGCGTGTGCGCTCGATGGCGGCGACGTCCTTGGCGTCTTCGACGACGCAGATGAGGGTCTCGTTGCGGCGCGGATCGCGGCAGATGGAGCAGCGATCCTGCTCGGAGACGTTTCCGCACACCTCGCAGAACCGCACCTTCTCGCGCACTTCGGCGAGCAGCCGGGCCAGGTGCGACACGTCGAAGGACGGCGACTGGAGGATGTGGAACGTGATGCGCTGCGCCGACTTCGGCCCGATGCCCGGCAGGCGGCCGAATTCGTCGATGAGGTCTTGGACGATGCCGTCGTACATCAGGCGAACCTCGTCGGGGCCTGATGCGGCTCTTCACGCACGAACGTCGCGCCGAGCACCTGCCGCACGACCGCCTCGCCGTAGCGCTGCACACCCCCGCGGGCGGGCGTGATCCGCGGTGCCACCACCGGAGGAACGGGAACGTCGCGCGGCGCCTCGGGAGCGGGGATATCTTCCGCGTCGTCGGGCGCGACGGCGCCGCTCTCGCCGTCGGGGAGCACGTCGCCTTCGCGGACGCGGGCCAGCGTGGCGACGGGTCGCGCGGCGGGCGCGGCATCCTCCGGCTCGTCATCGACGGCGAACTGGGCGGCGACGGCAGCGGACAGGGCGCTGGGCGGCGCCGGGGCGTCGGCGGGCGGGGTCGACGGGATGGGCGCGACCGCCCATTCGGTCACCGGGGCCGCGGCGGCAGCCGCCGGCCGTCGCTCGGGTGCGGGCGGCGCCGTCTCCGGGGCGGGTGGGACGCTCTCCGGCGCGGGCGGGGACGGCTCCGGCGCCCCGGGTCCGGTACCGCCTGGGCCGTCGCCGTCGTGCCGGGCGATGAACTTCACCCTGATGCCGAGAACGCCCAGGATCGCCTGCCGGAGGTCTTCGCTCGGGCCGGTGCCGGCGCCGCGCTTCTTGAACGACGCCAGGTCGCTCTGGCTGGCGAAGGAGAGGGTCAGCACGTCGTCGTCAAGGGCGAGGACGCGCGCGCCGGACGCCAGCAGCCACGACGAGCGACTGAGCTCCTCCAGCCGCGCGAGGATCTCGGGCCAGGCGTCACGCATCCGCTGCGCCGTGAACGGCCCGGACGGGGCGGGCGGAGCGAACTCGGGTTCGGGCTCGGTCTCGGGCTCCGGCGGGGCGGGCTCGTTGATGGGCGTTGCGGGCGCCGAGAGTGCATCGTCTCGGCGAACCGGCACCGTATCCGGTGCACTCTCGCCGGGTTGATGCACATTCGCCGGGGGCGCGGGCGCGGCGGGGGCGGGCGGCTCCGAGGAAGCGGGGGCGGCGGTGCGGGCGAGCACCCTCGCGACGAGCAGCTCGAGCTGAAGACGCGGCGAGGTGGCGCCGGTCATCTCATCCAGCGCCGCGACGACGAGGTCGGCGGTGCGCGAGAGGCGGTCGGCGCCGAAGAGCGCAGCCTGGCGCCCCATCCGCTCGAGCTCCTCGGTGGGAACGCCGCGCAGCACCGCAGAGGCGCCCTGTCCGGTCGCGGCGATGACGATGAGGTCGCGCAGGCGCTCGAGGAGGTCGTCGACGAAACGGCGCGGGTCCTGGCCGGTCTGCACGACGCGGTCGACCGCCGCGAAGGCGCCGGCCGGATCGCTCTGGCCGAAGGCCTCCACGACCTCGTCCAGGAGTTCGGCGTGCGTGTAGCCCAGCAGCGCGACGGCCCGCTCGTAGCGCACCGTGACGACTCCCTCGGGGCCGTCCGACACATCGGAGCCGGCGATGAGCTGGTCGAGCAGCGACAGGGTGTCTCGCGGCGATCCGCCGCCCGCGCGCACGACGAGCGGCAGCACTCCGGGCTCGACCTCGACGCCCTCGGTCTGGCACAGCTCCTGCACGTATTCGAGCATCGCGGCAGGCGGCACGAGCCGGAACGGATAGTGGTGGGTGCGCGAGCGGATCGTGCCGAGCACCTTCTCGGGCTCGGTCGTGGCGAAGATGAACTTGACGTGCTCGGGGGGCTCCTCGACGAGCTTGAGCAGGGCGTTGAAGCCCTGCTGCGTCACCATGTGCGCCTCGTCCAGGATGAAGATCTTGAAGCGGTCGCGGGCCGGCGCGAAGATCGCGCGTTCGCGCAGGTCGCGGGCGTCGTCGACGCCGTTGTGGCTGGCCGCGTCGATCTCGACGACGTCGAGCGAGCCGCCGCCGCCGCGTCCGAGCTCGACGCAGCTGTCGCACGTGCCGCACGGGGTGTCGGTGGGGCCGGCGGCGCAGTTGAGGCAGCGCGCCAGGATGCGGGCGGATGTGGTCTTGCCGCACCCGCGCGGGCCGGAGAACAGATACGCGTGCCCGACGCGGTCGCTGCGCAGCGCCGTCATGAGCGGATCGGTCACCTGGGACTGCCCGATCATCTCGCCGAACGCCTCGGGGCGGTAGCGGCGGTACAGAGCGGTCGTCACGCCTCCAGCCTACGGTGTGCCGCCGACATCCCGCCCGCCTCCTCCGCAGACGACGAACCGGCTGCCCCCGCGCGGAGCGGGGACAGCCGGTGGACGTCGGTGAGGAATCAGAACAGCGTGTAGCCGCCGTCGACGACCAGCACCGTGCCGGACATGAAGCTCGCCGCGTCGGAGGCGAGGAACACCATCGCGGGGCCGAGCTCGTCCGGGGTCGCGTACCGCTGCTGCGGGGCATCCTCGATCCACATGCGGCGGAACTGCGGCTCGTCCACGGGCGACATGTCGGTCTTGATGTAGCCGGGCGCGAGGGCGTTCACGCGCACGCCCAGGGGCGCCCACTCGGCCGCGAGCGACTTGGTGAGCTGGTGCACGGCGGCCTTGGAGGCGTTGTAGGCCGGCTGCATCTGCGGGCGGTTGACGATCATGCCCGAGATGGATCCGACGTTGACGATCGAGCCCGATCCGCGCTCCACCATGTGACGCCCGGCGGCCTGCGACATGCGCCACAGGGCCGTGACGTTGGTGTCCATGACGTACGACCACTCGTCGTCGGTCACCTCGAGGGCGGGGCGGTGGATGCAGGCACCCGCGTTGTTCACGAGGATGTCGATGGCGCCGGCGGCGGCGATCGACGCGTCGACGACCTGCTGGGCGCCGCCGGCCTCGGTGAGGTCGCCGAGCACGACGTAGGCCTTCCGGCCGAGCGCCTCGATCTCATCGCGGACCGTTTCGGCGGCGGCCTGATCCCGCCCGTGGACGACGATGTCGGCGCCGGCTTCAGCCAGGGCCGTGGCGAACGCGTGGCCGAGGCCGCGCGTGGCGCCGGTGACCAGGGCGGTGCGGCCCTGGAGGGAGAACTTGTCGATGACGGACACGTCATTCCTTTCGACGGGGTGGGGCGGACGCGCCCGAGCGGGGGACGGCGTGATGCCGGTCCCCCGCTCGGGTGGGTGGATCAGAGCAGGCCGGCCTCGAGGTAGAGGTCGATGTACTCCTGCACGTTCTCCGACGTGATCAGCGGGTTGCCGATGTCGACGTTGATCTCGTCGGCCTCGCCGGTGAGCAGCTCGTGCACCGACTTCATGTTGAGTTCGGCCAGCTCGCGTGCGTTCTGCAGCGTGGAGGCGGTCAGCAGACCCTCCTGGATCAGCAGGGTCGCCTCGGGCGTGCCGTCCACGCCGTAGGCGAGGATGCCCTCGAAGCCCGACTTGCCCTTGAGCGCTTCGAGCGCGCCGGCGGCCATGTTGTCGTTCATCGAGATGATGGCGTCGATCTCGGAGTTGGCCAGCGACCAGTCCTCCATGAGGGTGAGCGCCTCATCCTTGTTCCAGTTCGCGGTGTCCTCGGCGACGATCGTCACGTCGGGGCGCTTGTCGAAGAACTCCTTCTGCCACGCGTCACGACGCGCCGTGCTGTGGAAGTTGCCCGCCGGGCCGGTCAGGACGACGACCTTCGCGTTCTCGGGCACCTGCTCCAGCGCCAGCTGCGCGACGACGGCGCCCTGGTCGTAGGGGTTCGCGTCGACGGAGTCGCCACCGTCGAGACCCTCCACGCGCGGGTTGGTCGTGATGGTCACGATGCCGGCGTCGATGGCCTGCTGGATGTACGGGCTCTGCGCGTCGCCGTTGTTGGGCTGGACGATGATGGCGTCGAACTTGTTGGCGATCGCGTTCTCGATCATCCGGTTCTCGACCTCGTCGTCGGCCTGGCCGTCGAAGACCTCGAGGGTGATGTCGTCGTAGTCCTCGGCGGCGGCCTTCATCTCGTTGGCCAGCCACGCGGCGAACGAGTCGGCCTGCGCGCGGGCGATGTACGCGACGCGGTACTCGTCCTTCTTCTCACGCTCGGTCTCGCCGCCGGAGGCGGGGTTTCCGGTGGACACGGCGCAGCCGCCGAGGCTCAGGGCCACGGCCGCGGCCGCCCCCAGCGCCATGATCTTGCGGGTAAGAGTCGTCATTGTGCTCTCCTTATGTGTTCGGGTTCATTCGGTGACGTGTGATGCGAGTCAGGATGCGGCTGTCCCACCTCCGGCTGGAACTGTTCCTTCCCGCGCGGTGGGCAGCGTGTCGCCCTTCGCGTCGGACTTGAGGATCGTCGTGCGGGCCTTGCCCCGCTTGCTGAAGACGTCGTACGCCACGGCGACGACGATGATGAGGCCCATCACGATCTGCTGCACGTAGGAGCCGATGCCGATGAGGTTCATGATGTTGCCCAGCACGCCGACGATGAGCGCTCCGGCGAGCGTCCCGAAGACGGTGCCGACACCGCCGGAGAAGCTCGTACCACCGATGATGGGTGCCGTGATCGCCTGGAGCTCGTAGCCGATTCCGGCGTTGGGGAGCCCCGCGTTCACGCGCGACATGAAGATGACGCCGGCGATGCCGACGAGGGCGCCGTTGACCAGGAACGCCTGGTACTTCACCTTCTCCACCGCGATGCCCGCCGCCCGTGCGGCCTCCTCGTTACCGCCGACGGCGTACACCGAGCGGCCGTAGCGGGTCTGGTTCATGAGGTACCAGATCACGATCGTGACGATGATGAGGATCAGCACGGGGATCGGCAGCCAGCCGAGGTTTCCCTGACCGATGAGGATGAAGTCGCCCAGCTGCAGGACGTTCTGGCCCTGCGTCAGCTCCAGCACGGCGCCGCGCGCCATCAGCATCATGCCGAGGGTCACGATGAACGCGGGCGTGCGCAGCGTGGCCACGAGGAAGGCGTTGATGAGGTTGCAGATCATGCCGACGGCGATGCCCGCGAGCACACCGAACAGGAGGTTGCCGGTGGACTTGTAGACCATCACCGACGCCACGCCCGCGAAGGCCATGACCGCTCCGGCGGACAGGTCGATCATGCCGCCGATGATCAGCGTCATGGCGCCGTAGGCGAGGATCGTGATGACCGCGACCTGGCGCAGCACGTTGAACACGTTGTCCGTGCTGAGGAAGTTCGGGCTCAGCATGCTCGCCGCTACCAGCACCACCACGAGGATGATGAATATGGAGTAGCGGCTGAGCTCCAGGGATTTCAGCTTTTCCAGCACGTCAGGCCACCTCGATTTCGTTCATGGCGAATTTCAGAATCGTCTCCTGCGAGAACTGCGGGGGCTCCAGCTCCGCCGTCAGGCGCCCGCCCGACATGACGTAGATCCGGTCGCACATGCCGATCAGCTCAGGCAGCTCGGAAGAGATCATGAGGATGCCGCGCCCCTGCCGGGCGAGCTCGGTCATGATCTTGTAGATCTCGTACTTCGCGCCCACGTCGATGCCGCGGGTCGGTTCGTCCAGCAGCAGCACCTTGGGGTCGGCGATGAGCCACCGCGCGAGCAGCACCTTCTGCTGGTTGCCGCCGCTGAGGGACTCGATGCGCGTCTCGGTGCTGGGCGCCTTGACGTTCATCTTGGAGAAGTACTCCTCGACGAGCTTCTCCTCCTTGCGCGGGTGGGCGAAGCCGCCGTGGATCACCTTGCGCAGGCTCGCCAGCGTCGCGTTCTTCTTGATGCTCAGCTTCGGGATGATGCCGACCAGGCGCCGGTCCTCGGAGAGCATCGCGACGCCGTTGGCGATCGCCTTGCGCGGGGTGGACATGTCGGCGGGCTTGCCGTCGACCTCGATCGTCCCGGCATCCAGCGAGTCCAGTCCGAAGATCGCCCTGACCACTTCGCTGCGTCCGGCGCCGATGAGGCCCGCGAGACCCACGATCTCGCCGGCCTTGATCTCCAGATCGATGTTCTCGAACAGGTGACGGCTGGACAGGCCGGAGGCCCGGAAGACCGTGGGGCCGATCTCGATGCGCTCCTTCGGATACGACTGGTGGTCCAGGTCGCGGCCGACCATCTGCGCGATGACCTGTGCCGAGGTGATCTCATCGGCGCGCTGCGAGCTGACGACGGCGCCGTCCCGGAGCACGCTGATGTCGTCGGCCAGCTCGAAGACCTCGTCCATCTTGTGCGAGATGTAGATGATGGATTTGCCCTCGGCGCGCAGTGCGCGGATCTTGGCGAACAGCGACTCGACCTCTTTGTGCGCGATGGCCGAGGTCGGCTCGTCCATGATCAGCACGTCGGCGCTGTGGTAGACGGCCCGCACGATCTCCAGCGTCTGGATCTCCGACACCGTGAGCGTGCTCAGGCGCCGGTTGATGGAGAAGTCGAGACCCTCCGCCTTCAGGATGCGGCGGGCCTCGCGGCGGATGTGGCGCCAGTCGACCTTGCCGAACTTCATCGGCAGGCGTCCGAGGAAGAAGCTCTCCGCGATCGTCATCTCGGGGACGAAGTTGAGCTCCTGCGCGATCATCGCGATCCCCTGCGCGCGCGCCTCGATGGGGTTGCGGATCCGCACCTCCTCGCCGCGCACGCGGATCTCGCCGGTGTCGGGCTGGTAGATGCCGTTGATGATCTTCATGAGGGTCGACTTGCCGGCACCGTTCTCCCCGCACAGCGCGTGGACGGTGCCCGGACGCACCTCGAAGGAGACGTCGTCGAGGGCCTTCACACCGGGGAACGACTTGGAGACGCCCCGGACCGAGAGCAGGGTGTCGCTCATGCCTCACCCCGCGCCGCCGCCACGGGATCCGCGACCCGCGCGACGCCGGGACGCACGATGCGCTTGAGGCTGTCCAGCGCGCCGTCTCCGGTGAGCGCCTCTTCGACCTGCTCGAGCCCGAAGACGTGGGTCACGAGCGAATCCAGGTCGACCTGGCCCGACTCCACGAGCGTGCGTGCGATGGGCCACGTCCCGGTGTAGCGGAAGATGCCGGTGACGTTGATCTCGCGCATCGCGACGTCGGGCACCGAGAAGGGGATCTCGTCCGCGCTCCCGACGAGGACGACGGTGCCGCCGGGGCGCGTGGCCCGGATTCCGGCCCGGATCGCCGGGGCCGCTCCGGATGCGTCGATGAAGACGTGGGCGTCCAGGCCGTCCAGGGACTCCGCCGCCGGGTCGACCACACGCGTCACTCCGTACTGCTGCGCGAGCTCGCGACGGGAGGGGTTGATGTCGGAGACGATGACCTCGCTCGCCCCGAACGCGCGCGCCACCTGCGCGGCGATGATGCCGATCGGGCCACCGCCGGCGATGAGGACGCGGTCGCCGACCTTGACGCCGCCCTTCTGGGCGGCGGCGATCCCGACCGACAGCGGCTCCATGAGCGCCGCGGCGTTGTCGCTGATCGAGTCGGGGATGTCGAAGGCGAAGTCGGCCTGGATGGTGACGTACTCGCAGAACGCACCGTCGATGGGCGGCGTCGCGAAGAACTCCATCTTCGGGCACAGGTTGTACTGGCCCGCCTTGCAGAACTCGCACACGCGGCAGGGCCGCTGCGGCTCGACGGCGACGCGGCGGCCGATGCGGGCGGGGTCGACGTCGTCGCCCACCGCCACGATGCGTCCGCTCAGCTCGTGTCCGAGGATGATCGGTGCCTCCACGACGAAGTCGCCGATGCGGCCGTGCTGGTAGTAGTGCACGTCCGATCCGCACACGCCGACGGCGGCGACCTGGACGAGCACCTCGTCGGGGGCGACCGCCGGAACGGGACGCTGCTCGACCGCGATCGACTGGACCTCGGTCAGGACGCTGGCGTTCATGGTTCGGGGGATCTCGGTCATGTTCGCTCCGATTTCATTGGGACTGTCGTGAGGGGCTGTGTCGAGTGGGCTCGGCGGCGTCAGCGCGTACGGCGCCCGAAGGCGGCGCCTGTCGAGCCGGCGAGGGGCTCAGGCGGGAGCGGGGGACCGGCGGGCGAAGGAGGGGAAGGTGACGTCATCGTCGCTCACGGGCGTACTCCTTTGGTGCGGGTCTTGACGCGCTCGGCCTGATCGTGCTCATATGAGCAGTGCCAGTTCAATCTTGAGCGGCTGTCTTCAGCGATCATACCCATCGAGGTCACATATGCAAGAACAGCGCCCCTTGCGCGCTCAAACGAGCGCCGGCGAGAACACCGTCGCTGATCGCGCGCTCCTCGGGATGGTCGCGCGGCTCTACTACCTCGAAGATCTTCCCCGTGTCGACATCGCCGAGCGCCTCGGGATCTCGCGGTTCAAAGTCGCCCGCCTCCTCACCCGCGCGCGCGAAGAGGGGGTGGTCACGATCGCCGTGCACGACCACGGACTGCCCGACCCTCTGCTCAGCGAGGAACTGCGCGCAGCACTGGACCTGCGGGAGTGCCACGTGGTGCGTTCGCACGGCACGCGGGACAACGTGCGCCAGCAGCTGGGCGCCACGGCGGCGGAGGTGCTCAGCGCGACACTGTCGGACGGCGAGGTCCTGGGGCTGACGTGGGGTCGCTCTCTCACCGCGACGACGTCGCAGCTGAGCGCGCTGCCGCGGGTCACCGTTGTCCAGCTCACCGGCTTCGTCAGCGGCGAGATGGGAGCCTCCCCCGTCGAGCTGGTCCGCGAGGCGTCCCAGCGCGCCGGCGGCGCGGTGTACCCGATCTTCTCGCCCCTGTTCGTCAAGGACGCCGAGACCGCCGACAACCTCAAACAGCATCCCGACATCCAGAAGGCGCTGCGCCTGTTCCCCCAGGTCACCACCGCGGTGGTCTCGGTGGGCAGCTGGAACCCGCCGGTCACCCAGGTGCGCGAAGTGCTGGCACCCGACGACGTCGCCCACGCCACCGCGCGGGGATGCGTCGCCGACGTGGCCGGCATCCTCGTCCGCGAGGACGGCTCCCTCGTCGACCCGGAGTTCCAGCGTCGCACCGTCTCGATCTCGCACGAGGAGCTGCACGCCGTCCCCCGCGTCATGGCCGTGGCCGGAGGCGAGGAGAAGGCCGAGGCGATCCGTGCCATCGCCAAGGCCGGCCTCATGACGAGCCTCGTGACCGACCACGCCCTCGCCGAAGCCGCCCTGGCCGCGATCCGCGACGAGTGAGTCCGCTGCAGCTCAGTCGTCGACGGCGCCGAGCGTCGCGCCGGCCTGCGCCTCCGCATCCTCGATGACGGGGATGGAAGTGGTGACGGTGGGCACGGACGCCGACAGCAGGGTCCCGTCCTCCCGGCGGGCATCGGCGAACTGACGCAGCGACGGCTTGCCGGGGATGACCGGCCCCTGACCGCGCAGCGGGACCTCGGCTCGGCCGCCCCCGTGGACGGTGTATCCGACCCCGCGCACCGAGAACTGCACCGGGTCGCCCTCCCCCGCCTCGATCGTGAGCAGGTCGCGGGTCAGCGTCACGTCCAGCCGCGTGCCGTGCCAGTGCAGCACGTACGACAGCGACGGCCACTCGGCCGGCAGCCTCGGGTCGAACGTGAGTTCGCCGAGGTGGTCGCGCATGCCGCCGAAACCGGCCACCAGCGCCGTCCACACCCCGCCGGCGGAGGCGACGTGCACGCCGTCGGCGGCGTTGTGGTGCAGGTCGCCGAGGTCGACGAACAGGGCGTCGCGGAAGTACTCCAGGGCGAGGTTCTGATAGCCCACCTCGGCCGCCAGGATCGACTGCACGACGGCCGACAGCGTCGAGTCGCCCGTGGTCAGCGGGTCGTAGTACTCGAAGTCGGCGAGCTTCTCGTCGGCGGTGAAGTTGTCGCCCTGCAGGAACAGCGCCAGCACGACGTCGGCCTGCTTGAGCACCTGGTAGCGGTAGATCACCAGCGGGTGGAAGTGCAGCAGCAGCGGTCGCTGATCCGGCGGCGTGTGCTCGAGATCCCAGATCTCCCGCTCGAGGAACACCGCATCCTGGGGGTGGATGCCGAGGGCTTCGCTGTAGGGGATGTGCATCGCCTCGGCGGCGCGCTCCCACATCTCCGGCTCGGAGGGGTCGAGGTTCATCCGGTCGACCATGCGGAGGTAGGCGTCGTGATCGGCCTCCTGCATCTCGCGCACCGTGTGGGCGGCGAATCGGAGGTTGAAGCGCGCCATGACGTTGGTGAACAGGTTGTCGTTGACCACCGTGGTGTATTCGTCGGGTCCGGTCACACCGTGGATGTGGAAGGTCTCGTTCTCCCCGTCGATCACCCCGTCGCTCGAGCGCCAGAACCCCAGGGTCGCCCACAGCCGCGCGGTGTCCACGGCGATGTCGACGCCTTCGGAATCGAGGAAGTCGACGTCGCCGGTGGCGCGCACGTACTTGGCCACGGCGTAGCTGACGTCGGCGTTGATGTGGTACTGCGCGGTGCCTGCCGCGTAGTACGCCGACGCCTCCTCGCCGTTGATGGTGCGCCACGGGAACAGCGCGCCCGCCTCGTTGAGCTGATGCGCGCGCTTGCGGGCGGCCGGCAGCATCAGGTACCGCATCCGCAGCGCGTTGCGTGCCCACAGCGGCGTCGTGTACGCCAGGAACGGCAGCACGTAGATCTCGGTGTCCCAGAAGTAGTGGCCCGAGTACCCCGAACCGGTCACGCCCTTGGCGGGAACGCCCTGCCCGTCGGCGCGGGCGGCGGCCTGAGCGAGCTGGAAGAGGCACCAGCGGGTCGCCTGCTGCAGGTCGGGGTGGCCCTCGATGCGCACGTCGGAGCGCTCCCAGAATGCGTCCAGCCACGTGCGCTGACGTGCGAACAGCTCCTCCACGCCCAGCGCCTCGGCGCGGTCGAGGCCGCGGCGGCACCGGTCGATGAGTTCTCCGGCGGGGACGCCGCGGGACGTGTGGTAGCTGACGATCTTCGTCAGCGTGGTCGGCACGCCCGCCTTCGCCTGCACACGGAACACGTTCTTGGCGATGTCGGGTTCGATGAGGCGGCGGGCCGAGTACTCGTTGTCGGTGTCGACGAGATGGTCGGCGATGACCGCGAGGGTCATCCCCGACTCGCTCACGCGGTAGCTCAGCGCCGAGCGCTCCTCGTCCTGCCAGTAGTCCTGCGGTTGCAGAACCCGCTCCTGCAGCTTGTCCGGCTGGCGCGGATCGAACCCGGCGCGGTTCTTCCGCACGCCCATCGGCGAGCCGCCGTAGATCCCCTCGCCGTCCTGGCGGTTGATCAGCTGCGAGCTGATGGTGACGGGGGCGTCGTCGTTGATGACGGTGACCGTGAGCCGCATGACGGCGAGGTGCTTCTCCTCGAACGACACCATCCGTTCGTCCTCGATCTCCACCTGCTTGCCCGACGGCGTGACCCACAGCAGGCGCCGGCGCAGCACGCCCTCGCGCATGTCGAGAACGCGTTCGTACTCGCGGACGTCGGCCACGTCGAAGGAGAGCGGCTCATCGTCGACGTAGACGCGCATGACCTTCGCATCCGGCGCGTTGATGATGGTCTGCCCCACCTCGGCGAACCCGTACGCCCGCTCGGCGTGACGGATCGGGAAGATCTCGTGGAAGCCGTTGATGAAGGTGCCCTGCTCCTGTGCGAAGCGCCCCTCGGGGTAGTTCCCACGCAGACCGAGGTAGCCGTTGCCGACGGAGAAGAGCGTCTCGGTCACCCCGGCGTCGTCGAGCGAGCCCTCTGTTTCGATGAGCCGCCACTCGTCGACGGGGAATCGACCGCGATCGATCATGTGCTGCCTTCCTGGCGAAGTTCGGGATGCTTCGGATGGTCAGTCTACGAAGGCCGCGAGGTCATCGACGACGACGCTGGCGCCGGCTCGCGTGAGATTCTCGCCGCCGACGCCACGATCGACCCCGATCACGACCGCGAAGCCGCCGGCCGCGGCCGACTGCACCCCGCTGAGGGCGTCTTCCACGGCGACCGAGCGCGCCGGGTCGACTCCCAGCATCCGCGCGGCCTCGAGGAACACGTCGGGGGCGGGCTTGGAACGGAGGTGATCGCGCTCGGCGACGACGCCGTCCATGACGACCGTGAACCGATCGCGGATACCTGCCGCCTCGAGCACCTCTTCGGCGTTCTTCGAACTGGACACCACGGCGATCGGCACGTGTGCGGCGAGCAGCCTGTCCACCAGGCGCACCGAGCCGGGATAGGGAGAGATCCCCTCCGAGCGCAGCACGGCGGCGAAGACCACGTTCTTGCGGTTGCCGATGCCGCAGACGGTGTCGGCGGTGGGCGGGTCTGCGGGGTCCCCCCACGGCACCTCGACGTCACGGCTGCGCAGGAGGCTGGCCACGCCGTCGTATCGCTTCTTGCCGTCGAGGTACTCGAAGTAATCGCGGTCGGTGTAGGGCGGGCGGATGTCCCACTGCGCGAACAGCTCCTCGAACATCGTCCGCCACGCGTGCATGTGCACCTCGGCGGTCGGAGTGAGCACGCCGTCCAGGTCGAACAGGACGGCGTCGTAGGCGGTGAGATCGGGCAGGCTGTCGGGGTTTCCGTCGGTCACCGCATCAGCGTAGTCAGCCGATACGGGCCCGAGGCGAGGGATTGCGCTGCGCATGGGACACCCGCACGGAACACTCAGCCGCC
Organism: Microbacterium wangchenii; assembly: GCF_004564355.1. NCBI lineage: Bacteria > Bacillati > Actinomycetota > Actinomycetes > Micrococcales > Microbacteriaceae > Microbacterium > Microbacterium wangchenii. Next base: position 2,810,101 of record NZ_CP038266.1, read on the forward strand.
CGCGACCTGCAGCGTCTGCCGCGCGATCTCGAGCTCTTCGTTGGTGGGCACGACGAGCACCGTCACCGCCGAGGCGTCCGTGGAGATGACCCGCGTCCCCCGCTCGGGTGCGGTGTTGCGCGCCGGGTCGATCTCGATGCCGGCGAATCCGAACGTCGCGAGCGACTCGGAGCGCACCTCCGGGGTGTTCTCCCCCACGCCCGCGGTGAAGGAGATGACGTCGACCCCACCGAGCTGGGCGAGGTAGGCGCCCGCGTACGCACGCAGACGATGGATGTAGACGTCCCATGCACGCGTGATCCGCACGTCGCCCGCGTCCACGCCCGCGCGGATGTCGCGCATGTCGCTGACGCCGGCGAGACCCAGCAGTCCCGAGCGCTTGTTCAGCAGGTCGTCCAGATCGCTGATCGACATGTCCGCGCGCCGGGCCAGGTGCAGGAGAACGGCCGGATCCAGGTCGCCCGAGCGGGTCCCCATCACCAGGCCCTCCAGGGGCGTGAGCCCCATCGAGGTCTCCACCGACCGTCCGCCATCGATCGCGGTAGCCGACGCTCCGTTGCCGAGGTGGAAGACGATCTGCTTCAGCTCGCCGAGGGGCCGGCCGAGGAAGGCGGCGGCGGACTCGCTGACGAACTGGTGGCTCGTGCCATGGAACCCGTACCGGCGGACGCGGTGGGCCTCGGCCAGCTGCGTGTCGATCGCGTACGTGTACGCGGCGGGGGAAAGGGTCTGGTGGAACGCCGTGTCGAACACCGCCACGTGCGGCACATCGGGGAACGCCTTGCGGGCGGCGACGATCCCGGCGAGGTTCGCCGGGTTGTGCAGCGGCGCCAGGACCGACAGCTCGTCGATGTTGATCTCCACGAGCGGGGTCACCAGCGTCGGCTCGTAGAACCGCGCTCCCCCGTGCACGACGCGATGCCCCACCGCGACGGGGGCGCGCTCGGAGAGTGACGGCCCGTGCTGCGCGAAGGCCTCGAGCATGACCTGGAACCCCGCCGTGTGATCGGGGATCGCGCGGCGGATCTCGGAGGTGGCGTCGGTCACGGTGAAGGAGACGCCGTCGGAGCCTCCGGCCAGCGCGGCGGCCGTGACGGTGTGCCGGGCGAGCCCGGACTCCTGCCCGATGCGCTCCACGAGCCCTTTCGCGAGCACCTGCTCGGAGTCGCCGTCCAGCAGCTGGTACTTGATGGAGGACGATCCGGAATTGATCACGAGGACATCGCTCATGGTGTGCCTGCCTCCCCGGTGGCGCCGTCGGCCTGGGCCTGGATCGCCGTGATCGCGATGGTGTTGACGATGTCTTCCACGAGCGCACCGCGGGAGAGGTCGTTGATGGGCTTGTTCAACCCCTGCAGCACGGGCCCGATCGCCACCGCACCGGCGGAGCGCTGCACGGCCTTGTAGGTGTTGTTCCCGGTGTTCAGGTCGGGGAAGACGAACACGGTGGCCCGGCCGGCCACGTCGGATCCGGGCATCTTCGCCTTGGCCACGGCCGCGTCGGCGGCGGCGTCGTATTGGATGGGCCCCTCCACCAGCAGCTCGGGCGCCCGCTCGCGCACGAGCGCGGTGGCGGTGCGGACCTTCTCCACGTCGGCGCCGGTGCCCGATTCTCCGGTGGAGTACGACAGCATCGCCACGCGCGGCGCGATGCCGAACTGCTCGGCGGTCGCCGCCGAGGAGATCGCGATGTCGGCCAGCTGCTCGCTCGTGGGGTCGGGGATGACGGCGCAGTCGCCGTACACGAGCACCCGGTCGGCCAGAGCCATCAGGAAGACGCTGGAGACCACGGAGACCCCCGGCCGGGTCTTGATGATCTCGAAGGCCGGACGGATCGTGTGCGCCGTGGTGTGAGCGGCGCCGGAGACCATGCCGTCGGCCAGCCCGAGGTGGACCATGAGGGTGCCGAAGTACGACACGTCGGTCACGGTGTCGGCGGCGCGCTGGTAGGTCATGCCCTTGTGCGCGCGCAGGCGTTCGTACTCGCGCGCGAACCGGTCGACGTACACGGCGTCGAAGGGGCTGACCACGCGGGCTTCGCGCAGGTCGATCCCGAGCTCGGTCGCCCGGTTCCGCACCTCGATCTCCTCGCCGAGGATCGTCAGGTCGGCGATGCCGCGCGCGAGCACGGTGGCCGCCGCACGCAGCACGCGGTCGTCGCTGCCCTCGGGCAGCACGATGTGACGGCGGTGGCGGCGCGCGCGCTCCACGAGGCCGTACTCGAACATCAGCGGCGTGACGACGGTGGGCTCCGCCACGCCGAGCAGGCGCGTGAGCTCGCCGGTGTCGACGTGGCGCTCGAAGAGCGCCAGCGCGGTGTCGTAGCGGCGCTGGGAGTCGGCGGCGAGACGGCCGCGGGTGTTCATCACCCGCACGGCCGTGTCGTAGGTGCCGAGATCGGTGGCGATGATCGGCAGCGACGAGCCGAGGCCGTCGATGAGGCGATCGACCGGTTCGGGCAGCGGGAAGCCGCCGTTGAGCACGATGCCCGCCAGGGAGGGGAAGGTGCCCGACGCGTTGGCCAGGAGTGCTGCCAGGAGCACCTCGGCGCGATCGGCGGGGATCACCACGATCGAGGACTCGGTCAGCCGCGGCAGCACGTTGACCATCGACATGCCGGCCACCACGACGCCGAGCACCTCGCGCGTGAGCAGGGCGGGATCGCCCTTGATGAGCTCGCCGCCGACCGAGCGCAGGACCCCGCGCACCGACGGGGCGACGAGGAAGCGGTCTTCGGGGAGCGCCCACACCGGGACGTCGCGGCCCGGCGTGGCACGGGCGCTGTCGACGCCGAGGACGGCCCGCACGGACGCGACGATGTCGTCCAGCGCCTCGGGATCGGCGCGGTTGACGACCACGGCCAGGAGTTCGGCGCGCTCGTGGGTCAGTTCGACCAGGGCCAGTGCCGCGGCCTGGCCGACCTGCTCGGGCGTGCGGGGCGTGCTGGAGCCGAGCTGCTCGCTCTGGCCGTGCTGAGCTCGCCCGCCGACGACGAGGAGCACCGGGGCGCCGAGATTCGCCGCGATGCGCCCGTTGTAGGCGAGTTCGGCGGGACTGGACACATCCGTGTAGTCGCTGCCGATGACCACGACCGCATCGCACTGGGCCTGGACGGCCTTGTACCGTTCGACGATCCTCGCCAGCGCCGCATCCGGGTCGCCGCGCACGTCGTCGTAGGTGACCCCCACGCACTCGTCGTACTCGAGGTCGACGCCGTCGTGATCGAGCAGCATCTCCAGCACGTAGTCGCGCTCGGCCGTCGATCGTGCGATGGGGCGGAACACTCCCACGCGGGGGGTGGCGTGGCTGAGCGCGTCGAGAACTCCCAGGGCCACGCTGGATTTGCCCGAGTTTCCCTCTGCCGAGGTGATGTAGATGCTCTGCGCCACGCGTCCACCCTACGGCGGCGATCCCGCGGGCGGAGGGGCCCGGGCCGGGACAAAAATAAGACTCTCCGCGCACCCAGCAGAGCCTGGTTACCCTTGCTACGTTTCCGTCCTGGGGGAGTTGGCCTGGATGCCGTCACGCGGAGAGCCGGCTCCAGTGTAACGGTCGACTGGGCCTGCGGCCAACGCGGGCTCACCGGCGGCGCCGCCCTGCCACGCCCTCCCGCGTGCGACAAGGGCAGACTTCTCCCAGCCCCGAGGGTCGAAACCGGGGTTACGATCGGGTCACGACCGGCGACGACGCCTCCTCCCCGGACCCGAGGGATTCATGAACGAGACTGCGACGACATCGCCCGACTCCGCATCCGGGCCGCTCACCCCGGACGACTTCGGGCGGATCACCGACAGCATCGTCGCGTCGATGTCGCGCGTGATCGACGGCAAGCCCGATGCTGTCCGCTCCGCTCTCGTGGCGCTTCTCGCGGAGGGACACCTCCTGATCGAGGACGTGCCCGGCGTCGGCAAGACGATGCTGGCGCGCGCGCTGGCCGCCTCGGTGGATGCGAGCGTGCGACGCATCCAGTTCACGCCGGATCTCCTGCCCGGCGATGTCACCGGGGTCTCGGTGTTCAATCCGGTCGACCGCGAGTTCGAGTTCAAACCCGGCGCCATCTTCGCCAATGTCGTCATCGCCGACGAGATCAACCGCTCCTCCCCCAAGACGCAGTCGGCTCTGCTGGAGGCGATGGAGGAGCAGCAGGTCACCGTCGACGGCCGCACGCACCTGCTCCCCGATCCGTTCCTCGTCGTCGCGACACAGAATCCCCTGGAGATGGAGGGCACGTACGCGCTGCCCGAGGCTCAGCGCGACCGCTTCATGATGCGCATCTCCATGGGCTACCCGGATGCACGCAGCGAGGCGCTCATGCTGCGCCAGCGCGACAGCGTCAACCCGCTCGAGGCGATCCGCCCCGTGGTCACCGCCGCGCGCGTGACGCAGCTGATCGCGTGGGCGCGAGCCGTCCATGTGTCACCCGCCGTGGAGGACTACGCCGTCGCGCTGGCCCACGCCACGCGCACGCACCCCGACCTGCGCCTGGGCGCGAGCCCGCGCGCCACGCTGCAGCTGGTGCGTGCGGCGAAGGTGTGGGCGGCCCTGGACGGGCGCGCGTTCGTCATCCCCGACGACGTGACCGCGCTGCTCTCCCCCGTCTTCGCGCACCGTCTCATTCCCAGCCGCGCCGCCGCCGGCGGCCGGCCCTCGGCCGAAGTGGTCGCCTCGACGCTGGAACGGATCGCCGGGTCGGTGCGGGTGCCGCTGGCCGCGCGGATGTGAGCCGGCGATGAGACGTCTGTGGCCACTGACCGCCCGCGGCACGGGGGCCGTGGCCCTCGCCGTCCTGGCGTTCCTCATCGCCCATGAGGCCGGCATCGGCGAGCTGTTGTACTTCGGCGTGCTGCTGCTGGTCGTGGTCGCCGGGAGCGTCGTGTCGCTGTTCACGGCGCGGCGCACGGAGGCCGTCTCGCGCTCCCTCGTCCCCGACGTCGCCGCCGTCGGGCGGGAGAGCACCGTGCGCGTACGGGCCGGGATGCGCTCGGCGCTGCCGACGGCACCCGGGACGTGGGAGGACACCCTGCCCCCCGGCCTGACCGGCCGCGCCCGCGGCATCTTCCCCGCCCTGGGCTCCGGGCTCCGCGGTGGCGACGGGAGCGTCGAGCTGAGTTACACCGTGCATGGCCGGGCCCGCGGCATCCACTCCCTCGGCCCCCTCGTCGTCACGGCCACCGATCCGTTCGGCCTGGCCCGCCGGCGGTTCTCCCTCGGTGGGCGGACCCGCGTCACCATCGCCCCGGCGATCGTCGAACTGTCCACGCTGCCCACCGCGCCCGGTGAGGCGGGCGGGATGCTCCAGGCCACGACGGCGCAGCTGGGGCAGGGCGCGGACAATCTCGTCGCCCGGCCGTACGCGCCGGGCGACTCGATGCGGCGCATCCACTGGCGGGCGACCGCGCACCGCGACACGCTGATGGTGCGCCAGGAGGAGCAGGAGGCGACCCCGGAAGCCAGCGTCGTGCTCGACCGCGGCGTGCTGCGCTGGGGTTCGGACGCGATCCTCGCGCCGGGCCTGGACCCCGCGTTCGAGACCGGTGTGTCGGCGGCGGTGTCGGCGGTGATGCAGCTCGTGCGGGAGGGGTACAGCGTCGAGCTGATGGACTCCAACGGCGTGGCGCTGTCGGACCCGCTCGCCGGCGGGGAGGTCTTCGACGTCGAGGCGCTGGCCGCGCAGCTGGCCACTCTCACGACCCGTAAGGGCGATGACCTCACCCGCGTCGCGGCGCTGTTCGCCGGCGTGGTGACCGGGCCCGTCGTCGTGGTCACCGGACGCCTCTCCGCGGGCGACACCGAGGCGCTCGCCCCCCTCGCCCACCACTCCGCACTGCCCGTTCTCCTCGGAGTCGGAGCCGCCTCGGACGCCGTGGACCGGCTGCGCATGGCCGGATGGTGCGCAGCCGCCATCGCCGACGACGAGGACATCGCAGCGGCGTGGGACCAAGCCGTCGACAGGGGGCCGGCGCGTGTCCACTGAGGCGTGGGGGGCGCGAGGCGGCGCCCGCGACCGGGCGCCGTGGGCACGGCGCACCGACGTCCTGCTCGCGGCCGGAGTGCTCGCCGCGCTGGTGGGCGCCACGCTGCCGCTGCTGCGGGTGATCGACAGCGGATGGTGGCTGGCCGCTGCCCTGGGCCTGGCCGCGGCGGTGCTGGCCACCGGCGTCCTGGGCCGCGGGATGCGGCTGCCTGGAGTGGCCGTGGCCGCGCTCGAGGGGGTGGTGTGGGTCCTCCTGCTCACGGTGATGTTCGGCCGTTCCTCCGCCGTGCTGTGGATGGTCCCGACCCCTGACACCTTCGCGACCGTCCCGGTGCTGGTGTCGGCCGGCGTCGAGGAGATCGTCCTGGGCGCAGCTCCCCTGGAGCCGGGCGTGCCGCTGACGTTCGTCCTGGTGGCCGCCGTGGGCCTGGTTGCCCTCGCGATCGATCACGTGGTGTTGACCGCGCGCATGCCGCTGCTTGCCGGGGTCGCCCTCGTGGCGATCTCGCTGATCCCCTCCATCGCCGTGCCCGGCGAGATCGACCTGGTCGGGTTCGTCGTCCTCTCCGTCAGCGTGTTGTTCCTCCTTCGCATCGACACCCGCGCGCGCCATCGCGAGCCGGATGCCCCGTCTGTGCGCGGCGGAGGCGGGTACGCCGCAGGAGCCGACGAGCCGCGCCGCTCGGTCGGCGCGACGGCCACGGCACTGGCGATCGGGGCGGTCGCGGTCGTGGCGGCGGTTGTGGCCACCCCGCTCCTGCCCTCCCCTCTCGCCCGGGCCGGCTCGGGAGGCCTGGGCACCGGATCCACGATCGACCCGACTCTCGAGCTCGGCGACGACCTGCGCCAGCCCCGCGAGACGCAGGTGCTGACCGTCCGCTCCTCCGCCTCCGACGCGCCCTACCTTCGCGCGGTCACGCTCTCCGACTTCGACGGCTCGGTGTGGGAGCCCGACACCGGGCGCACGACGCCCCTGGCAGCGGACGAGGAGTCCTTTCCCGCAGTGGAGGTCGCCCCCGGCATCGAGCTGGAGGAGCAGCGCGCCACCGTGGAGATCGTGGATCTGAACTCCCCCTGGCTGCCGGTGCCGTTCCCGGCGACGACGGTGACCGGGCTCGATGGAGCGTGGGGGGCCCTCGCCCAGAACCGCACCGTCCTGGCCCGCAGCGGATCGACGCAGGGTCAGGGGTACGACGTCGAGAGCACCGTGCCCCGGCCCACGCTCGAGCAGATCAGCGGGATCGAGGCCGGCGGGCAGGTGCGCGAGGAGTCCTACCTCCTTCCCGACGATCTGCCGGCGATCATCGAACAGACCGCTCGCGAGGTGACCGCCGACGCCCAGAGCGACTTCGAGGCCCTGCAGGATCTGCAGGCGTGGTTCCGCAGTTCCGAGTTCGAGTACTCCCTCGAGGCCCCCGTGGAGGAGGGGTTCGACGGCTCCGGCGCGCTGGCCGTCGCCGACTTCCTCGCCGTGCGACAGGGCTACTGCGTCCACTTCGCCTCCGCGTTCGCGCTCATGGCGCGCACCCTCGACATGCCCTCCCGAATCGTCGTGGGCTACCTCCCTGGAGTGAGCACGAACGAATCCACCGACGGCGAGACGGTCTACGCCGTCTCCAGCAGCCAACTGCACTCATGGCCGGAGGTGCACTTCCCGGGCGTGGGCTGGGTGCCCTTCGAGCCCACGAACAGCCTCGGGTCGCCCACGAGCTTCTCCTCGGCCAGCGCAGCGGGTGCAGGGGCGCCCGCCGACGGGGCGCCGGAGGACGCGCTGCAGCCGGAGGCGGGCCCGACGGCTTCGCCGACAGCCGGCGCGCGTCCCCAGGACGACCTGCAAGCCGGGGGCGGGGGCACGACGACGACAGGCGGTGTGGGCCCGTGGCCGGGTGTGGGCACCGGGATGCTGCTGCTGGCGGTACTGGCACTGCCCGGCGTCCTGCGCGAGGCCCGTCGGCGCAGGGCCGTCCAGGCAGCGGAGGGCGGCGACGCGGGGGCGGCATGGCTCGCCCTTCAGGAACTGGCCATCGATCTGGGGATCCCGGTTCCCGGCGCGGAGTCCCCGCGCGCCTTCGGGGCGCGGCTCACGCGTGACCACGGCGCGTCCGAGAACGCCGTCGGCGTGCTCGTGGCTGCGATCGAGCGCTCCAGCTACGGTGCCGCCTCCCGTTTCGAACACGGCGGCGGCCTCGCACCCGCTCTGGCGGAAGCGCGTACCGGGCTGCTCGCGCGCGTCACCCCGTGGCGGCGCATCCTGTCGGTCGCGGTCCCGCGGTCTCTCGTGATCCGCCCGGGGTCCGCCTACGCGCACCCGCCGGAGCCGGCCACCGCCCGCTGACCTTCCCCTGCGGTTCGGGCGGCGCCGCGCTTACGGGTAGGATGGTCGGCGGCCCTCCGGGGCCTCAGGAGGATTCGCCTAGTGGCCTATGGCGCACGCTTGGAAAGCGTGTTGGGTGCAAGCCCTCGGGGGTTCGAATCCCCCATCCTCCGCCATCAGTCCCCTCGCACCGCGCCTGCCGCCTAGTGGCGCACGCGTGCGTCGTCGGCGCGCGGGGCGAGGACCGCGTCGGGGCGCAGGTCCAACCGCCGCAGCAACTGGGCGTTGAGGGCGACGACGATGGTGGACAGCGACATCAGGATGGCCCCCACCGACATCGGCAGCACGAACCCGATCGGAGCCAGGATGCCGGCGGCCAGCGGCACCGAGATGAGGTTGTAGCCGGCCGCCCACCACAGGTTCTGCGCCATCTTGCGATACGACGCGCGCGAGAGCTCGATCACCGACAGCACCGACCGCGGATCGTCGCTGGCGAGGATGACTCCCGCTGACGCGATGGCCACGTCGGTTCCCGCGCCGATCGCGATGCCGACGTCGGCCTGGGCGAGGGCGGGCGCGTCGTTGACACCATCGCCGACCATCGCGACGGTGTGACCCTCGTCCTGCAGCTGCTTCACCTTCGACGACTTGTCCTCCGGGCGCACGCCGGCGAAGAACCGCGCGATGCCGAGGTCTGCGGCCACGGATGCGGCGACCGCTTCGGCATCCCCGGTGATCATCACCACCTCGACGCCGCGGCTCTGGAGTGCGGCGACGGCCTGCCGGGACTCGGGGCGGATCTCATCCGCCAGGCGCAGCGCCCCGGCGACCCGCCCGTCGACGAGGACGTGCAGGATGATCGCACCCTCCTCACGCCACCCCTCCGCGATCGGCAGTTCGCGCGCACCGGCCTCCTCGAGCAGAGACGGGCCGCCGACCTGCACCACCCGGCCGTCCACGTCGGCCCGCACGCCCACGGCGGGCGAGGAGACGAAATCCTTCGCAGCCGGCACGGGGAGGTTCTTCGCGCGGGCCGCGGCGACGATCGCACGGGCCAAGGGGTGCTCCGAATCCGACTCTGCGGCAGCAGCCAGCGACACGAGCCGATCCTCGTCGAACTCCTCCGCCGGAGACACCGCCGTCACGGCGGGGGCGCCCATGGTGAGGGTGCCGGTCTTGTCGAACACAACGGTGTCCACGGTGCGCATCGCCTCCAGTGCGAGGCGGTCTTTCACGAGCACGCCCGCCCGCGCGGCTCGCTCGGTCGCGATGGACACCACCAGCGGGATCGCCAGGCCCAGCGCGTGCGGACACGCGATGACCAGAACCGTGATCGTGCGCACGACGGCCTGATCGGGCAGGCCGATGACCGTCCACACCGTGGCGGTGATCGCGGCGGCGACGAGGGCGAACCAGAAGAGCCATCCCGCAGCCCGATCAGCCAGGCGCTGCGCTCGGGAGGAGGAGTTCTGCGCCTCGGTGACCAGCCGCCGGATACCCGCCAGCGCGGTGTCCTCGCCGATCGCGGTCACGCGGATGCGCAGGCCCGAGTCGGTGGCCACCGTGCCGGCGACGACCGGGTCGCCGTCTCGACGGAGCACGGGCCGGGACTCGCCGGTGATCATCGACTCGTCCATGCTCGCCGATCCCTGCACGACCCGGCCGTCGGCGGGAACACGCCCGCCGGGGCGGACGACGACCACGTCGCCGACGTGCAGCTCGGACGGGGAGACGGGAACGATCGTGTCGCCGTCGACCCGGTGCGCCTCGTCGGGAAGCAGCGCGGCGAGGGAATCCAGGGCGGACGTCGCCTCTGCCAGGGACCGCATCTCGATCCAGTGCCCGAGGAGCATGATGACGATCAGCAGCGCCAGCTCCCACCAGAAGTCCAGCTCGTGGTGCAGCACCCCCAGGCTCGCGCCCCAGGATGCGACGAACGCGACGGTGATGGCCAGGCCGATCAGGAGCATCATGCCGGGCGTGCGGGCGCGCAGTTCACTGACGGCGCCGGTGAGGAAGGGTGCCCCGCCCCACGCGTACATGACGGTACCGAGCACCGGCGAGATCCAGTCCGCCCATGGCGCGTCCGGCAGCGGGTACCCCAGCAGCATCGAGAACATGCCCGAGAACGCCACGACCGGCACGGCGAAGACCAGCATGATCCAGAACAGCCGGCGGAAGCGCGCGACGTGGCCGGCGTGGCCGGCGTGGCCGGCGTGGTCTTCGTGGGCTTCGTGGCCGGCGTGGTCGGCGTGGTCGACGTGGTGGTGGTCGTGCTGGCTCATGCGAGCTCCCTCCACAGCTGGGAAAGGCGGATCAGACCCCGGCAGGCATGCGGGATCGGTCCGCGGCGCCCGCGGATGCGCCGGCCGGCAGGGGCCGGAATCCGCGCAGCCGCAGGCTGTTGGTCACCACGAACACGGAGGACAGCGCCATCGCGGCCGCGGCGACGAGCGGATTGAGCAGCCCGGCCATCGCCACCGGGATCGCCGCGACGTTGTACGCGAACGCCCAGAACAGGTTGCCCTTGATGGTGCCCAGGGTGCGGCGGGCCAGCCGGATCGCGTCGGCCACGACGAGCAGGTCGCCGGAGACCACGGTGATGTCGCTCGCGGCGATGGCCGCGTCCGTGCCCCCGCCCATCGCGAGCCCCAGGTCGGCGGCGGCGAGCGCGGCGGCGTCGTTGACGCCGTCGCCGACCATCGCCACGACGTGTCCGTCCTCCTGCAGGCGCCGGACGACCTCGAGCTTGCCGGCCGGGGTGACCGCGGCGTGCACCTGGTCGATGCCCACTCGTGCCGCGATCTCGCGGGCGGCGCCCTCGTTGTCACCGGTGAGGAGCACGGGGGTCATCCCCAGCGCGCGGAATCGGGCGACCGCCTCGGCACTGGTGGGCTTGACCGTGTCGGCCACGGCGATGATCCCCAGGTGCCGGCCGTCGCGGCCGACGGCGACGACCGTCGCGCCCCCGGCGGCCAGGGTGTCCGCCTCCTGCTGCAGCGCGTCAGCGGGACGGATGCCCCACTGGTCCTGCAGCCACGACGGGCGTCCGGCGACGACCAGGGATCCTGCGACGATGCCCTGCACGCCGAAGCCGGCGTGCGAGTCGAAGGTCTCGGCGGGAGAGACGGTGCCGGTCTCGGCGACGGCCTCGTTCACGATGGCGCGGGCGACCGGATGCTCCGAACCCGACTCCACCGCGGCGGCCGCGGCGAGCAGGTCGCTGCGGGCGACTCCGGGTGCGGGGTGCACGGCGGTGACGGTCATGGTGCCGGTGGTGACGGTGCCGGTCTTGTCCAGCACGATCGTGTCGACCTTGCGGGTCTGCTCCAGCACCTGCGGACCGCGGATGAGGACGCCCAGCTGCGAGCCCCGCCCCGTGCCGACGAGCAGCGCTGTGGGGGTTGCCAGACCCAGAGCGCAGGGGCACGCGATGATGAGCGTCGCCACCGCCGCGGTGAAGGCGACCTCCATCGACGCGCCGGCGATCAACCAGCCCGCGAAGGCGGCGATCGCCAGGACGATCACGACCGGCACGAAGACGGCGGAGACGCGGTCAGCGAGGCGCTGGACCTCGGCCTTGCCGGTCTGCGCTTCCTCCATGAGGCGCCGCATCCGCGCCAGTTCGGTGTCGGCACCCACGCGCGTGATCTCCACCGTCAGGCGTCCGCCGACGTTGACGGTGCCGCCGACCACGCGCGATCCGACCGCCACCTCGACGGGCGTGGACTCGCCCGTGAGCATGCCGGCGTCGATCGCGGAGGAGCCGTCGACCACGAGTCCGTCGGAGGGGATCTTCTCCCCCGGACGCACGAGCACGACATCTCCCACGACGAGCTGCGCGACCGGCACCCGCTGTTCCGCGCCGCCGACGATCTTCACGGCGTCTTTCGCGCCCAGTTCCAGGAGTGCCCGCAGGGCCTCCGCGGACGACGTGCGGGCGCGGGCCTCGGCGTACCTGCCCGCCAGGATGAACACCGTCACCAGGGCCGCGACCTCGAGGTACAGCTCGTCGCCGCCGCCGGTCGGGGTTCCGAGCAGGCGGAAGGTCATCGTCATGCCCGGCATCCCGGCACCGCCGAAGAACAGGGCGTACAGCGACCATCCGAACGCGGCGATGACCCCCACGCTGATGAGGGTGTCCATCGTGGCGGCGCCATGGCGGGCATTGATCGCCGCGGCTCGGTGGAAGGGCCACGCACCCCACACCGCCACCGGGGCGGTCAGGGTCAGGGCCAGCCACTGCCAGTTGGTGAACTGCAGAGCGGGGAGCATCGACAGGAGCGCGACGGGCACCGCCAGGGCCGTGCTGATCAGCAAGCGCTGGCGCAGCGACACCAGTCGCGCGTCCGCAGGATCCGCGATCTCGACGTCGTCCGCGGGAGGCGGCGCGGGAAGTGCGGCGTGGTAGCCGGCGGATTCGACCGCGGCGATGAGCGCGGCGGGGTCGACGTCGTCCCCGCGCACGCGGGCCTTCTCCGTGGCGTAGTTGACCGTCGCCTCCACGCCCGGCAGTTTGTTGAGCTTGCGCTCGATCCGCGTCGCGCACGACGCGCAGGTCATCCCCGTGATGTCGAGCTCGACATCGACGGCGCTCATGACGGGCTGCCGGCCAGGGTGTAGCCGGCCTCCTGGACCGCTGCCTCCACGACGGCGGCGTCGATCGGAGCGGCACTGCGGATCGACACGCGCGAGGCCCCACCGGCGTTCAGGTCCACCGACACGCCCTCGACGCCGTCGATCGCGGTCAGCTCCTCCGTGACGCTGAGAACGCAGTGCGAGCACGTCATGCCGGACACCAGCACCTCCGAGGTCACCGCGGACGCCGAGGCGTCGGCACCGGCGGGCGTTTCAGCACTCGAGCAGCATGCACAGCCGGACGAGTCCTTCAGGCCCAGATCGTCGCGGTTTCCGATGTTCATGACTTCTCTCCTCGTGGAATGGTGGGGTGGATCAGGAGCGGACCAGGCGGGCGATGGCCTCGTTGGCCTCGCGGATCTTCTCCTGGGCCACCGGGCCGCCCTCGGCACTCGCCTCGGCGACGCAGTGGGTGAGGTGATCGCCCAGCAGCGAGAGCGCGACGCCCTCCAGCGCCTTCGTGGCGGCGGAGACCTGAGTGAGGATGTCGATGCAGTACTTCTCCTCCTCGACCATCCGCGCGATGCCGCGCACCTGCCCCTCCGCGCGGCGCAGCCGCTTGAGGAGCACGTCCTTGTCCGCCACGTAGCCGTTCATACTCATACCATACCCCCCTACCGTATCTTGCACAAGCGCGACGGCGATGCCCGTGACCTAAGTCCCTTGCCATTCCGAGGGCCGGTGCCATGGTGGCTTCATGGACGCAGCGGAGTCAGGACAGCGCATCATCGTCGGCGTCGACGGGTCGGAGTCGTCGGTCGACGCGCTCCGGCACGCGGCGCGATTGGCCTCCGCGCTGGCCGTGCCGCTGGAGGCGGTCGTCGTGTGGTCCTATCCCCCATTGGCCACCACCGGGGCGATGCAGACGTGGTCGCCCGAACAGGAGGCGCACACGACCCTGGATGCCGCGATCACGTCGGCCTTCGGCGACGATCCGCCTCCCCTGGGCCGGCGGGTGATCGCCGGTCCCACCGCGCCCACCCTCATCCGCGAGAGCTCCGGCGCCGGCATGCTGGTGCTCGGCAGCCGGGGCCACGGCGGTTTCGTCGGACTCCTGCTCGGCTCGGTCAGCACGGCGTGCGCACAGTACGCGGCGTGCCCCGTGCTGATCGTCCATTCGCCGCGGCAGGCCGCCTGACCGAGGGCGCCCCGATCAGGGCGGGGCGCTGCGCGTCGAGCTCTCCCGGACGACGAGGCTCGGGACGGTCATCCGGATCACCGGATCGTCACCGCCGGCCGGCACCCCACCGGCCAGCGCCGCCACGAGCAGTCGCAGGCACTCCCCGCCGAAGTCGCGCGCGTTCAGGTCGAAGGCCGTGACAGTCGGCGAGAGCAGAGTATGGACGGGCTCGTCCACATAGGCCGCCAGCAGCAGGTCACCGCCGACGACGCGCCCGGCACGCACCGCGGCGGACAGCGCCGGCGCCGCCGATCCGCTGGGCACCACCACGAGGGCGTCGACGGCGGGATCGGACAGCACCGCATGCGCGGCCGCCTCCACCTCGGGCACGGTCGGCACGAAGCCGATGTGCACCGCCACCGGAGACCGGCCCCGCGCGGCCGACCACGCCGCGTACGCGCCGGCGACCTGACGGCCCCACGCCGTCGTCTCCGGAGGCAGCAGCACGGCGATGCGGGCCGCCCCCTGAGCGGCCAGATGATCCAGCAGCCGGTGCATCGCCGCGTCGTGATCGGACACGACGCTGGCTGAGACGGCCCGCGCGGCCGACTCGACGTGCTCGCCGCTGACGACGGGGCGACCGTCCTTCAGCATGCCTCGCACCCCCGGGTCGGAGGCGGACGCATCCACCACGATGAACCCGTCCACGAAGGCGATCGGAGGCTGCCCCGAACCCGCGTGCGGGAGCAGGATGACCGACAGCCCCTGCTCCTCCGCGGCGTCCACGACGCCGAAGGCGAACTCGGTGTAGTACGTCGCCCGACTGGCCCCTACGGGCAGATAGAGACCGATCGCCCCGTACCGGGAGGTGCGCAGACTGCGGGCGGGCAGATTCACCTCGTAGTTGAGCTCCCGCGCGACGCCGAGCACGCGCGCCCGGGTTCCCGGCGACACCCCCGCCTTGCCCCGCAGGGCGAACGATGCCGCCGCGGTGGACACCCCGGCCGCGGCAGCCACGTCGCGGAGAGTCGCCTTGTGCGCTGCCATGAGCGTCGACAGTACCCGACATGAATCCGGATCCGCCTCTTGCGGGCACCCCTACTTAATCGTTTAACATGACCGAAACGTCAGTGTCGACACGTGGGAAACATCCACTTCATACGCTCGCCGCATCCGGAGCGAACCCGCCGCGGGCCCGGAGCACACCAGCCGCATCGTCGCGAGACCTCGCGACCGTCCCGAAAGGCCCTGCCTTGTCTTCCACCTCCGATCTCGCACGCGCGGGGCAGCACACCGCGCGCCTCCCCCTGCGCGTGCCCACCGCCACGGCGACCTTCGCCATCGCGATCGCCGGGTACCTCGGCGTCAACCTCTCGCCGTACATGATCACGGCGGTGCAGACCGGCCTCGGGCTGGACGTCCTGGCCGCCAGTTGGCTCGTGACCGCCACGCTGCTGCTGACCGCCATCACCGGCCTCGCGGTCGCTCCCCTGTGCGCCGGCGGGCGCCGGCGCATGGTGGCGCGCATCGGACTGGGGATCGCCCTCGCCGGTTTCGTGCTGGCCGCCCTCGTCCCCGCCCTCATCCTCCCGGGGCTGCTGCTGGGCGGCGCGGGAGCCGGCGGAGCCGTGGCCGCCTCGGGCGCCGCCCTCGCCGCCTTCCGCAACCCCGACCGGGTGGCCGGTCTGAACGGCCTGTCCAATCGCGGCGTGATCACGATCGTGCTGGCCGTCGTCCCCGTCATCGGGCTGGCCCCCCTGCAGGTGTTCGGTGCGCTGGGGCTGTTCAGTCTCATCGGCCTGCTGCTGACCGGGTGGCTGCCCGACGCCCCCGCGCCCGACGCGCACGCCGGCGCTGCCGTGGCCGAGGCGATGCCGATCGTCGTGCCCGCCACCGGCACGACGCGCACCGCAGCGGTCCCCTCCCGCACCGTGACGATCGCCGGATTCTCCCTCCTCGTCGTCTTCGCCCTGTGGGCCGTGAGCGAGGACTCGCTGTGGGCGATGGCCGGAGTGCTCGGCGCGGATCTCACCGGACTCACCGCGGAAGGGCTCGGCATCGCCCTCAGCGCATCGACCGCGGGAGGCCTGCTCGGGTCGCTCGCGCTCATCCTGGTGGGCGACCGCCTGGGGCGGGCCGTGCCGCTGGTCGTCCTCCTGATCGTGGGCGGCATCCTGAAGATCACCCAGGGGTTCGTCTCCGACCCGACCGTCTTCATCGTGCTGTTCGTGGCGTGGAACACGATCTACGCGATCGCGTTCATGTACTTCGTCGCGACCTCCGCCGGCCTCGACGCCCACGGCCGGTGGTCGGGGCCCCTCCTGGCGGTCTATCTCGTGGGGTCGGCGCTGACCCCCGTGATCGGTGCGGCGATCGTGGCCGCCCTCGGGTACCAGGGCTTCGCCATCACCCTGGGTGTGACGAGCTTCGTCCTGGCGGTACCCGCCGGCGTCATCGCGGTTCTCTCGCGCCGCCTGGAGCGCGCCGCCGCCGCGGAGGCCGCGGCATGAGCGCCACCATCTACCGCAACGGGCGCGTCTTCACCGCCGATCCCGACCCCACCCGCGCGTGGGCGGACGCCTTCGCGGTGGACGGGTCGGAGATCGTGGCCGTCGGCGACGACACCCATGTGCGCGAAGCCGTGCCCGATCCGGCCGCGGTGGTCGACCTGGCGGGGCGCCTGGTGCTCCCCGGCTTCACCGACGCCCACACGCACGTCCTCATGATGGGCGCGGCCCTCGGCCAAGTGGCCCTCACCGCCGCCGCCGGCATCGATGACATCCAGCGGCTGCTCGCCGCCGCGCGCCGGGACGCGCCGGAGACGACCGTGCTGCGGGGCCGAGGCTGGCTCTTCGACGCCGTGCCCGGCGGAAGGCCCACGCGCCACATGATCGACGCCGTCGTGCCCGATGTGCCGGTGTACCTCGATGCGAACGACTACCACTCGTGCTGGGTGAACACCGCGGCACTGGCCGAGCTGGGCATCACGCGCGAGACCCCCGACCCCCTCGGCGGCTCCATCGGCCGCGACGAGGACGGGGAGCCCGACGGGATGCTGTACGAGACGGCGGCGCAGCAGTACGCGTGGGCGCACCGGGACGCCACCACGACCGACGGCGAGCGCGATGCCGCCGTGGACCGCGTCATCGGGGCGTATCTGGCGGCCGGGGTGACCGGCGTGGTCGACATGGCGTTCGACGAACTGGGCCTGGCCGCCTTCGAACGCGCGCAGGCGCGGTACGGCGGAGAGCTGCCGATCCGCGTGGCGGCGCACTGGTTCGTCGCCAACACCGGTGACGAAGCAGCCAACATCGGCCAGCTCGCGCGGGCCGCCGAGCTCGCCTCGGCCCCGTCGACGCCGTGGCTGCGCGTCGTGGGAATCAAGCTCGTGCTCGACGGCGTCATCGACGCGTGCACCGCCGCGATGGGCAGCCCCTACGCCGACGGATCCGACGCGGAGCCGATCTGGAGCCTCGAGCAGCTCGCGCCGGTGGTGACCGCCGCGGACGCGAGGGGACTGCAGATCGCGATGCATGCGATCGGCGACCGCGCGAGCGACATCGCGCTGGACGCCATCGAGCACGCCGTGCGCGCCAACGGCGATCGTCCGCGCCGTCACCGCATCGAGCACCTCGAATACGCCGCTCCGGGTACGGCCGAGCGGATGGCGCGCCTCGGGGTCACCGCATCCATGCAGCCCGTGCATGCCGACCCGGCCATCTTCGCCAACTGGGCGGAGATGCTCGGCGACGAGCGGGTGGAGCGCGCCTTCTCGTGGCCGGAGTACGAAGACGCCGGTGCGCTGCTGGCCTTCTCCACCGATGCCCCCACCGCTCCGTACGACCCGCTCGCCAATATGTATGTGGCATCCACGCGCGCCTCGGCGCTGGATCCCTCGGTGCCGGCCGTGCATCCGCAGTACGCCGTGCCCCTGGACCGTGCGATCGGCCACGCCACCCGCGACGCGGCGGCGTCGGTGGGTGACGGCGCGTGGCGGGGACGCATCGCGCCGGGGTTCGCCGCCGACCTCGTGATCCTGGACTCCGACCCGTTCGCCGCAGGAGCCGACGCGCTCCTGACCGCGCGCGTGGTCGAGACGATCGTGGCCGGCCGATCACGCTGGTCCGCGGTGGAGAGGCAGCGATGAGCTGGCGCATGCCGTCGGAGACGGCGGTGCACGAGCGCACGTGGATGTCGTTCCCCCGTGAGGGGCTCACGCTGGGGGCCGCCGACGGCGAGCGCGAAGCGGGCTACGCCGCGTGGACGGCGGTGGCCCACGCTGTGGCGGAGTTCGAACCGGTCGCCATGGTCGTCGACCCCTCCGAAACGCCGCGGGCCCGCCGCATGCTGTCCGCCGACGTCGAGATCATCGAGGCGCCCGTGGACGAGTACTGGATGCGCGACGCCGGTCCCACCTTCGTCGTCGACGACGACCGCCCCGGCGTGCTGGGCGCGGTGGACTGGACCTTCAACGGCTGGGGCGACCACGGCTGGGCGCAGTGGTCCCTCTCGGCCGAGCACGGCCGCCTCGTCGCCGGCGTCGCCGGGGCCGAGATCGTCAGCTCGCTCCTGGTGAACGAGGGCGGCGGGTTCCACGTCGACGGTGCCGGCACGGTCCTCCTCACCGAGACCGTGCAGCTGGATCCGCGCCGCAACCCTTACGCCGACAAGGCGCGCGTGGAGGCCGAGATGCTCCGCACGATCGGCGCCACCCACGCGGTGTGGCTCCCCCGCGGGCTGACCCGCGACTACGGCGAGTTCGGCACCAGCGGCCACGTCGACATCGTGGCCACGATCCCCTCGCCCGGGACGCTGCTCCTGCACGACCAGCGCGACCGGCAGCATCCCGACTCCGCCGTGTCCCGCGAACTCCGCGCCCACCTCGCGGGCCAGAGGGATGCCGCGGGCCGGGCGTTCACGATCGTCGATCTCCCCGCCCCCGCCACGGTGCGTGACGGCGAGGGGTACGTGGACTGGAGCTACGTCAACCACCTCGTCGTCAACGGCGGTGTCATCGCGTGCGGCTTCGGCGAGGAAGTCGCCGACGCGCGGGCGCGCGACATCCTCACCGACGTGTACCCGGGCCGGCGCGTGGTCACCGTCGACGCGCGCGAGCTGTTCGCGCGCGGCGGGGGCATCCACTGCATCACGCAGCAGCAGCCGGCGGTGCCCGCATGATCGAGGTGCACGAAGCATCCATCGCCGACCTGCAGCGCGCTCTGGCAGAGGGCACCGCGACTGCGGTCGACCTCGTCGCCGCGTACCGCGACCGCATCGACGCCTACGACGGCCCAGGAACGCACACCGCGCTCAACGCCGTCGTCGTGCGCAACCCGGATGCCGAGGCCGAAGCCGCCGCCTCCGACGCCCGTCGCGCGGTCGGGCGCACGCTCGGTCCGCTGGACGGCATCCCCTACACGGCGAAGGACAGCTTCCTCGTCCGCGGGCTCACCGCCGCGGCGGGAAGCCCCGCGTTCGCCGACCTCGTCGCCCAGCGCGACGCGTTCACGATTGAGCGCCTGCGCGCGGGCGGGGCGATCTGCCTCGGGCTGACGAACATGCCGCCGATGGCCAACGGGGGCATGCAGCGGGGGCTCTACGGGCGCGCGGAGAGCCCGTACAACGCCGCCTTCCTCACCTCGGCGTTCGCCTCCGGCTCCTCCAACGGGTCGGGCACCGCCACGGCGGCGAGCTTCGCGGCGTTCGGACTCGGCGAGGAGACGTGGTCCAGCGGCCGCGCGCCCGCCTCGTGCAACGCCCTGTGCGCCTACACGCCCTCGCGCGGGATCATCTCGGTGCGCGGCAACTGGCCGCTCGTCCCGACGATGGACGTCGTCGTCCCGCACACCCGTTCCATGGCTGACCTCCTCGCGGTGCTGGATGTCATCGTCGCCGACGACCCCGAGACGCGCGGGGACTTCTGGCGCGCGCAGCCGTGGGTGCCGATCCCCCCGGCTTCCGCGCTGCGGCCGGCCTCCTATCCCGCACTGGCGCCCACGGATGCGGCGGCCGCACGCGCGCGTCTCACCGGCAGGCGCTTCGGTGTTCCCCGCCTCTACATCAACGCCGACGAGGCGGCCGGGACCGGGCCCACCCTGGGCATCGGCGGGCCGACGGGCCACCGCATCCGCACGCGCGATTCGGTGATCCGCCTGTGGGAGCGGGCACGCGCGGATCTCGAAGCGGCCGGCGCCACGGTGGTGGAGGTGGATTTCCCCCTCGTGTCGAACTACGAGGGCGACCGGCCGGGGGCGACCACCCTGCACTCGCGAGGCCTGGTTTCGCGGGAGTTCCTCGCGCGCGAGATCCTCGACCTGTCGGCATGGGCGTGGGACGATTTCCTCCGCGCCAACGGCGACCCCGCCTTCCCGTCGCTGGCAGGGGTGGACGGCGCGCTCATCTTCCCCCACCCGGAGGGGGCGCTCACCGACCACTACTCGGGCTTCGACGACGACATCTCCGCGTACCCCCGGCACGTGCGCGACCACCCCATGGCCTCGTTCACCGACATCCCGCACCTCGCCGACGGCGTGCGGGGGCTCGAGGAGACGCGCCGCATCGACCTCGAGGAGTGGATGGACCGCAACGGGCTGGATGCCGTGGTCTTCCCGGCGATGGCCGACATCGGCCCGGCCGACGCCGACGTGAACCCCGCCTCCGCCGACGCCGCATGGGCCAACGGCGTGTGGGTGGCCAACGGCAACCTCGCGATCCGGCACTGCGGCGTGCCGACGGTCACCGTGCCGATGGGGACCCTCCCCGACATCGGCATGCCGGTCGGGCTCACCTTCGCCGGTCGCGCCTACGACGACGCCGCGCTGCTGGCCGTCGCCGCGGCGTTCGAGGCGACCGGCGCGCGGCGCACTCCCCCGCCCCGCACCCCGCCGCTCATACCATCCTGAGGGAGAATGGCACCATGACCCGACCCACCGTGCTGTTCGTGTGCGTGCACAACGCCGGCCGTTCGCAGATGGCCGCCGGCTACCTGCAGGCGCTCGCCGGCGACCGCATCGATGTCCGCTCGGCCGGATCCGAGCCCAAGGACGCCATCAACCCGGTCGCCGTGGCCGCCATGGCCGAGGAGGGCATCGACATCGCGGGCAACGCCCCGAAGGTGCTCACGGTCGATGCCGTGCGCGAGTCCGACGTCGTCATCACGATGGGCTGCGGCGACGCGTGCCCGATCTTCCCGGGCAAGAGGTACGAGGACTGGCAGCTCGACGATCCCGCCGGGCAGGGGCTCGAGGACGTTCGGCGCATCCGCGACGACATCCGCGGCCGCGTCGAGCGCCTCATCGCCGAGCTCGCGGACGCGGCGGAGGAGACCGCGCCGCCCCGGTAGAGTGCCTGTGCGCCGCGCTCGCCGGCGCCCCTTCCTCCTCCGTCGGTCACCGACCGTCCTGCGGTCCGGTGCGTTCGCATGCGTGGCGGAACGCCCTTCTCGACAGGAGCACGATGACCGCCGTCGCCGCGCCGGAACCCGCCACCCGCTACCGCATCGAGCCGACCGTGTGGCAGGCGCTGCGGAGCCCGCGTCTGCTCACGCGCGAAGTGCTCGCCGGTCTCGTGGTGGCGATCGCCCTCATCCCCGAGGCGATCGCGTTCTCGATCATCGCCGGTGTCGACCCGCGGTACGGGCTGTTCGCGTCGTTCATCATGGCGGTCACGATCGCGTTCCTGGGCGGCCGTCCCGCCATGATCACCGCCGCCACGGGGGCGGTGGCCCTGGTCATCGCTCCGGTCGCGCGCGAATACGGCATCGACTACTTCCTCGCGACGGTCATCCTGGGCGGCGTGATCCAGTTGGCGCTGGCGTCCCTGGGCGTGGCGAAGCTCATGCGGTTCCTGCCGCGCAGCGTCATGGTGGGGTTCGTCAACGCGCTGGCGATCCTGATCTTCGTCTCGCAGGTGCCGCACCTGGTGGGCGTGCCGTGGCTGGTCTATCCCCTGGTGGCGGCGGGCCTCCTCATCATGTACG
Organism: Microbacterium wangchenii; assembly: GCF_004564355.1. NCBI lineage: Bacteria > Bacillati > Actinomycetota > Actinomycetes > Micrococcales > Microbacteriaceae > Microbacterium > Microbacterium wangchenii. Next base: position 2,832,125 of record NZ_CP038266.1, read on the forward strand.
CCATGCCGCGCCTGACCAGAGTGGTGCCCGCGCCACTGGTCGCGATCGTCCTGCTCACCGGTGCCGCGGTCGTGTTCTCCCTGAACGTCCCGACCGTGGGCGACGAGGGCGAGCTGCCCCGGAGCCTGCCCGAATTGTTCGTCCCGAACGTCCCCCTGACGTGGGAGACGCTCGGCATCATCGGCCCGTTCGCCATCGCGATGGCGATCGTGGGCCTGCTGGAATCGCTCATGACCGCCAAGCTCGTGGACGAGATCACCGACACGCATTCGCGCAAGACCCGCGAGGCCCTCGGTCAGGGGGCGGCGAACATCCTGTCGGGCCTGTTCGGCGGGATGGGCGGCTGCGCGATGATCGGGCAGACGATGATCAACGTCAAGGCCTCGGGTGCCCGCACGCGCATCTCCACGTTCCTGGCCGGGGTCTTCCTGCTCGTGCTCGTCGTGGTGCTGGGCGACATCGTCGCGATCATCCCCATGGCAGCGCTCGTCGCCGTCATGATCGTCGTGTCGGTGGCCACCTTCGACTGGCACAGCATCCGCCCGAGCACCCTGCGCCGCATGCCCAAGAGCGAGACGATCGTCATGGTGGTGACGGTGGCGGTGACCGTCTGGACGCACAACCTCGCGATCGGAGTGGGCGTCGGGGTCGTCGCGGCGATGCTCCTGTTCGCCAGGCGCGTCGCCCACTTCACCACCGTGACGCGGGTCGTGACGGCGACGGATGCGGCCGGCCCTGTGGCGCGTTACACCGTCGACGGCGCCCTCTTCTTCGCCTCCAGCAACGACCTCACCACGCAGTTCGACTACACGCGCGACCCCGAGCGGGTCGTGGTGGACCTGTCGCGCTCACACGTGTGGGACGCCTCCAGCGTCGCCGCGCTGGACGCGATCCAGACGAAGTACGCCCGCCTGGGCAAGACCGTGACCTTCGAGGGCATGAACGCGGCCACCACACGGCTGCACGACCGGCTCAGCGACGGGATCGACGCCGGTCACTGACGGCGCCCGGCTCACTCCTCGAACGGCGGCAGGTGCGGAATGGGGTTGGGGCGCGTGGACCGCGGCACGCCGCGGTCGACCGGCGGTGCGGTGGGTTCTTCCCGGCCGGCCGCGCCGCGTTCGCGGAACCGGCGCCCTGTCAGCACGGACGGCGCCAGCCGGATGTAGAACGGCTTGATCGTGATGCTCGCCGTGGTCAGCTGCGCCACGCCGCTGCGACGGATCTCGTCGTCGGTGGTGACCTGCGCCGCGTCGCCGCGCACGACGACGCTCCAGTGGATGTCATCCTCGTTCCCATCCACCTCGAAGGCGACGCCCGGATTGACGCGGATGTGGCGGAGCTTGCTGTCGTTGGCCGTGCGGATGTAGAGGTACCCCTCGTGGCTGGTGTAGTTCACCGGGAACAGCTCGGGTGCACCCGACGCATCCAGCAGCGCCAGCCTGCCCATGCGCGTCCGCTCCAGGAGCGCCCAGCACTCCGCCGTGGTGAGGTGCTCGATCCGATGGTCGCGGTCGGATCCAGGGGAAGTGTCGACCATGTCCGTCTCCTCCATCGCGTGTCGGGTGCGTAGTCCGGTCAGGCGCAATCTACGTGCCCGTCCGGCTCTTGGCTACCGGGGTGCGCGATTTCCCTGAAGTGCTCCGGCCGTCATGACATCGGGTCGCCGCATCCGTCGGAACACCGCCACGAGGACCACCATCACGAGCAGTTCCACGAGAGTCTGGGTGACCACCACGAGCGGCGCGAGGTGCAGTGCGGGAGGCAGCGCGAGGGCCAACGGCAGGACGACCAGCGAGTTGCGGGTGACACCGCTGAAGACGACCGCCGTACGGCCGGGGCGGTCGAGCCGCGCGGCGCGCGCGATCCCGGCTCCGAGGGGCACCATCACGATGGCGAACAGCACGAACACGGGGACCACCGGGAGCAATTCGGTGACGGCGCCGCCGGCACGGGCGGCCTGGGAGGCGACCACGACGAGCAGGGTGAGCGCCATCAGCGGCACGACGCCGCCCTGGGCGGCGTCGGCGGTGCGGCGGAGCCGGGGGAGGCTGCGACCCAGCAGCTGGGTCAGGACGGCCAGCCCCACGGGAGCGGCGACGACGAGGAGGAATGCTTCGGCGAACGGCCGGAGGTCGACGGCGGCGAGCGTGTGCTCCCCGCCCAGGAGCCACAGGTACCCCGGCAGAAGCACCATCTGGCCGATCGTGAGCACGGGAGTGGCGACGAGGAGCCGCTCGCGGTCGCCGCCGGCCATCCCGGAGAAGACGATGACGTAGTCCACGCAGGGCGTGAGCAGGACCAGGAGGACGCCGATCAGGAGCGCGCTGTCGTGGGCGACGAGGCGACTCAGCCCGAACACGACGGCGGGCACGACGGCGAAGTTGAGCACCAGGACCGCGACCAGCAGGCGCCCGTCGCGGAACACCCCCGCCAGAGCCGGAAACGGCACGGCCAGGAACGTCACGTACAGCAGGGCCGCGAGAACGGGGGTGATCGCGTGTTCGAGGGGACGGGCGGCGGCGGGCAGCACGAGCGCGAGCACGGCACCGGCTGCGATGCCCGCCACGGCCAGCGGCACCTGGCGCGCATCCATCCACTGGGTCAGGCGCGACATACGCCCATCCTGGGGCATGTCGCGAGGTGTCACTCCGCCGGGTCGGTGATCACGAGAGCGACGGAGGAGGTGTCCTTGCGCCGGCCGACGCGGATCAGGCGGTACTTCATGCCGTACTTCGCCTTCAGAGCGGCGTCCAGCCGTGCGCGCGTCTGTTCACTCGCGTCGACCACCGCGTGCGCGGTCGCCGGCGTCGCATCCGGTGCGATCCTGCCGCGCACGTCGCACGGGGTGACGGTGACGCGAGGGGTGTGCCGCAGCCGCTTGACCTTGCCGGACGTGCCGCCGGTGGTCACCAGCAGGCGGTCACCGTCCCGCACGACCCACACCGGGGTGGCCACCGGATCGCCGTTGCGGCGATACGTGACGAGGGAGACGTACTCGTGGTCGGCCTTCTCGGCGAGCTCGTGGCGCATGCATCCAGCATCCCAGGGTGCGTGGCGGGTCGTTCACCCGGGGTTCAACCGCCGGTGGTGGACTGGATGGGTGCGAGGCTCGATCGGCGAGGTGTTCCGCGCCTTCCTGAAGCTGGGGCTGACGTCCTTCGGCGGCCCCATCGCCCACCTGGGCTACTTCCGCGAGGAGTTCGTCGCGCGGCGCCGCTGGCTCGACGACGCCGGGTACGCCGATCTGGCCGCGCTGAGCCAGTTCCTCCCCGGCCCTACCTCGAGCCAGGTGGGATTCGCCCTCGGCCTGATGCGGGCCGGCGTCGGGGGCGCGTTCGCCGCCTTCGCCGCCTTCACGCTGCCCTCCGTCGTGATCATGGTGGCGCTGGCTGCCGGCGCTGCGGTGCTGTCCGGGCCGATCGCCGCCGGCGTGGTGCACGGACTCACCCTCGTCGCCGTCGCGATCGTCGCGCACGCGGTGTGGGGGATGGCACGCACCCTCGCCCCGGACCCGCGGCGAGCCACCATCGCCGCGGGGGCCGCGCTGCTCGCCCTGGTCCCCGGCGGGTCGGCCGGGCAGCTCCTCGCGATCGCGCTGGGCGCTGCGGCGGGGTTGCTGCTGTGCCGGGGGCTGCCCCGCACCGCCCCCGCCTCGCCGCCGATCCGGGTGCCGCACGCGGCGGGCGTGGCGTGCCTCGCGGCGTTCGCCGTCCTCGTGGTGGCGCTGCCGCTGCTGGCAGTCGCGACCGGCGCGGGTGGCGTCGCGCTGTTCGACGCGTTCTTCCGCGCCGGCTCCCTCGTCTTTGGCGGCGGCCACGTCGTCCTGCCCCTGCTGGAGACGGCGGTCGTCGGCAGCGGCTGGCTCGGCGCGGATGCCGTGCTCACCGGCTACGGCGCCGCCCAGGCGCTGCCCGGGCCGCTGTTCACCTTCGCCGCCTACCTGGGCGCCCTCGTCGACGTCGGCCCGGGTGGCGTCCTGGGTGCGGGCCTGGCCACCGCCGCGATCTTCCTTCCGGGGCTCCTCCTGCTGGTGGGGGTGCTGCCGTTCTGGAGCGCGATGCGACGGCGCACGTGGACCGAGCCGCTGCTGCGCGGGGCGAATGCCGCCGTCGTGGGGATCCTCGGCGCCGCCCTGTATACGCCGTTGTTCACCACGGCCATCGGCGGCGCCGATGACTTCGCGCTCGCGCTCGGATGCTTCGTGCTGCTGTCGGCGTGGCGTTGGCCGTCGTGGGCCGTCGTTCTGGTCGGCGCAACCGGCGGTCTCGCCCTCGCGCTGGTGCCCTGACCGTCAGGCGACCCGCGGGCGCATCACCATGCGCGCCGTGGCAAGGGACACCGCCCCGAACGCGGCGGACAGGACCCCTTCCAGCGGGGCCGCGCCCACCGTCAGCAGACCACCCAGGTGGGGATCCACCAGAGTGCATCCCGCGAACGCGAGACCAGCGGCGCCGACCACCAGGAGGGCGCGGCTCATGGCGGCGGCGCTCTCGCGCAAGACCGCTGTCCCCAGAAGCACGGCGCCGACGGCCCGCAGCACGTCGAGCGGCGGGTCCGAGCTGAGCAGCCCGAGGAGGATGGTCGCGCCGGGAAGGAGACCGGCGAACGCCGCTGTCGCAAGCAGCGCAGCCTGCGCTGCCGCGACGCGCCGGGCGATCCGCCGGCGCAGCGCGTCGGGGTGCGCCGCTTCGGTCATCAGTCGATCCCCACCGCCCGCGCGTGGGCCGCGGCATCCGCTGCGCCCTGGCGGAACGGCTCGCCGTGACCGGGCAGGACGACGCCTGCCGCCGTGGCGGCGAGCGCGTCGAGGGCGGCGAGAGCGGCATCGGCGTCGGCCGTTGCGGCACGGGCGACGACCCGGGGACCGGTTCGCCCCGTGTACGGGTCATAGGTGACCAGCGCGTCGCCGGAGAAGAGCAGACCGCGGTCGGGGAGATGGAACGCGCAGTGGCCGTAGGTGTGGCCGGGGGACGCGACCGGGATCAGCCCGCCCGGCAGGGGCGGCACCTCCCCCGGACGCACGTCTCCCTGGGCGTCGATTCCGTGCACGCCGAGCGCTCCGGCCGCCACCATGCGGGCCAGCACGGGCAGCGCGCCGGGGTAACGCACGGGGTAGGTGAGACGTGGTCGCTCGTGGGCGTAACGGTACGGATGGCGTGCGAGGGCGACGTCCTTGTCGTGCACGTGCACGGGGACGTGGTGGTCGTGCCACAGCCGATCGCACATGCCGACGTGATCGAAGTGCCCGTGCGTGAGGTACACCGCCGCCAGGTCGTCGGGAGCTCGCCCGATCGAGGAGAGCGCGTCCCGCAGCAGCGGCCACGTGCGGGGCAGGCCGGCGTCCACGAGCACCGGCCCGTCGTCCGCGTCGATGAGGTAGCAGTTCACCGCGGCACGGCTGATGCGGAGCACCCCCTCCGCGACGGGGAAGACACCATCGGGGTTACGCGTCATGGGCAACACTGTGCGGGAGGTGGTGGCGCGGCGCGGACGGGGTTGCCTCCGGCCACCCGTCCTGGTACTCGCCCGGGTGCCGCATCCGCAGCCTGTCAACCCTCTCCGCCCGCGCGGGATCAGCGCCGTACGGTCGCGGTCGATGAAGGAGGAACGGATGGGACAGCGCGGACGGGTCGTGGTCGTCGTGGGTGCCTCGCGAGGGATCGGGCGCGCCGTCGCCTACCGGCTCGCCCGCCGTGGCGACCGCCTGGTGGTGGTCGCGCGCGACGAGGAGGCGCTGGCCCGGACGGCCGAGCACTGCCGTGCGCTGGGGGCGCAAGTCCTCGCCGTGCCAGCCGATGTGACGGACTCCGATGCCCTCGGCTCCGTCGTCCGCAGCGCGGTGGAGCGTTTCGGGCGGATCGACGTGTGGATCGGCGTCACCGGGGTGCTGGCGTACGGAACGGTCGAGCAGACGCCCACCGCCGTGTACCGACGGGTCCTGGAGACGAACCTGATCGCCCAGATCGACGGGGTCCGCCGGGTACTCCCCGTCTTCCGCGCGCAGGGGTCGGGGCGCATCATCCTGATCGGGTCCCTGTACTCGCGCGTGACGGCGCCGTACGTCTCGGCGTACGCCGCGAGCAAGTTCGGCCTGCTCGGTTTCGCCGGCTCGCTCCGGCAGGAGCTGCTGGATGCACGGGGAATCGACGTGCGCGTGATCATCCCCGCCACGATCGACACCGCCGTCTACCAGCGCGCGGCGAACCTCACCGGTCGCGTGCCGCGCCCCATCCCGCCGGTGGTGTCGCCGTTCCGGGTGGCACGGGCCGTCGAGAGGTCGACGCGGGGCCGGGGGGCGCCGGTGATGCCGGTCGGCCGGGTGCAGTCCGCGCTGATCCCCTTCTCGGCGGCGTTCCCCCGCGTGTTCGACCACGTGGTGCGCCTGTCCATGGAGACCCTCGGTCTCACCCGCCGCCCGGCCGACGACACCCTGGGAACGCTCGATCGGCCGCACCATGACGCCGGACGCGTGACGGGCGGATGGCGCTCGCCCGGGCTGCGCGCCGGGCTGGTCGCTCTGGCCCTCGCCGGCGCCGCCGCCCTGGCGGGCCGACGGCGCCGGCAATGAGTCACGCCCCGACGTAACCCTCCCGTTGGGTGGTCTCATCCGCGACGCGCACGCCCCATCGGTAGGAGAGCTTTCCGCCGAGCCATCCGGAGAACCCGAGAACGAGCAGAGCGGCCGCCGTGATCGCCAGCGCCCACGGCGAGATGTCGTCTCCGACGGCGAAGCGGATCACCAGCACCACGGCGAACAGCACGATCGCGCCCGCGTTGAGCGTCGCGTGCAGGAGCGCCGTATGGCGCGCCGGAGTGCCGCGGGGGATGCGCGACAGATCCAGCAGTCCGAACACGACCGCCACGAGTGCGCCGGCCAGCCCGATGATCACCAGAACGCGGGCACCGATGGCGTAAGGCGCGGGGTTCTCGGCGAAGAGCCCGAGCAGATCGAACACGAGAGTCGCCGTCCAGGCGCCGATGGGGATGGTCACCGCGATGGGGTGGAACGGATGGCCGTAGGGCCCGGCGAGCGGACTGCGCGGGACCTTCGCACTCCGCATCGCCGGGTAGGCCGTATCGGGCGAGGATTTCATTCCTTGTGCAGCGCGTCCTGGGCGCGGCCGGCGAGCTTCTCCATCGTGTTGGGCAGCTCGGTCGTGCCGTAGAAGCGCGAGTCGGGGTGCGTGGGAGGCGGCATCGGCACCTGCGACTGCGGCTCGGCGACATAGGTGAACTCGCCCTTGCCGTCCGGCGTGGGACCGGAGGCCCACCGGCCTTCGGCTGCGGCCTGACCGTCGGAGAAGTTGAGGTACTGGTACGACACGGTCCGATCCTCCTTCTCGAGCGGGAAGTTGCTCGGCACGGGGAGCGACTCGAGGCCCTCCTCCTGCAGCTCCGCGGCGGCGGCCAGCCACTGGTTCTGGTGCATGGTGTCGCGGGCCAGGAGGAACGCGAGAAGGTCCCGCACGCCGTGATCGTCGGTCATGTGGTAGAGCCGCGCGACCTGCACGCGCCCCTGCATCTCGGCGTTCGCATTGGCCTGGAAGTCGGCCAGGAGGTTGCCGCTGGCGGTGATGTAGCTGCCCTGCCACGGGTTGCCCATGCTGTCGACCGGCCGCGCGCCGGCGCCCGCGACGATGCCGTGCTGGATGTCGGTGCCGCCGATCACCGCGGCGACGGTGGGGTCGTCCTGCACGGCCTCTTCGGTGATGCCCAGCGGCGACTTCTCCAGCAGCTGCGCGATCATGACCGCGAGCATCTCCACGTGCCCCATCTCCTCCGCTCCGATGCCGAAGACGAGGTCGCGGTACTTGCCCGGGATGTGCATGTTCCATGCCTGGAACTGGTACTGGAGGGCGACGGTGATCTCACCGTACTGTCCGCCCAGGACCTCCTGGAGTTTGCGTGCGTAGACCGCATCCGGCTTGTCGGGCGTGGCCTTGTGCTGCAGCTCTTGCCGGTGGAAGTACATCGTGTGTCCTCTCCGCGCCGACGGGGGTGGCTGGGAGGCCGGGCGGCGCCTGCCCACGAAACGGCCGATGCCGCGGATCCTCACGGGGGTTGCCTTGCGCGCCCTCTCCGTGCACAATCAGCGCCCGGACCGGAGTGGCTCACCCGCCGACGATTGTCAAGGGCACCCGGCACCCGCACCGGGCGGGGGAAAGTGGAAGGGTCTCACCCTGCAGAACGGAGTGCCTGTGACCGTCGTCGATCTCGCCCCATCGGCCGTGGGGGTCCCCTTCTCCCCGCGAGGCCCGCTCAGCGACGCCGTCCTGCGCGCCCTGGCCGGCGACGGCCAGGCAACCGGGCACGTCGCCGCCGCCGCGGATGCCCTGGGCCGCGCCGAGGACATCGCGCGTGACGACGACATCCAGCTGGCGCTGTTCGCCCTGTACGCATCGGCGTACGGGTCGATCGACGGCTTCTCCGCGGATGTGGAGTGGGACCCGGAGCTGGTGCGGACGCGACGGATGCTGGAGCAGGCGTTCGAGGCGGAACTGCGCTCGAGCGTGCCGGTGCCTGCGCTTCCCGAGCCCACCGCCGACGCCGTGGCACGGCTGCTGTTCGAGATGACCTCCGCCGACACCGGACCGAGCCTGTCCCGGCACCTCTTCCGCAAGGCCACTCGCGAGCAGGCCCAGGAGTTCCTCATCCAGCGCTCGATCTACACGCTACGCGAGGCCGACCCGCATTCGTGGGCGATCCCCCGGCTGCGGGGCCGGGCGAAAGCTGCCCTCGTCGAGATCCAGTCCGACGAGTACGGCGGAGGCCGGCCCGAGCGGATGCACGCCGCCATGTTCGCCGCATCCCTTCGTGGCGCAGGGCTGGATGACGCCTATGGCGCGTACGTCGATCGGGTGCCGGCGATCACCCTCGCCTCGCACAACGCGATGTCGATGTTCGGGCTGAACCGGCGTCTGCTGGGGGCGATCGTCGGCCACCTCGCCGCTTTCGAGATGACCTCCTCCATCCCCAACAAGAAGTACGCCGACGGGCTGCGGCGCCTGGGCTACGGCGAAGACGTCACGGACTACTTCGACGAGCACGTCGAAGCCGATGCGGTGCACGAGCAGATCGCCGGCCGGGACATGGCCGGCGCGCTCGCCGAGGACCGCCCCGAGCTGCTGCCCGACATCCTCTTCGGCGCATCGGCGTGCCTCGTCGTGGACGGCTGGGTGGGCGCGCACATGCTGGACGCGTGGGAGCGGTCGGAGTCATCGTTGCGGGAACCGGCATGACCGACGAGCGCGTGACCATCACCGCGTACCCCGACGGTCCGCTCCTGCTCCGGGGCGATGTCGACCTGCGCACTGCGGACGGCGAACCTATTCCCCGAACGCGCCGCACGGTGGCCCTGTGCCGCTGCGGACTGTCGACGATCAAGCCGTTCTGCGACGGAACCCACAAGGCGGCGGGGTTCCGCACAGACGAGTGAACGCCCCGCAGCGGATCACCGCCGAGTACGTCCTCCCGCTGAAGTGGAGCGACGAGGCGGGAGTGGCGGAGCTCACCGACTACCTGCACCGGTTGGTGCAGTGGATCGATGTCACCGTGGTGGACGGATCCGATCCGGATCTGTTCGCCGCGCACGCCGCCGCGTGGGGCGACGCCGTGCGCCATGTCCCGGTCGCCGTGCGTGCGGGCGCGAACGGGAAGGTGCGCGGGGTGCTCACGGGGATCGCGGCGGCCCGCCACGAGCGCATCGTGCTCGCCGACGACGACGTCCGGTACGACGCGGCGGCGCTGGCCCGCGTCGTGGCGGCGCTGGCGGACGCCGACCTGGTGAAGCCGCAGAACCACTTCCGCCCCCTGCCGTGGCATGCTCGCTGGGACACCGGCCGGACGCTCATCAACCGCGCTCTGGGCGGGGACTATCCGGGGACGTACGGCGTTCGCCGGTCGGCGCTGACGGCCACCGGTGGGTACGACGCCGGCGTGCTGTTCGAAAACCTCGAGATGGAACGCACCGTCCGCGCCGGCGGCGGCCGCGTGCGCGCCCTGCACGATCTCTACGTGGTGCGCCGCCCGCCCTCCATACGCCATTTCCTGGGTCAGCGTGTGCGGCAGGCCTATGACAGCCTCGCCCAGCCCGGCCGGCTGGTCGCCGAACTCGCGATCCTCCCCGCTCTGCTGCTCGCCCGGCGGCGGCGGGCGGTACTGGCTGCGCTTGCGGGCGCGGCGATCGTCATCGGGGAGGTCGGGCGGCGACGCGGCGGCGGTGCGCGCGTGTTCCCGCCCACCGCGGCGCTGTGGGCGCCGGCGTGGGTGCTGGAGCGCGGCGTGACCGCATGGGCGGCGCTCATCCTGCGTGCGCGCGGCGGTGTGCGCTACGCCGGCGACCGGCTCTCACGCGCCGCCACCTCGAACCGCATCCTGCGCGCGCGACACGCGCCCGCACGCGCCCAGTACTGAGGCCGTCGGCTCCCCCGGTTGCGCGAGGGCCCCTCAGGGCTGCAGCACGACCTTGATGCATCCGTCCTCTTTGCGCTGGAAGGTGCCGTAGAGCTCGGGCGCCTTCTCCAGCGGCGCGCGGTGCGTGACCAGCTGCTCGGTGCCGAGGGGGTCGGCAGGATCCTCGACCAGGGGCAGCAGATCGTCGATCCACCGCTTGACGTTGCACTGCCCCATCCGCAGCGTCAGCTGCTTGTCGAACATCGTCTTCATCGGCAGCAGATCGGCGTCGCCGGCGTACACGCCGCTGATCGACAGCGTGCCGCCGCGGCGCGCCATGTCGATACCGGTGTGCAGAGCGGCCAGGCGATCCACGCCGGCGCGTTCCATCAGCGGGCGGGCGAGGGCGTCGGGCAGCGCGCCGATCGCCTGGTGCGCGAGATGCACGCCGGGGCTGCCGTGCGCCTCCATCCCGACCGCGTCGATGACGGCGTCGGCGCCGCGACCCTCGGTCACGTCACGGATGCGCTGGAGCGCATCGTCGTCCTCCCACGCCTCCACCCCGAACCGCGTCGCCAGTTCACGGCGCTCGGGCACGGGGTCGATGCCGATCACGCGGTGGCCGCGGTGAACCCCGATGCGTGCGGCGAACTGCCCCACGGGCCCGAGCCCGAGCACGACGAGCGTGCCGTTGTCCGGCAGGTTCGCGTATTCGACGCCCTGCCATGCGGTGGGGAGGATGTCACTGAGGAAGAGGTACCGGTCATCGGGCAGCTCCTTGCCCACGAGCACGGTGTTGTACTCGGCCAGCGGCACCCGCAGCATGCCGGCCTGCCCGCCGGGGACCTGGCCGTACAGCTTGGTGTAGCCGAAGAGGGCCGCCCCCGACCCGTACTCGGTCACCTGTGTCGTCTCGCACTGGGACTGCAGGCCGCTGCGGCACATGAAGCAGTGCCCGCACGCGATGTTGAAGGGAACGACGACCCGATCTCCGGGCCGGAGCGTCGTGACGTCGGAGCCGACCTCCTCCACGATGCCCATCGCTTCGTGCCCGAGGATGTCACCGGGGTCCAGGAAGGGGCCGAACAGTTCGTACAGGTGCAGATCGGAGCCGCAGATGGCCGTCGACGTGATGCGCACGATCGCGTCGGTGGGCTCCTGGATCCGCGGATCCGGGGCGTCCCGCACCTCGACCTTGCGCTTGCCCTGCCATGTCAGTGCCTTCATGCCGTCACCACTCCTCCGCTCGCGCAGGACGCGACCAGCGCGTCCCCACGTTCCGAGCTTGGCGGGCGATCCGATGCGTCGACCGGGGATTGACAGTCCTGCTGCCGCCGGACTATCGCCGCCCGTTCACCCCCATTGCGGCGAGGCGGAACTCCCCTGAGGCTCGGGCACCACGTACAGCCCGTGGGGCGCGTTGGCGGTGTACATCAGGGCGTCCAGCCACGCGCGGTTGAGGGACGGGGGGCGTCCGCCGTAGTACTTGAACGCGAACGAAGCCGCCGGATGCATCCACACCGAGCTGCGTCCGCCGCCGGTGGTGGCGTCATCCTTCCATTGGAAGTAGAACGGCTCGCCGCGTTTGAGCTTGTTCCCGATCACGACCTGCAGATGTGCAAGGACCCGGTCCTCGAAATCGACCCGGACGAGGTCCTCGTAGATGAACTTTCCCACCGGGACCCCTCGCGCTCTGATGCCCTTCCACCTTCGCGCACGGCGCGCGAAGCCCGGCCACGGGGAACCGTTGAGCGCAGGCGCGGGACGGAATGCGAAGCATTCCTACGTGTCGCGCAGCGTCTCGGCGGGAGCGTGGCCGTAGCGGCGCCGGTAGTACGCCGCGAAGCGGGACGGGCTGCCGAAGCCCCACCGGCGGGCGACCGTGGCGATCCCGCTCGCGCCATGGGCGAGGTCGTCGTGCGCGCCCGCCAGGCGCACCGAGCGCAGATACTCGGTGGGCGGCATCTCCCGCGAGCGCCGGAAGGCGTACTGCAGGCCCCGCGTGGAGATGCGGGCCGCGGTGGCGATGTCGTCCACGGTGATCGGCTCCTGCGCGTGCGCCTCGATGAACGCGATCGCCCGGCGGACCGTGGCCGGTGCCGGCCGGGTCTGGGCGGCACGTTCGAGCGCCTCCTGAAACGTGGTCGAGAAGGCCGACAGGGTCGCCAGCGTCGCATGCCGGTGCAGCTCCGCCTCCCACACGCCGTCGCCGTTCTCCTCCGTCGCGGCCGCCACGGAGGATTCCCGGATGTACCGGTAGGCCCGTTCCCATTGCCGTGCAGCCGCGACGCTGGTCGGCGGCGCCTCCGTCGCCCGCAGCACGAGCCGATCATCCCCCGAGATACGGCGGGCGGTGTGTTCGGCCTCCCGGCGATCCAGGACCAAGGCGCGCACCTGCGCCCTTCCCACCCACCGGGCGCGCATGCCCCGATCGGTGGACAGCCAGGGCAGCGAGGGGTCGAGGTCTTCGTGGTCGTTGCCGACCCACCCGTCGGCGGTCACCACACGGCACGCCATCAACTCGTCCTCGGGCTGCACGACCGAACGCACGGAGGCGGTGAGATCGTACGAGACGACGGTGAGACCGCGCACGGTCACCGAGGTCCAGTCGAACGCGAGCGGACGCCGATCGGCTCCGTCCAACCGGGCGGAGGGCACGACGCGCCGCCACACGGACTCGACGTCCTCGGCGCCGCGCGCACGCGCGCGAAGAACCTGCGCCACCGCATCCCCCTTCCGCGTGCCGGGCAGTCTTCGACTTTCTCACCAGACGAATAGGGAGCGGCGCACGTCGTGTCAAGGGCGTACTGGCCCGGCGGGCGGTGAGGTGCGATGGAAGACCCGACGAAAGGAAACGGCATGTCCGACCCCGCCGCCCCGCAGAACCCCGAGCCCGACCTCCGCACCGACTCCGGCTACCCCAACCGCGACCGCGCCGATCTCGCCCAGCAGGCGCCGGCCCAGGCGGATGACGCGGCCATCGCCGAGCACGCAGCCGACGTGGACGGCACCGACGACGAGCACGACGACCCCACGGCCGCCCAGTGACGCCGGCGGCCCCCGGCCGCATCCATTCACGGGAATACGAGTGCCCGCAGGGCGGTTGACGGGAGCATGCAGCGATTCGGCACCCTCTCCTTCGGCCGCTACGGGCCCCTCGGGCGCGGACGGGAGCTGACCGCCGCCGACATGCTCCACCAGGCGGTCGACCTGGCGCAGGGCATGGACGAGCTGGGTGTCAACGGCACCTACTTCCGCGTGCATCACTTCGCCCGCCAACAGGCCTCACCGATGCCGCTGCTGGCGGCCATCGCCGCGCGCACGCGGCGCATCGAGGTCGGTACGGGCGTCATCGACATGAGGTACGAGAACCCCCTCTACCTCGCCGAGGAAGCCGCGGCAGTGGACCTGCTCAGCGACGGCCGCCTGGCCCTGGGGGTCAGCCGTGGTTCACCGGAGACGGTCGTCCGCGGGTACGAGGCGTTCGGTTACACCGGTGCGCAGGATCCCCGCGGCGCCGACCTGGCGCGAGAGCATTTCGATCTGTTCCTCCGCGCCATCGAGGGCGAAGGTCTCGCCGACCGCGACCCGTCCAGCCCGTTCGGAGGTGGCGTGGGACGGCAGCGGGTGGAACCTCACTCCCCCGGCCTGCGCTCGCGCGTGTGGTGGGGCGCCGGAAACCGCGACACCGCCGCGTGGGCGGGACGGAGAGGCGTCAACCTGATGTCCTCGACCCTCCTGACCGAGGCCGATGGACGCGAGTTCGATCTGCTGCAGGCCGATCAGATCGACGCCTTCCGCTCCGCGTGGCGGGAGGCGGGGCACCCCGGCACGCCCCGCGTCTCGGTCAGCCGGTCGATCTTCCCCATCACGACGGCAGAGGACGCGCTGTACTTCGGTCGCGCGGGCGAGGAGGGCGGCATCGGCATGATCGACGGCTTCCAGGCGACCTTCGGCAAGACCTACGCCGCCGCTCCCGACGTGCTCATCGAGCAGCTGCAGCAGGACGCGGCGATCGCCGCCGCCGACACCCTCATGCTCACGATCCCCAGCCAGCTGGGCGTGGAGTTCAACCTCCGCGTCGCCGAGTCGTTCGCGAAGTACGTCGCCCCCTCCCTCGGCTGGAAGCCGACAGGGGAGAGCACGCGCGAAACCAGCCGCGTGTAAAAAATTCTTGACATGGATGCTGCGGCGTCCCATACTTCAGAGTGTCAAAGATTCTTGACACTCTGAGGGGGATGCCGTGGTCTACCAGGAACGCAACACGTGGTCGCAGCTCATCGTCACGCTCGTGGCCATGACGGTGTACATCATCGTGGTCCTGCAAGCGGCCGGCGGTGGACCGCTGACTGACGTCCTCTGGTGGCCGATCATGCTGTGGACGATCCTCGGCAGCATCGTCGGCTCGATCCTCCTCAGCATCGTGTGGGGCATGATCGCCGGTGCCCGCGACCCTGACGGGGTGGGCGTGGCCGACCTGCGCGACCGCGACATCGCGCACCTCGGCTCCCGGGTCGGCCAGGCCTTCATGGTCATCGCGGGGCTCGGCGTGATCGCGCTGTGCGCCCTCGAGGCATCCTGGTTCTGGATCGCGAACACCATGTTCTTCGGATTCGCCCTGTCGGCTCTCGTCGGCGGCATCGCCCAGGTCATCGCCTACCGCCGAGGACTGGCCTGATGGTCAAGCCCACGAAGGTGGTCAACGACATCCGGGCCCTGCGTGAAGCCGCGGGCCTCACCCAGGCCGAGCTCGCGCGCCGCATCGGCGTCACGCGGCAGACGCTCATCGCCATCGAACAGGGCAGGTACTCACCCACCCTGGAGCTGGCCTTCCAGATCGCCCGCGTGTTCGGGACCCCCCTCGACGCGGTGTTCCGCTACCCCGAGGAGGAGACCTCATGACCACGCACGCCACGGCCGTTCCCACCACCATGACCGCGTGGGCGCAGCACCGCTACGGCGACGCCGATGCCGTCGCCCCCGAAGACCTGCCGGTCCCCTCGCCGGGGCCCCATGACGTGCTCGTGCGCGTCCATGCCACCGGGCTCAACTCCGCCGACGCCCGCGTGATGCGCGGCGACCCGCTGATCCTGCGCCTGGTCTTCGGGTTGCGCCGCCCCCGGACCGCGGTGCAGGGCCGCGACATCGCCGGCGCCGTGGTCGCTGCAGGCGACGCCGTCACGACGCTGCAGGTGGGCGACGCGGTACTGGGCGAGACCACCGGCGGCGGTCTCGCGCCCTTCGTCGCCGTGCCCGCCGCTCGGCTCGTGCGCCGCCCCGAGGGTCTCGACGACCTCGTCGCAGCCACGCTGCCGATGGCCGGCGGCACGGCGTGGCAGGCGCTCGCGCTCGCCGGGATCGACGGCGATGCCGCCCGAGGCGCGCGCGTGCTGGTCGTGGGCGCCGGCGGCGGGGTGGGCCACTTCACCGTTCAGCTGGCGGCGCTCCGCGGAGCCGAGGTCACTGCGCTGGCGGGGCCCCGCGCCCTTCCGGTGGTCACGGCGCTCGGGGCCACGACCGGGCTCGAGCACCGGCGCACCGACCTGTCGCAGCTCGCGGCGGCATCCTTCGACGCCGTCGTGGTGATCGCCGGCGATCATCCCCTGCGCCACCTGCGCCGCCTCGTCGTCCCCGGCGGCACCGTGGTGCTCGTCAGCGGCGGCAGCCGCCCCGTGACCGGCCCGCTGGGGGTGATCCTGCGCGCCATGGTGCTGTCGATGTTCGGATCGCGGCGCCTGCGGCCGCTGGCAGCGACGGCGAAGCCGGAGATCACCGCGGAGCTCGCGCGCCTGGCCGCCGCGGGCGACATCACGCCGCACATCGAACGCGTGTGGCCGCAGACGCAGGCCCGTGCCGCGCTGGCCCACATCGACGCAGGGCACACGGTGGGCAAGGTGGTCGTGCAGGTGGGAATGTCGGAGGTACGTTCTAACCTCTTCCCATGAGCACAGATGCAACCCACTCGGCGGACGACGCCGACGCGGGGCTCGAGGCTCTCTGGGAGGACAACCCCGAGCTGGCCGGCGTGCTGGATCCGCTGGATCTCGTGACGGAGACATCGACGATGATGGCGGTGTTCGCCGCGCAGCGGTTCGAACGGGTCGAGGCGATGCATCGAACAGCGCTCACCGAGGTGACCACGTTCCGCGGCGCCAGCCCGGAGATCATCGAGCGCTCGCTGCGTCTGGAGCTTGCGGCGGCGCTCCAGATGACCGAGCATGCCGCAGACCAGCTCCTGATCACCGCCGAGGGGCTCGTCACCCGCTACCCCTCGATGCTTGACTCGCTGCACGGGGCGCGAACGACCGAGCGGCACGCAGAGGTGTTCGTCGAACTCGTCGACACCGTCGAGCCGGCGCTCCGCCCGCAGGTGGTTCCGCTGGCAGTGGAGCTGGCCGAGGCGCACCCGCTCGGCGCCTTTCGCCGCCTGCTGCGCAAGCTCGTGGAGACGGTCCGGGCGGCGACGCTCGAGCAACGCCACCGCGACGCGATCGCGCAGCGCCGAGTCGTTATCGAGCCGGCCGCCGACGGCATGGCGTGGCTCCTCATTCACCTGCCGGCTGTGGAAGCCCACGCCGTGCACAACCGTGTCACCGCCATGGCCAAGGTGCTGGCGGCAGAAGAGGGTGAGTCGCGCACGCTCGACCAGCTCCGCGCCGATGCCGTCGCCGACCTGCTCGTCGACGGGGTCGTCCGGCAGCATCCCACCGCCGCCCGTGGGATCCGCGCGACAGTCGCCGTCACCGTTCCGGCGATGGCGCTCCTCAGTGACGAACTGGCCGGGCAGAGCGAGCCGGCCGTCGTGGAGGGGGTCGGTCCCATCCCCATCGAGCAGGCACGGGAGCTGTGCGGCACCGCCGATAGCTGGATGCGGATCCTGACCCACCCCGAGACCGGGACGGTCCTCTCGGTGGGCCGCAAGAAGTACCGACCCCCCGCCCCGCTTCGGCGCCTGGTCCGCTGGCGAGCCGATCGATGTATGGGTCCGGGGTGCGCCATGCCTGCCGCCCGATGTCAGATCGATCATCAGGTCGCGTGGGAAGACGGCGGACGAACAGAGCTTTCCAACCTCGCCCCACTGTGCCAGGGCCACCACACCGTCAAGCATCACGGCGGGTGGGTGGTGCGACAGCTCGCCGGCGGTGCGATCGAGTGGATCTCACCCCTCGGCCGACGCTACGTCGAACAGCCCGAGCGACGGGTCCCGGTCTTCCGCGCCGCGTGAACCTGACTCCGCCTCCCGCCAGTCGGGTGACTCACAACCGGACACCTCTGACCCGATTGACATCAACAGCATCGATGACCGGTATAGCTAAATCACTCTGACGCATATCGCAGGGCGCTCATACGATGGCGACGAGGCACCCCCTCACCCACCCGACGACATCAAGGATGATGACCCTGGACAGCGACGCGACCGTGCGCACGCACGACAGAACGGCCCTCGCTCCCGCGCTGACGATCAGCGACGTCGGGATCGGATTCCGCGGCGTCCGCGCGCTCGACGACGTGAGCTTCGCCATCCCGCGCGGGGGGACGAGCGCGGTGATCGGCCCCAACGGAGCGGGCAAGACGACCCTCTTCAACTGCATCAGCGGCATCTACCGCCACGAGGGTGAGATCGCGCTGGCCGGACGCCCGATGAGCGACATGCCGGCGCAGGCGCGCGCGATCGCCGGCATCGCCCGCACATTCCAGACGCCCACGCTCCTGCCCGACCTCAATGTCTTCGAGAACGTGCTGCTGGGTGCGCACGGCGGGATGCGGGCGGGGATGTGGGCGGCCGCCCTGCGGATCGGCCGGGCGAGCCGCGAGGAGCGTGCCGTGCGGCTGGACGCGTGGGAGCTCATGGGCCCGCTCGGACTCCAGCCGCTGGCCCTGGCGCCCGTGAGCAGCCTGGCCCACGCGGATCGCCGACGCGTCGAGATCGCCCGCGCACTCCTGTCGCGTCCGCAGCTTCTGCTGCTGGACGAACCGGCCGCCGGCCTCAGCGCCGACGAGGCCGACGAGCTGCTCGGATTCATCGCCGAGTTCGGCGCCGCGTCCGACATGACGAGCCTGCTCGTCGAGCACGACGTGGGACTGGTCATGCGCGTCGCCCGGTTCGTCGCGGTGCTCGATGCCGGGCGACTGCTGGCATCCGGAGACCCCGCGACCGTCTCGGCCGATCCGCTCGTGATCGCCGCCTACCTGGGTGCCGACGCACCCGCCGACGGGGAGCTGCCATGACCATGCTCATCGCCGAGAACCTGCGCGCCCGCTACGGCGGCGTGCAGGTGCTCCACGGTGTGGACCTCGCGATCGAGGAAGGCGAGATCGTGGCGCTCCTCGGTGCGAACGGTGCGGGGAAGACGACGCTGCTGCGCGCCCTGTCGCGTCAGGTCGCGTCCTCCGGCGCGATCACGCTCGCCGGGACCCGCATCGACGGGCTGTCCACCGCCCGGGTCGCGCGCCTCGGCCTGGGTCATGTCCCGGAAGGTCGCGGCACATTCACCGAGCTCACCGTCGAGGAGAACCTGCGCCTGGGCGCTCTGGCCCGCCCGCGCAATCTGCGTGCGCGCACGGCGGCCGACCTGGACCTGATCTCCGAGACCTTCCCCGTCCTGCACGAGATGCGATCGCGTCAGGCCGGCGCGCTCTCCGGCGGCCAGGCCCAGATGCTCGCCGTCGCGCGGGCCCTTCTTGCGCGGCCCCGCCTGCTCCTGGTGGACGAACCGTCGCTGGGGCTTGCCCCGCTGACGACGCTGGAGCTGTTCAACCGTTTCCAGTCGCTGCGCGACGCATGGTCGCTCACCATCCTGCTCGCCGAGCAGAATGCCCGGCTGTCCCTGCGGATCGCCGACCGGGCGATCGTGCTCTCCCGCGGCAGCGTGGCGCTGGAGGGACCGGCCGCCGAATTGCAGGATCACGACGCCCTGCGCGCCGCCTATCTCGGCGACGCTCACTCCCCGGCGGCGACCTCCCCGTCTGAAGGAGCACTCGATGACTGAGTTCTTCCAGATCCTGCTCGACGGCCTCACGACCGGAACGGTCTACGCCGCCCTGGCACTCGCCCTCAGTGTGGTGTTCCAGGGCACCGGGATGCTGAACTTCGCCCAGGGCGAGCTGGCCGTCGTCGCGGCCTTCATCGCGTACACGGTGCTGCTGGGCGGGATCCCGCCGTGGCTGGCGATCCTCATCGCCGTCGCCGCATCCGCGGTGATCGGAGCTCTCCTGCACGTCGTCGTCGTCCGCTGGGTCGACACCCGCAACGAGGGCGTCCTGATGGCGATGGGCGTCGCGCTCCTCCTCGGTATCAGCGCTCTGGCGAGCATCATCTGGGGCACCGACCCGCGCAGCTTCCCGAGCCCCTTCGGGTCGGGCATCATCCAGTTCGCCGGGCTGCGGCTGACATACCAGCAGGCCGGCGGCGCGCTCCTGGTGATCGTGGCGATGGCCCTGACCGCACTGCTGTTCCAGAAGACGCCCATCGGACTGCGCCTGCGCGCCGTCGCGCAGAACGCCCCCTCCGCTGCGCTGCTCGGACTGTCCGCACCGGTGTGGCTCGCGCTCGGGTGGGCCGTCGCCGGTGCCGTCGGCGCCGTCGCGGGAGTGGTGGCCGCGCCGACGCTGGGACTGTCGCCGCAGATGATGAACTTCCCGCTGCTCATGGCGCTGTCCGCCGCGACCCTGGGCGGCCTCACCAGCCGCGTCGGGGCGGTCGTGGGCGGCCTCCTGATCGGCGTGGTGACAGCGTTCGCTGGCCGCTACATCCCGTTCCTCGGCGGCGACCTCAACATCGTCGTGGCGTTCGTCCTGATCGTGATCGTCCTTCTGATCAAGCCCGGCGGGCTCTTCGGAAGAGAACGGATGGTGCGCGCGTGACCCCTCCCGTCCCCTACCCCGCCGAGCGGCCGTGGTTCCGCACGCCCCGCGGGCTGGGCACCCTCGCCCTCCTGCTCGTCGGCGTGTGCATCCCCTTCCTGGTGAGCGACTACGACCTCTTCAACGCCACCCGGGTGCTCGCCATCGCCCTCGGCGTCGCCGGGCTCAACCTCCTCGTCGGCTTCTCCGGGCAGATCAGCGTCGGTCACGGCGCGATCTTCGGCATCGGCGGGTACACGACCATGCTGATGATGCTGAACCTCGACACGCCGTGGCCGCTCGCGCTCGTCAGCAGCGTCGGAGTCGGGCTGCTCGTGGGCGTCGTCATCGGGATCCCCGCCCTCAAGCTCGGCGGTCTCAACCTCGGTCTGTTCACGATCGCGATCGCCGCCGTCTTCCCCCTGCTGATGAGCAGGTTCAGCGACGTCACCGGCGGCACGGTCGGGCTCGCGCTGCCGACCTCTCCCTTCACGGCGACGGCCGGCCTCACCTCCGCCCAGCTCGGCTTCCTCTTCGCCCTGCTGGCGCTGGCCGGCACCCTGGGGCTCCTGCGCAACCTCACCACCGGGCGGTTCGGCCGCGCCTACGCGGCCGTGCGCACGAACCGGATCCTCGCGATGGCCAACGGCGTGCGCGTTCCTCAGCTGAAGCTCATCGCATTCGTCATCAGCGCCGCCGTGGCCGGATTCGGCGGCGGGATCCTCGTGCTCGTCCTGACGGTGGCGACCCCCGACAGTTATCTCCTGACGTTCTCGCTGATCCTGCTCATGGCCACCACCGTCGGGGGCAACCGGTCCTGGATCGGCGCGATCGTCGGCGCCGGCATCGTCGTCTACCTGCCCGATTTCGCCAGCGACATCCTGCCCGGTCAGGCCTCCGGCCAGTTCGCGCAGCTCATCTTCGCGGTGCTGCTGGCGGTGTGCCTCATCTTCGCGCCGGGCGGTCTCGCCGGCTGGAGCTCGTCGCTGGCACGGCGTGCGCGCGGGCTCGCCGTCCGGCGAGCGCCTGCGACCGAGTCCCCCGCCGCATCCGCGCACCCGGAACCGAAACCCGAATCACCACCCGCACTCACACGAAAGGAAGCGAATCGCTGATGAAGATGTCACGCCGAACTCGCCCCGCCCTCATCGCCGTCACCGCGGCGACCGCCCTCGCAATGCTGCTCGGGGGGTGCACCGGCCGGCAGGCCGCGACCGAGCCCGCCGAGGGCGCAGCCGACGACAGCCCCATCGTCATCGGCGCCAGCTGGCCGCAGAGCGGACCGCTGGCCGCCGCGGCCGCGGGCCTGCACGGCTTCCAGGCCTACATCGAAGCCACGAACGCCGACGGCGGCATCGACGGCCGGCAGATCGAGCTGGTCACCGCCGACGACGGCTACGACCCGGCCCGCCTGGCAGACAACCAGCGCAGCTTCGTCGAGAAGGACGGCGCCATCGCGGTGGTCAACTTCGGCGGCATCGCCGTCCCCGGCCGGCCGTACCTCAACGACAAGAAGGTCGCCCAGATCGCGCTGGCCGGGCAGACCCCGCTCAGCGACGTGGAGAACTTCCCGTACACGCGCGCCTTCTGGCCCGACGTGGCCTGGGAGGGCGAGCTGCACGCGCAGTGGCTGACCGAGAACGCACCCGACGCGGTCGTGGGGTTCATCGGCTTCAACAACGACCTGAGCGAGAGCCACATCGCCGGCCTGGAAGCCGGCGGCGTCACTCCGGCACAGGTCGCGACGGTTCCGCCCGGCACGGCCGACCTCAGCGCGCAGGTCAGCCAGTTCCAGGCGGCAGGCGTCGACACGGTCATCATCAACATCGGCGCGCCCACGATCGGCGCCGTCACGGCGTACATGCACGAGATCGGGTACGAGCCGACGCTCCTGCTGGCCGGCAACATGGCGGACTTCGTCACCGTGGTCGACCCGGCAGGGGCCGAGGCCGTGCGCGACGCCTACGCGTTCCACTGGGGCAAGGACCCGGCAGACCCGAAGAACGACGAGGACGAGGCGACGCAGGCGTTCGTCGCGGCCATGACCGAGCACGGCTACGAGAGCGACATCCGCCAGGCGCTGGCGTTCAACGGCTACGGCCTGGGCGCGGCGCTGGTCGAAGCCCTGAAGTCGGCGCCGGAGATGACGGCCGACGGCCTGCTGGAGGCATGGGACTCGCTGGCGGACACCCCGAACCCGTACCTGCAGGACGGCATGACCCTGGACGCCGGCTTCGGCGGGCGCCTGATCTTCGAGGTGCAGCTCACGCAGTTCGACGGGACCAGCTGGCAGCCGCAGGGCGAGCTGATCGACCTGCGCGAAGCGGGCATCGTCGACTGAGCCGCGACGCCGCCCCGCGCACGAGGCGCCCCGCACACGCGTGCGGGGCGCCTCGTCGTCGCGCCGATTCCGCGTCGCGGACGACGGGGTGCGGCGCGCCCGTCCTTCAGCTGCCGAAGTCGTCGGGGTCGACCTCGTCGAGGAACCGGCGGAGTTCATCCACCTCTTCCTCCTCGTCGACCTGGTCGGGGAGGTCGGTCACCGCTTCAGGGACACCCGCCTCGGCGAAGACCGGATCGGCGACCCAGATCGGCGCGTCCGTGCGTGAGGCCAGGGCGATGGCGTCGGAGGGCCGCGCGTCGATCACGCGGAGCCCGTGCGGTGTCGCGAGCGACACCTCCGCGTAGAAGGTGCCGCCGTCCACACGGGTCACCTCGACGCGTTCGACCGTGCCCTCCAGTGCATCCAGCAGTCGCACCATGAGGTCGTGGGCGAGCGGGCGGGGCGGGACCACGCCCTCCACGGCGACGAGGATCGCGGTGGCTTCCTGGGCTCCGATCCACACCGGGAGGATGGTGCCCGTCAGGGCCGAGGGGCCCAGGGGCTTGAGCAGGATGACGTGCTGCTGGGCGGAGTCCAGCGCGACCCCCGCCACGCGTACGCGGACCATGCTGCCCTCCTTGCCGTGGGTGGGATGCCCCTCAGCCTAGGGCCGGTGGCCGCATCCGTCACCGGGACCCGGCCGCGGCGGCCGTCACGAGCCGGAGCTGTCGGCTTTCGCCCCGCCCGCTTCGAGCACATCGCCGGCGGGCAGCTCCTGGTGGCCGCCGAACTGCATGCGCATGGCCGAGAGCACCTGGTTGGCGAAGTGGTCCTCGCCGCGCGAGGCGAACCGCTCGAACAGCGACGCCGCCAGCACGGGCGCCGGCACACCCACGTCCACTGCCGCCTTGACCGTCCAGCGTCCCTCACCCGAGTCCGACACCCGGCCAGCGAGGCCCTCGAGCGTCGGATTGTCCTGCAGGGCGGCCGCGGCCAGATCCAGCAGCCACGAGGAGATCACCGAGCCCCGGCGCCACAGCTCGGTGACCTTGGGCGTGTCGATGTCGAACTGGTAGTACTCCGGCTCCTCCAGCGGGGCGATCTCGGCGGAGTGCGTGGTGTCACGCAGGCCGGCGTCGGCGTTGTGGAGGATGTTGAGCCCCTCCGCGATGGCGGCCATCACGCCGTACTCGATGCCGTTGTGGACCATCTTCACGAAGTGACCGGCCCCCGACGGACCGCAGTGCAGGTAGCCCTGTTCCTCGGGAGCGATCTCTCCCGTCCGCCCGGGCGTCCGCGGCAGGTCGCCGGTGCCGGGCGAGATGGTCTGCAGCACGGGCTCGATGTGGGCGAAGGCCTCGTCCGGACCGCCGACCATGAGGCAGAACCCGCGCTCGAGGCCGAACACCCCGCCGCTGGTGCCGACGTCGACGTAGTGGATGCCGCGATCCCTCAGAGCCGCGGCACGGCGGACGTCGTCGCGATAGTTGGAGTTGCCGCCGTCGATGATGATGTCGCCCGGTTCCAGGACCGCGGCGACCTCCTCCACGACCCCTCCGGTCAGCCCCGCCGGGATCATGAGCCAGACCGTGCGCGGCGTGGTCATCTTCGCCGCGAGATCGGCGAAGTCGCCCGCGCCCACGGCGCCCTCCCCCTCGAGGGTCGCCACCGCATCCGGATTGACGTCGTACACGATGCACTCGTGCCCGTCCCGCATCAGGCGGCGCACGATGTTCGCGCCCATCCGTCCCAGTCCCACCATGGCCAGCTGCATATCGTGCTCCTCCGACGCTCGCGCGGAGCCGGTCGGGCTCCTGCCGCGAGTCTAGGCACCCCCGAGGGCACCGGGACGGATGAGGCGGCGCCGCGGGAGCAGCACCGCCGCGACTCCCGTGCAGGCCACCTCCTCCCAGGTGGACGTGGCTGCCGCCGCGTGAGACG
Source organism: Microbacterium wangchenii (assembly GCF_004564355.1). Lineage (NCBI taxonomy): Bacteria > Bacillati > Actinomycetota > Actinomycetes > Micrococcales > Microbacteriaceae > Microbacterium > Microbacterium wangchenii. The sequence continues at coordinate 2,856,627 of NZ_CP038266.1, forward strand.
GGCACGATGGCGATACCGCCGCCGGAAGGAACGTCATGCGATCGTGGTATCCCCCGGCCGCGACGGCGAGCGCCGCGGTCTACGACGAACTGCTGCGCGCGCCGTCGATGAGCGTCGGCTCCTACGTCATCCCCGCCGGGACCGCCGATCCCCAGCAGCCCCACACCGAGGACGAGGTGTACATCGTCCTGGCCGGGAGCGCGCGTCTGGAGGCGCCGGGCGGGAGCGCCGCAGCGGTGCCGGGGGCCGTGCTGTTCGTCCCGGCCGGGGAGGAGCATCGCTTCGTCGAGATCGCGGACGACCTGCACGTGATCGTCGTCTTCAGTCCCGCCGAGCACACGGGCGCGACGCCCGCGGCGGTCAGTCCACCAGCGCGATGACGCCCGCGATCGCCGACACCAGCGCCAGGACGAGGGCGAGAGCGATGAGGACGGCGTGCACGATCAGGAATCGCGTGGGCTTGCCGGCCGCATCCCGCGCCCGCGGGTCCTTGGCGACGCGCCCGTAGAACCGCGGCCAGACCAGCACGTTGAAGGCGGCGTTGACCAGCAGCAGGATGGCGAGGGCGGTGTCCACCCTTCGAGCCTAAGCGCCGCGCCGCTCAGAGGCGGACCACCTCGGTGACGTGGACGACGGCCGTCCCCGACTCCTCGGACGCCGGCAGGTCGACGACGGCGCGGATGCGCCAATCGTGGTCGCCGGCGGGGTCGTCGATGGTCTGCTCGACGCGCCACACTCCCTCGGCGGCGCCGGACTCGTCCACCGTCACGAGCGCCGCCGATCGCGCGGGCCCGCCGGTGAGGATCTCGTCGTGCTCGGCGTAGTACGCATCCAGCGCCTCCGACCAGTCGGCGTCGGGGTCGAGCTCGGTGAGATCGTCGTCGCGCTGCAGGGCGGCGAGCTGGATGCGGCGGAACATCTCGTTGCGCACGAGCACGCTGAAGGCGCGGCGGTTGGTCAGGACCGACGGCGGTGCCGGCGGCACGATCGGCGCGTCCGGGTCATCGGGCGGGGCGATGAGCGACGCCCACTCGTCCACGAGACTCGAGTCCACCTGCCGGACCAGCTCCCCGAGCCATTCGATGAGGTCGGTCAGGTCGGGCGTCTGCGCTTCGACGGGGACCGTCTGGCGGATGGCTCGGTACGCGTCGCTGAGGTAGCGCAGCACCAGCCCCTCGCTGCGGGCCAGGGAATACACCGAGACGAACTCCCCGAACGACAGCGCGCGCTCGAACATGTCGCGCACGACCGACTTCGGGGACAGCGCGAAGTCGCGGATCCACGGCTGGCTGGACGCGAACACCTCGTACGACTGGGCGAGCAGGTCGGCCAGGGGCCGAGGGTAGGTGATCTCCTCGAGGGCGTCCATGCGCTGGTCGTAGTCCAGTCCCTCGCGCTTCATCGCGGCGACCGCCTCCCCGCGGGCGAGGTACTCCTGCTGCGACAGCACCGGGCGCGGGTCATCGAGCGTCGCCTCGATCACGCTGACGACGTCGAGCGCATAGTGGCCGGTGCCCGCCGCACCCTGAGCGTCGTCGGGATCGAGCAGCTCGATGGCGGCGAGCGCGAACGGCGACAGCGGCTGGTTGAGGGCGAAGTTGGGCTGCAGGTCGACGGTGAGGCGGATCCTCCCGTCGGCCACCTCGACCACGTCGGCGGCCCGCAGCGTGCGGAAGATCGCCAGCGCGCGCCGGGCGAGCTCGAGCTGCCGGGCACGGGGCTCGTGGTTGTCGAAGACGAGGGAGCGGACGTTGCCGAACACGTCGCCGCCGCGGGCGATGACGTTGATGAGAATGGCCGCGGTGATCTGCAGATGCGGCTGCAGCGGCTCGGGTTCGGCGCCGACGAGGCGCTCGAACGTGGATTCGCTCCAGTTCACGAACCCCTGCGGCGGCTTCTTGCGGACGATCTTGCGCAGCTTCTTCGGGTCGTCCCCGGCCTTGGCGACCGCCGTGGCGTTGTCGATCTCGTGCTCGGGAGCCAGCACCACGACGGTGCCGGCGGTGTCGAATCCCGCGCGCCCGGCCCGACCGGCGATCTGGTGGAATTCGCGCGCGGACAGATGCCGCATCCGCTGCCCGTCGTATTTGGAGAGGGCCGTCAGCAGGACGGTGCGGATGGGGACGTTGATGCCGACCCCGAGGGTGTCGGTGCCGCAGATGACGCGGAGCAGGCCGCGCTGGGCGAGCGTCTCGACCAGCCGACGGTAGCGGGGCAGCATCCCGGCGTGATGCACGCCGATGCCCGACCGCACGAGGCGCGACAGCGTACGGCCGAACCCGGTCGTGAAGCGGAACCCCCCGATCGCCTCGGCGATCTCGTCGCGCTGCTCGCGCGCGATCACGCGGATGCTGGAGAGGGCCTGCGCCTGCTCCATCGCGGCGGCCTGGGAGAAGTGCACGATGTACACCGGCGCCTGGCGCGTGTCCAGAAGCTCCTGCACGGTCTCGTGCGCGGGGGTGCGGGCGTAGGAGAAGTGCAGCGGCACGGGCCGTTCGACGCCGGTGACGCGCGCGGTCGGCCTGCCGGTGCGGCGCTCCAGATCGTCGGCGATCGCGGTGACGTCGCCGAGGGTCGCCGACATCAGCAGGAACTGCGCGCGCGGCAGGAGCAGCAGGGGCACCTGCCACGCCCAGCCGCGGTCGGCGTCGCCGTAGTAGTGGAACTCGTCCATCACGACCTGGTCGACGGCGGCGTCCGGCCCCTGGCGCAGGGCGAGGTTGGCGAGGATCTCCGCCGTGCAGCAGATGATCGGGGCGTCGGGGTTGACCGAGGAGTCGCCGGTGACCATCCCGACGTTCTCCGCGCCGAAGATTTCGGCGAGGGCAAAGAACTTCTCGCTGACGAGCGCCTTGATGGGCGCGGTGTAGTACGTGCGTCCGCCCCGGGCGAGGCTCGCCGCGTGCGCGGCGACGGCGACGAGCGACTTGCCGGTGCCGGTGGGGGTGGACAGGATGACGTTCGCGCCGGAGACGAGCTCGATGACCGCCTCGTCCTGAGCCGGGTACAGCGTCAGGCCGCGCTCACCGGCCCACTCCACGAAGCCGGTGTACACGGCGTCGTCGTCGGCGCCGCGGGGGACGAGGTCGAGCAGAGTCGGGGGCACACTCCACCCTCTCACTCCGTGGCTTCGGCGAAGACCCCCACCCGCTCCCCGTCGAAGACGAACTGCAGCGCCGTGCCGACGGGGAAGCGGTCCCGCAGACTCTCCGGCATCTGGCCGTCGACCGTCAGGGCGACGGCGGCGGGGAAGGGCCCCGCACCGCACCCCGAGTGCACCCACGTGAATCCGGTCTCGGGCTGCTTCGCCAGGTCCTCGGTCGGGATCAGCAGCAAGCACGCGCTGTCGCCGCCGGGCTGGTAAGCGCCCCGTGACGAGGCGATCGCGGTGACCCCGAGGAAGTCCGCGAAGCCCTGGGCATCGTCGGTCGGCGGGCCGAAGAGGCCCTCGGGCCACTCGAATCCCGGATCCGGCTGCAGGGTCGTGACCTGGCTCGCGCCGGCACCGGCGTCACGGGAGACCAGTGGCATCGCCAGCGAGGTCGCGGCGGCACCCGCCGACAGCGCCGCGACCACCGAGACCGGCCACAGCACCGCCGCCCAGCGCGGCCGGGCGCGTCGCGCCGGCGGAGACGCGGGAGGTGCGGATGCGGTGGCTTCGGGGAAGAGCTCCGTCTCCGGCGCGGCCACCGCCTCCGCGGGGGCCACCCGTTCCACCTCCGTGTTCGCGGCGCGTGCCGGCGGGCCCGCGTCGCGCTGGCGCGCGGCGGCTTCGAGCTCTTCCAGGCGCGCCACGGCGACCGCATCGGCGTGGATGTCGGGCGACGGCCCGTAGGCGCGGGCACGCAGCGTCCGCAGTTCCTCCTCGTGTTCCCCCTGCATGAGACCCGCCCCCTTCGCCCGGTCTGCCAGAACCCCCGCATCGCCGGCGCGCAAGTCCCTCTGCCTGCCCGCCGCCTCGTCCTACCGTCGAGGATATGAGCGACGTGACCATCTTCGCCCCCTCCCCCCTCCTCACCGTCACGGTCGAGCAGGTCGAGGGCAGCGACGAGATCCACATCCACGCCGGCGGGCAGGGCGTGTGGCAGGCGCGGATGCTGCGCAGTCTGGGCATCGACGTGACGGTGTGCTGCGCACTGACCGGCGAGATCGGCTCCGTGCTGCGCGATCGCATCGCGCACGAGGGCGTGACCGTGTCCGCCGTCGAACGGGCCGGTCGCGGCGCGGCCTACGTCCACGACCGTCGTGGCGGCGAGCGCGAGGAGATCGCCGAGCAGGAGGGTGATCCCCTCAACCGGCACGACCTGGACGAGCTGTACAGCCTCACGCTGCGGGACGGCCTCGAGGCGGGGCTGGTGGTGCTCAGCGGCCCCGCCGGCGAGGGCACGCTTCCCGCCGATCTCTACCGGCGCCTGGCATCCGACCTTCGCCAGGCCGGAGCGCGTGTCGTGGTGGATCTGGCCGGGGAGCGTCTCGCCGCCGCGTTGGAGGGTGGCGTGGATGTGCTCAAGGTCAGCCACGAGGAGGTCATCGACGACGGGCTCGCGGAAGACGCATCCGTCGAGCGATTGCTTCCCGCCATGCACGAGCTGCGCTCGCGGGGCGCCGGTGCGGTCATCGTGACCCGCGCGAGCGACCCGCTGCTGTTCCTCGACGACGACGGCGCGCTCCAGGTGGCCTCACCGGATGTCGTGGCCGCAGACTCCCGCGGGGCGGGCGACTCGCTCACCGCCGGCGTCGTCGCGGGCCTGGCACGAGGGGAGAGTCTCCGCGACGCCCTGACCCTGGGGGCAGCCGCCGGCGCGCTCAACGCCACGCATCACGGGCTGGGCACCGGTGAGGGCGGCGCGATCGAGCGGCTGCGGGAGGCGGTGACCGTCGGAGAGATCCCCCGCGGTGCGCCCTCGGACACGCCCACCGCGGGCCGCGTCAGCCCCGACGGCCTGGCCGCCCTCGCCGAACCCCCGACCGACACCGACGAGAAGGATCCCGCATGACCCGCGTACTGATCACGAACGACGACGGCATCCACGCGCCGGGGCTCTCGGTGCTCGCGCGCGCCGCGGCGGCAGCGGGCCACGACGTGTTCGTCGCCGCACCCGCGCAGCAGTCCAGCGGATCCAGTGCGTCGATCATGGCCGAGGAGGACGACGGACGCATCGCGATCGAACGGCGGGAACTGGACGGACTCGAGGGCGTCGCGACGTACGCGGTGCACGGCGGACCCGGGCTCATCGCCCTCATCGCGGCGCGCGGTGCGTTCGGCGACCCGGCCGAGGTCGTGCTCTCCGGCGTCAACCACGGCGCCAACGTGGGGCGCGCCATCCTCCACTCCGGGACGGTCGGCGCCGCCCTCACCGGGGGCCTGCACGGCGCACGCGCGCTGGCGGTGTCGCTGGATGTCGGCATCCACCCGGAGGAGTACCACTGGTCCACCGCCGCCGAGGCGGCCGTGGGCTTCGTCCCCGAGCTGCTCGCCCGCCCGCGGGGAACCGTGGCGAACCTCAACGCGCCGAACAGCCGCGAGGCCCGCGGACTGGTGGAAGCGCACCTCGCTCCCTTCGGCATCGTGCAGACGACCCTGTCCGAGAGCGACGAGCACCACATCCGCCTCGCCGTGGAGGATCTGCCCAACACCCCCGAGCCCGGCAGCGACGCGGCGCTCCTGGCCGAGGGGTGGATCACGGTGACCGGGATCGAGCCGGTCACCCGCGTGCCGCTGGGCCTGGAGGGCTGAGGCGGGTCAGGCCGGATCGACGAGGCTTCTCAGGATGCGAGCGAGCGCAGCCTGATCGGCCCGGTCGAGGCCTCGCAGCGCCTCCGCCTCGCGGCGCACGAGCTCGGTCATCGCCGCATCCACGCGCCGCGCGCCTTCGGGAGTCAGGCGGACGAGGATGCTGCGGCGGTCGAGCTCGTTGGGACGCCGCTCGATGAGCCCGCGTGCAGTGAGCTTCTCCAGGCGGTTCGTCATCGCCGCGGAGCCGATCATCGTCGCCTCGATCAGCTGCGCGGGATTCATCTCGTGCGGCTCCTCGGCACGCCGCAGCGCCGCCAGCACGTCGAACTCCCAGGCCGACAGTCCCGCGCCGGCGAACGCCGCCGCGCGCAGGCGATTGAGGCGGTGCGACGCGCGCCGCAGCCGGGACATGACGTCGAGGGGGGTGAGGTCGACCTCCGGCAGGCGCCGCGACCACGCGTCGATCAGAAGATCCACCTCGTCATCGCGGTCGGAGGAAGTCATGATCCGACCGTAACGCACGCTCTCTCACCCCGAGGGTGCGTCGGGGTCTTCGTGACGTCAGGATGCGGGATGGCGCAGCGCGTCGACGGCGTCCGAGAAGCTGAGGGCCTGCCGCACCTCCACGGCACGGTCGTAGCGAGGGCCGGACAGCGCCACGTACACGTGGCCGACGACCTCGACGTAACCGGCCACGACGTCGTCCCACGCGATCTCGTAGAGGTCGAGGTCGACCCGCGTCCACGGCTGCGGGGCCGCCAGCGCCGTAGATTCGACGTGACGCGCCTCCATGACCATGACCGTGCTCCTCTCGCTCTGTCTAGAGTGCGCCCGGAAAAGAAAACCCGCGCGGGGCTTGACGAGTCGGGCCCCGCAGGCTAACTATCTCGGCGGCGAGAGATCCCGCCGCCGTGTCAATCCCCCGGTCGCCAGGCAGCCGACCCCGTAGCGTCGCAGCATCCAGCCAGGAAGGGGATCCCATGGTCCGCGCTCTCGCGCTCAACTGCACCCTCAAGCCCGCTCCCGCTCCCTCCAGCACGGAGAAGCTCCTCCGGGAGGTGGTCGCCGCCCTCGGCGACGCCGGCGTGGAGAGCGAGCTCGCCCGGGTCGTCGACTACGACGTCCGGCCGGGCGTGGAGAAGGACATGGGTGCGGGCGACCAGTGGCCGGCGCTGCGGGAGAAGGTGCTCGCCGCCGACATCCTCGTGCTGGGAACCCCCACGTGGATGGGGCACCACTCCTCGATCGCTGCCCGCGTCCTGGAGCGCCTGGACGCCGAGCTCAGCGAGACCGACGACCAGGGCCGCCCGATCCTCTTCGGCAAGGTCGCCGTCGTCGCCGTCGTGGGCAATGAGGACGGCGCGCACAAAATCACCGCAGACCTCTTCCAGGCCCTCAACGACGTCGGGTACACCATCCCTGCCCAGGGCGTGACGTACTGGAACGGCGAGGCGATGGGATCGACCGACTATCGCGAGCTGGAGACGACCCCCGAGAGCACTGCCGGCACGACGGCGACGGTCGCGGCGAACGCCGCGCATCTGGCGACCCTCCTGGCCGGGGCGAACTACCCCGCCTGAGTCGCGCCGCGCACGGGGCGGCCGCGCCGCGGCCGGTCGGAGGACAGCCCGAACGTGCGCCCCGACCCGGGCGCGGACACGAGGGGCGTGACGGCGTCCAGCCACGCGATCTCCGCCACGACGCGCGACCGCTCCGCTTCCCGCAGGATGGCGGCGGCGACCTCGAGCCCGTCGACGTCCGCGTCGATCGCCGACAGCCGCGCCTGCGCCGCGCGGCGTTCGGCCGCCACGACCGCCGCAGCATCCACGCCTGGCAGGGTCGCGGCGAGGGCGACCTTCAGCGCCTGCTCGTCGCGCCCGCTGGGGGTCTCGGCCTCGGTGAACCAGCGGTCGGTCTCTGCGCGTCCGGCCTCGGTGATCCCCCAGTAGGTGTGCCCCGCTTCGTCGGTGCCGCGGCGCTCGACGAGCCCGTCGCGCTCGAGCCGGTCCAGCGTCGTGTAGATCTGACCGACGTTGAGCACCGCGCCGGTGCGGCGGGCGTACTCCGCGCGCAGCTGATACCCGTAACACGCGTCCTGATCGAGGATCGCCAGCAGTCCGCGGCGCACCGACATGCGACCCCCTCCAATATCGAGTATGTGCCTACCGAGTATACGAAGGCGGCGACAGCGGATAATGGCGGGATGGGCAACGCCGGTTACAGCGCGATCTCCAGCGACTCGCGCGTGCGCATCCTCCACCTCCTGCTGGAGCGGCCCGAGCGCACCGTGAGCGAGCTGTGCGAGGCGACGGGGCTGCATGCCAACACCGTCCGCGAACACCTGCAGCGCCTCATGGACGGCGGGTACGTCGTGGCCGCCACGGAGCACCGCACGACCCGCGGCCGGCCCCGCGTGCTCTACACCGCGACAGGCGAGGATGCGGCCTCCAGCCCGGTGGCCCAGCGCAAGGCCCGGGAGGCCGCCATCCGAGGGGATCTCTTCCGCCGGTTGTGGCCGGCCACCTCCACGTTGGCCGAGGAGGCGGTGCACCAGCTGGACGCGCTGGTGGACGACCTGGAGGGCGCGGGATTCACCCCCGTCGTGGACGAGCAGGCGCTCACGATCGACCTCTCCCCCTGCCCTCAGGCCGCCGCCGGCGGGCGCGACGTACGGTGCACGGTGCACCTGGGACTCATGGACGGCGTGCTCACATCGGCGTGCGGACCGCTCCGCGCCCAGCGCATCCGGCCGTCCGAGCGGCCCGCCGACTGCGTCGTGCAGCTGGCCGTCATGGAGTGACCCGGATCAGCCACCGATCGCGTTCATTCCGCGCGGGGGCTGCAGGAATGCGGGGTCGTTGATCGCGTGACCGGGCAGCTTGCCGTGCACGCATGCCCGGAGGCGCTCGGCGATGCCTTCCGCCCGTGACGCAGTGGAGTCCGCGCGCAGGACCGGCAGCAGGTCGTACTCCGCGATCGAGAAGAGGCAGTTGCGCAGCTGGCCGTCGGCGGTCAGGCGCAGCCGGTCGCACGCGCCGCAGAAGGGCGCCGTGACCGACGCGATCACCCCGACGCGGTGCGGCCCGCCGTCCAGCAGCCACGTCTCGGCCGGCGCGCCGCCACGGCCGGGCACGGCCGTCAGCTCCCACCGTTCGGCGAGCGCCGCGAGGATCTCCTCTCGCGTGACCATCGTGGTGCGATCCCACGTGTGACCGGCATCCAGCGGCATCTGCTCGATGAAGCGCATCTGGGCGCCCACGTCCACGGCGTACTGGACGAGGTCGACGAGCTCGTCGTCGTTGACCCCGCGCATCGCGACGGCGTTGAGCTTGAGGGGCCGGAGAGGGGATGCGGCGGCCGCCGCGATGCCGGCGAGGACGTCGTCCAGCCGGTCGCGGCGTGTGAGAGCGGCGAAGCGATCCCGGCGCACCGTGTCGATGCTGATGTTCAGCCGCGCGAGGCCTGCGTCGACGAGGTCGGGCAGCAGCTCGGGGAGGCGGATGCCGTTCGTGGTCATCGCGACCTCGACCGGTCCGTCGGCGCCGCGGATCGTCGCGATCCGGCGCACCACATCGACGATGTCGGTGCGCAGGAGGGGCTCGCCTCCGGTGAGGCGGAAGGTGGTCACGCCGAGGGAGGCGGCGACCGTGGCGATCTCGACGATCTCGTCCACGGTGAGGATGCTCGTCTTGGCGAGCCACTCGTTGCCCTGCTCGGGCATGCAGTACGTGCACCGCAGCGAGCAGCGGTCGGTGAGGGAGATGCGCAGGTCGCGATGGATGCGGCCGTGCGTGTCGGCGAGCGCCCCGGTCTGGCCCTCGGGCGCGGCTCCGCGCATGCGCAGGATGACGGGTGTCGCACTCACCCCGCGGCCGCCGTTTCACGCATGTTCCGAGGCTACGGGTTATTCCCGGCCCGTGGCACTGGTGAGCGATTGTTCGATGGCGAGAGACTGGCCGCCAGGTGCGGACGAACGCATGTTAGCGTGTGGTCCGACCACACGCGCGGCCGGAAAATCGGAGGATCCCGTGGAGCTGCTCGACCCGCTACTTCTCGCCCGATGGCAGTTCGGGCTCACGACGCTCTACCACTACCTCTTCGTGCCGCTGACCCTCGGCCTGGCGCTGGTCACGGCGATCTTCCAGACCGTGTGGTACCGCACCGGCGACGTGAAGTGGCTGCACCTGACGCGCTTCTTCGGCAAGATCTTCCTGATCAACTTCGCCATGGGTGTGGTCACCGGCATCGTGCAGGAGTTCCAGTTCGGGATGAACTGGTCGTCCTACTCGCGCTTCGTCGGAGACGTCTTCGGCGCCCCCCTCGCGTTCGAGGGCCTGCTGGCCTTCTTCCTCGAGGCGACCTTCATCGGTCTGTGGATCTTCGGGTGGGACAAGCTCCCCCGGCTCGCGCACCTGGCGAGCATCTGGATGGCCGCGATCGGGGCCACTCTGTCGGCCTACTTCATCCTCGCCGCCAACGCCTTCATGCAGAACCCGGTCGGCTACGAGATGGCCGCCGACGGATCGCGGGCCGAGCTCGTGGACTTCTGGGCGCTGCTGACCAATCCGGTCGCCCTCGCCGCCTTCCCGCATACCATCACCTCGGCGTGGATGTTCGCCGCCGCCGTCCTCATCGCCGTGTCGGCGTGGCACCTGATGCGCCACCAGAACGTCGAGACCATGCGCACGTCGCTGCGCTTCGGCATGTGGTTCATGGTGATCTCCTTCGTGGGCGTGGCCATCTCCGGCGACCAGCTGAGCATCGTCATGACGGCGACGCAGCCGATGAAGATGGCCGCCGCCGAGGCGATGTACGACAGCGCGTGCGGGGCGGATGCATCCTTCTCGTTGTTCTCCATTGGGACGCCCGACGGCTCCGAGGAGATCTGGTCGCTGCGCGTGCCGTACCTGCTGTCACTGCTGTCCACGCACTCGCTGGACGGATGCGTCGAGGGCATCAACGACCTGCAGGCGCTGTACAACGAGCAGTTCGGCCCCGGCGACTACACGCCCATCATCTGGATCACCTACTGGTCGTTCCGCTGGATGATGGGACTGGGCGGAATCGCGGCGCTGCTGTCGGTGGCCGGTCTGTGGGTCACGCGCAAGAAGTCGACGTTCCAGATGAAGCCGTGGATGTGGCGCGTGTTCGTGTGGTCGGCGCCGCTGCCGCTGCTGGGGAGCCTCGTCGGCTGGGTCTTCACCGAGATGGGGCGTCAGCCGTGGATCGTGTTCAGTCTCATGCTGACCGAGGACGGCGTCTCCCCGAGCGTGCCGGGATGGAACGTGCTCGTCTCGCTCATCGCGTTCACCGCGATCTACGCCACCCTCGCCGTGGTGGAGCTGGGCCTCATCATCAAGTACGCGCAGAAGGGACCTGACCCGCTCCCCGATCCGGATGCGCCGGCGGAGCCCGACTCCGTCGAGAACACCCCGACGACCGTCTACTAGGAGCTCATCATGGACCTCGCCTACCTCTGGTTCTGGATCGTCGGGTTCCTGTTCGTCGGGTACTTCGTCCTGGACGGGTTCGACTTCGGCGTGGGGATGTCGCTGCCCTTCCTGGGCAAGGACGACATCTCGCGCCGCCAGATCATCAACACGATCGGCCCCGTGTGGGACCTCAACGAGACGTGGGTCATCGTCGCCGGGGCGTGCCTGTTCGCCGCGTTCCCCGAGTGGTACGCGACGCTGTTCAGCGGGTTCTACCTGCCGCTGCTGGTGATCCTGCTGGCCCTCATCGCCCGCGGCGTCTCGTTCGAGTACCGGCATCAGCGCGACTCGCTGCGGTGGAAGCGCAACTTCGACCGCATGATCATCGTCGGATCGGCCCTGCCGGCGTTCCTGTGGGGCGTCGCGGTGGCCAACATCGTCCAGGGCGTGCCCATCGACGCCGACTTCGAGTTCACCGGCACGGTGCTGACGCTGCTCAACCCCTATGGGCTGCTGGGCGGGCTCACGACGCTCCTGCTGTTCTTCGTGCACGGCGTGTACTTCGTCGCGCTGAAGACCGACGGGAAGGTCCACGCCGACGCGCGGCGCCTGGCCACCAAGGCGGGGGTGCTCGCGGTCGCCGTGGCGGCGGTGTTCGTGGCGTGGACGGTGTTCGCGCACTTCTCCCTCCCCGTGCTCGCCCTCGGTGCGGTCGCCGCGGTCCTGCTGATCTCCTCGGTCCTCGCGAACCTGCGCGACCGCGAGGGATGGGCGTTCGGGTTCGGCGCGGCCACCATCCTGACCGCCGTGCTGATGCTCTGGTTCGCACTCTTCCCCAACGTCATGCCCTCCTCCACCGACCCGGCCTTCAGCCTCACGATCGAGAACGCCTCGAGCACCGACTACACCCTCACGATCATGAGCTGGGCCGCGCTGATCTTCCTCCCGCTCGTGCTGGCCTACCAGGGGTGGACGTACTGGGTCTTCCGCAAGCGCGTCACCCGCGATCGCATCGAGAAGGCCGCGCAGCTCGCGCACTGACCCCGTGACCGACCGGTCCGTGCGCGAGCTGCGCGGTGAGAGGATCGAGGGGATGAGCGCCACCACCGGGACGCAGCGCCGGCGTGGTCCGGTCGACCCGCGGCTGCTCACCTATGCCCGGGCCTCCCGCGGTTTCCTCGCCGTGAGCGCGGCTCTCGTCCTGGCCCAGACCGGAGTGATCGTCGGCTTCGCGTGGACGCTCACCTCCGCCCTCGTGGGGGCGATCGAGGGGACGCCGGTGGCCGAGCTCCTGCCGCTGCTGGGCGCGGCGGCCGGCCTGGTGCTGGTGCGCGCCATCCTCGTCCTGGCCTCCGAGCGGGTGAGCGCGCGCGGCGGCGCGGCCGCGTCGCTGCAGCTGCGTCAGGCCCTCATCAACGCGGTCGGCCGCCTCGGCCCCGGCTGGCTCGGCTCCCGCAACGCCGCCGCGCTGGCCGTCACCGCCGGGCACGGACTGGAGGCGCTGGACGCCTACTTCGGCCGGTACCTGCCGCAGCTGGTCGCCACCGCACTCACGACCCCCCTCCTCATCGGCGCGATCGCACTGGCCGATCCGCTGTCCGGGCTCACGGTCATCCTGACCATCCCGCTCATCCCCCTCTTCATGGTGCTCATCGGCCTGGCCACGCGCGCCGTGCAGCGCCGTCAGTACGACACGCTGGGCCGCCTCGCCGCCCGGTTCGCCGACACCGTCGAAGGTCTCGGCACGCTCAAGGCCTTCGGTCGCGACCGCCGCGCTGCAGACGGGATCGAGGAGGTCACGCGCCGGTACAAGCGCGAGACGATGGCGGTGCTGCGGGTGTCGTTCCTCTCCGGCTTCGCGCTGGAGTTCCTCGCGTCCATCTCCGTCGCCATCGTCGCCGTGACGATCGGGTTCCGCCTGCTGGCGGGCGACATGGAGCTGCTGGTGGGTCTGTTCGTGCTGCTGCTGGCGCCCGAGGCGTACCTGCCGCTGCGACAGGTGGGCGTGCAGTTCCACGCCGCCTCCGAGGGCGTGGCCGCGACCGACGAGATCTTCGGGGTGCTCGACGCCGCCGCATCCGCCCCCGCTCCCGCGGCACGGCCTGCCGGCGGATCGCGGATCCGCACGCGCGGGCTCGCGGTGCGCCGAGGCGAGCGGATGCTGACACCGGTGGACCTCGCGATCGACCCGGGCCGCGTCACGTGGCTGCGCGGGGCCAGCGGCGCCGGCAAATCCAGCGTCGTCGCGGCGCTCCTGGGATTCACGCCGTACGAGGGCGAGATCCTCGTGGACGACGCGGTCCGCGCCGACGCGCGGGACTGCATCGCATGGGCCGGACAGCGGGCGGGCCTCGTCTCCGGCACGGTCGCCGCGAACGTCGGGCTCGGAGCGGACGACGTCGACGCCGCGCTCGTGCGCGCGTGCCTCGCCGACGCGCAGGCCGCCGACATCGACCCGGGCCTCCTCCTGGGTGCGGGCGGGTCGGGGCTGTCGGGCGGCCAGGCCCAGCGCGTCGCGGTCGCCCGTGCCCTGTACCGCCTGCGCTCGGGCGACGCCCGCGTCCTCGTCCTGGACGAGCCCTCCAGCGCCCTGGACGCCGGCACCGAGGCGGCGCTGTGGCGCAGCATCCGCGGTATCGCCGACGAGGGCGCCGGGGTGCTCCTGGTGTCGCACCGCGCCTCGGCCGCCTCGATCGCCGACGACGTCGTGACCCTTGCCGCTCCGCAGGACGCGGCGGGCGCGGGCATCGTGGCGGACGATCCCCGCGAGACCACCGACGGAGGCCGGTCGTGAACGGGCGGGTGCGCAGCATCCTGCGGGCCGCGCAGCCCTCGCCGCGCCGGTTCGCCCCGGCGGTGCTCGCCGGGGTGGGCACCGCCGTGAGCGCCATCGCACTGCTGGCAGCCAGCGCGTGGCTCATCGCGCGCGCCGCCGAGCAGCCGCTCGTGCTGTACCTGTCGGCGGCCGTCGTCGCGGTGCGGGCGTTCGCGCTGGGTCGCGGCGTGTTCCGCTACCTCGAGCGCCTCGCCGGCCACGACGCGGCCCTCGGCCGGCTCGCCACGGTGCGCGCGGGCCTCGTGCGCGACATCGTCCCCCTCTCCCCCGACGGCCTCGGCCGCGCGCGCCGCGGGGAGATGCTCTCCAGCCTCGTCGACGACGTCGAGGAGTTGCAGAACCTGCCGCTGCGCGTCGTCCAGCCCCTCGCCGTCGCCGTGCTTGTGTCGCTGGCGAGCGTCGTCTTCGTCGCGTTCGTGTCGTGGCCCGCGGCCCTCACGCTGCTGCTGTGCCTGGCCGTCGCGTTCGCCCTCGCCGTGGGCCTGGGCTGGGCAGCCGGTGCCCGCGCCGAGCGGGCGATCGCGCCCCTGCGCGCCGCCGTGGCCGACGACGTCTTCGACCTGCTCGTCTCCCTCGACGTCCTGACGGCCTTCGGTGGGCTCGACGCCGCGCGCGCCCGCGTGCGAACCGCCGACGAGCGCCTGCGGCGCGCGGTCGTCCGGCGCGGCGTCGCGCAGGGCGCCACCTCCGCCGCGGTGTCGCTGCTGGCCGGTCTCGCCTCGCTCCTCGCGCTCGTGGTGGCCGCCCCCGGGGTCGCCGACGGGACGCTGAGCGGGCCGGGCCTTGCCGTGGTCGTGCTGCTGCCGATGGCCGTGTTCGAAGTGTTCGGCCCCGTCCCCCTGGCGCTGGCGTCGTGGCGGCAGGTGCGCGGCGCGGCCGAGCGCATCGCCGAGACGGTGCCCGACCGCATCCCCGAGGGCCTCCCGCACGACGAGCCGGCGCCCACGGGTGCGGCGCCGGCCCTCGGCGACGGCCTCGTGCTGCGGGACGTCCGCGCGCACTGGCCCGCGCGCTCGGATGCCGACGCCGACGCCGGCCGGCTCGTCGACGTCTCGCTGCGGGTCGGCGCCGGCGAGCGCGTGCTCGTGACCGGCCCCAGCGGCGCGGGCAAGACGACCCTCGCGCACGTCCTCGTGCGCTTCCTCGACTACGCCGGGTCGTACACCGTGGGCGGCGTGGAGGCGCGCGAGCTCTCCGGCGACGACCTCCGACGCACCGTGGGGCTGTGCGAGCAGACGCCGTACCTCTTCGACGAGTCCGTGCGCCAGAACCTCCTGTTCGCCCGCGACACCGCGACCGACGCCGACCTCCTCGCGGTCCTGGAGCGCGTGGGGCTGGGGGCGTGGGTGGCCGAACGCGGCGGGCTGGACGCGCGCGTGGGCGACCGCGGCGCGCTCGTCTCCGGCGGCCAGGCGCAGCGCCTCGCCCTCGCGCGCGCCCTGCTGCGCGGTTTCCCCGTGCTCGTGCTGGACGAGCCGACCGCCGGCGTCGACCCCGCCGCATCCGACGCCCTGCTGCGCGACCTGCTCGGGGCGGTCCGTCCGGATCAGGCGGTCGTGCTCATCTCGCACATCGACGTGCCACCCGACCTCATCGACCGTTCCGTGCGTCTGGAGTCCGGCCGCCTGGCCTGACCCGCCCCCGCCGAAAGTGCATCACCTCGGCGAATCCGCACCGGATCCGGTGCACTCTCGCCGGGAGGATGCCGCCACAACATCGCCGCCGGGTTCCGGCTCCCGCATCGCCGAGCACAGCACCGCGGCGATGGTGCTCGGGGAGAAGCTCAGCACCATCGACCTGGTCGCCTACTTCGGTCTTGGAAGAACGCCCGCCGACTGAGTCGGCGGGCGATTCCGTGTATGGCTACCGTTGTAGCGACGAGCGTGGGGCGGTGGACGCTTCCCGCTTCTGCTTGTCAGTGCCGTGCCAGATGTACGCGATGACGCCGAGCACCGCAGCCGGTGCGATGGCGCACAAGCCCATGAACCCCAGCCCTGCTCCGAACCCGTCGTTGGCGAACACGGGACCCGCGGCCGTCCCGATGACCAGAATGGTGACGGTGGCAGCGATCAACAGTCGGTTGCGATGCTTGAGGGTCATGTCTTATCCACCTCCGGGGTGAGAGACCGGTCGGCAGACTACCTGGGTGTAGTTCGGCCCGGTGGGCCCGTCGGTGAAGTACACCCACAGCTCGTCGTTGCTGGGGCAGAACCCGTTGCCGGCGATGTACTCGTTGGCGACGGAGACGGCCAGTCCGGCTGCAGCCCCAACGATGGGGTTGAGCGCGGTGATGGCGATGACGAGCGCACCGGTGGCGCCGGTCTTGATGGCGCGCTGGTCGGTGTTGTTGAAGGAATGTACGTCCCCTCGCTGTCACCACCGACCGCCAGGTTCGGGGTCACCGTTCCCGGTGCCGTCGGCTCCGGCGGCACAGCCAGGGCGAAGTCGCCCTCGGGGAAGTGGTACAGGTTCGAGGTGCCGGACTCGGTCTGAATCACCTCGAACGGGATACCCGCGGCTTGGAAGTCCGCGTGCGCTTGACGGGCCTGCTCCGCGGTGATCGTGGGAGCTTCCTGCTCCACGACGGCCGGTGCTGGTTCCGCCGCCGAAGCCGGCGCCGGGGCCCACAGGAACGGTGCGGTCAGGGCTGCGGCTGCTGTCGCGACCGCCAGCGCCAGCCGGGGCCGGCGTACTCGTGATCTTCCTGCTGATTCGTGCATGGTGCTTACCTCGCTCTCATCAGTCAGTGCGTCACGAGCGCCACGTTGCTCCCGTCAGGGGAGCATCGACGGTCGGGGCTGGACCGCGGATGGGGAGATGGACCCAGTGATCCAGGTGATGGCGCTCATGTTTCATGGGCATGCGCGGTCAGGGTCGGGGCAGTGACCCGATCTCGGTTCCATCCCGGTCGAACAGGACGAGCCGGTCGCCCTGCACCTTCGCAGATCCTGCCGCGCCCAGCCAGGCTTCCTCCTGCCCGGCGCACGCCATCAGGGTCATCGCGACGTCGTCGAATGTCACGGTGTCGGGGCTCTCGGCGCGCCAGTGCCCGCCGAGGGAGTTGCACCCGTCGTTGCCGAACAGCTGCCCGTCGCTGGCGAGTTCGAGGTAGGGGCCGGAGTCGGAGGCGCTCCCCCACCGCCCGGTCGCTGCGGCCGGCTCCTGGGAGCATGCGGCCAGCGCGAGGACGCCGGCGACGGCGAGCGCGAAGGCGATGCGGCGGAACATGGGGCGAACGTAGCAGGGGTTCTCACCGACGGGAAGCTCGGTGCCGTCCTCGTCCAGGGGGAGCAGCTGGCCTCCGTCCCAGCCGAGCTGAACGAGGTCGGGCTGGCAGTTCTCGTCACTTTCGCGGATCAGGGGGCGGGCAGAGTGCGGGCGAAGGCCTGGTCGCCCTCGGGTGAGGGCAGCTCGGTGAATCCGAGCCGGCGGTAGAACGCGACGGCGCCGGTGTTGGCGGCCGACGCCACGAGGTGCACGCCCGGCACCCCCGCGTCCGTCAGCGCCCCCATGAGCGTGTCGATGAGGCGCCGCCCCCAGCCCTGCCCCTGCGCCTCGGGCAGCAGGTCGATGTGCAGGTGGGCGGGGTGGGTGTCGGCGAAGGGTGCGACGTCGGTGCCGCGCGCGCTCGCATAGCGGATGAGGCCGTCCTGGCGCGTCCGCACCTCGGCCGGCGCCGGCCAGCGCCCGGCGAAACGCGGCCACCACTGCTCGCGGAACCAGCTCTCGAACGCGCGTGTGTCGGGGGCGCCCACGACGTAGCCGACGACGCGGCCCTCGGATTCGACGACGAACGCGAACTCGGGGTGACGGGCGACGTACGGCAGCACGAAGATCGCCGCCCACAGGTCGTCGTCCTCGAGCACGCCGGTCGCGTCGCCGCCGGCGTCGGCGGTGCGCAGGCACACCTGCGCCAGAGCGGCCTCGTCGCCGGCGCGGAATCTGCGGATGCCGCTCACGCGCCGAGCCTAGCCGGGCCGGCGTCCGCAGGGAGGAAACGGACGTCGGCGGGGTCCAGCGACATCGGCACGGATGCCCCGGGGCGAAGGCCGGCCGCCGCTGCAGCGTCGACGTCGGCGACGCACCATCCGGCGTGCACGCGCACCCCGGCGGGGGTGGGCTCCAGTCGCTCGACGCGGGCGGTCCAGCCGCCGGGAGCCGCGGCGCCGCCCACCCGCACCGCCGCGGGCCGGAAGACCGCCGCGAGCGCACGACCGTCGGCCGACGCGAGCCGGCGGGATGCCGCATCCGCCGCCGTCAGCCGCACGCCCTCGCGTGCCCACGCGCCCCGGTCGGCGACCCCCTCCACGCGGTTGAGCCCGGCGATGGCGGCGACGAACGGCGTCGCCGGGTGGCTCAGCACGTCGGCCACCGCCCCCGCCTGCCGCACCCGGCCGGCTTCGATGACGACCAGCCGGTCGGCCAGGGCCGCGGCATCCACGGCGTCGTGCGTGACGGCGACGACCGTCGTCCGCGCCAGCTGCTCGGCGAGCATCGCGCGGATGTCGGCCGCGGTCACGGCGTCCAGCGCGACGAGCGGTTCGTCCAGGAGCACTGCGCGCGGCGAGGCGGCGAGGGCGCGCGCCACCGCGACCCGCTGCTGCTGTCCGCCGGACAGGTGGGCCGGGCGCCGGTCGCCGACATCGGCCAGGCCCACCCGCGCCAGCCACACATCGGCCTGCGCGCGGGCGGCGGCGCGGGCCATCCCGCCCGCCCTCGGCCCGAAGGCGACGTTCTCGCGCGCGGACAGGTGCGGGAACAGCCGCGGATCCTGTCCGAGGAGCACGACCCCGCGATGCATCGGGGCGAGGCGGATGCGGGGGTCCGCGGTCCGCTCGACGACCTGTCCGCCGACGACGACCTGCCCCTCCGTCAGCGGGACGAGCCCGGCGAGGGCTCCCAGCAGCGTGGACTTGCCGGCGCCACTGGGCCCCATGACCGCGAGGGTCTCGCCCTCCGCCACGTCGATCCCGACCTCGAGGCTGAGCTCCGGCCGGTGCACCACGACGTGCGCGGACAGGCCGCTCACCGGGCGGCCCCGGGCCGCCAGCCGCGCACCAGCAGCAGCACCGCGATGGCGGTGACAAGGAGCAGCAGCGAGAGCGCGACGGCCGTCCCCTGCGATACGCCGGCACCGTTGAAGGCCGTGTAGATCGCCAGCGGCATGGTCTGCGTGATGCCGGGGGCGTTGCCGGCGAACAGGGCGGTGGCCCCGAATTCCCCGACGGCCCGCGCGAAGCACAGGACGACGCCCGCCACGATTCCCGGCCCCGCCAGCGGCAGGGTCACCCGCCGCAGGATCGTCCACCGTCCGGCCCCCAGCGCCGCCGCCGTGCGCTCGAACTCCACGCCCGCGGTGCGCAGCGCACCCTCGGCCGCCAGGACGAGGAAGGGCAGCGCGACGAAGGCCTGCGCGAGCACGACGGCGGTGGTGGTGAAGGGCAGACCGAGCCCGCCGAGCCATCCGCTGCGGCCGAACAGGTAGAGCAGGGCGACGCCGCCGACCATGGGCGGCAGCACGAGCGGCACCGTCACGACCGCTCGCAGCACCGCGGCGGTGCGCCGGCTCGAGCGCGCGATCAGGAGCGCGAGCGGCACGCCGGCGGCGATGCACAGCGCGGTCGCGGCCAGGCCCGTCTGCAGCGACAGGGCGAGAGCCGACAGCGCCGCCGGGGAGGTGACGTCGATCCACAGCGTGTCCCACTGCACGCGCGCGACGAGCGCGACGAGGGGAAGGAGGAGGAACACCAGCCCGGCGGAGGCGGGCACCACCAGCCACCGAGGGACGTAGCCGCCGCTCACGGGGCGCCGAACCCGAAGTCGGCGAGGATGCTGCGCCCCTGCGCCGAGCGGACGAAGCCGACGAACGCGGCGGCGGCCTCCGGATCGCCCGCGTCCGGCAGCACCGCGATGGGGTAGTGGCTCACCACTTCCGCCGCCAGGGCGGGCACGATCGCGCGCACGTCGTCGTTGCCCCGCACATCGGTGGCGTAGACCAGACCCGCGTCGGCCTCGCCGGCGGCGACCTTCGTCAGGACGGCCGTCACGTTCTGCTCGACGCTGGCGGGGGTCACTTCGACGTCGGCCCGCCGCAGGAGCTCGGCGGAGGCGGCGCCGCACGGCACCTCCGGTGCGCACAGCACGACGGTGGCCCCGGGCAGATCGGCGAGGCCGGTGATCCCGGCGGGGTTGGCCGCGGGGACGGCGAGCACGAGCCTGTTGGTGGCGAACACCTGCCCGCGCAGAGCGGGTCCGGCCAGGCGGAGCGCTGCTTCATCCGCGGCGGCGAAGACGTCGGCGGGTGCCCCCTCCGCGATCTGCCGCGCCAGGGTGGT
This sequence comes from Microbacterium wangchenii, assembly GCF_004564355.1. Classification (NCBI taxonomy): domain Bacteria; kingdom Bacillati; phylum Actinomycetota; class Actinomycetes; order Micrococcales; family Microbacteriaceae; genus Microbacterium; species Microbacterium wangchenii. The sequence goes on from NZ_CP038266.1 coordinate 2,876,967, forward strand.
CGAGCCGTCCGAGACGACGGACACTCCCACGTCGGGGTGAGCCTGGGCGAACTCCTCGGCGATGCGGTCGAAGGCGGCGGCGAGGGATGCGGCAGCGTACACCCGCACGGTGGCCGCCTCCCCCCGTGCGGTGCCGTTCGCGCACCCCGACACCGTGACCGCCAGCCCGAGGAGGGCCGCGGCCGCGGCACAGCGCAGCGCCCGGTGCACGTCAGGGCCTCGGGATCTCGACGACGACGTTCGTCGCTTTGACGGAGGCGACGGCGACGGCGCCGACCTCGAGCCCGAGCTCCCGCACGGCCTCGGCCGACAGCAGCGACACGACGCGGTGCGGCCCGCTCTGGATGTCGACCTGGGCCATCACGCCGTCGGCCTGGATGCGCGTCACGATCCCGGTGAAGCGGTTGCGGGCGCTGGAGAGCACGTCGGCGGGATCGCCGGGCTCTGCGGCGAGGGCCAGGGCGTGCGCGGCGAGCGCCGCGCCGGGGATCTCGGCGGGCGTGGCGCCGGTGACGGGGAGCGTCCCCTGATCGACCCATCGCCGCACGGTGTCGTCGCTGACCCCGAGCAGGCGCGCGGCCTGGGCGATGCGGAAGCTTGTCATCGCGCCACCGTACCGCAGGTGCGGATCTTTCCGCCCTTTCGGTCCGCGCATGCGGATCCACGCGACGCGGACAACGCCGTAGCCTGAAGGCATGAAGCCGCTGGTCGCACCCGTCGACGCCCTGGCACCGACCGAGCTCATCCGCACCGCCCGCTCCGCGGTGCTCGCCGGCATCGGCGAGGAGGGGCAGCGCCGGCTCGCCGCTGCGCGCGTGGCGGTCATCGGCGCCGGCGGGCTCGGCTCCCCCGCGATCCTCGCCCTCGCCGCGGCGGGGGTGGGAGAGCTCATCGTCATCGACGACGACGTCGTGGAACTGACCAACCTGCAGCGGCAGATCATCCACCGGGTCCAGGACATCGGCGAGCCCAAGACCGCCTCGGCGGTGCGGGCAGCCGGCGACCTCGCCCCGCACACCACCGTCGTCCCCGTTCCCGAGCGGCTGACACCGGGAAACGCCGTCGCACTGCTGGGCGGGGCCGATGTCGTCGTCGACGGCAGCGACGTCTTCTCCACGCGGCGCGCCGTCGCCGAGGCCGCCGAGACGCTCGGTATTCCGCTCGTGTGGGGTGCGGTGCAGGAGTGGCACGGCCAGGTGACGGTGTTCTGGTCGCATCCGCCCGCGGGCGTCGCGCCGGTGCGCCTGGCCGACCTGTTCCCCGCCGGCACCGAAGGCGAGCCGCCCACGTGCGCGCAGGTCGGGGTGCTGGGCGCACTGTGCGTGCAGGTCGGCGGGATGCTGGCGACGGAGGTCGTGAAGCTCGTGACCGGCGCGGGCGAACCGCTGCTGGGCCGTCTCGCGATGGTCGACGCCCTGCACGCCCGCACGACGGAGGTGCCGCTTCGGGCCGGAGTCGCGGCGGAGTGACGCTCCGCGCCGAGGGCTCGCGGCGGATGTCATGCTGGAGGCATGAGCTTCCCGCACCTGGACACCGCCGGACGCGCGCACATGGTCGACGTCACGGCGAAGCAGCCCACCGTCCGCTCGGCCACCGCCCGGGGGTTCGTGCGGTGCTCGCCGGAGGTCGTCGCGGCCCTCGTGGACGGGACCGCGCCCAAGGGCGACGTGCTGGCCGTCGCCCGGATCGCCGGCATCCAGGGCGCCAAGTCGGCCTCCTCCCTGCTGCCCCTGGCCCACGTGATCGGAGTGCACCGCGCCGCCGTCGAGCTCGAGGTGACCGCCGAGGGCGTGCAGATCGAGGCGACCGTGGGCACCGCCGACCGCACGGGCGTGGAGATGGAGGCCCTCACCGCCGTATCGGTGGCCGCCCTCGCGATCGTCGACATGATCAAGGGACTGGACCGCGGAGCGCTCATCGAGAACGTCCGGATCGTGGCGAAGTCGGGCGGTCGCTCGGGCGACTGGACGCGACCGGGCGAGGAGTCGGCCTGATGCGCGTGCGCTTCTTCGCCGCCGCCGCCGAAGCCGCCGGGACGGATGCCGCCGATCGATCCGAACCGACGCTCGACGCCCTGCGCGCCGCGCTCGTGCACGACCACCCGGATCTGGGGACCGTGCTCCCGCGCTGCGCCGTGCTCGTGGACGGGGTGCGCGCCGACGCGGACGTCCCGCTCAGCGCAGCGTCGGTCGTCGACGTCCTGCCGCCGTTCGCCGGCGGCTGATCAGCCGCCCATGCCCTTCCACGCCGTGGTCCCGTCGGCCTCGACCTGACGCTTCCACACCGGCAGTTCGCGCTTGATCGCCTCGATCACGGCGCGGCACACCTCGAACGCGGCGGCGCGGTGCCCCGAGGCGACGGCGATGACCACGGCGGCATCCCCCACCTGCAGGCGCCCGATGCGATGGCTGACCGCCACCACCGCGTCGGTGCCCTCCGCGGCGTCCGCGGCCAGGCGGAGAAGCGTCGCGGCGGCGTCGGGATGCGCGCTGTACTCCAGGGCGATGACCGTGCCCGCGGCATCCGGATCGTTGTCCCTTACGCGTCCGACGAAGCTCGTCACGGCGCCGAGGGTGGCATCGTCGACGGCGTCCAGGTGACCGGTGATATCGAGCGCGTCCTCGGTGATGACCGCGATCCGAACGGCGCTCATGCGTGATCTCCCCCGGACAGCTGATCGAGAACGTGTGCGGCGACGGAGAGCACCACGGGAACCCCGGCGGCCACCGCACGCGGCGAACCGGGCAGATTCACCACGAAGGCTCCCGCGGGATCGACGACACCGGCGAGGCCCCGCGACACGAGGGCGAAGGGCGTGTCGGCCAGGCCCTGGCGACGCAGCTCCTCGGCGACGCCGGGAAGCTCCCGCGTGAGCACGCGCGCCGTGCCCTCCGGGGTCTCATCCCGCGGCCCCGCCCCCGTTCCGCCGGTGGTGAGGATGAGGGCGGGAGCATCCGCGACGGCCCGACGCAGAGCCGCTTCGACGGAGTCGGCGCCGTCGGGGACGATCTCCGCCTCACCGCACTGCCAGCCCGCGTCGCGGAGGAGGCCCACCGCGAGCGGACCGCCGCGGTCTTCGCGCACGCCCGCAGCGGAGCGGTCGGACACCGTGATCACCCGGGCGATGCGCTGCATCCGCCCAGCCTACGAGGCGCGCGCCGCCGCCGCGGTGATGCGGTTGGCCATGCCTCGGAAGATGAAGCCGTGGAAGGGCAGCACCGCCAGCCAGTACAGCCGGCCGGCCAGCCCCTGCGGGAAGAACACCGCACGCTGGTCGTAGCGCGCTCCGGTGCCCTCGGGTGCCACCCGGAGCTCCAGCCACGCCAGCCCCGGCACCTTCATCTCCGCACGCAGGCGCAGGAGCCGGCCCGGCTCCACCGCCTCCACGCGCCAGAAATCCAGCGCATCCCCCACGGCGAGCCGGCGGCGGCTGCGGCGACCGCGCGCGAGCCCCACGCCACCCACGATCCGGTCCATCCAGCCGCGCAGCGCCCACAGCACCGGCGAGGAGTACCAGCCGTTCTCCCCGCCGATCCCCTCGACCACCGCCCACAGCCGATCCGGCGGCGCCGGCGTGCGCGCCGAGCGGGCGTCGGTGAACACCGCGCGGCCGGCCCAGTCGGGGTCGCTCGGCAGCGGGTCGCTGGGCACGCCCGACAGCTCGGCGTCCCGCCAGCTCGTCTCGACGTCGTCGGCCTCCACGCGGCCGAGCGCCAGCGCGACGGCCCGACGGTACGGCGTGAGGCCCGCGGCCGGCGGCGGGATGAGGGCATCGACGTCGTCGTCCTTGACGACGCAGTCGTTCTGGAGCGACTCCACGAGCGGGCGGGCGATCGAGCGCGGGATCGGGGTGACGAGGTTCACCCAGTGCGAGGCCAGGCGCGGTGTCAGCACCGGCAGGGCCGCGATGGCACGTTGACGCAGGCCCGCCACCACGGCGTACCCGTTCATCATCTGCCCGTACCGCAGCACGTCGGGCCCGCCGATGTCCACGGCACGATTGACGGCGGGATCGACCCGGGCGGCTCCCAGCAGGTAGTGCAGCACGTCGCGCACGGCGATCGGCTGGATGCGGTTGCGCACCCATCGCGGGGCGGGCATGTAGGGCAGCACGTCGGTGAGGTGGCGCACCATCTCGAACGACGCCGAACCCGACCCGATCACGACGCCGGCCTGCAGCACGAGAGTGGGCACGCCGCTGTCCAGGAGGATCTGCCCCACCTCCACGCGCGAGCGCAGGTGCGGCGAGAGCGGGACGTCGTCGGGATGCAGCCCGCCGAGGTAGACGATGCGGCCTACTCCCGCCGCGGCAGCGGCATCCGCCACCGTTTGAGCGGCCCGGCGATCGGCCTCCTCGAATCCCGTGCCGGCGGCCATCGAATGCACGAGGTAGTAGACCACGTCCACATCGGCGACGGCACGGCGCACCGCTGCCGCCTCCGCCGCGGCACCCTCCACGACCTCCACGTCGTCGCCCCACTGGAAGGCGCGCACCCGCTCGGGCGCCCGCGCGAGGACGCGCACGGCGTAGCCGGCGGCCAGCAGGCGCGGCACGAGGCGGCCGCCGAGGTACCCGGTCGCCCCGATCACGAGGGCTCGCGGCATCGTGCCGTCCGGCCGCGGCACCGCCCGCAGCCCGGGCTCGCGGCCGGTGGGTGCGCTCAGCTCGGCCATGCCCCGACGCTATGCGTCGCGGCGGTCACCGCCCAGGGCCCTGCACCTCGGCGCCGGCCCGCCGCGGAGCGGAGAAGGCCGCGGCCTCCCGGGCGAGGGGTACCGTGAACACCGCCGCCATCGCCAGGGCAGCCCCCGCCCCCAGAAGCGCCCCGCCCGCGGTGTCGCTCAACCAATGCGCGTGCAGATACGTACGGCTGAAGGCCATCAGCAGGGTCCAGACGACCCCCGCCACCACCACCCACGCTCGCGGGAAGAGGATCGCCGCGATCACGGCGAGAGTCGCCGCGTTGGCGGCGTGCCCGGAGGGGAACGACCCGTGATCGCTCATGACGAGGATCTCCTCCGGCCGCGCCCGGCCGAACACCTGTTTGAGGATCTGGACGAGCGCCGCGCTGACCGCCTCGGCCGACAGGAAGTACGCCGCCGCCCATCGGTGACGTGTCAGCATGAGCACGATCGCCACGCCGAGCGGGATGATGAGCACACCGATCCACCCGCCGCCCAGGACGTTCATCACCTGCGAGAAGCCGACCAGCACCGGCGAGGGCCAGTCCACGAGCGCGCTGTTCCACGCGGTGTCCACCGCGAACGGCGCGTTGCCCTGCAGGAAGATCCAGAGGCCGATGAGGCATGCCAGGGCGATCGCGGTCAGACCGATCACGAGCCGGCGCGTGCGGGTGGGGTTCGCCTTCATCGCCTCATTGTGGTCACAATGGGCGCCATGGCTCAGACCGTTGACATCGTCCGCCGTCTCGTGGCACCGCTCACCCGCACCCGGTGGTTCCGCCGGCTGGGACCGCGGGTGCTGCCGCCGGTGGAACGCGTCCTCGCCCGCGCCACGGGGGGCCGCGTGCAGATCAGTGCGCTGCTGGTCCCCTCGCTCGTCCTGCACACCGTGGGCGCGCAGTCTGGCCGGCCGAGGGACGTCCCGCTGATGTACACCCCCGACGGGTCGGGCCGGGCGATCGTTGCCGGGACGAACTTCGCCGGATCGCGGCATCCGGCGTGGACGGCGAACCTCCTCGCGCACCCCGATGCGGAGATCACGGTGCGCGGCCGGCGGATGCCCGTGCATGCGACGCCCATCGGCGATGACGAGCGTGACGCGGCGTGGGCGCGCATCGAAGCGCAGTGGCCCGGTTACCGCAGCTACGAGCGCGACTCCGGGCGCACGGTGCGCCTGTTCCGGCTGCAGCCGGTCCGCCGGGAGCGGTGACCGCGCCCCCGGCCGACGAGCCCGCGGGCAGGTCAGGGCGCCAGCAGCCCCACGGTGCGCGGGCGCACGAGCAGCCACAGCGCCGCCACCCCGATCACGGCGCATCCGACCATGACGGCGGCCATCGTGGTCGCCGAGATGCCGGCCGAACCGGCCACCCATCCCACGACGGGTGAGACCAGGCCCGCCACGCCGAAGTTGGTCGCGCCGATGATCGACTGCGCGGTGCCGGCGGCCTTGCCGTGACGATCCAGCGCCAGCACCTGGACGCACGGGAAGGTGAAGCCGCACCCGGTCATGAAGACGAACAGCGGCACCACCGTCCCCCACATGCCGAGCCCGAGCTGGTCGGTGATCACGATGGCGGTGCTTGCCACGAGCAGGGTCGCGGTCGACCAGGCCATGACCCACTGCGGACCGAAGCGCGCGGCCAGGCGCGAGGCGGCCTGCACGCCGAGCACGACCCCGAGGGAGTTCGCGGCGAACAGCAGCCCGTACTGCTGCGCGTCCAGGCCGTACGCGCCCTGGAAGAGGAACGACGAGGACGACAGATAGGAGAACAGCCCACTGAAGGTCATGCCGCCGATCACGAGCACGCCCAGGAAGACGCGGTCGCTGAGGACGCTCCGATACCGCTGCCAGATCGTCGTCCCCGCCTGCTCGGCGCGGCGCTCGCGCGGGAGCGTCTCGGGGAGGAGGAAGAGGGCGGCGATGAGCATGATCGCGCCGTAGACGGCGAGGACGACGAAGATGCCGCGCCACGGCATCACCAGCAGCAGGCCGGAGCCCACCAGCGGCGCCAGCACAGGCGCCACCCCCGACACCAGCGCAAGACGGGAGAGCATCACCACGAGGCGGCGGCCGCCGAACAGGTCGCGGACGATCGCGGCGGCCACGACACCGCCGGCGGCGGCACCGGCGCCCATCAGGACGCGCGTCAGCGAGAGCAGCTCCAGCGTGGGTGCCAGCGCCGCGGCCGTGCTGGCGAGCACGTGCAGCGCCGTGACGGCGAGGAGCGGGACGCGCCGGCCGACCTTGTCGCTGAGCGGCCCGACGACGAGCTGGCCGAGCGCGAACCCGATCATGGTTCCGGTGAGGGTCAGCTGGATCGCGGCCTCGGTCGTGCGGAAGTCGCTCTCCAGCACAGGGAACGCCGGCAGGTAGAGGTCGATCGTGAACGGGCCGAGGGCCGTGAGCGCCCCCAGCAGGATGATGTAGACGACACGTCGTGCCGTCGACAGCGAGTCGCCGGGGTGGAGCATGATCGGCGCGGTGGCCGGGTTGCTCCCCAGTGTGCGGATGGCGCCCGTCGTCGCCGGGCGGGGCCGGCCGCCGCGGGGCGGGGAGACGATCGGATGGGAATCGGTGTCGACCACGGAGCCTTCGTTTCGGAGCGTCAGCAAGAGGACCCGGGATTCCGGGTCTGAAGAGGGTGGGGTGAGGTGTGCGCCCGAATCGATTCGAGCACCCGCACCATGATAGCGGCGTCCGGGCGACGCGCCCCCGGGGACGCACGCGCGGGGAGGGCGCCTTCTCAGCCGTCTCACCGATGCATACGAATAGGCTGGGGCCGTCGGCGCCGTGCCGATGTGTCCTCGCTCACGACCGGAACCCGCACACGCCGCATATGACTCCTCCGTCACGCCCCGCCGACCGCCGCGAGAGCGGGAACCCGGCCACTCAGGCGCACATCAACCAGACCGTCAAGCAGCAGCGCGAGCAGAAGCGCCAGGAGAAGCTCGCTGAATACCAGCGCCAGCTCGCCAAGCGCCGCCGCGGCAAGATCGTGTGGTGGGTCGTCGGGTCCACCGCCGCGCTGGCCATCGTCGCCCTCGTCGTGGCGTCCTTCGTGTTCGCCCCCCGCAGCGCCCCCACGTACGGCGCGCTGGACAGCGCCGGCACCGAGATCGAGGGGGTCGAGACCTTCGAGAACGACACCACGCACGTGGAGGAGCCCGTCGACTACCCCCAGACGCCTCCCGCGGGCGGCCCGCACAGCTCCGCGTGGCTGAACTGCGGCGTCTACACCGAGCCGCAGATCAACGAGAACGCGGTGCACTCGCTCGAGCACGGCGCGATCTGGGTCACCTACGACGCCGCCGCCCTGTCGGACGACGAGCTGGCAACCCTGAAGTCGCACCTGCCCTCCACCTACGTCATCCTCTCGCCGTACGAGGGCCTGGGCTCCCCCATCGTGCTCAGCGCGTGGAACAACCAGCTCTCGCTCGACTCGGCGTCGGACGAGCGCATCCCGGAGTTCTTCGAGGAGTACTGGCGCAGCCAGAACGTCCCCGAGCCCAACGCGAGCTGCTCCGGCGCCCTCGACGGCCCCGGCAAGCTCTGACCCGACGATGACCGATCGCGCACCCACGGCGCCGCGCGGACGCGCGGCGCCGTGGGTGATGGTGCTGCTGGTCGCCGTGGCGGTCGCGGCCGTCGCCTTCGCGATCGGCCGCTTCACCGCGTTCGGCGCCACCGCCGCGACGGAGCATCCGTCCACGACGTCCGCCGAGGCCGGCTTCGCCCGTGACATGCAGGTGCACCACGGGCAGGCGGTGGAGATGGCGATGGAGATCCACCGCAAGACCGAGGACCCGCAGTTGCGGGTGCTCGCCTACGACATGGCCACCGCGCAGGCCGGGCAGCGCGGCGAGATGTACGGGTGGCTGGTGAGCTGGGGTCTGCCCCAGGCCGGCGGTCCGCTCATGGCGTGGATGGCGGACTCCTCCGCCCACGACCATGCCGGCGCGGCGGATGCGGCCGACCCCGAATCGCAGATGGGCATGGCCACGCCCGAGCAGCTCGCGCAGCTGCGGGAGGCCACCGGGACGGAGGCGGACTGCCTCTTCCTGGAACTGATGATCCGCCACCACCAGGGCGCGATCCCGATGGCGGAAGCCGTCGTGGAGCTGGGCTCCGACGCGCGCGTCGACACCGTCGCGGAAGGGATGATCGCCGCCCAGACCGGAGAGATCGACGCGATGGAGGCGATCGCGTCGCGGCTGGGATGCGCCGGGTAGCGACCCTGGGGCGCCACCGCGCGGCCCGTTACAGTGGTCGCGTGACGGCCCCCGCGAATCCGCGCCGACCCGTCGTCATCTGGATAGCCGTGGCGCTGGTGTACGTCAGCGCTCTCGGCAACGTCGCCGTCGGCGTCCTCGTCCTGCTCAGCCGCTACCGCGTCCGCGCCGACGCCGTGCTCGCCGTCTCGCTCCTGGGCTCGGCCATCATCCTCACGGGGCTGCTCCTCCTGGCCGTCGCCTCCGGACTTGCCCTGGGCAGCCGCCTCTCGCGCGGCCTCAGCACGGGGTATCTCGGCGTGCTCGTCGCGCTGAACGCCACGACCCTGGTCGCCACCGACCCGTGGGACGGCGTGGTCGTGGCGCAGGTCGTCGTGCAGTCCCTGGTGGCCCTCGCCGTGTGGGTGCCGCCCGGCTCCCGCGTCTTCGCCGCGGCTCAGCCCTGACTCACGCAGCGCCGCCGAGCTCGCGTGCGAGGTGGCGGCGGTGGAAGAAGCGCACCACCTCGATCGCGAGCACGGTGGCGATGGTCGTGACCACGACGACCCTGGCGCCCTCCTCCCCCGGGTCGACGAGCTCGAAGAACTCCGTCGAGACCGGCAGCGTGAAGACGGCGACCAGGGCGACGAACATGGCTCCCACGACCGCTGCCTTGAACGGCGTGATCGGACGTGCCAGCACCGCGAGGACCCAGATCCCCACCACGGCGAGGATGATCGTCGCGCCGCTGCGCACGGCGGCCTCGTCCAGCCCGAGCCCGCTCGCGCAGAGGGCGTATCCCAGGAGCGCCAGCGCGATCGCGAGCCCGGCGGGAACCGCGAACGACAGCGAGCGTTTGAGGAGTCCAGGGGTGTAGCGTCGCGCGTTCGGCAGCAGCGCGAGGAAGAACGCCGGGATGCCGATCGTCAGTCCGTCGGTGATCGACAGCTGGCGCGGCAGGAAGGGGAAGGGCAGCACCAGCACGCCGAACAGCACAGCCAGCGTGGTCGCGTACGCCGTCTTGGTGAAGAACAGCATCGACACGCGCTCGATGTTGGCGATGACCCGACGTCCTTCGGCCACGACGCCGGGCAGGTGGGAGAAGCGGCCGTCCAACAGCACGATGCGCGCGACGGCTTTCGTGGCGGCCGCGCCCGAGCTCATCGCGATCCCCAGGTCCGCGGCCTTGATCGCGAGCGCGTCGTTGACGCCGTCGCCCGTCATCGCCACGGTGTGCCCGCGCGACTGCAGCGCGAGCACCATCCGCTTCTTCTGCTCGGGCGTGACGCGCCCGAAGACGGTGTGGTGCTCCATGACGTCGGCGAGCAGCCGGTCATCGTCGGGAAGCATCCGCGCGTCGTACCCCTCGCCGACGTCCATCCCCACCTCGCGGGCCACCGCCGCGACGGTCCGGGGGCTGTCGCCGGAGATCACCCGGATCGTCACGCCCTGGTCGCCGAAATAGCGCAGAGTCTGGGCGGCGTCGGGACGGATCCGTTCGCGGAAGGTGAGAACCGCGGCCGGGCGGAGACCGGCCGGGAGCCGTTCGGCGGCGATCTCGGCTGCGGTGAGGGCGTGCGGGGAGCGGGCCAGCACGACCGTCCGCCGGCCGCTCGCCGCCAGCGTCGTCACGAGACGACCGACCTCCGTCTCCTCACCGTCGGTTCCCAGGACGATCTCGGGTGCGCCGAGCACCCACGTCCCGCCCGCGTCGTCCGAGAACGACACCGCACTCCACTTGCGGGCGGAGGAGAACCCGATCTCCCTGGCCGGGTGGCGCGGCGCCCCCACGGGGAAGGACTCCCGCAGGCTCCGCGCCGTGGCGTTGGCGCCGGGAGCGGCCCCGTACCAGGCGAGCGTCTCCCGCACGCCGTCGGGAGCATCCGCCACCGTGTGGAGGGCGTCGAAGGCGATGTCGCCGGCGGTGAGGGTCCCGGTCTTGTCCAGGCAGACGACGTCGACCCGGGCCAGCACTTCCACGGCGGGCAGTTCGTTGACGAGCACCTGCTGGCGGGCGAGCCTGGCCGCGCCGACCGCGAAGGCGATCGAGGTCATCAGGACCAGGCCGAGCGGGATCATGGCGGTGATGGCCGCGACGGTGCTGACCACGGCATCCGCCCACCGCCCGCTGCGCCATGCCGGACCCCACCCGCCGGCGACCACCATCTGCGCATTGAGGACGAGCAGGCCGACGGGGCCGATGATCCACGCCATCCACACGAGCACCCGGTTCACCGCGGCACGCACTTCGGATCTGACGAGGGAGAATCGTTTCGCCTCGCCGGCGAACCGGTTGGCGTACGAGTCGGCGCCCACGCGCGTGACGCGGGCCAGCCCGTCTCCGGCGATCACGACCGACCCCGAGAGCGCCTCGTCGCCCACCCGCTTGTCGATGGCGTCGGCCTCCCCCGTCAGCATCGACTCGTCGATCTGCAGGGCCTGCACCTGCGTCACGACCGCGTCGGCGGGCACCTGATCGCCCGGGCGCAGCACGAGGAGGTCGTCGAGGACGACGGCCGCGGGGGCGATCTCGGCCTCGACGGCGTTCCGGCGGATGCGCGCGCGGGGCGCGTTCAGCAGGGCGAGCCGGTCCAGGGCCGCCTTCGCGCGGAACTCCTGCACGCACCCGATGACCGAGTTGGACAGCGCGATGGCCCCGAACAGCGCGTCCTGCCAGCGCCCGAGCACGAGCAGCACGAAGAAGCAGCCGAAGATGATGCCGTTGAACAACGTGAAGACGTTGGCCCGGACGATGTTCCAGACGCTGCGGCTGGTGTCCGGGGTGAAGGCGTTCGTCCGCCCCGCCGCGGTGCGTTCGGCGACGGCGTCAGCGTCGAGCCCCGGATCCGTCCGGTCCGCCGCGACGGGTCCGGAGGCGCCATCCATGCCGTCAGGCTACGCCGTCGTGGGTCCGAAACCCTCTGCCCGAGGGGTCACCCCTTGGTGCTGCCGGCCAGCAGGCCGCGCACGAAGTAGCGCTGCAGGGAGAAGAACACGATCAGCGGCACGATCAGCGAGACGAACGCGCCGGCGGTCAGACGCTGCCAGTCCTGCCCGCGCGAGCCGACCATCTCGGCCAGGCGCTGGGTGAGCGGGGCCACGTCCTGCGTGCCGCCCGAGAAGATGAGGGCGACCAGCAGGTCGTTCCACACCCACAGGAACTGGAAGATCGCCACCGACGCGATCGCGGGCGTCGCCAGCGGGATCACGACGCGGAAGAAGATCTGGGTGTGGCTGGCACCGTCCACGCGGGCAGCCTCGATGACGTCACCGGGGATCTCGGAGATGAAGTTGTGCAGCAGGAAGATCGTCAGCGGCAGCGCGAAGATCGTGTGCGCGATCCACAGCGGCAGATAGTTCTGCTCGGGAATGAAGGGGATGAGATCGTGCAACCACTGCTGACCCGGCCGGAGCCACACCGAGAACGTCTGCAGGAGCGGGACGAGCGCCATCTGGATGGGCACGATCTGCAGCGCGAAGATGAAGATGAACAGGCCGTTGGAGAAGCGGAACCGCATCCACGCGAAGGCGTAGGCCGCCATCGAGGCGAACACGAGGGGGAAGATCGTCGCCGGAATCGCGATCGCGAGGGAGTTCACGAAGTACGCGCCCAGCTGCGGTGAGGACTGCGACGGCGACAGGAGCACGTCGCGGTAGTTGTCGAGCGTGAAACCGGGGTTCTGGAAGATCGTCCACCAGCCGGTCTCCTGGATCAGCTCGGCCGGGCGGAAGGACGAGACGAGCAGGCCGAACGTGGGGATCGTCCACAGGATGGCGATGATGAGGGCCGCCACCGTGGCGCCGCGGGAGGTCAGCCGCCGCTTGGTCCGCGACGTCGCGGTGCCGGCGATGGCGAGCCGGTACTCATCCTTCCCGCCGGGGGTGGGGAGGTCGACGGGGGCGACACTGCTGCTCATCGGATCTCCCTCTGCTTGCGAAGCACGTTCACGTTGTAGATGACGATGGGGAGCACGAGCACGAAGAGGATGACCGCCAGCGCAGAGCCGCGGCCCACTTCGCTCGCGCGGAACGCCTGCACGTACATCTCGTTGGCGACGACGCTCGTGTTGAAGTTGCCGCCGGTCATCGTGCGGACGATGTCGAAGACCTTGAGGGTCGCGATGGAGATGGTCGTGAGCACCACCACGAGAGACCCGCGGATGCCGGGGACGGTGACGTTCAAGAACCGCTGCCACGCGTTGGTGCCGTCCAGCTGCGCAGCCTCGATCTGCTCCGTCGGGATGCCCTTGATCGCGGCACTGAGGACGACCATCGCGAACCCGGTCTGGATCCAGATCATCACGACGATGAGCAGGACCGTGTTGATGGGGTCGGTCTGCAGCCACTGCACCGGCTCGCCGCCGAACGCCACCGCGAACGCGTTGAGCAAGCCGATCTGCTCGCGGCCCGCAGAGCGGTATTCATAGACGAAGCGCCAGATGATGCCGGCACCCACGAACGAGATCGCCATCGGCATGAAGACGAGCGCCTTGTAGATCTTCTCTCCGCGGGACTTGTCGATGAACACCGCGTACGCGAGTCCGAGAGCCGTGGCGAAGGTGGGCACCAGGAGCACCCAGACGACCGTGTTGATGAGCGTGCGGATGGCCGCGGGCTGCGTGAACATCCACACGAAGTTGTTCCAGCTGAAGTTGCCGCTGTTGTCCTGGAACGCCAGCAGAGTGGTACGGATCGCGGGCCACACGAGCCCCACCGCCAGCAGGAGGAGCGCGGGCAGGAGGAACCACAGCAGCTGCCACGCGTTGCGCCCGCGACGAGGGGCACGGCCCATGAGGAGGACGATGATGCCCACGATGGCGGCGAATGCCACGAGGCCGAGCACCACCTGAAGGATCTTCCCGATGAGATCAGCGGTTGTCATCGTTGCCCTTTCTCGCCTCGTCTGCCGAGGGAAACCTCAGATCCGGTCCCGCCGCGCACACGGGACGGGAGGAGCGGGCCGGGACGGATCATCCGCCCCGGCCCGCTCACGGTCAGCTGGTGGGCCAGCTGGCCTCGATCTCATCGACCACCGTCTGCGTGCTCTGTCCGCCGATCCACTCGACGATGCCCCGCCAGAAGGACGCCGAGCCGACGGCGCCGGGCATCAGGTCGGAACCGTCGAAGCGGAACTCGGTGTCGGGGCTCTGCAGGATCTCGATGGACTGCTCCAGCAGCGGGCTGGAGGCGTTGGCCGGGTCGAGGCCCTTGTTGGCGCTGATGACGCCGCCCAGGCTCACGCGGTTGTTCGCCCACAGGGCGCTGGAGAGGTAGGTGCGAACGGCCTCGACCTCTTCGGCGTCGCGGAACGCCACCGGGAATTCGCCACCACCGGTGACCGCCTGCGGGTCGTCGGCACTGACGGGGGGCATCAGGAACGCGAAGACGTCGCCGTCGGGCGCGACGGTGATGTCATCCCCGCCGTCCGGGTTCCAGAACGTCTCGTAGAACGAGGCCTGGTGGTGCAGCGAGCACTCGTCGTCGAGGATGGGCAGGCCCGCCTCCTGGAACGGCGTGCTGATCTGAGTGGAGACGTCGCCGAATCCGCCGTTGACCATCTCGTCGCTCTTGAGGTACTCCCCGACCGAGTCGAACGCCGTGACGACCTCGGGCGAATTGAACGGGACGCCGTGCGTGACCCACTGGTCGTAGAAGTCCGCACCGGCCTGACGGATCACGAAGTCCTCGATCCAGTCGGTGCCCGGCCAGCCGGTCGCCTCACCGGATTCCAGGCCCACGCACCACGGCTGGTGCCCGGAGTCGGAGGCGATCGTCTCGGACAGCTCCATCATCTCGTCGAGCGTCGTCGGGACCTCCCAGCCGTTGTCCTCGAACTGGGTCGGCGAGTACCAGATGTACCCCTTGATGCTCGCCATCAGCGGCGCGGCGTACGTCGTGCCGTCGATCGTGGCGTATTCCTTCCAGATCGGGTCCCAGCCCTCGTCGATGTTGTCGATCACCGGCTGGGATGCCGGGACGATCCAGCCGCCGGCAGCGAGGCGGGCCAGCAGGCCAGGCTGCGGGACGATGCCGATGTCGGGGGCGTTACCACCCTCGGCGAGGACGGCGATCTGCGCCTCGAACTCGCTCGAGCCCTGGTAGTCGATCTCGATACCGGTGCACGAGGCGAAGTCGCTCCACGACTCCACGAGGCGGTCGGCCTCCAAGTCGAGGATCGTTCCGCTGATGGTGACGGTGGCGTCCTCGAAGGTGCCGTAGTCCTCGTAGTCGGAGCAGTCGACGTCGTCGCCTCCGGCCTCGATGTCGCCGGTGCAACCGGCAAGCGCCAGGCCGGCGACGCCGACGAGTGCGAGCGGCGCCCAAAGGCGACGGTGCTGTGACATGCCCATGTGGTTCCTCCTCCTTGAGAGCTCTGGGTGCGGCCCCTGTGAGGAACCGATTCCACGCCACGGTATGCGACTTCCGGGCACGGCACAACAACCATTCATCACGACTGCATAACCGCCCATGGGAGCGCTCTCAGCACACCTGGAAGCGGTTGCGCGAGGGCCGCGGGTGGTCGCAACCGGTTCCATTTCCTCCGGGCCGCGGTTAGCCTTTCTGCGGCGAGGACGGTGCGACGGCGCAGCGAGGAGGCACCATGAGCGGGATCTCCGACGTCGCGCGCCTCGCCGGCGTCTCCAAGTCCACCGCCAGCCGCGCGCTCACGGGCAGCGGGTACGTCTCCGACCAGACACGTCGCCGCGTGGTCGAGGTGGCCGCATCCCTGGGATACGTGCCCTCCACCAGTGCCGTGAGCCTGGCCACGGGTCGCCTGCGTTCCGTCGGCGTGCTCGTTCCCACCGTGGCCCGCTGGTTCTTCGCCGAGGTGCTGGGAGGCGTCCAGTCCGCGCTGCTGGAGCGCGACCTCGACCTCACCCTGTACGAGGCACCGCCGGGGACAGCGGAGCGCCGTCGCATCCTGGCGGACTTCCTGCCCCGCCGGCGGTTCGACGGACTCATCGCGGTCGGGTTGGAGCCGGCCGAAGGAGAACTCGAGCATCTCCAGCGGATCGGACGCCCCGTCGTCAGCGTCGTGGGCGGGACGGGCTCGTCGAGCCTCGTCACCGTCGACGACGTGCACGCCGCGCGGCGCGCCACGGAGCACCTCATCGCCCTCGGGCACCGCAGGATCGTCTTCCTCGGCGGCGACACGGATGACCACTTCGCGCACGTGGACCGGCTCCGCCTGCACGGCTATCAGGCGGCCATGGCCGATGCGGGGCTCGCGGACCTCGTCCGCCACGTGGGCTCGGGCGTGAGCATCCCCGAGGGCTACGCCGCGGCGGTCGATCTGCTCGGCGAGACGCGCGCGCGTCCGACGGCGCTCGTCGCGGCCTGCGACGAAGTGGCCATCGGGGCGATCATCGCCTCTCGCCGTCTGGCGATCGCGGTACCCGGCGACCTCAGCGTCGTCGGCATCGACGACCACGAGTACGCGGAGATGTTCTCGCTCACGACGCTGCGCCAGCTCCCACGCGAACAGGGCCGCGCCGCCGTCGACCTGCTGCTGCGCACTATCGACGACCCGGCCCGCGCCCGGGAGGAGCTGCGCCTGCAGGCCCAGCTCGTCGTGCGCAGTTCGACGGCACCGGCAGACCCGGCTCTGGCCGTCGCCGTCTCGGACACCCGCCCGCGCTGACACGCCGACGGAACGGAAAAGGCCCCGGATGCGTCGCATCCGGGGCCTTTCACAGAGGGTGTTACTTGAGGGTCACCGAAGCGCCGGCCTCCTCGAGGGCAGCCTTGGCCTTCTCGGCGGTCTCCTTGTTGGCACCTTCGAGAACGGGCTTGGGCGCACCGTCGACGACGGCCTTGGCCTCGCCGAGGCCGAGCGAGGTGAGCTCGCGGACGACCTTGATGACCTGGATCTTCTTGTCGCCGACCGACTCGAGGACGACGTCGAAGGAGTCCTTGACCTCTTCCTCCTCGGCGGGGGCACCACCGGCGGGAGCGCCGGCAGCGGCGACCGCGACGGGCGCGGCGGCGGTGACGTCGAAGGTCTCCTCGAACGCCTTCACGAACTCGCTGAGCTCGATGAGGGTGAGCTCCTTGAACGCGTCGAGCAGCTCCTCAGTGCTGAGCTTTGCCATGATGTTTCTCCTTGATTGGGGTTTCGCTGTGCCGGGGCCCGGTGTCAGGCCGCGGACTCCTGCTTCTCGCGCAGCGCGTCGACCGTGCGGACGGCCTTCGACGGGAGCGCATTGAAGACGTACGCCGCCTTGGTCATCGTCGCCTTCATCGCACCGGCGAGCTTCGCCAGCAGGACTTCACGGCTCTCGAGATCGGCGAGCTTGTTGACCTCATCCGCGGTCAGGGCTGCTCCGTCGAAGAAGCCGCCCTTGATCACGAGGTGAGGGTGTGCCTTGGCGAAGGCACGCAGACCCTTCGCGACGGTGACCGGGTCACCGTGCACGAACGCGATGGCCGACGGACCCTTGAGGTCGTCGTCCAGTCCCGTGACCCCCGCATTGCCTGCGGCGATCTTGGTCAGCGTGTTCTTCACCACGGCGTATTCCGCGTCCTGACGGATGCTGTTGCGGAGCTCCTTGAGCTCGGCAACCGTCAGCCCGCGGTACTCGGTCAGCAGAACGGCGGTCGAGTCCTCGAAATGCTTCGTGAGCTCGGCGACCGATGCTTCCTTCTGCGCCATGGCCACTCCTTGTGTGTACGAGGCGCTCCGCGGAGGCGGGGCGCCGGCCGGGGACCATCGCGATGCAGGCAACAAAAAAGCTCCGGCGCAGGCGCACGGAGCTGGATTCAGGAGAATCGTTCTGTGTCACCTGCGTGGGCCCCTGCTGTGCAGAGCTTCGATCGGGTTGCACTTGCGCGCACACCGATGACCGACGGTCTTTGGCTTGCTCACCAGCATACGTGCCGGAGTTGCGTGCGGCAAATCCCGCATGGGCACAATGGGTGCCAGCACACTCACCCGGGGGGATGACGATGGCGTTGCGGATGGTTCTACCCGAATCCGAGCATTGGATCGAGGTCGCCGAGCGCGCCCGGGCGTTCGAACGCGCAACCGGCGAGGTCGCACCGCAGGACGTCGCGGCCTCAGCGGATGCTCCGGATGCCGAGCGCGCACTGTACGGCGACTATCGCCGTTACTCGCGGCTGGCGTGGGGCGCGCTGGCCACGGCGCTCTGGCTGGCCGCCGGCCTCACCTCCGCGCTGATCCCGAACGGATTCACCGAGACCCTCGAGCGCGAGCAGGGCACCGCGTGGGCGATCACCGCCACCGGCCTTCTCCTCACCATCGCACTGGCCGCCTTCTCCGTCCGGCTGCTGCGGTCGCTGCGACGGGCGGGACGGGCGCTGACGGAGGCGCTGGCCTACTGGGTGCGCCTGCCCTACCGGCGCGGCGAGCGGCCGCGAGCCGACCCCCGCTCCGGCCGCGCGCGCCGCACGCACACCGACCCGGCTCTCGCGCTGCGCATGGCGGGGGCGGGGATCTCGTGCTGCCTCGCCCTCCTCGGCGCGGGCCTGGCGGTGTTCGCCCTGCAGCGCGGCGAAGCGGGCGCGGCGCTTTCCGCCGCCCTGGTGGCAGCCGGGATGCTGCCGATCTCGGTCGGCGCGTTCGCCGACATCCGCCGCGCCGCCTTCGCCGTCTTCGCTCCGCCGACATCGGCGAGGGAGATGTTCGGAGTGGTCCCGGCCGACCAACCGTTTCCGCCCGCGCGCACCGGAGGGGCCTGACGTGTTCGTCTACATCCGCCCGGCGTCGCTCCCCCTGGTCGAAGCCGCCGAAGAGGCTCTCGCCGCCGGGCAGCGCGCGCCCTTCCCACCCGGGATGAACGCCACGCGGGCCGAGCGCGCGGCGACGACGGTGCGCGCCGACTACACGCGCGTGTCACGCTGGCTGCTGGGCCTGCTGGCGACGGCGGGCGCGGCCTTCGCCTCCCTCGGCGTGATGGCCGCCGTCGCGGCGCTGGCTCCCGGACTGGCGGGGCCGGTCATCGTCCTCGAGCTCCTCCTCGGCGGGGTCGCGATCGCGGCCGCCGCCGGCATCCCCTCCGTGCTCCTGCTGTGGAAGCTGCATACCAGCGGGCGCCGCCTCGCGAGGGCGGCCGGATTCTGGGCTGCGCTGCCCTACCTCGCGGGCGTGCGGCAGCCGGTGACGCGGGAGTTCATCCCCGTACGACTGCCGCACCGTTCCGCCGACATGCTGCTGCGGTTGATCACCGTGTCGCTGGGCATGCTCGCGGCGGTGTTCTCCGTCTCCATGATCTTCTACGCCACGCTCGTCACCCCGAACGCGGCACTGTGGGTGACCGCGATGCTGTGGTCAGCGCTGTTCGTCGCCGTCACGCTGGGCCAGTGCGGGGGGATCGTGCGGATCGAACGGGGGTACGGGTATCGCGATCCGAGCATCTACGACCGGCGGATGCGACGCTCGCGTGCGGCCGCGCGCCGTGTCGAAGACGTCGGCGCGCCGGGTTAGCCTCGAGGGGTGACCCCCGAACTCGCCGCCCGGATAGTCGCGGATTCCCGCGACCGCGTGGCGTGGATCCGGGCCCGCTCGCGGGGCATCACCGCGACGGACGTCGCCGCACTGACCAGTGAGCGCGCCATTGCGAAGGCCGCGGATCAGAAGCTGGGCGGCGGTGCCCGCTTCTCCGGCAACGCCTACACGGCACACGGACGCCTGCGAGAGCCGGAGATCGCCGCGTGGGTCGCCGCGACGCACGGCATCCAGCCCTCCTCCGCGCTGTTCCACGCGGTCGTGGAGAAGCGGCATCTGGCCACCCCCGACGGGGTAGGAGTGGACGCGGCGGGCCGCGTGGTGCTCGCGGAGATCAAGACGACGAACAAGGCCTGGCGCAGCATCCCGCGCTCCTACCTGCGACAGGTGTGGTGGCAGCAGCACGTCCTGGGAGCCGAGCGGACGCTCGTCACGTGGGAGGTGCACGACGGGTTCGTGCCGGTGGACGATGAGCCGCGGTGCCAGTGGGTCGACCGCGACGAACGGGAGATCGACGCGCTCGTGGGGCTGGCCACTGCCCTCATCGACGAACTGCACCGCCGGACGATGCACGCCCGTCAGGGCGCTGCGCCCGCACCCGCGCCCAGGGAGGCGTTCCGCGCTCTCGCGCTTGCGGAGTGACCAGTCTTTGACGCAAGTCAACCAATCGGCGTATCGTTGATGTAGATCAACTATCGCGCCGATGCCGTCGCGGAACCGTCACCTGCACGAAAGGGCCCCATGGCTCTCGATTCCTCCGCTGCGCCCGCCCGCCGTCGCGTCCTGCCCGCCCTGCTCGGACTGCTGATGGGCATGTTCGTGTCCATGCTGGCCTCGACCGTGGTCTCCACCTCTCTCCCGGTGATCGTCCACGATCTCAACGGCGACCAGGCCGTCTACACGTGGGTCGTCACGTCGACCCTGCTCACGACGGCGATCTCGACCCCCATCTGGGGCAAGCTGGCCGACTTGTTCAACCGCAAGCTGCTCATCCAGATCGCGATCACGCTGTTCGTGCTCGCCACGGCAGCTGCCGGGTTCTCCCAGAACCCCGAGATGCTCATCACCTTCCGCGCGATCCAGGGCATCGGCGCCGGTGGCCTCGCGGCCCTCAGCCAGGTCATCATGGCCGACATCATCAGCCCGCGTGAGCGAGGCCGCTACATGGGCCTGTTCGGCGCCGTCATGGCCGTCGCCACGGTGGGCGGCCCGCTCCTGGGCGGTCTCATCACCGACGCGTTCGGGTGGCGCTGGAACTTCTTCGTCGCCCTGCCCTTCGCCGTGGCGGCGCTGATCATCCAGCAGCGCACGCTGCACCTGCCGAAGCATCCGCCCCGCAAGGTCCGCATCGACTACCTGGGCATCGTGTTCCTCGCCGTGGCCGTGTCCCTCCTGCTGATCTGGATCACCAACGCCGGCCAGACCTACGAGTGGGCCAGCACCGAAACGGCCCTCATGGTCGGCGGCGCCGCGCTGGCGACGGTGCTGTTCATCATCAGCGAGCTGAAGGTGTCCGAGCCCCTGGTCCCGCTGAACCTGTTCCGCAACGCGACCTTCACCCTCTCCGTGGTGGCCTCGATCGCGACCGGCCTGGCCATGTTCGGCACGTCGGTGTACCTCAGCCAGTACATGCAGCTCGCCCGCGGCGCCTCGCCGACCGAGGCAGGGCTCCTCACCATCCCGATGATCGCGGGCCTGCTGATCGCCTCGATCGTGGTGGGCGCCCTCATCACGCGATACGGGCGCTGGAAGGCCTACCTCGTCCTGGGCGCCGTCCTGCTGATCGCCGGCTCGTTCCTGCTGTCCACGATCCACTACGACACCTCGCTCGTGCTCGTGGGCGTCTATATGTTCCTCCTCGGCGCGGGCGTCGGAATGACGATGCAGAACCTCGTCCTGATCGTCCAGAACACCGCGGACCCGGCCACTCTCGGCACCTCCAGCGCGGCGGTGGCGTTCTTCCGCAGCCTCGGCGGCACCGTCGGCGTCTCCGTGATGGGCGCCACGGTCGCCGCCTCCGTGACCTCGTTGCTGGCCGAACGCCAGGCCGAGCTGGCGACCGCCATCGCGGGCCTCGGCCCGGCAGGGGCGGGCGTGGCCGACCAGCTGCAGTCCGGCTCGCTCCCCCAGGTGTCGGCGCTGCCCGAGGCCGTACGGGTGATCTTCGAACAGGTCTACGCGATCTCCATCTCCCACGCGTTCCTCATCGCCGTCCCCCTCGCCGTCATCAGTCTCCTGGCCATCGTCTTCCTGCCGAACCACCCGCTGACGCGCATGACCACCGCCGAGCGCATCGCCGCCAGCGAGGCCGACCTGGCGACGGTGTCGACCGCCGAGGGCATGGCCGCGCTCGGTGCCACCGGTGCTGTCGAGACCCTCCCGGAGAACGACCGGCAGCACGCGGGCCGGCGCTCGGGGAAGGATGACTGACGTGACCGGTGATCCCGCCCCGATCCCCACCCCCGACGACGGACGCCGGGAGGCCATCGACGCGCTCGAAGGGTCCTTCTCCGAGCTCGTGACGGTGTTCCGCCGGCTCATCGCCGAGGCGGCGGAGACGGCGAGCCCCGGCATGCTGCCGGGGACGTTCAAGGTGCTCTCCGCCATCAACCGGATGGGCCCGGTCACCCTCTCCGCGCTGGCGGAGCGACTGACCGCGGACAAGGGGCTGACCAGCCGCAGCGTCAGCGAGCTGGAAGAGCTCGGGCTCGTCGAGCGCACTCCCGATCCACTGGACCGCCGCTCGCGTCTGATCGCCGTCACGCCGCTGGGCACCGAACGCCTCACGGCCGCACGCGCTCCCCACAGTGGCCGCCTGGCCACAGCTCTCGCCGATTGGTCGGTGGAGGACATCCGCCACGCCGCCGTCCTGCTGTCGGCCCTCGCGACGGGGCGCGCACCCGCCGACGACGCACGGTAGCGGCCGCGGGAGCTTCTCCGGGCAGTGACCGCCGCGTAACACCGGCGAGACATTGCTCGGCTTGACTGGACATCGTCCCAGTCACCTGTGCTGCCGACGCCGACCGCACGGAAGGAGCGACGGATGAGATTCCGCCCGCTGCGCCCCGAGTCCGCTCCCACGGGCGCCCTCCTCACCCCGCCCGCCCCACCTCCCGCGAGGATGCGCGCCCAGGTGCTGGACTCCGTCGGAGACGCCGCGGCGCTGCGCCCGGCCGAGGTCGAGGTCCCCACCCCCGCGCTCAGCGAAGTGCTCGTGCGCGTCGTGGCCGCCGGGGTCAACCAGATCGACTCGAAGACGCGGGCCGGCGCCGGGGTGTCGGAACAGATCTGCCACTACCCCGCGACGCTCGGGTACGACTTCAGCGGTGTCGTGGTGCAGGCGCCCTTCGAGGCGTACCCCTTCCCGCCCGGCACCGAGGTGTTCGGGATGTCAGCCTTCCCCCGCAGTCCTGGAAGCTACGCCGAATACGTCGTCGCCCCCGCGCTGTCCCTCGCGCGCAAGCCCGCATCCCTCTCGTACGTCGAGGCGGCCGGGGTGCCCCTGGCCGCACTGACGGCGTGGGGCATCGTGGTGGAGACCGCGCTCGCACACGAGGGCCAGCGCATCCTCATCCACGCCGGCAGCGGCGGGGTCGGTCACTTCGCGGTCCAGTTCGCCGCCTACTTCGGGGCTCATGTCGTGGCGACCGGCTCCGCCCGCAATGCCGGCTGGCTCCGGGATCTGGGCGCCGCGGTCGTGGTGGACCACTCGACGCAGCGCTTCGAGGAGGTCGCCACCGACATCGACGTCGTGATCGACCTCGTCGGCAACGACTCCGCACACACCGGGAGGCGCTCGCTCGCCGTCCTGCGCCCCGGCGGCCTGCTGATCGAGGTGCCCCGCGGCACGTGGCCGGGCTTCGCCGAGGACGCGGCGGCCGCCGGCGTGCGAGCCACCGGCTACACCGTCATCCCCGATGGCGGCGTGCTCGCCACGATCGCGCGCCTGCTGGACTCGGGCGCCGTGCAGGTCTACGTCGACAGTGTCTTCGATCTGGCCGATGCCGCCGGCGCGCACGCCGAGCTGGAGCGGGGCCACGCGCGCGGCAAGGTCGTCCTACGCGTCAGCGACGACTAGAAGCCCGCGCTTCAGATCACGCGGTCGTTGCCGCCGTCAACGCTCACATGCGCGCCGGTGGTCGCCGGAAAGGACGTGCACAGGGCGACGACCGCTTCGGCGACCGTGGCGCTGCGCACCTCGACGCCGAGGAGGTTCCGCGTGCGGTACTCCGCCACCGTGAGACCGTAGTGAGCGGCGCGGGCCTCGAGCAGTTCCGGGGTCCAGATCGCCGTGTCGAAGACGGCATCCGGTTCCACCTGGTTGACCCGGACGCGGTCGGCCGCCCACTCCAGCGCGGCCACGCGTGCCAACTGCGCCGCCGCCGTCTTACTGGCCGAGTACGCCGCCGCGCCCGGACCGGGCGCCGCGACGTTCTTCGTGGAGACCAGCACGACCCGCCCCCCGCGGGGCGCTCGCGCCAGGACGGGGTGCACCGCGCGCAGGAGCCGCATGGGAGCGGTGACGTTGACGCGGAGGGCACGGTCCCATACCTCGTCGGCCACCTCGGCCACCGCCTGCGAGGGCGGGAAGATCCCCGCCGCGATCACGACGATGTCCACGCCGCCGAACTCGCGCACGGCGGTGTCCACCGCCGCGTCCAGCACGGCAGGATCGCTCACGTCACCCACGATGCTGCGCCAGGCGTCGCCGGAGCCGACCTCGGCCACGGCGTCGGAGAGGTCGACGCCCACGACCGCCGCACCATCGGCGATCAGCCGCTCGGCCACGGCGCGGCCGATCCCGGATGCCGCGCCCGTCACGATCGCGACCTCGCCGGTGAGCGGCCGGCGCGTGCGGCCGGCCAGTTTCGCCTGCTCGAGCGACCAGTATTCGATGTCGAACGTGTCGGACTCGTCCAGCGAGCGGTATCCGCCCAGGCGGTCGGCGGCGTCGATGACGTCCATGGTGTGAAGTGCCACATCGGCGGCCACCCGCAGGTCCGAGACCGACCCTCCCGCGAAGAGGCAGCCCAGCTCCGGATCGAAGATGACGCGGGGCGCCGGGTCGAGCTCGGTGATCTCCGTCGTTGCCCGCGTGCGATGCCGCGCGACGTAGTCGCGATACCGCGCCGCGTACGCGGCGACGTCGAGACCCACGAGCGGTTCCCGCTTGGTGTACAGCACGTGCTCGGGGGTCGCCGTCCCGCGGCCGGACACTGCCGCCACGTCGGGGCGCCGCGCGAATTCGTCCGCACGACCGGATGACGACTGCCGCACGAGCATCGGACGCCCGGCCGCGGTGGACACCGCCTCGCGCAGCTGCGCGATCGCCGCGACAGAGCCCGAGCGGTCGATCTCCGCCCCAGGATCGCCCCACACCGGCACGCCGGCGGCGGCGGACGCGCGGGCCACGAGGTCGCGGTGCCGGGCCAACGTCGCGTCCGGATCGTCGCCGAAGGTGAAGAGTCCGTGGTTGCTGAGCACGACCGCATCCACGCCGGAGACGTCCGTCCCGGCGACCAGCCGCGCGAGGCCGAAGCCCGGTTTGACGTAGGGCAGCACGACTACCCGGTCGCCGAGCACCTCCGTGATGGCGGCGGGGGCGACGTCGCGGTTGGTGAGCGCGACGATCGCGTCGGCATGCGAGTGCAGCACGACCCGTCCGGGGAGGTAGGCGTGCAGCAGCGCCTCGATCGACGCGGTGGGTGCGGAGGCGTCGAGCGAGGCCTGACGCAGTTCGTTCACCATGGCGGCGTCGTCCAGCTGCTCCAGCTGCAGCAGATCGTGCAGGCGCGCGCGGCGCAGCGGTGCGAAGCCCGCGGCCTGGATCGTGGCGAGGTTCCACCCGCTGCCCTTCACCAGGACGAGCTCGACCGCTTCACCGGTGACGTCGACACCCGTGGTCTTGATCGAGGTGTTGCCCCCGCCGTGCAGGACATAGGCGGGGTCGGAGCCGAGGGCGCGGCTGACCCGCACGATCTCGGCCAGCGCGTCGGGCGACGAGGCGACGCTCACGCCGTGGCCTCCCATACCGCGCGCATGGCGCTGAGGGCGCGGTCGAACGTCGCTGACTGCCGCGCGTAATCCGCGGCGCATTCCCCCGGCTCGACCACGAGGCGCGGGTCCGGCTCCGCGTGCCACGCCGCGGTGTCCATGCCCACGCCCCGCGCGGCGAGCCACGCCACGCCACGGGCACCCAGCTCGGTGCCCAGCTGACGCCGCATGGGGTGCCCGACGACGTCGGCGAACATCTGCGCCCACACGGGGTTCTTCGCCCCGCCGCCGGCGAGCGTCCACGGTCCGGCGGAGACCTCCGCCCCGCTGGAGCGGACCTTGCCCAGCTGCACGCGGTGATACTGCGTGATCCCTTCGGCCACGGCGCGGGCCACGTGCGGATAGCCGTGATTCCCCTTGACGCCGAGGAAGGTGCCCGAGGCACCCAGGTGCTCGGGCGCCCCGTGGATGAAGGGCAGGAACAGCAGGCCGTCGGCCAGCGGCGGCGCGCTCTGCCCCGCGGTCAGCAGGTCGCGCGGCGTGACGGGGATCGTGGCTCGCGCGCCGAGGAGACCGGCAGCCCATTCGATGCTGGCCGCGGACGTCGGGGCGACCTCCATGGCGAGCATCGCGGCCGGATCGGGCAGCAGCGCGTTGATCGTGACGCGCGGCGGATCGGTGTCGGCCGGCACCACGACACTGTTGATCGCCCACGTGCCGACGATCACCGTGACATCGCCCAGTGCGGTCGCACCCGCACCCAGCGGGCTGGCGACGCAGTCCATGCATCCGGCGACGACCGGGGTGCCCAGCGGCAACCCGGTGCGCGCGGAGGCGTCGGCGGTCACGGCGCCGACGACCTCATCCGATGCGCGCAGCGGAGGGAACAGCCGAGACGTGTCCGCGGGAAGGCCCAGCAGCTCGAGCACGGCCGGCTCGTAGTCCCGGGTCGCCAGGTTCACCAGTCCGCAGCCGGACGAATCCGACAGGTCCGCCTGCGCCGAACCGGCCAGGCACGCGGCGATCCAGTCCTTGCACGTGAGCGCCCAGCGGGAGCGCTGGAGCACGTCGGGCTCGTGGTCGTGCAGCCAGCGCAGCAGCACGCCCGGCTGCGCGGCCCACGGCATCGACCCCGTGACGCGGCGCACGCGCTCCACCTCCGCGGCGTCCAAGGACGCCACGATCGCCTCGGCGCGATGATCCGTCGACGCGATGGCCGTGCGCACCGGGCGCAGGTCCTCATCCACGAGGTAGAGCCCGTTGCCGTGACCGGTGGCGGCGACCGCCGCGATCGTCCAGCCGTCTCGTGCGAGGTCGGCGGTGAGATCGCGCAGCACGTCGGCGACGACGTCCCACAGCGCGTCCATATCCACCTCCTGCCGCTCGCGCGAGACGGCGACGCGCGGGTTGGGGGCGGAGACGGTGCGGATCTCGTTGCCCGCCTCGTCGAAGGCGGCCGCCTTCGCCGAGGTCAGGCCCACGTCGATCCCGATGACACAGGTGCTCATGATGGTGTCCGCTCTCCTGTCCTCACGGGGTCTGCTCAAGACCGGGGGCGTCCCGCAGCGCTCTGGGCACGAAGCGCCGAACCGATACACGGTAGCGCGCGATCTCCGCGTCGGCGTGCTCCTCGCTCCAGCCGGCGTACGCCACCAGGACCGCCGCTGCGCGCGGTGCGCACGAGAGCCCCACATCGCTGTTCAACGCGATGACGGTGCGTCGCAGCAGCACGTCCTCGAGCGTCACAGCGCCTTCCTCCCGGACCGCGTGGAGGATCTCGGCCGCGATCGCGCCCGTCTCCTCGTCGACGATCTCGGCGAGGGCGGGGTCGGTCGCGGCGAGCATCTCGATCTCCCGCGCGAGCGTGCCGTACACGTCGGCGAGGCGAGCGGCGGTGCGCTCGGGCAGCGAGCTGCGCTCCACGAACGAGGCACGGAACTGCGCCACGTCCTCGGCGGGGGCGCCGGGGAAGCGCGCGTCGCGCGTCGGCGAGGTCTGTCTCCGGAGCCCCAGCAGCTTCTCGATCTTTCGCAGCGTCTGCTCGCCGAGCGCGCGATGCGTGGTGTACTTGCCGCCGATGATCGTCACGAGACCGGCGGAGTCCCCGTCGTGCACCACGATCTCGCTGTCCCGGCTGACCGAGGAGGGGTCGGTCAGATCTGCGACGTAGGGCAGCGGGCGCACCCCCGAGTAGGACCACAGCACGTCGTCGGGGGTGAGGCCGGCCTCGGGGATGATCGTGTTGACCGACGTCAGCAGATAGTCCACTTCGTCCCCGTCGATCGCGATGTCCTCGATCGACCCGTCGTAGGGCAGATCGGTCGTGCCCAGCATGAAGCGCCCGTCCCACCAGGGCAGGACGAACATGGGGCGACCGTCCTGCGGAGAGTCGAAGAAGACGCACGTGGCGGGGGCGCCGGGGAAGGTGTCCACCACGAGGTGGCTGCCCTTGGTGGGACCGATCCGCCGGGGGTGGGTTCCGGCGAGGGCGAGGACCTCGTCCGCCCAGGGGCCGGCGGAGTTCACGACGACGGGGGCGCGCAGTTCCTGCTCCTGGCCGCTCTCCCGGTCGCGGTAGACCACGCCGGCGATCCGCCCGCCTTCACGCAGCAGCGCCGTGACGGGAGTGTGCGTGAGCACCGTGGCACCGTTGCGCGACGCGTCGATCGCCAGTTCGGTGGCGAAACGCTCGGTCACCGGCACGTGCGCGTCCTGGAACAGGCCGCCCCACTTGACACCGGCCTTCGCCACCGACGGCCACTCCCGCGAGAGGCGGCCGCCGAACACGATGCGGTTCAGCGGCAGGCGCTTGCCGATCGCGAGCACGTCGTGCACGATGAGGCCGCACGACATCAGCCAGCCCGGCGTCTTGTTCCACTTCGCGAACGGGATCAGCATCGGATAGGGCAGCACCAGGTGCGGCGCCGCCTTCAGCAGGATGTCGCGCTCGCGGATCGACTCGAAGACCAGCGGGATCTCGAACCGCGGCAGGTACTTCAGTCCCCCGTGGATGAGGCGGGTCGAGATCGCCGACGTGCGTGCGGCGATGTCGTCACGGTCGATCATGACGACGTGGAGTCCGCGGGCGGCCGCTTCACGCGTGATGGCGAGGCCGTTGATGCCGGCGCCGATCACGACGACGTCGGCCGAGTGGGGCGCGCTGTGGGTGCGCAGAGTGGGCATGGGATTGTGTCCTTCGGGCGTGCGGGCGCCCGGGTGGGGCGCCCGCACGCCGGTGTCAGTGGGAGAGGGACTGGAAGAGCTCGAACGCGTCGGCCGGGTTCAGGCCGTCGTGGACGACACCGCGGACGGCGGCGAGCATGGCGGCCGGGTGCTCGGACTGGAACACGTTCCGGCCCATGTCGACGCCCGCGGCGCCCTCCTGCATGGCCTGGTACGCCACGCGCAGGGCCTCCTGCTCCTCGACCTTCTTGCCGCCGGCGATCACGATCGGCACGGGGCACGCGCTCGTGATGGTCTCGAAGCCCTCCTCGACGTAGTACGTCTTCACGAAGGCGGCGCCCAGCTCGGCGCTGATGCGGGTGGCGAGACGGAAGTACCGCGCGTCGCGCACCATGTCGCGACCGACGGCGGTGACCGCGAGCACCGGGATCCCCGTCGCCTGACCCTGGTCGACGAGCGTGGTGAGGTTCTTGATCGACTTGGTCTCGTTCTCACCGCCGACGAACACCTGCACCGCCAGAGCGGCGGCGTCCAGGCGCACGGCGTCATCGATGGAGACCGCGAGCTCTTCGTCGGACAGCTCCTTCAGGACGCTCGGTCCCCCCGAGGCGCGCAGGACGATGCCCTTGCCGTTGTCGGCGGGGATCGTGGTGCGGAGAGCTCCGCGCGTGCACATGAGGGCATCGGCCTGCGGGACCAGCGGCAGGATGGAGCGCTCGAGGTTCTCCAGCCCGGAGGTGGGGCCCTGGAAGTAGCCGTGATCGAACGCGAGCATGACGGTCTTGCCATCGCTCGGGTCGAACACGCGCGACAGACGCGCGCGCAGGCCCCAGTCCTGGCCGGACTGGCCCTTCAGGTGGAAAGCGCCGGGGGCCGTGCGGGCGGCGGAGAAGTCCGTGCCGTCGCGGAGGTCGTCGAGGTCAGCCATGGATGGGCTCCTTCTGTGTTGTGGTGGTGGACGCTGCCTGCGGCGCGCCCGGGGTCAGGGAGGCACGCAGCCGCCGGATGCTGGTGCGACCGGTGCCGGTGGCGGCGGAGGCGACGATGACGACCAGGACGACCAGGACGCCCTTCAGCACGTTCTGGGCGCCGACGGACCAGCCGACGAGGTTCAGCAGCCCCGACAGCAGCACGAAGAAGAGGGCACCGGTCCAGGCACCGGTCGCGACCGGGCGTCCGCCGGAGATGAGGGTGCCGCCGATCACGACGACCGCGATCGAATCGAGCATGTAGGACGTACCCAGCTGCGTGCTGGGCGAGATGAACGCGGCCAGCAGGCCGCCCACCAGCCCGGCGAAACCGGCGCTGACGAGGTAGGCGGTCGCGGTGACGGCGACGACCTTGAGCCCCGCCCGCTCGGCGGCACGCTCGCTCTGGCCCACCGCGATGATCGACAGCCCGAGCCGGGTGTGGCGCAGCAGGAACCAGATGACCACGGTGACCAGCACGACGAGGAGGGCGATGAGGGGGATGCCGAGCACCTTGGCATTGACGAACGAGCGCAGCGCCGGATCCGCACCGCCCCGTGCGGCATCGGCGAGCAGCAGTGTCGCGCTGGTGACGACCAGACTCGTTGCGAGGGTGGCGATGATCGGGGGGACCCGCAGCAGCAGGATGGCTGCGACGCTGACGGCGCCCGCGGCGACTCCGGCGCCCGCGGCGGCGGCGAGGCCCACGACCGGTCCCGCCGTCGCTCCCACGGCCACCGAGACGTACGAGGTCATCGAGACGATCGTGCCGACGGACACATCGATGTTGCCGGGGCCGAGGGTGATGACGAGCATCTGCCCCAGTGCGACCAGCACGAGGAACGGCGCCAGCGAGAGCGCCTGGGTCAGCGGGTCGAGCGGCGCGCCGGGGCGCACCGCGACGATGACGGCCCACACCGCGAGCACGCCGATGAGGGACCACCCCCACGCGGGCCACGTGAGGCGGCGGCGCTCGGTCGGTACGGCGTTGTCGATGGCGCTCATCGGACGAACCTCTCGGTGATGATGCGGCCGGCCAGCACAGCGATGACGATGAGTCCCTGTGCGGCCGACTGCAGGCTGGAGGGCAGGTTGATGAGGCTCAGCAGGACGGTGATGAGCCCGAGGGTGACCGCCCCGAGCGTGGTGCCGATCGGCATTGCACGACCTCCGGCGAAGGTGCCGCCGCCGAGGATCACGGCGGCGATCGTCATGAGCGTGTACTCGCTGGCCGCGTTGATGTCACCCGACCAGGTCTGGGAGGCGAGCATGAGGCCGGCGAGGATCATGAGGATCGCGGCGATCACGTACGCGGCGATGCGGGTGGCGGCGAGCGATACGCCTGCCTTCTCGAGCGTCGGGGCCTGTGAGCCGAGCGCACGCATGCGCGTGCCGATGCGCGCACGACGCGTGACGTACCAGCCGATCAGCGTCGCGGCGATGATGAAGATCACGGGGGCCGGGAACCACGTGGGTCGCCACGTCGAGATGACCGACAGCCACGCGGGCGTCTCGCCTCCCGGCGTCGGGCGGATCTGCAGGCCGATGCCCAGCCACACGAACGACATGCCGAGCGTGATGATGATGGAGGGCACACCGCGCTGCTGCACGACGTACGCGATGACGGCGTAGGCGACGACGATCCCGACGATCGAGGCGAGCGCGAGCAGCGGCGCGTCCACGAAGAGCGTCGCGGCGATGACGGTGACCAGACCCACCAGGAACCCGATCCCGAGGTCGATGTCGCCGACGCTCATGATGATCATCTGCGCCTGCGCGGCGAGCACGAGGGGCACCGACGACATGAGCATGAGCGTCAGACCGGGAACGCTCAGGATGCCCGGCTGCAGCGTCGCGGTGATCGCGAAGATCGCCACCAGTGCCACGAGCGCGAGCAGAGCGGGCGATCCGTTCACGGCGTCGGCGCGCAGGCGCTGACCCGTGGAGGGGAACGAGACGGTGGCGGTGCTCATCGAGCGTCCTCCTGCGTGCGGTCGTCGCCGCCGAACGAGTCGGCGATGATGCGGTCTTCCGTGATGTCGTCGTCGGCGAGCTGGCTCACGATGCGGCCGGAGCGGAACACGTAGACGCGGTCGCAGTGCGCCATCTCGCCGTTCTCCGTCGAGTACCAGACGATCGAGCGGCCCCGGGAGGCTTCCACGCGCATGAGGGCGTAGAGCTCGTTCTTGGTGGCGACGTCCACGCCTCGGAAGGGGTCGTCCAGCAGCACCAGGGCCGCGTCCGTGGCGAAGGCGCGGGCGACGAGCACCTTCTGCTGGTTGCCGCCCGAGAGCGAGGTGATCGGCGCGCGGGCGCCGCCCTTGACGCTTAGGCGCTGCACCCATTCGTCCGCGAGCGCGCGCTTGCGGCCCGAGCGGATGACGCCGCCGGAGGAGAGCTGCCGGGAGGCCGAGACGGTGAGGTTCTCCGCGACGCTCCACAGCGGGAAGATGCCGCTGGTCTGACGGTCGCCGGGCACGTAGGCGCGGCGCTTGGCGACGGTGACCCCCCGCGCGCTGGTCCACAGCCGCCGCAGGAGCACGTCCTGTCCATGGCCGGCGAGCCCGGCCAGGCCGACGATCTCGCCCGGCTGCACGACGAAGGGCACGCCCTCCCCGGTGATGCGCGCGACCGTTCCGCCCTGGCGGATGTCGGCGCGCTCGGTGGCGCTGACCCGGCGGACGGTGGCCGTGTCGGCATGCACTTCGCCGCCCATCGTGGACAGCAGAGCCTGTTCGGAGGTGGCACGTGCCGCGACGGTGTCCACGATCCGGCCGTCCTTCATCACGGCGATGCGGTCCGCGTTCGCCAGGACCTCCTGCATCCGGTGCGAGATGAGCACCATGGCGACACCGGATGCGGCGAGCTCGCGCAGGTGCGCATACAACTGGGCGGTGGCGTCGACGCTGAGCGACTCGGTCGGCTCGTCGAGGATGAGCATGGCGAGATCAGGCGTGCAGAGAGCGCGGGCGATCTCGACCATCTGCCGCTGCGCCATCGTCAGATCGCTCGTGCGGCGCACGATCGCGATGCCGTGCCCCGGGAAGACGTGATCGAGCTTCTCGGCGACGTGCCGTTCGGCGGTGCGCCGCCACGCCAGGCCGCGGGCGCCGCGATCGGAGAGGGCGATGTTCTCCGCGACCGTCAGGTCAGGGCACAGCGCCAGCTCCTGGTAGACCATGCGGACGCCGGCGCGAGCGGCCGCGGACTGGTTCCACGCCGCGCCGCCGCGCCAGCTCACGCTGCCGGCATCGGGCTGCTCGCGCCCGGCCAGCACGCGCATGAGGGTGCTCTTGCCGGCGCCGTTGTGGCCGACCAGTCCGAGGATCTCGCCCGCCCGCACGGTGACGTCGATCCCGGCGAGGGCCGTCGTGCTGCCGTACCGCTTGGACACGTCCTGCGCCGTCAGCACGACCTGCGTCGCCTCGGGCGAAGCAGAGGGGGGACTCTGCGTCACGGATGCCATCGGGTGCTCCTTCGAACTGGTCGGCCGGTCGGTCACTTCTGCAGCGCCGGTGCCTGCACGTCTTCGCCGTTCTCGAGCGCCTCGAGGGCGGCCTCGATCGACTCGTCATCCCACGCGATGGCGGCGTACTCGTCGGTGCCCAGCTCGGACACCCAGTAGTCGAGGTCCTCCTGCGCGATCTTCACCAGCGGCAGCACGACCTCGGCCGGCACGTCGTCACCGCGCTCCTTGGCGAGGGCGACGTAGATGGCGGCGACGACCTGGCCGGGGTCGGTGAGGGCGGCGAAGGAGCCGTTGTCGATGCCGCTGTCCTGCCAGAACTTCAGCGACTTGCCGTCGGTGTCGAAGACGACCACGGGTGCCTCACGACCGGCGGACTCGAACGCCTGCACGATGCCCATGCCGCCGATGCAGCCGGGCACCGCCGCGATCTCGGGGAGCGATCCGAGGATTCCGACGATCTCCTTCTGCGCGGTCGCCGAGTCGCAGAAGCCGTTGATCTCGGCGGCGACCTTCACATCCGGGTAGTCGGCGAGGATCTCCAGCTGACGCGCGTGGAACGCCTCCTCGGGCTGAGAACCCACGACGCCGCGGTTGATGACGATGTCGCCCTTGCCGCCGATCGCCTCGAGGGCGGGTTCAAGGGAGTCCGCACCCCACTGGCCGTACTCGTTGCGCACCACGGTGCCGCAGCTGGTCTCCATGTCGGCGTCGAGAATGATGACGTTGATGCCGGCGGTGCAGGCCTCTTCGATGACGGGCTTGAGCGCGCTGGAGGACGCCGGGATGACCATGAGGACGTCGGGGTTCTGCAGCATGAGGCTGCGGATCTGCGACGCCTGTTCGGTGGCGCTGTTCTCGCCCGGGGCGTTCACCACCGAGTAGTCCGACACGACGCCTTCGGCCTTGAGCTTGTCCGCCTCGGTCTCGAACTTGTCGATGAGCGTGAGGCGCCATCCGTTGACGAAGCCGTTGGACAGCGCGATCTTCAGCCCTTCGGGCTCGCCGCCCTCCGTGCCGTTTCCGGCGTCGGCGGTGCCGCCGCAGCCGGCGAGGAGCAGGGTCGCCGCGACGGTCGCGGCGACCGCGGCGCCGGCACGTCGGATGTGGGGGAACTTCATTGTCATTGCCTCCTGGTTCGCTTCGTCGCGAAGTGACGAACGCTGAGCGGTCGGGCACCGCTCGGGACCTATTATGACCAACATGTCATGATGAGTTGGTAATGACTAAGATAGGCATGCGTCGCGGCGCTGTCAATCGCGGCGACTCCGGCCCGCCGAGCACGCGCGATACGCTCTGAGCACTGGCGCCGGACCGAAGGAGCCGCCATGTCCACACCCGCGTCGTACCCCGTCCTCGACCGCGAGGCGGATGCGCCGCTGTGGCAGCAACTGGCCAGGGTGCTGCGTCAGGAGATCGAATCCGGGCTGCTCCGCGCCGATCAGGCGCTCCCCTCCGAATCCGAGCTCATCGACCGCTACAGCGTCTCGCGGACCGTCGTGCGGGAGGCCCTGGCCGAACTGGTGCGCGCCGGCCTCATCTACAAGGTGCGTGCGCGCGGGTCTTTCGTGGCGCCCCAGCGGCCGGATCTGAAGTTCATCGGCTCGATGGCGGGTTCCTCCGACGATCTGTCCACGACCGGGCGCAACGTCACCACGCGCGTCCTCGATTTCGAGGTGGGCCCGGCCAGCCCCGACGACGCCCAGGCGCTCCGCCTCCCCTCCGGCTCCCAGGTCGTACGCCTGCGTCGCCTGCGCCGCGTGGACGGCACGCCCTGGCTTCTCGTGGACACGGTTCTCCCCTATGACCGCTTCCCGACCCTGGGCAGGGCGAACCTGGAGAACCGGTCCCTGTACGAGCATCTGCGCCGGCACTTCGGCGTCCACCCCAGCGGGGCGGACCGCTGGATCAGCGCCGTCGTACCGGGGGAAGAGGACGCCCGGTTGCTGGAGCTCAAGCCCGGCCAGCCCGTGCTGGCCATCGAGTCGCTGGCGTGGGACGACGACGGAGTGCCGTTCGAGCGCTACAACGCCCTGCACCGCAGCGACGAGTCGCGCTTCCACGTCGGCATCCGCTGACCAGGCGGAGCCCGACCGGCGAGCGGGCGCTCACGCGGCGGCCAGCACCCGCGCGCCCTCCTGCACGACCTCGTCGGCGATCTCGTCGAGGAGCGGGGAGGTGAGGTTCCACTGCTGCCAGAACAGGGGGACGTCCACGGGCGCGCCGCCCAGGAGGACGAGCTCGCCCGAGCGCACGTGCTCCTCCGACTGGAACGGCGGAAGCAGCCCCCACCCGAGGCCCAGCCGGATCGCCGTGGCGAAGTCGTGCGAGGCGGGGACGAGATGACGCGGAGGCGAACCGGCCGGCGCCTGATCGGCGAGCCAGCGCGACTGCAGGTCGTCACGGCGGTCGAAGTCCACCACCGGAGCCTGCGCGAGGGCGTCGCCGTCGACGCCGTCCGGGAACCAGCGCCGCGCGAACTCGGCGCTGGCGACCGCCTCGTACCGCAGCACGCCGACCGCGCGCACGCGACATCCGGCCACCGGCGCCTCCCGGGAGGTGATCGCCCCCATCACCGTCCCCGATTCCAGCAGGCCCGCCGTGAAGTCCTGATCGTCGCGGTGGAGCTGGAAGACCACCCGGTGACGCTCCGCCACCCGGGCCAGCGGCGGCAGGAACCACGTCGCCAGGGAGTCGGCGTTGACGGCGAGGGGCACGACGGCGGTCGCGGCCTCATCGGAGCCGATGCCGGCCAGGGCGTCGTGCTCGAGGAGGTCGAGCTGGCGGGCGAGGCGGACGACGGCCTGTCCCGCCTCCGTGGCGCGGACCGGCTTGGTGCGCACGAGCACGACGCGCCCCAGCCGGGCCTCCAGCGCCCGTACTCGCTGACTCACGGCGGAGGGGGTCACGTGCAGACGCCGGGCGGCGGCCTCCAGGGTGCCCTCATCGAGGATGACCGCGAGCGTGCGGGCCAGATCGACGGGGATGGACATGAAGACAGGCTAATGGTTCGGAAGAATCTTGAACTGGACGCTCCTCCGCGACCCGCCTAACGTCGACGTGTGCTCCCCTCCTTCCTCGCGGGCCTCGGCCTCGGTCTGACCCTCATCATCGCCATCGGCGCGCAGAACCTCTTCGTGCTGCGGCAGGGGCTGCGCCGCGAGCACGTGTTCGCCGTCGCCGCCGTGTGCGCCGCCTCGGATGCGGCGCTCATCGCGCTGGGGGTCTCCGGGCTGGGGCTGGCCCTCACGGCGCTTCCCTGGCTCGTGGAGGTGATCCGGTGGGCTGGCGCGCTGTTCCTGCTGGGGTACGGACTCCTCGCCGCGCGCCGGGCGATCCGCCCGAGCGGTCACGCGCTCGCGCCCTCCCCCGAAACCGAGCCGGCTCCCGGGTCGGCCGGCCGCGCCGGCACCGCCGTGCGCAGCCGCCTGGCGCCCGTGCTGCTGACGTGCCTCGCCCTGACCTGGCTGAACCCGCACGTGTACCTGGACACCGTGTTCTTCCTGGGGCTCGTGGCCAGCGGTCATGGGGAGGCACGCTGGGTGTTCGCCGCAGGCGCGATGCTGGGCAGCATCCTGTGGTTCTTCGGGCTCGCCTTCGGCGCACGCTACCTCAGCCGGTGGCTCGCCACGCCACGGGCCTGGCGCATCCTCGACGCTATCATCGCGGTCGTCATGATCGCACTCGCCGTCAGCCTCGTGCTGGTGCCGTGAGCGGCGGCGTGCGTCACGATGGGGAGATGATGCGCGTGCACGTGATCGTCCGAGGCGAGGTCCAGGGCGTCGGCTACCGCTACACCGCCCGCCTGGAGGCCGACGCCCGGGGCGTGCGCGGCTGGGTGCGCAACCGTCGCGACGGCACGGTGGAGGCCGAGGTGGAGGGCGCGCCCGCCGCCGTCGAGGAGATGCTGGGCTGGATGCGACAGGGGCCACCCGGATCGCGCGTCGACGAGGTGACGACGACCGAGACCGCGCCGGTGGGCGACGCCTCTTTCGAGGTGCACAGCACCGCCTGACCGCAGCCGGTCAGTCCTCCAGGGGCCGCAGGATGCTGTCGACGAACCGCCTCGTGCGTTCGTGCTGCGGGCGGGTGAACAGCTCGCCGGGCGTCCCGCGCTCCACGATGGCGCCGCGGTCGAAGAACAGCACCTCGTCGGCCACCTTCCGCGCGAAGGAGAGCTCGTGCGTGACGATCACCATCGTCCACCCCTCCTCGGCGAGCTCTTTGAGCACCGCCAGCACCTCCCCCACGAGCTCGGGGTCCAGGGCGCTGGTCGGCTCGTCGAAGAGCAGCAGGTCGGGTTGCAGCGCGAGCGCACGCACGATGCCCAAGCGCTGCTGCTGGCCGCCGGACAGCTCGAAGGGGTAGGCGTTGCGCTTCTCACCCAGGCCCACGCGCGCCAGCAGCGCCTCGGCGCGGGCCACCGCCTCGCCTCGCCCAACGCCGTGGGCGTGCACGGGACCCTCGACGACGTTCTGCAGCACCGTGCGGTGCGGGAACAGGTTGTGGTGCTGAAAGACCATCGCGGAGCGGTCGCGCAGGGCGCGCCGGTCGGCCTTCGACACGCGCCGGCCGAAGTCGATCGCCGGGCCGCCGTCGAAGGCTACCCGGCCGGCGTCGGCGATCTCCAGCCCGTTGAGACAGCGCAGCACGGTGGTCTTCCCCGAGCCGCTCGGGCCGATGAGGACGACCACTTCTCCGCGGCGCACCTCGAAGTCGACGCCGTCGACGACGCGGTTCGTCCCGAAGTTCTTCTCCAGTCCGCCGACGGTGAGGAGCACCCGATCATCGGCGGCGGCGGGCGGGGCCAGCGGATCGCCGCCGGCGGGCTCATCGTGCGACATAGCGGTCGAGCCTCCTCTCGATCGCGCCCTGCCCCGTGGCCAGCACGAGGCAGAACACCCAGTAGATGAACGCCGCCTCGAGATAGATGATCATGAACTCGTACGTGAACGCGGCGATGTTCTCCGCGCGCCGGAACAGCTCGGTGACCAGGATGAGCGAGGCCAGCGAAGTGTCTTTGACCAGCGAGATGAAGGTGTTCGACAGCGGCGGGACGGACACGCGCGCCGCCTGCGGCAGCACGATGCGGGTGAGGGTCTTCGTCGGCGACAGGCCCACGGTGTGGGCGGCCTCCCACTGACCCTTCGGCACCGAGAGGATCGCCGCGCGGATGACCTCCGCGGCGTACCCACCGACGTTGAGGGAGAACGCGATGACCGCCGCCGGCCACGGGTCGATCAGCACGCCCACCGAGGGCAGGCCGTAGAAGATCACGAAGAGCTGAACCAGGAGCGGGGTCCCCCGGATCACCGAGATGTAGAAGCGGGCGATGCCCGACAGCACGGGATTGCGGGCGAGGCGCAGCAGGGCGACGCCGAGCGCGAGGACCAGCCCGATCGCGAAGGACGCCAGCGCCAGCGGGATCGTCCCGGTGAGCCCGGCTAGCAGGAGGGGCCAGAACGAGTCGACGATGAGGGGCCACGCCTCCTCCATGACACTCCTTCCCGTCAGCAGGACGCCACGCGCTGCGTGACGCCTCTACTGCGTGACGTCTCTACTGGGTGACGTCGGCCCCGAAGTACTTCTCGCTGATCTCGGCGAGCACGCCCTCTTCGCGCAGCTCGGCGAGGGCCTCATCCACCGCCGCGACCAGCGCGTCCTTGTCCTGGGTGAAGGCGAAGGCGTTGTACGCGGGATCGTCCGTCTCGGCGGCGATCTTCAGCCCCGTCGGGCCCTCGCTGT
This sequence comes from Microbacterium wangchenii, assembly GCF_004564355.1. Lineage (NCBI taxonomy): Bacteria > Bacillati > Actinomycetota > Actinomycetes > Micrococcales > Microbacteriaceae > Microbacterium > Microbacterium wangchenii. The sequence goes on from NZ_CP038266.1 coordinate 2,915,680, forward strand.
TCTCGTAGTCCAGGAACGTGAGGCTGTCGTTGATGGTGGCGTCCACACGCCCCTGCTGAAGGAGGCTCACCGCCTGGGCCCACCCCTCGACGGGCTCGACGTTCGCGCCGCTGTCGGTGGCGAGTTCGTACCAGTTGCTCGTGAGGGACTGGGCGGTGGTCTTTCCGGCGAGGTCCTCGAAGCCGGCGATCGAGTCGTCGTCCTCTGTGACGACGATGACCCCGGGCGAGACCGTGTACGGCTCGCTGAAGAGGTACTTCTCCTCACGCTCGGGGTTGATCGACACCTGGTTAGCGATGACGTCGAAGCGACCCGCATCCAAGCCGGCGAAGATCGCGTCCCACTGGGTCTCCTGGAACCGGATCTCCAGCCCCAGCTTGTCGGCGACGGCTTCGGCGATCTCCACGTCGAACCCGACCAACTCGCCCGAGGCGTCGTGGAAGCTGAACGGCCGGTACGTCCCCTCGGTGGCGACGGTGAGGGTTCCGGCGGTGGCCAGGGCGTAGTCGTCCTCCGCGGGCGACGCTCCGGCCTGCTGCGCTCCCCCGCTGCAGGCGGTGAGGACGAGGACGGCGCCGAGGGCGAGGGCGAGGACGGTCGGGCGGGAGCGGAGCATGAGGGTTCCAGACATGATTCGTCGGTGCCGCTGGGCACGCAGCGGCGTCGAGGGGGACATTTCAGTAGAACACGGACGCGGCACGACGGCGGCCGCACGTTACGCCACGTTGCTGCGCACGGCCGCCAGGATCGACGAAGGGGCCCCACCTCACGGCGGGGCCCCTTCGTTGTACGCGGATCAGGCGATGGCGTTGACATCCAGCGGGATGCCGGGGCCGAACGTGGTCGACACCGAACCCTTCTGGATGTAACGGCCCTTCGAGCTCGACGGCTTCAGACGCACGATCTCCTCGAGAGCGGCGTTGAGGTTCTCATCCAGCTGCTCGGCCGAGAACGACGCCTTGCCGACGATGAAGTGCACGTTGGCGTGCTTGTCGACGCGGAACTCGATCTTTCCGCCCTTGATCTCCTCCACGGCCTTGGCCGGGTTGGGCGTGACGGTACCGGTCTTCGGGTTGGGCATCAGGCCACGGGGGCCCAGCACCTTACCCAGCCGACCGACCTGGCCCATGAGCTCGGGCGTGGCGACGGCCGCGTCGAAGTCGGTCCAGCCGCCGGCGACGCGCTCGATGAGCTCGGACCCGCCGACCTCGTCGGCACCGGCCGCGATCGCAGCCTCGGCCGCGGGGCCGTTGGCGAACACGATGACGCGGGCGGTCTTGCCCGTGCCGTGCGGCAGCATGACGGTGCCGCGCACCATCTGGTCGGCCTTGCGCGGGTCGACGGAGAGCTTCAGCGCGACCTCGACGGTCGAGTCGAACTTCTTCGAGCCGGTCTCCTTGGCCAGGGCGACAGCCTCGGCCGGAGTGTAGAACTTGTCAGCCGCGATCTTCTCAGCGGCGGCGCGGAACGCCTTGGACTTGGTAGCCATGTTCGTTATCCCCTCAGTCCTCGACCGTGATGCCCATGGAGCGGGCGGTGCCGGCGATGATCTTCGAGGCGGCCTCGAGATCGTTCGCGTTCAGGTCGGGCTGCTTGGTCTCAGCGATCTGACGCACCTGGTCCTTGGTGAGCTTGCCCACCTTGGTCGTGTGCGGGGTCTGCGAGCCCTTGGCCACACCGGCGGCCTTCTTGATCAGCTCTGCTGCCGGCGGGGTCTTCAGGATGAACGTGAAGCTGCGGTCCTCGTAGACGGTGATCTCCACGGGGATGACGTTGCCGCGCTGCGACTCCGTCGCGGCGTTGTACGCCTTGCAGAACTCCATGATGTTGACGCCATGCTGACCGAGCGCGGGGCCGATCGGCGGCGCCGGGTTGGCGGCACCGGCGTTGATCTGGAGCTTGATCAGGCCGGTCACCTTCTTCTTCGGTGCCATGTGCTTCCTCACTGTCGTGCGCCGGGAGCGGCGCGCTGCCACGAACCAGGCGAATCCTGGCAGTGGTGGGGGGTGTCGTCCCGGTGACGGGCAACCACACAAGTATAGTCGCGGTTCGCACCGGTGGGAATGCGGCCGCCCGAGCCGTACAGTCACGACAGGGAGGAGGCGCATGCGCATCATGTGGCAGGGGGTGCTGGACCCCAGCACGGAGCGCCTCGCATTCGTCTCCGACGCGGAGGGCCTGTTCGCCGCATCCGAGGTGCGCACCGCCGATCATTCCTACTCGTATGACGTCGCACTGGACGAGGAGTGGTTGTTCCGCACGCTCGAGGCTCGCCGCGACGGCGGGATGCAGCTGCTCCTGGAACGGACGGCCGACGGCTCGTGGCTGTGCAACGGGCATCCGCGTGCCGACCTGTCCGAGGCGATCGACATCGACCTGTCCTTCTCGCCGTTCACCAACACGCTGCCGATCCGGCGACTCGCCCTCGCCGTCGGCTCGTCCGCCGACATCGTCACCGCCTTCGTCGGGGCGGATCTGACCGTCACCGCCGACCCTCAGCGGTACACCCGCATGGACGAGCGGCGCTACCTCTACGAATCCCGCGACAGCGACTTCCGGCGGGAGATCACGGTCGACGACGACGGGTTCGTGGTCGACTACCCCGGCCTGTTCCGCCGGCTCCCCGTGTGACGCTCGCCCCTACGCCTGCGGGCCGAGGGTGTACGTGATCGCGAGGGTGCCCTTGCTCGTCGCCGCCACGTTCCGCAGCCCGAGTTCGCGCGGCGCCGGCAGCGCGCCGAAGAGGCGCTTGCCCTCGCCCAGCAGAAGCGGGTGCACGAACAGGCGTAGCTCGTCGATGAGTCCGGCAGCCAGCAACTGCCGGACGAGGTCGCCGCTGCCCAAGATCACGGTGTCGCCGTCCGTCCGCGTCTTCACCCCCTGCACCGCGTCGACGAGGTCGCCCTCCAACGGCGCCGAGCCGCTCCACGTGAGGTCGGGCCGCGTGCGGGTCGCGACGTACTTGGGCGTCGCGTTCAGACTCGCCGCCATCGGGTTCGCGGCGGGCTGGGACGGCCAGAAGGCAGCGAGCTTGTCGTAGGTCTTCCGCCCGAACAGGTACGCCGACGTCGATGCGAGGCCATCGGGATCCAGAACCTCGTGCAGCACATCGCCGTACCGCTGCCCCCAGCCGCCGTGCGCGAAGCCGCCCTCACGATCCTCGTCCGGTGACCCGAGGCCCTGCATGACCCCGTCCGCGCTCACGAACTCCACTGCCACCAGCCTGCTTACCATCCGTCTCTCCTCTCGTTAGGCTCCGATCATGCCCGCCGCGACCCCGCCGGAGCTTGAAGGAAATCGACCCGCAGCCACCTCGCGCACACGGGTGGCCCGCCACCGCCCGCACCCGCACCTGCGGGGCCTGGTCGCAGGGATCGTCGGTTTCCAGGAGCGCGCGTCCGGCCCGCTGGAGCGACGACAGCCGGCCGGAGCGCTGCTGCCGCTCGTGCTCTCCTTCGGCGACCCGCTCGAGGTCACCGCGCTCTCCGACGGAGCGGGGACCGGCACGTACTCGTCCTTCGTGGCAGGGTTCATGACCGGCCACGCCGCGACGCGATACGTCGGGACCCAGCGGTGCGTGCAGGTGTATCTGACCCCCGAGGGCGCCTCCCGGCTCCTCGGCGTCCCCGGCTCCGACCTGGCACGGCGGGTCGTCGCGGTCGACGACGTCGCCCCGTTCCTCGGCGGCTCGCTCCCCGACCGGCTCGACAGCGCGTCGAGCTGGGCGGAGCGCATCGCACTCGTCGAGGGCGAGCTCCTCTCGGCGCTGGCGGAGTCGGACGAACCCGATCCCCTCGTCGACTGGATGTGGGACCGCCTCCGCCGCTCCGGCGGCCGGGCCCGCATCGGCGACCTGGTCGCCCGCACGGGGTGGAGCCACCGCCACGTGACCACCCGCTTCGCGCGCCGGGTGGGGGTCGGTCCCAAGGCCGCCGCCGGTGTCATCCGATTCGAGCGCGCCGCCGCGGAGCTGGGGCGGGTTCCCCTGCCGGATCTGGCGGTCCGTCACGGCTACGCCGACCAGAGCCACCTCACGCGCGAGATGCTGCGCTACGCCGGCGAGCCGCCCGCACGGCTGGCCGGAGGCGAGCGCCCCACCGCCTACACGGCCCTGGGCACGACGCCCGCATGAGCATGCCGCGGTGACGGAGACCGCGGCGAGCCGTCATGGCGTGGAGTCCGACCGTTCACCGTAGGTCGTGACGAGCCGCGCGCCGATCGCCGCCAGCTCACGGCGCACCACCTCGGGCTCGACGACCTCGACCTCCGCGCTCCAGCCGGCGAGCTGCTCCGCGAGCGCCCGCGCGCTCTGCGCCCGCACCTCCACGTGCACGCGTCCCCCGGCCTCGCCGCCACCGGCGACGGCGTATTCCCCGAACCACCGGCAGAACGCCGTGACGACCTCGGGCGCGACCGTCACGGTCGCCGCGACCGCCCCGCGGCGGGCGTCGACGATGGCCACCATGTCTCGCCACGCCTGCTCGGGCGAGAAGTCGTCGGGCGCGCGGCCGGGCCGGCTCAGCACGCGCAGCTCACCGATGCGGTCGATGCGGTACGTCCGCATCCGGGACACGTCGGCCACGTCGGTCCCCTCGCGCGGCGGCGCAGCCATCCCGTACCAGAGGTCGCCGCGGCGGCCCACCACCAGGGGGATCAGCGCGACCGCGGCGGGGCGGTCGCGATAGCGGAGGGCGACCGCGGCACCCGCGGCGATCGCGTCCTGCAGCAGCTGCGCGTACGGCGGGGCCGCCGGAACCGGCTCATCGCGCCCCCACGGCCCTTCGTGCACGGTCGCGGCGACGACGCGCTCGGCGGCATCCCGGAACGATCGCGGAAGAGCCTGGAGCATCTTCCTCTCCGCGCGCACGGCCGCCTCCGATTCGGCGCCGACGCGGGTCAGGCGCAGCATGAGCGCGAACGCCTCGGGGCCCGTCAGCCCGGTGAGATCCGTGCGCGCCCCGCCGACGAGCTGCCAGCCTCCGCCGCGGCCGACGCGCGGATAGATCGGCACCCCCGCATCCAGCAGCGCCTGCAGGTCACGGCGGGCGGTCGGCACCGACACCTCCAGCTCTTCGGCCAGCTCGGCGGCGGTGACGCTCTCCCGCCCCTGCAGCAGGAGGAGTGCCTGGATGAGCCGGTCGGCGCGCATGACTCGAGGATTCCAGAGAAAGTGATCGATTACTGATCACTTTGCCGGGAAGAGTGGGATGACCCACCTCGAAAGAAGGAGAACGACATGTTCCGCGGACTGGCGAACCTCAACCTCGTGGCCTCCGATATGGACGCCGCCGTCGCCTGGTACTCCCAGGTCCTGGACGCTCCGCCGTACTTCGTGCGGCCCGAGACCGGACCCGTGCAGTACGCCGAGTGGCGGTTCGGCGACGACGAGGACGAACTCGCCCTCATGTCCAGCGCCTACCGGGCCGTGCTGCCGAGCCCGGGCGGGGCACTGGTGAGCATCCACGTGGACGACATCCGCGCGGCACTCGAGCGCCTCATGGCCGTCGGCGCGACGGAGGTCGACCCCGTCACCCCACGCGGGGAGGGCTGGTGGTCGGCGTCGGTCGCCGACCCGTTCGGGAATCTGCTCGGGCTCATCCAGAGCCCGCACTGGGCCGCGCAGCACCGATGACGCGAAACGCCCCGCCGGCCGGAGCCAGCGGGGCGTCGTCGCGACAGGGTCAGAGCTTGGTGACCTGGTCGAAGCTGAGCTCGACGGGGGTCTCGCGCTCGAACAGCGACACCAGCACCGTGAGCTTGCCGCTCTCGGGCTTGATCTCGCTGATCGTCCCGGGCAGGCCCGCGAACGAGCCCTCCTTGATCGTGATCGTCTCGCCGATCTCGAAATCGACCTCGGCGGGGATGCTGCGGGCCACCGCCTGGCCGCCCTTAGCGGTTCCGGACTTGGCCGGTGCGACCTCCTTGACCTCGACGAGGCTCTTCAGCATGTTGAAGGCCTCCTCGAAGCGCAGGGGCGTGGGGTTGTGGGCGTTGCCGACGAACCCGGTGACACCCGGCGTGTGGCGCACGACCGACCAGGTGTCTTCATTGAGCTCCATGCGCACGAGGACGTATCCGGGGATCCGGACGCGCGTGACCATCTTGCGCTGGCCGTTCTTGATCTCGACGACGTCCTCCATGGGGACCTCGACCTGGTAGATGTCATCCTCGACCTCGAGCGTCGACTTGCGCTGCTCGATGTTGGCCTTCACCTTGCGCTCGAAACCGGCGTAGGAGTGGATGACGTACCACTTGCCCGGCAGCATCCGCAGGTCGGCGCGGAACGCCTCGTACGGGTCCTCGTCCTCGTCGGCCTGGTCGTCCTCGGACGCGGTGTCGTCGGTGTCGTCGGGGTCGACGGTGTCGTCAGGGTTGACGGTGGGGTCGAAGCCCTCGGGCTCCTCCGCCGCATTCGCCGGGTCGACGGAGGCCTCGACCTCGTCCACCACGCCCTCGGCCGCCTCGACCTCTTCCACGAACTCGCGGTCCAGCACCGGCTCGTCGGGCTCGCCGTTCACGTCGGGTCCGTCGTACGGGGTCACGTCGTCAGCCTCCTCGGCTTCTCGCTCGGCTTCTTCATCCGCGAGGGAATCGGTCAGGACCTCCGCGGCCGCCTCCACTTCGGATGCCTCGTCGATGGTCAGGGCGTCGTTGACGACCGCATCGGCTTCGGGGTCGTCGACGTCGATGTCCTCATCACCCAGCGAGTCGTCGGCGTCGTCGTCATCGTCGTCCACGACGTGGATGGCCAGGTGCTCGGCGGCCACGACGGAGCGCTCCTCGGCTGCGAGCTGCCCGCCCTCCTGGGCTTCGTCTTCCTCGCTGGCCTGCTCTGCGGCCGTCGCCCAGTCGGCGTCGTCGTGGTATCTCTCAGACAATGTGATCTCTTCCGTTGATGGGGCGGGCGTCACGGACGCTCCGCAAGCGCTCACGGCGCGGGTCAGGGGACGGATCCGCCCGGCACGCCGAACACGGCCGTGGTCACCCACACGAAGAGCACGTCCAGTCCGTAGACGAACGCCATCATGACGACGACGAAGCCGAGGACGACCGCCGTGAACTTCAGCAGCTCCGAGCGGGTCGGAGTGACGACCTTGCGCAGTTCCGCGAAGACCTGGCGGACGAACACGGCGATGCGTGCGAAGAAGCCGGGCTTCTTCTCACGCGGCACGTCGCGCTTGGCGACGAGCTCGCCGTTCGGTTCATCCTGGACCATCGAACCCACCTGAGTTGCTTTCCGTGTGCCAGCATGCGCCAGCGCGCAGGGCGGACAGGAATCGAACCTGCAACCTGCGGTTTTGGAGACCGCTGCTCTGCCAATTGAGCTACCGCCCTAGAGGCCGCAAGGGCCTCAGGATGCCCGCATTCCACTGCCGTGACCTGTCCGATGGGGTCGGCCCGACGGGCGGGCACGGCAAAAGAATGCAGACTTCAACTGCGCAGCAAGTCTACGTCATCCCCCGCACCCTCGCGAACGCACTCAGTCCTGGCACGGCGTGAATACGGCCGTGACCAGGACCGGATCATCGAAGGTGACGGTCACGACGACGCCGTCCGGCGACGCCCACGCGTGCTGCTCCGCAGCCTCGGCCGCGGGACGAATGCGGTCCCACGTCTCGGGATCGAGCGTCGCTGCCAGTGCCGCCATGGTCTCCTCCCCGGCCTCCGCCTCCGCGGTGATGGACAGCGTCGCGGTGGCCACGAGCGCGCGCCGGGATCCCTGGCCCCCCTCGCCGCACGGCTGCTCCGCCTCGGCCGCCGGCTCCACGGCACGCAGGACGGCCGGATCGGCGGCGGCCATCTCGCCGACGAGATCGTCGAAGACGACCCGCGCCTGCGCGCGCACGGTCTCGGGGTCGGGCCCGAATCCGCAGCCCGACAGCGCGAGCCCCAGCAGGAGCACGCCGCCCAGCACGGCGGCTCTGGATGGCCGGATCACGGGCGCACCACCTCCTGCACCTCGAACGCCTCGGGGTCGGGGGCGGCCACCGGGACTCCCAGCGCCGTGAGCTGCTCGAGCAGCCACCCGTCGTGCCACTGCGCGATGTCGCACGGAGCGGACGACAGCTCGTACGCCGTGGCGGGCACGCCGTGCTGGATCACCGCGCGGCAACTGGCGTCGGCCTCGATCTGCACGCGGTACGCGTCCTGCCCGACGCCGGTCTGCTCGGCGGCGGCGAACTGCGTGGAGAAGCGGTCCCACTGGTACCAGTGCATCGCCTCGTGCACGAAGATCGGCCAGATATTGGTGCGCGTGGCACCGGCATCCCACGCGAGGAAGATGCGGTTGCGGAACCTGCTGTCGTAGCAGCCGCCCAGGGCCACCCGGTACGTCTCGTCGGCCGCGGCGTACCCGCAGTTCTGCGGGCCGCCGTCGTACACGATCTGCACCGCGGTGCCGCCGATGCCGTCGAGCAGGGCCCGCGCCTCCGCGTCACCCCCGGGCAGGCTCTCTCCGCCGGGATTGGGGGCCGAGACCGCGGGCACCACGTCGCCGCCGCGGAACGCCGAGGTCGACTCCTCCGCCGCCGCCCACAGCGCATCGGCATCGCGGTACGCGGTGCGCTGGGACTCGATCCGCCCTGCCAGGTCGGCGGTGCCCTCGAACGTCGCCATCACGACGGCCTGCTGCCCGGCTGTCACGGCCCGGGCGGCGAGGGCGCGCTCGCGGGCGTCCGCCACCAGCCACACGGACGCGGCCGCCACTGCGATCAGGACGAGGGATGCGGTGAGGACGGCGCGCCGGATGATCCGGCGCCGCCGCCATCGACGGACCCCCTCGGCGAGGGCGTGCGCGACGCCGTCGTCGTGGCGGGCCTGCGTCATCACACCACGCGGATGAGCTTCTTGTTGACGAACTCGTCGGCGCCCAGGAGCCCCAGCTCGCGCCCCGTGCCGCTGCGCTTGACGCCGCCGAAGGGAAGCTCGGGAGAGTCGGCGAGGACGACGTTGACGTAGACCATGCCCGCGTCCAGGCGATCGGCCACCCGATCGGCCTGCTGCGGGTCGGTCGTGAACACGTACGAGCCCAGCCCGAACCCGGTGCCGTTGGCCACGGCGACCGCCTCATCCTCACCGGAGACGCGGTAGACCACGCCCACGGGCCCGAAGAACTCCTCGCGGTAGGCGTCCATGTCGGAGGTCACTCCGGTGAGAACCGTCGGGGCGAAGAAGGCGCCGTCGCGAGTGCCGCCGGTGACGACCGTGGCACCCTGCGCAACGGCTCGCTCGACCTGTTCCTCGAGTCGTTCGGCCGCCGCGAGGGAGGACAGCGGGCCCAGCACGGTGTCCTCGGCGAGCGGATCGCCGACGGTCGCCTCCGCCATGGCCGCGGTGAACTTCTCCAGGAAGGCGTCGTACAGGCCGTCCACGACGAGAAAGCGCTTCGCGGCGTTGCACGACTGCCCGGTGTTGTCCAGGCGCGCGTCGACGGCCGAGCGGACGGCGGAGTCCAGGTCGTCCGTGGACAGCAGCAGGAACGGGTCGGAGCCGCCGAGCTCGAGCGCGACCTTCTTGAGGTTGCGCCCGGCGACCTCGGCCACCGCGGCACCGGCACGCTCGGAGCCCGTGACCGAGACCCCCTGCACACGCGGGTCGGCGATGATGGCCGCGGCCTGCTCGTTGGTCACCCGCACGTTGACGTAGGCACCCTCGGGGAGCCCCGCATCCCGGTAGATCAGCTGCAGCGCCTCCGCGGACTCCGGGCACTGCTGCGCGTGCTTGAGTAGCACCGTGTTGCCGACGGCGAGGTTGGGGGCGGCGAAGCGCGCCACCTGGTAATACGGGAAGTTCCACGGCATGATCCCCAGCAGCACGCCCAGCGGCGAGCGGCGGATGACGGCGGTGCCCTCGCCCTCGATCTCCAGCGGCTGGTCACCCGTGATCCGCTCGATGTTGTCGGCGTAGAACTCGGTGATGTCGGCGGCGAAGTCGGCTTCCCCCAGCGCCGCCTCCAGCGGCTTCCCCATCTCGCGGACGATGAGCGCGGCCAGGTGGTCGCGCCGCTCACGGTGCAGCTCGGCGACGCGGCGCAGGCGCGCGGCGCGCTGGGCGACCGGGGTGTGCGACCACACGTGGAACGCGTCGTGCGCGGCGGCGATGGCCCCGTCGACGCCGGCGTCGGTCAGCGTGTCGTACTCGGCGAGCTTCTCCCCGGTTGCGGGGTTGATCACGGCGTATTCGCTCATGACGGTCCTTTCTCCCTCATCACACAGTCTGCCGTCCGCGGCGCATGCTCGCCGGGGCGTCTTTGGACAGGGTCTCGCCGCGGAAGAACGCGGGACGGCGGATCGCCTGCCAGATCATGATCACGATGCCCAGGCCGATGATGACCACCCCGAGCACGAAGACGCTGCCCACACCGAACCACTGCGTACCGCTGCCGTAGTCCGGATCCAGCGATTCGACCAGGGTGAGCACGAACAGCGCCGCCAGGATGACGCCGCCCACCAGCGGGAACAGCAGCGTGAAGAAGAAGCTGCGGGCCGAGTCGAACCACTGCCGGCGGAAGTACCAGACACATGCGAACGCGGTGAGGCCGTAGTAGAAGCAGATCATCATGCCGAGGGTCGTGATGGTGTCCCACAGCACGTTCTCGTTGAGGAAGCGCATCACGACGTAGAACGCCGAGGCGACGACGGCCGAGACGATCGTGGCGTAGCCGGGGGTGAAGAACCGCGGCGAGACCCGCGCGAAGGCCGGCGGCAGCGCGCCGTAGTGACCCATCGCCAGGAGCGTGCGGGCCGGGCCGACGAACGTGGACTGCAGCGACGAGGCCGAGCTGGTCAGCACGGCCAGCGACACCAGGAACGCCAGGGGCCCGAGGATGGGGCCGCTGAGGTAGAAGAAGACGTTGGCCTGGATGTCGGGATTGCCCAGGCCCAGCTCCCCGGTGCCGGTGCCGGCGAAGGCCAGGAGAGCCACCGAGATGAGCAGGTACAGCGTCACGATGGTGATGACGGTGACCGTCGCGGCACGCCCGGGGGTCTTCTCCGGGTTGCGGGTCTCCTCGTTCATCGTGAGGGTGACATCCCACCCCCAGAAGATGAAGATCGACAGCGACAGCCCCGCCACGATGGCCAGCGCCGGGGTCACGGCGAGCGGGTTGAACCACGACACCTCCACGGGGCTGGCGTCGAACGCCGAGCCGTTGGCGACGTGGACGAAGGCGGCGATGGAGAAGACGATGAGCACGAGCACCTGGAAACTGACCAGGACGTACTGCAGCTTCTGGGTGGTCTGCATGTCGCGGTACGAGACGTAGGTCGCCGCGAGCATGAACAGCAGGCACACGGCCACGTTGATGAACGGGTTGAACGCCAGGTCGGCGATGGTCCCGGGGCTTCCGGCGATCTGGTCGATCAGCAGGAACAGGAACTCCACCGCGATGCCCGCGAGGTTGGAGAGCACGAGGATCGTGGCCGCGACGAGACCCCACCCCGCCATCCAGCCGATCCACGGTCCGAACGCGCGCGCGGCCCACGTGAAGGAGGTGCCCGAGTCGGGCATGTGCTTGTTCAGCTCCCGGTAGCCGAAGGCGACCAGGAGCATCGGGATGAACCCGAGCAGGATGATCGCCGGCACCTGGAACCCGACCTCCGACACCGTGGGCCCGAGGGCTGCGGTGAGGGTGTACGCGGGGGCGATGCAGGAGATGCCGATGACGACGGCGCCGAGAAGACCGACGGTGCCGGCCGAGAGGCCTTTGCGGGACAGGCCGCCGGTGGCCGCGGGGGCGGAGGCGGCGGGAGCGCGTTCGGGAGCGGTCATGCCCGCTCTCCTTCCTTCGGGCGCGTGCGGGGCACGACGATGAGCGGGACGGGCAGCACGCGCAGCATCTTCGCCGCGGTGGACCCCAGGAACAGCCGGCGGGGCTGGGCAAGACGGCTGGATCCGACGAGGGCGATCTCCGCCGGGTCCCACGCGAGTTGGTCGATGGCGTCCTCGATGCCCTCCCCCCGCGCGATGACCGCGTCGGAGGAAAGTCCTTCGGGCAGCTCGGCGCGCGCCGCATCCAGCACCTGCTGCGCGTGCCGCGCCCCCGCGATGCGGATCGCGCCGGTGTCGAGGCCGGCGGGCAGGTCGATCGTCTCGACCGAGAGCAGACGCAACGGCACGGATGCCGCGACGGCGAGCGCGACGGCCTCCTCCAGCAGCACGTCGGCACCCGGTCGGGTTCCCACCGCGGCGGTGACGCGCGTGAGCCCGGCCGCCGGGTCGTTGTGGCGTGAGCCCTCGGGGGCGAGGATCACCGGCACGTCGGCCGAGTGCAGGAGCTCCGATGCGACCGAACCGAGGAAATGGCGACCGCGCAGGCCGCCGTTCGCCGCTCCCACGACGAGGAAGCCGGCGTCCAGCTGCCGGGCGGCGATGACGAGCCCCTCGGCGAACGACTCGGCGTAGCGGACGGATCCGCCGGCCGTCGTCCCGTCGCCCACGAGGGTGCGCGCCTGCGCGAGCCACTGCTCCGCCTGCTCGCGCACCAGCCGGCCGTAGCCGGCGTCGGGCGGCGTGATGACGCTGCGCGATTCATCCGGCAGGACGATCACGATCTCCAGCGGAGCACGCGTGGCCCGCGCCACCCGCGCGGCCACGGCCAGCGCGTCGGCGCCGGCGTCGGTGGCGGTGTAGCCCACCACCACGGGGCGGGTCATGCGCGGGCCTCCGCGACGATGGCGCTCGCGGCCAGCCGCCCCATCCGGATCGCCCCGTCGACATGCTGGTACCCGGCGCCGGCGAGATCACTGCACGCGAAGTGGATGGGACCCACGGGTGTGCGCAGGTCGGCGCCGTAGCGGGAGAGACCGCCCAGGTCGAAACTGGCGGCGTACGCGCCGCGCGTCCATTCCTCGGCGCCCCAGTCGCTCTCGTAGTACACGACCGGGTTCTTCGCCTCGGGGCCGTAGTAATGCGACAGCGACTCGAGGATCCGCTCCTTGCGTTCGGCGGCGCTCAGACGGAACAGGTCGTCGGCGTTGCGGTCGGAGACGAATCCGACCAGCGTGCCGCGGGAATCGCCGTGGTTGGAGTTGTCGTACGCCTCGTGGCACAACTCGTACGGGCTGAACGCGGTGCCCGACAGGCCCTGCTCCCGCCAGAACGGCCGGTCGTAGACGGCGTGGACCTTGATCACGAACCCCATCGAGATGTGCTGGTGCATCTGCTGCTGCAGACGCGGAAGCGGCGGGACGAACGAGATCCGCGGGTACAGCACCGGCGCGAGCGCCAGGATCGCGAAGCGGGCGCGCACCGTCACGTCATCGGTCACCGCGGTCACGCCGCCGGCTTCCGCCCACGCCAGTTCGCGCACGGGACGGCCGAGCAGGACGTCCTCCCCCAGGCGCTCGGCCAGCAGCAGCGGGACCTGCTGCAGACCTCCGACGACGCGTTTGTCGAGGATGAAGTCGGCGTCGACGAGGTTCGAGTACGACCCGGCGGATGCCGCCATGAGGAGGGACTGCAGGAGCGAGAAGGCGTGCGTCGGCTTGGTCAGCATCGCCGAACCGGTCGCGAAGGCCAGATTCCGCACGGCCTCGTCGTCGTCGGTCTGTGCCCGAAGCCACGCATCCCACGAGATCGCGTCCCACTCCGCCGCACGCGGATGCGCCCACGGGCGGTCGGGGTCGATCTCGGCGACCATCGCATCCAGGCGCTGGGTGATCTCGCCGATCACGCGCTCGGTCTCGGGCGAGACGGGGAAGACCTCGCCGGTGAACCGTGCGGCGGCGCCGTCGGGTCCGATGTAGACGCTGTCGCCGTCGCGGTAGCGGCTGTAGGTCTCCAGCCCCAGCTCGGCGAGCGCGTCGATGAGCGCGTCCTGGTCGGGTGAGACCCACTGCCCGCCGATCTCGAGCATCGCACCCTCGATCACATCGGTCCACAGGCGCCCGCCCACGCGGTCGCGCGCCTCCAGCACCACGACCGACAGCCCCGCCTTGCGCAGCTCGTTGGCGGCGGTGAGCCCCGCCGCCCCCGCTCCCACGATCACGACGTCTCGCGTCAGTTCCCTCATCGACTTCTCCTCACCTCTGGTCTCGCCCGTCTGCACGTGCGACATCAGGCGGTCGCCAGCACCGAGGCGAGCACGTCCAGTCCCTCGTTCAGCAGCTCATCGCCGATGGCGAGGGGTGGCAGGAAGCGGATGACGTTGCCGTACGTGCCGCACGTCAGGACGATGACGCCCTCCGCGAGGCATGCCTTCGCGACGGCCGAGGTCAGCGCCGCGTGGGGCGCGCCGGTGGCCGGGTCGACGAACTCGGCGGCGACCATCGCGCCGCGTCCGCGCACGTCGCCGATGCGCGGGTCCTGCTCCTGCATCGCCCGCAGGCGGGTCTGGAGGATCTCCCCCACATCACGCGCGCGCCCGGCCAGGTCCTCCGTCTCGTACACCTCGATCGCCGCCAGCGCCGCCGCGCACGCGATCGGGTTGCCGCCATAGGTGCCGCCGAGGCCCCCGGCGTGCGCGGCATCCATGATCTCTGCCCGGCCGGTGACCGCCGCCAGCGGAAGCCCGCCGGCGATGCCCTTGGCCGTCGTGACGAGATCGGGCACGATGCCGAACAGCTCGCTGGCGAACATCGCGCCGGTGCGGGCGAACCCGCTCTGCACCTCGTCGGCGATGAACACCACGCCGTTCTCACGGCACCACTGCGCGAGAGCGGGCAGGAACCCCTCGGCGGGGACGATGAACCCGCCCTCGCCCTGGATCGGTTCGATCAGCACGGCGGCGAGGTTGTCTGCGCCGATCTGCTTCTCGATCACCGAGATGGCCTTCGCCGCCGCATCCGCGCCGCTCAGTCCGTCGCGGTACGGGTAGGACATCGGCGCACGGTACACCTCCGAGGCGAACGGGCCGAAGCCGCTCTTGTACGGCATGCTCTTGGCCGTCAGCGCCATCGTGAGGTTCGTGCGCCCGTGGTACGCGTGGTCGAACGCGACCACCGCCTGGCGCCCGGTGTGCTTGCGTGCGATCTTCACCGCGTTCTCCACGGCCTCGGCGCCGCTGTTGAACAGCGCGGACTTCTTCTCGTGGTCGCCGGGGGTGAGCCGGTTCAGCGCCTCCGAGACGGCGATGTAGGACTCGTACGGCGAGATCATGAAGCACGTGTGCGTGAACTGAGCGGCCTGCGCCTGCACCGCGGCGACGACGGCGGGATGCGCGTTGCCGACGGTCGTGACGGCGATACCCGAACCGAGGTCGATGAGGGAGTTGCCGTCGGCATCCACCACGACCCCTCCGCCGGCCGCGACCGCGGCGACCGGCACGGTGTGCCCCACGCCCGAGGCCACCGCGGCCGACTTGCGCGCGAGCATGTCCTGCGAGCGGGGACCGGGGAGGGCGGTGACCAGACGCCGCACCTGCGGGAGGTCGGGTCCGCCGAGGGGGATCGAGGGCGTGTCGATGAGGGTCATGACCGCGATCGTAGGGACGGGCGGGAACCCCGTGCACTCACCATCATGTACATTCGGCACCAACGCCTGTACGCCGCGGCGAGCTCCGCGGGGAGAGGACCGGAACGTGGTCGACCCCTCGGCATCCGCCGCCACGGTGCGGGCGCTGCTGTCCCGCGCCGATCTGAAGCTCCGCCTGGCCACCCCCGAGGCCGCACTGGAGCCGGCCGCCCTGGACCGCGCAGCGCGCTGGGTCCACAGCAGCGACCTCGCCGACCCGACCCCGTTCCTGTCCGAAGGGCTCGTCCTGCTCACCACGGGCACGCAGTTCGCCGAGGCGGGCGACGACGAGCAGACCCACCGGGCGTACGTCCGGCGCCTGCAGGACCGCGGCGTGGTCGCACTCGGATTCGGCAGCGAGGTCGTGCGCGACGGCATCCCGCCCCTGCTGGAGTCCGCGTGCCTGGAGGCACGGCTCCCGCTGTTCGAAGTGCCGTATCGCATCCCGTTCATCGCCGTCGCGCGTGCCAACGCGGAGGCCATCGCGGCGGAGTCCTACGCGCGGCGCACGTGGGCCCTCGCCGCGCAGCGCGCCGTCGCGCTGGCCGCCCTCCGCCCCGACGGCCTGGACGCCACCCTCGCCGAGCTGGCCCGGCAGCTGGGGGCGTGGGTGGGCCTGTATGACGCGGCGGGGGGCCTCCGCCGCGAACATCCGGCCGGGCAGCTGGATACGGCCACCCGCGGCGGTCTGGACACGGAGGTGTCGGCGGTCCTGCGCCGCGGCGCACGGGCGGGCTCGGCGCTGCACGTGGGCGACACCCCGTTCTCGCTGCAGACCCTCGGCCGCGGCGGGCACCTGCGCGGCGTGCTGGCGATCGCGTCGGGCCACCTCGACGCGGAGAGCCGGGCGGTCGTGACCTCGGTGATCGCGATGGCCGGGCTCGCCCTCGAGCAGAACGACGGGCTCCAGCGCGCCCAGGGCGTGCTGCGCGCCGGGGTGATCCACGCCCTGCTGGCCGGCGACGTCACGCTGGCCCGCCGGTTCGTGCGGGAGCTGGGGGACGTGCTGCCGTCCGCGCCCACGACGGTCTGCGTCGCGGAGGGCACGCCGGCGACCCTCGAGAACGCCGCGGAGTGGCTGGCCGTGGCCGCCACCACCGATCCGGTCGTGTTCGGCCGCGGGCCGGACGGTCTCGTCGTGGCCGCCGCGCCGGAGTCGCCGCTGCCCGAGGCGCTCGTCGACCGCTTCCCCGTGCGGGTCGGGGTGTCGGCGCCCGCCGCGTGGGCGGAGTTCGCCCGCGCCCACGACCAGGCGCTCGCGGCCCTGCGCCGCCAGCGCGGCGCCGTCGCGCGGTTCGGCGAGACCGCCGCATCCGGAGTCCTCGGCGCGCTGGACAGCGACCTCGCCCGGGTGCTGGCCGCGGCATCCCTCGCCCCGCTGACCGATCACGACGCCGCCCGCGGGACCGAGCTGCTGCCGACGCTCCGGGCGTGGCTCGAGCACGACGCGCGCATCGACGCCGCCGCCGCCGCCCTCGGCGTGCACCGGCACACCGTGCGCACCCGCATCGCACAGGCCGAGTCCGTCCTCGGCAGCGACCTGTCGTCCTTCCCCGCCCGCGCGGAGCTGTGGGCCGCGCTGCAGGTGTCGGGTCTCTGACCCCGCTCGCTGACCCCGCGAGAGTGCATCACCTCGGCGAGAGTGCCCCGAATCCGGTGCACTCTCGCCGGGTCGATGCACTCTCGACGAGGCGGCACGCGGTCAGGCGGGCCGGCGGAACTCCTTCATGCGGCGCAGATAGCCGCGCACGCGCGTGAGACCGAGCGGCACGGGCCAGTCGTCGGCGCGGAAATACGCATCCGTCCCGCCGTCGACGAAGATGACCGCCCCGCACAGGAACTGCGCCGAGGGACCGAGCATCATGAGAACCCAGTCCGCGATGTGGGCGGGGTCGCCGAATCCGCCGACCGGCACGGGGAAGTTCTCGATCGCCTTGGCCTCCTCGGGCTCGGAGAGCTGCTTCTGAAGCAGCGGCGTGAGGATCGCACCCGGGGCGATCGCGTTCAGACGGATGCCGGCACCCGCCCACTCCGCCGTCACGGCGTTGCGACGCATCCAGCGGCTGACGGCGATCTTGGACCCGGCGTAGACCATGGCCGGTGCGTTCTTGCCCATGCGCCGGGCGACGCGGATGGCCCGCGCGCGGTCGCCCTTCAGCAGCGCCCGCACGACACCGCTCGGCACCGCGGGGACCGTCGTCGTGGAGTTCGACGAGAACACGACCACACGTGCGTTCCCGGCGGCGGCGAGCGCCGGACGCCACGCCTCCAGGAGCTCCACGACACCGGAGTAGTTGACCGCCGCGATGAGTTCTTCACGACCCGGCATCGGCCCCACCCCGGCGGCGAGGACGGCGCCGTCCAGGCGTCCTCCGGCACGCTCGAGCACGGTCCGTCCGGCGCTGGCGCGCCCCTCGGCGGTGGAGAGGTCGGCGACGACCTCGGCCTCGCGCAGGTCGACGCCGATCACTTCGTGGCCGGCCTCGCGCAGGCGACTGACGACCGCGGCCCCCATCCCCGATGCAGACCCGGTCACGACATACGTACCCATGATTCCTCTTTCCGACGCGCGGGTGATCTTTATGGCACCCTCTGCCATAAATAGTACGCTTCCGGCATGGACACGACCACTTCCGCCCGGCGCGGCCGTCCTCCCGTGGTGGATCGCGACGCCGTCGCGCGGGCGGCGATCGACCTGTGGTCCACGCAGGGATTCGCCGCCACGACCTGGGATCAGATCTCCGAGCGCACCGGCGTGAGCGTGCGCACCCTCATCCGCCGCTTCGGATCGCAGCCGGCGATCCTCGCCCGCCCGATCGAGGCGGCCACCGAGCGGTTGCGAGCGGCCCTGCGCGCCGCTCCCGCCGACGCCGACCCCTCCGACGTCGTGCACGCGGCGGTCGTGGCCTCGGTGTCGGAGGACGATGCCGTGCGGTCGGGGGGCCTCCCCTGGGTGCGCGTCGTCGCGGCCGAGCCACTCCTGCAGTCCTGGCTGCGCACCGCTTATGCGCCGTGGATCACTGAGCTCGCCGCATCCATCCGAGCGCGGGTGCCCGACATCGACGACGACACCGCGTTCGCCCTCGCGTGCGGATTCGAGGCCGTCGCCAACGCGGCGATGCAGGCGTGGGCGCGCGCCGGGGGCACCGACTCCCCCGCCGCCCACGTCGCCGCGGCGGTCCACCGCATCCGCATCGACTGAACGCACCGCGGGCAGGAGGACAATGCTCGCCATGACCGCATCCCGCTGGACCCCGCTGGCGATCGCCTACCTCGCGCTCGCCGTCGTGGGATTCGTCGCCACCTTCGCGCTGAACGCGTGGTCGGTCGTGCAGATGCGCGACTACCTCGGCGACCTCGTCGGCTCCGGGCCCGCGGTCGCCTCGATCGGCACCGATCTGCTCGTCGTCGCCGTCGCCGGGTGCATCTTCATCGTCGTGGAGGCGCGGCGCCTGGGGATGCGGCGCGCGTGGCTGTACATCGTCCTGTCGGCCGTCACGGCGTTCGCCTTCACGTTCCCGCTGTTCCTCGCGATGCGCGAGCGGCGGCTCCACCAGGGTGCGCTCGACGTCTCCTCGCCGTTCAAAACTCAGGAGACACGCCGACCCGGCACCCGCGGCGGCCCCTCCGGAGACGGATTCTCCTGAGTTCTGAACGAGGCCAAGGCCGCCCCGGGGCCCGCCATCCGCGCAACCGCGACACTATTTTCCCACCGGTGCGCCCAGCCCCGTCGGAGCATCGCACCTACGTCGGAGAATGCGAGCCGGATGCTCCGACCTCGGTGCGATTCTCCGACGTAGGTGAGCGGCGAGGCGGCGTGCCTCAGAGCACTCCGGACTCGGCCAGGCCCTCCACGCGCTCGTCGGAGTAGCCCAGTAGATCCCGCATGATCGCCTGCGTGTGCTCGCCCAGGCCCGGCGCGGGCGCGGACAGATCGACCGTGCTGCGGGAGAAGACGACCGGAAGGCCCGATCCGTACAGCCCGTCGAAGTGACCGAACTTCGGATGCACCAGCGGAACCACCTCGCCCCGCGCCACGACCTGCGGATCACGCACGGCCTGCGCGGTCGTGCGCACCGCCGCCGCGGGCGCGCCGTGCTCCTCCAGGGCCGCCAGCGCCGCGTCCAGGGTCATCTCCGCGGCCCACCCCGCAATGAGGGCGTGGAGACGATCGGCGTTCGCGACGCGCGCGTCGCGCGTGGCGAAATCCTCCGACTGCAGCAGGTCGGTGCGCCCGATGGCCGCGAGGACACCCGCGGCGAACTGGTCGGTGGGCGCGCAGATGGCGAACCATCCGTCGCGCGTGCGGAACGTGCCGAACGGGGCCAGCCGGGGCACGTACGCACCGGTGCGCAGCGGGAAGCCGACCGATTCCAGCGCGTCGAACGGCTCACAGGCCACGAGCGAGGTGAGCGCACCGAGCATCGACACGTCCACGTGCTGCCCATGGCCCGTGCGTTCCACCTCGAGGACCGCCGACAGCGTGCCGATCACGGCGAACAGCGGCGCCACCAGGTCGCCGACGGGGAGCCCGAAGCGGATGGGGCCGTCCTCCGGCTCTCCGGCGGTGAGCATGACCCCGCTCAGGGCCTGGATGATCGTGTCCATCGCCTTGCGGTCACCGTGGTCGCCGGTGGCACCGAACCCGCTGATGGAGGTGTAGATCAGGCGCGGGTTGACCTCGCGCACGCGGGCGTAATCGATGCCCAGGCGCCGAGTGACCCCGGAACTGTAGTTCTCCACGAGGATGTCGGCGTTGCGCACGAGGTCGAACAGGACCTCGCGGCTGTCCGGATGCTTCAGATCCAGCGTGAGGCTTTCTTTGCCGCGCCCGCGCAGCATCATCGACACCGACATGTCATCGGGCGAGGTGCGGCGCAGGCTCAGGCCGTCCGCGCCGACATACGGGGAGTTGTTGCGTGACGAATCACCCCCTCGGCCGGGATTCTCCACCTTGATGACCCGTGCCCCCAATCCCGCGAGCAGCAGCGTCGCGTAGGGCCCCGCCAGTGCGGAAGTCAGGTCGATCACGGTCTTGCCTTCGAGCGGTCCGCTCATACTCACCCCGATGTGTCGGCGACAGCCACGGGCCTTCTTTGCCACCTCTGTCGATGGAGCCATAGTATCAAGTAACTTGATTGAGGAGTTTCATGAACATCCGCATTGCAGCCGTCGGCGACATCGTCCTCCAGTACGGCGACCCCGATCCGTACTTCGTCGCCAGCGCCCCCGTGACGCGCGCGAGCGACGTGGCCATCGGGCAGATCGAGGTGCCGCACACGACCGAGACCGACGTCACCGCGCTCACCGTCCCCTCGCCGCCGTCGGATCCGGCGCACCTGCGCGCGATGGCGGACGCGGGCTACGACATCGGCACCGTCGCCGGCAACCACGTCTTCGACCTGGGCACGAAGGGCGTCCTCGACACCCTCTCGGCAGCACACGAAGCGGGCATCGTCACCACCGGCACGGGCGCGAACCTGGCAGCGGCGATGGTGCCCGCCATCGTCGAGCGCAAGGGCGTGCGCGTCGGCGTCCTGAGCTTCAACTGCGTCGGCCCGCGGGAGTCGTGGGCCACGAGCAAGAAGGCCGGCAGCGCCTTCGTCAAAGTGCTCACCCACTACGACCTCGACGACCTGAACCCGGGCAACCCGCCCCAGGTCTACACCTTCGCCGACCGGCGGTCGCTGCAGCAGATGACCACCGCGATCGAGTCGCTCCGGAGCCAGGTCGACGTCGTCGTCGTCGCCCTGCACAAGGGATACGGCCACACCCCGGCCCGCATCGACGACTACGAGTACGAGATCGCGCACGCCGCCATCGACGCCGGCGCCGACGCCGTCGTCGGGCATCACTCGCACATCATGCGGGGCATCGAGATGTACCGCGGCAAGGCGATCTTCCACGGCCTGGGCAACTTCGTCACCGTCACCGACGCCCTCACCCCGAGCCCCGACAGCGACTCCGAAGAGCTCAAGGCGTGGGCGCGGCGCCGCGTGGAGATGTACGGCTTCTCCCCCGACCCGGACATGCCGGGGTACCCCTTCCACCCCGAGAGCCGCAACACCGCGATCGCGATCCTCGACGTCGACGAGAGCGGCATCCACGCCGGTTTCATCCCGTGCTGGATCGATGGCGACGCCGCCCCCGTCCCCCTGGCCCGCGGCGAGCGCGACTCCGTCGCCGACTACATCGAAGACATCTCCCGCCGGGCAGGACTGCAGACCCGCTTCGAGTGGGAGGGTGACGTCGTCCGCGTGTCATAACGGCGCCACGACGACCCGCACGCCGAAACGGCAGGCCCCCACATCGGGGACCTGCCGTTTCGCATGTCGGTGTCGTGGTGGAGGCGGTGCCCCCACCACGACACGAGTCACTCGGCGGGCTGCCAGTTGTACTCCGGCTCCGGACCCACCGGGAGCATCACCGGGTTCTGCGGCGACGCCTTGACGTTGGTGACCTTCGGGCCGACGTAGTTGACGAAGTACTGCGTGAGGATCGGAACGGTCACCGCGACCTCCTGCCAGCGCTCGCTCATGCGCTCGTACACGGCCTGACGCTCGTCGCCGGTGAGCCCCAGGCTCTCGGCGTACAGCTTCTCCATCTCCTCGTCGAGGAAGCCGAACGGGTTGGACATCGTGCCCGCGCTGCGCAGGTCCGCGTATGCGTTGCCGACGCCGCCGTTGGTGGCCCACAGGACCGCCTCGTACTGCTTGGACTCGGCCTTCTCGGCGAACGACGGGATGCTGGTGGAATCGACCTCCAGCGTGACCTGGATGCCGATCTCCTCGAGGGCGCTGGAGATGGCCAGCGCGATCTGCGACTGGTGGTCCTGCAGGCTGCTGTCCAGAATGGTCATCTCGAACCCGTCCTCGTACCCGGCTTCGGCCATGAGGCGGCGGGCCTCTTCGAGGTCGAACTCCCACCCGATGTCGTCGTTGTACCCGGCGGTGCCTTCGACCACGAGCTGGTTGCTGGGCGACATGTGCTCGCCGCCGAGCGCGTTGACGATCGCCTCACGGTCGATCGCGAGGGCGATCGCGGCGCGCACCCGCTCGTCGGCGAGGGCGGGGTTGACCTCGCCCCCAGCGTCGGCCAGTCGCAGCGCCCAGTTGTAGAACGGCGCGGACACGATCTCCAGGCCCGCCGACTCGGCCGTCGAGGCCAGCAGCGGGTTGCCGAGGCCGAAGTCGATCTGACCGGTGGATGCGGCGTTGAGCACGGCGTTCGGATCCGAGATGATCTGCACCTTCACCCGATCCCACATCTGCGCGTCGGGGTTCCAGTAGTTCGGGTTCAGCTCGTAGATGTACTCCGAGTCGGGCACGGACTCGTCCGCGTCGTAGACGTACTGCCCGGTCCCGTCCATCGTCTGCAGCAGCGAGGCCGGATCGGCCAGACCGTCGGGCCCGATGATGTTGCCGAGCATCAGCGTCTGCGTCAGCGACATCGGCGCATCGGCGAACGGGGCGCCGTACGTGATCCGCACGGTCGAGTCGTCGACGGCTTCGACGGCCTCGATCGGACCGACGCGCGGCATGTTGCCCCCGCCCTTGGCGACGAAGTACTCCATCGACGCGACCACCGCTTCCGCGGTCAGGGGCTCGCCGCTGGCGAACTGCACGTCGTCGCGCAGCGTGAACTCGAACACGCTGTTGTCTTCGGCGGTGAACTCCCACTCGGTGGCCAGCGACGGCTGCAGGCTGCCGTCGGGCGCCTGGTAGATGAGCGGATCGTAGGCCAGCACCGTGAAGATCGAGCCGCTCGCCGTCCCCTGCAGCGCAGGGTCCAGGCTCATGGGCGCGCCGCGGAACTGCAGCACGAGCTCTTCTCCGCGCTCACCCGTCTCGCCGCCGGCGGCGTCGCCGCCCGTGTCGGCGGTGGGGCTGCACGCAGCGAGGCCCGCGACCAGGGCGAGGGCAGCGGCGATGCTGCCTGCTCGTCGCAGCGCGCCGCGCCGTCGCGGCTGTCGTTGGGTCGTCATATCGTGTCCACCTTCTTGTCGTCGTGCGATTGGCGCGGCCGGGGCTCGGCCGTGCCGTTGAGTTCGTCCAGGAACACCCGGACCTCGCGGATGAGTCGCTCGGGGATCTCCTGAGTCATGAAGTGCCCCTCGCTCTCGAAGAACACCGCCTTAGAGTCGCGGACACTCGTGATGCCGCGCAGGGACGATTCCGGCGAGACGATGCCGTCGCGCATGCCCGCGAGCATGAGGGTCGGAACGCGGACGGTGCGCAGCACCGCGGCGAGCTCGTCGTTCGTCTTGGCCTCGGGGAAGGGCATCCCCTGGTTGATGCGCGATTCGTCCTCGTCGCGGGTCAGGGTCGTGGCCACCGCCGCATCCAGGAACCGGTCGCGCTCCGCACGGCGCTCCACCTCGTCCTCGTGCAGCCAGCCGCCGAGCTTCTCCAGCTGAGCGCGGATCGAGTCGGTGTCGCCGGCCAGCCGCGCCCGGATGACCTCTCGCCGCCCCTCGGAGGAGTCGGTCACCCCGAAGCGGTCGTGCGGCGTCCCCACGACGGAGACGAACGCCTTCAGGCGGTGCGGGTTGCGCACCGCGATGTACCATCCGATGCCGGCGCCGTGCGATGCGCCGGTGTAGACGAACCGGTCGATCCCGCGGGCGTCGGCGAAGGCCACGACGTCATCGGCCCAGCGCGTGAGCCACCCCTCGGTGGGCGGTTCCGCGGGGCGGGAGGAACGGCCGAAACCGCGGGCCTGGATCGTGTACACCTTGTACCCCGTCGGCGGTTCGGCGAGGTCTTCGGGATATCCGGTGCCGGCGAATCCCATCGCGCACGACAGGATCGTCTCCGGAGCGTCGTCGGGGCCGTACTCGTCGTACCAGAGCTCGGCGTCGTCGATCTTCTGCAGGGGCATACTTCTCCTCGGTGATGGCGGTCGGGGCGTCAGCGGAGCGTGCTCGCGATGGCGTCGGTGCGGGCGTCCAGCCCGTCCTTCTCCCGCGCGGCGTTGCGCTGTGCCTGCAGTTCGGGGTCGGGCACGGGCGCGGCGGCCAGCAGCCGCTGGGTGTACTCGCGCTGCGGATCCTCGTACACGCGCCCGGCGTCGCCCTGCTCGACGATCCGCCCCTGCTTGAGCACGGCGATCCGGTCGGAGAGGTAGTGCACGATCGACAGGTCGTGGGAGATGAAGAGGTAGCTGGCGCCCATTTCGTGCTGGAGTTCGGCCATCAGGTTGATGACTTCGGCCTGGATGGACAGATCCAGCGCGCTGACGGGTTCGTCGCACACCACGAGCCGGGGCGAGAGGATCAGCGCACGGGCGATCGCGATGCGCTGCTTCTGCCCGCCGGAGAACTGAGCCGGGAACCGCCGCGCCGCGTCCTCGCTCAGCCCCACCCGCCGCAGCATCGCGAACACGCGCTCGCGCACGACCTCCTTGGATGCCGGTTCGTGCACCTGCACGGGTTCGGCGATGGAGTAGCCGATGGGCTTGGTGGGATCCAGCGACGTGTGCGGGTCCTGATAGATGACCTGGAGCTCTTTCGTGAGCGCCCGGCGCTGCGTCTTGGACAGGCTCAGGATGTCGCGGCCGTCGTATTTGATGACTCCGCTGCTGGGGCGCACGAGGCCCAGTACCGCCTTGCCGATCGTGGACTTGCCCGAGCCCGATTCGCCCACGAGTCCGAGCGTCTCGCGGGGTGCGATCTGCAGGCTCACGTCATCGACGGCGAGGGTGCGACGCCGTCCGCGGCGGTACTCCACCGACAGGTTCTGCACCTCGAGGATCGGCGGCACGGTCGTGGTCATCGGACACTCTCCTCGATGCGGGCGGCGCGGGCGACGTCGATGCGGATGCAGCGGGCATCCCGACCCTCGCCGCGGTCCACCTGCGGGATGCGACCCACACGGCACGCGTCGGTGACGAAGCGGCACCGGGCGGCGAAATGGCAGCCCTCCGGCCACTGGCCCGGCGGCGGGACGACCCCGCCGATGGTGGGAAGCGGCTCTCCCTTGACGGCGTTGTGCGGATCGGATGCCTGCAGCGCCTGGGTGTAGGGATGCAGCGGATCGCGGAACATCTCCGACACGGTCGCGTGCTCGACCACCTGCCCGGCGTACAGCACCACGGCGCGGTCGCAGATGTCGGCGACGACCCCCCAGTCGTGGGTGACGAAGAGGATCGCCATGCCCATCCGGCGCTGCAGCGCCCGGAGCAGGTCGAGGATCTCGGCCTGCACGGTCACATCCAGCGCCGTGGTGGGTTCGTCGGCGATGAGCAGCTGCGGCCGGCCGGCGAGGGCGATGGCGATGGCCACGCGCTGCGCCATGCCGCCGGAGACCTGGTGGGGGTACAGCGAGGCGACGTGCTGGGGGTCGGGCAGGCGCACCGCTGCGAGCAGATCGACGGCGCGCTTGCGCGCGGCTCGCCAGCTGATCTTGTTGTGCGAGCGGATCACCTCGGCCAGCTGGAA
This sequence comes from Microbacterium wangchenii, assembly GCF_004564355.1. Taxonomy (NCBI): domain Bacteria; kingdom Bacillati; phylum Actinomycetota; class Actinomycetes; order Micrococcales; family Microbacteriaceae; genus Microbacterium; species Microbacterium wangchenii. The sequence goes on from NZ_CP038266.1 coordinate 2,941,568, forward strand.
GCCGATGCGGAACGCGGGGTCCAGCGCGACCATCGGCTCCTGCGAGATCATCGCCATCTTGGTTCCCCGCAGCGCGCGGTACTGCGCCTGGGTGTAGCCGGAGATGTCGGCGCCCTCGAACCAGATCCGGCCCGACACGACGCGTCCGCCCTCGGCCAGCAGGCCGAGCACGGCCATCGCCGTCACGGTCTTGCCCGAGCCGGATTCGCCGACGAGCCCGACCGTCTCGCCGCGACGGATGTCGAAGTCCGCGCCGTCGACGACGATCGTTTCGTCGTCCCCGGAGCCGAATGCCACCGTCAGGCCGCGGACGGACAGCAGCGCGTCCGCCGGGGCCGGGGCCACCGGATCGACCGCCGCCGCGGCGGCGACGCGGGCAGCCTGCGCCTGACCCCGCGCTGCGCGCGAGCGGGACGTGGACGGGCGCATCGGGCGCTGGATGCCCTCGGCGTTGGCGTCGCGCACCGCGTCGCCGAGGAGGCCGAAGGCGAGGGTCGTGAGGGTGATGACGCCGGCGGTGGGCACGATCATCCACGTGTGGAACTGCAGCATCGAGGAAGCCTCGCCCACCATCCCGCCCCACGTGGGCTCGGGCGGCGGCGGACCGAAGCCGAGGAAGGCCAGACCCGTCTGCACCCCCAGCGCGATGGCACTGAGCATGGCCGCCTGCACGATGATGACGCCGAGCGTGCGGGGGAAGATGTGCCGGACGAGGATCTGCAGACCACCGAGCCCGGTCGTGCGCGCGGCGTCGATGTACAACTCCTCCCGCACCCCGAGGGCGGCGCTGCGGATGACGCGCGCCGCGGAGGCCGACACGAGGACGCCGTAGACGACCATCGCGGCGGCCATGCTGTTGCGGAAGATCGCCAGCACCGCGAGGGTCACGATGAGGTTGGGGATGGCCATGTTGATGTCGATGCATCGCATGACGACGCGGTCGAACCATCCGCCGAAGTAGCCGGAAGCGATGCCCAGCGGAACCGCGATCACCAGGGCCACGATGAGCGCCTGCGCCACCCCGATGAGCGACTCCTGGCCGCCGTAGAGCAGGCGGCTCAGCAGATCCCGGCCGAGGGCGTCCGTGCCGAGGGGGTACTCCGCGGAGGGCCCCTGCCGCACGGCGGTGAGCGACTGCTTGAGCGGATCGTGCGGAGCCAGCACGGGTGCCAGCGCCGAGGCCAGCACGACTCCGGCGAGATACACCGCTGCCCCCGCGCCCAGCGGCCGGCGCATAACGTCGACGAAGAGGTTCCGCCGGTTGCTCGCCACGACGCGCGGCGATCCTTGACGACGACGACGCGCAGCCATCAGGCGGCCCTCACCTTCGGGTTGAGAACCCCGTAGACGATGTCGACGAGGAGGTTGATGAAGACGGTGATGAGTGTGAAGAGCACCCCGATGCCCAGCAGAACGGGCAGGTCGTGGTTCAGCGTCGCCTGCGTCGCCATGGTCCCCAGCCCGGGGAGGACGAAGACGTTCTCGACGAAGACGGTGCCCGTCAGCGACGCGATCGCACCGATGCCCAGAACGGTCACGGCGGGGATCGCGGCGTTCTTGAGGACGTGCCGCAGCACGATCGACGTCTCGCTCACCCCGTTCGCGCGGAGGAAGCGCACATAGTCCTTCGCCAGCGCGTCCTTCGCGGAGTCGCGCACCTGCTTGGCCACGAGGGTCGTTCCACCCAGGCTCAGCGCGAAGACGGGCAGGACGAGCGTCCACAGCCATCCCCCGAGGCTCACGTGAAGCGGCACGTAGCCGGTGGCGGGGAAGATACGGACGGTGACCGCCAGCAGCGACACCGCGAAGATCGCGATCGCGAAGCCGGGGACGGCGAGTCCCACCAGCGAGATCGCGTCGAGCACGCGGCCGAGCCATCCGCCGCGCAGGGCGCTCGCCAGCCCCAGCACGATGCCGACCACGCCGATGGCGAGCGTGGAGAGCACCATGAGCGAGAGGGTGACGGGGAGTCGCCCCGCCAGGATCGAGGTGACCGGCTCGCCGCTGTAGATCGACGAGCCCAGGTCGCCCTGCAGCGCGTTGAGCGCCCAGTTGAAGTACTGCTGGATCGGCGGCAGATCCAGGCCGAGCTGCTTGCGCAGCGCGGCCACAGCCTCCGGCGATGCGTTCTCGCCCAGGATCGTGCGCGCCTGATCGCCGGGCACGAGAGAAGCCAGCAGGAACATGATGATCGAGACGACCAGCACCATCGGAATCACCAGGAGAAGGCGCTTGCCCAACATCCCAATCAAGTTCAGCCTCCTCGCCAAACGGCGGGCCTCCATGGCCCCTTCGGCGAGAGTATCAAGTGACTAGATATTGATCAAGTTTGATGACACAACAAATGTCTCGTGCTCACTGCGGGGGTCCGCGCGGAGCTATCGGGCAGGCGAGGAGATGGGGCTGCCCAGCCCCGCGGCGGCGAGGCGCAGCAGTGACATCAGCTCGCTGCGCTGCTCACCGGTCATCTCCTGACACATCTGGTTCTCCAGGTCGTTCGCATCGCGTTCGCACGCGTCGATCACCCGGCGCCCCTCGTCGGTGAGCTCGATGAGGAGCACGCGTCCGTGGTCTCGGGAGGGGTGGCGCTGCACGAGCTCGCGCTCGAGCAGCCCCTGCACGATCTGGTTGCCCGCCTGCGGTGTCACACCCGTCCACCGCGACACTTCGGCGCTGGAGAGGTTCGGCAGCCGCTTGAGGGCGAACATCGCGACGTACTCCGCGTGGCTCACGCCGTGCTCCTGGATCCGCCGCTGCAGCTGGCCGGAGAACTGCTTGGACACGTGCCGCAGCGCGTGCCGCAGCGTCGGCTCCGGGCTGACGGAGGGGGAGGGTTCCACACGACGTGTCACACACCGATCAAACCACCACATCGCCCCTCCGGGGCGTTCGCCGGCGTGACGCGGCGGGATCAGCGCAGGAACTGGGCTGGGTCGAATTCGTCGATCGGGATGATCCGCACGCGCGGCAGCTGCGCGTCGAAGGCGCCGACGTCGAACTCGAGGTCGTAGAAGCGCAGGCCGGGGATGGCGGCGAAGGCGGAGTTGCGGAACTCTTCGAACGCCAGCACGCCCAGGCGCCGGGATCCGTCGGCGAGCGCGCCGACGTCGTCGACGAAGTCACCATCGTGGCTGACGAGCATGACGTCGTCTTCGCGGTCGCGCAGCGCCTGCAGCGTCCGCTGGATGGCGATGTCGACGACCTTCTCGTGCTGCTCCCCCGACAGCGGCACCGGCTGGTAGCCGATCGCGAGCAGGGCCTGCACGAACGGCATCGGGAGGTTGGTGGAGGCGTTCAGGAAGAACAGGCCCCGCACCTCCTGGTTCCACGCGTCGGCGGCGAAGCTCAGGATGCGGTCCCACCGCGGCCGCTCCTCCGGCTGAGGACGGCGCCCCAGGATGGAGCCGCCCAGAGTGGCGTCGATGTTCTCGCCGTCCACGAGCACCCATGTCTTGCGGTCCTCGACCACGGCAGCCTCCTCCGCGCGCAGCGCGCACCCGCCTCATCCTATGCCGCGGCATCCGCCCGTCCCGCGGCCGCCCCGTCCATCCGTCGGCCGCGAGACTGCACGGACCCGACGAGACCGCGGCCTTATGTCGCGGTCTCGCCGGTGGGCAGCAGTCTCGCGGGGATGGGGGCGGGGGTGGGGGTCGCGGCGGGGGTGGGGGCGGGGGCGGCGGAGCGGTAGCGGCGGGGCTTGCCGTCGCCGAGGTCGGCGACGCGCTCGACGCGCTCGACCTCGAGCGGCTGGCGGAGGAGGGCGCGGAGGGCCTCGGCCACGGCATCCGCGTCGCCGCCGGCGATGCGCGCCCGCACCCGCCCGTCGGCGGACTGCTCGACGCTCCACCCGTGCGCGCCGTGCGCCTGCAGCTGCTGCGTGAGGTCCACGCACGGGATGCGGCCGCCCTCACCGCTGACGAACACGGTGTGCTCGCGGCCCTCGAGATCCGCGATGCCGACACCGCCGCCGGGAAGCGGCACGAGCCGCCCGAAATCGCCGGTGCGGTAGCGCACCAACGGCAGGAGCGGGTTCTCCCCCGCCGTCACCGTGATCTCCCCCACCTCGCCCTCGGCGACCGGACGCCCGTCCGGGCCGAGGGCCTCCACGAGCACGCGACGATCGAGCACCCGGAAGGGCCCGTCGTCGGTGCGCACGGCGAGGGGGCGGGTCTCGTGCAGTCCGTACACGTCGAAGACGGGGCATCCGAACGCCGCCTCCAGGTCGGCCCGCAGCGGTGCGGCCAGCGCCATCGCCCCCGAGAACAGCGCCAGCGGCCGGACGACACCCCGCAGGTCGGGGGCGAGGAGTTCGGCGAGGCTGGTCGGGTTGCCCGTGATGACCTGCGGGTCGGCGTCGCGGAGGAAGGCGGCGCGGTCGGATGCCGCCTCCCACGCATGCGCGGCGAGGTTGAGCCGCGCCATCGCGCGCTGGTCGAACCCGCTCACGAGCGACACGTACGTGAACGCCTGCCGCTGGTGCACGACCGAGACCAGCGCGAGACGCTCCCCGTCCGGTCGCCAGTGCACCCCGGCACCGGACACGAGCCCGACGAGGTGGTGGAAGCCGCGGGCGACCTCTTCGACGTCGTCGGGAATCCGCAGGGCCGCGCCCGTCGACCCCGAGCTCGTGCCGTGCAGGATGCGCCCGAGGTCGGCGTCCAGCGGCACGAACGCGGCGATGTCGGCGGCCAGATGCGCGCGGCCGATCGGCGGGAAGTCGGCGAGGGTGTGCAGACCCGGCATGCCCCGGTAATAGAGGAGCCTGCGGGCGGTCTCGAGGTGCTCCGCCAGCCACCCCTGCGTCGGCAGCGGCGTGCGCACCCGGTCGAGCATGTCGGGCGTGACGCGGTCACCGGTCTCGTGCACCCACCGCGGGGCGGCGGGATGTGTCCGCCAGCGGTGCAGGCGAGCCGCTCCGGCGGCGTCCATCGTGGGCCACCGCTCGGCGTCGGTGAGCACCGCCGCCCCGCCCGCGGCGTACTCGGCGAGCGCGAGCGGATCGTCGGATGCGACAGGGTCACTCACTGGAGTACCTCGCGGCAGCCTCCCTCGCCCGCGCCTCGTTGAGTCGGCGCGCGATCTCTGCTCGGTGCCGATGAGCCTCGTACGCCTCGGCGAGTGCGCTGTTGCGGCGCAGGGAGTCGCGCGCCTCCAGCAGCGCCCGCGCGGTGGCCGCATCCTCCCCCGCGGGGAAGTGCCCGCACCACAGCAGGAACATGCGCACGGCCTCCTCGCGACGCTCCTCGTCGGAGAGCCACTCGAGCGGGTCGGTGACAGGCGCCAGGCGCAGCGCGAGCACATCGACGGCGGATGTCCCGGTGACGTACTGCAGCGGAGGATCGAACGGCTCGACGGTGCTCTCACTGGCCAGGAGCCACAGGGCCAGCGCGGCGCCCTGGCGGACGCGCCGGTCCTGCGCATACGAGGCGGCCACGACGGGACGGCCCAGCACGTCACCGGCGAGCGCCTGGATCGAGACGCGATCGTCGAGGAACGCCCGCGGCACGCTCGACAGGCGCGCGGCGACGGCGGCGAGCGAGGGTCCCGGTCGCGCGGCCGCCCATGCCGCGTCGTCGGACTGCGCCATCGACACCCACACCTCGAGCAGTTCGCCGGACTCAGCCATGCAGCACCTCCGCCAGTCGTGCGCACACGCGGGGTGCGTCATCCATCCGCTCCAGGTACAGGGTGTCGTAGCCGGCTTCGCGCGCGAGCGGCTCGATGCGGCGCGCCCACGCCAGGACGACCAGCGTGCCGGTCGTGAGTTTGCCGCGCGTGGCGGCCGCGACCCCCGCGAACGGCTCGTTCCCGTCGCCGAACATCGAGGTGAGCCCGTCGTCCGACAGCACCACGAGGTGCCGCCGCTCGCCGTCGCGCGGGGGCGCCAGCGGCGCGTACCGACGCTGGAGGAGGTCGAGCGGGAAGGACGTCGAGCCGCCGAAGTACTCCGCGAGGTCGCCGACGACGCGGGCCGGATCGCGGACGAACCCATCGCCGCCGGCGACCTGTCCGGGGCCGGAGAAGCTCGTCACCCGCACGCGCCCGCCTCCCCGCAGCACCGAGAGCGCGAGGATCATCCCGGCCAGCACCGCCGGGGAGCCGGTGCGCGGGCGCGCCATGGAGCCGGAGGAGTCGATGTACAGGTCGAGCTCGACGCTGCCCTCCTGCGGCTCGGGGTCGTCGTCGAGCCAGGATCGGCGCCGCGTGGTGACCCCCGGGACCACGTCGGCTCCGGCCTGCAGCGTCGCGGCCCAGTCGAGGTCGGAGAGGTCGTCGCCGCTCTCCCACTTCTCCAGCGGGCCGGGCAGATCGGATGCGGGGCGCGCGGGGATGCGCTGGGTCACCGGACGCACCCATGGCGCCGCCTGCGCGCGGTACCACGCGGCCACGACGGCGTCGGGATCGGACGCCGCGTACAGCTCGAGCGTGCGGGCCACATCCAGCCGCTGGCCGCGGCCCGTGCCGTCGTCGGCGCGTCCGGCGCGGTCGGGTATCGCCCCGTGCAGGCGGGGGTCGCCCAGCACCCGGCCGAGTTCGCCGGCGGTCGCGGGTGCGTCGTCGGCGGCGCACGCTCCCCCGGGCACGCCGGCGGCGCCGCCCGAGCGGCGCTCCTCCACGAGGTAGGGGGCGGCCAGCACGCCGAAGCGCAGCGCGCCGCCCACCGGGTCGGCCGCGAAGGCGCGCACGATCCCGGCGAGCAGATCCGCGTCGAGCACCGGATGCGTCGTGATGGCGCCGTCCAGCTCCGCCGCGACCCGCTCGGCCTCCCGGCGGGCTGCCCGCAGGGCCACCTCCTTCTCGCGGAATCGCTCCGGGATCTTCTCCAGCGGGACCTCCGTGATCCGCGCCCGTGCGGTTGCCGCGGGGGGAGCTGCCGGCGGATCCGGAGTCGCCAGCGCCCCGGGCGGAAGGTTCCAGAGCAGTTCGTAGGTGCGCAGGTACAGCCACCACAGGCGGCTGGACGATTCGCGCGACGGGCGGTACAGGGCACGCCCCAGCCGGACGATCCCCGGCTCTGCTCCCTCGCCGTCGCGTCGCCGCTGGAGCAGGCCGACGCGCGTGTTCACGAGGACGTCGGTCCACAGGTTGGACAGCAGCGCGACATCGTCGTCACGCACCGATTCGGCCCCCGATGCCACAAGCGCCCGGGCGAGCTGATGGCGGATCTTGAGGGCATCGATGCGGGTGCTCGGCGCCAGCACGTGGTGGCCCAGTTCGTGGGCGAAGACGCTCTCCAGCTCACCCGCGCCACCGAGCTCGCGCACTCTCTCGGTGTCGACGGTGATCGAGGGCGGGAAGGTGAACCACGCCGGAGCGCCCTGGCCGGCTCCGGGCCTCAGCTCGGCGTCGTGCATGTGCACGCCCCACAGCGCCAGCGCGCGATCCCACGCTGCACGCGCGTCGCCGATCAGCGGGATCGACGTGGCCGCGCCCGGCGTCACGCGGCAGCCCGCACGTGCACCCACGCCAGGTAGGAATCGGGCAGGCACACGATCGAGGCGGGCCCGGCAGCGCCGGGGGCCTCGGGCTCCGCGTCCAGGCGCGACAGCTGCGACCCCCACACGTCGGCGTCCAGTCGCCACCACTCATCGCCCGCCTGGATGGCGAACGCGCCTTCCGCACTCAGCGTCATCCCGGAGACCGGTGGCGCCACCCAGGCACCGCCCAGTCCCGCGAACCCGCCCACGGCGCACACGTACCCGCTGGCGGCGGCACGCCCCGGCCACCAGAAGCGGTCGGTCCGCTGCCGCTCCGTGAACGCGTCGAGCTCGCCCGGCTCCAGGCCGAGAGCCGCGGCCGCGCCCGCGCGCCCCGCCGCCTCGAGGGTGGCGATGCGGGCGAGCGCGTCGTCGCGGTACGCCAGTGCACCCGATCGCCAGGCCGCGATCCCCGCCAGCGCGACGACGTCGTCGGCCCCGCCGGCCGCGCGCAGGGCGTCGGCGATGCCGGCGGCGAACCGCTCCGGATCGCCGCCGGCGCGGCGCACGTTCCGCCCGGCGACGGCCCAGTCCACGTCTGCGACCGGCTCCGGCGCTCCGGAGGGCGGGCTCTGGTCGGCGAGGTGCCCCGGCAGTCGGTTCACCGCTGCCGCTCCACCCATCGGAGGTAGGCCGTGTAGCGCTGGTGAAGGTACTTCAGGCTGGTGAGGTCGTCGAAATCGCGCCCGTACAACTTGCCGGTGACCGAGATCGCCCGCACGCGGGCCTCGATCTCCGTGATGCGGCGGGAGGCGTCCACGGCGCTCAGCCCGTCCAGCCCGCCATCCAGCTGGGTGAGCAGATCGCGGACAGGGTCGTGGTGGCCGCGGCCGAGGGCGTCGAACTGACGGCACGACTCGGCGAAGAGGTCGGCGAGCCAGCTCATGAGATCGGTGGCGAGCTCCCGCTCCGCCCCGACGTCGAAGCGCGCATGCGTGGGGTTGGGCAGGAGCTTGCCGCGCAGCACGAAGGGCAGCACGGCGCCGACGTCGTCGACACCGACGGCGTCGCGCCCGCGGAACCAGGCGATGGCCTTGGCGTAGACGATGAGGGTCTGCAGCGCCCGGACGGAGAGCCCATTGATCGACTGCGCGCCCAGGTCGGCCGCCAGATCGGCCCCCGAGTTCGCCTCGATCGCCTCGGCCACGCGCCCGCCGGCGGTGGTGACGGTGTCCTTCGTGCGGTACTCGAAGCGCCGCCCGCCGGCCTGGACGAACTCGAAGTGGCTGAGGAAGAACTCCAGCCGTCGCCGCACCTGCGCCGGTACCGGCACGGCCCGGATCGCCGCGCGCATGCGGCTCTGCTCGTCGGGCGCGAAGACCAGCTCTGCGGGGACGTGCTCCTCGGGCTTCTCCCCCGCCTCCACGCGCGCCACCAGCTCGTCGAAGAACCGGCTGTTGAAGCTCGCGGCCTGGACGGTGACGTCCATCCGGTCGCGCAGTGCCTGGATGACGGGGAACGTGCCGCCGCCGGCGTCGTCGTTGGCGGTGAAGAACCAGCTCTCCACGCCGGAGGGCGGGGCGGTGCGATGCATCTGGTCGTGGCTTTCGACGTACCCCTCCGCCACCATCGTCAGCAGTGCCGACTGCGTCTTGGTGGGGATGCGGTTGTACTCGTCGATGATCTTGACCGGGCGGGTGAGCCAGTCCCGCCACGCGATCCCGATCTCGGCGAGGCTCTCGGCGTGAACCAGGTCTCGCGGCAGCGGGATGCCGACGAGGTCGCTGATCGTCAGCTGCGGCTGCCCCTGCTGGACGCCGCGGCGCACCTCCTCCGCCGATGAACCGGCCAGCACGCCCATCAGCACGGCGACGGTCGTCTTGCCGCGGCCGGGGCCGCCGATCAGCAGGCACTTCCCGCCCACGGCGAAGGTCAGCAGCGGAAGCAGCACGTTCGAGGAGAACGACGGCTCGGTGGGCAGCGTGAGCTCGGCGCCCGCGTCGCCGAGCGGGAAGCTCACGGGGGCGCCGGTGGAGAACTCCACGTCGTAGTAGGGCGAGATGACGGCGCGGTTGACGATCCAGTAGTAGGTGCGCCGCAGCTTCTCATCCAGTGGCACGTGGATGTCGACGTCGGGTTCGCGGAACAGGTCCTCCGCGGTGAGCTGGGACACCCCGGCGGATGCGGACGGGGTCGTCGGTGATTCGGAGACCTTGTGCCAGCGATCCGCCATTTCGCCAGCCTATCGGCCGGCCCGGCGCTGCAGAGCGAGCTGCTCCTCGAGGGGCCGCCCCTCCAGCGGCGCGGTGAACGCCAGTGCTCGCGCGAGGGCGTCGTGCACGGCCGGAAGGGCCTCGCGCACGCGCGTGGCGACGTCGCCGCGCACCTCCAGCCAGGGCACGGGCTGCCCCTCGAGCGCCGCGCGGAAGCGGGCCTGCATGTGCGCGCGGATGTGCTCGCCGTCGCGGGTGCCGTCCTGGACGAAGGGGATCTCGTCGCCGGTGAGCACGTACAGCGCGGGCCGGTGCCCGGCGGCGCGCGAGAGGATGCGCGGTGCCGGTGCACCCACGTACCGCTCGTGCCAGAGGGCGGTGGCGAGCACATCGGTGTCGCACACGAGCACCGGCGCCGGCACGCGTCGCAGCGCCGCATCCTCCATCGCGATCTGCCGGTCGACGATGAGGTCGAACTCGTCGCTGCGCCACGGGGCGGCGAGCCCGCCCGCACGCGTGACCGACAGCTCGCGGCCGTATTCGGGCACCCAGTGCGTGCCGAGTTCGTCGGCGAGGGCGGCGGCGAGGGTCGTGGACCCGGTGGATTCGGCGCCGAGCACCACGATGCGCGCCGCCAGGCTCGCGCGCACCGCGGGTGCGAGCTCGTGCCAGTGGGCGGCGAGGTCGGCGCGCACCGCCGTGCCCGACACGGGATTGCGCACGCGACCGGGGTCGACCTGCACCCACGCCGCATGCAGTCGCTTCGCCAGTTCCTCCCCGTACGCATCCGAGGTGAAGACGGCGTCGACGGGGGCGTCGAGGGCGCCCGCGATGACGGCCGTGTGCGCGTCCCACGCGGTCTCGGAGGCGAAATCGACGGGGGTGTCGTCGACGAACGCGACGACGTGCGCGGTGGGGTGCTCTTCGCGGATCCACTGCTCCCGCGTGGCGACGGCGACCGACTCGACCGACGACCCGATCAGCTCGACGGTGACCCGATCGCACGCGCGCAGGGCCGTGCGGATGAGGTGGGAGTGCCCCGCTTGCAACGGGTAGAACTTCCCCACGATCAGGCCGTGGTGGAACCGCCGCTCAGGCACGCGCGTCCGCTGCATCCGTCCGGGTGTCCGCCGCGGTCTCGGCCCCCACCCGCCGCCACGACCGCCATCCGAACACGCACAGCGCGATGAACAGGGCGTACAGGGCGGCGACGACCCACAGGCCCGTGACGATCGACAGCGCGACGAACGCGATGTCCACTCCGATCCAGACGAACCAGTTCTCCAGCCACTTGCGGTTGAGCATGTACTGCGCCACGAGGCTCGCCGACGTCGTGAGAGCGTCGGCGACGGCGACCTGCGAATCGGTGAAGGTCGACAGCACCCACGTCAGCAGGGCGGCGCCGGCGACACCGGCGACGATGAGCCACAGGATGGCTCGGCGGGGCGTGCGGGCGATGTAGTGGCGATCGTGCTCGACGCCGCGCGTCCACCGCCACCACCCGTGCACGCCGAGGGCGAGGTACACCAGCTGCAGCGCGGCCGCGGCGTACAGACCGGCGGGCAGGAAGACGGCGAGGAAGACGACGTTGTTCGCGATGCCCACCGGGTACGTCCACACGTTGCGGCGCGCCGCCAGGAACACGCATGCGGCGCCGGTGGCGAACCCGACGATCTGCATCCACTCCGCCAGAATCCACTCGATCACCCGACGAGCCTAGGGAACCGGCGGGCGCAGGTCCGTCAGCCGGCCTGCAGCAGCGTGGCGAGTTCGGGCGGCGCGGGCACGGCACGCAGGCTCGGGTCGACCAGGCGGCGGCATCCGTCGAGTTCGACGGTGAACGACGCGGATGCGGGCTGCCCGGCGATCAGCGGATGCGCCACCGCCAGACGGGTCGCCGTGCTGCGGCACGCGGGCGCGTCGGTCGCCGGCGCGCCAGCGGCGGCCGCGGCCGACGCGACAGCGGCACGGGCGTCGTCGGCGCCGAGCGTGCCGGCCCCCGTGAAGGCGCCCTGCACCGCGGTACCGGTCTCGTAGCGACACACCAGGAGTGCGTCGATCTCGGCGGCGGCCGGCAGCGGGGCCGGCTCCCACGGGATCGTCGCGACCTCCTCGGGCTCGGGCGCGGGTGCCGACACGTCGAGCCCCGCCCCGTCCGCGAGCACCAGCATCCCCGCCTGCGTCGCGCATCCGGCGGCATCGGCGGCGCGCGATTCCACGAGCACCGCGGGGGTGAAGGTCTCCTCGGTCAGCCGCAGGCGCTCGATCGCGGCGTCCACCGCGGCGACGGCGCCGGGCTGGGGCTGACCGCATCCGTCCGCCGGGTAGGCGACCCGGACGTAGTGGCTTTGCGCGTCCGCGAGCCAGAACTCCGGCCCGGCGTACCCGATGGCCGTGCACGCGCCGAACCACCGGGCTCCGTCGGGCTCGGCCAGTGCCGCCAGCAGCGGCCCCAGGTCGCCGTCGAATCGCTCCAGCCGCGACCCCGACCACGTGCCGGCGTGGTCCTCGTCGGTGGCGTACGGGTCGCACCGGTACACCGCCACCGGGTCGAAGCCGTCCGGCACCGCCCCCGCCACCACGGTGGGGCCGGGGTCGGAGAAGGCCTCGGTGCACGTGATCTCGCCGACCGCCGTCGCATCCGGACGCGGCACGGGAAAGCCCGGAATGCCGGCGCAGCCGCTGAGCATCGCGGCCAGGACGACACCGGCCACCAGCATCCGTGCGCGCCGCATCGCCACCCCCTCCGCGTCACGATATGCCACGGCCCGCCGGCGGCGGGCAACGACCCTGTAACGAACGCCGCGCGCCGGTAGGCTCGTGCCGTGACATCCCGCGCCCCCCTCTCCCGCAAGCTGTCCGCGATCGCCGAGTCCGCCACGCTGAAGGTGGATTCGAAGGCCAAGGCCCTGCAGGCCGCGGGGCGTCCGGTCATCTCCTACGCCGCTGGCGAGCCCGACTTCGCCACGCCGCAGTTCATCGTGGATGCCGCGGCCGAGGCGCTCGCCGACCCCGCGAACTTCCGCTACACCCCCGCCGTGGGCCTTCCCGTTCTGCGCGAGGCCATCGCCGCCAAGACGCTGCGCGACTCCGGCCTGGAGGTCGAGGCGTCGCAGGTCATCGTGACCAACGGCGGCAAGCAGGCGGTGTACCAGGCCTTCCAGACCGTGGTGAACCCCGGCGACGAGGTGCTGCTGCCGGCGCCGTACTGGACCACCTACCCCGAGGCCATCGCGCTGGCCGACGGCACACCCGTCGAGGTGTTCGCCGGGGCCGATCAGGACTACAAGGTCACGGTCGAGCAGCTCGAAGCCGCCCGCACCGACCGCACCACGACGCTCGTGTTCGTGTCCCCGTCCAACCCCACCGGCGCCGTCTACACGCCGGAGGAGACCAAGGCGATCGGCGACTGGGCGCTCGCGCACGGGCTGTGGGTCATCACCGACGAGATCTACCAGAACCTCGTGTACGACGGCGCGCACGCCGCATCCATCGTCGAGGCGGTGCCCGACCTCGCCGGCCAGACGATCCTCGTGAACGGGGTCGCCAAGACGTACGCCATGACCGGATGGCGCGTGGGCTGGATGGTGGGGCCCGCCGACGCGATCAAGGTCGCCGCGAACCTGCAGTCGCACCTGTCCAGCAACGTCAACAACATCGCCCAGCGCGCCGCGCTCGCGGCCCTCAGCGGACCCCAGGACGAGGCGGAGGGCTTCCGTCTCGCCTTCGACCGGCGCCGGCGGCTCATCGTGTCGGAGCTGGCGAAGATCCCCGGCGTGACGGTGCCCGAGCCCCTGGGGGCGTTCTACGTGTACCCCGACGTGACGGGTCTGCTCGGCCGCGAATGGCGCGGCAAGACGCCGACCACCTCGCTCGAGCTGGCCGACCTCATCCTGGAGGAGGCCGAAGTGGCCGTCGTGCCCGGTGAGGCGTTCGGTCCCAGCGGCTACCTGCGCCTGTCGTACGCCCTGGGCGACGACCAGCTGCTCGAGGGCGTCCAGCGCCTGCAGCGCCTCTTCGCCTGACCCGGGCTCTCCGCTCGGAGGCCCGGGCCGCCCGCATCCGCGAGACTGCGCGCACGTGTCGAGACCGCGACATCATGTCGCGGTCTCGCCGGTGGCGTGCAGTCTCGCGGATGGTGGGTGGGGCGGCGGGCGGGCGGGGGCGGGGGTCAGAGCTCGACGTTCACCAGCACCGGCTCGGGCTGGAGGAGGAGTCCGAACTCCGACTGCACGCGCTGCTGCACGAACCGGGCGAGCTCGGCGAGCTCCTCGGCGCTCGCGCCGCCCCGGTTGGTCAGGGCGAGCGTGTGCTTGGTCGACAGCCCGGCACGGGACCGCGGCAGGCGGAAGCCCTTGCCGAGCCCGGAGTGCTCGATGAGCCACGCGGCGCTGACCTTCACCTCGGGTGCGGCGGCGGCGAGGGCCGGGACGACCCCGTCGAACTCGGCGAGCGGGATCACCAGCACGGTGTCGAGATCGGGCGACACCGGCCAGCGGGGGCACTCGGCCGGCAGCGTGCGCGCGAACGCGTCGGAGACGATCGCGTTCTGGAAGAACGATCCGGCGCTGGTGGTGTCGGGGTCGCCCGGATCGAGCACCATCCCCTTGCTCCGGCGGATCGCGAGCACGCTCTCGCGCACGTAGCTCAACGGCACGGCGGCGTCGGGGGCCAGACGCAGCGCCGTGCGCAGCTGCTCTCCGGCGATCGGGCGCGCCCGGTCGCCGACCTCTTCCAGCTCGAACGTCACGCTGAGGATCGCCGCGGAGCGTGCGGGGACCGAGCCGTAGTGGTGCTTGAGCACCGACGTGCGGAAACCGAGCCCCAGCTCGGATGCCGGCACGACCGACACGTCGCCGGTGTGCTCGTCCAGCAGCTCCACCTCCACGAGTGTCTGGACGATCTCCTGCCCATAGGCGCCGATGTTCTGCACCGGGGCGGCCCCGACGGTGCCGGGGATGCCCGACAGCGCCTCGACTCCGCCGAGCCCCTCCGCGACGGTGTACGCCACGAGCTCGTCCCAGTCGTGGCCGGCCTGCACACGAAGCCGCGCGGTGCCCGGGCGCGATCCGGGAAGCCGCTCGATGCCCCGCGTGCGCACGAGCACGACCGTGCCGGGAAACGGCTCGTCGCCGACGAAGAGGTTCGAACCGCCGCCCACGAGCAGCCACGGGTCGCCGTCGGCCCACACGGACCGCAGCGTCGCGATCAGCTCGTCGGTCGTGGTCGCTTCGACGAGGCGGTGGGGTGCGCCGCCGGTGCGCAGCGTGGTCAGCTGCGCGAGGGGGACGGGTGAGAGCTCGGGCATGGGTCAGGCGCGCACGCGCACCTGGGCCTTGCCCAGCACGGTCGTCTCGGCGTGCGTCACCGTGAGATCGATGCGCACGACGTCTTCATCCACCGCGCCCAGCTTCGCCACGATGTGCAGATCGGCGCCGTTGTCGGGGTGCACCACGACGGGCCGCGTGAAGCGGACGCCGTACTCCAGGATCCGGCCGGGATCCCCCAGCCATTCCCCGATCGCGCCGACGGCGATGCCCATCGTCAGCATCCCGTGGGCGACCACTCCGGGCAGCCCGACCTCGGCGGCGACGTCGTCGCGATAGTGGATGGGATTGAAATCCCCGGATGCTCCGGCGTAGCGCACGAGCGATTCCCGCGTCAGGTGCACCGTGCGCTCGGCGACGACGTCTCCCACGGCGCTCATGCGGGCTCCCCCGATCCGACCAGGAGCACCGTCGTGGCCGTCACCACGTGCGCGCCGGCGGCATCGGTCATCTCGGTCTCGCTGGTCACCATCGCGTTGCCTCCCACGGTGCGCACCCCGCCGACGGTGAGCGTCGCCGTCAGCTCGTCTCCGGCGACGATGGGGCGCGTGTAGCGGAACCGCTGCTCGGCATGGATCGTCCGGGCCAGTTCGATGCCCGCATCCGGCTCGCTCAGAAGCTGCTGCAGAGTCAGGTCCTGGATGACCATCGCGAAGGTCGGCGGTGCGACGACATCGGCGTACCCGAGCGCGCGCGCCGCGTCCGGATCGGTGTGCGCGGGCGCGTCGGCGAAGACGGCGCGGGCGAACTCGCGCACCTTCTCCCGGCCGACCAGATAGGGAGCGGTCGGCGGGAACGTCCGGCCGACGAGCTGGGGATTGACGGGCACGCGTCCAGTCTACCGAGGGCGTCGGGGGCGACCGCGGTCAGCGCTTGCGACCGCGAACCGCCTTGATCGCCATCTGCACGGCGATGAAGACCAGGAACGCTGCGAACAGGATGTTGCCGACGAACGGATCGACGATCGTCGCCAGCCACGCCCCCACGGCCGTCGTGGTGCACGCCGCGAGCCCCACCAGTCCCGCCGCGGCGAGGTCGACGTTGCGGCGGCGGAGGTTGCCGATCGTTCCCGAGATCGCGGTGGGGATCATCATCAGCAGCGACGTGCCCTTGGCCTCCAGGTCGCTCGTGCCGAACAGCAGCAGCAGCGCCGGCACGACGATGATGCCGCCCCCGACTCCCAGAAGCCCCGCGAGGACACCCGTGATGAGGCCGAGTGCGGCCAGACCCGCCCCCGTCAGCCATGTCAGCTCGAGCGTGGCCTCGCGCGAGGGGATGACGAAGAAGAGGCTCACGATGACGCCGACGAGGAAGGCAACGAAGGCCCACCGCAGCGCCGTCTGCGACATGCGGGGCAGGAGCCACGTGCCCACCTGCGCACCGATGACCGCGCCGGCGGCGAGGATGAGCGCCGGGATCCACGCGACCGAGCCGGAGACGGCATAGGAGATGACCCCCACCGCGGCGGTCGGGACGATCGCTGCGAGCGACGTGCCGGCGGCCCGGCGCTGGTCGAACCCGAGCAGCAGGACCAGCAGGGGGACGATGACCGTGCCGCCGCCCACACCGAACAGGCCGGAGAGGAGTCCTGCGAGCAGGCCGATGCCGACGCACGCGAAGACGAAGCGCGCACCCCGGCGCGGAGGCGCGGACGCGTTCATCCGGCGTACTCGAGGGCGTCGATGGCCCAGCGGTCGCCCTCCAGCACGAGTTCGTAGCGCAGCGTGTCCTGCACCGGCTCCGGCTGGTCCAGCGGCTCGCCGTTCTGGTCGTACAGCGAGTCGTACGTCTCGAGCGTGACCACCTCGATGCGGTCATCGCTGAGGACGGTGACCTCGGTGACCTCCAGGTCGTAATCGTCGGTGGACAGGCCGAACGATTCGGCGTCGGCGGCGAACGCCTCGCAATCGGCCACGCCGATGCTCTCGCGGTACGCCTCGGTGGTCGATCGCTCGTAGGCGTCGCAGTCCGCGTCGCCCCACGCCTCGTCGTAGAGTTCGACCGCTTCGACTGCCGCCGCCTCTTCCGGGCTGCCGGTGGTCGCCGCAGTCGTCGTGAACAACCCGACGATGATGGGGACCAGGATGAGGGCGAGCACGATGAGCAGCAGCACCACGCCGCCGAGCACCGTCCACAGGATCCAGAGCTTGGACTTGGGCTTGGACTGATCCGGCGCCGGGGGTCCGGGCTGCGGCGGCATGCCGACGGGGGCGCCGGGCTGCGGGGCTCCCGGGTACTGCGGCGGGTAGGCGGGGCCTGCCGGCGTCGCGGCATCCGATGCGGCGGGGCCGTCGATGACAGGCGCCGCGTGGGCATCCGACGTCACGGGAGCATCGGCGGACTCCGCGGGTCCGCTCGCCCCGGGGGTGGCCGCAGCGGGTGCCGCATCCGCCTCGGCCGCGGGCTCCGGAGCCGCCTGCGGCTGCACGTGCTCGGTCCACTGCGCACCGTCCCACCAGCGCAGGGCGCCATGGCCGTCGTCGTACCATCCGGGGGGTGTCGTGCTCATGAACCGTCTCGTTTCGGCGGGATGCGGAGTATTCCGTTCACCCTATCGCCGCGCCCGCACCGCGACCGTCGCCGCGGGAATGAGCCGGGACCACCCCGGGTTGGCACCGCTATGACTCGTGTGGGCATCATCGGAGCAGGCAACATCGGTTCGACCCTGGCGCGCGGGTTCGCCGCGCGGGGATACGACGTCGTGATCGCCAACTCGCGCACTCCCGACACCCTGTCGGATCTCGTCGCCGAGCTGGGCGATCGTGTCACCGCGGCGACTGCCGAAGAAGCGGCGGCGGCAGGTGATTTCGTCGCGGTCGCCGTGCCGATGGCCGCGTACGCGTCCCTCCCAGTGGCGCCCCTCGTCGGCAAGATCGTGCTGGATACGACCAACTACTACTGGGAGTTCGGCGGGCACATCCCCGCGCTCGACAGCGGCGACACGACCACATCCGGTCTGGTTCAGTCGCACTTGGCCGGCGCGAAGGTGGCCAAGGCGTTCAACCACATCCGCAGCGGAGACATCCTCACCCACGGCAGGCCGACCGGGACGCCCGGCCGCCGCGCGCTCGTGACCTCGAGCGACCACCCGGAGGCTGCCGAACTGGCCGCGCGCGTATACGACGAGTTCGGCTACGACACGGTGAACGTCGGACCTCTGAGCGAGAGCTGGCGCGTGGAACGCGATCAGCCGGCCGCCGCCTCGCCGCAGACGCGGTCTGAGATTCAGCAGAACCTCGCTCGCGCCACTCGATAGAAGCGCCACGCGAGGGAGGGGGAGGTTCGCGGCCCCCGGCGGCGGAAGCCACTGCCGACGGGGGCCGTCCTCCCCACGGGCCGAAGAGACGCGGTGACCCGAACACCGGTCTGCGGCTGATCCGCGGGGGTCGAACACCACGAACGTATCCCGGCGAGAGCGGTCGCCCCGGGCCGTTGACGCACGGCGGGCGAACCTGATACACGCCCGCGGCGGCGCCGGACGAGAGAGACTGGATGCAGGCCCATGCGGCCGATGACGGAGGAACCATGACGATGCCACGCTCGACGGCGATGCGCCAGGCGCGCGCCGACTTCCCGTTCGTCCAGCGGCGGCCGGGACAGGTGTACCTCGACTCCGCCGCGACGTCCCAGCCGCCGGCGGTGGTCCTCGATGCCCAGCGCACATTCACCGAGACCGCCTACGCCGCCGTCCACCGCGGCTCCAGCGCCGCCACCGGATCGGCGACCACCGCGTTCGAATCGGCACGTGCCCGCATCGCCCGCTTCGTCGGCGCCGGCGATGACGAGATCGTGTGGACCGAGAACGCCACCGACGCCATCAACCTGCTCGCGTGGTCGCTCACGGATGCCGCACACGAAGGCGGCGAGGGCGCCTGGGTGCTGCATCCGGGCGATGAGATCGTCATCACCGAGGCGGAGCACCACGCCAACCTCGTGCCGTGGCAGCGGCTGGCCGCGCGCACCGGCGCGATCCTGCGCGCCGTGCCGGTGGACGATGACGGGCTGTGGACGCTCGACGCCATGGCCGGCGTCGTGTCCGAGCGCACCCGGCTCATCGCCTTCGCCCACGTCTCCAACGTGACCGGATTCGTCGCACCGGTGGAGGACGTCGTCGCCCTCGCCGCCCGCCACGGCGCGCTGACCTTCCTCGACGCGTGCCAATCCGCCCCGCATCGTCCGCTCGACCTGCACGGCCTCGGCGTGGATTTCGCCGCCTTCTCCGCGCACAAGATGCTCGGGCCCACCGGCATCGGCGTCCTCTACGGCCGCACAGAGCTCCTCAACGCCCTGCCGCCCGGGCGCACGGGCGGCTCTGCGATCACGACCGTGACGCTCGAGTCCGCGGGCTTCCTCCCCGCACCGCACCGGTTCGAGCCGGGCACGCAGCCGGTCGTGCAGGCCGTCGGCTTCGCCGCCGCGGCGGACTATCTCGACGATCTGGGCTTGACCGCGGTCGCCGAGCGCGAGCACGAGCTCGCGCAGGCGCTCGTGGACACCGTCGTGCGCGTCCCCGGCGTGCGGATTCTCGGCCCCGCGCCCGGCGCCGAGCGCGCCGCCCTGGTGAGCTTCGTCGTCGACGGCGTGCACCCCCACGACGTCGGGCAGTTCCTCGACGACCGCGGCGTGACGGTGCGCACCGGCCACCACTGCGCCCAGCCGCTGCACCGCCGGCTCGGCGTGCCGGCCACGACCCGCGCCAGCGCCTACGTCTACACGACCGACGACGACATCGCCGCCCTCGGCGAAGCCCTCGCCGAGGTGCGCGGATTCTTCGGAGCCGACCGATGAGCGATCTGAACGACCTGTACCGCGAGGTCATCCTCGATCACAGCCGGCGTCCGATCGGCCGCGGCGACGTGTCGGGGTTCGCCACGACTCACCACGAACTGAACCCCACGTGCGGCGACGAGATCACCCTCGGCGTCGAGGTGGCCCCCGACGGCCGCATCAGCGCGCTGGCGTGGGACGGATCGGGATGCAGCATCTCCACGGCATCCGCGTCGGTCATGTCCGATCTCGTCCGCAACAGCACGCGCGAGCAGGCGGTGGAGCTGATCGCCGATTTCCGCGCCCTCATGCGCGGCGGCGGGGAGGTGGAACCGGCGGAGAGCCTCGGGGATGCGGCGGCGTTCGCAGGAGTGTCGCGCCTGGTGACGCGCGTGAAGTGCGCGATGCTCCCGTGGGTGGCGCTGGAGGCCTGCCTGCGCACGGCCCCGTAGCGGCGGCGGAGCGCCCGGGCCGGATGCCGGGACCGCAGGTTGCACGAAAGCCGGCCGCCGATATGCTGGTGCCGTGCAGACCTGTCGTTGTTGTCGCTGAGCGCGTTCGCGCCCCTTCGACGACCTCTGCCCATCCCGCGTCCGAACGCGGCCCACTGAAGGAATGCACCCCGTGCGCTACGCCTCGAGCGTGACCGACCTCATCGGCGACACCCCCCTCGTCCGCCTCAACCGTGTGACCGACGGCATCGCCGCCACCGTGCTGGCGAAGATCGAGTTCGTCAATCCCGGCGGATCGTCCAAGGACCGGATCGCCGCGAACATCATCGACGCCGCCGAACGCAGCGGCGCGCTCGGCCCCGGCGGCACCATCGTCGAGCCCACCAGCGGCAACACGGGCGTGGGGCTGGCGCTGTACGCGCAGCAGCGCGGGTACCGCTGCGTGTTCGTCGTGCCCGACAAGGTCTCCGACGACAAACGCGCGGTCCTGCGCGCGTACGGCGCCGAGGTCGTCGTCGCGCCTACCGCGGTCGCGCCGGACGATCCGCGCTCCTACTACAGCGTCTCGCGGCGCATCGTCGAGGAGACCCCCGGCGCATTCATGCCCAACCAGTACGACAACCCCAACGGCCCCCGCAGCCACTACGAGAGCACGGGTCCGGAGATCTGGCGCGATACCGACGGGGCGCTCACCCACTTCGTCGCCGGCGTCGGCACGGGCGGCACGATCAGCGGCACCGGGCGGTACCTCAAGGAGGTCTCCGACGGTGCCGTGCGCATCGTCGGCGCGGATCCCGAGGGCTCGGTGTACTCCGGCGGCACGGGCCGCCCCTACTTCGTCGAGGGCGTCGGCGAGGACTTCTGGCCCGGCGCCTACGACCCGGCGGTGGTCGACGCGGTCGAGGCCGTCAGCGATGCCGAGTCGTTCGCGATGACTCGGCGCCTCGCGCGCGAGGAGGGGCTGCTCGTCGGCGGCTCCAGCGGCATGGCCGTGGTCGCGGCACTGCGGGTGGCGCGAGACCTCCCTGCCGAGGCCGTGGTCGTCGTGATCCTGCCCGACAGCGGGCGCGGATACCTCGCGAAGGTCTTCTCCGATCCCTGGATGCGGACGCACGGGTTCGCTGTGGATGCGCCGGCCTCCGGTCGCACGGTGTCGGATCTGCTCGCCGAGCGCGGCGAGCGCGCGCTCCCGGTGATCGCCGCATCCGCCACCGCCGGCGAAGCGCTGGCAGCGCTCGGCCGCGCGGGCGTGGACGTGGCCCCCGTGGCATCCGCCGCCGATCCCGTGCTCGGCGAGGTGTCGGGCGCCGTGCACGCGACGACGCTGCGCGCGGCCTCCCCCGGCACTCCGGTCGCCGATCTCGTCGCCGCTCCGCTCCCGCTCGTGGGCGTGGGGACACCCGCCGACGAAGCGATCGAGCTCGTCTCGACCGCCGGGGCCGTGCTCGTGGCCGCCACAGGTCGCCCCGTCGCCCTGCTCACGACCGCCGACCTTCCCGCCGCCGCGGTCTCCCCCGCATCCGTCATCCCCGCTTCCGCGCCCGCTTCCGCTTCCGCTTCCGCGCCCGCTTCCGCTTCCGCTTCCGAAGGAGCCTCCTCGTGATCGCCGATTCCGCCGCACATTCCTCCGACGGCCTCGCCTTCGACAGCCTCGCCGTGCACGCCGGGCAGTCGGCCGATCCGGGCACCGGCGCGGTCATCCCGCCCGTGCACTTCTCCACCACCTATGTGCAGGACGGCATCGGCAACCTGCGCGCCGGCTACGAGTACGGCCGCAGCGGGAACCCCACGCGCCACGCGCTCGAAGAGCAGCTGGCTGCGCTGGAGGGCGGGCGCCACGGAGTGTCGTTCGCGTCCGGGCTCGCCGCGGAGGACGCGCTGCTGCGCGCGGCCCTCCGGCCGGGTGACGAGGTGCTGCTCGGCAACGACGTCTACGGCGGCACGTACCGGCTCCTCTCCCGCATCCTCGGGCCGTGGGGGGTGTCGCTGCGCGTCGTGGACATGAGCGACCTGGGAGCCGTCGCGGCGGCGATCGCCGTGGGCGCCCCGCAGATCCTGTGGGTGGAGACCCCGAGCAACCCCCTCCTGCGGGTGACCGACATCGCCGGGCTCGCACGCCTGGGCCACGACGCCGGCGCGCTCGTCGTGGTGGACAACACCTTCGCCTCCCCCGCGCTGCAGCGCCCGCTCGCGCACGGGGCCGATGTCGTCGTGCACTCCACGACGAAGTACCTCGGCGGCCACTCCGACGTCGTCGGCGGCGCCCTGGTGCTGAACGACGACGCCCTCGCCGAGCAGGTGCGCTTCCTGCAGTTCGCCGCCGGCGCCGTGTCCGGCCCCATGGACGCGTGGCTGACGTCACGCGGCATCAAGACCCTCGGGCTGCGGATGCAGCGGCACAGCGAGAACGGGCTCGCGCTCGCGCGCTTCCTGGACGAGGACGACCGGGTCGCCCGCGTGTACTACCCGGGGCTGCCGACGCACCCCGGTCACGACATCGCGGCCGCGCAGATGTCGGCGTTCGGCGGCATCGTCTCCGTCGAACTCGCCGACGCCGCATCCGCCCGCCGCTTCGCGGAGTCGCTACGCCTGTTCCAGCTCGCCGAGTCGCTCGGTGGCGTCGAATCGCTCGTGAACTACCCCGATGAGATGACGCACGCGTCGGTGCGCGGCACGGAGCTCGCGGTGCCCGCCGAGGTCGTGCGCCTCTCGGTCGGCATCGAGTCGCTCGACGACCTCCGCGCCGACCTCGACCAGGCGCTCTCGGCCGGCTGATTCGCTCTCACGGCCGCCTCCCTCCGTTCAGAATTCAGGAGACACGCCGCGCCGCGGCATCCCCAGCCCGGCGAAACCCCCGGATCTCCTGAGTTCTGCGCACCGCGGTGGGCTGGCGGCCGTCGCCCCGCAGCCGGAGCGGCACGCCCCCTCACCGGGATGCACCCTCATCGCGGCAACCGCAGCGACGCCGGGTGCGGCCCCCGGCCTGCGCAGAATTCAGGAGACACGCCGCGCCGCGGCATCCCCAGCCCGGCGAAACCCCCGGATCTCCTGAGTTTTGCGCACCGCGGTGGCGGTCAGGCGTGCGCCGCGCCCCACCGCCACCCCGCGATGGCGGGCTCGTCCTCGCCGTGCTCGCGCGTGTAGGCGCGGGCGCGGGCTCGGCGATCCAGCAGGTCCTGGCGCAACCCGGCATAGCGAGCCGCGCCCCCGGGCACCCGGTCGAGTGCGTCGATGGCGAGCTGGAAGCGGTCGAGATCGTTGAGCATCACCATGTCGAACGGAGTGGTGGTCGTCCCGCGCTCCTTGTACCCGCGCACGTGGAGATTGTCGTGCCCGTGCCGGCGATACGTGAGGCGGTGAACGAGCCACGGATAGCCGTGGAACGCGAAGATCGTCGGCACGTCGGGCGGGAAGTACCCGTCGAAGTCCGCGTCGCTCAGACCGTGCGGATGCTGATCCTCGGACTGCAGGCGCATGAGGTCGACGACGTTGACGACCCGGGTGGACAGATCCGGCGCGTGCTCGGCCAGGATCGCGGCGGCGGCGAGGGTCTCGTGCGTGGGGACGTCCCCGGCTGCCGCGAGCACCACGTCGGGGGCCCGCCCCTCCTGCTCGGCGCCCGCCCATGCGAACGTGCCCAGCCCGCGGCGGCAGTGGGCGATGGCCTCGTCCATGCCCAGCCACTGCGGTGAGGGCTGCTTGCCGGCCACCACGACGTTGATGTAGTCCACCGACCGCAGGCAGTGGTCGTACGTGCTCAGCAGCGTGTTGGCGTCGAAGGGCAGGTACACCCGCACGATCTCGGCGCTCTTGTTCACCGCGACGTCCAGGAATCCGGGGTCCTGATGCGTGAAGCCGTTGTGGTCCTGGCGCCATACGTGGCTGGAGAGCAGGTAGTTGAAGCTGGCGATCGGCGCGCGCCACACGAGCGGACGTGAGGCCTCGAGCCACTTCGCGTGCTGGTTGAACATCGAATCGACGATGTGCACGAACGCTTCGTAGCTGTTGAACACGCCGTGCCGCCCGGTGAGCAGATACCCCTCGAGCCACCCCTGGCACTGGTGCTCGCTGAGCACCTCCATCACCCGCCCGGCACGGGCGAGGTGCTCGTCCAGCGATGAGAACTCCGCGTTCCACTGCTTGTCGGTCGCGTCGTACACGGCCGGCGCGAGCCGGTTGGAAGCGGTCTCGTCAGGCCCGAAGATCCGGAAGGTGCGGGGATTGCGCCGGATGACCTCGGCGAAGAAGCGCCCGAGAACGGCCGTGGCCTGGGCGTCCTCGGCTCCCGGCGCACCGACCGGGACGGCGAAGTCGCGGAAGTCGGGCAGGTCGAGGTCGGCGCGGATGGTGCCGCCGTTGGCGTGCGGCGTCGCCGACATGCGCCGCTCGCCGTCGGGGGCGAGCGCGACGGTGTCGGGCAGCGGTGCACCGTCGTCGCCGAACAGCTCCTCCGGCCGGTACGAGCGGAGCCACTCCTCGAGCTGCCGGAGGTGCTCCTCGGTGTCGCGCGCGGAGGGGAGCGGCACCTGGTGCGCACGCCACGTGCCCTCCACGGGCAGTCCGTCGACCTCCTTCGGGCCGGTCCAGCCCTTCGGCGAGCGCAGGATGATCATCGGCCAGATCGCGCGCTCGGTGGAGCCGTCCTCACGCGCGGCCCGTTGGATGTCGCGGATGCGGTCCAGCGCGCCGTCCAGCGCCTCGGCGAACACTCGATGCACGTGGGCCGGCTCGTCGTCGGCATCGAAGGACACCAGGATCGGATCGTGGCCGTACCCCCGCAGGAGGCTCAGCAGCTCGTCATCGGGGATGCGGGCCAGCAGCGTCGGGTTGGCGATCTTCCAGCCGTTGAGGTGGAGGATCGGCAGCACGGCGCCGTCGGTGATGGGGTCGACGAACTTGTTGCCGTGCCATCCGGTCGCCAGCGGTCCCGTCTCCGCCTCCCCGTCGCCCACGACGCAGAACACCGTGAGGTCAGGATTGTCGAACACCGCACCGTACGCGTGGCTGAGCGAGTAGCCCAGTTCGCCGCCCTCGTGGATGGATCCCGGCGTCTCGGGCGCCGCGTGACTGGGGATGCCGCCGGGGAAGGAGAACTGCCGGAACAGCCGCCGCATCCCCTCCTCGTCGCGCGTGATCCGCGGGTAGATCTCGGTGTACGTGCCGTCCAGCCACCCGCACGCCACGACGCCCGGCCCCCCGTGACCGGGACCGGCGATGTACAGCGCGTCGAGGTCGCGCTCGCGGATGGCGCGGTTGGCGTGCGCGTAGACGAGGGTGAGCCCTGGGACGGTGCCGAAGTGGCCGAGCAGCCGCGGCTTCACGTGCTCCCGCGTCAACGGCTCGCGCAGGAGCGGATTGTCGAGGAGGTAGATCTGCCCGACGCTGAGGTAGTTGGCCGCCCGCCACCACGCATGCAGGCGCTGCAGGGTCTCGTCGTCCATGGGGGGAACCTAGTGCATGGGCGAGCCGCCGGTCACGGCGATCGTCTCGCCGATGACGTAGCTGGCCTCCTGCGACGCGAGGAACACGAAGGCGGGCGCGAGCTCCACCGGCTGGGCGGCGCGGCCGATGGGGGTCTGCGCGCCGAACTGCTCGATCTTCTCGTTCGGCACGAAGGCGGGCTGCAACGGCGTCCACACCGGCCCCGGCGCCACGCCGTTGACCCGGATGCCGCGTTCGATGAGCTGCTGCGACAGCGCCCGGGTCCAGTTGGCGATGCCGGCCTTGGATACCGCGTATTCGGCGAGCGAAGGCGAGGGCTGGAACCCCTGGATGCTGGAGGTGGTGATGATGGCCGCCCCCGGCTGCAGGTGCGGCGACGCCGCCTTCGTCAGCCAGAAAAGCGGGTAGATGTTCGCCTTCACGACGTGGTCGAGGGTCTTCGTCTCGAAGTCGTCGATGCTGTCGACCGTGGGCATCGTGCCGGCGTTGATGACGAGGATGTCGATCCCGCCCAAGCCCGCCACGGCCTTCTCCACGACGTCGATGTTGGTCTGCTCGACCTGCAGGTCGCCGGGGAGGAGGACGGCGGTGCGCCCCTCCTTCTCCACGAGTGCGGCAACTTCCTCGGCCTGCGCCTGCTCCTCCGGGAGGTAGCTCAGCGCCACGTCGGCGCCTTCACGGGCGTAGGCGATCGCGATCGCGCGCCCGATGCCGGAGTCTGCACCGGTGATGAGGGCCTTGCGCCCCGGCAGCCGACCGAGCCCGATATAGGTGGTCTCGCCGTGGTCGGGGGCCGGATCCATCTGGTGGATGTCGCCCGGTCCCGACTGCTGCTGCGGCGGGAAGGGCGGGCGCGGGTACTGCGTGGTGGGGTCCTGTGCGGTGTACATGTCGGCCATGCCCGCCACGGTAGGAGCCCCGGCTGACCCGCCCACCGGGGTTGCGGCGGGCGGGCCCGGCGGCTATGCGCTGCGCGTGGAGGGGGTGCGGTTCTCGGCGCTGACCATCCAGGAGAGCTGCTCGAGCCGCTCCAGGACGGCGTGCAGGATGTCGGCGCTGGTGGGGTCCTCCTCGTCCACCTCGTCGTGCACCTCGCGGCACATGGAGGTGACGGCATCCAGGCGCTCGGTGATGAGGTCGATGACCTCGGCGGTGTCGATCTCGCCCTGCGGGAACTCCGGAAGGCTGGTCGTCTCGGCGACGGTGTCGCTGCGGCCGTCGGGCAGCGCGTGGAGGGAGCGCATGCGCTCGGCGACGGTGTCGCTGAATTCACGCGCGGATTCGATCACCTCGTCCAGCTGCAGGTGGGTGTCGCGGAAGTTCCTGCCCACGACGTTCCAGTGGGCCTGCTTGCCCTGGATCGACAGCTCGATGAGGTCGACGAGCACCTTCTGGAGGTTCTCGCTCAGCTCCGCGGATGCGGTGAAGCCGCTCTCGGCGTTCTCCTCCTTCGTCAGACCCGCCCCGGCTCCGCCGCGTGCGGGCCGGCGGCGGTTGCGCGTGGGGGCGCTCTTGGCGTCCTTCGCCTTCGTGGTGGCCATGGCTGTTCTCCTTGCACTCGGAAACGGGACGCCTGCGACGCTAGCGCGGCTCTCCTCGAGCGGGCCGGGGCTTGTCGCTGCCGCACCCCGTTGCTATGCGCGCCCCGAGCGATAGTCGACGTGCTGCCGCGGCGCAACCCCGCCCGGCGCGGCGTCCGAGCTTCCTAGCGTGGCGGCATGGCTTCCGCCGATGCGCCCCGTCACACCGACCTGCGTGAGTACGCGCCCATCGGTGACGGGCGGACGATCGCGCTGGTGGGGCGGCGAGGACAGATCGATTGGCTCCCCCTCCCGCACCTGGACTCGCTGCCCGTCTTCGCCGGGCTTCTCGACACCGAAACCGGCGGGCGGATCGAGCTCGAACCCGACGAGGAGTACACCGTGCGGCGGAGGTATCTCCCCCGCACCAACGTGCTCGAGACCACGTTCCGCACCGCGTCGGGATCAGCGAGGGTGACGGATGCGATGGTCACAGGGGTCGCCGGACGCCTGCCCTGGGCCGAGCTCGCCCGGCGGATCGAGGGGGTCGAGGGCAGCGTCCGGTTCCGGTGGCGCGTGCAGCCGGGGACGCGGCTGCAGACGGCCGCACCGTGGATCGAGGAGCGCGGGGGCGTGTCCATCCTGCGCGTGGGCGACATCTCCCTGGCCGTGGTCGGCGACGGTCACGGCACCGCCCACGCCCAGCCGGACGGCGATGACGGTCCGGCCGTGCACGGGTCGTTCGCGACACGCTCGGGATCCTCCTCGGTGCTGATCCTGGTCGCCACCGACGGCGAGCCTCTGCACCTGCCCGACCCGGGCAACGTGCAGCGCGGCATCGACCGCACCGTGGCGGGATGGCGCGCGTGGTCACGGGAGTTCTCCTACGACGGGCCGTGGCAGCGGGCGGTGCAGCGCAGCGCCCTGGCGCTGAAGCTTCTGGTCTACGCCCCCACCGGGGCCATCGCGGCGGCGGCCACCACATCGCTGCCGGAGAGCCCGCGCGGCGGCAAGAACTGGGACTACCGCTTCGCGTGGGTGCGCGACCTCGCGTACACGACGCATGCCCTGGTGCGGTTCGGCCTGCGCGAGGAGACCCACGCGGCGATCTCGTGGCTCCTGCAGACGATCCGGCAGAACGGCCCCGAACTGCACGTGTTCTATTCGCTGCGCGGGGAGGTGACGGACGGCGTGCACGAGTACGACGTCGGCGGATGGCGCGGCCTCGGGCCGGTCGTCACGGGCAACCCCGCGCACGGCCAGCTGCAACTGGGCGTCTACGGCGATCTGTTCGCGATCTGCCGCACGTACGTCGACGGCGGCAACATCCTCGACGTGGCCACCGGCCGGTCCCTCGCGGCGATGGCCGATCGCACGTGCGACCTGTGGCGGCAGCCGGATTCGGGGATGTGGGAGCTCCCCGAACTCCGCCACTACACGTCGTCGAAGATGGGCTGCTGGCAGGCACTCAACGACGCCGTGTTCCTCGCCGAACGCGACGCGATACCGGGCAACCCGGAACGGTGGCGTTCCGAGCGCGACCGGATCGCGGAGTGGGTGGCGCAGCACGGATGGTCGGAGGAGGCCGGCAGCTACGTCATGCACCCCGGCACGACCGACCTGGACACCTCCGTGCTGCTGCACGCCGAGAGCGGGTTCGACCGCGGCGAGCGGATGGCGGCCACGATCGACGCGATCACGCGCGACCTCGGCGCCGGGCCCCTCCTGTACCGGTACACCGGGATGGATCAGGAGGAGCACACCTTCGTCGCGGCGGCCTTCTGGCGCGTCTCGGCGCTGGCGTGCATCGGCCGACACCGGGAGGCGGTCGAGGCGATGGACGACCTGGTGTCACGGGCCAACGACGTGGGGATCTTCGCGGAGATGATCGCCGAGGACGACGGCGCATTCTGGGGCAACGTGCCCCAGGCCCTGAGCCACCTCGGCGTGGTCAGCGCCGCGCTCACGATCCGCGATCTCGTCCCCGCCGAGCTGCTCGACGGCCGGTGAGGAGCCGGTCAGGACCGCAGGTTCTTGCGGAGGAAGATCTGGTCCTCCCCCGTCTCGCCGCCGGCGCGCTCGGATTCGCGATACCCCTCCCGCGTGTACAGCCGGAGGTTGGCTTCACTCAGCCGCCCCGTGAACAGCTCCGCCTCGCGGGCTCCGGCCTCCCGGCCGCGCTCCTCCACGGCGTGCAGGATGAGCGAGCCCAGCCCTGCCCCCTGCATGTCGGGCGCGACGGCGATCCGGCCGATCAGCAGCAGATCCCCGTCGCGCTGCGCCCGCGCGGCGGCGACGATCCGTGACCCCGCGACGGCGACGCATCCGAGGTTCTCCACGAGCTCGGCCTCGAGCTCTTCGAGCGTCTGCGTCAGAGGCGGCATGTCCGCGTCGCCGTAGATGAGCGCCTCGGAGACGAACGCCGCCCGCTGTAGCGTCAGCACCTCGCCGGCGTCGGCCGGCGCGATGGGGCGGACCCGAGCCTGCGGCTCAGAGGACCGCGACGATGCCACGTGCGCTCAGCTCTGCCATCAGTTCCTCTTCGAAGATGTCGGCCTCGTCGCGAAGGTCGGCGTCGGCGGCGGTGCTCCCCTCGTTCATGGTGTCCTCCTGTGTGGAAATGCCTCCTTCCAGTGAACACGCCACAGCGCCCCGGCCGGACAGCGTTGACAACCGGGGCGCTGCTCGTTAGCGAGGGGTCAGCGAGGCACGTCCTCGCGCCACTGACCGGTCTCCGCGCCGCGGCTCTCGATGAACTCCTTGAAGTTCTTGAGGTCTTTCTTGACGGCGTGCTGGCCGACCCCGACGAGCGAGCCGACCTTCTCCAGCAGCCCCTCCGGCTCCCAGTCGATCTGCACGGTGACGCGCGTGGAGGTGTCGGAGAGCTTGTGGAAGGTCACGACGCCCGCGTGCTCGGTCTCCCCGCCGACGCTGCGCCACGCGACGCGCTCGTCGGGGTGCTGCTCGGTGACCTCCGCGTCGAACTCGCGCTCGGCGCCGCCGACCTTCACCTTCCAATGGAGGTGGGTGTCGTCGCGCTGCTGGATCGACTCGACCTCATCCAGGAAGGAGGGGAAGGTCTCGAACTGCGTCCACTGGTTGTATGCCGTGCTCACGGGCACGTCGACGTCGATGGTCTCGATGATCTGAACCATGTCACTCCTCGTGTGGTTTGGTGCGCCCAGCCCACCCCACGCGACCCGGGAAAGGGGAGGGATTGACAAGAGGCTGATGCGCGCTCGGCCCGGCCGCGACGGACGCGACTCAGCGCCCGGCGGCGTAACCGGACGCGCCGCGGGGATTCGCCGCGGCGGAGAGGATCCCGCCGGCGTCGCGGCCGACGGAGGACAGACGCCCCAGCGACCAGCCGTCGACGACCGTGACGGCGTGCCCGCGGGCGCGCAGGTCGTCCACGACGTCGGCGCCGAGGCGGGCTTCGACCACGACGCCGCACGGTTCCCATGCCCGCGGCCAGAACGAGCTCGGCAGGTGGGTCGTGTGGAAGGTCGGAGCGTCGATTGCGGCCTGCGCGGAGAATCCGCCGAGGATGCGGCGCAGCAGGTAGGGCACCTGCCACTGGTCCTGCTGGTCGCCGCCGGGGGTGCCGAGTGCCTCGATCACCTCGCCGTCGCGCTGCAGCAGGGTGGGCGACAGGGTCGTGCGGGGGCGGGCGCCGGGCCGCAGCGCCGCGGGTGCCGCCTCGTCCAGCCACGTCATCTGCAGCCGCGTGCCGGCGGCCAGCCCCAGCCCGGGCACCGCCGGGGAGGACTGCAGCCACCCGCCCGAGGGGGTGAGGCTCGCGATGTTGCCCGCCGCATCCACCACGTCCAGGTGGCACGTGTCGCCGCGGGTCTCGCCGTCGCTGCGCACGGTGGGCTCACCGACGCTGCCGCCCGCGCCACCGGCATCGGACACCAGCGGGGGCAGGAACGGCTCGCGTCCGGGCACGGCACCCGGTCGCCAGTCGGGGCTGGCCGCATCCGTGATCAGCGCGGCACGCTCGCGCGCGTACGCGTCGCTGAGCAGCACCTCCAGCACCTCGCGCGCGTCCTCTCCGTAGTACGCGTCGCGGTCGGCGAAGGCCAGCTTGAGGGCCTCGATGATGACATGTGCACCGCGCGCGCTGGCCGGGTCGAGCTCGTCGTCGGGGAAGGCCGACAGGATGGCGAGGGCCTGCAGCAGCACGGGCCCCGAGCCCCAGGCCGGGGCCTTGACGACGTCGATGCCGCGGAACCGGTAGGTCACCGGCTCCTCCCACGCGGCGTCGTATCCGCGCAGGTCCTCCGGCGCGAGCACTCCCGCGTACGCGCCGCCGTCGGAGTGGCGGTGGGGCCGGGCCAGGAACGCCGTGAGCTCGCGCGCGACGGATCCCTCCCGCCATTCCCGCAGCACCGCGTCGATGCGCTCGGTGCGCGATGACCCGGCTGCCGCGGCCAGCCGCCGCAGCGTGTGTGCCCACTCGGGATTGCAGAAGGTCTCCCCCGCCTCGGGGACCCGCCCGTCCGGCATCCACAGCGCCGCCGAGGTCGGCCAGTGCGCACGGAAGAGCTCGGCCACGGCGCCGACGGTCCGCGCCCAGGCCGGGGCGACGGGCACGCCGCGATCGGCGTACCCGATCGCGTAGGCGGCGACGTCGGCGAACTCCCACGTGCCGTGCTCGCGCAGGAGCAGCAGGAGCGCGGGGAAGGCGCCCGGGATCGCGGCGGCCAGGCCCCCCGCCCCCGGGACGGCCTCCAGTCCCAGCGACCGGTAGTGCGCGATGGTCGCCGCGGCCGGGGCGGCACCCTGGCCGGACAGCACGCGGGGCGCCCGCCCGCCGGGTGCGACCAAGCCCACGAGATCGCCGGCCGGGCCGTTCAAGTGGGGTTCGGCGACGTGCAGCACGAGGCATCCGGCCACCGCCGCGTCGAACGCGTTGCCGCCGCGCTCGAGCACGCTCTGCGCAGCGCCCGTCGCGAGCCAGTGGGTGGAAGAGGTCATCCCGAAGGATCCGGTCAGGGTCGGGCGCGTCGTGAAGGCCGGCGGAGTCCAGGGGGAGGGCGACATCGTCCCATTCTGACCTCTCCCCCGCGCCTGCGTCTTGCTTCACCACGGCGCGACGCAGTAGTTTTTCGGCATGCCGAAAAATCTCCGCCGAACGGTGACACTCGTGTCGATGGCGGCCCTCATGGCAGGGCTTCTCACCGGATGCGTCACCGCCTCGGCGACCCCCGGCGCGGACGATCGCCCCCGCGTGCTGACGACCTTCACCGTCCTGGCGGACATGGCGCGCAACGTCGCGGGCGATCACCTCGAGGTCGAGTCGATCACGAAGGTGGGCGCTGAGATCCACGGGTACGAGCCCACCCCCGGCGACGTCGCCAAGGCCGCCGAGGCCGACCTCATCCTGGACAACGGGCTGAATCTGGAGGCGTGGTTCGCGCAGTTCGTAGAGTCCGCCGATGTGCCCCACGTCGTGGTGTCGGAGGGGGTCGACATGATCGACATCACCGGCGACGCGTACGACGGCCGTCCGAACCCGCACGCGTGGATGAGCCCGCTCAACGCCCAGCGATACGTCGCGAACATGGTCGACGCCTTCAGCGAGCTCGCGCCCGAGCACGCCGACGACTTCGCCGCGAACGGCGAGGCGTACACGGCTGAGCTGCAGCAGATCCACGAGGAGCTGGTGAGCGAACTGGGGGCGCTGCCGGAGAACCAGCGCGCCCTCGTCACGTGCGAGGGCGCCTTCTCCTACCTCGCGCGCGACGCCGGTCTCACCGAGGCGTACATCTGGCCCGTCAACGCCGAGCAGCAGGCCACGCCGCAGCAGATCGCCGCGACGATCGAGTTCGTCGCCGACAACGACGTGCCCGCCGTCTTCTGCGAATCAACCGTGTCGGACAAGCCCATGCAGCAGGTCGTGGATGCCACGGGCGCGGAGTTCGGCGGCGTGCTCTATGTCGACTCCCTCTCCGAGGCGGAGGGCCCGGTGCCCACGTACCTCGACCTGCTCCGTCATGACACCGAGACGATCCTGGCCGCGCTGACCGGCGGCGCGCGGTGACACCCGCGATCACCGTCGAGGGGGTGACGGTCAGCTACGGCGATGTCGTCGCGCTCCGAGACGTGTCCCTCGAACTGGCGGCCGGAAGGGTGACGGGCCTGATCGGCATGAACGGATCGGGCAAGTCCACGCTGCTGAAGACCATCCTCGGGCTCATCCGTCCCGACTCCGGCACGGCGCAGGTGTCGGGCATGGCACCGGCGGTGGCGCGGCGGAAGGGCCTGATCGCGTCGGTGCCGCAGAGCGAAGTCGTCGACTGGGCCTTTCCCGTCTCGGTGCGCGACGTCGTGCTCATGGGGCGATACGGGCGGCTCGGCCCGACCCGGCGCCCGCGAGCGGCCGACGACGCCGCCGTCGACGAGGCCCTCGCCCGCGTGGACCTGACCGACCTGGCCGACCGGCAGATCGGCCGCCTCTCCGGGGGGCAGCGCAAACGCGCGTTCGTCGCACGGGGCATCGCCCAGGATGCGGCGGTGCTGCTGCTGGACGAACCGTTCGCGGGGGTCGACAAGACCTCCGAGGCCACCATCGTCCGTCTCCTGCGGGAGCTCGCCGCGGACGGCCGCACGGTCCTGGTCTCCACCCACGACCTCGCGGCCCTGCCGTCCCTCGCCGACGACGCCGTCGTGCTGCTCCAGCGCGTCGTGTTCCGCGGGTCCGTCGCCGACGCCCTGCAGCCCGACACCCTCGCGCGCGCCTTCGGCCTGGACGCCCCTCTCGAGGGAGGAACACGATGAACCTCCTCGACGTGCTTGTGGAGCCCCTGCAGTACGAGTTCATGACGCGCGCGATCCTCACCACGGTGATCGCCGCGGTCGTGTGCGCCATGCTGTCGTGCTGGCTGGTGCTCATCGGCTGGTCGCTCATGGGCGATGCGGTGTCGCACGCCGTGCTGCCCGGCGTCGTGCTCGCCTACGTCGTCGGCGCGCCGTTCGCACTGGGCGCGGTCGTCTTCGGCCTGCTCGCGGTCGCCCTGATCGGCGTCATCCGCGACACCAGCCGCGTGAAGGAGGATGCGGCGATCGGGATCGTCTTCACGACGCTGTTCGCGCTGGGCCTCGTGCTGATCTCGGTCACCCCGAGCCAGACCGACCTCAACCACATCATCTTCGGAAACATCCTGGGGGTGTCCACGGCCGACCTCGTCCAGATCGCGGCACTCGCGCTGGTCGCCTTCGCCGTGCTCGTGGTCAAGCGGCGCGACCTCACCCTGTACGCCTTCGATCCCGCCCACGCGTTCGCCATCGGGCTGTCGCCCCGCCTGCTGGGGGCGCTCCTGCTCGGTGTCCTGGCACTGACCGCCGTCGTGGCCCTTCAGGTGGTCGGCGTGATCCTGGTCGTCGCGCTGCTGATCATCCCCGGTGCGACGGCGTATCTGCTCACCGACCGGTTCGGCCGCATGCTCGTCATCGCACCGGTGATCTCGGCGCTGTCGTCGGTG
Organism: Microbacterium wangchenii; assembly: GCF_004564355.1. Taxonomy (NCBI): domain Bacteria; kingdom Bacillati; phylum Actinomycetota; class Actinomycetes; order Micrococcales; family Microbacteriaceae; genus Microbacterium; species Microbacterium wangchenii. Next base: position 2,976,194 of record NZ_CP038266.1, read on the forward strand.
CTCGGCATCTACCTGAGCTACTGGCTGGATGCCTCGTCGGCCGGGCTCGTCGTCCTCGTGCAGGGCGCGGTCTTCACAGCGGTGTATCTCTTCAGCCCCCGCCAGGGCATACTGGGGCGCCGCCGACGCGGAACGGCTCAGCCCGCCATGACGGCGGGCTGAGCCGGGCGCGGATCACGCGTCTTCGTCGTCTGCGCCGACGTCGCTGGTGATGGTGTGTTCGCGTTTGACATCTTCGACGATGTCGGTCTTCAGATCGTCCGCCGGGTTCTCGTCTCCCGGTGACAGGGGCGGCACGGGGGTGCTCATCATGTCGAGACTCCTTTCCAGGACCACCAGCGTAGGCACCGGCACCCGTGAGCGGCGGGAGGGTTGCGTCGGTCGCCCAGGGCGATTACGACTCCGGGTCCGTCGAGCGCGCCATGGCGTTGGCGGGAAATTCGGCCACCGGGACGACGACGACGTCGTGGAGCTTCCAGTCCAGCCGCCGGCATCCCTCCTGGGCATCGGCGAGCTTGCGCAGCGACGGCGCGCGACCCCGCACCGGCAGCACGAACGCCTCCACGTGGAAGAACTGCCCCTGGTCGCGCGTGCGTGTGCGGACCTCGGCGACCCAGGGAAGCGATGACAGGTAGTCGTGCACCGCGTCGGCGTCGGGATGATGGTGCGCGTCGTCGAAGGTCGTCGCCGTGGTGTCCATGAGGTCGGTGATCGCCGCGCGGGTGTTCTTCACACCGTCCCACAGGATGCTGCCGGCGATGAAGGTCGCTGCCGCCGCATCCATCCACCACAGTCCCAGGCCGATCCCACCGACCCCCACGATCGTCCCGACGGCGGTCATCCAGTCGGCCTTGTTCATGTCGGCGTCGGCGTACAGCACTTTGTTGTGCAGTTCGCGCGCGAGTTTCATCTTGACGCGGCCGAAGTAGATCGGCAGCGGGATGGTGAGGGCCATCACGGCCATCATGATCCAGCCCAGCCAGACGGTCTGCCCGAAGAGCTCGACCGATCCGATCGGCGGGCGCTCGGCCAGGATCAGGGCCGTCACCGATTCGACGATGAGAATGGCACCCATCGTGAACAGGGCGACGCCGGCGACCAGGTGGGCCACGCCCACGGAGCGGAAGAACCCATAGGGGTATCTGCGGGTCGCCGGCATCGCGATGACGCGCACCGCCACGAGGAATGCGATCGGCGGGGCGAGGGAGAGGAGATCTTCGATCCAGGCCGCGCGCATCGCCTGGGAGTTGCCCACGGTGAGCCCGACGGCGGTGATGGCGGCTGCGAGGAACGCGATCGTCGCCCACTCGATGCGGACGGCCCGCGCGAGGGCCCTCGCCTGCCGTTCGGGCAGCGTGTCGGCCAGCGTGGGACGGCTCACCGGTCCGCGCCGTTCTCGCGGAGGTGGTCCTCGATGGTGACCAGGAATCGGTTCTCGCCGGAGCGGGTGAGCATCACGTGCTTCTCGGTGACACCACGGTCATTGCGGACCTCGCGGTACACCGCGGTCACGGCGGCCTGCTCGGTCCACGGGGTGTCGTCGGTGAATCCGCCGACGGCGATGTCCAGTTCGCCCTCGTGCAGGGCGTCGGCCAGCACCGCCTCGCTTCCCTCCACCCACTCCACGCGGGCGTCCAGGCCGCGAGCGAGGCTCTCCACGAGAGCGACCTCCGAGCCCGTCGGCTCCGCCGTGGAGGTGTCCGTCCACGGCGGATTGTGCGTGACACCTGCCCGCAGCTCACCCCCGCGAACGCGGTCAGAGGTTCCCGCGGCGTCGGCGGGGATGCTCGTGCAGGCGGTCAGTAGGAGGATCCCGGCCAGTGCCATCGCCGCGGCCGGACGCACGCGGCGCGCGAGCACCGCCGACCTCCTGGTTGGGGACGGGAGACGGGGACTCATGTCGCTCCTTTTCACGAAGGCCGGATTCCGGCGTAGCCTGACACACAACAGCGTGGGCGGGTGTGACCCTCTCGGTCTGCTCCACACACCGTCAGGTTCCGCTTCGGGGGCGGCATGAAGCGGAGGACCCGTGGGCAAGTTCCTGTTCGAAGGTCAGTTGAAGGCCGACTTCGATGACCGCCTGCTCGCGCATCTGCAGGTCGTCATCGGCGCCAAGCTGCGGCGCGGGGAGTCGTTCCACTTCACGTGGAAGGACGATCCGAGCATCGGCGACGGGAGGACGTCGATCTGGGTGCATCCGCACAGCGTCATCACCTACAAGTTCTACGGCGGCCGGCTGCCGGCCCTCAACCGCGCGTGGGTGGACGCGCTCATGTTCACCGCCAACTCGCCGCGTGGGCTGTACGTCGTGCCGGAACCGCCGGCGAACACAGGAGGGGAGCAAGCGACCGATGAAGCGTATTGACATCGCGTACGGCGGCCAGGCTTACTCGGTCGGCAACATCGACATCGCTCAGCTGCGCGAGCAGATTCTGAGCGCCACGAAGGACGGGGAGCCGATGTGGCTCGAAGTCAACGTCGGCGAGGGACAACCGCGGCCGACGTTCCTGCTGATCACCCGCGGAGTGGACATCGCGCTCACGCCCGTGCCGGGTGACGACGCGCATCCCTAGGCCTCAGATGCCCTCGTAGTCCGACCACTCTCCTGCCGCCAAGTCACCCTGCTCATGCGTGACGGCGCCGGCGTCCGGCGTTCCGTAGCGGCGAAGGTTGCGGGTCTTCTCGCGCAGCTGCTCGACGAGGTCCTCGTCGACGACCTCCTCGTACGGCACATCCGCGGAGCTGCTGATCAGCTGGCTGGCCGGGCCCACCAGGATCTCCGAGCGTCCGGGCTCTCCGTCGTCGTCGACGGTCGGGACGTCCACCGTCGCGGCGGTGCCCACCTGGGCCAGCGCCTGCGCGTACTCGAGGAGGGCACGTGCGATGTCGGTCCCGGTGAGGATGGAATCTCCGGCGTAGTGAATCCTGTCCATGCTCCACTTCTATCCGGCAGACGGAGTTTTCCGTTGACCCTTTTGATCTGCGCCGGAATGGGCTACAGGATTCCGGCGGCCCACGCCGGCGCCGCCGGCCTACGTGACCCGGATGAGGGTGCGGTGCCATCCGGTCGAGCCGTCCGGGGCCACCGGCGTCCGCTCCCCGATCTGGACGTCGCCGTTGCGGTCGACGGCACGCACGACGATGTTGTGCGCACCGGGAGCGGCATCCCATTCCAGGAACCACTGCACCCACGTGTCGTCGCTGACGGGGGTGGACAGGGTTGCCTGCTGCCAGCGGCTGTCATCGATACTCACCTCGACGCGCTCGATGCCGACCGTCTGCGCCCACGCGACGCCCGCCAGAGGGATGCGCCCGGCCGGGACGGGCTGCCCGGTGCGGGGGGTGTCCAGTCGCGAGGAGAACCTGATGGGCGCTTTCGCGCTGTAGCCGCGGGGTGTCCAGTACGCCTCATCCGCCGCGAAGGTGGTCACCTTCAGCCCGCTCAGCCATTTCGTCGCCGACACGTAGCCGTACAGCCCCGGTACGACCATGCGCACGGGGAACCCATGCTCCAGCGGCAGCGGTTCACCGTTCATCCCCACGGCCAGGATCGCGTCGAGGTCGTCGTCCAGCAGCGAGCCCAGCGGTGTGCTGGCGGTGAAGCCGTCGACGCTGCGCGAGAGCACCATGTCGGCGCCCGGGGTCGGTGCCGCCATCCTCAGCACGTCGCGGACGGGTACGCCCAGCCACTTCGCGTTGCCCACGAGAGGCCCGCCGACCTCGTTGGACACGCACGTCAGCGTGATGGCGTACTCGTCGAGCCCCATTCCGACGAGATCGTCGAAGGTGAGTTCAACCCTCTGCTGCACCATCCCGTCGATCACCAGCCGCCAGGCGGCCGGATCCACGGACGGCACCGTCAGCGCGGTGTCGACGCGGTAGAAGTCGGCGTTCGGCGTGAACAGGGGCGAGATCCCCGGGATATCGAGCTCGGCACCGGCGGGAATCGCCACGGAGGATTTCGCCGCGGGCAGGCGCAGGGCTTTGCGGACGGCGGCCAGCGACGACGAGGAGGCAGTGATCAGCGCGCGTGCCCCGACACCGATGAGGAGCGCGGATGCTCCGGCGATCGCGGTGACGCCGAAGAACGCGCGCCGGTCGACGGATCCCGGTCCGGCAGCGCCCTTCGCATGGACGGTGGGTCGCTCGGCGGGCTCCCCCTCGTGCGCGTGCGGCACGGGCTGCTCGAGCGGCCCCTCATCGCCGGGCGCGGCGGCCCAGGCGCGTAACCGGGCGATCAGCCACCACAGCACGAGGCCGCCGGTGACCGTGCCCCCCGCAGCGGGAACCGCGGCGGCGGGACCGGCCCCGGCCCGCGTGAGGGAGGCGGCCAGCGAGAGGCCACCGGCGATCACGACCACCGCGATGCCCAGCGGCGGCCGGACGAACTGCAGCACGCCGGCCACGGACGCGGCGACCAGAACGGCGACGGCGAGACCGAGCAGCAGCGCGATCTTGTCGTACTCCCCGAAGGTCGTGATCGCGAGTTCCTTCAGCGGCTGCGGAACCGCATCGATCACGACCGACCCCAGGGCCAGCAGCGGGCTGGCCTCCGGCGATGCGACGAGCGCGACCAGCTCTGCCGCGGCGAGGAAGACCCCCGCGCCCACCACTCCCCCGAGGGCGGCCCAGCCCCAGAATCTGCGCCGCATCCTCGTCACCTTCCCCACAGCCGATCCCCCCGTCGCGCGCCTGCGCGGCATCCCGTCGTGTGCATTCTCCCTGCCTCCGGCCGTTTCGCACCGGGAGGAGCCCCGGCGACGCACCGCCTGCGCGGATGCGCGGTCGCCGACGCTCCCCCTCGCACGCGTCGGCGACCGCTCTATCCCCCGGGCCCCCGCCCACCGGGAGCTTTCTCACATCATCGGCGGCATCAGCACCGTGTCGATGAGGTAGACGGTCGCGTTGGCGGTCTGGACGCCACCGCAGATCACGGCGGACTCGCCGTTGACCATGATCTCGTCACCGCTGCCGGTGACTTCGAGCTCGGCGCCGTTGACGGTGGCCAGAGTCCCCTCGACCTCGTCGGGGGCCAGCGCACCCGGAACGACGTGGTACGTCAGGATCGAGGTGAGCAGGTCGCTGTCGGTCTTGAGCGTCTCCAGGGTGGCCGCGTCGATCTTGGCGAACGCGTCGTCCACCGGCGCGAACACCGTGAACTCGTCCCCGTTCAGCGTGTCGACCAGATCGACGCCCGGGTTCAGCTGGCCCGACACCGCCGCCGTCAGCGTCGTCAGCAGGGGATTGTTCGAGGCGGCGGTCGCGACCGGATCCTGAGACATCCCCTCGACCGACCCGGCACCATCGGGCACCGTCTCGGCGTACTCCGCGCAGCCGGCTCCGACCAGGCCGGCGGCCGGATCCATCTCTTCCGTCTCCATGGTCTCCTCGGACGAGGGCGCAGAGGAGGACTCCTCCGACATGTCTCCACCCGATGACGGCGAGCAGGCGCTCAGGGCGATGACGGCCGCCACGGCCATCGGCATGCCGAGCAGGTACAGCTTCTTGCGGGACATCGTCTTCTCCTGATCTGGCGACGCCGGGGCGCCGTCGTGTCGGTGCTGCTGCAGCCGCTCAAGCGGGCTACACGGACTCTTCGGAACACGTCGCGGATCGGATGGGACGAAGTCGGCCCGGTTCGAATCGGACGGAGTCGGCGCGGCTCGGATCACCCGGTTCCGCGCGGGGGCGGACCGTCGCGTGTGTCCTGCGGCATGCTGGATGCTGTGGTGATCGACGGCGTGGAGGTGCCTGAGGACGGCGGCGATGCCGTCGACCACGTCGGCGCCCTCCTCGTGCGGATCGCCGGTGGGGATCAGGGCGCCTTCGCGCGCCTCTACGACATGCTCTCGCCCCGCGCCTTCGGCCTCATCCTGCGAGTCCTCGTCGACCGTGCGCAGAGCGAGGAGGTGCTGCAGGAGGTGTTCCTGGAGATCTGGCAATCCGCCGCCCGCTTCGCTCCGGATAAAGGTCAGGGGAGATCGTGGATTCTCACAATCACGCATCGCCGGGCGGTGGACCGCGTGCGGGCAGCGCAGGCCAGCACCGACCGCGACATGCGTGCGGGCTTCCGCGACCTGGGGGTCGCCCATGACGGGGTGGCGGAGGAAGTCGAGCTGCGAGCCGACGCGGAACGGGTCGCCAAGGCCCTGGCGACCCTCCCCGAGCCGCAGCGTGAGGCGCTCACACTGGCGTATTACGGCGGTTACAGTCAGAGCGAGATCGCGGCGCTCGTCGGGTCTCCCCTGGGCACGGTCAAGACGAGGATGCGGGACGGCCTGTCCCGCCTTCGGGCGACGATGGGGGTGACGACGTGAACGAGCAGGACTTCGCCGAGCTCGCCGCCGGCGCCGCGCTCCACGCCCTGTCGCACGACGACCGGGTCGCCTTCGACACCGCCCGCCGGCAGCATCCGGAATGGGAGCATCACGTGACGGCGAACGTCGCCACCGCCGCCGTGCTCGCCGACGGCGTCGCCGACGTCGCCCCACCCGCCGGCATCCGCAGCGCGCTGCTGGCCCGGATCGCCGTCACCCCGCAGGATCCCGCCCCCGCGGCGCCGGAGGCCGAGCCGGACGTCCCCGGCGCGCCGGGCGCGCCGGCGCGGCGACCCCGTGCGTGGCGCGCGCGCTCCTGGTTCGCCCTGGCCGCGTCCCTCGCGCTGCTGGTGGGCATCGGCTGGGGTGCGGCGTTCGTGAACCAGCAGCTCAACCGCCCCGCGCCGGTGGCGGCCCTCGAGGAGATCCGGCAGGCCCCGGATGCCCGAACGGAGTCGGCCGCGGTCGCCGGCGGAGGCGAGGCGACGGCGTACTGGTCGCCGACGGTCGGCAAGGCCGTCCTGGTCCTGGAGGATTTCCCGCCCCTCGGCGAGGACGAGAGCTACCAGATGTGGCTCATCCGCGACGGCGCCGCCGTCTCCGCCGGCCTCGTGCCCGCCGATGACGGCAGCGGGCCCGCGCTCCTGGCCGACACGCCCGAGCCGGGGGACGTGCTGGCGGTCACGCGGGAGCCCGAGGGCGGTTCGCCCACCGGCCAGCCCACGTCCGATCCGCTCGTCGCGATCGAGACGCCCTGACGCCCTCGGTTCAGCCCGCCGCGGCGCCGACCCCGCCCCCTCTACCGTGCAGAATTCAGGAGACACGCCGCGCCGGGGTGCTCCGGCGGCGGCGATACGCCCGGATCTCCTGAATTCTGCGCACTCGGTCCAGCCCGATCCCGACCCCACCCGGTCAGGCGAGCATGGCGTCGAGGGTCGACGCCAGCTCCGTGGAGACGTGGACCGCGCGATCGCCGCGGGGCGCGAGCAGTCCGCGGTCGTCGGCGCGGTACAGCTCTGCCAGGCTCTCGGCGATGTGCGGACGGAAGCCCGCCTCGATCAACGCGGCCGGCCACGCCTCCTCCGGGACGGTGGCGACGTGGAGCTCGCGACCCAGCGCCGCGCCGAGGAGGTCGGCCACCGTCCGCTCGGAGTACTCCGGACCCAGCACGTCCACCACCTCGCTGCTGACCGGCGGGTTCTGGAGGACGTCGGCGACGACCGCGCCGATGTCACGCGTGGCCGCCATCGGGCGGGCGGTATCGGCGGAGGAGGCGAAGACCGGGTAGATGCCGGCCTCCCGGGCCACATCGATCACGTCGCCGACCTTCTCCTGGAAGTGCCCCGAACGCAGGGCGGTCACGGTGGCCCCCGTCTCCGCGAGCGCGCGCTCCATCCGATGCAGCCCGCGGATGGGGCCCGTGCCCTCGGGAAGATCCGCGCCGCCGGAGGAGAGCATCACCACGTGCGGCACGCGCTGGTCGGCGACGGCCCCTGCGACCGAGGCGATCAGCTCGTCGGCGTGTGCGTCGAGGTCATCCGCGCTCAGGTCGAAGGGGAGCAGGACGAACAGACCGAAGCATCCCCGCAGTGCCGTTCCCAGCGCGGCTCGGTCCGCGAGCGTCGCCACGGCGGCTTCGGCTCCACGCGCGGCCCATCGTTCGGCGTCCGCCTGTCGCCGCACCACGACGCGGACGTCGGCGTGCGCGTCCATCAGTTCCTGTGCGGCGGCCGACCCGACGCGTCCGGTTGCTCCTGCGATGACGTACATGGTGGATCCTTTCCGTAGGGGTGAACGCGTCCGAAGCTACGGGGGTGCGCCAGGATGCTCCATGCCAGAAGCGCCGTGATTCTTGCTCGATCGTCCAGCAACCGTGGACCGCCGGGAGTAATCTCTTCCGCAATGACCTCGATCGGAGGAGCCCCATGGATCGAGCACGGCTCGCACGACTGCTCCGAACCGTCCAGATGCGGAGCACGTTCTACTGCCATGCCGAACTGACCGGCCCGTGGGCGCTGGAGATGCCGGCCATCGAGGACTCCGTCAGCTTCCACGTCGTGACGAACGGGTCCTGCTGGGTGCGGCTCCCCGACTCCCCTCCGCTCGAACTGCGCCGCGGCGACCTCGCCCTCGTGCCGCACGGCAGAGGTCACGACCTCGTGAGCTCGCCCTCGGCGGGCCCGGCCCTGCGGGTCGACCGGCTTCCGCAGGAGTACATCGGCGAGCAGTACTCCACCCTGCGGCACGGCGGCTCCGGCGAGGCGTCGCAGCTCATCTGCGGCATCGTCTCCTTCGACGCCCCCGCCGCTCGAGAACTCATGCGTGCGCTGCCCGCCGTCGTGCCGGTGCGCGGCGACGACCTCGAGGCCGGATCCTCCGTCCACGACACGCTGCGCACGATGGCGAGGGAACTGTCGCACCCTCAGATCGGCGGTGAGACGGTGGCCACACGCCTGGCCGACGTGCTGGTGCTCCAGGCCATCCGGGCATGGATCGCCGGCCAGGACGGGTCGGCGAGCGGGTGGATGCACGCGGTGCAGGACGAGCGGATCGGGCGTGCCCTCGAAGCCATCCATGACGATCCCGGGCGCCGGTGGAACCTCCAGCTCCTCGCGCACGCGGCCACAATGTCTCGCTCTGCCTTCAGCGCGCGCTTCACCGAGCTCACCGGAGAAGCCCCGATCGCCTACCTGGCGCGGTGGCGGATGGCTCTGGCCCAGTCGCGTCTGGCGGACGGCGATACGACGGTCGCCGCCCTCGCCGACGAACTGGGATACCACTCCGAGGCGGCGTTCCATCGGGCCTTCACCCGCATCGTCGGGCGGACCCCCGGCTCCATCCGTCGACGAAGCCCTCTCCGCGCCGAGGTGGTCGCGCCGTCTTGACCCTGACGTCGCGTCATGCTCGAAGGTGATCGTCATGGCAAGCACGGCAGAGCAGGTGGGAAGGGCCGACGGGATGACCGCCGGCACGATCATCGGCGACGTCGGCCATCCCGCCGTGCGCCGCGTCCGCGACATCCTCCGGAGCTCGGCCGTCCGCCGGCGCACATTCGTCATCGACGACGAGGAGAACATCCTCGAGGCCGTGCGCAGCGGAGTGCGCCTGGACAGCGTCTACGGCACCGTCGATCAGCAGTCACGGCACGCGCCCCTTGCCGCAGCGGGGTTGACGGATGCGCCGTTCCATCTCCTCGCCGACGACGTCGTCGCGGCCCTGTTCGGCACGGACAGGCGATCACGGCTGTTCGCGCTGGCGCGGACGCCTCCCCCCGCCGTCCTCGCCGATGTGATCGCCCGGCCGGGCGACATCGTGGTCCTCGACGGAGTCCGGCTGATGGGCAACGTCGGGGCAGTGATCCGCTCGGCACGCGCGTTCGATGCCGCCGGAGTGGTACTCCTGGACAGCGGAGTTCCCACCGTCGTGGATCGGCGGCTGGTGCGCTCGAGCCGCGGCACGGTCTTCGCGATGCCGGTCGTGCTGGCCGACGCGGGCGAGCTTCAGCGGTGCCTCGACCGGGCCGACATCCCCGTCGCGAGCCTCAGCGCCCGCGCGCCCGCTCCCCTCAGCGAGGCAGGCCTCGTCGATCGCCGCCTCGCCCTCCTGATGGGCAGTGAGAGGCGCGGGGCGTCCGCCCGCATGGAGGAGGGCGCGGCGCTTCGTTTCCACGTCCCGGTGAGCCCGGCGGTGGAATCGCTCAACGTCTCCGTCGCGGCCGCCATCGCGCTCTACGAGCGGCGGGTCCGGATGAGTGCACCCGCGATCAGGAAGACGACCGCTGCGACCGGCTGGGCGGCAGTCCAGACCGGTCCGCTCAGCGCGAGCGGATAGACGGGATTCCACACGACGGCGATCGCGACGAACACCGGCACCCACCACCAGTGCCGCGCCTGCACCGCGAACCACGCCACGATCAGGGCGAGGATGGCGGTGGCGAAGAGCACGAACAGCGTCCACCCGGCACCGAACAGCAGCGGCGCGAGGAACAGGATGGCCGCCGCGAGCAAGGACGGGACGAATGCGTTGCGCTGGGCCGGTGCCCGCGAGGGTTGCGCCATCCACTCAGCCTCCCACGGATGCGCCGGCCACCTCGCCATGCGACGACGGGCCGAAAGGCCCGGCCGTCCTTGCTGCCCTGCGCGGCCGGGAACTAGCGTCGGCCAGACACCACCCCCAGCGAAGCGAGGACCCCATGGCCGACCTGATCGTGATCGCGTTCGACACCGAGCCGGACGCGGAAGCCGCCTACAACAAGATCCAGGAACTCCAGAACGACCTCGTGGTCGAGCTCGCCGGGCTCGCGCTGGTCAAGGTCGACGGCGACGGCAAGACCCGCGTCGAATATCCGGGCTCGGCGGCCAGGTTCGGTCTCGGCACCGCCAGCGGAGCCCTGTTCGGAACGCTCGTGGGCATCCTCTTCTTCGTCCCCGTCGTCGGCCTCGTGTTCGGCGGCCTCCTGGGCGCCCTCTTCGCCGCGATGGACAAGTCCGGCCTGGATGCGGAGTTCCGCCAGCGTGTGCAGGACACCGTGAGCGCCGGGAAGTCGGCCGTCGTCCTCTACGCCACCAAGCTGACGGCGGACAAGTTCGCCGCCGCCCTGGCGCCCTACCACGGGAGCGTCGTGCAGACCTCGCTGTCCCACGATCAGGAGCGCGAACTCGTCCACGACCTCAGCGCCACCTCCGCGTAGGCGAGGTCGGCGGGAATCACTCTTTTCCGCCCTCACCGTCCCGGCGGGGCCCCGCCGAAGAGTGACTGGGCCCGGGCCGGCAGGCGGGGGGTGCGGGGTTCGTTGATGGACCATTTTGTCGACGATCATGGCGCAGACCTTCCTGTCGCATGCCCCGATCGGTAGTTTTGCGCGTAGGTCCGGCGCCCCCGACCGGACGTGTGAAGACTCGACGAGGAGCATCATGCACAGAATGACGCATGCCGTCGCGACGGTGACCGTCGCTTTGGTGGCAGCGCTACTGACCAGCACAGCCGCGTCCGCTCAGGAGGCAGCCCCTCCGATCGATGCCGAACGCTGCGCTGCTTTGGTGGGAATGGAGATCGACGCCGCGGAGATCGGTCTGCCCACGACGGGAGCCGCAGTCACGACAGCCGAGTGGGTGACGGAGACCAACGGCCAGTGCCGCGTGAAGGGCGATATCCGCCCTGTCGACCCCACTGCGCCGAACATCACCTTCCAGGTGAATCTTCCCGACAACTGGAACAGCAGAGCGCTGCAGATGGGCGGCGGTGGCCTGAACGGCACCCTGGTCGCCGCGACCGGACCCTACCGCTATCAGCCTCCCGGGCAGCCGACCCCGCTGCAGGACGGCTTCGTCACACTCGGATCCGACGGAGGTCACCAGGGCGGAGGCGGCAGCTTCGCACTCAATGCGGAGGCGCTGCTCAACTACGGGCAGCACTCGATCAAGAAGACCCATGACGTCGCGATGTCACTGATGAAGGCCGCCTACTCCGCCGAACCCGAATGGTTCTACTTCGCCGGGTTCTCTCAGGGCGGTCATGAGGCCCTCGACGCGGCGGGACGATACTCGGACGACTACGACGGCGTCGTCGCCGGCACGCCTGCGTACAACGTGACGATGATGCACGCCGGCTGGGGCGACGTGTACAAGAACGCCCTCTACGCCGACGGGGGCGCCGGCTGGGTGAACCCCGCCAAGCAGACCCTGCTCGTCGACTCGGTGTACGCCACCTGTGACCCCATCGACGGCCTGGCCGACGGCATCATCTCCGACATATCGGGGTGCCTCGAGGCTTTCGATGTCCAGACCCTGCGCTGCCCGGATGGAGCGGACACCGGCGACACGTGCCTCTCCGACGCGCAGATCGCGACGCTCGACACGCTGGCCTCCCCCAACGACATCGGCATCGACATCGCCGGAAACAGCGTCGCCGCACCGAACCCGATCTACAACGGCGGACTGCTCGCGGGCGGCACGATAGCCGGGTCGACCATCCGGGGACAGTACAACCTGGGTCTCACCCCGACACCGTCCAACCCCGCCGATCCCGCCCAGGACGCGTGGCACTACCAGACCGGAGATACGAACGCGAAGTGGTTCGTCACCGGCGACCCCACCCTCGACTATCTGGACTTCGACCTCCGGGCGCACGCCGAGCGCGTCTCCGAACTGGGCGACATCGTGGACACCACGAACGTGGACTTCACCCCCGCGCACGACAAAGGCGTGAAGATCCTGCTGTACACGGGGCTGGCCGATGACGGCATCTCGCCGTACAACACCATCCAGTTCTACGACCGGCAGGTCGCGGCGATGGGGAAGGAGAAGGTCGACGAGTTCCTGAAGTTCTACACGATCCCCGGGATGTCGCACGGCTTCGGCCCGTTCGTCGCCGGTTTCGAGTCGCTGCCCGCGCTCATGAAGTGGGTGGAGGAAGGTGTCGAGCCGGGCACCCTCACGGCGATCGACACCGTCGCCGCAACCGCCGGACGCGAGCGCCCCGTGTGCGAGTACCCGACGTGGCCGCAGTACACCGGCGAAGACCCGGACTCCGCCGACAGCTTCACGTGCGTCACCGACGCGTCGCCGGTGAACACCGCGGCGCCGCTCATCAGCGGCACCCCGGTCGTGGGGTCGACCCTCTCCGCGAGCGCCGGCGAGTGGACGGGCGGCGAGCCGACCTTCGCATATCAGTGGCTGCGGGACGGGCAGCCGATCCCCGGTGCCACCTCGGCGCAGTACCGTGCGACCCCCGCCGACCAGGGCACGTCGCTGAGCGTGCGGGTGACCGCCACGTCCGCCGGCGGTTCCACCGAGGCGACAAGTGCCTCGGTGACCGTGAAGTACAAGGTTTCGGTTCTCGTGACGACGAAGCCGCTGTTGGTCACGAGCACGTCGAAGAACGTGACCGTCACCGTGCACATCCTGCCCTCGCGGGCGAGCGGCGACGTCACCGTCACGCTTGCCGGCAGGACCTTCACCGGAACGGCGGTGGACGGCAGAGTGACGGTGGACGCCGGCAAGCTGCCCCGGGGGGCTCACGTGATCACCGCGACCTATGCCGGTGACGACGCGGTCGCACCCGGAAAGGGCTACGGGGTGGTGCTCGTCCTGAGGTAGCCTTCCCGCCGGACCCGGCAGCCGCCGGAAGCAAAGAACCCCCGGGGATTCCCCCGGGGGTTCTGGCGGTAGCAGGAGCGGGGCTTGAACCCGCGACCTCACGATTATGAGTCGTGCGCTCTCACCAACTGAGCTACCCTGCCGCGACGCATCCGTTGGATGCTTCGAGCCCCGAGTCAGGATTGAACTGACGACCCCTTCCTTACCATGGAAGTGCTCTACCACTGAGCTATCGGGGCGTACCCGGAGTGATCCGGGCAACTCAACGAGAATACCAGAGCCCTGGGCCTCGCCTCACGCAGGTCAGCCGCCGGCGTGCTCCCGGAGCCACGGGAGTGGATCGATCGCCGTCGTACCGCCGGCGAGGAGTTCGAAGTGCGTGTGCGCGCCGAAGGAGCGCCCGGTGTCTCCGGTGCGGCCGAGGAAGGTCCCCACGCTGACCTGCTGGCCCGGTGTGACCTGGAGCGAGCCGTACTGCATGTGCGCGTAGCGGCTGGAGATCATCTCGCCGTCGATGACGTGATCGATCACGACGGTGACACCGAAGGCCCCGCCCGATTCGGTCGCGATGCGCACCGTGCCGTCGGCGATCGCCTGGATGGGCGCACCGGCGCCGGGCACGAAGTCGAGGCCCTCGTGCAGGCGGCCCGAGCGCATCCCGTAGCCGTAGGTCATCGGCACCCCGACCGCGAACGGCCACTGGATGGCCGAGCTCGGGTTGTTGACGAAGAAGCTGGAGAAGTTGGAGATGCCCGACTCGGCGGCGATCTCGGCGATCGTCGCGGTGCGGTAGCTCTCGTTGCGCACGAGGCCCTGAGTGTGCACGTCGGCCGGCGCGACGTAGGCCTGGATGGCCTCCTCGTCGGTTTCCGCGTCGCCCGGCGCCATGACGCTGAGGGCTGCCGTGCCACCCTGCGCAGCGGCGACGGCCTCGACCGGCGTGGTCATGCCGACGGTGAGCAGTCCGACGACGCCGATGACGCCGACGGAGAAGGATGCAGCGGCCATCCGCCGGAAGCCGGCACCGCGTCGCGCGGGCTCCGGCGCCGGAGCAGGCGTCAGGTCGCCCTCGTCGCGCGCCGCGGCGGCGACCTGCACGGGCGTCTCACCGGTGAAGGCGAACAGCCGGGCGGCGGCCTCGAACGCATCGAGTTCCGTCTCGTCCAACAGGGGCGCGGCCTCGTCGGCCAGGGGATGCGCGTCGGCCTCGGGCCATCCGGTGCGCACTCGGCCGAAGGCGGTGTCCTCTGCCTCCGCAGCACGCCCGGCGCGCACCTGCGGGAGATCGATCGGCGAGGTGGGGAGAGCGGCGGGCGAGGCGTCGATGGCGGCCGCAGCCGTCTCGACGACCACCGGAACGTCGGCCGGAACGGCGGGGAGCTCGAGCGCTTCGGGCGCGAGGTCGGGCAGGTTCTCGACGGCGACCTCGGGCGCGACGCTCGCGGCGCCGAGTCGGCCACGGGCTTCACGACGCGTGAGCGGCGGAGGGGTGGGCGCGGCCGGGAGGGCTTGAGCCTGTCGCCGCAACTCGGCTCTGGTGAGGGCGAGGCTTTCGTCCGCACGCGCGTGGGACGTGTGGCCGGACCGCCGGGGAAGGGCGGGCTCAGCCGGGCGAGGGTCGGTCAAGACGAGGAGGCTTCCGGGTCGTGTCACGAGGGCGCGACGATGTACATCGATTCGGGTTGGGCCACCCCCGCCATTCGGGCGACGAAGGTAACGATCGGGTAAACACTACATCGCGCGGTCTGGGAATGCCATGTGGACGTGAATCGAGCGGTACATCCCGCGGCTACCGGAGCATGCGCTCGCTTCAGGATGACGCGCGCGCGCTCAGTCCGGCACGGTCGGACAGGCGAATCTCACGCATGAAGAATGCCGCGATGAAGCCGACCGCCGCCACCGGGACGAGGTACCAGAAGGACGGCGCGAGGGAGGTGGTGTAGGCCTCCACGACCGCCTCGCGCACGCTCGCAGGCAGGGACGCGACGTCGGCGGGGGTCAGGGAGCGGGCGCCGAATGCGGCAGGCACGTCGGATGCCGGCAACTGCCGCATGTCTTCGGCGAGTGTCGTCGACAGACGCGTGGTGAAGGCGGTGGAGAACGCGCTCGTGCCCACGGCGGCGCCGATCTCTCGCAGGAAGTTGTTGGTCGAGGTCGCCACGCCCACCTGGGTGGCCGGAACGGAGTTCTGCGCCGCGATGACGATCGTCTGCAGGACCGCTCCCAGCCCGAGTCCGAGCACGAAGATCATCGCCCCGAACAGCACCATCGACATGCCCGCCGAGATGAGGGTGAGCCAGGCCAGCGCCGCCGTCGCGACCCCCATCCCGACGATCGGATAGAGCTTGTAGTGGCCGGTGCGGGTGATGAGCAGGCCCGACGCGAGGGAGGTGATGAGGATGCCGATCGTCATGGGCAGCATCAGCAGACCGGATTCGGTGGCCCCCACGCCCTGCGCCATCTGCAGGAAGGTGGGCAGGAACGACAGCGCCGCGAACATCGCCATGCCGATCGAGAGGGCGATGATCGCCGCGACGGCGAAGGTGCTGCTGTGGAACAGACGCAGCGGCACGATCGGGTCGCTGACCCGCGACTCCACGACGAGGAAGCCCGCCACGGCGAGCAGGGTCCCCGCCGTCAGCGCCAGCAGCCCCGGATCGCCCCAGTCGTAGCCGGCGGCGCCGGTGAGGGAGGTCCAGCTCGTGAGGAAGACCACGCCGGCTGTGGCCGTCGCCAGCAGCAGCGCCCCGCCGAGGTCGAAACGGTGCGCGGGGCGGTGCGAGGGCAGCTTCAGGGCGAACCATGCGACGCCCAGAGCGATCAGCCCGATCGGCACGTTGGTCCAGAAACACCACCGCCAGCCGGGCCCCTGCGTGAACCATCCGCCCAGGAGCGGGCCGGTCACCGTCGCCACGCCGAACACCGCACCCATGGGCCCCATGTACTTGCCGCGTTCGCGGGCGGAGACGATGTCGGCGATGACGGCCTGCGCGAGGATCACCAGCCCGCCGGCGCCCAGGCCCTGCACCGAGCGCCAGAGGATCAGGTCGACGAACGACCCGGCGAGCGCGGAGCCGGTCGATCCGACTACGAACAGCGCGATCGCCACGAGGAACGGGATGCGCCGACCGACGAGGTCGCCCAGCTTGCCGTAGATCGGCATGACGATCGCGATGGCCAGGAGGTAGGCCGTGATGATCCAGCCCTCGTTCTGCGCGGCGCCGAGGTCGCCCACGATGGTGGGAAGCGCCGTGCCCACGACCGACTGGTCCAGGGAGGAGAGGAACATCGCGGCAAGGAGTGCGCCGAAGATGACGAAGACGCGTCGGCGGGAGAGCTCGACGGGCGGGGCCGAGCTCGGTCCTTCGACGGGCTGGGTCATGCCCCGGGTCTACGCCGTGACACCTGGTGAGGCAAGCGTGGATCGCTCATCCGGGCCTTTGGGACCGGGAAGCCGCACGAGCCGACAGGCGGTGTGGGCGTGTCAGTCGTCCAGCAGCGCAGACAGCCGCTCGAAGAGACCGGGTGCGGCGGCGATCGTCATGCGCCGGCCCGGACGGCCGCCGGGCGAGCCCGACACCACGCCGCCGGCCTCGTGGACCAGGAGCGCGCCGGCCGCGTGGTCCCAGGGCTGCAGTCCACGCTCGTAGTACGCGTCCAGTCGCCCCGCGGCGACGCTCGCCAGGTCCAGGGACGCCGCGCCCCCGCGTCGCAGATCGCGTGCGAGGGGCATCACCCGGCGGATCTGGTCCAGAGTGCCCTCGTGCGTGGCCGGGTCGTAGCCGAATCCGGTACCGATCAGGGCGCCGGCGGGGCCGGCATCGTCGTTGACCCGCAGCCGGTGGTCGCCGAGCCATGCGCCGCCACCCTGGGCGGCGCGGAAGAGCTCCCCGGTGGGTGGGCAGTACACGACGCCCGCCAGCGCGGTCCAGCTCTCCGGGTCCGGCTCACCGGCGACCGCCGCGATGCTGACGGCATAGGCGGGCTGCCCGTAGGCGTAGTTGACGGTGCCGTCGATGGGATCGACGACCCACGTGACCTCCGCGCCGCTCGGCCGGCCACCCGACTCTTCGCCCAGAAACCCGTCGGCCGGCCGCGCGACGCTCAGGCGCTGGCGGATCAGGTCCTCCACCTCGCGATCGGCCTCGGTGACGATGTCAGCGAGCGCCGACTTGGTGGCGGCGATCGTGACGCCCTCGGCGCGGCGCCGGTGCGCCAGGGCGCCGGCCTCCCGCGCGATCTCGGTGGCGATGTCGAGCAGGTCGTCGGCGGAGGTCATACCTCCACGCTACTGGCGCGTTCCCCGTCGCTCCGTGCACCGCCGAGATCCACCCTTCCGAGGGACGGTTCTTTCTGTAAAGTGTGAGAGCTTTACTTTCGCTTGTCGCACCGCTGCGACGGAGCCGCGCCGCCATGAGTCAGGACGCGCACTCCCTCGGCACGGCGCTCACCGACGAGCATGTCGATGAGGAGCCGACGAATGTCACCGAGCCTGCCCCGGGAGGGGAATGCCCGCGCGGGCGCGACTCCCGCCTCGGAAGCGATCCTTGCGGAACCGGTGGCGGATGCGGGCAGTGACGAGGTGCCCGGGTCCCCGCAGCGCCGCAGCTTCCTGTTCTTCTTCGTACTCGCCTGGTTCGGGCTGAGCCTGGCGACCGGGACGATCGGCGGGGCGGCCATCCCCAAGGTCTTCGCCTTCCTGGACGACGACACCAAGGGGCTGAACCTCTCGATCACGGCGGCGATCGGCGGAATCGTCGTCATGGTGATCACTCCGCTGTTCGGGCGGTTCAGCGATCGCACGATGTCGTCGCTGGGCAAACGGCGGCCTTGGATCCTCGGCGGCGCGATCGCGGGAACCGTGGGCGTGGTCGTCCTGGCCTTCTCCGGCTCGGTGTGGATGGTCGTCCTCGGATGGATCATCGTGCAGTGCGGGTTCGGCGCATCCAACGCCGCCGTCCACGCGCTGCTGGCCGATCAGATCCCCAAGCGCATCCGGGCGAGGGTCGCCGCCGTCGCCAGCGCCTCCGCGGGTCTGGCGCTCATCGTGGGCGCATCGCTCATCGCCGCGCTGCCCAACGGGGCGCAGTGGTCGTGGTTCCTCGTTCCCGGTGCGCTCGGAGCGCTCTTCAGCGCGCTGCTGTTCTTCGGGCTGCGCGACATCGTCCGCACGGAGCGCCCCGCCCCCTGGAAGTGGTCGGACGTCGTGGCGACGTACTGGCTCGACCCCATCCGCTACCGCGACTTCTTCTGGGCATGGTCGTGCCGGCTTCTCGTGACGATGTCGATCGTGTCGGTGTCGACCTACCTCCTGTTCTTCATCATCGATCACCTCGGAGTACCGGCCGAGGAGGCATCCGGAGTTCAGGCGATCACGCTGATCGTCTTCACCGTCGGCAACATCGTCATGACGATCCTGTTCGGGTGGATCTCGGACCGCACCGGCCGACGCAAGGGGATCGTGTGGGCATCGTGCGCACTGTCGGCGGCCGGCCTGCTCGTGGCGATCGCCGCCCCCGACATGTTCCTGGTCGGCATCCTCATCGTCGGGGCGGCGCAGGGCGCGTACGTCTCCGTCGACATCGCGCTGATGACCGAGGTGCTGCCGACGTTCGAGGAGGCCGGGAAAGACCTCGGGATCGTCGCGCTGTCCTACCAGCTGCCGCAGCTGCTCGTCCCTGTCGTCGCCGTGCCGCTGCTGGCGATCGGCGGCGGTGAGAACTACACGGCGCTGTACGTCGCCGCGGTCGTCTTCGCCGTGCTCGGGGGGCTCTCGGTGCTGCCCATCAAGAGTGTGCGCTGATCGGGACGGATCGTCGTCCACCCGTATGCCCGGACTGGAGAGTTCATGCCGTTGCCACGCCCGCTGAGTGACAGCGAGCCCGACCACGCGGCCCTGATCGCGGAGATCATCGCCCGAGGACTCCCCCGGCTCGCACCGGGCGGAGGCCCGCTGCCCGAGCCGCCGCCGGCCGATCCATCCTCCCGGCCGGCATGGGAAGCCGAGGTGGCGCTGCGACGCGCACGCCACGACGCCGCCGCCCTGGCCGCGGGCGCGTTCTACGACACGATCCTGGCGGAGGCCTCGGGCGCCGCTTTCCCCGCGGCGGGCGAGCAGCCGGTCCAGACGACGTGGGCCGGTGCGCCGGTGCCCGGGGGCGCCGTGGGGCTCCGGGTCCACCGTCCGGCCGCCGAGGAGAAGCTGCCCGTGATCGCCTTCGTGCACGGCGGGGCCTACTGGATGGGCGGTGGCGCCGCCGGCTGGCACCTGAACGACACCCTGTGCCGGGAACTCGCCGCACGCCTTCCGGCCGTCGTCGTCGGAATCGACCACCGCCTGGCTCCGGAGCATCCGTACCCCATCCCCGCCGACGACGTCGCCGCGGCGATCTCGTGGATCGCCGATCACGCCGACGAGTGGGGAGCGGATGCGGACCGTCTCGTGCTCTTCGGGATCAGCTCGGGCGGAAACCTCGTTTCCGCCGCAGCGCACCGCGCCCTCGACGGGGAGCTGCCACGTCCGGTCGCCGTCGTCCTGCAGTCCCCGTCGGTGGATCTGAGCATCGAGTCGGGTCGCTTCCGGGCCGACGAGGCGAGCGTCGCGGACGCCCGGCGGATCATCGCGCTGTACACGGCCGGCGCAGACCCGGAGGATCCGCGCGTCTCACCCGCTCGCCGAGAAGACCTCCGCGGCTCCAGCCCGACCCTCGTCATCACCGGCGACGACGACCCGTTGAGCGCGGACGCGCTGGCCTACGCCGATCGGCTCGAGCTCGCGGGGGTCGCCGTAACTCGGCACCGGTATCCGATGACGCACACCGTCGCGACACCGGAGGTGTTCCGCCGCATGCACGACGAGACCCTCGCGTGGCTGGGCGGGGTGCTGGAATGAGCCCAGCGTCACCGTCGGCCGCGTTCCCGCGCGCGGTGGATGCTCCGCGCCTGCGCCGGCGGGCACGCGCGGAGCACCGGCGGCTCGGGGCCACGGCCGGCATGCCCGCGCCGAGCCACCCGGGCGTCAAGGTGCAGCGGGACATCCGCGTCCTCGCCTCCGACGGCGTCGCGCTGCTCACCGACCACTGGTTCGCTCACAACGCCGGCGGGGCGACGATCCTGATCCGCACACCCTACGGCCGGCGCGGCATGGCGGCGGTCGCGACGTTCTTCGCCGAGCGCGGGCACCACGTCGTCATCCAGAGCGTCCGCGGGACTTTCGGGTCGGGCGGGCAGTTCTCCCCATTGCGCGACGACGTGTCAGACGGCCAGGCGACGATGCGGTGGCTCCGCACCCTGCCGTGGTCGGCCGGCCCTGTCATCTCGTGGGGTTTCAGCTACGTCGGAACGACCCAGTGGGCACTGTGCGACGGCCCCGACCGCCCCGACGCCCTCGTCGCGGGGCTGTCGGCCCGCAGCATCGACCGCGCCATGATCTATGCCGGCGGCGGTTTCAGCATGGAGACCGCCGTGACCTGGGCGTACGCCCTCGACATGCAGGAGCGAGCAATCATCGTGCAGCTGTGGAAGCTCCTGCACGCCCGGCACCGCGTCGCCCGGGGCAGCCTCGCCGTGCCTCCGGAGACCGCAGTACGCGTCACGACCGGCCGGGAGGCGGCCTTCTTCCGCGATTGGCTCGCGCACAGCGGCGACGACGCGTGGTGGGAGCCGATGCGGTTCGCCGGCGACCCGCGGACTGTGCCGCCGGTGACGGTGATCGCCGGGTGGCACGATCTTTTCCTCACCGGTGGAGTGGACGATTACCGGGAGTTGCACGCCGCCGGCCGCCCCGTCCGCCTGATCGTCGGCGACTGGACCCATGACGGGGCCGAAGCGGGGGCCGTCGCCGTCGGGGAGGCGCTGCGCCGCCTGAGCGATGCCGCGACGGTGCCGCCCCCATCGCCGGTGCGCGTGCAGGTGGGCGGCGCGGGCGGATGGCGCGACCTTGCGGCCTGGCCCCCTCCGAGCACCGACTCCCGGTGGCTGCTCGCGCCGGAGGGTCACCTCGACCCCGTCACGGGCACGCATGCCGGCAGCAGTGAGCACACGATCGCGTACGCGTACGATCCGGCAGATCCCACACCCCAGGGCGGCGGACGCTCCCTCAACCCCTTCACGTCCGGGCCGCGCGACCAGCGGGAGCGCGAGAGGCGGACGGACGTCCTCGTCTTCACCGGCACCCCGCTCCCCCACGACACCGTCATCATGGGCGAGGCGACCGTCGACCTCACCTTCACCTCGACGAACCCCCGCGTCGATTTCTTCGTCCGCCTGTGCGATGTCGACGTGCGCGGACGCTCGCGCACGATCACCGACGGGTACCGGCGCATGGACGCTGTCGGCACCGTCTCGGACCGACGGAGCGTGCGTCTCACGCTCTCCCCCGCGGCGTACCGCGTGGCGGCCGGGCATCGGCTGCGACTCCAGGTGTCCTCCGGCGCGCACCCGCTCCACCTGCGCAACCCCGGCACCGCCGATCCACTGCACGACTTCGGCCGGCTGATCCCCAGCACGCAGACGATCGTCCTGGGCGGGGCGAGCCCCTCCCAGCTGACTCTGCCGGTGGCCGAATGATCGCCGCATCGCCCGCCGGCACCCGACCAGCGAGCTCCGAGACCGCATCCGAGGAGGACGCCCCATGATCGACTACACCGGCCTGGAGCCCGGCATTCGAGACTGGCTGGCCCGCATCGACGATCTGCAGGCGGAGTTCCCCCTGCCACGGCCGGGGGATTTCCCCGCCCGGCGCGAACGCGATCGGCGGCTCTCCGATGCGCTGGCGGCCGAGTTCGTCGCACCGGTGGATCCGCGTGCCGAGCTCACCGACATCGAGTTCCCCGGCGTCGACGGGCACGCACCGCTTTCCGCCCGCCGCATCCGACCTCGCGGAGTCGGCGGGCCCTTGCCCACCCAGCTGTTCCTGCACGGCGGCGGCTTCGTCTCGGGCAGCGCTCGCGAGCTCCTCAACGACGCGGTGCTGTCGGAGCGGTCCGCCGCGGCGGGGTTGCAGATCATCGCGCTGGACTACCGGCTGGCTCCCGAGCACCCGTATCCCGCCGCCGTCGAAGACGCCCTGTCGGTCCTGCAGGCGCTGTACACGGCCGCAGACCGCTGGGACGTCGACCCCTGGCGGCTGGGGATCGGCGGCGGCTCCGCGGGCGGCCACATCGCGGCCGTCACGGCGTTACGGCTGCGCGACGCGCGGCGCGCGGACCCGGCCGGCCCGTCACTCGCGCACATGCTTCTCGAGGTTCCCGCACTGGACCTGTCGGTGGACTGGCCCTCCATGCGGGCGTTCGCCACACCGGCCGAACTCCAGGGCGCTCTGGCGGTCGTCGCGGCGTACCGCGGTGTCGAAGACCCCGGCCCCTACCTCAACCCGTCCCGGGTCGCCGACCTGTCCGGGCTTCCCCGCACCCTCGTCATGACGGCACAGTTCGACGCACTGCGGGATGCGGCCGAAGCCTTCGTGCACCGGATCACCCATGCCGGCGTGGCGGGACGACTCCGCCGAGGCGCGGGCCAGTTGCACGGCACGCCCGGCCTCACGGCGGCCGTCGCGTCGTCGCGCGACTGGCAGGAAGCGGCGATCGAGGAGCTGCGCGGGGAACTGGCCGAGTTCGACAGTGCCACCGCGACGGACCGCGAGGACCCCTCTCACACCGCCGACGCGTCGCCGTTACGATGAGGTCCGTGCGGATCGAAAGGTCGCGATGAGTCATGCCGTCTGACATCGAACCGCCCGACGAACGACGCGCATCCGCGAACGTGACGATCTACGAGGTCGCCGCCCGATCCGGCGTCAGCATCGCCACGGTCTCGCACGCGCTCAACCGTCCGGATCGGGTCGCCCCCACCACTCGCCGGCGGATCCTGGAGACGGCGGAAGAACTCGGATTCGTCCCCCGGGGCCGGGGCAGAGCCGTGCGGACCCTGCGTCGCATCGCCGTCGTCGCGCCGTTCTCGACGCATTCCACGTATCTGCAACGGCTCCTGGGGGTGCTCGCGGAAGCGGAACCCGACGCCGATGTGACCGTGATCGACTTCCCCGCGACGGATCAGCCGACGATCGACCGCGTCGTGGGCCGCGGGCCCGTGGACGGTCTCATCATCATGGGCGCCGAGCCGACGACGCGCCTGGCGGCGGAGCTGGAGGACAGCGGGGTACCGATCGTCCTGCTGGATCGGCCCTCGCAGGAGTACACCAGCGTCACCGTCGACGACAGGCGGGGCGGAGCACTCGTGGCCGATCACCTGCTCGAAGAGGGTGTGCGCGAGATCGCGTGGGTGAGCCCCGTACCGCGCTCGAGCGAATACGTCACCAACGGCGAGCTCCGCCTCCAGGGCTTCGCGCAGCGACTGCGCGAAGCGGGCTTCGACCGCAAGCTCGCCTTCGTCGTGTGCGACGACAGCTTCGAGGGCGGGCGGGCCGCGGCGGCCGAACTGCTCGCGGCGGAAAAGCGGCCCGACGGCGTCTTCGCCCTCCACGACATCATCGCCGCGGGTGTGGTGTCAGGGCTGCGCGAGGGCGGCGTCCGAGTGCCCGACGACGTCCGCGTGGCCGGCTACGACGATGTCGAGGTCGCGGAGGTGTTCTCCGTGACGACGGTGCGTCAGCCGTTTCCCGAGAGCGGTGCGGCGGCCGTGGAGGCGCTGCGGGCGCTCCGGGCCAACCCGCGTCGACCGGTGTCGCACATCAGCCTGCTTCCCGAGCTGGTCGTGCGCGGATCCACCGCGACGACCAGCCCGGGCGCGGCGGATCAGCGCGGTGCCGGCGGCGGAGGCGGGAAGCCCTCGTAGCCCGGCTGCGGAGCACCGGGATAGCCGGGCTGCTGCTGCTGCTCGGCCGGCGGGTACGCCTGCGGCTGCTGCTCGGCGGGCGGGTACGCCTGCGGCTGCTGCTCCGGCGGGTACGCCTGCGGCTCGGCGGCCGGATACGCCTGCTGCTGCTCGACCGGCGGGTGCGCCTGCGGAGCGCTGCCCGAAGCGAGACCGTGCTGCTGCGGGTACGTCGGGTAACCGGTGTAGTACGCGTTCCAGTCGGGCGACCCGTCGGGCATCACCGGCAGCGGCGTCACGCCGTCGGCGAAGGTGGGCCACGGCAGGAGCGCCGGCTGCTCGGGCGCGTACGCGGCGCCGCCCTGCGCGGGCAGCGCGGCGTACGGCGCGGGCTCGGGCCGCGGGCGCTTGGGCGCGAACAGGGCGTTCATGAGCGGGATCAGCGCCGTGCCGACGGCCGCGAGGATCGTGATGGCCACGACGATGCGCCAGTACAGGTCACGGAAGTCGATGAACTCGTGGAACGTGAGCGGCAGCACGAGCATGACGGCGAGGCTGGCGACGAGAGCGACGGTGACGCCCGCGATCGTCTGGGTGAACGGCGTGATGTGGCGCGCGAGGGACTTGATGTAGAGGCGCACGTGCAGCAGCGCCAGCTGGAGCACGAGGATCACGGCGAGGAAGGACACGAAGCGGGTGAAGCCCTCGAAGCCGTATTCCTCTGTCGGCATCCAGATGAGGAACGCCCCCACCAGAAGCGTCACGACCCACGTGATCATGCTCGTGAGCGCGAACCACGCGGGCCGGCGCTCCGAGAGATGCACATCGAGGATCGCCACTCCGGCGAACGCCGCCAGCAGCAGGATCGTCAGGAACGCCCGGCCGATGATGTCGTTCTCGGGCCCGATGAGCACCCAGACCACGCACACGATCGCTGCGGCGATGAGTGCACCGATGGCGACCCAGATCGCCATCCTCAGCAGACCGCGGCTGCGGTCGCGGGCGGGCGGGGCGGGCTGAGGCGGATGCTGCAGGGCTTCGGTCATGAGAATCCTCTCGTGGCAGGTTCGCTCCATCCTGGCATGCGCACGCTCCGCCGCCCGGCTGCGTCGGCCCGGCTGGGGAAGATCCGCTAGTGTTCTCGCCCCGGGGGCATGACGCCGTCGACCACTGCAGCAGGCACGGCGTACCGACGCGGCGTCCCGAACCGGTGGGCCGTGATCGACACGGCCTGCTCGCGCAGGAACGGGAGCATCTCCACCCTGCCCGCGCTGACGGCCGGGCCGGCGTAGACGGCGACCGCCGGTGATCCCTCCGTCGCCGCGGCGACATCGCCCACCGATCCGCCCAGCAGCCGGATGCGGCCGCCTCCGCGCGCCACGTCCGCCATCCGCCGCGTCCAGGCGGCGGGTCCCTCCGTGTGCGCCGTGACCCCCAGCCCTTCCAGCCAGGCGCGCACCGCCGGCGCGGGGTCGCTCGCGGTGCTGACGGTGAGGTCCGCGCCGGCGCGCGCGCCGGCGGCCACCACACGCACGAGCGACCGCCAGGGCGCGTCCTCGATCCGGACGGTCACGGCAACGGGCGCGTAGCGGAGGACGTTCTGCTCCGTCTCGAGCCCGGAGACGTCGCGGGCGAGGCCGAACTCCTCGCGCCACGCCCGTTCGTCAGTCGTCAGGGCAGCGGCCAGCCATGCCCGATCGTCCTCGGGCACCGCGGCGAGCGCCGTGGTGGCGAGGGCGTCGAGGCGGCCGACGGCCGACGGCGCCGTATCCGTCCACGTTCCGAAACCGAAGAGGTAGCTCGGACCGCCGGCCTTGGTTCCGGCCCCCACCGCCGACTTCTTCCAGCCGCCGAAGGGCTGCCGCTGCACGATGGCCCCTGTCGTGCCTCGATTGACGTACGCGTTGCCCGCCTCCACCGTGCGCAGCCACGTGGCGATCTCCGCCTCGTCCAGCGAGTGCAGCCCCGAGGTCAGCCCGTACTCGATGGCGTTGACGAGCGCGACGGCTTCCTCCAGCGTCGCGGCGGACATGACTCCCAGCACCGGCCCGAAGTACTCGGTGAGATGGAACTCGCTCCCCGGCTGCACTCCCACGCGGATGCCCGGGGTCCACAGCGCTCCCTCGTCGTCCAGACGTCGCGGCTGCACGAGCCACCGCTGACCGGGCTCGAGCGTCGTGAGCGCGCGCAGGAGCTTTCCCTCGGCCGGGCCGATGAGCGGTCCGATGCGGCTGGCGGGCTGCCACGGCATCCCCACCTCCATCGACGTGACGGCATCCACGAGCTGCTGCCGGAACCGGTCGGAAGTCGCGACCGATCCCACCAGGATCACGAGGGAGGCGGCCGAGCACTTCTGGCCGGCATGGCCGAACGCCGAGAAGGCCACGTCGCGGGCAGCGACGTCCAGATCGGCGCTGGGGGTGACGATGATGGCGTTCTTGCCGCTGGTCTCGGCCAGGAGGGGCAGATCCGGCCGGAAGGAGCGGAACAGCTCCGCCGTCTCGTACGCGCCGGTGAGCACGACGCGCTCCACCGCCGGGTGCGCGATGAGCCGCCGCCCGAGATCGCGGTCTTCCAGCTGCACGTACCGCAACACGTCGCGGGGGACGCCGGCCTCCCACAGCGCCTCCACCATGACCGCCCCGGCCCGGCGCGACTGGCGCGCGGGCTTGATGACCACGGCGCTTCCGGCGGCGAGGGCGGCCAAGGTGGAGCCGGCGGGGATCGCCACGGGGAAGTTCCACGGCGGGGTGACGACCGTCAGCGCCACGGGGGCGAATTGGGCGCCGTCGACCCCGCTCAAGCCGCGACCCTGCTCGGCGTAGTAGTGCGCGAAGTCGATCGCCTCCGACACCTCCGGGTCGCTCTGCTCGACGACCTTGCCGCATTCGGAGCCCATGACCTCGATGAGGTCCGCTCGACGGGCCTCGAGCACGTCGCCGGCGCGGTGCAGGATCTCGGCGCGGCCTTCGGCCCCCAGGGCGCGCCACGCGGCGGATGCGACGGATGCGGCGGTGAGGAGCTCATCCAGCGCGCCCGCCTCGGTGATGACGTGGCCGGCAGCGGTCTCCTCACCCAGGCGGGAGGCGGCCATCCGGCCGACGATGCCGGCGGCCCACTCCCGGTTCGCGGCGATCGACGGATCGGAGCCGGGCGCGTTGCGGAATCCGTCACGCGGCGCCGGCTCGGCCGGAGTGCGGCGGTCCTGGACCCGGCGCGGGGCGGGAACACCGGCGGGCAGATCCTCGAGGGCGGCGAGGAAACGGTCGCGTTCGCGGGCGAACAGGCCCGCGTCGCTGTCGAGGTCGAACACCGCCGACATGAAGTTCTCCCCCGACGCCCCCTCTTCCAGGCGGCGGATGAGGTAGGCGATCGCGACGTCGAACTCCTGGGGGTGCACGACCGGCGTGTACAGCAGGATCGAGCCGACCGTGCGCCGCACGACGGCGGCCTGCGCCGTGGCCATCCCCAGCAGCATCTCGACGTCGATGCCGCCGGTCACGCCGCGCCGTTCGGCGAGCAGCCACGCCAGGGCGATGTCGAAGAGGTTGTGCCCGGCCACCCCGATGCGCACGTGCGCGGTGTGCTCGGGGCGCAGTGCGTAGTCGAGCACCGCTTTGTACGACGCATCCGTCGCCTGCTTGGTGGGCCAGGTGGCCAGTGGCCAGTCATGCACGTCGGCGTCCACGCGCTCCATGGGGAGGTTCGCGCCCTTGACCACGCGCACCTTGATGGGTGCGCCGCCGGCGGCGATGCGCGCCGCCGCCCACTCCTGGAGCCGCATCATCGCGCCCAGGGCGTCGGGCAGGTAGGCCTGCAGGACGATGCCCGCCTCCAGGCTCTGGAACTCCGGTTCGCCGAGGGTGCGCATGAACACCTCGAGGGTGAGGTCGAGGTCTTTGTACTCCTCCATGTCGAGGTTGACGAACTTGCCACCCGCGGCGGCGAGCCGGTACAGCGGCCGCAGGGCGTCGACGGCGTCGGTCACGGCATCCTCGAAGGCCCACGGCGTGTGCGGCGCCACCGTGGACGACACCTTGATCGAGACGTAGTCCACGTCGTCCCGGGCGAGCAGGCGGCGCGTGCCCTCCAGCCGGCGCGCGGCCTCGCGCTTGCCCAGGATGGCCTCCCCGAGGAGGTTCACGTTCAACCGGATGCCGCTGTCCGCTCCACCGCGGATCCGCGCGATCGAGCGTCCCAGGCGGCGGTCGGTGGCATCCACGATGAGGTGACGGACCATCGCGCGCAGCGCACGGCGGGCGATGGGCACGACCACCGCCGGCAGCACCGGCGCGGCGAGCGCCCCCGCACGGATCGCGGCCCTGAGGTACCACGGCAGGAAGGCGGGGACGAGGGGTTTCAGCGCGGCGAGGTTCCGGGCGGCCACGCGCAGATCCTCCGGACGGACGACGCCGTCGACGAAGCCGACGGTGAAGTCCAGCCCGCGCGGGTCGCGCAGCACCCCGGCCAGGCGCTGGGCGGAGACGTCGGCGGGCTGATCCCGCGCCGCCTCCAGCCATTCGCGCACGAGGGCGATGGCCTCGTCGGCGAGATCGGCCGGCGCGACGGCGTGGGGCGGGGAATCGGTGAGCGTCATGGCGTGCCTCCTGGGGATGAGCCCAGTCTCACCGCCCAGACCCTTCGAGAAAAGCGATGGATTACGATCAGTACCATTCGGCTCAACTGATGGGTGCTCGGAATGTTCGACCTACGGCGACTACGCCTGCTGTACGAGCTGTCGGTGCGGGGCACGCTCGCCGCTGTGGCCGAGGCCCTCGCGTACAGCCCGTCGACGATCTCGCAGCAGCTCGCGCAGCTGGAGCGCGACGCGGGCGTGCCGCTCCTCGAGCCCGACGGGCGCCGCGTACGGCTCACGGCCCAGGGTGAAGCGCTGGCCGCGCACGCCGCCATCATGCTGGACGCGGACGAGCAGGCACGGGCAGAGCTCGAGCGCCTGCAGCCCTCGCACGCGCCCGTCCGCGTGGCGGCGATGCAGTCCGCCGTGCACGGTCTCATCCCGGCGGCCGTGCGCTCCCTCGCCGAGAGCGAACCCGAGCTGCGCGTCGAGGTCATGGAGCTCGCGCCCGAGGAGGGCCTGTTCGAGCTGTCGGCCCGGGGCTTCGATCTCGTCGTGGCCGAGCAGTACCCCGGCCACACCCGCGAGCACCGCGCCGGCATCGAGCACACGCTGCTGGGGCGCGACGCGATCCGCCTCGCCGTCTCACCGGACGAGCCGACGACCGATCTGGCCGCGCTCGCCGATCGCGCGTGGGTGATGGAGCCGCGTGGCACGGCGGCCCGGCAGTGGTCGACGCAGCAGTGCCGGGCCGCCGGCTTCGAGCCCGACGTGCGGTTCGAGCTCGCCGACCTCACCGCGCACGCCCGCCTGGTCGCGGCGGGCGCGGCCGTGGGGATGATCCCCGACCTCGTCTTCACCGGCGCCACTCCCCCGGTGCGCCTGGTCGACCTTCCCGGCACGCCCCGACGCGACGTCTTCACCGCCGTGCGCCGCGGATCCCGGGGGCGTCCTGGCATCCGCGCGGTCCGGGACGCGCTGCAGCAGGCCTTCGACGCATCCGCCGACGGGGATACGGAAAAAGCCCCCTGAGGGGCTTTCCTTTGGTGGCGAGTGAGGGATTCGAACCCCCGAATGCTGAGCAGTCTGATTTACAGTCAGATCCCTTTGGCCGCTTGGGTAACTCGCCAGGTGCGCACCCGCCCGGCTTGTGCAGTCGACCGGAGGCGCGATCCCCCATATTACCTCCCCGCGACCGGCGCACCGAATCAGCAGGTCCGCCAGCCGAAATCAGGCGAATCGCCCGAATCAGGACGGATGCAGCGCAAAGCATCCTGATTCGGGCGTTTCTCCTGATTTCGGCGACCGCAGGCGCCGCAGGCGGCGGCGGCGGACGGGCGTCAGGTGCCGATGCGGTCCATGTCGCGGCCCTCGAGCGCGCGGGGAACGCGCAGCAGCGCGCCCTCGAACCGGCACGTGGCCGCTGCGACATCCATGGCCCGCTCGAGCACGGCACCCCACTCGTCCGCGTCGGCGGGCATGCCGTCCTGCAGCAGCGCGACGGTGGCGGCCAGCACGGCGTCGCCGGCGCCCATCGTGTCGACGATGCGCCCCGGCATGGCGGAGATCGGACGCGACACCGTGTCGGCCCCGGCGTCGATCGCGGCACCGCCGGCGCCGTACGTGGCCAGCACGGCGCCCACCCCGAGGTCGGCGATGCGGGGACGCAGGAGATCCAGCGATTCCCCGTACAGCAGCGTCGCGTCGTCCTCGCCGATCTTCACCAGCACGGCGCCGGTGCTGACCCGCTCGAATCCGCGCACGAACTCCTCCCGGTCGTGCAGCATGCCCTCGCGCGGGTTCGGGTCGACCGCGAGGGCCGCGGATGCCGAATCCAGCGCATCGGCGAACTCGTCGGTCTGCGCCCGGTCGTCGAAGGGGAAGCAGCTGACGACGACCATCGCCGCATCCGCGAAGGCGGCGCGCTCGGCGTCGCCGAAGCGGATGCGGCGCTTCTGCGCGGCTTCGTTGAAGACGTATTCCGGCTCACCCGAGGGCGACCGCGTGCTCACGGCGCGCGACGTCCCGAACGGCGACGGCGTCGCCAGCAGCTCGACGCCGTAATCCTCGAGGTACGTGCGGATCCGGCCGCCGGGTTCGTCCTCGCCGACCATCGCGACGAGCGTCGTGGGAACGCCCAGGCGTGACAGCCCCACGGCCACGTTGAGCGCGGCACCGCCGACGAACTCCCGAACGCCGGTGTCGTCGCGCAGCTCGTCGATGAGGGCATCACCGACCACGACCACCCGGCCGCTCATGCGTGCGCGCTTTCGAGCACGCGCTCCACGAACGCCTCGGTGCGCCGGCGCGTGCCGTCGATCTTCAGGTCCACGCTGGCGCGCACCTCGTTCGGCGCGAGCGGCATCGCCAGTCGCACCGTCTCGTGGCACGACAGGTCGGCGCACATGTACGTGCCGACGCTGTCGCCCGCCTCGCCGGCGTGACCGGCCTTGCGCGCGGTGAAGAGGGCGACCTGGTCACCGGGCTGCATCGTGTGGCACAGGTTGCACAGGGCCGAGCGCGCATGGGAGGTGCCCTCCGCCGCACGCAGGACGACTCCCAGCGGCCGGCCGTCGCGCTCGGTCACGAGGTATCCCCGGCCGCGCGTGCGGGGGTCCCGCCACGCGAGGAAGTCCAAGTGGTCCCAATCGGTCAGCAGGAAATCATCGGGCATCGCGACGATCCGTCGGTCCTCGCCGGCGGCGTTGACGAACGACTCGCGCACTTCTTCCTCGGTCAGAGGACGCATGGCATCACCTCGGCGACCAGTCTACGAAGTCGGATCCGACGCCGGGCCCGCCGGCTCGTCGCCGCCGATGCGTGCGAGCCGGGCGGGCTACTTGACGCTGCCGGCCGTGAGCCCTCCGACGATGTACCGCTGCAACGCCAGGAACAGCGCCATGGGCAGGATCGCCGCCAAGACCGCGCCGGCGGCGAAGAGGCTCCAGTTCGCCGCCGTCTCTTCCGACACCATCCGGTACAGCCCGACCGCCAGGGTCTGCTTGTCGGTGTCGACGAGCACGACGGAGGCGATCACGAAGTCGTTGAGGGTGGCGATGAATGACAGCAGCCCGACGACGGCGAGGATCGGCGCCACCAGGCGCAGGATGATCGTGAAGAAGATGCGGGCGTGCCCCGCGCCGTCGATCTTCGCGGCCTCGTCGATGGACATCGGCACGGTGTTGAAGAACCCGTACATGAGGTACGTGTTCACCCCGAGCGCCCCACCGAGGTAGACCATGATGAGGCCGATCTGCGTGTTCAGACCGATCGCGGGGAAGATGTCGGCGATCGTCGACATGAGCAGGAAGATCGCGACGAAGGCCAGCAGCTGCGGGAACATCTGCACCAGCAGCAGGCTGAGCAATCCGATGCGACGCCCGGCGAACCGCATCCGCGAGAACGAATACGCCGCCAGCGCGCCGAGGAACACGGTGCCGATCGCGGTGGCGAGCCCGATCACCATCGAGTTCACGAACCAGGCCGCGAACGGCTGGGTCGGGTTCTCGAACAGCCGCGTGAAGCTCTCCACACTGAACGTGCGGAACAGCCCGTTCGCCGTCAGCAGGGTCCCACCCGGGTTCAGCGCCGCGGACAGGACGTACAGGAGGGGGAAGGAGCAGAACACCAGCATCACGATGCCGATGAGGTGACGCCATCCGGTCTGCCGGAACCACACGCCGAAGGGACGTCGCGGCGCGCGCGCGCCTCGCCGGCCGGAGTCGTCGGCGCGCCCCGCCGCGGCGTCTTCGCCCAGAGCGCGGGCGACCTCCGGCCCGGTGCCCCCGGTCAACGGGGTCGAATTCAGCGCCATGTCAGTTCAGCTCCTCGAGGGCCTTGGTCTGGCGGAACGAGATGTAGGAGATGACCCCCACCAGGACGAAGATGATGATCGAGAACGCGCTGGCGAGCCCGAAGTCGCGCAGCTGCCCCACGAAGGCGACCTTGTAGACCATCGAGATCAGGATGTCGGTGGCGCCGGCGTTGATCGAGGCGTCGGCGAATCGGGGGCCGCCGCCGGTGAGCATGTAGATCAGGTTGAAGTTGTTGAAGTTGAACGCGAAGGACGAGATCAGCAGCGGGGCGACCGATACCAGCAGCAGCGGGAATTTGATGTACCGGAAGATCTGCCACACGCTCGCCCCGTCGACCTTGCCGGCCTCGGTGACGTCGTCGGGAATGGACTGCAGCGCGCCGGTGGTCACCAGGAACATGTAGGGGAAGCCCAGCCACAGGTTCACGATCAGGATCGCGATCTTGGCCAGCAACGGATCCTGCAGCCACGGGATGGAGGCACCGCCGAAGATCACCTGGTTGATGAAGCCGAAGTCCTGGTTGAACAGTCCCGCCCACACCAGCGCCGACAGGAACGCCGGGAACGCGTACGGCAGGATCATGATGACGCGGTAGTACTTGCGACTCTTCATCCGCGGATCGTTGAAGACGATCGCCAGGAACAGCCCCAGCACGAACGTCGTCGCCACCGAGAGGAAGGCGAACACGAAGGTCCAGATGGCCACGGCGATGAATGGGCCGCGGATGGATTCCTCCGTGAAGGCGCGGACGAAGTTGTCCACACCGACGGTCACGACCCACCCGGGAAGGAGCTCGGTGCCGTCATCGGCGGTGAAGGCACCCGTGCCGACGTCGTGGTACACCGTGCCCGTGCGCGTGTCGGTCATCGTGTCGGCGTCGGGGTCCCACTGCAGGCTCGACGTGAACAGGTACGCGCTCGAGCCGTCGGTCGTGCGGAGGTAGCCGTCGTTGGGGTCTTCGGACACCGGCACCGCGATGGCGCCGATCTCCTTCTGGTTGGCGATCACCTCGGCGAACTGGAGGGTGGTGTACCCCTGGGCTTCGACGGCCTTGCCGCCGCTGAACTCGGCGTCGACCGGCTCGAGGGGGGCGTCGCTGTTGCCCACCTCGGCGTCGCCGGTCTCGGGGTCGGTCACCAGCAGCGAGAACACGCCGTTCTGCTCGACCACCGTGATGGGGTACGTCGCGGAGTCCTCCAGCCGCGACTGCGACTGCAGCAGGAGCGCGTTCACCGCGTCGTCCTTGCTGGAGTTGTGGCCGGACCCGTAGTTGGTGAAGGCGATGTACACCGTGTACCCGATCACGAAGATCTGGAACACGAGCAGGAAGATGAGTCCGGGCGTGAGGTACTTGGCGGGAAGCAGTCCCGGCGTGAGATAGACGACGTTGACGGCGACCGTCACGACCGCCACGATGCCCGCGATGACCCACTGATCGGATGCGGCGAGCACCATCGTGGCGTAGACGGCGGCGGCGTCGATGATCGCCAGCGCGGCGATCTTGACCAGCCACACCTTCCACCCCGCCGACGCCGCTTCGGCGTAGCGCTCCGCGCGGCGGCGGCGCTTGTCGGCGGCCGGGTCCCGGCGCTCGGTGGGCTGATCGGTCTCGACCGGGGTGAGGGTCATCCTCGGGGCCTTCTTCTTCGTCGGATCGTGTGGGGTGAGGATGGGGCGGCCCGAAGACCGCCCCATCCGTGGGCGGAGAGACGCGGAGTCTCAGCCGCCGATGTTGCCCTGGATGTCCTCCGCCATCTTGGTCCAGGTGGCGGCGGGGTCTTCACCCTTGAGGATCGCGACCTCGGCGACGCCCCAGAACTCCCACACGGCGCCCATCTCGGGGATGCTCGGCATCGGCGCACCTTCGGCGCCCACCGCACCGAACCCGGCGATGATCGGGTCGCTCGCGGCCTTCTCGTACGCGGCAGTCAGGGCTGGCGGGCGGTCGCCCGCCTCGTACAGGGCGGTCTGGACCGGCTCGGTGGCCAGGTAGTTCACAAGGAACTCGTTGGCCGCGAGGGCGTTGTCCGACTTGGCGTTGAGGTAGAAGCCCTGCACACCGACGAACGGCTTGGCCGTCTGGCCACCGGCGGAGGGGATCGGGTCGATGGCGACCGTGATGCCCTTCGCCTCGGCGTCGGCGACGTTCCACGGGCCGGTGAGGATGAACGGCGTCTGGCCCGAGTTGAAGGCCTCCTTGGAGAGGTCCTGCGTCAGGTTCAGGTTGATGGTGCCGGCGGCACCCTGCTGGCCCAGCCACGACGCGAACGCCAGTCCGCTCTCGTCGCCGATGGTCAGCTGCGAGCCGTCGTAGCTGCCGTCGGCGTTCTGGGCGAAGACGGAGTTTCCGAACGACGTCTCGAACGGGTACAGGTGGTACGGGTCGGCGTTGGCCGGGTCCAGGCCCACGACGAACGGGTACTGCACGCCGGCCGCGTTTCCCTTGGCGATCATGTCGTCGAAGGACGTCGGGGCCTCGGGGGCGAGGTCGACGTTGCGCATGAGGGCGAGGTTCTCGGTCGCGTAGGGCAGGCCGTAGACGTTGCCCTCGTTGGTGAAGGCCTGGATGGCGACCTCCTGGAAATCGGCGGCCTTGTCGCCGAGTTCGATCGGGGCGACCAGGCCGTCCTGGACGAAGCCGCCCAGCCAGTCGTGCGCGCCGACGGTGATGTCGGGGCCCTTGCCCGTGGGGACCTGAGCGGCGAAGTCGGCCTGGATCTTGGTGAAGTCGCGCTGGACGAGTTCGACCTCGATGCCCTTCTCCTCCTCGAAGGTGGCCGCGACGTCCTTGAGCGCGTCCACGCGGTTCGCGTCGACCCAGACGGTCAGCTTCGCCGACGCGTCGCCGCCGCCGCTCGAACCTTCGTCGTCCCCGCCGCCGCCGGCGCATCCGGCGAGGAGCAGGGCGCCGGTCGCGAGGAGTGCGCCGAACCCGAGCGCTCCCTTGGTGTTCACCTTCATCGGTGTGTGCCTCTCTGTCAGAAGGAGTCCCCGCTGTCAGCGCACTGGCGGACACCGTCGACCCCGGCTCGTTATGCAAGCGCTTACAGTTTGGGCGAGCGGCGAGGGCCGCGCAACGCGCACGCCCATTCGATATCAAGACGTGATGGATCCGTCTGGGCGGAAGCGCTTGCACCGCGGGGCGCCTCGCCGATGTCCGGCGGCACCCTCCCGGCTAAACTCGCGTCATGGCCGACAGCTCATTCGACATCGTCTCCAAGATCGATCGGCAGGAAGCCGACAACGCGCTCAACCAGGCCCGCAAGGAGGTCGAGCAGCGCTACGACTTCAAGGGCACGGATTCCTCGATCGAGTGGAGCGGGGAGTCCATCCTCATCAAGGCGAACTCCGAGGAGCGCGCGAAGGCGGTGCTCGACGTCTTCCAGACGAAGCTCATCAAGCGCGGGATCTCCCTGAAGAGCCTCGAATCCGGTGAGCCCACCGCCAGCGGCAAGGAGTACCGCATCGTCTCCACGCTGAAGGAGGGCATCTCTCAGGAGAACGCCAAGAAGATCGGCAAGCTCATCCGGGACGAGGCCCCCAAGTCGGTCAAGTCCCAGATCCAGGGTGACGAGCTGCGCGTGCAGTCCAAGAGCCGTGACGACCTCCAGGAGGTCATCCGCATCCTCAAGGCCGCCGACCTGGACGTCGACCTGCAGTTCATCAACTACCGCTGAGACGGCTCGCCGGCTCCGGCGCGCCAGAAGTCCACGATCGCTCGCGCGAGCGCGGCCGGCTGCTCGAGCGGGATGAGGGTCCGTGCACCCGCGATCGTGACGGATCGAGCGTTCGGCGCCTGGTCGGCGGCCCGCCGGGCGTCGGCCGGGCTCCAGTCGCCGCGGTCGTCGGAGGCGACGAACAGGCTCGGTGCGCAGATGCGCGCGAGGCGGTCGGTGACATCGGAGCGATCGATGATGAAGGAGCGCAGCGCGAAGCTCAGGCTTGCGCGCGTCGGTCGCGCCAGGCTCTCCATGACGACGCGCAGGATGCCGGTGTCCTTCGCAGAGTCGGACGTCAGCATCGCCGCCACGATGGCGTTCTCCACGGGACGGACGGGGCCGGCCAGGCGCAGGAGCGGATGCAGCAGGGCGATCTTCCGCCGGAGCTCCGCAGGAAGCGGCTCGACGGGTGCGCTGATCGCGACGAAGCTCCGTACCACCGACGCATCTGTGGCCAGCTCGTATCCGACATGACCTCCGAATGCGTTGCCGATCCAGTCCACCGGCTCGCCCACCCCGAGCACCTCGAGGGCGTCGCGCGCGGCACCGGCCGCCTCGGCGATGGTGGTGCGGCGCTGCAGAGGTTCGCTGAGGCCGAGCCCCGGCGGGTCGATCACGATGTACTCCCGCCCCGGAGCATCGGCCAGCAGAAGGGGCAGCAGCCGGTCCCACGTGTGACCGTCGACGAACATCGACGACCACAGCACCGTGGGGACGCCACGGCCGACCCGCCGGACGAACAGGGAGCCGAGGCGCGTGGGGACGCGCCGAGCGTGCTCGATGAAGGCTTCCACATTTTGATGTTAGCGTAATTAACATGAAAACCCGCACGTATCGCATGTCGGCACGGGCGGATGCGGCCGAGTCGACCGCGGAGCGGATCGTGGACGCGATGCTCGCGCGGCTGCGCACCACGCCGTACGAACGCGTCCGCCTCGAGGACGTCGCCTCGGATGCCGGCGTCACGGTGCAGACGGTCATCCGCCGGTTCGGAAGCAAGCCCGGGCTGATGACCACGACGGTGGAGCGTGAACTCGCGCGCATCGCCGCGACACGTGAGGCCGCGGCGCGGTCGACGCCGACCGAGACGATCCGCGCCCTCGTGGCGCACTACGAGGAGTATGGGCTGCTGATCCTCAAGACCTACGCGGAGGCGCCCCTCGTGCCAGGGCTTGCGGACATCGCCGGGCGCGGCCGGGCGTATCACGTGGACTGGTGCCGACGAACGTTCGCCCCACACCTCGATCCCGAGCTGGACGAGGCGACCCGCGCCCGCCGCTCGGCGCAGATCGTGGCGCTCTGCGATGCCACGACATGGCGCGTGCTCCGCATCGACGGCGACCTGGATCCGGGCGCCACCGAGCGCGCGCTCACCGAGATGCTGCTGCCGCTCCTGCACCGAACCGGCCCTTCGCCGAGCTGAGCCCCCGATCGCCGCCATGGCGTACGACCGCTGACAGTCCGCCGACCATCCTCGCCAAGGGCTTCTCGTGCGGAGCCGCCGCCCCTAGGCTGACACCGATCGGCCCAGACCCCGTCGTTCCCCCGAGGCTTCCGCGCCTCCCTCATCCCGACAAGGGGTCACCATGACCGACATCCTCCCCGGTTCCTCCGCCGCAGCCGTGCGGTCGACCACGCCGAAGCTCGCAAACGACTTCACCGAGCTCTCGCGCCGGGTCACCTCCAGCGGACTGATGCGACGCAGGTACGGCTACTACTGGACGAAACTGCTCGCCGTCCCGGTCGTCATCGCGGCGATGGGTCTCGCGTTCGTCTGGATCGGCGATTCGTGGTGGCAGCTGGTCACCGCCGCCGTGCTGGCCGTCGTGTTCACGCAGATCGCCATGCTCGGGCACGACGCCGCCCACCGGCAGATCTTCCGCTCGGGCACGTGGAACGACTGGACGTCGTTGATCATCGGCAATCTGTTCGTGGGGATGAGCTACGGCTGGTGGCAGCACAAGCACACCAAGCACCACGCCAATCCCAACAAGATCGGCTCAGACCCCGACATCGAGCTGCCGGTCATCTCCTTCACGGCGGATCAGGCGGCCGAGCGACGAAAGGGGCCGCTGGGCTGGCTGATGGCCCACCAGGGGCTCTTCTTCTTCCCCATCCTCCTGCTCGAAGGCCTCTCCCTGCACGCCGCCGGTGTGCGCCGGGTGTTCTCCCGTGAACCCCTGCGGCGACGGCCCGTGGAGATCACCTTCCTCCTGGTGCGCATCATCGGCTACCTGGTGCTGGTGTTCGTCGTCCTCTCCCCCGGGATCGCCTTCGCCTTCCTGGGCGTGCAGCTCGGAGTGTTCGGGGTGTACATGGGAATGTCGTTCGCGCCGAATCACAAGGGGATGCCGCTCGTTCCGGCCGGCGTGAAGGGCGACTTCCTCCGCCGGCAGGTGCTCATGAGTCGCAACACCCGGGGCAGCCGGCTGCTGGACACCGCGATGGGCGGGCTGAACTACCAGATCGAGCACCACCTGTTCCCCTCCATGCCCCGGCCGCACCTTCGCAAGGCCTCGGCGATGATCGCGGCGTACTGCCGCGAGAAGGGGGTCACCTACACGCAGACCGGCCTGTGGCAGTCGTATGCGATCGTGGTCCGCTACATCAATCGCGTGGGCCTTGGGGAGCGCGACCCGTTCGAGTGCCCCCTGCTTCAGCAGCGCCAGGCGGTCTGACGCGGTCCTCTCTCACCCGCGCCCCTGACCCCGCCCGGGCGCGGCACGTTCGTCGAGCCGGCGCACCGACTCCCGCATCGCTCCGTGCAGCATGATCTCCAGATCGCCGACCACCCGGTAGGGGTGCTCCACCATGCCGTCCGCGACCCACCGCAGCACCACGGCGAGCACCGCTGAGGTGTAGAAGTCCACCACCAGGACGCGGTCCTGCGCGCGCACCGGCCCGCCGCCCTCCCGGTCCATCACGGCCTCGGTGATGGGCCGCATCTGCCCGAACAGGAAGCGCTCGAGCCCCGACCGGCCCAGCCCGTCCAGCACCCCCAGCGTCGACGAGCGGTTGTCGCGCATGTACCGCATCAACCGGACGAGGCCGTCGGCCCAGCCGAGTTCGGACGCGAACGCACGGACCCGGCCGGCGACCTCGGTCTCGAACACCCACACCGCGAGCTGCCGCACGTCGGGGAAGTGGTAGTAGAACGCCTGCCGGGTCAGCCCGCAGTCGCGCGTCAGCTCGGTGACCGTCACCCGGTCCAGCGGCTCGGTCCGCAGGCGGGCTTTCAGCGCCGCCGCCAGCGCTTCGCGCGCACGTCCATGCCGGTGCTCCTCGGCGGTCGCGTGGGCCATGCCCGACGGTACCACCGCACCGTTCTGGACACTTCTCCGAAGGTGTCTAATGACCAGCTGAACAGGGATTTATACCGTGGATATCACAGACGGCACGCATGCCGCGGGCCGCGGAACCGGAGGTCCGAAACATGTTCTTGTACGAATCGATTCCCTGGTATTCCTGGGCGATGTTCGGCGTCGTCCTGGTCGCCCTCATCGCACTCAACGAGGTGACGCGCCGCTGGAAGTGGGCCGGTATCGGCTTCTTCGTCGTGCTGCCCCTCGTCCTGACGATCTTCGTGTGGCCGACGACGGCCGGAGAGGGGTCATCGACCGGCACCTGGTTCCACTGGGTGAAGGTGTACTCCGCCCTCATCGGGTGCCTGGGCTTCATGCTCATCCGCTACATCCCGCGTCTGGCCGCGAACCGGTGGATGCTGCTGTTCCCGCCGTTGATCCTCGCGATCAACATCGGTGAGGCCGTCATCCGCGACTTCGAGGTGGCCGGCCTGCAGGGCATGCACGACGGCGTCTTCATGGTCGGCGGCCCCTGGAACTACATGAACGCCATCGCCGGGATCCTCAACCTGATCACCATCTGCGGCTGGGCCGGCATCATCGTGTCGAGCGACAAGTCCAAGGACATGATCTGGCCCGACATGATGTGGTTCTGGATCATCGCCTACGACCTGTGGAACTTCGCCTACGTCTACAACTGCGTCGGCGACCACTCCTTCTACGCCGGTGCGGCCCTGCTCATCTCCTGCACCATCCCCGCCTTCTTCATCAAGAAGGGTGCGTGGCTGCAGCACCGCGCCCACACGCTGGCCCTGTGGATGATGTTCACGATGGCGGTTCCGACGTTCGTGACGTCGTCGCCGTTCGCCGTGCAGTCCTCCCACAACCCGACCGCGCTGTTCGTGGTGTCGGCCCTGTCGCTGGCGGCCAACGTTGCCGTGGCGGCCTACCAGCTGCACACGATCGTCAAGCTGCACAAGAACCCGCTGCGCGACGAGCTGTACACCCACCTGCCCCAGTACAAGGAGGTGCGCGACGCGAACCTCCCCGTCGAGTCTCCGGTGGCTCTGCCGCAGTCCCGGGAGACCGACCGACTGGTCACGGCCTGACCGCCGCCCACGGCCTCGGGCCGACGGGCTGCCCCGCCACGCGCGCCGTGGCCGAGCCTCACCGGCTCGGCCACGGCGCGTTCCTATTTCAAACCGGCCGTCGCGACACCCTGGATGAAGTACCGCTGCAGGAAGAGGAACAGGATCAGCACCGGCAGCAGCACGACCACGGCGCCGGCGAGCAGGAGGCCGAACTCGGTGGTGTTCGACGCCTGGGATGCCACGGCCAGCGCGACCGGCAGGGTGAAGGTGCCCTGACTCTGCGCGACGATCAGCGGCCAGAGGAAGGAGTTCCACGAGCCCAGGAACGACAGGATCGCGATGGTGGCGACGGCGGGCCCCGACAGCGGAAGGAAGATCTGGAAGAACAGGCGCCCCTCCCCCGCACCATCCACTCGCGCGGCCTCCAGGAGATCGTTGGGCAGCGAGTAGGCGAACTGCCGCATGATGAACACCGACAGCGGCGACACGAGGATCGGCGCGATGATCCCCGCGAGCGTGTCCACGAGCCCCAGCTGCACGATGATGAGGAACTGCGGAACGAAGATCGCCACGTAGGGCACGATCCACGCGAAGATCACGATCGAGAAGATCAGGTTCTTCCCGCGGAAGTCGAGCTTGGCCAGGGCGTAGCCGGCCATCGAGCTGAGCAGCACGTTCGCCGAGACTGCCACCGCCGACACGATGGCGCTGTTGAGGAAGTAGCGCCCGAAGCCTTCCTCCACGAACAGGTCGACGTAGTTGTCGACGGGGAATCCGCGGGGGAACCACGCGCCGGGGTCGGACATGAACTCGGCCTGGGTCTTGAACGAGCCGAAGACCACCCACACGAACGGCAGCAGGAGCGCCGCGACGACGAGAATCGTCGCCGCGTACATGACGGTGGTGGCGAGGCGGGAGGTCTTGTTCAATCCTTCCCCCTCAGGAATCGGAACTGCACGACCGCCACCACCGACACGAAGGCGATCAGGATGAACGATCCCGCCATCGACGCGGCGGTGTTGCCGAAGCCGAACTGCTCGTAGACCCACAGCGCGATGGAGCGCGTGGAGCCCAGCGGGCCACCCGCGGTGAGGAGGTAGGGCTCTTCGAAGATGCTCAGGAACGACACCGTCATGAGCACCGTCACCAGC
This sequence comes from Microbacterium wangchenii, assembly GCF_004564355.1. Taxonomy (NCBI): domain Bacteria; kingdom Bacillati; phylum Actinomycetota; class Actinomycetes; order Micrococcales; family Microbacteriaceae; genus Microbacterium; species Microbacterium wangchenii. The sequence goes on from NZ_CP038266.1 coordinate 3,018,035, forward strand.
AGCGTGGTCGGCTGCAGGAGCGGGAGGGTGATGGACCAGAACCTGCGGGGTGCAGTCGCACCGTCGACGGCGGCCGCCTCGTACACCGACTCCGGGATCGACTGGAGTCCGGCGAGGAACAGCACCATGCACGTGCCGACGTTGCGCCACACGCCCAGCATGACGATGGCCGCGACCGCCGACGGCGGTTCGCCCAGCCAGTTCAGCCCGCCCGTGCCGAGATTCTCCAGGGCCGCGTTGACCGGTCCGCGCGGAGCGAAGGCGTACTGCCAGATGACGGCGGCGGCCACGATGTTCGTGATGACCGGCAGGTAGGCGGCGGCGCGGAAGAAGGTCCGCAGGCGCCGGATGCCGCGGTTCAGCAGCAGCGCGAGGGCGAGGCCCAGGACGAGGTTCAGCGGCACGCTCAGCAGAACGAACATCGCCGTGTTCAGCATCGATCTCTGGAACGCCACGTCCGTCAGGACGTCGACGAAGTTCTCCAGGCCGACGAAATCCACCGCCAGCGGCGTCCGGATGTCGCGCGAGGTCAGATCCGTGAGGCTCATCCCCAGTGCCGCGACCACCGGGATCGCGGTGAAGACCGCCGTGATGAGCAGGAACGGCGCGAGGAAGATCCACGCCGCACGGGTCTGGGACCTGCGGAGAACGCTCGAGCGCGGCTTGTGACGGTGCGGCGACCCCCGGCCGCCGGAGGGAGGGGACGGCGCCCGCTCTTCCGGCGTCGTGGTCGCCACGGCCGACACGACTACCGCCCGACGCCGATCGATTCGGCTTCGGCCTGTGCGGTGTCCAGCGCCTCCTGCGGCGTCGCCCCACCTCGCACGACACGCTCGATCTGCTCGCCGAGGATCTTGCCCACCTGATTCCACGTCGGCACCGCCGGGATGGGGACGCCGAACTCCATCGCCGCCCGCACCTCGTCCAGCGCCTCGTCGTCGGCGATGGCGGGGTCATCCCACGCCACCTTGACCGTCGGCAGATTGCCCATGAGCCCGAACCACGTCAGCTGGACCTCAGGCTCGGACGCGTACTGCACGAACTTCCAGGCGGCGTCCGCGTTGTCGGCGTCTTCTGGGACCGCCCAGTTGCCTCCGCCGATGGATGCTGCGCGCTCCCCGTCGGGCCCGGCCGGCGGGACGAGCGCAGCCATGTGCGCGTCGAGCCACTCCTGACCGTTGGCATCCTTGATCCAGCCGCGCAGCCACGGCCCGTTGAGCACGCCGGCGAGGCGTCCTTCGGTGAGGTAGGCCACGGAGTCCACGGAGGTCGGACCGTCCGGCGACACGAACCCGTCGGCGAACAAGGAGCTGTAGAACTCCAGCGCCTCCACGTTCTCCGGGGAGTTGATGGTCCAGGCCGAGTTGTCGTCGTCGATGATCCCCCCGCCGTTCTGGTGCGCGAAGGTATCGAACTGCGCCGCGGTGTACTCGTCGAACGGCACGACGTAGAACCCGAGCGGGTAGGCGACGCCGGTGTCCTTGAGCGTTCGGGCGAACTCGCGGAGATCGTCCCAGTTCTCGGGGGCGTCCACGCCTGCCGCCTCCGCCAGGTCGGCGCGGTACTGGAACACGCGCGCGTAGGTGAACCACGGAACGCCGTAGGCGACGTCGTCCACCTGACCGGTCTCCCACACCGACTCGAAGAACGCGCTTTCGTCGACGAGGCCGTCGGGCACCGGCGCGAAGGCCTCGGTCGCGAACAGGGCGGGCTGGTGCTCGGCGAAGACGTAGATGAGGTCGGGCACCGTGCCGGCGGCGATGGCCGCCGTCATCTTCGTGACGAAGTCCTCCTCGGGGATCGGCGTCATGTTGATGTCGACGTCCGGATTGTCTTCGATGAAGGCGTCGAACAGCTCGGGCAGTTCTTCGCCCTCGGCTCCGGCGGCCCACAGTTCTATCGTGCCGGTCGCCGGCCCGTCGCTGACCCCCTCCGATGCGCCGGATGCGCCCGCGCCGTCGTCGGCTCGACCGCATCCGGCGAGGGTGACCGCGGTGATCGCCACCGCGGCGCCGAGTCCGGCAGCCCGAGACATCCCTGTCTTCGTGGTGCGCATCATTGTCGCTGTCCTTTCCCTGGTGGTCAGGTGCAGGCCGGGTGCGCAGCGCTGCGGCCCGCCCTCCTGCATTGGATGTTACGTGCGCCGGGGCGCACTTCCGAGGGGACACGGCAACGCGATGCCGCTGCGCTCGACCACTTCGACGCAGGAGCACACAGCCGGCGTTCGCCCTCGATTGCCACGCACGAAGATTGACACACGCCCGGACCTTTGTCTACCTTTCAGGCATAAGTCCGGAGATGCTGAGACACGCCCGATGTGGGGAGGGACGGTCATGACCACAGTGCTCCGGAACGCGTGGGTGGGCGGTGGTGACGTTCTCGACGTGCGGGTCGAGAACGGGGCCATCACGCAGATCGGCGCAGGCCTGGAGCGGTCGGCCGAGGAGGTGGAACTCGACGGCCGCATCCTCCTTCCCGGCATGTGGGACAACCATGTGCATTTCACGCAGTGGGCGATGGTGCAGCAAAGGGTCGACCTGTCGGGGGCGAGGTCCGCCGCCGAGGCAGCCGCGCTCGTCACCACCGCTCTGGCCGACAGCGCCGAATCTCCGCTGATCGGGTTCGGGTTCCGCGACGGACTGTGGCCGGATGCTCCCACCCGCACCACGCTGGATGACGCGGCCGGTCGCCACCCTGTCGTGCTGGTGAGCGCCGACCTCCACACCGCCTGGCTGAACTCGGCGGCCCTCGAGCGGTACGGGCATGCAGATCACCCCACCGGTCTCCTGCAGGAGGAGCCGGCGTTCGAGGTCACCCGCCGCATCGGCACGGTTCCCGAGGCCACCCTCGATGCATGGGCGGCCACTGCGGGCGTGGAGGCCGCGCGGCGGGGTGTCGTCGGTGTCGTCGACCTGGAGATGACATGGAATCTCGACCCCTGGGTCCGGCGCACCGCGAACGGGTTCGAATCGCTGCGGGTGGAGTTCGGCATCTACACGCGAGACCTCGAGCGTGCCATCGGGATGGGGCTGCGCACAGGAATGGCGATCAACGATCTGGTCACCGTGGGCGGGTACAAGGTGCTCACGGACGGTTCGCTCAACACCCGCACGGCCTTCTGCCACGACGAATACCCGGGCTTGGAAGGACAGCCGAATTCCCGCGGACTGCTCGAAGTGCCGCCCGAGCGGCTCGTCCCGCTGATGCGGCGCGCATCGGAAGCGGGGCTCGTCCCCGACGTGCATGCGATCGGCGACAGAGCGAACACCCTGGCGCTGGACGCCTTCGAAGCCCTCGGGATCGGCGGGCGCATCGAGCACGCCCAGCTCCTCGACGAGTCCGACGTCGGCCGGTTCGCGAAGCTCGGCGTCGTGGCCAGCGTGCAGCCCGAGCACGCCATGGACGATCGCGACGTGGCCGATCGGTACTGGGCGGGGAAGACTGCTCGCTCCTTCGCGCTGAAGACCCTGCTGGATGCCGGTGCGGAGCTGGCGCTGGGTTCGGACGCACCCGTGGCTCCGCTGGATCCGTGGGTGACGCTCGCCGCTGCGGTCGACCGTTCCCGCGACGGCCGCCCCCCGTGGCATCCGGAGCAGGCGATCAGTGTGGAAGCGGCGCTGGCGGCGTCCACACGCACACGCGTCCAGGTCGGTCAGCCGGCCGACCTGATCGTCGTCGAACGCGACCCCTTCCACTGCACCTCCGACGAGCTGCGGTCGATGCCGGTGGCTGCCACCATGCTCGGAGGGCGCTTCACCCATCGGACGCTGTGACCTGTCCCCCGCCGGCTGCGGGGACGACCCCTACGCCTCGCGGATGTCGAGCCACGCGATCGTGGCGTCGTCCAGGTCGATGTCCAGCGCTGCCGTCGAGGTTCTCGTCTCAGCGAGAGTGCGCGGCCCGATCAGGGCGAACGTGGGGAACTTCTGCGTCAACACGTAGGCGAGGGCGACCGCAGTCGGGGAGACGCCGAGGTTGTCCGCGAGTTCTCGCACACGCCGGAGCCTTTCGAAGTTCTGCTCGCTGTAGTAGCACTCCACCAGGATCGGATCGGACAGGTCGGCGGGGTCGGCGCGGCTGAAGAACCCCCGCGCACCCGAAGCCCACGCGAACAGCGGGATCTGAGCCTCCTCGAGCCACCGCTTGGACGCGCTGTCGGTGACGTGCCGACTCCCAGGGAAGGGCAGTGCATAGGCTTCCGCGAGCCCGAAGTGATTGCTCAGCGCCGTGAAGCCCTGCGTGCCGTTCGCCCGCGCGTACTCGTTGGCGGCGTCGAAGCGTTCCCTGCTCCAGTTCGATCCGCCGAAGGCACGGATGGCCCCGGCTCGGTGGTAGCGGTCGAGGACGTCCACGAACTCCCCCACGGGGATCTCTTCGTTGTCGCGGTGCATGAAGTACAGGTCCAGGTGGTCCGTCTGAAGATCCTCGAGGGTCTCCAGCAGCTGGGACTCCAGATTCTCCGGATCGCAGTAGGGCGTGTGCGCGCCCTTCCCGATCACGAACACCTCCTCACGCACGCCCCGATTGGCCATCCACTGCCCGAACAGCTTCTGCTGCAGCCGATCGCCGTACTCATACGCGGTGTCGAACGCGTTCCCGCCGCGCTCGAAGAAGTCATCGAACACGACGCTCGCGAACCCGAGGTCGCGCTGGTTGTCGCAGCCGAAGACGAGACGCGAAATGGGCTTGTCCACGCCGGGGATCGTCCCGTAGGTCATCGAGTGGTCTCCGCGGACGAGGGGCCGCCTGCCGACAGTGGGGATGAACGCGTCGTCGTGTTCGAACGGGTAGCGGACGCCGGCCGCGGCCCGCCACCGGGCGAGGAGCTGCGCCAGCGCGATGGCTGTGCTCGCCGCATCCGGCGAGAAACCGGCTTCGGCGGCAGTGTGGACCGCGTCGGCCTCCCGCGCATACACCGCGGCCGGCTCGCACACCACGGCGCGTCGCCCCTCACCGGCGCGCGCCACCGTGAAGGTCGGCCGCTCGCCGGGCAGGACGGTCCAGGGCTGGGAAACCTCGATGACGCCCTCCGAGCCCCAGATCCGCAGCGGCGGAGTGTCCTCGAGCGAGATGGCGCTCGTCAGGTGGGCGGTGATGCCGTCGGCGAAGGTCAGCGAAGCGGTCGACCATTGATCGACCCCCGAGGGGTGCAGGGACGCCCGAGCGGTCAGCGTGACCGGATCGGGTTTGCGGCCGGTCGCGGAGACGACGGCCTGTGCCATCGAGGCCGCGTACCCGCCCACGTCGAGGATCGCTCCCCCGGCGACCTCGGGGTCGAACAGCCGGCCCGCGGGGTTGCCCGCCTGGAAGAGATACCCGGCCTCGATGTGCTGCAGGTCGCCGATCTCCCCCTCGGCGACGCGACGCAGGACCTCTTCGGTCTGGGGGTGGTACCGGTACATGTACGCCTCGACGAGCGCCACGTCCGCTCGCCGGGCAGCCTCGTGCACAGCCATCGCCTCAGCGAACGTGACGGTCAGCGGCTGCTCGCACAGGACGTGCTTGCCCGCTTCGGCGGCCCGCACGCTCCACACGGCGTGCTCTGTGTGCACGGTGGAGACGTACACCGCGTCGATCCCGGGATCGGCGATCAGCTCCTCGTACGACCCGTAGGCACGCGTCTGCGCTGATCCGTGTCGTGCAGCGAACGCCGCGGCGCGGGTGCCGTCGCGGCTGCCCACGGCGGCAAGCCGCCCGGACGCGCTGAGCGGCAACTGCTCGGCGAAGCGTTCGGCGACCTCTCCCAGGCCGAGAATTCCCCACCTGAACACCGTCGCGCTCATGGGAGCTCCCCTCCGAAACAGTCGGCGTTCAGGCGCGCGATTCCAGCTCCGTGCCGCGCAGACGGCTGAACGCGTCTCGGCTGATGCGCGCGGATTCGAGATCTTCGTTCGTGCTGAAGTCCTGCTCCAGCACCATGCAGCGGAAGGATGGCAGCTCGGCCAGCGTCGTGATGATGTCCTGGATGGGGAGGGTCCCCGTTCCGATCTCCACGAAGGACAACGGGTTCTTGACCTCCAGGAAGCGTTCCAGCGTGATGTTCTCGCGCGGATCGACGATGCCGTCGTAGAGGTTCAGAGGTTCAGAGAAGTCACGAGGGAAGTCCTTCTGATGGGTGAGGATCACGCGGTCGGCATACCGGTGGATCCACTCGAGCGGATCGTGGCCGCCGCGATACACCCAGAACGTGTCCATCTCGATCTTCACGAGCGCAGGATCGGTGTGCTCCAGGATCAGCTCGTACACGGGTGTGCCGTCGAATTCCTGGAACTCCTGGAAGTGATTGTGGTAGTAGAAGACCATCCCGCGCTGGGCGCACAGCTCCCCCACGCGATTGAACGCGTCTGCGCGCCGCTTGACGTAGTCGATGTCGCCATACGGGTAGAACTCGATGTCGCATCCGATGCCCGGACTGCCGATGCCGGCATGGAAGTCGAGCGTCGGCCCCAGCTGGGAGAGGTCGAGGGGATTGATGTGACTCCCGACGATCGAGAGCCCGTTGGCCTCGAGGACCGCAGCCAGGCGATCGACCGAGATCCCGAACCCGATCCCCGGATCGGTGTCTGCTTCGTGATTGGCGCCTTCCACGCGGGTGAACCCGAGTCCGGCCAGGCGCGCCAGCGTCCCCTCGGGATCCACGGCCATCGCGTTGCGCACGGAGTACAGCTGAATGCCGACCTCGACGCTCATGATTGCCCTTCCTCCGCACCGGACGGACCGTCCACGTGAATGCTGGCACGCTTATGTCTTGTAAACAAGCAAAAGCTCTTCCCTTCGCGGAAATTTGAGGCAATCAGGCACCCACAACGGATGCAGCGGCTCGCTGCCGGCATGAAGGCCGCCTCGTCGGACTGATCGGTGCGTAAACTCCCGACATGAGCCACCCTCAGGACGCCGTGGGCCTTGATGCCGGCGCAGTGGACCTGCTCAAGCTCCTGGCGGACCGCACCCCTCGGACACGAGCCGAGATCGCTCGCCTCACGGGCGCATCGCGTTCGACGGTCTTCAACCGGATCAACGCTCTGCGCAGAGCCGGACTCGTCGCGGCAGTCGGCGAGGGATCATCGACCGGGGGCCGACCATCCACGAGGTTCGCCCTCAACGACCGGGCGCGCACGGTGGGCGCCATGCAGATCGGGCGCCGACACTGCACGGTCGCGGTCGCCGACCTCGGAAGCGGGATCCTGGCTCGCGAGCGATTCGACATCCGACTCAGCGACGGGCCGGAGGTCGTGCTGGACCGCGCAGCGGAGGAGCTCGAACGGCTCATCCGGGAATTGCCGGCCGAGTACGGGCCCGTCGCGGTCATCACGGTCGGGGTCTCGAGCCCGATCGATCCCACGACCGGACTCATCTTCAACGTGAGCCCCATGCCGAACTGGTCCGCCTTCGCGCTCGAGCCGTGGCTGCGGGCGCGATTCGCCGTCGACATCCTCATCGACAATGACGCCACCCTGATGGCGATCGGCGAGCAAGCCGCGCACTATCCGTCGGCCGAGGACCTCATGTTCGTCACGGCCTCCAACGGAATCGGCCTCGGGCTCATCCTCCGGGGATCCGCCTACTCCGGTGCTCACGGCCTCGCCGGCGACATCGGCCACCTCCCGGTGCGTCGCCCCGACGCCGACGTTCCGTGCAACTGCGGCAACACCGGATGCCTCGTCGCCGTGGCGAGCTCGGATGCCATCTTCAGCGAGCTCCGCTCGCGGGGGGTGCAGGCGGAGAACGCCCAGGACCTGTTCGCCCTCGTCCGCGACGGCGACGTCACGACGGCGCATGTGCTCCGTCGTGCCGGACGCGACCTCGGCGATGTCCTCACCTCCTGCGTGACGCTGCTCAATCCCTCGGTGCTGGTCGTCGGAGGATTCCTCGCGTTCGCCGGCGACCACCTGATGGCAGGAATACGCGAGGTGCTCTTCGCCCGCTCCATCCCCCACATCACCGACAGCCTGACGATCGCGAAGACGCAGACCGAGCGTGATGCCAGCATCACGGGCGCAGCCATCCACGGGGCCCTGTGGACCCTGCGTCAGGAGAACATCACACGATTGCTCGCCACGGCGCCGGCCGGTGGCGCGCGGCAGGCATCCACCGCCGCCGGCTGATCCGTCAGCCGGCGGACGGCGTGCGGCCACCCACGTCGCGGGCCAGGGGCGCCAGGATACCGCCGGCATCCACCCCCGGCAGCAGCTTCGCGACCAGTCGGTCGAGCTGTGCCAGGTCGTGATCATCGAGCCGGTCGAAGAACAGCTCGTGCACGGCCGCGAGGTACCCCGGTGCAGCGGTGCGGAACAGCTCCTCTCCCCGGTCGGTGAGGGTGGCGACGGCGACCCGCCCGTCTTGCGTCGAGCGACTCCGCGCCACCCGCCCGTCGGACTCCAGCCTCGACACCACGTGCGACAGGCGCGAGAGCGACGAGGCCATCAGGACGGCCAGGCGCGACATCGGCATGGAGCGGTCCTCGCTGAGGTGGAGGTGGTTCAGGACGAGGAACTCGAACTGACCGATTCCCTGCTGGGCGAGCAGGCGGGAGTTCAGCTCCGCCGGGATGCCGTGCGCGACGATGGCGAAGCGGATCCACGCGGTGCGTTGCAGCACGCTCAGTTCGGGGCCCAGCGGTTCATTCGTCATCACCCCAGCATAAACGTTGACGCTTCAAGTATTCGGCCGTATCGTCGGTGCCCAACGCAGCGGATGTCCAGGGAGGAACGTGATGGGAACGAACAGCGAGGTCGATGTGTCCGTGTCACGCGGGCAGCGCAGGGCGTACCGCGCGCTGGCCGTGGCCGTGTCCGTGTGCGCGGCGCTGCTCGTGTGGGTGATCGCCTGGGCCGGCGGAGGCGGTCTCGAGGTCACGAGTCCGGCGGCCGGCACGCTTCGCATCGGAGCCGCCCTGGTCGTGGCGAGCGCACTCCCCCTGGCCCTCGCGGCATGGGGCGCCCTCGCACTGGCGGAGCGATTCACCCCCCGCCCACGGCGGGTGTGGACCGCGGTGGCCGTCGCCGTGCTGCTGCTGTCCCTGCCGCCGCTGCTCTTCCTGGAGGCGACGGACGCGACCAAGCTGACACTGGCGCTCATGCACGTGGTGACCGGCGTCGTCCTGATCGCGATGCTCCGTCGCAGCGCACGCCCCACGCGGTGAGTGGCGCTCCTGCGACGATCAGTCGTCGCCGGAGCCGGCGCCGTCCGCGCCGGACTCCATCTGCTCCTGCGGAGCCGCCGGCGGCTCGACGATCTGCTGCTCCGCCACGACGTCGTCGTGCCGGTCGTCGGGTGCGCTCTTCTCCGTGTTCGCCATCCCCCGAGCGTAAGGAGGTCACGGCACCGGGCACGGGGGCTTGACGCGCACGCGGAGGATCCATCCGACCCGCTCGCGGATGCCAGGATGAATCAGTGAGCGGAGCGAGGACATGAGGCGCCCCCGCTCGCTCACCCCCGGCCTGCTGGCGGTGCTCGGCTTCCTCTCCGCCGTGGGGCCGCTGGCAACGGACATGTACCTGGCGTCGTTCACCGACATGACCGGCGACCTGCGCACCGACGCCCCCTCCGTGCAACTGACCCTGACGGCGTTCCTGGCGGGCATGGGTGCCGGGCAACTCGTCCTGGGCCCGCTCTCGGACCGCTGGGGGCGCCGCGCCGTGCTGCTGACGGCGGTGTCGCTGTTCGCTGCGACGAGCGTGGCGATGGTCTTCACCCCGTCGATCGAGGTGCTCATCGGCCTGCGCCTCCTCCAGGGGTTCGCGGGAGCGGGGAGCGTCGTGATCGCCCGGGCGATCGCCGCCGACCTCAGCACGGGTGCCACGGCGGTGCGCGCCCTGAGCCTCATCGCGACGGTCGGTGCGCTCGGGCCCGTGGTGGCTCCGCCCATCGGCGGCCTCATCGCCCCGATCGCGGGATGGCGGGGCGTGCTGGCCGCCCTCGCGCTGGCGGCCGTGCTGATGCTGGCGCTGGCAACCGTCGTGGTGCCCGAGTCGCTGCCCCCGGAGAGCCGGCACACCGGGACCGTCCTCTCCGTCTTCCGGCGGTTCGGGCAGCTCGCGCGCGATGCGTCGTTCACCGCGTACGTGGTCGTGTTCGGCCTCGGGTTCACCGGCATGATGGCCTACATCGCGGCCTCCCCCTTCGTGGGTCAGGTCATGCTCGGGCTCTCGCCGCTGCTGTACTCGCTGTCGTTCGCCGCCGGCGGCGTCGCCCTCGTGTGCGTGAACCTCGTCAACGCGCGCGTGGCTCCACGGGTGGGACCCGAGCGGATGCTGCTGATCGGGGTCGCCGCGACCCTTACCGCCGGCGCGGCGATGACGGCGCTCGCGGCCACCGGCGCGCTCTCGGCGGCCCTGTTCATCGCCTACGCCTTCGTGATCACTGGCGGCGCCGGGCTGATCATGTCCAACGCCAGTGCGCTGGCCCTCGCACGCACCGGGCCGACCTCCCGCGGCGCCGGGGCGGCGCTGCTGGGCGCGACGCAGTTCGCCCTCGGCGGGTCGATCTCCCCCATCGTCGGCTTGTGGGGCGAAGGCACGGCACTGCCGATGGCCGTGGTCGGAACGTGCGCCGCGGCCGCCGCGCTGGTGTGCGCGCTCGTCGCACGGTCACGACACTGACGGATGCCTCATCCGCGGGTCACGCGGGCGTGCCGTCGACCCCGTCGTCTTCCTGCAGGGCCGGGCGATCCTCGGCGTCGATGCTCTCGCCGGTGCCACTGGGCTCGCCGGCGGACGTCGTGTCGGGCTCGGTGGTGGGTTCGATCGGCGGCTTCTCGCGGTCGATGTCCATGCCATCACTCCAGCACGGGTGCGTCCCACCCCGGACGGGGGTTGACACCCCGCCGTCAGCGGAGCCAGCGCATCCACCGGTCCAGGGTCGCGAACGCTGCCGCCCGCGGCTCGGGGCGGGAGCGGAACACGTCGTGGATCGCACCCTCGATGCGCGCGATGGTGACGAGCTCGCCTATGCGCGTCGCCGCGCGGGCGATGTCGTCGACGAAGAGCACCGAATCGGTCGAGGTCATGTCATCGCTCCACCGGATCGGCGGCGTCGAGCGCGCCGAGAGCAGCACGAGCGCGGGACATCCGACATCCACCCCGTCCGCGATCCGGCCATGCCCCGCCACGACGGCGGCCAGCCAGCGCGGATGCGTCGGGAACCCCTGCTCGGGCCGCCACGGTCCGACGCCCGCCGGGAGCACACCGATCTCGCGCTGCGCACGCGTATAGAACCCGAGGTCGAGGACCGGCTGCGCCCCGAGCGGATCGATGCGCGCGCGGGCGTTGATGAGCGGTGTCAGGGCCTGACGCCCGATCGGGCCCAGCTGGAGCTCGAGCCACGGGCTGTTCAGCACGAGAGCGGCCGCGCGGCCGCGGTGCCGGGCTGCCCACAGCGTGAGGGTGAGTCCGCCCGTGGAGTGTCCCAGCAGCACGAGCCTACGGGGGCCACGCGCGTCCACCTCCATCGCCGCGAGGGCGGCGGCGATGTCGAGGTCGTAGTCCTCGAGGGAGCGCACGTCGCCGGGGCGCTGCCCCGGCCGCAGGCTCCGGCCGTACCGGCGCAGGTCGAGCGCGAAGAAGCGGGCACCGCGTTCGGTCCAGAACTCCGCGACCTCGGTCTGGAAGAAGTAGTCCGACCAGCCGTGCACGTACAGCACGTCCACATCCCGCAGCGGACCCACCGTCCGCAGCAGGACAGAGGGGATGCTCCGCACCAGGGTCGCGACGATCTCCTCGCCGTCCTCGTGGCCGAGCGGGAGCGTCAGCTGCTCGAACCCCGGCCCGAGGATGTCGGCGCGCCACTGGCCACTCATCCTCCCACCCTACGGGCGGACCGATCCGCTCCCCCAGGGCCGCGCCCCCGCCCGGGCAGGGGTGCCCTCGAGCTGGAGGGGGTGGGTCACTCGCCGCGAGAGATCGAGACCATCTCGTCGCGAGGGACGACCTTGATGCGGGCGCGCTCGTGCGGGAGGCCGAGGGCCACTTCGTGCTCGTCGAGACGGTGCCATCCCTCGAGGTCGGTCCACTGGACCCCGCGCGACTCCAGCAGCGCGGGGATCGCCCCTTCCGACGCGTCCTCGGGCTGCCACCACGAACCCTGGTCGTTGATGAGATGACGCACGGTCTCCATCGCGTCCGATTTGGTGTGCCCGATGAGCCCGACCGGTCCCCGCTTGATCCACCCGGTGGCGTACACGCCCGGCACCGGCTCGTTGGAGTCCTTGTGCAGCACCTGGCCCTCGCGGTTGGGGATGACGCCGTGCCGCTTGTCGAAGGGCACACCCGGGAGCGGGGAGCCGAAATAGCCCACCGCGCGGTAGAGCGCCTGAATGGGGATCTCGCGCAGTTCGCCGGTGCCGACCACGCCGCCCTCGCCGTCGGGGCGCGTGCGCTCGTAGACGAACCCCGACACGTGGCCGGCCTCATCCGTCTTGACCTCGACGGGCTTGGCCCAGAAGTGCAGGTGCAGGCGGCGGGACGCCTCGCCGCCGGCGTTGTTCACGCTCGGACGCTTGCGCCAGGCCTGCAGCACGCGATCGATCACCATGACCTGCTTGTTGCTGGCGATGGCCGCCTTGGAGGCCTCGTCGTAGTCGAAGTCCTCGTCGTACACGACCATGTCGACGTCGTGGAGCTCGCCGAGCTCGCGCAGTTCGAGCGGGGTGAACTTGACCTGCGCGGGGCCGCGGCGTCCGAACACGTGCACGTCGGTGACGGGTGAGGCCTTCAGGCCCTCGTACACGTTGTCCGGGATCTCGGTGGGCAGCAGGTCATCGGCATGCTTGGCGAGCATGCGAGAGACGTCGAGGGCGACGTTGCCGTTGCCGATGACGGCGACCGAGGCGGCGTCCAGCGGCCACGTACGCGGCACGTCGGGGTGACCGTCGAACCAGCTGACGAAATCGGCCGCGCCGTACGAGCCCTCCGCGTCGATGCCGGGGATGTCGAGGCTCGTGTCGCGGACCGCGCCGGTGGCGAAGATGACCGCGTGATAGTGGCGCTTGAGGTCTTCGAGCGTGATGTCCTGGCCGTAGCGGACGTTGCCGAACAGGCGGATGTCGCCGCGGTCGAGCACCTCCCGCAGTGCGGTGATGATGCCCTTGATGCGCGGGTGGTCGGGGGCGACGCCGTAGCGGACGAGCCCGTAGGGCGCGGGCAGCTGCTCGAACAGATCGATCGACACATCGAACTTGCGCTCGGCCTTGAGCAGGATGTCGGCCGCGTAGATGCCGGCGGGTCCGGCGCCGACGATGGCCAGCCTGAGCTTGGTCATGAAGATCCTTTCGGGTTTTCCGGACACCGGTCGCTGCGCGCGTTCGAAGGTCAGCTGGAGCGGTCGGCGACAGCCTGCGCGAAGCGCGTGAGCGCCTCGCGCACGGGGCCGTCGGGAACCGGGCCCAGCGCCGCGATCGCTTCGGCCGACCAGGAGTGGGCCAGATCGAGGGTCGCACGGGTCGCCTCGTGATCGCGCAGCTCGGCGAGCGCGCCGTCGAGGATCCCCGGGTCGGCGCCGCCGGCGATGCGCGCCACGCCGTCGTCGATGCGCGCGTGCAGGTCGCGGGATGCCGCATCCTGACGCTGCCCGAGCAGCAGGTACGGCATCGTCGGCACACCCGCGCGCAGGTCGGTGCCGGGCACCTTCCCCGTCTCGTCGGGGTCGTCGGAGAGGTCCAGCACGTCGTCCAGCAGCTGGAACGCGACTCCGGCCTTCTCGCCGAAGACGCGCACGGGCTCTTCGTACTCCTCGGGGCCGCGCGCGAAGACGACACCCGCCTCGGCGGCGGCGGCGATGAGCGATCCGGTCTTGTCCGAGAGCACCTGCAGATAGAAGGCGACCGGATCGTCGCCGGCCTGCGGGCCCACCGTCTCGTGCATCTGCCCGAGGACGAGCCGCTCGAAGGTGTCGGACTGCAGCCGGATGGCGCGGTCGCCGTGCCGGGCCATGATCCCGCTGGCGCGGGAGAACAGCAGGTCGCCGGTGAGGATCGCGATGTTGTTGCCCCACACCGTCTGCGCGCTGGGGACCCCGCGGCGGACGTCCGCGCCGTCCATCACGTCGTCGTGGTACAGCGAGCCCAGGTGGGTCATCTCCAGTGCGGTCGCGCCCTGCACGACGGCATCGGTCACGCCGTCCCCCAGCTGCGCGGTGAGGATCGCCAGCATCGGACGCACGCGCTTGCCGCCGGCCTCGTAGAGGTAACGGCTGGTCGCATCAGCGAGGGAATCTGTGACGCGCAGTTCGCCGGCGAGGCTCTGCTCGACGCGCTCGAGTCCGGCCTCGACCGTGGCGAGGAGCTTGCGGGAACGGACGCCGGCGAAAATGCGGTCGGCGAGGCCCAGTTTGCCCGCCATCTGCGAGCCCGCAGCGGAAGGTCTGGGGGTCACCGTCCCACCCTACCCCGCCAGGCTGGAGGCCTCTGTTCCCGGAGCGATGCCCCGGTGCAGCGCCACGATCCCGAACGACAGGTTGCGGTAGGCGACATCCGTCCAGCCCGCTTCCCGCAGCCACCTCGACAGCGTGCGCTGGTCGGGCCACGAGCGGATCGACTCGTTCAGGTAGTCGTACGCCTCGGCGTTGGAGCTGACCGCCTTGGCCACGAGCGGCAGGATGCGGCCGTTGTAGAAGCGGTACAGCTCGGCGAAAGCACGTGCGGGCGGGTGGGAGAACTCGCAGATCACGATGCGGCCACCGGGCTTGGTGACGCGGCGCAGTTCGCGCAGCGCCGCACGCGGGTCGTGAACGTTGCGCAGTCCGAACGACATCGTCACCGCGTCGAACTCGGCATCGCCGAAGGGGAGGTCGGTCGCGTCGGCCTGGACGAACGACAGGTTCGGGATGCCGCCGTGGCGGCGCCGGCCCTCCGCGATCATCCCGGGCGAGAAGTCGGCGGCGATGACCTCGGCGCCGCTGCGGGCCAGCGACACCGAACTGGCGCCGGTCCCGGCCGCCAGATCGAGGATCCGCTGCCCCGGGCGCGGGGCCACCGCGCGGGTGGTGGCGACGCGCCAGAACCGGTCGTTGCCGAGGCTGAGGACGGTGTTGGTGCGGTCGTAGGCGGGCGCGACCTGGTCGAACATGCCGCTGACGCGTGCCGGGTCCTTGCCGAGGTCGGCGCGATTCGGCTCGGGAGTGGTCACGTGTCGAGTCTAGGCCGGGCGGATGCGCCGCCCCACCGTGCACGCACCCCGCCCGGGACGGTGCGAGTCAGCCGGGGAAGGAGGCGAGCGCGTCGAGCCAGCGGCCGATCGTGGCGTCGTCGAAGGGGGCCCGCCGCCGCCGCACCTGCAGCTCGAGGTCCAGGGCGACCGACTCCAGGCGCTCGACGATGTCGAGCGGGTAGCCGTACTGCACGCGGTGCTCGTCCCACTCGTCGCGGTCGTCGATCCAGATGCCGCGGCCGGCTTCCTCGACCACATCGAGGTCCATGTCGATGCCGGTGGGCTCGTCGCCCTCCCAGCCCACGTCCCATGCGAGGTCGATGTAGACGCGCGTGGGGTGCGGGGCGGCGTTGGAGGTGAACGTCCACTCCCCGCTCGGCGGGATCAGGGTGACATTGGGCTGTCGTGCCCGCACATCGCGGCCGGGGCGCACGCTGCGCCATCCGGCCTGCTGCCCCACCCAGTCGCCATGGTCATCGCGGCCCAGGTACACGCACTCGTGCTCCCAGTGCACACCGCCGTCCCACTTGCGCCAGCGGAACATCACGCGGGTGCCGGGGGCAGGACGAGGGATCACGATCGCAGTCTAGGGATGCGGCGCCCACCCCGGGCCCTTCCCCAGGATCGCTGACCGGGCGCGAACTAGGCTGAGAGTCGTGCCTTCGCCCGCCTCGCTTCCGATCCCGCGGCTGCGCGTCGTCACGCGCGAGATCGCGACGGTGGACGACGTCCTCGCGCATTCCGCCGCCACCGACCCGCTCTTCTGGAGTCGCCGCGGCGATGCGCTGGCCGGTTTCGGCGTCGCTCTGCGACTGGAGGCGGCGGCGGGCGCCCTGACTCCGGCGGCCGAACTGGCCGTCCGCTGGCGCGCGGTCGCGGCAGCCGCCGACATCGACGACGCCGTGGGGATCCCGGGAACCGGCCTGGTCGCGTTCGGCTCCTTCGCGTTCGACCCCAGCTCCGCTCACGCGAGCGTGCTGACCGTGCCGGCGACGCTCGTGGGGCGGCGCGGCGGGCGCACGTGGGTCACGCACGTCCGCGTCGACGACCCCGTTCCCGCCGAGGACGCCACCGCGCTCCCGCCCGCGACGCCGTACGGGCCGCACTGGTCGGCGACGCTCGGCCCCGGGCGCATGAGCGCACAGGGGTACCAGGACGCGGTGCGCGCGGCGCTGGCGGCGATCGCCCGCCACGACGTCGAGAAGGTCGTCCTGGCCCGCGACGTCGTGGGCACCGCGCCCTCCGGAGCCGACCTCCGCCGCCTCGTCCGCGCCCTGCTGTCGGGTTACCCGGACTGCTGGGTGTTCGCCGTCGACGGCCTGATCGGGGCGAGCCCCGAGACCCTGGTGACCGCCTCGCACGGCACCGTCACCGCGCGCGTCCTCGCCGGGACGATCGCCCGCGGCGCCGACGCGGATGCCGACACCGCGGCATCCCTGTTCCTCTCCGACAGCGGGAAGGACCAGGACGAGCACCGCTTCGCCGTGCAGAGCGTGTTGGACGCGCTGCGCCCGCACACGAGCGCCCTCGCCGCGGCCGAGCAGCCGTTCACGCTGCGCCTGCCGAACGTGTGGCACCTCGCCACCGATGTGGAGGGGGAGCTGGACGACGGATCGTCCTCCCTCGACCTCGTCGCGGCACTGCATCCCACGGCAGCGGTCGCGGGGACCCCGACCCCCGCCGCGATGGCGATGATCCGCCGGCTCGAACCCTTCGACCGGGGCCGGTACGCCGGAGCGGTCGGATGGATCGACGCCTCCGGGGACGGGGAGTGGGCCATCGCGCTGCGCTGCGCCCAGTTCGATCTGCCCGACGCCAACGGCGCCCTGCCCCTCACCGCCTATGCCGGAGCGGGCATCGTCGCGGGCAGCGACCCGGAGACGGAACTGCTGGAGACGCGCGTGAAGTTCCGGCCGATCGTCGAAGCACTCGCCTGAGCCGGGGTCAGCGGGCGAAGCGCAGCGTGACGAGCTGGAACGGCCGCAGCTGCAGCGTCACCTCGAGCCGTTCGCCCATCTGCACGTCCACGACCGCGGATGCCGTGAGCGCGCGCTCGAGCAGGTCGGTCTCCGTCACGGCGGTTGCGGCGAACCCCGTCGACAGGCTGGCCGTCGTGCGGCGTCCGAGCGCTTCGTACAGACGGACGACGACGTCGCCGCTGCCGTCCTCGGCCAGTTTGACCGCTTCCACGACGACGCCGGGGGCGGACACGGACACGAGCGGCGGGATGTCCGTCGCGGCGGCTCCGGTCACGACCCGCTCGGGCAGGTTCATCCGGTAGCCCTCCGCGACGGCATCGGCGACCTCGGCGCCGATGACCAGACCGACCCGCAGCGCGTGCGCCCCCTGATCCTGCGTGGGATCGGGGAACAGCGCCGCGCGGATGAGCGACAGCCGCACGATGGAGACCGTGCCGCCGCCGGTGGAGCGCGGAGCGCGCGTGATGTCATGGCCGTAGGTGGAGTCGTTCACGACGGCGACGCCGAAATCGGGTTCGGCGACGCGCACCCATCGGTGCGCCACGGTCTCGAAACGGGCCGTGTCCCACGAGGTGTTCGTGTGGGTGGCGCGGTCGATGTGGCCGAACTGGATCTCGGAGGTCGCCCGGTCGGTGTGCACGTCGATCGGGAAGGCGAGCTTCAGGAGCTTCTGCGTCTCGTGCCAGTCCAGCTCGAAGGCGAACTCCACCGTGTGCGAGCCGGCCTCCAGCGAGATCCGCTGCACGATGCGCGAGTCGCCGAAAGACCGTTCCACCACGACCGCGTCCTCCACCGCCACGACGCGGTCGGCATCGGTCAGCTCCGTCACGGTCGCGCGGTAGTGCACGTCGACGTCCCACGCATCCCACTGCGTCGGGGTGTCGCGATGCAGCTGCAGCAGTCCACCCGCGGCATCCGGCGGGATGCATTCGCGCCCGGTGGCGAGATCGACCGCTGAGGTCACCAGCCCGCGCCGGTCGATCACGACGCGGACGACGCCGTTGTCGAGCACCCACCCGGCGGCCTCGGCACGCGGGACCGTGCCGGCGGTGGCCGTGCGGGGAGCAGCCGACAGGGCATGCACACCGCGACGGGCATGCGGCGCCGCGTTGGCGGTGAGGGTGTGCGCGCCGTCCCCGGCCAGGCGGCGCAGGCTCGCGTCGATGATGTCCTCGAGCTCGCGCGCGACGTGGACGTAGTTGCGCTCGGCGTCGCGGTGGACCCACGCAATGGAGGACCCGGGCAGGATGTCGTGGAACTGCTGCAGCAGCACCGTCTCCCACGCGCGCGACAGGCGCTCGGCCGGATACTCCGCGCCTGTGTGGACGGTCGCGGCCGTCGCCCACAGCTCCGCTTCGCGCAGGAGGTGCTCGCTGCGCCGGTTGCCCTGCTTCGTGCGGAGCTGGCTCGTATACGTGCCGCGGTGGAACTCCAGGTAGAGCTCGCCCACCCACACCTCGGGGTCGGGGTATTCTGCCTCGGCCGTCTCGAAGAACCGACGCGGGGACGAGTGCACGACGCGGGGCGAGCCCTCCAGCGACTGCGCACGGGCGACGGCCGCGGCCATCTCCCGCGTCGGGCCGCCCCCGCCGTCGCCGTAGCCGTAGGGCAGGAGCGACACGGTGCCGCGTCCCTTGTCGGCGTAGTTCCGCTCGGCGTAGGCGAGCTCGGCGGCGGACACGGTGGAGTTGTACGTGTCTACCGGCGGGAAGTGGGTGAACAGTCGCGTGCCGTCGATCCCCTCCCACTGGAACGTGTGGTGGGGGAAGCGGTTGGTCTCGTTCCACGAGATCTTCTGCGTGAGGAACCACCGCGCGCCGGCGGCGGCTGCCACCTGCGGCATCGCGCCGGTGTAGCCGAACGAGTCCGGCAGCCACACCTCCCGCGTGTCGATGCCGAACTCGCGCAGGAAGAAGCCCTTCCCTGCGACGAACTGCCGCGCCAAGGCCTCCCCGCCGGGCATGTTCGTGTCCGATTCCACCCACATGCCCCCCACGGGGACGAACCGGCCCTCCGCCACCCGCGCGCGGATGCGCTCGAACAGGTCGGGGTAGTACTCCTTCATCCACGCGTACTGCTGCGCCGACGACGCCGCGAAGACCACCCCCGGGTCTTCGTCCATGAGCGACAGCACGTTGGAGAACGTGCGGGCCACCTTGCGGACGGTCTCGCGCACCGGCCACAGCCACGCGGAGTCGATGTGGGCGTGACCGACCGCGTGCAGCGTGTGCGCACTGGCGGCCGCGGGGCGGGCGAGCGCCGGCGCGAGCACGGCACGACCGGCGGTCGCCGTGCCCGCGACGTCGTGCGGATCCACGGCGTCGATCATCCGCTCGAGCGCCGCGACGATGTCGGCCTGGCGCGGCGAGGCCGGATCCAGCTGCGCCGCGAGACCGTGCAGGGCCACGGTGTCGGCCAGCAGGCCGGCCACCTCCAGGTCGCGCAGTCGCACGTCGACATGACGGAGGCGGTAGACCGGATCCGTGCCCGCGGTGAGCGGATCCCCCACGGGTGTCGGCGCGAAGGTGAACAGGCTCCCGACATCGGGGTTGGACGCCCCTTCGATGTAGACGTCGACGGCGCCGTCGGCGCCGACGGCCTCGATGACGGCGTTGTTCAGCGGGGCGATCCCGCGCACCGGCCGGCCGTCGGGAGACCACACCATCGCCTCGCACTGGAAGCCCGGCTGGCCGATCGTGAAGCCGAGGTCGGCCACCAGTTCGGCTCGTGTCCCGGCCGGCAGCGCACCGTCCGCCCCGCGCCAGCGGTCGGGCACCGCGCCCGTCACGCGGAACCAGGTCGTGCCCCACGGGCGACCCCACGCCTCCCCCGCGGAGATCGGCCGGTACTCGCCCGCAGCCGCCTCCGCGAAGGTCACCGGCTCACCGGGTGCCTCCCAGCACGTCACCTCGAGAGGGTGCGCGTCGCGGTGCACGGCGGGCAGGAGCCGTTCGCGGATGAACCGGTCGACGCGGAGTGCGGCCAGGGTGGAGCGGTCGTGCATGTCGTGCCTTCCGGTGGAGCAGTGGGGAGAGGAGGCGGTCAGCCCTTGACGGAGCCGGCGAGGGCGAAGGCCCCGCCGGAGAGCTTCTGGACCAGGACGTAGAGGAGGACCATCGGTGCGGCGTAGAGCACCGAGTACGCGGCGAGCTGCCCGTAAGCGACCGAGCCGTACTGCCCGAAGAAGTTGAAGATCGATACGGCAGCGGGGAGGTTCGACGACGTGAACAGCAGCACGAAGGGAACGAAGAAGTTCCCCCACGCCATGGTGAACACGAAGATGAACACCACGCCGATACCTTGCCGCATGAGCGGGATGACGATGCGGCCGAGCGCCTGCATCGACCCGGCGCCATCGACCCACGCGGCCTCCTCCAGGGAGATGGGCACGGAGTCCATGAAGTTCTTCAGCATCCAGATCGCCATCGGGAGCGATGTGGCGGCCATGAAGACGACGACGCCCCACACCGAGTCGAGCAGTCCGAACGACACGAACAGCGCGTAGACCGGCACCATCATCGCGGTGATGGGCAGGCCCGTGCCGAAGAGGATCCCGTACATGAACGTCTGCTGGAACCGCATCGAGTACCGCGAAAGCGGGTAGGCCGCGAGCACACCGGCCACCACCGTGATGACCGCGGTGCCGAGGGAGATCACGACGGAGTTCAGCAGGGGCTGCCACGTCAGTTCCCACGTCATCACCTGCGTGTAGTTCTCCAGCGTCCACGTCCCCGGCAGCTTCATCGTGACCTGCGCGTCGCCGTCGAAGGAGGCGAAGACGATCCACAGCAGCGGCACGAGGAACAGCACGCCGATCACGGCGAGGAGAATCGAGGACAGCACGGTCTGCGGGCGCCGGCGCGGCGCGGAGACGGACACTGCCGCGGTGGAGGTCGCCATCACACCACCTCCGGCTTGAGGATCCTGATGTAGATGGCCGAGAACACGGCGCCGATCAGCAGCGTGACGGTGGCGATGGCCGTGCCGTAGCCGACCTGTGCGAACTTGAACGCCTCCTGGAAGGCGAGCACCGGCAGTGTCGAGGACTGGGTGCCCGGCCCGCCGCCGGTCATCACCCAGATGAGGGTGAACACGCCGAGGGTCTGCAGGGTCGTGAGGAGCAGGTTGGTGGAGATCGACCGGTTGATCACGGGAAGGGTCACGCGCGTGAAACGCTGCCACGCGCCGGCACCGTCGATCGTGGCCGCCTCGATCAGCTCGGGCGGCACTTCGGACAGCGCGGCGTTGTAGACCATCATCGAGAAGGCGGTGCCGCGCCAGATGTTCGCGAGGATGACCGACAGCATCGGGAAGTAATACAGCCAGCTCGTGCCCTCCAGCCCGAACCAGCCGAGGAACGCGTTGAGCGTGCCGTCGGTCTGGAAGAAGGCGTACAGGGCGAAGGCCGCCACGATCTCCGGCAGCACCCACGCGAGCACGACGAGCCCTCCCACCAGGGACCGCAGCGGCTTGACCGCGCTGCGCAGGAGCACGGCCAGCAGCATCCCGAGCACGTTCTGGCCGATCACGGCCGAAGCGAGGACGAACACCACCGTGAGCCCGAGCGAGAGCCAGAAGTCCGGGGATGCGAACAGCTCGGTGTAGTTGGCGAAGCCGATGAACTGCGGGTCGGCGGCGCGCGGCCCCGTCATCGCCCGGTCGGTGAGGGATCCGTAGAGCGAGTAGACGATGGGACCCAGCATGAACGCCAGCAGCAGCAGCGTCGCGGGCAGGAGTGACAGCAGGCGAGCGGCCATGCGGCCGGGCCGCCCGGGCCGGGAGGGTGTCCCCCGGCCCGGACGGTGCCGACCACCGGTCGTGAGGGTGGCGGTGGCGGTCATCGCGGGTTCAGCCCGCCTGCGTGTTCTCTTCGCCGACGATGCCCACGAGAGCCTGGTCGTACGCGGTCTGCGCGTCCTCGGGCGTGGTCTGCCCGGTGTACACGCCCTCGGTGGCGACCGGGATGTTCGAGGAGATCTGCGAGTAGTCCGGCGTCGCGGGGCGGAAGTTCGTGTACGGGACCAGCGAGGAGAAGAACTCGAACGACGGGTTGAAGTCGAGGTACTCCTGGCTTTCGGCGACGTCGGTGCGCACGGCGATCTGGCCGGCCTCCTGGTGGTACGTCAGCGCGTTGTCGAAGGTCAGAGCCTGCGCCATGAAATCGAAGGCCGCCTGCGGGTCGGAGGCGTTGGCGCCCATCGAGAGCGTCCATCCGCCCGACATCGAGGTGAAGCCCTCACCCCCGCCGTCCTGCGTGGGCATCGCGGCGAACCCGAGCGTCTCCTCCCACTCCGGCCATTCGTTCTCGCCGTTGATCCAGTTGCTCGGCAGCCACGAGCCGTCCAGCGCGATCGCGATGCCGCCCTGCGGGAGCAGCTCGGTGCTGACCTTCGTCCCCCAGCCGGCGTCCAGGGCCAGCGCAGGGTCGGGGCCGAGCTTCTCCTCGGCGACGGTCTGGTAGAACTCCAGCGCGTCGAGGAAGCCCTGTGATCCGGTCACCCACTTGTTCGACTCGGTGTCCATGAGCTCGTCCCCGGTGCCGTACAGCAGCATCTCGAAGCCCTGCATGGAGGTCGCCTCCCCCAGCGCCTGCGCTGCGTAGACGTTCAACGGGATGACGTCGGCATTGCTCTCCTGCACCGCACGCGCGGCGTCCAGCACGTCGTCCCAGCTCGTCGGAGCCCAGTCCTCGGGAAGGCCGGCGTCGGCGAAGATCTCCTTGTTGAAGTACAGGCCGCGCGTGTCGGTGCCCAGCGGCACCCCATAGATCTTGCCGTCATCGCCGAGTCCCGCCTGGCGGGCGCCCTCGTCGTACTGCTCCCACTCGTCCCACTCGGCGACGAACTCGTCGATCGGCTGCAGGTAGCCGGCCGCGGCGTCGGAGCGGATCTGGAAGGTGTCTTCGTAGATCACGTCGGGCGCGGTGTCGGCGGATCCGTTCATCAGCGCGAGCTTGGTGAAGTACTGATCCTGCTCGGCCTCGATCGGCATGAGCTCGACCGAGCGATCGGGGAACTCCTCCTCGTACTGCTCTTTGACCTTCTTCATGAGTTCGTCCATCGCGGTGAACGATTTGGTCTTCTGGTAGGCGACGCGGATGGTTCCATCGGACGCCTCCGACTCGGCACCTCCGCCGCATCCGCTCAGCGCCAGTGCCGTGGCGGTGAGGCCGGCGAGGGCGAGAGTCGTCGTCGATCTCTTCATGGTCGAAGCTCCTTTGCTCGTTCCGCAGTGCGCCCGGGGTGCGCCCCTCTTTTCTAAACCAACTGGAGTAAATGGGCAAGAGTGCGCCGAACCGGACCGCGGGTCAGCCCGAGGAGATCATCAGATCGGCCGGGCGCGCCGTGAGCGCGGAATCGAGCACGAGGCACGCGGCGCCCACCGCGGCGACGTCGGTTCCGAGCGCGCTGTCGAGCAGCCGGATGCCGCGCACCGTCGCGGTGGCGCGGCTGGCGGCCACCGCGCGCTCCAGCACGGGGCGCGCCGCCTCGGCCAACCGGCTCCACAACGGTCCCCCGACCACCACGACGTCGGCGTCGAGGAGATTGTTGATCTGGACGACGGCACGCGCGAGGTTCTCCCCGACCCGCTCGACAGCGGCCGCGGCGCGCGCATCCCCGCCCCGTGCACGGCGCGTCAGCACGTCGACGTGGGCCCGCAGCTCCGGAGCGGTCGGCGCCGCACCCGCCCGCAGAACCCCTCCGTCGACGAGGAGCCGCTCCGGCGCGATCGCTGCGCCCAGGCATCCGCGGTGCCCGCACTCGCACAGCGGGCCATCGCGCTCGACGCCGAGGTGGGCGACGTCGCCGGCGTTGCCGGTGCGGCCCCGCAGCGGCGTGCCACCCATCGCGAGCCCCATTCCGACCCCGGCGCCGTAGTACACGAAGATCGCGTCGTCGAGCTCCTGGTCGGCATCCATCCACAGCTCCCCCACCATTGCGGCCACGACGTCCTTCTCCACCGTCGTGGGGAGCCCGGTGGCCGCGAACAGGTGCTCGCGCAGAGGGGCGTGATGCCACGCCGGTGCCAGCAGGGGCGGCTCGAACAGTGCTCCGCGCTCGGCGTCGAAGGGGCCGGGCGCGGCCACGCCGATGCCCAGGACGCGCTCGCGCGGGACGCCGGCGGCGGTCAGCAGCTCCTCGACGGCGTCGGCCAGATCGGCGACGAGGTCGGCGGCGGTGCCCATCTGAGGCGGAGTGCGCTCGCTGTGGGCGATGACGGCGCCGGTCAGATCGACCACGACGAACGTGTCGACGGCGGGGTCGAGATGGATGCCGACCGCGCAGCGGGCGGCGGGGCGCAACTGCAGCGGCGTGCGCGGCTTCCCGGGTCCTGCGGCGACCGGGGTGCCCTCGACGATCCACCCCTCGCCCACGAGCCGACGCGCGACGTTGCTGAGCGTCTGCGCCGACAGTCCCGTCCGCTCGGCGAGCTCGGTACGGCTGATGCCCTCCGGCGCTCGGCGGATGAGGTCGAGCACCAGCGTCTGGTTGTACGTGCCCACCGCCGGCAGGTTCGACCCGCGTCTCATGAATCCCTCCGGTCGCACCCTACTGCGCCCCGGCAGTGCGAGGCCTCACGTCGCCGCCAGCCGCGCCTTCTCCCGTTCGACGTCGTAGTCCGGTGCCGGCCAGGTCGGGTTCAGCCCCGCCAGCGCCTCGGCCAGCAGTTCCTGTACGGCCAGCCGCGCGTACCATTTGCGGTCGGCGGGCACCACGTGCCACGGCGCCGCCTCGCTGGAGGTGCGCTCGATGGCCACCTGATAGGCGGCCATGTAGTCGTCCCAGCGCTCCTGCTCGTCGACGTCGCCCGGGTTGTACTTCCACTGCTTGTCGGGGCGGTCGAGCCGGTCGGCCAGCCGTTTCCGCTGCTCTTCGCGGGAGAGGTGCAGCATGACCTTGACCCACCGGATGCCGCGGGCCGCCGCATCCGCCTCGAACTCCTCGATCGCGCCGTAGCGCCGTTGGATCTCCTCCGGCGGAGCAAGGGCGCGCACGCGGCCGATCAGCACGTCTTCGTAGTGCGAACGGTCGAACACCCCGATGCGGCCGGGCTCGGGCAAGCGCCGTTCGACCCGCCACAGGAAGTCGTGGGCGAGCTCCTCCTCGGTCGGCTTCTTGAACGCGGCCAGCTCCACGCCCTGGGGATCGACGGCGCCCACCACGTGCCGCACGACGCCGCCCTTGCCGGCGGTGTCCATGGCCTGCAGGAGCAGCAGCACCGACCCCTCAGCCGTACCGGCGACGCTCTGTGCGAACAGGCGCTCCTGCAGCTCGCCCAGCCGCGTGGCACCCTCCGCCAGGTCGTCGACGCCGTCACGTTTCCTCCCCGTGTACCCCGGCGTCGAGTCCGGATCGACATCCGCGAGGGCGAAACCCGCTCCGGCGCGCAGCACCTCCGATGCAGCGGTGCGCCACCGCGCGGAAGTGGTCATGCCCTCATGATGGCGGCCCGCAGCCGGCGGCGCATCCCCTGCCTCACGGTGGCAGTGGGATGGCAGTGGTCACCGTGGAAGCGGGACCTCGATGAGCTGGCGCCCGCCGGCGGGGGACGTGAGCAGCTGATCGAGCGCGCCGCGCGTGGTGACCCGGTGGAACTCCCACCCGTACGCGAGAGCGAGGTGCTCGAGCCGCACGGCCTGCGGCGTGTAGAGCACCCGGTCCATGGCCTCGGGGCCGGCCGTCGCCGCCACCTCCAGGCCGTCGAAGATCGTGCCGCCGCCGTCATTGCCCACGACGACCTGGATGCGGGGTTCGTCCTCGACGCCGGGCATCAGCAGCGCACCGGCGTCGTGCAGGAACGCCAGGTCCCCGACCAGGGCACGGGTGACGCCGGGCCGCCCGTCGGCCTGACTGGCGAGAGCCACCCCCAGTGCGGTCGCGACGGTGCCGTCGATTCCGGCGAGGCCGCGGTTGGCGTGCACGGGCACCTTCTTGCCCCCGAGGAGCGCGTCGGCCACGCGCACGAGCCGGGAGGAGCCGAATACGAGCCGGTCATGCGGCCACGTCGCCCGCCACAGCGCATCCACGAGCGACGCGCGGTCCAGCGGGGTGCGCAGGACGGCGACTTCGGCCGCGATCGCCCCGAGCCGCTGCTGCGGTTCGGCGGAGGACAGCGCCTGGGCGTCGGGCGCGGGCGGTGTCAGATCCACCGCGGCGGCGGCCGAGGCGCGCATCCAGCGGCCCAGCCACTCGCGATCGGGCGCACCGTCACCGACGCGCACGGCATCCACCCAGGCGGTGGCGCCGTTGAGGTTGAGCGGTTCGCCGGGTCCGCGCACGGCGAGCACCTCGACGTCGGGGCGGGCCAGGAGCGCCGCGACCTCGCGGCTGAGGGTGGGATGACCGAACACCACGACGCGCTGCACGGCGCCGCCGAGGTCGGGTTCGCGCAGCAGTTCGCGGTATCCGTGGACGAGGTTGCGGCCGAAGCGGGCACCGCTGACGATCTCCGCCACGACGGGCCACCCGCCCACGTGGGCGAGTTCCTCCGCCGCGGGACCGGCATCCGCCCCTGCCACCACGATCGTGCGCGGCCCACGGGCGAGTTCGTGCGGCAGTGTCTCGGCAGGCCCCGCGTCGGCGCCGCCGATGCCGCCGCCGCCCTGATACAGCGCCCCCGACTCGCCCTCCGGCGATGCGTCGCTCTCCGCCGCCGCCGGCTCCGAGAGCCACGCGGGGAGGGCGCCGGCGAGCGGTTCCCGGTACGGCAGGTTCAGGTGCACGGGGCCGGCAGGGCGGCCCGCGCTCCCCCGCGCTGCGGTGAGAGCCTCCGCCGCGAGCGAGCGCAGCAGCATCGTCTGCTCGGAGGATCCATCGGGGTCGACGCTCTCCGGCACCGGCGGATCGGCGTCGAAGCGGACGTTCGGGGCGAACAGGCCCGGCTGGCGCGTGGTCTGGTTCGCGCCCACTCCGCGCAGTTCTGGCGGCCGGTCGGCGGTCAGGAGCACGAGGGGGACGCCGGCGTGATGCGCCTCCAGGACGGCGGGAAGGAGATTGGCGACGGCCGTGCCCGACGTGCAGATCAGCACCGCGGGGGTGCCGGTCTCGCGTCCGATGCCCAGGGCCGTGAAGCCGGCCACGCGCTCGTCGATGCGCACGTGCAGCCGGATGCGGCCGGCTCGCTCCAGCGCGGCGGCCACGAGCGCGAGCGCCTGCGACCGGGAGCCGGGGCTGAGTACGACGTGTGCGACACCGCTGCCCACGAGGGCACCCAGGAGCGCAGCGGCCGCGTCGGTGGCGGGTGCCGCGTCGGGGCGGCGGGCTGAGGTCACCTCAGCCGACGGCGCCGCGCTGACCGCGCGCGTCGTCGTCGCCGTCGGTGCTCGGCGGGGTGGGGCCGGGGTCGGCGGGCGGGGTGTCCGCGGAGGCATCCCCCCGGAACTGCTCGTCGTCGGCCTCGGCGTCGAGCTGGGCGAGCTCCTCCTCGAGGCGGCGGATGCGCTCGTCCTGGTCGGCGATCGATCCGATGCTGCCGAGGAACTCCGGGTCGTCATCGGGAGCGCGACGGGCGGCTGCGGCCTTCGCGCCTCGGCCACGTCCGACCACGAACCACAGGAGGCCGCCGAGGACGGGAAGCAGCACGACGATGGCGATCCATGCGCCCTTGCTCACACCGCGGTGGCGGGTGGCGGGCTGCAGCGCGCAATCCACGATCGCGTACACCCAGAACGCGGTGCCCACGAGCGCCAGGATCAGCAACAGCCTCGTCATGTGCTCATCCTAGGCGGGATGTCTGAGCGTGGGCCGGGCGGCCGGGACCTCGAGAGGTGCGAATTAGGATGGAGGCATGAACGCACGCTCCGCCCTGGTCTACACGGTGCTGCGGCTGCTCGCGTTCTTCGTGCCGTTCGGTGTCCTGATGCTGTTCCCGGTGTTCCAGGACCTGCCGTGGCTGGCCGCGCTGTTCGCGGCGCTGATCGGCCTGAGCCTGTCGCTGCTGTTCCTGCGCCGCCCGCTCGATCAGGTGACCTCCGGCATCGCGGAGCGCCGCAGCAGGGCCCACCGCCCGAACGCCGCCGACGACGCCCTCGCCGAGGACGCCGCGGCAGACACCGCGGCCTCCTCCCGCGACACCGACCGCTGACGATCCGCTCGGGGCGTCAGCCGATGAACGCCCAGAAGAGGAACGCGCCGTAGGCGAGCGAGGTGAGCGACGTCAGTGCGAGCGCGACCACCAATTCGCGGGGCACGCGGTAGGTCCAGACGATGAGGATCGCCGGCAGGGCGGCCAGCAGTGCCATGAGGCTCAGCCAAGCGATGGGGTAGAACAGCGCCAGATACGCCGCGATCCCGAAGGGGGCCAGCACCAGCACGGTGTACAGCACCTGCGTCGCCCGCCGTCCGATGCGCACCGTGAGGGTGCGCTTGCCGGCGACGCGGTCCTGGTCGATGTCGCGCAGGTTGTTGGCCAGGAGCACGGCGCATGCGAGGAAGCCGATCGCGACCGCGCCGAACCACGCCTCCTGCGGGAGAGCGAAGGCCTGCACCCACGTCGTCCCGAGCGTTGCGACCAGCCCGAAGAAGACGAAGACGAACAGCTCCCCGAGCCCCGCGTAGCCGTAGGGGCGCTTCCCGCCGGTGTAGAACCACGCCGCCACGATGCACGCCGCCCCGACCACGATCATCCACCACTGCTGCGTGCGGATGACGATGGCAAGGCCGGCGAGCGCGCCGATGCCGAAGAAGACCAGGGCCACGACGAGCACGGTGCGGGGCTGAGCCTTGCGCGATGCGGTGAGCCGCGCAGGCCCCACGCGGTGGTCATCGGTGCCGCGGATGCCGTCGCTGTAGTCGTTGGCGAAGTTCACCCCGATCTGCAGGCTCACCGCCACGACGAGGCAGGCCAGCGCGATGACCCAGTGGAACGGCTCGGCGCCGAGGTTGGCGGCGCCCGTTCCCACGAGCACGGGGCTCACCGCGAGCGGCAGCGTGCGCAGGCGTGCCGCACCGATCCAGTCGCGCGCGGTGGCCTTCGCGGGAGGCGCCGCGACCGGACGCTTCTGCGGATTGCCACGGGGGCGGGGGCGCGCGGAGCTGGTGCGGGCGGGACGTTTACGGGGTTGAGCGGCCACGAAGTGCCATCCTAGGCGGGCGCGCCACCCTCCACCGGCGGTCTCTGCCCGCTCCGCCTAGTGCAGCGATGCCACGAGTCGGCGGATCGCCTCGCGGTCGGGCTTGCCGGAGGGCAGGGAGTCGAGCTCGTCGACGACGATGAGCCGGGACGGCCGCGCGGGGGCACCCAGCTCGGCGGCGACGGCTGTGCGCGCGTGCTCGAGCTGCTCCGCCTCGCTACGGCGCAGGGCGTCGCCGCGCGGGGCGACGATGACGGATGCCTCGCCCCACTGCGGGTCGGCCACGGGCACCACGACGGCGGATTCGAGTCCGCGGATGCTGCGCACGACCTGTTCCACGCGGTCGAGGGAGATGTTCACGCCGCCGGACACGATGACGTTGTCGATGCGTCCGTGGATGCGGAGCAGCCCGTGCTCGTCGACGAGTCCGGCGTCGCCCGTGCGGTACCAGCGGGTTCCGTCCGGGTCGGTGGGGAACACCGCGGCCGTGCGGCCCGGTTCGCCGAGGTAACCGTCGGCCAGGACGGGGCCGGTGATCTGCACCTCGCCGCCGACGACCCGGATACGCACGCCGTCCAGCGGCGCGCCGTCGTAGACGCACCCCCCGCACGTCTCCGTCGACCCGTAGGTGCGCACGATCCGGGCACCGGCGTCGGCCGCGCGCTCGCGGAGGGCGTCGGGGAGGGACTGCCCGCCGACGAGGATCGCCTCGAACGATTGCAGCGCGTCGGCGACGTCGCGATCGGATGCGGCGGCGTCGAGCACCCGCTGCAGCTGCACCGGCACGAGGGAGGTGTACGTGGGCACGCGCACGCCGTTCTCGGTGGAGGTCATGAGCCGTGCGGCGGCGGCGAAGGATGTGGGTGAGAACGATCCCGACAGGATCGCCGGCTCGCGCCCGGCGATCAGGGAGCGCACGAGCACCTGCACACCTGCCACGTAGGCCGGCGGAAGCGCGAGCAGCCACGCGCCCTCGCCGATGCGGGCGGAGGTCGCCAGCGCACTGGAGGTCAGCGCGCTGCGGCTGAGCGCGACGGCCTTGGGCACGCCGGTGGAGCCCGACGTCGTCACGACGACCGCCGTCCCCGCCGGCACCTCGGCGGGCAGCTGGCCACGGGTGGAACCGAACCCCACCGCCGGCCCTGCGCCGAGGGCCGCGCGCAGGGCCCGCAGCACATCCCGCGGGTCGGCCGCGTCGATCTGCTCCAGCCTCACGTCGGTCTCACTCCCTCCGGATGCCGCTGTTTTCCACGGTCGACTCGGCGGTCGCTTCTCGCAAGGGGGTGCGCGGGGGCGTCAGTAGTGCCACGGGAAGCCGGTCCAATCGGGGTCGCGCTTCTCCAGGAAGGCGTCGCGACCCTCGACGGCCTCATCCGTGCCGTACGCCAGGCGCGTGGCCTCCCCCGCGAACACCTGCTGTCCGACGAGGCCGTCGTCGACGGCGTTGAAGGCGAACTTGAGCATGCGGATCGCCGTGGGGGACTTGCCGAGGATCGTGCGGGCCATCGCGATCGCCTCGCGTTCGAGGTCGGCGTGCGGCACGACGCGGTTGACCGCGCCGATCTCGTACGCGCGCTGGGCGGAATATTCCTCCGCGAGGAAGAAGACCTCCCGTGCGAGCTTCTGCCCGATCTGGCGCGCGAAGTACGCGGAGCCGTAGCCGGCGTCGAACGAGCCGACATCCGCGTCCGTCTGCTTGAACCGGCCGTGCTCGGCCGAGGCGATCGACAGGTCGCACACGACGTTGAGGGAGTGCCCGCCTCCCGCGGCCCACCCGGGGACGACGGCGATGACAACCTTCGGCATGAAGCGGATGAGGCGCTGGACCTCGAGGATGTGCAGCCGCCCGGCGCGGGCGGGGTCCGGCGCGGTCGCGTCGTCGCCGGCGTAGGTGTAGCCGTCGCGCCCGCGGATGCGCTGGTCGCCGCCGGAGCAGAACGCCCAGCCACCGTCCTTGGGGCTGGGTCCGTTGCCGGTGAGGAGCACGACGCCGATGCGCGGATCCTGCCGCGCGATGTCCAGGGCCGTGTAGAGCTCGTCGACGGTGTGCGGGCGGAAGGCGTTGCGCACCTCCGGGCGATCGAACGCGATGCGCGCGATCCGCCCGTCGTGCGAGACGTGCGCCGTGATGTCGGTGTAGCGCTCGCTTCCAGGTGCCGCCGTCCACTCCGCGGCGTCGAACAGCTCCGAGACCATCAGGAGCCGTTCTTTCCGTCGCGCCAGCGCAGCCATCGCGCCACCGTGTCGTAATCCGCGGCGCCGGGCGCCCAGCCGAGGGTGTACAGACGCACACCGGCGTCGAACAGTGCGTCGGCCGCGTCGTCGTCGCGCCCCTTGAGCTCGTTGGAGACGACCATCCCGGAGACATCCCGACCTTCCACCTCGCCCCACTTCCGGATGACCGAGATCTTGTGCGCCATCTCCTCCGGCGCGACGAAGCTGTGCCAGATGTCGGCGTGACGCGCGACGATCCGCAGGGTCTTCTGCTCCCCTTTGCCGCCGATGAGGATCGGGATGCGGCGGGTGGGCGGCGGGTTGAGCACGCCCCAGCGGGCCACGACCCGGTCGAGGCCTTCCGCGAGGTCGTTCAGGCGCGTCCCGGGCGTGCCGAATTCGCACCCGTACTCGGCGTAGTCCCGCTCGAACCAGCCCGCGCCGGTGCCGAAGACGAACCGGCCGCCGCTGATGTGGTCGATCGTGCGGGCCATGTCGGCCTGCAGATCCGGATTGCGGTAGCTGTTGCAGTTCACCAGCGCGCCGAACTCGACGCGCTCGGTCTGCTCGGCCCACGCCGCGAGCATCGTCCACGACTCGAAGTGCAGACCATCGGGGTCGCCGTGCAGGGGGAAGAAGTGGTCCCAGTTGAACAGGACGTCCACGCCCATCTCCTCCAGCCGCAGCACCGCATCGCGGATCTGCGGGTAGGAGGCGTGCTGCGGTTCGATCTGCACGCCGATGCGCACGGGGGTGTCCAGGAGCATGCCGTCAGCCTATTCCGCGGTCACCGCGGCCCGGGCCCGGGTTGACGTCCGCCCCGCGCGCCGGGCCTTGAGGAAGGCCTCCACGCTGTCCCACCCGGCGACGCCGACCAGCGTGAACCCGAAGACGACCCCGACGATCACCGCCACGGTGTCGCCGGACTCCGGGATCACCGAGGCGAAGAACTCCGGGTTCACCAGCTCGCCCCGCACCAGCAGCCACAGCCCCGGCACCACGATGAGCAGATTCAGCAGCAGGTTGACCGAAGCCGAACGCGCCGTCCAGCGGCCGTGCGCATACACGCGGATTGCCAGGAGCGCCTCGCACGCGCACAGGGCGAGCAGGCCCCCGATCCACCACGGCCACAGCCCCGGCGCCAGGAACGACGTCCAGCCGCGGTCGGCCAGGTACGCCGTCCCCACGAAGTGGTCCCACAGGACAGCGCCGGCCACCACCCCGAGGAGAACGAGCGACGCGACCAGGTCGGACAGGCGCGCACCGCTGTCGCGAGGCTCCGGAAGCTGGTCGGGCGTCCATCGGCTCACGAACCCGACGTCCGCACCGCCCGCAGACCGTTCCACGGTGAAGAACACCAGCGTGGTCCAGAAGCCGACGTTCACGATCACGCTCACCGTGACGCTCGCGACCGAGCCGACGATCTCGCCGAAGGCCGCGCCGGAGAGGGTCTGGCCCAGCGCCACCCCGAACGCGGCGCACACCGGCACGATCGCCCACAGCAGCTTCGTCAGTCGCCACCACGCGAGGTAGTAACGCGGCCCGATGAGCTGCAACGGGCGGTCGATGTAGTCGGCCGCGAGGCGATCGGGGTCGCCCAGGTCCGTCAGCACCCCCCGCTCGGCGGCATCGGGCGATTCCCCGGCCGCCACGCGGGCGTCGAGCTGATCGTCGATCAGTGCCCGCAGCTCCGCGGCGAGGTCAGCGCGCTGCTTCTCGGGCACCGAACGCATCGCGGCATCGACGTACCGGTCGGTCAACGTGGACATGGTCATCTCTCCTCAGGCAGGGTGGCGATTGCGTCGGCGACGGCGCGCCATTCGGCGGTGAGCCGGTCGGCGAGCGCCGCGCCGGCGGCACTCGTGCGGTAGAACTTGCGGGGCCGCGTCTCGTCGGTGTTCCACTCGCTGGTCAGGTAGCCCTGCTTCTCGAGGCGGCGCAGCAGGGGATAGAGCGTGTTGGCGTCGGTGGGGAACCCGTGACGCTCCAGGTCTTCGAGCAGGCCATAGCCGTAGCCGGGCTCGCGCAGGAGCTGCAAGCAGGCGAGCACGACGGTCCCGCGCCGGATCTCCTGCAGGTGTCCGCTCAGCGCGTCATCCTCACTCATGACGCACACGGTACTGTGCGTCACACACTAACGTCAACCTCACACCGCTGTGTGCCCGTCACTGCACGGACGCACATCCGAGGCAGGATGGGGGCGTGACCGCTCCCCTACCCCCGCTCGACGAACTGCTCGCCGACGCGCACGTCGTCGCCCTCCCGATGGCGCGACGCTTCCGCGGTGTCGACGTGCGCGAGGCGGTCGTGCTGGAGGGCCCGTCGGGATGGACGGAGTTCTCGCCCTTCGTCGAGTACGACGACTCCGAGGCCGCGACGTGGCTCGCCGGCGCGATCGACTTCGGATGGGGCGAGCCCCCGACGACTCGGCGCGACACCGTGCGGGTCAACGCCACGATCCCCGCGGTCTCGGCCGACGACGTCCCCGCGGTGCTCGCGCGCTTCGACGGCTGCCGCACGGCCAAGGTGAAGGTCGCCGAGCCGGGGCAGACCCTCGCCGACGACATCGCGCGCGTGCGCGCCGTCCGCACCGCCATGGGCCCCGAGGGCCGAGTGCGCGTGGATGCCAACGGCGGCTGGAACCTCGATGAGGCAGAGCACGCCGTGCACGCCCTGGCGCCTTTCGATCTCGAGTACGTCGAGCAGCCGTGCGGCGGCCTGGAAGACCTGGCGCAGTTGCGGGAGCGCATCGCCTACCTGGGGATCCCCGTCGCCGCCGACGAGAGCGTGCGCAAGGCGGATGACCCGTTACGGGTCGCGCGCGCCGGCGCCGCCGACCTGCTCGTCGTCAAAGCCCAGCCCCTGGGGGGAGTGCATCGCGCGCTGGAGATCGTCGCCGCATCCGGCCTGCCGGCGGTCGTGTCCAGCGCGCTGGACACCTCCGTGGGACTGGCCATGGGCGTGGCGCTGGCCGCGGCGCTGCCCGAGCTGGATTACGACTGCGGCCTGGGGACCTCGTCCCTGTTCCTGGCCGATGTCGCCGACCCGCCGCTGCGACCGCGCGAGGGGATGCTGCCGGTGGGAGCCGTGGTGCCCTCGCCGGACCGGCTGCGCGCACTCGCTGCCGCGCCCGAGCGCCGGGAGTGGTGGCTGCGCCGTCTCACGCGCTGCCACGCGCTGCTCGCCGAACGCTGACCGGGGGTCAGTCCGACCCGGCGATGAGCAGCGGGACGACGCCCGCGAGGGCGTGCTGGACCTCCTCGCGTGCGCCGAGACGGTCACGTCCCGCCATCACCGCGCGCGTCATGGTCCCTTCCCACACCAGCAGCAGCAGCTGGGCCACCTGATCCTGCGGCAGCGCGAGGCGCAGCCCGCTGGCGCGCGCGATGTCGCCGATCATGCGGGCGATGTTCCGGCTGAGCTCCTGATCCTGCTCGAGGAACGCTTCGGCCATCGCGGGATTGCGCAGGGCATGGATGCGGATCTCGCTCATGAGCAGCACGCCCAGCCGGTCATCCCCCGGGAGATCCAGCACGCGCTCGACCAGCGCGACGGCGGTGGCCGGGGTCGCATCCAGCGCCCCCTCGCCCGCCAGCTCGGCGACCCGCGCCTCCACATCCGAGACGCGGGACCGCGCGACGGAGGCCGCGAGCTCGAGGAACATCTCCTCCTTCGACGCGAAGTTGGAGTAGAACGCCCCGCGCGTGAACCCCGCCCGCTCGCATACCGATTCGACGGAGGTCGCATCGAGCCCGACTTCGGCGAACACCTCGGTGGCAGCGTCCAGGAGCCGCTGGCGCGTGGCCTCCCGGCCGCGAGGGGTCGTGGCGGTCGTCTCGCTCATCAGTCCTCGTTTCACACGGATCACTCAGCCCCGGGGGGCTCTGCGCCACATACGATACATGGGTGTATCGGATACGACGCTGTATCGGAGCCGTCTGACCGATCGGAGCCGCTGTGTCCACTCTCCTCGCCACGCTGGGACGCTGGTCGTACCGTCACGGCTGGCGCGTGCTCATCGCCTGGGTGGTCGTCCTGCTGGCAGCGGGCGGCGGGGCGCTCGCGTTCAACCAGGGCACCGACAACTCCTTCTCCATCCCCGGCACCGAGTCGGAGGAGGGTCTCGAACAGCTCTCCCGGACCTTCCCGCAAGTCAGCGGAACGAGCGCCCAG
The DNA here is from genome assembly GCF_004564355.1 of Microbacterium wangchenii. Lineage (NCBI taxonomy): Bacteria > Bacillati > Actinomycetota > Actinomycetes > Micrococcales > Microbacteriaceae > Microbacterium > Microbacterium wangchenii. The sequence continues at coordinate 3,053,617 of NZ_CP038266.1, forward strand.
ATCGTCGTCGTGGCGGCGGACGGCGACCGGATCGATGACGATCCGTATGCGTCCCGCATCGACGAGCTGGTCGCCGATCTGGGTGACATCGACGGCGTCCTCGCCGTCACCGACCCGTTCGACGAGACCGTCTCGGGCCTGATCAGCGACGAGGGCGACGCCGCCATCGTGCGGCTGCAGTTCGACGGCCAGGGCGCCAGCGTCTCGCCGGAGTCCAAGCAGACGCTCAGCGACGCCGCCGACGACTTCGCCGCCGACCTCCCCGACGGCGCGCAGGCCGCACTGGGCGGCGACCTGTTCGCCCAGTCGATCCCCGGCGTGACGATCACCGAGGCGCTGGGGCTGCTCATCGCCCTGATCGTGCTGATCGTGACCTTCCGCTCGTTCGTGATGGCGGGGCTGCCCCTGGTCACCGCGATCCTCGGGGTGGGGCTGTCCATGGCGCTCATCCTCCTGGCCACCGCGGTCGCCACCATCTCCTCGACCACCCCGCTGCTCGCGCTCATGCTGGGCCTTGCCGTCGGGATCGACTACTCGCTGTTCATCGCCGCGCGACATCAGGACCAGGTGCGCGGCGGGATGGACCCGGAGGAGTCGGCCGCACGCGCCACCGGCACCGCCGGATCGGCCGTCACGTTCGCCGGCGTCACGGTGCTCATCGCCCTGATCGGCCTGTCGTTCGCGAACATCCCCTTCCTCACGACCATGGGGATCGCCGCATCCGTCGCCGTCGCGATCGCCGTGGTCGTCTCGGTCACCCTCACCCCCGCGCTGCTGGGCTTCGTAGGCCGCCGGGCCGCCGGACGCACTGCCGGCGGTCGCGCCCGCCGGCGGGCGGCGGCTGCACGAGAAGCCGAGGCCGAGGCCGACGGCGACATTCCGGAAGAGCCCCCGGCCACGCCGGCTGCCGCCGTGCGCACCAACCGGTGGGTGGCGATGGTGTCGCGGCGCCCCCTCGTCACCGCCATCGCCGTCGTGGTGGGCCTGGGCACCCTGGCCGTCCCGGCGGGAAGCCTCGCGCTCGCCCTCCCCAACGCGGGCGTCCTGCCCGAGAGCAACTCCGCCCGCCAGAGCTACGACCTCGCCGCGGAGCACTTCGGCCCCGGCGTCAACGGGCCGCTCGTGCTGACCGGCACGATCGTGACCTCCACCGACCCCCTGGGCCTCATGTCCGACATCGCCGCGGAGGTCGAAGACCTTCCGGGCGTCGCAGAGGTGGCCCTGGCCACCCCGAACGAGACCGCCGACACCGGGATCGTGCAGATCGTGCCCGAGACGGCACCGGACGACCCGGCCACCGCCGACCTCGTGCGCGAGCTGCGCGCGCAGCACGACCGGCTGCTGGACGAGTACGGCATCGACCTCAAGGTCACCGGCTACACCGCCGTCGCGATCGACATCTCCGACCGCCTGGGCGCCGCCCTGGTCCCCTTCGGCCTGTTCGTGGTCGGGCTGTCCTTCCTCCTGCTCATGGTGGTGTTCCGCTCCATCGCGGTGCCTCTCACAGCCGCCCTCGGTTACCTGCTGTCGGTGGCCGCGGCGTTCGGCGTGGTCGCGGCGGTGTTCGAGTGGGGCTGGTTCGCCGACCTGCTGCACGTGGCGCGCGTGGGACCCGTGATCAGCTTCATGCCGATCGTGCTGATGGGCGTGCTGTTCGGGCTCGCGATGGACTACCAGGTGTTCCTCGTGACCCGCATGCGCGAGGACTACGTCCACGCGCGGGCCAAGAACGCCTCGGGTGCCGACGCCCGCGCCGTCGCCGTGGCGGCGGTGCGCTCGGGCTTCTCCGCGACCGCGCGCGTGGTCACCGCCGCGGCCCTCATCATGTTCGCGGTGTTCGCCGCGTTCGTGCCCGAGGGCGACTCCTCGATCAAGCCCATCGCGCTGGGGCTGGCCGTCGGCATCGCCGTCGACGCGTTCCTGGTGCGGATGACCCTCATCCCCGCGCTCATGACGCTCCTGGGCGACAAGGCGTGGTGGATCCCGCGGTGGCTGGACCGGATGCTGCCCAAGCTCGACGTCGAGGGCGAAGCCGTCGAGCGCGAGATCGCGCTGCAGGACTGGCCGGGACCCGGCTCGCGCGCCGTCGTGATCGCGGACGGCGTGGGACTGGAAGTCGGCGACACGCCCCTGTTCGACGACCTCTCCCTCGAGGTGGAGCCGGGGCACGCGGCCATCCTCACCTCCGTCGACCCGCGCGCCTCTCGCGCAGCGCTGTACACCCTCTCCGGGCGGGTCTCGCCCACGTCCGGCCGCCTCCGCGTCGCCGGGCACCTGCTGCCCGGCCGGGAGGCGTGGGTGCGCGGCTCCGTCGGCATCGCCGCGCTGGACGAGGCCGAAGACCCGCTCGCCGAGCTCCGCGACGCGCTCACCGGTACGCCCGGAGTGCTCGCGGTCTCCGGCATCGAGTCCCTCGCCCACGGCGCCCTGCGCGATCAGGCCGCCGCGACCCTGCGGGATGCCGCGGCCACCGGCGAGTGGACGCTGCTGCTGACCGCCGCCGACCCCGACGCGGCCGGCCGCGTTCTGTCGGATGCCGGCTGGACCGGCGCATCCGTCACGCGCGTCGCCGCCGCATCCCCCCGCACGTTCGACCTGTCCGAGGTGACCGCATGACCCGTCCTGGCTCCCCCCTCGCGCTCGAGCGCGCCGGCTCCCGCCGGCCCGTGACCTGGCTCACGATTATCGGCGCGCTGCTGCTGCCGGTGATCGTCGGCGGCGTGCTCGTCGCCGCGCTGTACAACCCCGTCGAGCGCCTCGAGTCCATGAGCGCGGCCATCGTGAACGCGGACGAGCCCGTCACGATCGACGACCAGCCCGTGCCGCTCGGCCGGCAGCTGACAGCGGGCCTCATCGAGGGCTCGGACGACATCCCGAGCAATCTGGACTGGACGATCACCAACGACGAAGACGCCCGCCAGGGCTTGGCCGACGGCTCGTACGCGGCCGTCATCCGCATCCCGGAGAACTTCTCCGCCGCGGCGACCTCCACCTCTCCGGGAGGCGAGGCACCCGAGCGCGCCACGATCGAGGTGACCACGCCACCGGACAGTCTTGTGGTGGACGACGCCATCTCGGCGCAGGTCACGCAGGCGGCGGCATCCCTCCTGGGGACATCGCTGTCGGAGGTGTACCTGGAGAACGTGTTCCTCGGGTTCACCACGCTCGGCGACCAGCTCGGCACGGCCGCCGAGGGTGCCGCCCAGCTCGCCGACGGCGCGACGCAGGCCGCCGACGGCGCCACCGCACTCTCCGGCGGGATCGCGCAGTTCTCCGACGGAGCAGCAGCCCTCGCCGACGGCGCGACCCAGCTCGCCGGCGGCGCCGCCGAGCTGGGCACCGGCGCCGCGCAAGCCGCTGACGGCCTGGACGCGTGGGCCGGCGGCGCGCAGGAGATCGCCGCGAACGGACGGCTCCTCGCCGGCGGGCTGCAGCAGACCGCCGATGCGATCCCGCAGCTTCCTGCGGAGCTCGTCACCGCGGCCAACGGGCTGGCGGCCAACAGCGCCGCCATTCAGGCGCAGGTCACCGCCGCATCCGACGCGCTGACCCGGGCAGCTGCCGACTGCACCGCACAGGGCGGATCGGCGGAGCTGTGCGCGACCCTCACGCAGCTGTCCACCGAGGCCCAGGCCGCCGTCGGACCCGTCAACGAGCTGATCGGGCAGTCCGACACGATCGCGGCGGGTGTCACCGGCTTCCAGCAGCTCGGCCCGGGCCTGCAGACGATCTCGGCCAACCTCGCGCAGCTCTCCGGCGGGATAGACCAGCTCGCCGCGGGGGCGACCACCGCCGCCGGTGGGGTGCGGCAGCTGTCGGACGGTGCCGCACAGCTGTCGGGCGGAGCATCCGCGCTGGCGGACGGCGCATCGCAGCTGGCCGACGGGGCCGGGGAGGCGGCCACGGGTGCCGAGGAGCTCTCCGGTGGGGTGCGGCAGGTCGCCGACGGCACCGCGGACCTGGCCGAGGGCCTCGGCACCGCCGTGGCAGAACTGCCCTCCTACACCGACACCGAGGCCGCCGACCTGGCCTCCGTCGTGGCCGACCCCGTCGCGGCGGAGGGCGTGGGCACGAACCTGTTCGGCGCGTCGGCAGTCCCCCTCGTCGTGACGGTGGCCCTGTGGTTCGGCGGGTTGGGCACCTTCGTGGCACTGCGCGCCGTGACCGCGCGCACGCTGTCCTCCCGCCGCCCGTCGGCGCTGCTGGCGCTTCGCGCGCTCGCCCCGGCCGCCGCGATCGGCGCAGTGCAGGGCGTGCTCGTGGCGATCGTGGTGCAGCTGGCCGCCGGCTACAACTGGGCGGACTGGTCACTGTTCGCCGCCGTCGCCGCGGTGGCAGGGGTCGCGTTCGCGGCCGTGAACCAGGCCCTGGTGGCGGTCTTCGGCGGCGCCGGGCGATGGATCTCGGCGCTGGTGGGCGTGCTGGCCGTTGCCACGGGCGTGGTCTCGACCGTCCCCGGAGTCATCTCGGCCGTGGCCGGGCTCCTCCCCACCGCCCCGGCGTACCAGGGGATGCTCGCGGCACTGACCGCCGCGGACGGCCTGGGGGCGGCGGTCGTCGGACTCGCCGTGTGGACAGCGCTGGCGTTCGTCGTCACGACGATCGCGGTGGCACGTCGCCGCTCGGTTCCCGCGCGGGCCCTCCTGACCGCCGCCCCGGCCTGACCGTGGTCACTCGCGTCGGCCGCTCACGCGGTCGACGAGCTGAGTGACTCCTGTGCGAGGGCGCTCCGGGCGGCGTCGACGATCACGGCGGCGACCGTGTCGGACTGCGTGATGTAGACGTCGTGGCTCCCCGAGACCCTCGTGGTCTTGGCGCCCATGCGCTCGCTCATGTGCCGGAGCATCGCCGGGTCGAAGGACTTGTCCTCCGTCGCGATGACGGCCCACGTCGGCTTGTCGTGCCACGCCGCGTTCTTCACGGGTGTGGCGAACACCGACATGTTGATCGGCACCTGGCTGTCACGCAGGAACGCGGCATCCTCGTCCGTCGCGTCCGCCGAGAACCCCGCCTTGAAGTTCTCGAGGTTGAGGAAGCCGTATCCGTCCTCGACGGTGTCGATGATGAACTCCGGCGTCGGCGCGAAGCCCTCGTACTGCTGGCCGGTCGTCTCCCCCGCGTCCGGCGCGAGGGCCGACACGTAGACCAGTCCCGCCACGCGGGGATGCATGCCCGCCTCGGTGATGACGGTGCCGCCCCACGAGTGACCGACGAGGATCGTCGGCCCGTCCATGAGGTCCAGCACGCGCGTGGTGGCCGCGACGTCGTCCTCGAGGGAGGTGAGCGGGTTCTGCACGATCATGACCCGGTACCCGCGCGCGGTCAGCGTGTCGTAGACGCGGCGCCAGCCGGAGCCATCCGCGAACGCGCCGTGCACGAGCACGACATTGGTGATCTCTTGGGTGGGAGTGCTGCTCATGGTGCTGTTCCTTTCGTTCGCGCGCCGGCAGGTCTCCCCCGGTGCTGTCCAGTCGGGACGGTTGTCCGGACGACGTGCAATATATTGCATGTCGCGGGGCGGGACAAGAGTGCGACGATCGTGACGCACGCGAAACGCCGCCCCGGGCCGGGAAGGCGCGGGGCGGCGTCAGGACCGACAGGAACCCGGGGTCAGCTGGAGAGGCCGGAGTAGGCGTGCAGGCCCTTGAAGAACATGTTCACGATCGTGAAGTTGAAGATCACGGCGGTGAACCCGATGATCGACAGCCACGCCGATCGCGTGCCGCGCCATCCGCGCGTCGCACGGGCGTGGATGTAACCGGCGTAGAGCACCCAGATGACGAAGGTCCAGACTTCCTTCGTGTCGAAGCCCCAGTACCGGCCCCATGCGTCGTTGGCCCAGATGGAGCCGGCGATGAGGGTGAAGGTCCAGAAGATGAACCCGACGATCGCGAAGCGGTAGGCGAGGGACTCCAGCGTCTCACTGGAGGGGAGGGTGCGCAGGAACCCGGGCCCGCGCTTGGCCGACGGCGCGGATGCTGCGTCGCCCGACGCCACGGTCGCCACCGCACGCCGCTCCCGGCGCGACTGCATGAGCTGCAGCACCGACAGGCCGAAAGCGAGCGCGAACAGGGCCGTGGCCAGCGACGCGACGAACACGTGGATGACCAGCCACGCGGACTTCAGCGGGTCGGCCAGGGGCACGACCTCGACATAGAACGCCAGTGTCGCGCCGCCGAGGAGGACGACCGTGAGCCCCGTGATGAAGGAGCCCAGGAAGCGAAGGTCGTAGCGGAAGAGGACGACCAGGTACACCGCGACGATGAGCATCGTGCCGGTGAGGGCGAACTCGTACATGTTCGACCACGGGACGCGCTCGGCGGCGATTCCGCGCGTGACGTCGGCGGCGACGTGGAAGAGGAAGCCCAGCACCGTCAGAGACGTGCCGATCCGCCCCCAGACGTAGCGGGGCTTGACTGCGGCGCGTGCCTCCATGGCGCCCTGCGGCCGCCCGGTCCGGGTGCCGGCGGGAGCGGTGGCGGCGCCGGCGGTCACGAGTTCGCGCTCGCGCGCGGCGTCCTGCGCCTTGAGCGCCACATCGGAGCGGCGCGCGAGATCGACGGCGTAGGCGATGAAGGCCAGCACGTAGATCGCGATGGCGGTCCAGACCAGCAGCACGGAGACCGCGTCGAGGGAGAGCGTTTCGGATCCGGGCATGGTCTCAGTCTACGTCCGAGGTGCTGCGCCAACCCTGGACGGCGGCGGCGTGACGGGCCTGGAACTGATCCACCGCGGCGCCCAGCGTGGGGTCCTCCCCGCGGGCGAGTCCGGCGTACTCCAGGTGCACGGAGCTGCCCTGCACCGTCGCCTTGACCCACATCCGCCGTCGCGGGACGAACAGCGCCGCCAGCAGGCCGAGGGTGGCCAGAACCGCGAAGAGCAGCACCCACGGGGCGGCCAGGTCGCGATGGATCGACAGCGACGCGAAGCGCTTCACGGATTCGGCATAGCCGGTGGCACCCTCGGGCGATTCGTCCTCGAAGGTGATCGTGCCGAGCCCGTCCGGCAGTTCGGCCGACTGCCCGGGGGCGAGCTCGATCGAGTCGATGCCCGTGTCTCCACCGCTGAGCTGTTCCATCTCGCTCGTGTCCAGCGTGTAGACCGAGCGCGGCTGGCCCCCGTCGATGCCGAGGTCGCCGACGAAGACGTTGAAGGTGACGACGGGACTGATGAGGTCGGGATACGCCGACGTGAACGCGCCGGAGGCCAGCGCCGCCTGCGTGGGATAGAAGAACCCGACCAGGCCCATCTGCTCGGGCAGACCGTCGGGCACCTTCACGACGCCGAGCGAGGTCATGTTGGTGTCCTGCGGCAGGAAGGGCACGGAGTCGTGGAAGATCTCCTCGCCCTCGGCGTTGCGGATGGTGAGGGTCGGGGCGTAGCCGTTGCCCATCAGGTAAACGCGGTCGCCCGCGACGTCGAGCGGGTGGTTGACGCGCACCTGCCCCTCGCCCTCCTCGCCGTCCACGCGCGTGGTGAGGTTCGCGGCGAAGTCGCCGGCCTGACCGGCGCCCTGTTCGCCGAGGGGCACATAGCTGACGTCGAACTCGTCGAGGGTCAGCGCGTAGGGCGTGAGAGTCTCGGCGCTCACGAAGCGACCGGGGTTGAACGAGGAGTAATCCAGCAGCGAGTTGACGAACGTCGTCCCCTCGACGATGACGCGCTGGCCGGTGTAGGTGAATCCGCCGCCCACACCGACGGCCACGAGCACCCCGACCAGTGCCCCGTGGAAGACGAGGTTGCCCGTCTCACGCAGGTACCCGCGCTCCGCCGACACCGAGAAGGCCCCACGGCCGTCGTAGCGCTCGACGCGGTACCCGGCCTTGCGCAGCTCCCCGGCCGCCAGCTCGACGGATTCGGCCGCCAGGCGGGCGGCGTCGTCGGGGGACGCGGCATCCAGCTCCGCCTCGCGGAAGTCGTCCAGGCGCGACAGGCGCGCGGGCGTCCGCGGCGGGCGTGAGCGCAGCGCCTTCCAGTGGTGCTTGGTGCGCGGGATGACGCAGCCGATGAGCGAGACGAACAGGAGGAGGTAGATCGCGGAGAACCACGGCGAGGAGTAGACGTCGAACAGGCTCAGGTTCTCGAGGATGGGAGCCAGGTCGGGGTTGTCGGTGAAGTACTGCGTGACGCCGTTGGGATCGGCACTGCGCTGCGGCACGATCGATCCCGGCACCGCGGCGATCGCCAGCAGCAGCAGCAGGACGAGCGCCGTGCGCATGCTCGTCAGCTGACGCCAGCCCCACCGCATCCATCCGACGAATCCGAGGGCGGGCGCGGTGATGTCCTCGGGATCGGCGGAGGCGTGGTCGGCAGGGCGCAGCGGGTCGGTCATGGTCGATTCGTCAGAGCGGGAGGGGGACACTCTGGATCACCCCCTGGAGTTGCGACATCCACGCGCCCCACACGCCCGTGACCATCGCGAGGCCCAGGAGGATCAGGAGCGCCCCGCCGATCAGGTTGATGGCGCGGATGTGGCGGCGCAGGAACGCCACCGAACGGGTCGCCCAGCCGAAGCCGAGCGCGAGGAGGAGGAACGGGATGCCCAGGCCCAGCGAGTAGGCCAGGCCCAGCAGCGCGGCGCGGCCGGGGTCGCCCAGGTTCCACGACACCGAGAAGATCGCGGCAAGGGTCGGGCCGATGCACGGCGTCCACCCGATGCCGAGGGCGATGCCCAGCAGCGGTGCGCCGATGAGCCCGATGTTGTTGCGCGCCTGCAGTCGCACGGTGCGCTGGGCGATGCCGAACAGCCCGATGAAGACCAGGCCGAGCAGGATGACGATGACGCCCATGACGCGCGTGATCGGGTCGGCGTACTCGACGAAGAAGCGCCCCACCGTGCCGCCCAGGACGTTGACGGTCATGAACACGAGCGTGAAGCCGGCGATGAACAGCAGCACGCCGCCCAGGAGCCGGCCGCGGCCGGGCGCCGCCGCGGAGGAGCCGCGGCGGGGCGCGACGGAGCCGCCGATGAACCCGAGGTAGCCCGGGACGAGCGGGAGCACGCACGGGGAGAGGAACGACACCAGCCCGGCGGCGAGGGCGATGGGCAGGGCGAGCCACAGCGCACCGTCGAACACGACCGCGCCGGGGTTCACGCCGGCTCCGCGAGGACGTCGCGCACGATCGTCTGGAGGATCGAGGCCTCCGGCAGTTCGCCGATGATGCGCGCGGCGACGCGACCCTCCTTATCGAGCACGAGCGTCACGGGCGTGGCGGTGAGCGGCGCATGCTCGGCGAAGGCGAGCTTGACCGCGCCGCCGTTGACGTCGATGACGCTCGGGTAACTCACGCCGTTGTCGCGGGCGAAGGATGCCGCGGTCGCGGCCTGGTCGTAGGTGTTCACGCCCAGGAACGCGACGTCCTGCCCTTCGAAGCTCTCATACGCCTCTTCCAGGCGCGGGGCCTCGACGATGCAGGGGCCGCAGGCGGCGTACCAGAAGTTCACGACGAGCACCTGGCCGGCGTAGTCGGCGTCCGACACCTCGGCGCCCGTCTCGGTCACGCCGGCGAACTCGACCCGTTCACCGCGATCCGCGGCCGGGATCTCGGAGGTCTGGAAGCCGTTGGCGGCGATATAGCCCTTGTTGTCGCCCGCCCGGTACTGATCGGCCAGCGGGTCGGCCGCACACGCGCCCAGCCCGAACGCGAGAGCGGCGGTGAGGGATGCGGCGAGGAGGCGCCGGCGCATCACACGGCCCCCACGTCGACGGCACCCGCGGTCGACGCCGGCTCTGCGTAGTCGACCTCGACCCAGCGGTCGCCGCGGCGCTCGAAGCTCGTGACGCTGGACAGTGCGCAGCGACGGCGACGCGGATCGTGGCGCAGCGCGCCGCCGGCGATCGAGAGGTGCGAGATCCAGATCGGGAGCTGGTGCGACACGATCACGACATCCCCGCCGTCAGCCGTGTCCCACGCGTCGTCCATGGCGGTCCGCATCCGCGCGACGATGCTCTCGTAGGCCTCGCCCCAGCTGGGGAGGGCGGGGCGGGCGAGGTGGCGCCAGTTCAGCGGGTTGTAGAAGACCCGCCCCATCCGCCGGCCTTCGAAGACGTTCGTGGGCTCGATCACGCGCTCATCGATGACCGGCTCCAGCGCGAACAGCTCCGCGAACGGCTCGGCCGATTCGCGCGTGCGCTGCAGCGGTGAGACGACCAGTGCACTCACGGATCGTTCGAGCGATCGCACGTACTCGGCGGCCTGCCGGGCCATCCGCCGCCCATCGGGGCTCAGGCCGAAGCCGGGCAGCCGTCCGTAGAGGACACGCCCGGGGTTGTCGACCTCGCCGTGGCGCACGAGGTGGAGGCGATCGGCGGACACCCCTCCAGTCTAGGCGGGGGCGTTCTGTGGAGCGCCTGTGGGGAGGGTGGGCCCTGGGCTCGGTCAGACGCCGTCAGTGCCGGTGCGGCGCGCGCGCGTCAGCATGCGCACCCGGACGACCACGAACCACACCACCGCGACGAGAACGGCGGCGATCACGACGTACTGGAGGATGTCGGCGTACTGCTCGATGACGTGCCACTGCTCGCCGAGGAGATACCCGGCCAGGACGAAGATCGTGTTCCAGATCAGACTGCCCGCCGCCGTCAGCAGCGTGAACCGCCACACCGGCATCTTCGCGACACCGGCGGGGATCGAGATGAGGCTCCGGAAGATCGGCAGCATCCGGCCGAAGAACACCGCCTTGCCGCCGTGCCGCTGGAACCACGCCACGGTCACGTCCACGTCCTGCACCTTCATCAGCGGCATCCGGTCGGCGATCCGGCGCAGCCGCTGGACCCCCAGCCACCGGCCGAGGCCGTACAGCGCCAGGGCGCCGACGATCGATCCGATCGTGGTCCAGATGAGGGCCTCGGCCAGCGAGAAGGAGCCGCGGCTCGCCGCCAGACCCGCCATCGGCAGCACCACCTCGCTCGGCAGCGGGGGGAAGAGGTTCTCCAGCGCGATCGCCAGGCCCGCGCCCACCGGTCCGATGATGTCCATCAGGGAGACGGTCCAGTCGGCCAGCGCCGACAGCCACGATCCGTCGCCGGCTGTGGAGGTCGCGGCAAGCGTGATTTCGGTCATCGGGGCCTTTGCTCTCGGTGATCGGCGGACGTGCGGGTGCCGCGATTCAGCCTAGGCGCGGGAGGTTACGAGTTGCTGGGGGCTCGCCCCCGTCCCGGTTCCGGTCAGCCGGATCCCGGACTACGCACCCACCGCGGCGCCGACGATCGCGACCGCCACGAAGAAGGTCAGCACCATCAGCGCAGCGCTCACCAGGGGCACCCAGAAGGCGACACGCCTCACGACGAGGAGGATCACGGCCCCCACGAGGCCGAGCAGGAGCGTCACCCACGGCGAGATCGCCGCGAACCAGACCCCGAAGGTCAGCAGGCCGTCGTTGCAGTTGTCGTCGAAGCATCCGTCCGACGCCATCGCGAGGAAGAGGCCGAAGTACGACGCCAGCGCCGCGAAGATCGCCAGCAGGATCAGCAGGACGACGGTGAGCACGATGTCCCACACGCGCACGGGCCGGGCGGTGCGCGGCGGGGCGGCGGTGGAGTCGGGGGGCGGGGCGTAGCTCACGCGCTCATCGTAAGGGGCGGCCGCGGACGGGGCGCAGGGCACGCGGGTTATCCACAGAACGCGGTGCGACCGGGGTTTTTCGCGGTCGCAATGCCGGTGGCCCGCGGGAGGATACGGGTATGGACGAACTCGTCGGCACCCTCCGCGATCTGATCGATCGCGCGGATGCGGCCGTCGGCGAGCTGATCGCGCGAGACGCGTTCGGCATCGCCCGTGACGACGACATCCTCGAGGCGCTCAGCCTCGCGGGGCGCCTCGAGCGCCGGGTCGAGGCCGTTCTCGTCGAGCTCGCCGGTGAAGCGGCAGCGCGGTCGGGTTCCCCCGATCGCGATGCCCGGCTCACTTCGCACGCCGGGTGCCACGACGTGTCGGAGCTGCTGCAGCGCACCACGCGGGTGGCGCCCCAGACGGCGGCGAAGTGGCAGCGGGCGGCCCGTGCCGTGCGCGGGCAGGTGTCGCCGTCGTCCGGTGAGGTCCTCCCCCCTTTCCTGCCCGCTCTGCGCGCCGTCATGACCGCCGGCGAGGCTGGCGTCGACGGCGTCCTGGCGGTGAGCACGGCGCTGGCCACGCTCGACCGACGCGTCCCGCGGGAGGACCTGCTCGTCGCCGACGAGATCCTGCCGCCCAGGCACGGGGAACCGGACCGGATGCCGCCCCGCCGGCGTGCGCGGAGCTGCTCCGCCTGCAGGCGCTGGTGTGGTCGGCGGCGCTCGACCAGGACGGCGCAGAGCCGCGCGACCGGGCCGCTTCCCACCGCCGCGGCGTGACGCTCGGAGCACCCCAGGACGGCCTCGTGCCCGTGCACGGAAGGCTCATGCCGGAGGTGGCCGCGCAGCTGCGGCGCATCTTCGACGCCGTGCTGTCGCCGCGGGTCGGCGGCGTCGCGTTCCGCGAGGAGCCGCCGGCCGGTTCGTACGCCGACCTCGACGAACGACCCCCGGTCGATGACCGCCGGCTCGCGCAGCGGCAGCACGACGCGCTGGCCACCGCTCTGGGCGCCGCCGCCGCGAGCGGTGAGCTGCCCACGATCGGCGGGGCCGCCCCCACGCTCGTGGTCTCGGTCCGCGAAGAGGACCACCTGACCGGTGCGGGCTGGGCGTACGCCGAAGGCACCGATGAGCCGCTGTCGCCCGCATGTGCCCGCCACGTCGCCTGCAGCGGCAGCATCCAGCGGGTCGTGGTGGATTCCCGCGGCCGCATCCTGCGCCTCGGCACGGAGGAGCGCGTCTTCAACCGGCATCAGCGTCGCTCGATCTCACTCCGCGACGGCGGGTGCCTCATTCCCGGATGCGGCGTTCCAGCCGGGTGGTGCGAGATCCACCATGTCACCGAGCACGCCCACGGTGGGCCCACCCACACCGACAACGGCGTGCTCCTGTGCTGGTTCCACCATCGGTTCCTCGACCGCAGCGGCTGGGGGATCCGGATGAATCGCGGAGTCCCCGAGGTGCGTGCCCCCGGGTGGCACGACCCTCATCGCCGATGGCGAGCGGTCACCCGGTCGCGCACCCGCCTCCTCGACCTCGTCGGCCGGCGGACGTAGAACCATCCGGGCCGGGACATGGCAGCCGGCGATGAGCGCGGGAATGTGTGACCGCGCGAGCGGCTGGATCGGGCCGTGCCCTGCAGATACGGTCGGGGCATGGTCGCTGATTCCGTGGCCGCGCGCTATCGCGGTTTCGCCGAGATGGAGGCGCGTGGGGTTTCCCCGACCTACGAGGAGTGGGCACTCGGCGTCGGCGGAGACGAAGAGGTCGCCGCGCTGATCGGCACGCTCCCCCGCGCGAAGCAGCAGGCAAACCTCGTCTTCGCTTCGGCCCGGGCCGCTGGCGCGCCGCTGGCGGACTACGAGCGCTTCCGCACCTGGCTCGTCCCGCACTGGCGCCGCGTCCGCGCAATCATCACCGTGCGGTCGACGCAGACCAACGAGGCGGGCCGATGCGCGGTGCTGCTCCCGGCCCTCGACGCCATCGACGGACCGCTCGCCCTGCTGGAGGTCGGCGCATCCGCGGGTCTTTGCCTCTATCCCGACCGGTACAGCTACCGATACGACACGCCCGCCGGCGCCGTAGCGATCGATCCGACGAACGGCCCGAGTCCCGTGCTCGCCCGTTGCCGCACCACGGCGACGACGCTTCCGGCGCGCGTGCCGGAGGTGGTGTGGCGCGCGGGGATCGATCTCCATCCGCTGGATCCCAGTCGGGGGGACGACCTTGCCTGGCTCGAGGCGCTCGTATGGCCCGAGCACGGCGAACGACGAGAGCGGCTCCGCTCCGCCGCATCCCTCGTCGCGGCGGAACCGCGGCCGGCCGATATCGTCCCCGGTGATCTCGTCGCAGAACTCGACACCCTCGCCGCCGCCGCGCCGAAGGGTGCGACCCTGGTCGTGTTCCACAGCTCGGTACTCGTCTACCTCGACCCCGGCCGGCGCTCTGCTTTCGTCGACATCGTGCGCTCCCTCCGCGGCGCGCGGTGGCTCAGCAACGAAGGTGAGGGGGTCTTCCCCGACATCGCGCGGAAACTACCCGAACCGGCCGCGGGGCGAACGGTGCTGGCTGTGGACGGCGAACCCATCGCCTTCACCGGGCCGCACGGTCAGAGCTACGAACCCATCGAGGCCGACCCGGGGGAACGGGTTCACCGCCCGCACGTAGACTGAACCCTCGTGAGCGAACGCGTCCTCGTCAAGCAGCTGCAGTCCCTCCCCGACGGCCCGGTATCGGTGTCGGGATGGGTGGAAACGGTGCGCGATCAGAAGAAGGTGCAGTTCGTCATCCTCCGGGACGAGACCGGTGCCGTGCAGCTGGTGAACCCCGCCACGCGTGAGCTCGCCGAGCACGCCGGCCCCGAGGCATCCGCCGCGCTCGCCCTGACCGAGACGATCTCGGCCCTCGCCACCGGAACCTTCCTGACGGTGCGCGGCCAGCTCAAGCACGACGAGCGCGTCAAGCTCGGTGGCGTCGAGATCAAGATCGGCACGCTCGACATCGCGGCCGAAGCCCTCCCCGAGACGCCCATCGCCGCCGACAGCGGCATGGACAAGCGCATGGACTGGCGCTTCCTCGACCTGCGCCAGGCCCGCAACAACCTCATCTTCCGCGTGCAGACCACGCTCGAGCACGCGATGCGCACGTACTGGATCGAGCGGGACTACATCGAGATCCACTCCCCCAAGCTCATGTCGAGCCCTTCGGAATCCAACGCCGAGCTGTTCAGCATGGACTACTTCGAAGACAAGACCGCGTACCTCGCGCAGAGCCCGCAGCACTTCAAGCAGATGGCGCAGTCGGCCGGCTTCGGCAAGATCTTCGAAATCGGCGACGTCTTCCGCGCCGACCCGTCGTTCACGAGCCGCCACGCGACCGAGTTCACCTCCGTCGACGCCGAGATCAGCTGGATCGACTCGCACGAGGACGTCGCCCGGATGCAGGAGGAGCTCCTGCAGTTCGCCATCCAGGCGGTCAAGGACAAGCACGGCGCCGAGATCCAGGAGCTCTTCGGCATCGAGGTCGTCGTCCCCACCCTCCCCTTCCCCCGCATCCCGCTGGCCGAAGCCCGCGAGACGGTCAAGCAGCGCGGCTACGAGATCCCTCGCACCGACGGCGACCTCGACCCCGAGGGCGAACGTCAGGTCGCCGCGTACATCGAGGAGACCTACGGGCACCAGTTCGTCTTCGTCACCGACTACCACCCCGAGATCCGGCCGTTCTACCACATGCGCGATCCGGAGACCGGGATGACGCGGAGCTACGACCTTCTGTTCAAGGGCGTGGAGATTACCACGGGCGCTCAGCGCGAGCACCGCGTGCGCGTCCTGGAGGAGCAGGCCGTCGAGAAGGGGCTCGACCTCGCCGGCCTGGAGCACTACCTCGACTTCTTCCGGTACGGCACTCCCCCGCACGGCGGGTTCGGCATGGGTCTCGCGCGTCTGCTGATGCTGCTGCTGGGCGAGTCGTCGATCCGCGAAGTCACGTTCCTCTTCCGCGGTCCCACGCGCCTGGCTCCCTGACCCCACCCCGCACCATCCGGCACTGAGCCGACGGCCAGGATCGGTCCAGCCTCGCCCCGTAGCGTGGATGCACGTGTTCGACAATGCCTGGCTGAACTTCGCGGTCACCTTCGTCGCGTGCGTCGTCGTCGCGACGATCGTCACCCTCCTCGTCGCGTGGATTGCGCGGCTGGTCGCGCGACGACGGTCGTGGCCGCACCGCCTCGTCCACCACGCCCGCCTACCGTTCCGTACGCTCGTGCTGCTCGCGGGGATGTGGACGGCCGTGGGGCTGGCATTCCCGGAAGCGTCGTGGCTGCCCGCGCTCACTCAGCTGCTCTCGATCCTCGTGATCATCGCCGCCGCGTGGCTGCTCGGCGCCCTCGTGACGTTCGCGACCGACCTCACCCTCGGCCGTAATCGCATCGACGTCCCCGACAACCGGGTGGCCCGCCGCATCCGCACGCAGACCCTCATCGTGCGACGCCTGGCGATCGCGCTCATCGTCGTGATCGCGCTGGGCGCGATCCTGCTCACCTTCCCCGCCGTCCGCGCCGTCGGGGCGAGCGTGCTCGCGTCGGCCGGTATCGCCTCGATCGTCGCCGGTCTGGCGGCCCAGACGGTGCTGGCGAACATGTTCGCCGGCCTGCAACTCGCCTTCAGCGACGCCCTGCGCGTGGACGACGTCGTCGTCGTGGAGGACGAGTGGGGACGCGTGGGCGAGATCACCCTGAGCTACGTCGTGCTCGATCTGTGGGATGACCGCCGGCTCGTGCTGCCGTGCACGTATTTCACCACCCAGCCGTTCCAGAACTGGACTCGGCGGGGCAGCGAGCTGCTGGGTTCGGTCGAGCTCGACGTGGATTGGCGCGTCTCGCCGGCGCGCATGCGCGAGCACCTCGACGACGTGCTGGCCCGCACCGACCTGTGGGACGGGCGCGCCTCCGTGCTGCAGGTGACCGAGGCCACCGGCGGACTCGTCCGCATCCGCATCCTCGTCACGGCCGCCGACGCGCCGACGCTGTTCGATCTGCGCTGCCACGTGCGCGAGGCGATGGTGACGTGGATGCAGCACACGATGCCCGCCGCGCTCCCCGTGCAGCGCGTGCTGGTGACCAGCGCGGGCGACCCGCAGCCCGCGCCCGCGCGCGAGCACTCCCCCGAGCCGGGTGCGGGCCTGTTCACCGGCAGCGCGGAGGCCGAGGAGCGCGCATCCGCCTTCACGAACGCGATCCCCGTCATCCGCCCCGAGGACGATCCGCCCCGTCCGCCGCGCGAAGCCTGACCCCGGCGTCCCCGCCGACCGGCCTCGGCCCGCCCGCCCGCTGCCCACCGACCGAACTCCGCAAATCCCGGCCGAATAGGCCTCGAAACGGGTTTGTCGGGGCCTTTCCGGCGCGTTCTTGCGGAGTTCGGGCAGCGGGAGGGCGGCGCGAGGGCGCAGCGGCAGGGCGGACGCGACGGCGCAGCGGCGGGCAGCGGCAGGGCAGCGCGAGGGCGCAGCGCGAGGGCGCGTCGAGGCGCGCGGGGGCCCTAGGCCCTCTCCGCCACCAGCAGCGCCTCGCGCAGGCGGTCCGCGGAGACCCGCCAGTGCGCGTGGAGGGATCCGTCGATCAGCACGACCGGGATCTTCTCCCACCATCGCTCATACAGGGCGGCGTCCTCCAGGATCGAGAGACGCTCCACGGCGACGGAGTCGGCGACGTCGTCGGGCAGGTCGGCGACCACCGCCTCCACGATCTCCTCGGCGACATCGCACAGATGGCACTCCGGTTTGCCGATGACCGTCAGCGTCGTCACGACCGGATCCCCTGCGGCATCACGGCGCGGCACTCAGTGCTCGAGGCCGTAGCCGGCCTCGGCCCACGCACCCGTGCCGCCTTCAATGTTGGTGGCATCCATGCCCCGCGCGGTGAGGGCCTCCACGACACGCGCCGAGCGTCCACCGACCTGGCAGATCACGTCGAACGGGCCCTCCGGGAGCTCATCGAGGTGCTCGCCGAGGGTCGACATCGGCATGTTGACGGCACCCGGCACATGGCCGGCCGCGTACTCGTCGGGCTCGCGCACGTCCACGAGCGGAACACCCTCGCGCTCGCGCAGCTGCTGGACGGAGATGGACTGCATGGCGACTCCAGAATGACGGCGGAACGGTCGAACACGAAGCGCCCGCCACGAAGGACAGGCGCTCGGTGTGTTCGGCCGCTTACTTCTTGTTGCGGCGCTGGTGACGAGTCTTGCGAAGCAGCTTGCGGTGCTTCTTCTTCGCCATGCGCTTACGGCGCTTCTTGATGACAGAACCCACGGAAAACCTCACAATGTCAGGGGTCTGGGTGCCGATCGCCGGCTCCCGGGTACACGAGGCGCAGAAAAAGGCCTCAGATCAGTCTAGCCGACGTCGGAGACCGGCCGTTGCATGGCATCGACCACAGCCGATTCCGGCACGCGGTAGCTGCGGCCGAATCGCACGGCGGGAAGCTCGCCGGAGTGCACGAGCCGGTAGACCGTCATCTTGGACACGCGCATCAGCTCGGCCACCTCGGCGACGGTGAGGAAGCGCACGTCCGGCAGTTCGGCCATGGCGTTCCCCTCTCGCGGTGTGCTGTCGACACTCTAGGCCGTGGGTGCGACACGTGTAAACCCGCGTGGCTGATGGGCCGGATGGGGCAGAATCACGTGTCGCGGCGAGTGCGCGCCGCACGCTGACGCGCTTCGGCGAGCGCCTGGCGTTCGAGCTTCCGCGCCGCCCTGAGCGCCTTCTCCGCGTCCCGCACGGCCTTGCGCGCCTCGCGGTACCGCTTGTCCTCGGCGACATCGGGCGCTTCCGGCTCGTGCCACGGCGCGGAGGGTGCCGGCGGTGCTCCGGATTCACGCTCGGCCATGTATGCGGCGAGCCCGTCGAGAGTGCGATCCAGCCCGAACTGGAAGGGGTCGGCCTCCGAGCGGAACACACCGGCGTCGACGGCCCGCCGGAGGGCCGGGTACTCCTCCGGCGTGATGAGGGTCGCGAAGAGCCGATCCTCGTACGCCGCGATCTCCTCCGGCGACATCCCCCGCTCCCTGGCCTGGCGGGCGTAGGCGGCGAGGATCGTGCCGTACCACCGGGCCTGGCCGGTGACCTGCAGCGCCGCCGCGAGGCGCTCGTCATCGGTCAGCGGAGTCTCGGCGAGGGCGTCGAGCATGACGTCCATGAAGGCCGCGGAGTTCGGCGTGGCCGGTGACCCGGTGATCGGGATGTCGAGGATCCACGGGTGCTCCAGGTACACCTGCACGCTGGCACGGAATGCGGCGACCAGCCTGGCCCGCCACCCCTTCGCCTCGCGGATGGACTCCGGGGGAAGCCCCGTCGCCTCCTCCTGCATGAGCTGGATGAGGTCGTCCTTGGCGCTGACGTATCGGTAGAGCGACATCGTCGTGTACCCCAGGCGCGCGGCGACCGCCGCCATCGACACCGCGCCGAGTCCGTCGGCGTCGGCGATCTGCACGGCGGCGTCGACGATGCGCTCGAGGCTCATCTCCCGCTTCGGCCCGCGCTGCGGGTCGGCCGCCATGCCCCACGCCAGCGCCACGCCGCGCGGCAGCTCGAGATCGGGGGTCTGCTCATCCACACCGACATCTTAGGGCTGTTTATGACGTACACCGTGTGTTATCTTCATACGCAGTTTAGGTCGTATACAGAAAGGAAAGCCGATGGATGCCGCCATCTCGGTCCACCGCCTGCGCAAGCAGTACGGCGGACATGCCGTCCTCGACGGCCTGGAATTCAGCGTCCGTCGCGGTGAGGTCTTCGCCCTGCTCGGACCGAACGGGGCCGGCAAGACGACGACGATCTCGATCCTCACGACGCTGCAGCTACCCGACGGCGGGGAGGCCTCCGTCGCGGGATTCGACGTCGCGACCTCCCCGCGCGACGTGCAGCAGCGCATCGCCCTGACCGGACAGGCCGCCGCGGTGGACGATGTGCTCACCGGAGCCGAGAACCTCATGATGCTCGGCCGGTTGTCCGGCCTGCGCCCCCGCATGGCGCGCGAGCGCGCGACAGAGCTCCTCGCGCGGTTCGATCTGACCGACGCCGCGTCGCGGCCGGTCGGCACCTACTCCGGAGGGATGCGGCGGCGTCTGGATCTGGCCCTGAGCCTCGTCGTCACCCCGGAGGTGCTCTTCCTGGACGAACCCACGACCGGATTGGACACCCGCAGCCGGCGTGAACTGTGGGACGTCATCCGCACGCTGGCCGCGGGTGGGACCACGGTGTTCCTCACGACGCAGTACCTGGAGGAAGCGGACCAGCTCGCCGACCGCGTGGCCGTCCTGCACGGGGGTCGCATCGCCGCATCCGGCGCTCCGTCCGAGCTGAAATCGCGCGTCGGAACCGAGGTGGTGGAGCTGCGCGACCCCGCCGGCGAGCTCCTGCAGGAGATCGCCACGGACGGGACGGTGCGGGGACTGCGCGCCGCCCTCGACACCCTCGACGCGGACCGGGACGAGGGTGCCGTGACCCTTCGTCGACCGACCCTCGACGACGTGTTCCTTGCCCTGACCGACGACCCCGCAGCCCTCCCCGAAAGGAGCACCCCGTGACCACCCCCGCCCTCCTGCGCCCCCGCCTGACCGGGATCACCGCCGAACGCGTCTTCGTGCGGCGATCGCTCGTGCGCTCGCTGAGGGATGGGGAATCCCTCATGATGGCGATCCTGCTGCCGGTCCTGCTGATGCTGATGTTCACGTTCGTCTTCGGCGGCGCCCTGGAACCCGGCGGCGGCTACGTCGACTACGTCGTCCCCGGGATCATCCTCACGTGCGCGGGCTTCGGCGCGTCGTCCACGGCCCTGTACGTGGCCGGCGACATGAAGGCCGGCATCGTCGACCGTTTCCGCACCATGCCGCTGCGCTCGGGGGCGGTGCTGACCGGACACGTCGTCGCGAGCCTCGTGCGCAACCTCCTGGCCACCGGCGTCGTCATCCTCGTCGCCGTGGTGGTCGGCTTCCGCCCCACCGCGGGCGTGCTGGGATGGCTGGGCGCCCTGGCAATCATCGCGCTGTACATCCTCGCGATCACGTATCTGTTCGCCGCCATCGGCCTGGCCGCACGGAGTCCGGAAGGGGCGAACGCCTACGGTTTCATCCTGCTGTTCCTGCCGTACCTCTCCAGCGCCTTCGTCCCCGTGGAGACCATGCCGCAGTGGCTGCAGGGGATCGCCAGCACCCAGCCGGTGACGCCCATCATCGAGACGATCCGCGCCTTCCTCTTCGGCACGGGCGCGGGAGCCGAACTCGGATGGGCGCTGGCGTGGTGCGGTCTCATCCTCGCCGTCTCCGCCGCGTGGGGCGCGTGGCTGTTCCGCCGGCGCAGCCGCTGACGAGGATTCACAGCGCACGCTGAAACTGCCCTGACATCGCGCAAATCCCGGATGGCGATAGTGAGGGCATGACCGAGAAACCAGCTGCCGGACCGGCTCCGGCCACACCCAGTACCCCGGAAGAATCCACCACCACCGACACCACGATCCCCGCGGCTCCTTCCCCCGCCGAGACTGCGGACGAGCCGACGAAGCGCAAGCGGAACTGGCCCGTCATCGCCGCGGCCGTCGCCGGTGGCGTCGCCGTCACGGCGCTCGCCTTCGGCGGCGGTCTCGCGACCGGCTGGAACCTGAACTCGGGCCCCGAGTCGGGATTCGAATTCACCGACGGCTCACAGATGCCGGAGGAGGGCGGCCCGGGCCGGGGCGGCTCCGACGACCGGAACGGCCCGCGCGGGCACGACCACCCCTCCGAATCGCACGACCGCGACGGCTCCGGACCGCGTGACGGATTCGGACCGCGCGGCGGCGACGACGACCGCACCCCCACGGCCCCGGACGGCGACGCCGACGCGGACGACACCGAGACGGACGACGCGGATCGGGACGCCGACCGGAGGGACGCCGACCAGAAGGACGACGCCGACAGCGACGCGTGAGGCGTCAGCGGCCCGGCAGTTTGCGCAGGGCCGCCGTCACGGCGTGCTTCGCCGACGCGGCGGCGCGCCCGACCACGTCCGCCGCATGAGCGGCGGGTTCGGGCAGCGTCGCCGGCGTCGGCGGATCCGCGGAGAAGAAGGCCACCAGCCAATCGTCGACCTCGTCCAGCGGCGCGGTCTGCAGGCTGTAATAGCGATGCTGACCCTCTTCGCGCACCGACACCAGCCCTGCGTCCCGGAGCACCCTCAGGTGCTTGGACACCGTGGGCTGGCTCGCCCCGAGGACCTGCACGATGTGCGACACGCTGGTGCCGTCCTGGCCGTCCGCGGAACGATCGAGGAGGAGCTGGAGGATGTCGCGACGCGTGCGGTCTGCGATCACGTCGAAGATGTCCGCCATTGCTTCAGATTAGTCGCGCTCGCCGCGGAGTACCATGAGCGGGGTCCACGAGCGAAGGGGGCGACGCGATGGCGTCAGCGCCGGCGTGGTCTCGCGACCGCCACAGATGGTCGGCGCCACTCGACCGAGGCTGGGACCGGGTCCGCAACCTGACGACGTCGTCGCCGGCCCGGTTCGCGGTGCTCGTGTTCCTCGCGCTCATCCTGCTGTTCACGGCGCTGTACTCGTTGCCGGCCGCCTCGGCCGACGGAACCCGCACGCCGTTCGCCGACGCGCTGTTCACCGCGGTGTCCACCATCTGCGTGACGGGCCTCGCGACGGTGGACATGTACTCCCACTGGTCGCCGCTGGGTCACGTCTTCACCTACATCGGCGTCAACGTGGGCGCCCTCGGCGTGCTCACGCTCGCATCCATCCTGGGGCTGGTGATCTCCAAGCGCCTCGGGCTGCGGGCCAAACTCATCGCCGCCGGCGACTCGAACCCGCTCCGCGTGCACGGCGGGCCCGTCAACGAGGGCCAGACGGTTCGTCTGGGCGAGGTGGGACAGCTGCTGCTCACGGTCGCCCTCTCCACCCTCGCGATCGAGGCGGGGCTGGCGATCCTGCTCTACCCCGCGCTCATCATGGCCGGCATCGACCCGCTCGTGGCACTGTGGGAAGCGCCCTACTACGCCGCCATGGCCTTCACCAACACGGGGTTCGTCCCCAACGCCAACGGCCTCGTGCCCTTCGCCGACGACTACTTCCTGCTCACCGTGCTCATGGCCGGCGTGTTCCTCGGCTCGATCGGCTTCCCCGTCATCTTCTCGCTGTGGAAGAACTACTGGCACGTGCGCCGCTGGTCGCTGCACACCAAGCTCACCCTCATCACCACGACGATCCTCTTCGTCGCCGGGGCGGGCATCATCCTCCTGCTCGAATACAACAACCCCAAGACCTTCGGGAGCATGGACGCGTGGGACACCACGTTCCAGGCCTTCTTCGTCTCGGCGATGACCCGGTCGGGCGGATTCAGCGTCGTCGAGATCGGCGACATGAACGGCTCCACCCTCGTGGTCGGCTCGATGCTCATGTTCGTCGGCGGCGGATCGGCCTCCACCGCCGGCGGGATCAAGGTGACGACCCTCGCCGTGCTGGCCCTGGCCGTGTGGTCGGAGGCGAAGGGCCGCTCGTCGGTCGAGGCCTTCGGTCGCCGCATCCCCAGCGACGTGCAGCGCGTCGCCCTCTCCGTCGTGGCGTGGGGCGCGACGATCGTGGCGGTCTCCACCGTGGCGATCGGTCAGATCACCCAGGCGCCCATCGAACAGGTGCTGTTCGATGTGATCTCCGGCTTCGCGACGGTCGGACTGTCCACGGGTCTGACCGCCGACCTGCCCGACCCGGCCATCTACGTTCTGGCGGCGACCATGTTCATGGGGCGCGTTGGTACAGTGACACTCGCCGCGGCGGTCGCTGCGACGTCCCGCACGCAGCTGTACTCCCTGCCCGTGGAAAGGCCCATCGTTGGTTGACCGCATCCGGAACGATTCGCCCGTCCTCGTCATCGGCCTCGGCCGGTTCGGCGCCGCGTGCGCCGGTGAACTCGACCGGCTGGACCGCGATGTGCTCGCCATCGACGAGAGCCTCGAGCTCGTGCAGAAGTGGTCCGAACGCGTCACGCACGCCGTCCAGGCCGACGCCCGCAACATCGACGCCCTCAAGCAGATCGGCGCGCAGGACTTCCAGGTCGCCGTCGTGGCGGTCGGATCGCTCATCGAGGCATCCGTGCTCATCACCGCCAACCTCGTCGACCTGAAGGTGCCGCAGATCTGGGCCAAGGCCGTCTCGCAGGCGCACGGCAAGATCCTCGCCCGCGTGGGCGCCAACCACGTCATCTACCCCGAACGCGAGGCCGGCGAGCGCGTGGCGCACCTCGTCAGCGGGCGGATGCTCGATTTCATCCGCTTCGACGACGACTTCGCGCTGGCGAAGATGTACCCGCCGAAGTTCATCCGGGGCATCGGCCTGAACGAATCGGGCGTGCGCAGCAAATACAACGTCACAGTCGTGGGCGTGAAGAGCCCCGGGCGGCCGTTCCGCTACGCGGAGGCGAACACCATCGTGACCAACCACGACCTCATCATCGTGTCGGGGACCAACTCCGACATCGAGCGGTTCGCCTCGCTCGACCGCTGAGCGCCGGCGGCGGCGTCAGCCTGCGGCCAGCTCCCGCGCGCGTGCCAGCGCCGCATCCGTCGCCCGCTCGAACACCGCGGCCAGATCCGCCTCCTGCAGCACGGCGACGGCGCGTTCGGTCGTGCCCTTCGGGCTCGTGACCTGACGACGCAGTTCGCGCGGGTCCTCGCCCGTGGCCTCCATCAGCGCCGCCGCGCCGACGAAGGTCTGCCGCGCCAGCATCCACGCCTCCGCCTCGGTGAACCCCTTCCGCACGGCCGCCTCGGCGAGCTGTTCCACGAGCAGGAAGACGTAGGCCGGACCGGAGCCGGAGATGGTGGAGAGGGCATCGATCTGCGACTCGGGCACCTCCACGACCTCTCCCACCGTCTCGAACAGGCGTCGCACGACGGCGATGTCGCCCGGGGATGCGGCGGCATCGGCCGCGAGGCCCGTGACGGCCTTGCCCACCAGCGCGGGCGTGTTCGGCATCGAGCGGAGGACGACCGCGCGCGGGCCGAGGATCCGGGTGAAAGTGGCGAGCGGCACACCCGCGGCCAGGCTCACCACGAGAGCTCCCTCGCGCACGTGCGGGGCGATCTCGCGGAGCAGATCGGGCACCATGGCGGGCTTGACGCCCACGAGGACGACATCGGCGGAGGAGGCCGCGACGGCATTGGCCTGCGGGTCCTCCTCGAGGGCGAGACTGGTCACGCCTTCCAGCGCGGCGAGACTCCCCGCCTTCGCGGCCGTGCGGTTGGTGACGGTGATCGACGGGGCCAACCCCGAACGCACGAGACCCTTCAGGATGGCGCCGCCCATCGATCCGGCTCCCAGGATCGCGACGGCGGGCAGGGAGTCGGACGGCGCATCGGTCATGGCGCCATCCTAGAAGCACCGCACGGCCGCAGCGGCGGCACCGACGGCCCGACCGGAGGAGAGGAACCGCCGCAAGGGCCGAGGGTCGCGTTCCGTCGCGCCGACGCCGGAGATATAGTCGATGCGCAGGCGCCCGATCGCCCGCGACACAGTGCGGAGGACCTCCCCATGACCCTGTTCGACGGAATCTCCTCACGACGCGTCGAGACGCCGCGGCTGAGCGTGACCGTGCTCGAGCGGGACGGCGACGATCCGTCCACCCCCGCCGATCGCACCGTCGTCTTCGTCCACGGCACCGTCGGGTCCTCGCTGTTCTGGCAGGAGATCCTGCAGGACCTCCCGAGCGACCTCCGCGTGCTCGCCGTCGATCTGCGCGGGTACGGCGGCACCGAGAACGCACCGGTGGACGCCACACGCGGGGTGCGCGACTTCAGCGACGACCTCGCCGCCACCCTGGACACGATCGGCATCCGCACCGCCCATCTCGTGGGCTGGTCGCTCGGCGCAGCCGTCATCCTGCAGTACGCGCTGGAGCATCCCGCGCTCTCGCTCACTCTCGAAGCGCCGATCTCGCCGTACGGCTTCGGCGGCACCCGCCGGGACGGCACGCGCCTCACACCGGAGGATGCCGGCACCGGGGGCGGGACGGCGAACCCCGACTTCGTGCGGCGCCTCGCGGCAGGCGACTCCGGCGACGAGGCGGAGACCTCGCCGCGCAGCATGTTCCGCGCCGGCTTCGTCGCGAGCGGCTACCGCAGCGATCACGAAGACGTGTGGGTGGCGGCGATGCTCGCCACCTCCACCGCCGGCGGCAACTACCCGGGTGACTCCGTGCGCACCGACGCGTGGCCCGGCTTCGCCGCCGGCACCACCGGTGTCCTGAACGCGCTCGCCCCGAAGCACTTCGACCTCTCCGGCATCGTCGACCTCGCCGAGAAGCCGCCGCTGCTGTGGGTGCACGGAGAGGTGGATGCGATCATCTCGGATGCGTCGGTCTACGAGCCCAACGGACTCGGGAGCCTCGGGATCCTGCCCGATTGGCCCGGAGACGACATCGCCCCGCCGCAGCCGATGGTGTCGCAGACCCGCGACGTGCTGGACGCGTACGCCGCGGCCGGCGGCGACGTCGTGGAGATCGCGCTTCCCGGCGTCGGGCACAGTCCGCACCTGGAGGCCCCGGCGAAGTTCCGCCATGCGCTGCTGACCCGCATCGGCTACGTCGGCACGCCCGCCGACCCTGCTCCCACCACCGAGGCCATCATCATCCGATCGGCGGACTGACGTGAGCGCAACCGGAGGCGGCCGCGCCATCATCGCGGCGTTCCTGGCCAACATGGGGATCGCGATCGCGAAGTTCCTCGCGTGGCTGGTATCGGGCTCGGCATCGATGCTCGCCGAGGCGATCCACTCGCTCGCCGACTCGGGCAATCAGCTGCTGCTGCTGCTGGGCGGTCGCCGTGCGCGGCGCAGCGCCGACCGTGAGCATCCGTTCGGCTACGGCCGCGAACGCTACGTGTACGCGTTCGTGGTGTCGATCATCCTCTTCTCCGTGGGCGGGCTGTTCTCCCTCTACGAGGGCGTGGACAAGCTGACGCACCCGCACGAGCTGGAGAACGTGTGGATCCCCATCGCCGTGCTGGTCATCGCGATCGTCCTGGAGTCCTTCTCGCTGCGGACCGCCGTCAAGGAGAGCAATCATGTCCGGCTGCCCGGCCAGTCCTGGGTGTCGTTCGTGCGCCGCTCCAAGGCCCCCGAGCTCCCGGTCGTGCTCCTGGAGGACATCGCTGCGCTGACCGGTCTGGTGTTCGCGCTGTTCGGCGTGGGGCTGGCAGCCCTGACCCACAATCCCGTCTTCGACGCCATCGGCACCCTGATGATCGGCACCCTCCTCATCCTCGTGGCGATCGTCCTGGGCATCGAGACCAAGAGCCTGCTGGTCGGCGAGGGCGCGACCGAGGCCGACCACGACCGCATCGTCGCCGCCATCGAGGACGGTCCTGAGGTCGATCGCGTGATCCACCTCAAGACGCTGTACCTCGGCCCCGACGAGCTGCTGGTCGCGGCGAAGCTGGCGCTGCCCGCCGACGAGACGCTGACCGCCGTGGCCGCGCACATCAACACCGTCGAGGAGCGCATCCGCGCAGCGGTACCGGTCGCACGGGCGATCTATCTCGAGCCGGACCTCGACCGTGCCGGCACGGACGTCGCCCCGGGTGGCGCGACAGCGGCGGGGACGGGCACCCTCGCGGACGGCACTCCCCCGGCGGGCTGACAGACTGGGCCGGTGGAGTACTGCATTTTCACCGAGCCGCAGCAGGGCTACGACTACGACGACCAGCTCGCCTTCGCCCTGGCGGCCGAACGCCTCGGCTTCGACGCGTTCATCCGCTCCGACCATTACCTGCGCATGGGTGAGGGCGATCCCCTCCCCGGCGGCACGGATGCGTGGACGACCCTGGCCGGCCTCGCCCGCGAGACCAGCCGCATCCGCCTCGGCACGCTCGTCTCCTCCGCGACGCACCGCCTCCCCGGTGTGCTCGCCGTCCAGGTCGCGCAGGTCGATCAGATGTCCGGCGGCCGGGTGGAGTTCGGCCTCGGCACGGGCTGGTTCGAACGCGAGCATCGCGCCTACGGCATCCCGTTCCCCGCGAAGAGGTTCGGCATCCTCGAGGAGCAGCTGGCCATCCTCACCGGCATGTGGCAGACCCCCGTCGGTGAACGGTTCGACTTCGCCGGCGAGCACTACACCGTCGAGGACTCCCCCGCCCTGCCCAAGCCGGTCCAGACGCGCATGCCGGTGATCGTCGGCGGCGGCGGCCCGCGCCGCACGCCCGCGGTGGCGGCGCGGTTCGCGACGGAGTTCAACATCGGCTTCGTGCCCGAGCCCACCGTGGCCGAGAAGTTCGCCGGCGTGCGCGCGGCGTGCGAGGCCATCGGTCGCGACCCGCGAACCCTCAAGCTCTCGGTGGCGACCCCGACGCTGGCCGGGGCCTCCGAGACCGATGTGGCCCGACGCGCGGCGACGCTCGGCCGGGATCTGGATGAGTACCGCGGCAACGGCGGCAACGTCGCGGGCGGACGGGCGGAGATCGCCGCCAAGGTCGAGCGGCTGCAGGCGCTCGGCGCCGAGCGCGTGTACTTCCAGCTCATGGACATGGGCGACCTGGAGCAGCTCGAGTACCTCGGGTCCGAGGTGCTGCCGCACCTTCCGCGCTGACCTCTCCGTGCGGCCGGGTCCGCGGCCGGATCAGCGGCGCCCGGCGAAGAAGCGCTGCAGCAGCATCAACGACGCCTCCGCCTCGACACCGGCGACCACCTCGACCCGGTGGGGCAGACGGCGGTCGCGCACGACGTCGTACATCGAGCCGGCAGCCCCGGCTTTGTCGTCCCACGCGCCGAACACCAGCCGCGGCACGCGCGCCTGCAGCACTGCCCCCGCGCACATGACGCACGGCTCGAGGGTCACCACGAGGGTGCAGCCGGCCAGATGCCATGTGCCCGCGGATGCAGCCGCCGCCCGCAGCGCGATGACCTCGGCGTGCGCGGTGGGATCGTGCGTGCGTTCGCGCAGGTTGCGCCCCTCGCCGATCACGGTGCCCGCCGCATCCGTCACGACCGCTCCCACGGGAACGTCGCCGGTCTCCTCCGCCTGCTCGGCCAGGGCGAGCGCGCGACGCATCGCGAGAAGGTCGCCGGGCAGGACGGTCATGCGGCTCCGAGGTTCGGACGATGTCGAGCGGATAGATTGAGCCTATGCGTGTGCACGTGGCCGACCACCCCCTCATCACCCACAAACTGACGGTGCTGCGCGACGCGCGCACCCCCTCGCCGGTGTTCCGGCAGCTCACCGAGGAGCTCGTGACGCTGCTGGCGTACGAGGCCACCCGCGGCGTGCGCGTCGAGCCCCACGAGATCCAGACCCCCGTCACGACCACCGTGGGCGTGCACATCAGCGAGCCGCGCCCCATCGTCGTGCCGATCCTGCGCGCGGGGCTGGGCATGCTCGAGGGCATGGTCAAGCTCCTCCCCACCGCCGAGGTCGGCTTCCTCGGCATGGTGCGCGATGAGGAGACCTTCGAGCCCACGACGTACGCCGAACGCCTTCCCGACGACCTCAGCGACCGCCAGTGCTTCGTGCTGGATCCGATGCTCGCCACGGGCGGCTCGCTGGGAGCTGCGATCGACTTCCTCTTCCGCCGCGGCGCGCAGGACGTCACCGCGATCTGCCTGCTGGGCGCGCCGGAGGGCGTCGCCGCGATCGAGAAGCAGGTCGACGGACGCGACGTGACCCTCGTGCTGGGAGCGCTGGACGAGCGCCTCGACGAGAAGGGCTACATCGTGCCGGGCCTCGGCGACGCCGGCGACCGCCTGTACGGCACCGTCTGACCTCCTCCGGAGTCCTCAGGCGGGCACGAGCGTCGCTGCCGGAGTCGCTGCGGACACCAGTCGCGCGAAGGCGCTCAGGCGCGCGACGCCCTCCGGGGTGCGCGGCAGGTCGTCGAGCAGCCCCGGCGAGTAGATCAGGTACGCGGCTTGCATCGCGCGCGAGAGCGCGACGTTGATGCGGTTGGCCAACAGCAGGAACTCCGGACCCCGCGGCGCATCCCGCCCAGACGACGCCGCGAGCGACACGATCGCCACGACGGCTTCCTGCCCCTGGAACCGGTCGACGGTGCCCACGCGCACGGCGGGGAACCCGGACGCGGACAGCGCCTCCTCCACCGCGACCTGCTGCGCGTTGTAGGGCGTCACCACGATGATGTCCTCCGGCCGGAGAGGCCGGGACGGCAGCATCCGCACCGCGCCGTCGTCGTCGACCTCCGTCGCCGTCCACGAGCGGCCGACGAGGTCGGCGACGATCCGCACGACCTCCGCCGCCTCCTCCGGCGAGCACGTGGCGTTGCCGGAGTGGCGGAGCGCGACCGGATGCACGCCCGGCTCGATGCCCTCGAGCTCGCGCAGCGCCGTGGAGGGGTGGGAGGCGAGCTTGCCCTCGTACGACAGGCGCGAGACGGGGCCGGCCACCCGCGGGTGCATGCGCCATGTGCGCGAGAGGAAGTAGCCGTACTCGGGCGGCACGACCTCCGCGCCGTCCATGACCCAGCCGAGCGCCGAGGTGTCCACGGGCTCGGGGTGGGTGCCCTGCGACACCTGCGGCAGCTGCTGCGGGTCTCCCAGCAGCAGCAGGCGCGGCGCGGCGAGGGAGACGGCGATCGTGGAGGCCAGGGAGAACTGGCCGGCCTCGTCGATGACGAGGAGGTCGAGGCTCCCCCGGGGAATGCGCCCCTCGTGACTGAAGTCCCACGCGGTGCCGCCCACGACGAACCCGCCCGACGCGTGCTCGGCGGTGAAGGCGGCGAGGCCGTTGCGCGGCAGCGGCGTGAAGGAGGTCTCCGCCGCGGGGTCTTTCGGGGTCTTCGCCACGACGGCTGCCGGCACGCCGGCGGCGACCACGCGGTCGAGCATGTGCTCCACGACGGCGTGCGACTGCGCCACGACGCCGATCTTGTACCCGCGCTCGGCGACCAGCCGGGCGATGACGTGGGAGCCGACATAGGTCTTCCCCGTGCCGGGAGGGCCCTGCACGGCCAGGTAGCTCCGGTCGAGGTCGGCGACGCTGCGCACGATGGCGGCGACGTCGTCACCGGCGGACGGCGTGAGGGCCCCGGCCCCGCCCTGCCCCTGTCGAAGGGTGCGCGGCGGACGGCGGAGCAGGATGTCGGTGGCCGCGTCGGCCGGCAGCGAGGGTGCGGCGGCCAGCGCCGCATCCGCCCATGCGTCGATCGCGGCCTGCTGGTTGCCCGCGCGCGGCGGGGCGGCAGGCGTGAGGGCCAGCGGCAGCTCGCTCCAGGTGTTGCCGTCGACGGCGGTCTCCTCCACGACGGCGCCGTCGTCGAGCACCTCCACCACGCGCACCCAGCGTGCCCCGTGGATCCACCGCGGACGCGGCTGGTACGGGAACGGTGCCGGCAGGTCGTAGATCGCGAACGGCTCTCCGCCCGCGGTGAGGCGGGTTCCGGGCGCGACATCGCCCCGCAGCTGCAGGATGCGGCGCTCCGCTCCCCTGCCCGATTCGGCGAAGTGCCAGTCGGTCAGCACGCGCGAGCGCGCGGCGTCGACCACGACCACGTCGCGCGTGTCCTCCCACACCGAGACCGGTTCGCGCAGGCGCAGGAAGTGCGTGGCCCAGAACGACTTCGCCTCGCGCGGGTAGTAGTCGATGGCCGCAGCACCCAGCCGCAGCGCACCGGCCTCCGACTCCGGCGCCTCGGCGGCCCAGCGCTGCAGGGCGGTGGCCCGCGGCGACTCGGCGTAGACCACCTCGTCGGGCTCGAGTCCGCGCGCGGGCACGAGCCCGGCCTCACGCGCCCGGTCGACGAGCCAGTCGCGCAGGCGCCGCGTCGAGACGCAGTCGTAGCGGTTGTAGTCGGCGAGGTCGGCGAGGATCGCCTCGGATGCGGCGGTGTCGCCGTCGTCGGCGAGCGCCCGCGCCTGCACGTACCGCACGATCGAGTCGTCGCCGCGCTGCACGTCGGAGGTGCGGACCTCCTCGCCCATGTACAGCGGCTCGAGCTTCTTGATCGAGTACGACCGCGACCCCACCCGCAGCGCGCGGCGCACGATCGGGTACAGGTCGACGAAGACGCCCTCGCGCAGCAGCCGGTCGACGTCACCCTCCCGCACGCCGTAGCGCGCCGCCATCGTGAGCAGGTGGGCCGGCTCGTAGGGCGCGTAGTGGTAGATGTGCATGTCGGGATGCTGCGACCGGCGGAGGGCCACCAAATCGAGGAAGCGCTCCAGCGCCGCCTTCTCGGCGGCGAAGTCGTGCGCCCACAGCGCGGAGTACTGCTCCCGCATGTCGACCCAGCCGAAGAGATAGTCCAATCCCCACTGGCCGCCTTCGCCCTCGGTGTAGAGGGGGTCGCCCTCGAAGTCGAAGAAGATGTCCCCCAGATCGGGGCGGGGCAGGGCGCCGAGCGCCTGGGGTGCGACGACCTCGTATACCGGCACGGCGGTCGCGTCGGCGTCGGGGTCGGGACTCTGCAGCTGCAGTCGGGCCTGCGTGCGCAGCGACGCGAACGTGTCGGCGCTCATGCCGTCGGGCGCCTCGGGCGCACCGGCCAGCGCGTCGATCGTGCGGATGCCGGCCGCCGTCAGCCGTGCCCGCTGCACCGGGCGCATGCCGGCGACCAGCAGCAGGTCGCGGTGGGCGACGATCTCGAGCTCGCACGTGGGGCAGCGCCCGCACGCGACGACGGCGAGGTCTCCGCGCGGGTCGCCCCACGCGATGGGCTCCCCCGCGCCGCCCAGCTCGACACGACGGTCGGCGATCAGCGCGCGCAGCCGCTCGCGTCGCAGGCCGAAGACGGGCAGGAGGTCGTCGACCTCGTGCGTGCTGACGGTCCCGTCGCCCAGGAGCAGCTCGACGCGGTCGGAGCGCGGCACGCCCAGCCGGTCGAGCTGGTCGACGTATGCCGCCAGCTGCATGAGAGCGGTCACGCGGGCGTGTCGGGCGAGCTTGGTGTCCTGCACGAGCCACCGCGCAGTCGGCTGGCTTGTCGCGGTCGCCGGGCCCGTCGCGCCTCCCGGCTCCGCCCCGGGGTCGCGCACGAGGAAGTCGGCGAACCCCACGAACTCGTCCGTCGCGAACGCCGCCTGGTAGATCACGTCGGCGTCGGAGGCCAGGGCGGCGCGCGTGCGCTCCACCGCCGCGGCGAGCGCCGCCGCATCCGAGGACCGCGTCTCGGGGATCTCCACGACCCCGGCGCCGTACCGCTGCCGGTACGCCTCGAGCACGCGCAGTTCGTGCGCCGTGCCCAGACGCCCCGCCCGTTCGAGGGTGGGGTCTTCGGGGTCTTCCACGGCGGCGACCCGGCCGAGCTTGGCGTCGATCGCACGCAGCCACGCGAACTCGCACTCGGCGGCTGCTTTGAGGTCGCTCGCGCTCCAGACGATCCGGCCTTCGTTCTCGATGTAGCGCATGGTCCCCTTCTCCGTCTTCGACCCTAACCGCGACCTCCGACGTCGCCGCACGCCCCCGCGCGGGAGCGTCAACCCCCGAGCGGCCGCGGGAGCGCCCTGCCAGGATGGGACGGTGAGCACGAGCCTTCCCTTCGCCAGCGCATACCGGCACGGGTTCGCCCGCGTCGCCGCGTGCACGATCCCGGTCGCCATCGCCGACCCCGCCACCAACGCCGAATCGGTCCTCGCCACCGCACGGAAGTGCCACGACGAGACCGTGGCCGTCGCACTGTTCCCCGAGCTGTGCCTCACCGGCTACTCCCTCGAGGACCTCGTGCTGCAGGACCCGGTCCTGGATGCGGTGGAGGCGGCCGTGCAGCGGCTGGTCGAGGCATCCGCCGACCTGCTCCCGATGCTCGTGGTCGGGGCGCCGCTGCGCCACCGCAACCGCCTGTACAACTGCGCCGTCGTGATCCACCGCGGCGAACTGCTCGGCGTCGCGCCGAAGTCGTACCTGCCCAACTACCGCGAGTTCTACGAGCGGCGGTGGTACGCGGCCGGCGACGATCAGGCCGGCGAAGACATCCGCATCGGCGACCTCGCGGCCCCGTTCGGACCGGATCTGCTCTTCGAGGCGCTGGATGTCCCCGGCCTCGTGGTGCACGCCGAGGTCTGCGAAGACATGTTCGTGCCCGTCCCGCCGTCCTCCGAGGCGGCGATGGCCGGCGCCACGGTGCTGCTGAACATGTCGGGCAGCCCCATCACGATCGGGCGCGCGGATGACCGCAACCTGCTGGCGCAGTCGCAGTCGCTGCGGTGCCTGGCCGTGTACGCGTATGCGGCGGCCGGCATGGGCGAGTCGACGAACGACCTGTCATGGGACGGCCAGACGATGATCTACGAGGGCGGGCAGCTGCTCACCACCACCGAGCGCTTCCCCGACGGGCCGCGGCGCAGCGTCGCCGACGTCGACCTCGACAAGATCCGCCAGGATCGCCTGCGCCAGGGCACCTTCGACGACAACCGCCGCACGTACCGGCCGGCGTTCCGCACCGTCCCCTTCGTCCTCGCGCCGCCGGCGACCGACATCGGGCTGCGCCGCTCCCTCGACCGGTTCCCCTTCGTCCCCGACGACCCGGCCCGCCTCGCGCAGGACTGCTACGAGGCGTTCAACATCCAGGTCTCGGGGCTCGAGCAGCGCCTCACCGCGATCGGCGGACCCAAGCCCGTCATCGGGGTCAGCGGCGGCATCGACTCCACGCACGCGCTGCTTGTCGTGGCCAGAGCGATGGACCGCATGGGACGCCCGCGCAGCGACATCCTCGCGTACACGATGCCCGGCTTCGCCACGAGCGACCGCACGCGGAAGAACGCCATCGCGCTCGCGGAGGCTCTCGGCGCATCCATCGAGACCATCGACATCCG
Organism: Microbacterium wangchenii; assembly: GCF_004564355.1. Lineage (NCBI taxonomy): Bacteria > Bacillati > Actinomycetota > Actinomycetes > Micrococcales > Microbacteriaceae > Microbacterium > Microbacterium wangchenii. The sequence goes on from NZ_CP038266.1 coordinate 3,087,949, forward strand.
CCCCGCCGCCGAGGAGATGCTCCGCCAACTCGGGCACCCGTTCGCCTCCGGCGAGCCCGTGCACGATGTGACGTTCGAGAACGTGCAGGCGGGCCTGCGCACGGATTACCTCTTCCGCCTCGCCAACCACCACGGCGGCCTCGTGATCGGCACCTCCGACCTGTCCGAGCTGGCCCTGGGCTGGGCCACGTACGGCGTCGGCGACCACATGAGCCACTACGCCGTCAACGTCGGGGTGCCCAAGACGCTCATCCAGCACGTCATCCGCTGGGTCATCTCCGCGGGCGAGGTCGACGAGGCCAAGGACGTGCTGCAGTCGGTGCTCGACACCGAGATCAGCCCCGAGCTCGTGCCGGCCGACGCCGAGGGACGGATGCAGTCGACCGAGGACCGCATCGGCCCGTATGCGCTCCACGACTTCACGCTGCACCACATCCTGCGGTTCGGGTTCCGCCCGTCCAAGATCGCGTTCCTCGCCTACCAGGCCTGGCGCGACGCCGAGGCCGGCGAGTGGCCGCCCGGATTCCCCGACGACGCACGCTATGCGTACGACCTGCCCACGATCGCCCGGTGGCTGGAGGTGTTCCTGCAGCGGTACTTCGCGTTCGCGCAGTTCAAGCGCTCGGCCATCCCAAACGGGCCGAAGGTGTCCCCCGCGGGGTCGCTGTCGCCCCGCGGCGACTGGCGCGCCCCGTCCGACGGCAACGCCCGCGCGTGGCTCGAGGAGTTGCACGCCGCCCTCCCCGACGTCTTCCCCTCCTCCTGACGCCGAGACACCACATCCCGTCCGAGACCCCCGGCGACGCGTGGTGTTTCGGACGGAAAGTGGTGTCTCGGCGGACCGGGGCGGGGGCCGGCGGCGGGGGTGCTACTCCTGCAGGCCGATGCGGTCGGGGATGGCGAACGGCAGGCCCGGTAGCCACGAGGCCGGGTCGGGCCACGGGCGCGAGGTCGGCAGCGCCGTCAGGGTGCGCCGCAGCGCGGCATCGCGCGGTGACGAGGGTGCGGCCCTGGGGAGGACGCGACGGGGCGCGCGGTGCCCGAGCGCCCCGCACCACCAGTGCCGCCACGTCGTGTCGGCCTGGTCGGGGTCGAGCACGATGTAGTAGTCGGGCATGAGCGCGCGGCCGGCCTCGAAGTCGGCCAGCGTCGTCTCGACCTCCACTTCGAGCGTCCCGAGCGTCGCGCGCTCCTCGTACAGCTCCACCCATGCGGCGGCGACGTGCTCGAGCGGGTCGGCGTCGTGCACGATCCACGGGGTGGATGCGGCGGCGATGCGCCGCGCGGCGAGGGCCGGTTCGGTGCCGTGCAGACTCAGCGTCTCCACCCCCGCGAGGCCCTCCAGCGTCTCCAGCGCGTCCCCCGAGCCGGCTCCGACGACGGCGACGATGGTTCCCGTTCCCGATGTGTGCGCCATGCTCCACGGTACGACGCCGCACGTGCACTGTGGGAAAGACTCGCGCGGACGCAACCCCGATGCACGGGTAGGGCGGCGTCCCTAGCCTCGGACGCATGGACGGCTTCGCCGCGATCGACTTCACCCTGGCCAGGGAGGTGCTCCAGCGGGGCATCGCCGCGGTCTACGTCGTCGCCTTCCTGTCCACCGCCGCGCAGTTCCGTGCGCTGCTGGGCGAAGACGGGCTGCTCCCGGCCCCGCGGCTGCTGGAGTGGGTGCGCTCGGGCTCCCGCGCGCGACGGCGGATGCTGCATCCCACCGTATTCCGCTGGTGGGCCTACACCGACCGCCGGCTGCTCGCGGTGTGCGGCGCGGGAGGCGTGGTGGCCGCTGCGCTCGTGTGCGGGCTCCCTCAGCTCGGTCCGCCGTGGGTGCCGATGCTGTGCTTCCTGTTCGTGTGGCTGGCGTACATGTCGGTCGTGAGCCTCGGGCAGACCTTCTACGGTTTCGGGTGGGAGATGCTGCTGCTGGAAGCCGGGTTCCTCGCGGCCTTCCTCGGCTCGGCCGACCAGCCGCCGCCCACGGTCGTGATCGTGCTGTTCTGGTGGCTGCTGTTCCGGCTGGAGTTCGGCGCCGGCATGATCAAGATCCGCGGAGGCCGGGAGTGGCGGGATCTGTCCGCACTGACCTACCACCACGAGACGCAGCCGCTGCCGGGGCCCCTCAGTCGTCAGGCCCACCTGCTGCCGCGCTGGTTCCATGAACTCGAGGTGATCGGCAACCACTTCTCGCAGCTCGTGGTGCCGTGGTTCCTGTTCGCGCCGCTTCTGGGCGTATGGATCCCGTGGCCGGGCTTCGCGTGGATCGGCACGATCGCCGGCGCGATCGTGATCGCCACGCAGCTGTGGCTCGTGGCGACCGGCAACTTCGCCTGGCTGAACGTTCTCACGATCGTCCTCGGTTTCTCCGCCGTGAGCGTCCCGGGCTCCGGCTCCCCCGCCGACGTGCCGCTGTACTGGCTGCTGATCACCGGGGCCGTGGCGGTGCTGTACGTCGTGCTGAGCTGGCCGGCGCTGCGCAACCTCGCCGCGCGCCGGCAGCTCATGAACGCGAGCTTCAACCGCTGGAACCTCGCCAACGCGTACGGCGCGTTCGGAACGGTCACCAAGCGACGCATCGAGTGGGTGATCGAAGGCACGGAGGCCACCGATCCGGACGACCCACACGCGGTGTGGCTGGAGTACGGATTCCGCGGGAAGCCGGGGGAGGTCCGCCGCATCCCTCCGCAGGTGGCCCCGTACCACCTGCGCCTGGATTGGCTGATGTGGTTCCTGCCCCTGGGCCGGTCGCTGGAGGACTGGTTCACCCACTTCGTCGTGCGCCTGCTGGAGGCCGATCCGCGGATGCTGCGCCTGCTGCGCCGCGACCCCTTCGACGGGCGCCGACCGGCGTGGGTGCGCGTGCACGCCTACCACTACCGCTTCACCACGCGCGCCGAGCACCGCCGCACCGGTGCGGTGTGGCACCGCACGTTCGAGGGCGTGGTGCTCGATCCGCTCCGCGCGCCCGCGAGCAGGTAGCCTGGACGCGATGGAAGACGCCCGCCCCGTCCGACGCCCCCGCGCCGCCGCCGTGATCGGCATCATCGTGGGCGCGCTGTTCCTCGCGCTCGGCGCCGCCGCGCTCCTGATCGGCCTCGGCCTCGTCATCGGCGTCATCGCCCTGGTCGGCGGCGCGCTGACCCTCGCCGCCGCCGTCTTCCTCCTCGTCCGCCCCTGAGGACCCGCATGTTCCCTGCCCCGAACGACCCGAAAAAGCCCTCTCCGACCCGCGTGGGCATCTGGATCGTCGTGGCCGGCGTCGGCGTCTACATGCTCGCCTCGGGCATCATCGGGATTCTCACGACCGGCGGCTGACCGCTCCGACCGGCAGAATGGGTGGGTGAGACTCCTCGTCGCCGCCCACGAATCCGAACTCGTCGCCTTCGAACCCGAGCTCCCCGGGTTCGACCGCCTCCTCACCGGCGTGGGCAAGCTCCGCGCCGCCTACGCGCTGACCCGTGCGCTGGATGCCGCGCACTACGACGAGATCGTCGTCGTCGGCACCGCCGGCGCGCTGGACCCGGAGCTGGAGCCGGGCGTGTACGACATCGACGCGACGGTGCAGCACGACGTGACCGACCTGGAGGGCGTGCGCGGCCAGCACGTGTCGCTGCCCCCGCGCATGACCCTGGCCGTGGAGGGCGCCACGATCGCCACGGGCGACTCGTTCGTCGACGACCCGGACGCCGTCGCGATCATCCGCCGCCTGGGCGCGCGCCTGGTCGACATGGAATCGTTCGCCTACGCGTGGGTGGCGGCGCAGTTCGGCGTGCCGATCCGCATCCTCAAGGCCGTCTCCGATCGCGCACAGGACGGCGCGACCGTGGAATGGGACACCGCCGTCATCGAGTGCTCCCGCCAGCTGCGCGAGCGCATCCGCGAGGCCTACGGCGTCTGATCCGGCGCCGCCGGGAGGGGCGGCTCACCGTCGCGACGGCGGACGGCGAGGTCGACGACTGCGGCGATGAGGGCGAGCCCGAGGAACACGCCCACCGAGGTCATGCCGACGGCGTACGCGTCGTGGAAGACCACCGGGTCGGGCTCAGTGCCCTTCTCCCGGTACACCGTGGCGTAGAACAGCGCCAACGCGACCGCGGTGCCCACCGCCGTTCCGATCCGCTGGCCGAGCTGGCCGATCGAGCCGGCGACGCCGCCCTGACGGACGGGCACCTCGGCGAGCATCAGGGTCTGGTTCGGCGAGATGACGACGCCGGCAGCCAATCCACTGAGGACCATCACGGCGGCCATGGCCCACGGGGTCCACTCAGCCGGCGTGAACAGCACCGCCAGCACGAGCCCGCCGACACTCACCAGCAGCCCGACCAGTCCCCACACCACCAGGGGCCGGCCGATCCGGCTGACGTACACGCCCCCCACCCACGAGGACAGGGCGGATGCGGCGGCGAAGCCGATCGTCACCATGCCGGCGAACACCGGCGCGATCTTGAGCCCGAACTGCAGGTACAGCGTCCCGAGGAGGAACATCGCCGGGGCTCCCGCGAAGTACGCCGTCGACACGAGCACCCCGTTGCGGTAGGACACCCGCTGGAACACCGAGAACGGGATCAGCGGCACCCGCCCGCGGGCGGCGTACCGGTGCTCCCACAGCAGGAACATCGCGACGAAGAAGACGCAGACCACGAGCAGCCACCAGCGGCGGGGGTCGTCGTCGGGCGAGCCCGTGGTGAACAGGAAGGGCCACAGGAACGCCAGCACGCTCAGCCCGAACAGCACCACGCCGACCGGGTCGAGGTCGAGCGGGCGGTGCGACCGCGTGCGCGTGTCAGGGAGCAGCCACGCCGCCAGCGCCATGACGATAATCACCAGCGGCACGTTCATCCAGAAGATCAGCCGCCATCCGTCGGCCTCGCCGCCGACGGCGATCAGCAGGCCTCCCAGGGTCGGACCGAACGCCGTGGAGATGCTGATCGTGGCACCGAACAGCCCGAACGCCCGGCCGCGCTCGGCGCCGACGAACAGCTGCTGGATGAGTCCCAGCACCTGCGGCATCTGGATACCGGCGGCGACCCCCTGCAGCAGGCGGAACACCAGCAGCAGCGTCGCATCCGGGGCGAGGGCGCAGCCCAGACTCGTCAGCAGGTACAGCGACAGCCCCACCAGGAACAGCACACGCCGCGACCGCTGGTCACCCAGGCGACCGGCCGGCACGAGCACGAGCCCGAAGGTGAGGATGAACCCCGACACGATCAGCTGCACCTGCGTGGGATCGGCGCCCAGGGCCGTCTCGATCGCCGGAAGTGCGACGTTGACCTTCGTCAGATCCAGGATGGTGAGCGCCGCCACCGACACGGCGATCCAGTACGCCCGCCACCGATGCGACGGCGGAAGCTCGATATCGCGCGTGGGCGGATGCCCGGACGGGGGTGACATTCCGCCCACGCTACTCGCCGCGCGCTCGGACTCCGCAGGCCTTGCGGTCAGCTGCCGACGGCTGCTCCCTGACGGATGACGCTCGCCCCCTGCGGCCCCGCCTCCACCAGGAGCTGGGCGGGCAGCTGCTCCTTCATCGCTGCGACGTGGCTGATCACTCCGACGGTGCGCCCGCCCTGGCGCAGTTCGTCGAGGGCGCGCATTGCCAGTTCGAGCGTGTCGTCATCGAGCGAACCGAAGCCCTCATCGATGAAGAGCGTGTCGAGACGGATGCCGCCCGCCCGCGCCGTGACCACCTCGGCCAGGCCCAGCGCCAGGGCCAGGGAGGCCAGGAAGGTCTCCCCGCCGGACAGCGACTGCGGCGGCCGCGCCTGCCCGGTGTAGGAGTCGAGCACCTCCAGCCCCAGGCCGGATGCTGCACCTCGCGCCGCGAGCGCGTCGGAGTGCTGCAGGCGGTACCGGCCCGCGGACATGTCGGCCAGGCGGAGGTTCGCGGCGGCGACGATCTCCTCGAGTTCGGCCGCCAGGACGAACGTCTCCAGCGTCATCCGGCGCGTATTGGGCGCGCGGCCGGCGACGGTGTGCGCGAGGCGCCCGACCACGGCGGCGCGCGCTGCGGTGTCGGCGATGGCACGGTGGGCGGCGTCGGCCCGCTCCGCCAGGTCGCGCAGCCGCGTGAGGATGGCGTTCGCCTCGGCCGTGGCGGCGGCGGCGGCGGTGACGCGGGCACGCGCGTGCGCCAGCTCCGCCTGCACCGGTCCCAGGTCGGCCGGCTGCTCGGGCTGGTCGACGAGCACCAGCTCCAGTTCGAGCAGACGCTGGCGGGCCGACCGCTCGGCGTCGTCGTGTGCACGTACGCGGTCCTCCATCGCGGCGCGCTCCCCAGCAGAGCGCAGCGCGGCGCGGGCGGCGTCGGCATCGTCGAAGATCGACGCGGCCAGCCGCTCGTCCCGGTGGGCGGCGGCGCCGGAGAGCACTTCGGCGCGCACCACGCTGTCGGCGGCGGAGTCGGTCAGGGCGCGCAGCAGCTCGCGGCGCCGCTCGGCATCGTCGCGACGCTCGGCGACCGTCGCCGCATCCCCTCGCGCGCCGTCGACGCGGGCGCGCAGCGCGTGCGCACGCTGGGTGGCCAGCGCTGCATCCTGCCGGCCCTGCGCCGCTTCGGCCACGAGCGCCTCGCGCCCGGCCGCGGCGTCGGCATCGGCCGCGGCGAGCCCGGCCCGCTCGGCGGCGAGCCGCTCGGCGGTGGCGACGCGTTCCTCGGCCGCATCCCGCGCGGCCCGCGCGGCGTCGCAGTCCGCCTCGGTCTCCTCGGGCCCGGTGCCGCCCGCGCATGCGACCGCGGCCGCATGTGCGGCGCCCGCATCGCGGAGTGCCTCGGCGGCACGACGATCCTCGGCGAGGGCGGTCTCCTTCGCGAGCGCCGCATCCTCGATGGCGGCATCGCTGACCGGTTCGTCCGACGGCGACGCGGGGTGCGGATGCTCCGTGCCTCCGCACACCGGACAGGGTTCGCCCTGCACCAGGCCGGCGGCCAGGTCGCCCGCCGCCGACGCCAGGCGACGCTGCAGCAGCGACGTGTGATGTGCCGTGGCCTCCGCCAGCGCGATGCCGCAGGCCACCGCGCGGCGTTCGGCGGCGCGCAGCGGATCGACCAGGGCGTGAGCCTCCCGCGCGGCATCCCGGCGGCGTTCGGCCTCGCTCAGCCGCGCCTCCGCCGTCGCGCGTTCGGCCGGCGCCGCGGCGAGTGCCTCGAGCTTGTCGTCCAGGTCGCGCAGGAGCGCCGGCACCGCCGCGCGCTGGGCGTCGAGGGCGGCGACGGCACGCTCGGCATCCGCGGCGGCGGCCGCCGCCTGCTCCACCTCGCGCTCGGCCTCGGCCAGTTCGGTTTCGGCGGCCAGGGCGTCCGCGCACGCGGCCAGCACCGCCGCGAGCTCGTCCTCGCGAGAGCGCAGCTGCGCCGGGGTGGACGCGGTCTCCCCCGCCGCCGCCCACGCGACGGTTGCAGCGGCAGCGCGCTCGGCACTGACGGCGGCGTCGCGCTCCGCCCGATCGGCGGCCTCGAGAGCCGCACGCAGCTCCTCCCCCGCACGCGCCCGTGCGAGCACCTCGCGCTCGGCGTCGACGGCCGGCGCATCCTCGGTCAGGCGGGCCAGGCGTTCGCGCAGCTCGAGCCGCTGGCGCTGCCGCTCGGCCAGCTCGCGCGCGTCGCGCTCCCGCTCCAGGGCGCCGTCCAGTCCCGTCTCGGCGGTGCGCTGCTCCTGGGCGGCGACCTCGGCACGGTAGGCGGCGCGCTCGGCGGCCCGGACCACGGCGCTCAATCGCGCGGGGATGTCGGCGGGCGCGGGGTCTTCCACGGGAAGCACGTCGGCGTCGCGAGCGACGCGCTCGGCCTCCTCCAGCAGCATCCGCACGTTCTCGCCCTCGGACAGCAGTGCGGCTTCGGCGTCTTTGCGCATGCCCTCGAGGATCTCGGCGTACTGCTCGTACGTGCGTGTGCCGAAGAGGGTGCGCAGCAGCGCCTGACGCTCGTCATTGCGGGCGAGGAGGAAGCGCGCGAACCGGTTCTGGGCGAGCAGGATGACCTGCAGGAACTGCTGCTGGGTGAGGCCGACGATCTCGTCGAGGTGCGCGGCCACGTCGACGGGGCGTGCCGCGACACCCGTCCACTCGACGCCGTCGAACTCCTCGAGCATCGCGCGGTGCGGTTCGGTCGTGAAGCCCCCGCCGCGCAGCTTCGGGCGCTCGTACTCCGGCGAGCGGGTGACGCGCCAGCGCCGCTCGCCGGCGGTGAACTCCAGCACCACCTGCGTCGGGTCCTCGGGGTCGCAGTGGTCGCTGCGCAGCCGCCGCTCGCTCCCGTCATAGCGCGGCACCCCGCCGAACAGGGCGTAGCAGACCCCGTCCAGGACGCTCGATTTCCCCGCCCCGGTGCGACCGGAGATGAGGAAGATCCCGTCGTCGGCGAACGCGTCGAAATCGACGACCTGACGATCCCGGAAGGGACCGAAGCCGGCGAGCTCGAGGCGATGCAGCTTCACGCGCGGGCCTCCGCGACGGTGCGCGCATCGACGACGTCGCGGATGAGGGCGCGCTCCGCGTCGGTGGCACCCTCCCCCGCGCGCACGTGGGTGAGGAAGGCATCGAACAGCTCGGCGTCGTCGCGGGCGGCGCGCACGCGGCCGGAGTAGTCCAGCCCGTCCGCGGCGGGCGTGCCGACGGGGGTGTGCACCACGGTCGCGCAGAACGGGAAGCGGCGCTGCAGGCGGCGCATCGGCTCGATCTGCGGCGTCAGGTCGGTGTACTGCGCGCAGACCCACGCGTCTTCGTCGGCCGCGAAGCGGGCATCCTCCAGCAGCTCCGCGATCGTCCCCCGCAGCGTCACGAGCCGCCGAGGCACGGGCAGGGGGATCCATTCCACGTTCGTCAGGCCCGCCGCATCCAGCTCGACCAGCCACGATCCGCGCGGCTTGTCGGCCTCGCCGAAGCTGTAGTGCAGCGGAGCGCCGGCGTAGCGCACGCGCTCGGACAGCTGCTGACGGCCGTGGATGTGGCCGAGCGCGACGTAATCGGGCCCGTCGAAGGCCGGGAGGGGCACGACGTCCAGGCCGCCCTGGCGGATCTCCCGCTCCACGCCTGGCGTCGCCTCGACCCCCGCCGCGAAGCAGTGCGCGATCGCCACCGACCGGCCCCCGCGCGCGGCGAGGTCGGCGCGGACGAGCCCGAGCGCATGGTTCATCGTCTGCGCCTGGCTGCGCAGTTCGACCCCCTCCCACCGGTGGCGCACGATCGCCGGCTCCAGGTACGGGATGCCGTAGAAGTGCACCGGCCCGTGGGCGTCGGAGACGGTGACGGGCGTGCCGACCGCGGCGGGGTCGGTGAGCACCGTGATGCCCTCCCTCAGCAGCGCGGACTGGAAGCCCAGCCGCGCGGCGGAGTCGTGGTTGCCGCTCGTGACGATGATGCGGGCGCCGGCGTCGGAGATCGCGGCGAGGGTGTCGGTCAGCAGCGCGTAACAGGCCGGTGCCGGTGCGGCCGAGTCGAACACGTCTCCGGCGAGGACGACGACGTCCACGCGCAGCTCCGCCACCTGAGCGACGAGCGCCTCCAGGACGCCGCGCAGCGCATCGAAGGTCGCATGTCCGTGGAAGGACCGCCCGATGTGCCAGTCGGAGGTGTGCAGGATGCGCATACCAGCACGCTACGTCGAGCCTCCGACATCCCCGCGAAGGCGCTCAGGAGGTTCGCCGACAGCGAGCGGGCGGATCCGCCCGTCCCGCACCTCCCGCGCGCCGTAACGATGTCGGGGGACCGCACCCAGGTCGGAGGATGAGCTGCGCATCCTCCGACGTCCGTGCGATCCTCCGACGCCGCTGCGCGGCTCAGGATGCGGCGGCGACGCGCGGTTCGTAGCGTCCGGAGCGCTCCGCCCTGGCGCGGGCCTTCGCCGCTTCTTCGGCGCGGTCCTTCGGCGGAGCCACGGCGACGAGGTCGTCGAGCAGGTGCGCCGTGGCGTGGGCGATGTCGGCCACCGCACGATCGAAGGCCGCCTGGTTCGCACGCGAGGGCTTGGTGGTCCCGGCGATCTTGCGCACGTACTGCAGGGCGGCCGCCTGGATCTCCTCGGTGGTCGCGGCGGGCGCGAAGTTGTGGAGGGTGTGGATGTTCCGGCACATGCCGCCCACGGTACGCCCGGTCGGGGTGCCGCATCCAGACCCGGTAGCGTCGGAGCGTGGATCCCGAGCCGACCGACGACGTCTCGGTGAGCACGTTCACCGCGGCCGGCTGCACGCTCGTGGCCGAGACCCAGGGGCACGGGGAGACGGTGTTCCTGCTCGTGCACGGGATCGGGATGGGACGGACGGTGTTCGCCCACGCCGTGAAGCTCCTCCGCCGCCACGGCCGCGTGATCGCGATCGACCTGCCCGGCTACGGCGAGGCTCCCGAGCCCGCGCGCACGCCCGCCATCGAGCGGCTGGCAGACCTCGTGGCGGCCTTCATCGTCGAGCGGGCGCCGGGGCGCGTCGTGCTGGTCGGGCATTCGATGGGCTCGCAGGTGGCCATCGAGGTCGCCGCACGCCATCCGGCCACCGTCGCCCGGCTCGTGCTGGCGGCCCCCACGGTGGATGCTCGTGCGCGTCGCGCGCTGCCGCAGATGTGGCGGCTGCTGCGCGACCTCACCGACGAGCATCCCAAGGTGATCCTCGCCGGCGCGCGGGAGTATCTGCGCGCGGGGCCATGGCTGCGCCGGAAGTTCCGCGCGATGCTCGCGCATGCCCCGGAGGACTCTCTCGATCGCGTGCGCGTACCGGTGCTCGTGCTGCGCGGGGAGGAGGACCCCGTCTCCCCCCGGGCGTGGTGCCGGTTCGTCGCGGATTCCCTGCCCGACGGCCGCCTGGAGGAGATCCCCGATCGCGGGCACGAGACGATGATCCGGGATGCGGCGCCCGCTGTCGCACGCATCCTGCTCTTCGCCGCCTGACCGCCATGGCAGGACGTTTTCCTGCCAGCGTCGGCGTCGACGGCAATGTCGGCGGCCGCGCGTACGTTCGCTCGTGAGGCAACGACTGACCCACAGGAGCGATGATGTTCGGGATCTATGCCGCAGAAGTCCAGTTCCAGCACGACAGCGCCGAGCGCGATCGCGCGCTGCGCCGCCGAGCACTGCGGGCGGAGCGTCTCATTCCGGAGCGCGTGCTCCGGCCGCTCGACCCTCCGGCCGCGCCGCGCCGCGCGTTCCGCGGCGTGTGGCCGCGCCCGGTCGCGGTCCCGCCGGGCTCCGACGCGGGCTTCCGTCCGCGCGCGTCCGACGCCGCCTTCCGGCCGCACACGTGCACGGTGTGAGCCGGGGCGGGTGCTGATTCAGCGCTGGGCGATCTCCGCGGCCAGCGCCCGGATGCGGTCGTCGCCGATGTCGGTGCCGGTCTCCGAAAAGCGCTGGCGCAGCACGTCGGCGATGCGCTCCTCGGAGGCGTCGCCGACGTCCTGACGCGTCTGCGCCACGATGCCTTCGACGCGGTCCTCGTTGGTCGTGGAGTGCATATCCATCGCCGGGGCGTTCTGCGTGCCCGATGCCGCGCTCGAGCTCGTGTCGGGGTCGGCGTCCGGGGCCTTGGCATCGTGAGCGACGGCGCCGCCCTGCACGTCCTGCGTCGCCTCCCCGTGCTGCACGGTCGCCTCACCGTCACCGCGGCGATCATCCGCCTGCGAAGGCTCGACCGGCTTCTCGTCGTAGCGGTCGGGGTAGTTCCCGCCCGGTTCGTCGAACTCGTTCGTCGTACCCGACATCTCAGCTCTCCTCGTCGTTGGACAGATCGGGGTCCGCCGCCTGGGACGGCTCGTCGCTCTCGATCGGCGCATCGGGGCTGGTGCCCCCGGATGACTCGCCCGGCAGGCCCGCGTCACTCAGGCGCGACGACCCCTGGGCCGCGCGGCTCTGCTCGGCCGTCTCACCGTCGGCGGCTGCGCCGCTCTCCCAGCCGCCGGGCGGGTCGGCGTCGATGACGCCCTCGGGCAGATCGCGATCATCCATGGCGTGTTCCTTCCGTCCCTTCCACCCTCCCGCGCCGCCCCTCCGGCTCGCGAGGGCTTGACGCGCCCACCGACGCCGACTACCCCGCCCGCCCCGACCCCCGCCCCGCCCCACCCCACCCCCGGTTCCGCGAGACAGCACGCCACCGGCGAGACCGCGACATAAAGCCTCGGTCTCGCCGGTGCGCAGCAGTCTCGCGGATTTGCGCGGCGCATTTGCGCGGCGCGGCGGGCGGCGGGCGGCCGCGGCGGGCGGCGGGCGCGGCGCGGCGGGCGGCGGTACGGTCAGGCGGAGCGGGCGGTGCGGAGGATGCCGGCGTGTTCGGGGTGGGCGTCGAACCACTCGGCGACGTACCAGCACACCGGGATCACCTCGCGGTCGCCGGCCGCCTCGAGGTGCGCCACGGCCCGGGCGACCAGTTCGCCGGCGTAGCCGTGTCCGCGGAAGGTCGGGATCGTGTACGCCCGCGTCATCGCCACGGTGCGCCCGTCGTCGCGGTAGTCCAGCACGCTCACGAGGTCGTCGCCACGGTGCAGCGTGTAACGCGAGGCGTCCTTCTCGTCGGTGAATCGCAGTCCGGTCACCCCGACAGGGTACGCCTGGTCCGGCCCGGCGTCGCCGCATCCGCGCCACGCCCGCGCAAAACTCAGGAGACACGCCGATCCGACCACCGCCGGCGGGGCCGCAGCCCTCAGTTCTCCTGAATTCTGGACGGCAGGGCGGCCAGCCACGCGTCCACCTGCCGCTGACCGGCCAGGCGCACCACCGGCATCCCGGCGGCGATCCTGCGCTGCATCCGTTCGCGCGTCACCGGATGCTGCGTCCACGCCCACCGCACGATGTTCTCCTCGGGGGTCCACCGGATCCAGTTGGCCGGGGTCTCGCGATTGCCGTGCCACAGCTCCTGCCGGGTGAGCCCGCGGCGCAGCGTACGCGCGACGACGCGCCGCATGACGACCGGTCGCGGGTGGTCGAGCCACACGAACGCGTCCGCCCCGCCGGTCGTCCCCGGATCCAGCAGCCCGTTCAGCCGCGACGACCAGTTGCCCTCGATCACCCACCCGTCCGGATGCTCCGTCACGAACCCGCGCACGAGCCCGAGCGCCTCGCCCAGGTCACGATGCTGCCAGCCCGCATCCCAGAAGACGGCGTCCAGCTCGAGCACCGGAACGCCCAGCCGGGCTCCGGCCTCCCGGGCGAGGCGGGTCTTCCCCGCGCCGGAGACCCCCACGATCCGCAGCTTCACGGGCCCAGTGTGGCAGGGACCTCAGTCCGGCAGCACGCCCGTGCGGGCGAGCTCGGAGTACCAGCGGCCGCTGTCCTTCACTGTGCGCTCGAGGGAATCGAAGTCCACGCGCACGATCCCGAACCGCTTGGAGTAGCCGTAGCCCCACTCGAAGTTGTCCAGCAGCGACCACACGAAGTATCCCCGCAGGTCCACGCCCTGAGCCATCGCCCGGTGGGCGGCGGTGAAGTGGCGGCGCAGGTAGTCCAGGCGATCGGGATCGGGCACGGAGCCGTCCTCGGCGACGACGTCGTCGAACGCGGCGCCGTTCTCGGTCACCATGAGCGCCTGGCCGGGGAACTGGTCGCGCAGCGAGAGCAGCAGCTCCTCCAGGCCCTCGGGGGCGATGTTCCACCCCATCGCGGTGTACGGCCCGGGCTGCTCGAGGAACTCCACGACCCCGTCGCTGCCCGGCCACGCGGTGCCGCCGTCGGCGGCCTTGTGCCCGTCGTTGTTCTGCTTCGGGGAGACGCCGTCCCACATCTGCACCGTGACGGTCGAGTAGTAGTTCACCCCGAGCACGTCGATCGGCTGGTGGATGGCGCCGAGGTCCCCGTCCTTCACGAACGACCAGTCGGTGACGGATGCGGTGTCCTCGAGCAGGTCCGCAGGGTACTCCCCGCGCAGCATCGGGCCGGTGAAGGCGCGGTTGGCGAGGGCGTCGACGCGACGGATCGCCTCGGCGGCCTGGTCGCCCCTGCCCCGCGGCACGTGGAAGTTGAGCGTCACGGAGTACTCCGGGTCTCCCGTGGAGGTCGCCCGCAGCGCTTGGAGGGCGCGGCCGTGCGCGAGGTTGAGGTGGTGGACGGCGGCCAGCGCCGCGGCGGGTTCGTGCCGCCCGGGCGCGTGCCCGCCCTGCCCGTAGCCGAGGTAGGCCGAGCACCAGGGCTCGTTGAGGGTGGTCCAGGTGTGGATGCGGTCACCGAGCGCCGCGCCGACCACCTCCGCGTAGCGTTCGAACGCATCCGCGGTCGCGCGCACGGGCCATCCACCGGCGTCCTCCAGCGTCTGCGGCAGGTCCCAGTGGTACAGCGTCGCGACGGGGCGGATGCCGCGTTCGAGCAGTCCGTCGACCAGGCGGGAGTAGAAGTCGAGGCCCGCCTGGTTCACCGGCCCGGTTCCGGTCGGCATGATGCGCGGCCACGCGATCGAGAAGCGGTACGCGCCCAGCCCGAGGCCGCTCATGAGGTCGAGGTCGGCCTCCCACCGGTGGTAGTGGTCGCACGCGACGTCACCCGTGTCGCCGTTCCAGACCTTGCCCGGGGTCTTGCTGAACGTGTCCCAGATGGAGGGCAGGCGACCGTCCTCGGCCGCGGCGCCTTCGACCTGATACGACGCCGTGGCGGAGCCGAAGGTGAAGCCCTCGGGGAAGACCAGGCCGCTGTCGCGGTAGTCGGCGTTGCCGGTGGACGTGCTCATCGGGTGATCTCCGAACGGTCGGCGGTCAGGAGGACGCTCCGGCCGTCGGGGGTCGTGACGCGCACCTCGGCGATGCCTTCGCCGCCGGGGAACACCCGGAGACGCAGACCGTCGAGGTAGTCGTAGTCGGGCCGGTCGGTGCGCGCTCCCCAGGGGATCACGGCACCGGGACGAACGTACACCGGGATGCTGTCGAATCCGTGACGCTCGCGACGCCAGCGTCCGCCGGTCACGGTCTCACCGATGAGCAGCTGCGTCCATTCGCCCTCCGGCAGGTAGAACTCGACGTCGCCGTCGGCGGAGAACACCGGCGCCACGAGGAGGTCGGAGCCGAGCATGTACTGCCGGTCGAGGTATGCCGCCGCCGGGTCGTGCGGGAACTCCAAGGCCATCGGGCGCATGACGGGCACCCCCGTCTCGGTCGCATCCAGGCCTGCTTGATACAGGTAGGGCATGAGGCGCATCTTGAGGTGCGTGAAGGTGCGGGTGACCTCCACGGCCTCCTCGTCGAACTGCCACGGCACCCGGTACGACTGCGATCCGTGGAGTCGGCTGTGGGTGCCGAGCAGGCCGAACGCGGTCCAGCGCTTGAACACGGCGGGGTCGGGGGTGCCCTCGAATCCGCCGATGTCGTGGCTCCAGTGCGCGAACCCGCTCATCGCCAGCGACAGGCCACCGCGCAGCGTCTCGGCCATCGACGCGAAGGTCGACGTGGAGTCGCCGCCCCAGTGCACCGGCATCGTCTGACCCCCCGCTGTCGCCGACCGGGCGAACAGCACCGCCTCGCCCTCTCCGCGCGCCTCGACGAGCACGTCGTACACGGCCTGGTTGTACAGGTGGGTGTACAGGTTGTGCATGCGGTCGGGGGCGCTGCCGTCGGCGTAGACGACGTCCAGCGGGATGCGCTCGCCGAAATCGGTCTTGAAGCAGTCCACGCCCTGCGCCACGAGGGCGCGCAGCTTGTCCTGGTACCAGCGCGTGGCGCCGGGGTTGGTGAAATCCACCAGGCCCATGCCCGCCTGCCACAGGTCCCACTGCCACACCGATCCGTCAGCGCGCTGAACCAGGAATCCCTGCTCCGCCGCCTCGGCGAACAGCGGCGACGCCTGGCCGATGTAGGGGTTGATCCACACGCTGACGCGCAGATCGCGCTCGTGCAGGCGCTGCAGCATCCCGTCGGGGTCGGGGAAGACCCGCGGATCCCACTCGAAATCGCACCACTGGAACTCCCGCATCCAGAAGCAGTCGAAGTGGAACACCGACAGCGGCAGCTCGCGGGCGGCCATCTCGTCCAGGAACGATGAAACGGTGGCCTCGTCGTAGTCGGTCGTGAAGCTCGTGGACAGCCAGAGCCCGTACGACCACGCCGGCACGACGGGGGCGCGGCCGGTCAGCTCCGTGTACCGCGAGAGCACGTCCTTGGGAGTCGGGCCGTCGATGACGAAGTACTCCAGCGCTTCGCCGGGCACGGAGAACTGCACGCGCTCGACCGCTTCGGAGCCCACTTCGAACGACACGTGACCCGGATCGTTCACGAGCACGCCGTAGCCGCGGTCGGACAGGTAGAAGGGCACGTTCTTGTACGCCTGCTCGCTGGAGGTGCCGCCGTCGGCGTTCCAGATGTCGACGGTCTGGCCGTTCTTCACGAGGGGACCGAACCGCTCCCCCAGTCCGTAGACGAGCTCGCCCACACCGAGGTCGAGCTGCTCGTGCACGAAGGTGCGCGAGCGCCCGGCGGGACTCCCCGTGCGCGCGTTGCCGACGATGCCGGGATCCACCTGCGCGTCGGGGGTGAGCGTGATGTACCCCTGCGACTTGTGGCCGCTCGCGGTGAGCGGGCGCCCGTCCGAGCGGAAGGACAGCGACCACGGGGCGCCCGGGGTCACGTGCGCCTCGAGCGAGCCGGTGCGAAGCCGCGCGCCCGCGTCGTCGATGGAGAAGGATGCCGCGCCTGCGACCGTACCCGGGAGCGCGAACGACAGTCCGCGGCCGGCGCCGGAGTGGTGCTCGATCCGCACGCGCACGACTCCCTCCAGCGGAGAGGAGAGCGTCACCGTGAGCACGGGGCGGTTGAGGGTGTCGCCCCGCCGCTCGATGACCTTCGTCGGGGCGATCACCCGGATGCCGGTCCCATCGACCGTGCCGGTCTCGCGGATGTCATAGGCCTCTTGCGAGTACAGGGCGGTGACGCCCGGTCGCAGCTGCCAGAAACCATCGGTGAACTTCATTACTTGACTGCTCCTGCGGTGATGCCGCGCGTGAGGGTGCGCTGGAAGATGAGGAAGAAGAGAAGGGTGGGGATGAGGCCCAGCAGCGCCGACGCGCTGGTGGTCGTCACATCCATCAGGCGGTCCCCTTGCAGGACGCTGATGGCCACCGGCACGGTCTGGTTCTCGTTGGAGACCAGGAAGGTCAGCGGGATGAGGAACTCGTTCCACGTCCAGATGAAGAAGAAGATGACCAGGACCGAGAGCGTGGGACGGCTGATCGGGAAGATCACGCGCCACAGGATCTGCCAGCGGGTCGCGCCGTCGATCGCGGCGGCCTCGAGCACCTCTCGGGGGAAGGTGCCGTACACCGAGGACAGCAGGTAGGTGCCGAAGGCCGCCTGGATGACGGTGAAGACGATGATCACCGACCACACGTTGTTGTACAGCCCGACCTCGCGGAACATGTAGTAGAGCGGGTACAGCAGCGCCTCCTGCGGGAGCAGGTTGGCCAGGAGGAACAGCAGGACGATCCACGAGCGCCCGCGCACCCGCCCGATCCCGATGGCGAACGCGTTGAGCACCGAGATGAGCACCGCCAGGAGCGCCACCATCCCGGCGATGAAGAAGGAGTTCCACACCTTCTGCGGGAAGTTCACGCGCTCCCAGAACGCGATGATGCCGTCGAAGTTCAGCGCGGTCGGCAGGGCCAGCGGCCCGCCGTTGGAGTAGTCAGCGGGCGATTTGAACGAGTTGATGAGGATCAGGTAGAACGGCGCGATGATGACGATGGCTGCCACGATCGCGAAGGCCAGCAGCAGCCAGTCCACACCCCGCCTCTTCGTCATGCCGCCGCGCCCCTTTGCGCCGCGGCGCCGGACGCCGCCTCCCTCGAGGTCTGCGGGGCGGCCCTTCGTCGCCGTGGTCACGGTCATCGTGGCGGCTCTCACAGTCCCGCCCTTTCCTTGCGCTCCGCGCGGTTCTGCGCGCGGATGAACAGAATCGACACGATCGCGATGACGATCGTCAGCGCCGTGGCGATCGTCGCGCCGTAGCCCACCTGCTGGGACTGGAAGAACTCGCTGTAGGCGTAGTACGCGGGCACGATCGTCGAGGTGCCCGGCCCGCCGCGGGTCAGGACGTACACCGGGCCGAAGACCTTCAGGGCGGCGATCGTGCACGTGAGGGTGACGACGTAGATCTCGGGGCGGATGATGCTGACGGTGATGGCTCGGAAACGCTGGAGCCAGTTCGCGCCGTCGAGTTCGGCCGCCTCATACAGTTCCGGATCGACGCGCTGCAGCGCGGCCATGAACACCACGACGGGGTAGCCGATCTGGATCCAGACGAGGACGACCATGATCGCCCCCAGCGCGGTGTCGGGCGAGCCGAGCCAGTTGTGGGTGAGGAACCCCAGGCCGGCGCCTTCCAGGATGGAGTTGAGCGCGCCGTCCTGCGGGCGCAGGATCCACCCGATGACGATGCCGGCGATGGCGGCGGGAAGGATCTGCGGCAGGTAGTACGTCGCGCGCAGGAAGCTGGCCAGCCGGCCGCCGAACTTGCGCCCGATCACGTCGAACAGCAGCGCGGCCAGGACGAGCCCGATGAGGGTCGGGAAGACCACCATCGCGACGATCATCCAGATGCTGTTCCCGAACGAGGTCCAGAACTTGCCGTCGCCCAGCAGCTCGATCCAGTTCTCCAGACCGATGAACTCGGGGGGACGGATGCCGCGCCAGTCGGTGAAGCTCAGGTAGATGTTCCACACCAGTGGGATGACGATGATGACGGTGGCCAGGACCAGCCCGGGCACGAGGTAGAGCCAGTAGCCCGCGGTGCCGCCGCGGCGCTGCGGGATCAGGGGCTCCTCGGGCGGGAGTTTGGTCCGCGCGGGGCGGACGAAGGGAACAGCGGACATCGCCGGCTCCTCGGACGTGGGTGGTGCCGCGATCGCGGCGTGGAGGGCGTGAGCCCGGGTGGTGCGGGTGGCCCTCCGCCGTGACGGCGGGCCACCCGTGTCGGTCAGCGGAAGTCGTCGACGTAGGAGTCGTACTCCGCGCCGAGGGCCTCCTGGACCTCGGCGGCCGACTTGGTCCCGTTGACGAGCTCCTGCAACTCGGCCACGAGGGCGTCGTAGAAGGTCGGCGTGGGCCAGTCGGGGTAGAACGCCAGACCGTCCTGCTCGTTGACCGCGTTGAAGG
Source organism: Microbacterium wangchenii (assembly GCF_004564355.1). Lineage (NCBI taxonomy): Bacteria > Bacillati > Actinomycetota > Actinomycetes > Micrococcales > Microbacteriaceae > Microbacterium > Microbacterium wangchenii. Next base: position 3,106,981 of record NZ_CP038266.1, read on the forward strand.
CCTGAATGAGCTCGAGGCTCTTCTCGTCGGTGATGTCGGCCTCATCCGCGGCGACGGGCAGGCCGCCGTTGTTGCCGATGAGCGCCTGGATCTCCGGCCGCATCGTGATGTCGATGAACTCGTAGGCGAGGTCCTTGTTCTGAGCCCGCTCGGGGACGACCCACAGGTTGCCGGACGAGCCCAGGCTCAGGTCGCTGCCGGGGAAGGGGAACAGACCGAAGTCGAAGCCCTCGATCTCGTCGACGAATCGCCCGTACCACCAGCTGCCGGAGACGAAGATCGGGGCGGTGCCGTTGATGAAGGACACGCCCGCATCCTCGGCCTTCTGGCCGGTGACGTCCGGGGAGAAGTAGCCCTTGTCGGCGTACTCCAGCACCGTCTCGGTCGCGTAGGAGACCTCGTCGCCGGCCCAGTCGACGGGGTTCTCGTACAGCTGGTAGTCGTTGACCCACTGCCGGTCGGCCTGGCTCAGTGCCAGCTGATACCACAGCTGTCCGAGGGGGTACTCGAGGCCCGCTTCGGCCAGCGGCGTGATGCCCTGCGCCTGGAAGGCGTCCAGCACGGCGATGAACTCGTCATAGGTCTCCGGAACCTCGAGCCCAGCGGAGGCGAAGGCGTCCTTGTTGTAGTAGACCGTGACGAACTCGCCGTAGTTCGGCACGCCGTACCACGCGCCCGAACCCATCACGCCGTCCTCGTCGTAGCGCGCGGTGGTCTGCAGCGCGGGGGCGAGCATGTCGTCCCATCCGTGTTCGTCCACGGCGTCGCTGATGTCGGCGAGCAGGCCCTGACTGGCGAGGAAGCCGGCCGTGGCGTTGCCCTTGTTGAACTCCATGAGGTCGGGGGCCTCATCGGAGTTGAGCACCTGGCTGGCGGTGGAGCGGATCTGCTCGAAGCTGCGCTCCTCGAACTCGACCGTCGCGCCGGTCTCCTCCTCGAAGACCTCGATCGCTTCGGCCCACGCGATGCCCATCGCGCTGTTGTCGCCCTCGTAGTGCCACAGCGTCAGGGTGTCGCCGTCGCCTCCCCCGCCCGAGCCGCCGCCGGAGCACGCGGAGAGGGCGAGCGCCGCGATCGTCGCGGTGCCGACGGCCGCAGCGACGCGTCGTGTCTTTCGGATGTTTCGTGCCATCGTCGGCACTCCTTTCTTGAGAGCCCGAGTGATCGGGCCGGTGATCGGGAACTGCGGAGGGTGGTGCTGTCGAAGCGCTTCGATAACGGACATGGGACGGCCGGTTCAGGGAACGGATCAGGAGGAGGCGGGACCAGCCGGGCGACGCAGCGACCCGTGGCCGACATAGGTGGGAGGGATGAGGTGGAGCCCCGGCTCGGGGCGGTCGGCGCCGAGCGAGCGCATCGCGAGCTCGACGGCGAGGTCGCACGACGCCTGCGGGATCAGCGGAATGGTGTCCACCGCGGTGGGCAGGGCGGCGGTGTCGAAACTCGATCCGACCGCCACGACGGAGATGTCGGTGGGGACCGACAGGCCCCGCTCGGCCAGTTCGTCCAGCGCCGCTGCGTGGGCTTCCTGCGCGCAGTGCAGGATGAGCCCGGTGACCCCGGCGTCCACGAGCTCCCGCACGCCGCGGCGCGTGGCAGCCGGGTCGACCATCACGGCGCCGGAGGAGCGGAACATCAGCGACAGCGACCGTTCGGCGGCGCGTCGCTCGGCCGCGACGCGGACGCGCGGCGGGAAGTTGGAGGACCGATAGGCGATATCGGTCTGACCGACGAGGGCGATGCGCTCGTGTCCGGCGTCGGCGAGCGCGTCCACCGCCATGGCGGCTGCCGTCTCGAAGTCGAGATCGACGCACACCAGCCCGTCATTGTCGTCGGGAACGCCGATGAACACGGAGGGCGTCGCGATGGCGCGCGCCAGGGGAACGCGGGGGTCGTCGGGAGCGACATCCAGCACCAGGATGGCGTCCACCAGGCCGCTGGAGGCGACCCTGCTCATGCCGGCTCGGGCTTCTTCGTCGGTGAGGAGAAGGATGTCGTACCCCTGGCGCCGCGCCGCGACGGCGGTGGCCAGCACGAAGGCCATGTGCGTGGGAGCGTGGGTGTCGGTGCGCAGCGGCTCGGTCAGGGCGAAGATGTGGGTGCGGTCGCCGGCGAGCATGCGCGCGCCCGCGTTGGGGCTGTAGCCGAGCTCACGCACGGCCTTCTCGATCCGCTCGCGCGTGTCCTTGGCGACCGGGCGCTTGCCGCTGAGCGCGTAGGAGACGGTGCTGATGGAAACGCCGGCGGCTTTCGCCACCTCGTCGATCTTCGCCATCCGGACTCCATCGTCAGCGGCTGCCGCCGCGGCTTCGCGTGTCGAAGCGCTTTCGGGAAGCGCTTCGACCGACACAGTAAAGGACTCGATCGCGCGAGGGCAAGACCTTTGCTGGAGATCGCAACAAAAAGGCGGGACCCTCGCCTGCGCCACGCAGCGGCTGAGCGGTCACACGACGTCATATTCGCGCCCGCACGGCGACACATTTGACGCACGGCGACGCATTCGGACATAATCGGCCCCATGACGGATCACGCGCGTTCTCTGTCCGCCTGGGAGGCGAACGGGACTGCCGGCATGATGATGGCCGGCCGCGCGACCTCGTGTCGAATGTGTCGCTGACTCGGTGACCCCGCCCGACGCCCGCTTGCGCTTCTGAGCGCGCGAGCACGCGTCCCCAGCATCCCGGCACCCGCGTCGATCACGCGTCCCCGGATGCTCCATCCCTGGCCATCGCGGCCCGCTCTCCCGCATTCGAACCGCGCTCTTCCCGCGCCGGTTCCCCCTTCTGAGGACAGCCATCATCATGTCTACTCCCGCCCTGCTCGACCGTCCCGCTCCCACCCGCCACCTCCGTGCGGTCCCCACTCCCGCACCCGAGCCCGCCCCCGGCGCGGCGCGACACCTCCCCCCGGGCACCGCGCCGCGCGGATTCGCCCTGTACGTCGGCATCGACGAAGCCAAGGCGGCAGCCGATGGCGTGAGCCTGGGCGTCCTCGTCGAGGCCCTCCGCCGCACGCTCGCCGACCTCGCCCCCAGCGCCCAGACCTACGCCACGGTCGCGCTGGCCCCCACCGGGGCCGGCGGACGGGACGTCGACGTCGTGCGCCTCGCCCTGCACGAGCCCTCGGCGGTCGCCCGCACCAAGCAGGAGCCCGAGGACGCCGATGACCTCGCCGGCGGCGTCGTGGTGGACATCTCCCGCAAGCGCGTGCTCATCGACGGCGAATCGGCCGCCTTCACCTTCAAGGAGTTCGAGTTGCTGCAGTACCTCGTCCTGCGCGAAGGCCGCACGATCGACCGCAGCGAGCTGGTCGCGTCCCTGTGGCAGAACCCCGCCGACGACGACGCACCCGGCGAGCGCACCATCGATGTGCACGTCCGACGGCTGCGCGCCAAGCTCGGGCGCTTCGAAGACATCGTGCGCACCGTCCGTGGCGTCGGCTACCGCTTCGACCGGCACGCCGACGTCACGATCCGCTTCGGCCATGGCACCCCCTCCCCCGACCGGGTCTGACCCGCGACGCGGGCCAGGCACCCAGGAGGATGTCGAGAGCACGACGTAGGGTGGCGGCATGAGGCCGACAGGAGTGCGCGTACGGGCGTCCGCCCCACCGCGCGCCCCGCGCGATCCGCGTCCGTCCTCCCCCGCGCCACGGGAGACGGTCTACCGTCCGCGTCACCCGCTCGACCTGGCGCGCGCGGTGCTCGCGCAGCGCCACGGCGCGCACGATCCCGCCATGACGACGGCCGGCGGCGTCATCTGGCGCGCGAGCCGGACACCGGAGGGCATCGCGACCCTGGCGTTGCGCGAGGGTCCCGGCGGCACCGTGCGCGGTGCGGCGTGGGGCCCGGGCGCCGAGTGGGCCCTCGCCCAGCTCCCCGACCTCTGCGGAGCCCGGGACGACCCGGGCGACTTCGACCCGTCGCGCCACGCGCTCATCGCCGAGGCCCACCACCGCCACCCCGGACTGCGGATCGGTCGCACCGACCGCGTCTTCGATTCCCTGGCGAGCGCGGTCATGGAGCAGAAGGTCACCGCACTGCAGGCCTTCTCGGCGTGGCGCCGCATCCTCACGTGGTGCGGCGAGCGCGCGCCGGGCCCGACGCCCCGCCCGATGTTCGCGCCGCCGGACCTGGACGGCTGGCGCCGCATCCCCTCCTGGACGTGGCACCGCGCGGGCCTCGAGCCCCCGCAGTCGCGCACGATCGTCGACGCCGCCGCCCGGGCGGACTCCCTCGAACGCGCGAGCATCGCCGCCGCCGACGCAGCGGCCCGCGAGGCGGTGCTTACGAGTGTGCGCGGCGTGGGGGTGTGGACGAGCGCCGAGACCCGCATCCGCGCGTTCGGCGACCCGGACGCGGTGAGCGTGGGCGATTACCACCTCGCGCACCACGTCGGATACGCCCTGACCGGCCACCGCGTGGACGACGACGGGATGCTCGAGCTCCTCGCCCCCTGGGCGGGGCAGCGTCAGCGGGCCATCCGCCTCATCTACGCCAGTGGCGTCATCGAGCCGCGGCGCGGGCCGCGCGTGCACCCCGAGGACCACCGGGCCCGATGACCGCGGGGCGGATGTCGGCACCCCGGAGCACACTGCCCTCATGTCCACGACACTGAACCCCTACCTGTCCTTCCGCGACACCGCGCGCGCTGCGATGGAGTTCTACCGCTCCGTCTTCGGCGGCGAGCTCGCGATCGACACCTTCGCGGCGTACGACATGGGTCAGGACCCCGCCGAGAACGATCTGGTGATGCACGCCCAGCTGGACACCCCCGGGGGGTTCACCCTCATGGCCTCGGACACGCCGCGGTCGCTGCCCTACGCTCCTCCGGCAGGGTTCGCGGTGTCGCTCAGCGGGGACGACGACTCGGAGCTCGAGGGCTACTGGCATGCGCTCAGCGACGGCGGCGCGATCACGATGCCGCTCGAGACGCCGCCGTGGGGCGGCCGATTCGGCATGCTTACCGACCGCTTCGGCGTCGACTGGATGGTCTCGATCGCACCGCGGAACTGACCCGGCGCAGGCTCTAGGCTGACCGTATGTCCGAACCCCGCACCGGCTGGCCACGCGGCCGCACCCAGTGGATCCTGGGCACGATCCTGCTCGTGGCCCTGGGCGTGCTCTTCGGGATGGTGTTCGGGAACGTGTGGCTGGGCGTCGTCCTGAGCGCCGTCATCTCGATCGGCTGGCTCCTCGCGTACGAGTCGTGGCGCGGACGCAATTCCGGCGTCAACGACCCCGACCGCGGCGTCGAACTCTGAGCCCGCCGGTGGCGGCGCGCGGGTGGCCGATCGCGGCGATCGGGGCGTCGGTGATCCTGTGGTCGTTCGCCTACGTGCTGTCGGGCTGGGCCCTGGAGACCGGATCGCCCGCCGTCCTGTCGGTGAGTCGCTTCGGTCTCGCACTCGTCGTGCTCATTCCTCTCGCCGTGCGGCGCCCCGCCTTCGTGCGCACGCTGCGTCAACCCCGCACGATCCTGCTGGGCCTCACCGGCGTCACGCTCTACTACTCCCTCGCCAACATCGGCCTGCTCTTCACGACCCCCGGCACGGCGGCGCTCGTGGTCTCGCTGCTGCCGGTGCTCACGGCGATCGCCGCCGTCGTGATGATCGGGGAACGGCTGTCGTTGCGTACGGTCATCGGCCTGATCCTGGCCTCCCTCGGCGTCGCCCTCGTCGCCGCATCCGGATTCCGCTTCGACCTCGGCGTCGTGTTGAACATCGGGGCGCTGGCAGTTACGCCGTCTACACGGTGCTGCTGCGTCGCGACGGGGGGCGACCGGATGCTCCGGACGCGCTGTCGCTGGCCACCGCCACCGGCGTGTGGGGCACCGCGCTCATGCTGCCCTGGCTGGGCTGGGAGGCGGTGACGGGCACGATCGCCGTGCCCTCTGATGCACGCGGACTCCTCAGCATCCTCATCCTCGCGCTCGTGGTCACCGCGCCCACGCTGGTGCTGTTCAACTACGGCGCCGAGAGGGTGCCCGCTGCCATCTCCGGCGTCTCGACCGCTGCCATCCCGGCGTTCGGGTACGCTTTCGCCCTCGTCCTGGGCGAGCCGCTGGACCCGGTCAAGGCGATCGGCGGCGCCGTGGCCCTCGCCGGGGTGGTCATCGCGACACTCGCGACGCCCGGGGCGGAACCGAGTCCACCCGGATCGGGATTGCCCGAACCCGCCGAGCTGGCCCCGGACGAACCGGACGTCACGCCCAGAGGGTGAGCTTCGCGGGGTTGACCATGATCCACACGTCGGTGACCCGGCCGCCTTCGACGCCCGCCGTCCACACGCTGTGCACCTGCCCGCTCGCCGTGCGCGCGAGGAACCCGAGGCCGTCCGGCGTCGCGACCGGCTCGAGGACGGTCCCGGGCTGAAGATGCGGGAGCCCGAGCAGGAACCGGGCCACCCGGTCAGCGCCGAGCACGGGTCGCCGCGCCGCCGACACGACTCCGCCGCCGTCGGAGTGCAGCACGACATCGGGGGCCAGCACGCTCACGACGGCGTGGTAATCGCCGGTCAGCGACGCCACCGCGAACGCCTGCACGAGGGCGTCGTGGTGTTCGCGCGAGGCCATCCGCGCGCGCCTGTCCCGGATGTGACGCCGTGCGGAGGACGCCAGCTGGCGCGTGGCCGCCTCGGATCGGCCGATGGCGGCGGCGATCTCGGCGAAGCTCAGATCGAACACGTCGTGCAGCACGAAAGCCACGCGTTCGGCGGGGGTCAGGGCCTCCAGCACCAGCAGCAGCGCCGTGCTCACGGCGTCGTTGCGCACCGACACGTCCAGTGGGTCTTCGCCCGAGCGGGCCCCCGTCACCAGATCCGAGTGCGCCGGCACCGGCTCGGGCAGCCACTCCCCGACGTAGTGCTCGTGCCGCATGCGCGCAGAGCCGAGCACGTCCAGGCACACGCGGCCGACCGTGCGCCCGAGCCACGCGCCGGGAGAGCGGATCGCGGCCCGGTCGTCCTCGGGCATCCGGAACCAGCGCGCATAGGTCTCCTGCACGGCGTCTTCGGCGTCGGCGACGGTGCCCAGCATCCGGTACGCCATCGCCGTCAGTTGCGACCGCTCCGTCTCCACGTCGAACACGTCCCGCGCCTCCCCGCCTCAGCGTAGGGCAGCGCGAACCTCACGTTCGCGCATGCTGCATCGTCGGGAGGGTATGAACCGGATCGTGCAGCAGACAGGTCGGATCGTGCGGGAGAGGAGCGGACAGCGGTGAGGATCGCGGTGGCCGGGGGTACCGGCGCGGTCGGACGCCATGCCGTCGCGGCGTTGCGTGCGGCCGGACACGAGCCGGTGGTGATCTCGCGCGGCAGGGGCGTCGACGTGCGGAGCACCGCAGGGCTGGATGCGGCGCTGGAGGGCGTGGATGCGGTGATCGATGCGCTCAGCGTCGAGACGCTGGACGGCGCGGAGTCGGTGGAGTTCTTCCGCGAGACGACGCAGAACCTCCTCGCCGCAGAGGCACGGGCGGGAGTGGGGCATCACGTGGCCCTCTCCATCGTCGCGATCGACCACGCCCCGTTCGGGTACTACGCCGGAAAGGTCGCGCAGGAGGAGCTCGTCGGAGTCGGCGAGATCCCGTGGACGATCCTCCGGGCGGCGCAATTCCACGAATTCGCCGCGCAGATGTATGACCGCGCGAAGGTCGGACCGCTGCGCGTCGCGCCGCGGATGCGGACGCAGCCGGTCGCCGCGCGCGAGGTCGGTGACGCCCTGGCTGCGATCGCGGTCGCGAGCCCGGCGGGGCGGGTTCCTGATCTCGCCGGCCCGCGTGAGGAGAGCCTTGTGCGCATGGTGCGGGCTTACGCCCGCGCGATCGGTTCGCACGGGTGGATCCCCGCGGTGCCGGTGCCTGGGGCCTTCGGCCGCGCGCAGCGCGACGGATCGCTCCTGCCCGACGCCTCCGCCACGCTCGGACGCGAGACGTTCGATCAGTGGCTCGCCGGGCTCCGCCCGCCCAGGTGAGGCGAGGGGCTACATCTCCTCGTGCGTGTCTGGGTCGGCGTCCCACAGGCGGCCCCGGCGCAGCCCGGAGAGGGCGTCGACCTCGTCGGCGGTGAGCTCGAAGCCGAACACGTCGGCGTTCTCCCGTTGCCGCTGCGCGTCGCCCGATTTGGGGATGGGCGTGGAGCCCGCCTGCACGTGCCACCGCAGCACCGCCTGGGTGGGCGTCACGCCGTGGGCCTCGGCGACCTCTTTCACGACCGATTCGCCGAGCAGCTCGCTGCGGCGCGCGAGCGGGCTCCAGCTCTCGGTGCGGATGCCGAGTTCGGCGTGCACGGCGCGCAGCTGGTCTTGCGGGAAGTACGGATGCAGCTCCACCTGGTTCACCGCCGGCACGACGCCGGTCTCCTCGACGAGGCGGCGCAGCATCGGCTCGGTGAAGTTCGAGACCCCGATCGAGCGCACCGACCCCGCTGCCCGCAGGTCGATCATCGCCCGCCAGGTGTCGACGTACTTGTCGACGCTGGGGTTCGGCCAGTGGATGAGGTACAGGTCGATGCGATCCAGGCCCATCGCGTCCAGGGACCGCCGTGCGCTGGCCGTCGCCTCGTCGTAGCCGTGGTCACGGCCGGGGATCTTGGTCGTGACGAGGATCTCATCGCGCGGGATGCCGCTGCGGCGGACCGCCTCGCCCACCTCGGCCTCGTTCTCGTAGTTCACGGCCGAATCGAGCAGGCGGTAGCCCGCCTCCAGCGCGGAGACCATCGCGGTCACGCCCGCTTCGCCGCGCAGGTTGTAGGTGCCAAGCCCGAGCTCGGGGAAGGCGGTGCCGTCGTTGAGGGGAACGCTGGGGATGCCTGGCATGCGCCCATCCTCCCCCGGGTACGACACGGGCGCGCCGCGGTTGCGCCCCCGGGGCCGAGCCGCTAGCCGTCAGCGCGTGCGCCTCCGGCTGCCGGCGCCACGAGCTCGAACAGCTCGCACGTCGTGTCGTAGTACCGGTCGGTCGGGCCGAGCGCGCGCATCCCGATGCGGCGGCACACGCCCTGCGAGGCGACGTTGGCGGGGTTCGTCACCGCGACGATGCGCGGGATCCCGGCCGCCCACGCCTCCGCCAGCACCGCGGCGGCGGCTTCCGCAGCGTACCCGGAGCCCCACGCGTCGGGATGCAGGTGCCAGCCGATCTCGATGTCTTCGGGCTTTCCCGGTGCCGCAGCATCCGCAGACCAGGGGATGCGCTTGAGCAGCAGGACCCCCAGCCGGTCACCGCGGTGGGTCGTGATCGCCCGGACCCCGAGCGCGCCGTCCTCCAAGCTCGCCCACCTGCCGACCAGGGCGCGAGCCTCAGCCGGGTCGGTCAGCACGCGCGGATTCCGTCCGAGGTAGCGCTGGACCTCCATCCGCGAGTACATGTCGAAGACGAACGCGAGATCGTCCGCATCCGTCGTGAACGGGCGCAGCGTCAGCCGCGCGGTCTGCACCGGGGTCATGATCTCCTCATCGGGATGTGCGGGATGCCGTCCTCCTCGAACGGCTCGCCCGAGCGGACGAAGCCGAAGCGGGCGTACCAGTCCTCGAGCTGCATCTGCGCGTCCAGGGCGATGGGCAGGTCCGGCGCGAGCTCGGCGCACCGTGCCACGGCGGCGCGCATGAGGTCGCCGGCGTACCCGCGCCCCCGCGCCGGCGCGGCGGTGGCCACCCGCCCGATGCGCATTCCGCCCTCGTCGCGGAGGATCCGCAGTGTCGCGGCGACCTCCGGTCCCTCCGCGATCCACATGAGTTCGGCTCCCCGCTCGATGTCGCGCCCGTCGATCTCGGGATAGGCGGCCTCCTGCTCGACGACGAAGACGCTCACCCGCAGCCACAGGATGCGGTAGAGCGTGATCGGGTCGATGTCGGCGACGGCTGCTCGGTGGATCTGAGGCACCCGATGACATTACCGGCCTCACGCGGGCGCCGCGCGCCGCGGATGGGGGTGGGCACATTCACCGTCATCGCCGGTGGAATCCGATGAAGGCCGTGTCTGAATGAGTCGGTCGTGGGTGAGAATCCCCCCATGGAACTCCACGACCTTCTCGAGGCGCTCGATGCCGGCACCACCATCACCGGCGACTCGCCACTGCACCGCGTCATGCACGACGTCAGTCAGGAAGCGCTGCGGATCACCGGGGAGCTCAACAGCGGCTACCACGAACCGGCACGGGTACGCGAACTGCTGTCGCAGCTGACGGGGAAGGACGTCGACGAGTCGGTGACGGTGTTCCCGCCATTCTCCGCCGACTTCGGCAAGAACATCACGCTGGGCAGGCGCGTGTTCATCAACTCCGGATGCCGATTCCAGGACCAGGGCGGCGTGTTCGTGGGAGACGACTGCCTCATCGGGCACAACGTCGTGTTCGCCACGCTCAACCACGACCTCGATCCGAGCCGTCGAGCAGACATGCACCCGTCACGGATCGTCGTCGGCCGCAACGTCTGGCTCGGCGCGAACGTCACCGTCCTGCCCGGCGTCACCATCGGGGACAACGCCGTCGTGGGCGCGGCATCCGTTGTGACGAAGGACGTAGCCGAGAACTCGATCGCCGTGGGCTCGCCGGCGCGAGTGGTCCGCGTGCTGACCGATCAGGTCACGGGATGAGACGCCGGGCGCCCGGCCCCTGCTCCCCCATCGCATCACCCGGATTCGTGTACGGGCAGGCTGTGAGGGAGAGACACCCGCAGCCGATGCAGTTCGCGAGGTTGTCACGCAGCGCCTCGAGGCGCTCGATGCGCTGATCCAGGTCGGCACGCCACATCCGGGCGATCCGGGCCCAATCGCGTTTGGTGGGCGGCTGCTCGTGGGGCAGCTCGTCAAGGGCCTGCTTGATCGTCGCGAGCGGGATGCCGAGGGTCTGGGATGCGCGGATGAAGCCGATGACGCGCAGCGTGTCGCGGCGGTACTCGCGGCGGTCGCCGGCGGTGCGCCGGCTGGTGATGAGCCCGAGGCGCTCGTAGTAGTGCAGCGTCGAGACCGCGACGCCCGCGCGCTGGGCCACTTGTCCTGGTCTCAGCCAGACAGCGTCTTCCGGGATGTGCGCCATATCTTCCCTTGACATCAAGTGGACTTGATGAAGTGGACTCTAGGACATGAGCCCGATCGAGTCACCCGCGACCGCAGCATCCAGGGACGCCGACCGCCTCACCGAGCTCGTCGCCGCCATCCAGCGCACGCAGCGGGCGGAGGACGTCGACGGCTTCCTCGCCCTGTTCGCGACCGACGCCGTGTGGGTGAATGGGGCCGGCGGGCGCCTGCTCGGGGTCGAGGAGATCGCCGACTTCACCCGGAAGGCGCTGCCCGGCGGGATGGCCGGGCAGTCGGTCCGCTACGACGTCACCGATGTGCGCTTCCCCGCACCGGACGTCGCCATCGCGAGCGTGGATCAGGAGTACCTGACCGCCGATGGGCAGTCGTTCTCGCCCCGGCGCGAAGGAAGGCCGACCTACGTGTGGGCGCGGCGGGACGGGGACTGGCGCATCGTGCACGGGCAGAACACCGGCGTGATCCAGCCGGCCGACGAAACGATCGCGCCCGGGGACGCGGCCACCCTCCGCGACATCGTCGCGAACGTCGAGAGGGGCTTCAATGAGAACGATGCCGAGCTCTTGATCCGCGACATCGCACCGGATGCACGGATCGTCAACGCGGTCGGCGCGGAGCTCATCGGACGCGAGGAGATCGAGACGTCCACCCGGAAGGCCCTCCTGCGGGCGCATCTGCGCGACGCGACGGCGCACTACCGCCTGGACGGGATCGTGCTGCTCGCGCCCGACGTGGCGGTGGCGCACAAGCGGGCGTGGTCGACCGCGGAAGCCGCAGACCGTGGCGATGCCCCCGAGATGACGGCCCTCTATGTCTTCGCCCGGCGCGACGGCCGCTGGTGGATCCTCCGCCGGCAGAACACGCTCGTCGCCGCCGCGTGAATCCGGCGGGCGACCCAGCGACGATTCGGCCGAACCGCTGGTCGCATGGCACGCTCAACGAGTGCGACCGGAGAACGCGCTCGTTGCGGGCGTCGAGAACGCGGCAGAGCGTGGTGGCTTCGCTCTGGATGCAGCTCAACGGGCGTTACTCGAGCGGTTGGCGACTCTCGGCGCAGATGTCGATCGCGGCCCCTTGCGGCGATCGTCGCCGCGCAGCCTCTACATTCACGGGGACGCTGGGCGAGGCAAGTCCTGGCTCGCTGACGCCTTCTTTGCGGAGCTCCCGCTGGCTCAGAAGACGCGCGTGCATTTCCATGGGTTCTTCGACGAGCTGCACCGCAGCATCCACGGTCACCGAAGCGAAAGAGACGCCGTCGAACGCGCGATCGACGACATCACCGGGAACAGCCGCCTGCTCTTCTTCGACGAGCTCCACGTCCACGACTCCGGCGACGCACGGCTCCTCACCCGCTTGCTCGATCACGTCTTCCAGCGCGGTCTTGCCGTTCTCGCGACGTCGAACTACGCCCCGGACGATCTGCTCCCGAATCCGATCTGGCACCACATCTTCGAGCCGGGCATCGCGCTCATCAAGACGCACATGGACGTGTGGAACCTCACGGGTCCCATCGACTACCGCACTGTCAATCGACAGCACGGCCGCGGCTTCGCCGCCGGCACCTGGACACCGGAGCCCGCCGGTTCCGGTGCACCTGAACAGCGGGCCCTCGCCATCGTCAAGGGGCGATCATTCACGGTGACGTCAGTCGACGGCGGCGAGCTGGTCGCATCATTCGACCAGCTGTGCTCGACAACGACGTCGACGGTCGAGTACCTGGACTGGGCGCGATGCTTCTCCCGGTGGGTCATCACCGACATACCGCCCTTCGGAGCAGTCGACGCCGAGGCTCAGCAGCGCTTCATCAACCTCATCGACGTGCTGGTGGACGCCGACATACCCGTGCGTTTCTCGTCGACGGTCGATCTGTCCGGTTTCCTCGCGGACGCATCCAGACGGCCCGATGCCATCCGAATGGCAAGCCGCCTCCAACTCCTCGACACCGCTTCCCGATCGCGCGCCTGACCGCTCATTCTCGGCCGGGGACAGGTCATGTCCTCGTTCGTTCCTAGCGTCCTCGTGGTGTGGCTCACTTGAGCCAGCACACGGGGGAACACCATCACCCGGTGGACTGACGTGAGCGACCGCGGCGGGCACTTCCCCTCGCACCTCGGGGCATCATCACCCCGTCGAAAGAATCACAGAAAGATAACGGCGGGGTCTTCCCTCCCGTTATCTTCTCGTTATAGAGTGCTCGCACGGTAGTTGTTTTGCTGTGGCAGCTACCGGACATGTGATTGCAGGACACTCTTGGTGCAAGGGAACAGGGCCGGTCGGAAGCCTCTCCGACCGGCCCTTACTCTTGCCCGACCGCGCGTCTCAGCTCAGGGCTCCACAGACCAGGCGACGCAACACCTCCGTGGTCGCCTCGACGCCTGCGAGCAGGTCGGCGTCGGTGGTGTACTCGTTGACATTGTGCGAGACGCCGTCGACGCTCGGGACGAAGAGCATCACCGTCGGGGCGATGTCCTTCATGTTGGTGGAGTCGTGCCCGGCGATCGTCAGGACGCGAGCGTGCGGAAGCCCCATCTCTGACGCGACCGATCGGGCGAGCGCCAGCCCCGCCTCACCGTACGGGTTCCGGTCCCACGCGTGCTCGGCGACGATCTCGATGCCGACCCGGTCCTTCGCCGCGATGCGCTCCATCTCGGCCATCAGGGCGGCAGTCGCAGCGGCGAGCACCTCGGCGCTCTCCGAACGCAGATCGAGCAACAGGCGCGCCTCACTGGCCACCACGACCGGGGAGTTCGGGTAGACGTGCAGCTCGCCGACGGCGGTGTGCAGCATCCCCTCGGGGAACCGCTCGACCAGGTCGCGAGCGGCCACGACGAGGCGAGAGGCCGCCAGCAGCGCGTCACGGCGGTCGCGCATCAGCGCGGACCCGCTGTGGGCCTGCTCACCCGTCACGCGGATCTCGAACTTGTGCGCGCCCCACGTCGCTTCGACCAGACCGATCGTGATGCCGTTCTCAGCCATCGCCCGGCCCTGCTCGACGTGGATCTCCAGGTACGACGCGACTTCCGGCGCGACCGCGTCGCCGCGTTCGCCGATTCCCTCGAGGGCCTCCCGTACGGTCACCCCATGCCTGTCGACGGTCGCCAGCGCGTCTTCGAGACTGAGCTTGCCGGTGAACACGGAGCTGCCCATCATCGAAGGTTTGAAACGCGAACCCTCCTCGTTGAACCAGTTGACGACCGCGATGTTGCGCGTGGCCTCTCCCGTCTCCCGAAGCGAGCACGCCGTGCGAATCGCGGCGTGGGCGGAGGCCAGCACACCGTAGGCCCCGTCGAACCGTCCCGCGGTGGGCTGCGAGTCCAGGTGCGAGCCAGTGAGCACATACGGAGCGCCGGGGACGAGCTCGCACAGGGCGAACTGGTTGCCGATCGCATCGCGGTGCACCGTGAAACCTTCCGATGTCAGCAGCGCATCGAGCCATCGCCGTTGCTCGCCGTCGGGCTCCGTCGCAGCCTGACGGTCGACCCCCGTCGTTCCGGCCACGGCGCCGAAAGCGCTCAGTGCGCTCCAGTCGTCGAGGAAGGCCTCTTCATGCGACACGCCCATCACCGATCTCCTTCTGCGGCCTCGCGCCACTCGAGGGCCCGGAAGTCCTCCGCCGCGATACGGATGACCGTCGGTGCGTCCCGGGTGAGAGCGTCGGCGACTGCCGCCGTCAGTTCGTCCGGCGTCCGGACGGCGGCGTAGGCGCAGTGGAATCCCGCGGCGAGCGCTGCGTAGTCCGGCGCGTCCAGGTCGACGGCGATCGGTTCCACACCCGCCGCCTCCATGTTGGCGCGGATCTCGGCATAGCCACCGTTGTCGAACACGACGACGGGAAGGCCGAGTCGCAGTGCCCGCGCCGTGGCGAGCTCCTGGATGCTGAACATCAGCGCCCCGTCCCCCAGGAGTGCGACCACGCCCGCGCCCGGCGCAGCGAGGGAGGCACCGATGGCCGCGGGCAGCCCGTAGCCGAGCGTCGCGTAGCCGTCGGTGGTGAGGAATCGGCGCGGGGCGTCGAGCACCGCCGTCTGCACCGTTCCGAGCCATGAGATCTGCGAGCTGTCGCCGGTGAGGACCGCGGGGCGGTCACCCGTGCCCGCGACGACGGCACGGTGGAGCACCGCCCACTCCCGCCGCGCTGCACGGCCTCGTGCCGCCGATCCCGCCCGCACCTCGGCGAGCCACTCCTCGGACGCCCGCACCCCGTCGATCTCCTCCATCGCGAGGAGCGCGGACAGGACGGCGCGCACGTCGCCGAGGATCGGCACGTCGGCCGCCCGATGCTTGTGCAGCTGCGCTGCATCCAGGTCCACCCGCACGACGCGGGCGCTCTCCGCGATCCCGGCATGCTTGAGCTCGGTGCCCAGCGCGATGACCACGTCCGCACGCGTGCCCGGCGGGTAGCCGCCGGACCCGCCCGCGAAGGCCCCGGCCGACAGCTCGCTCCGCTCATCCAGGACACCTTTGCCGGCGAGCGTGGTGACGACAGGTACCCGCGTGTGCTCGGCGAACCGGGTGAGCTCGGCCGAGGCGCCGATCGACCCGCCGCCGGCGATCACGAGGGGACGTTGCGCTCCGGACAACAGCGCGACGATCTGCCCGATGTCGTCCATCGACGCCTGGCCAGGTCCACCCGACCACGAGACCACCTCGATGGTCGGCACCACTTCGCCCATGAGATCGGTGGGGATCTCGATGTGGACGGGGCGGGGACGCGCCGTACGCCAGTCGAGGAACGCCTGGTTGATGGCCTCGACGACCGCCGCCTGGGACTCGACGCGCACGCTGCGAGCGGCGAAGGCGTCCAGCCCTGCGCGCTGATCCTTCGCCTCGTGGAGCAAGCCCAGATCGCGCCGCTCGGCGCCGCGCGGGGCGCCCGGCGAGATCACGAGCAGGGGAACGCTGTCCGCGTACGCATTGGCGATGCCGGTGATGCAGTTGGTCGCGCCGGGGCCGCTGGTCGCGATCACGACGCCCGGCCGCCCACTGACTCGCGCGTATCCGTCCGCCGCATAGGCGGCCCCCTGCTCGTGGCGGGTGAGCGCGTGCGCGATGCCGTACCGGCGCAGCCCGCGGTACAGCTCGATGTTGTGCGTCCCGGGGATGCCGAACACCTGCTCCACACCGTTGGCGCGCAGGCACCGGACCGCGAACTCCCCGATGGTCTCGGTGAGGCCGCCGCTCTCGGAAGCCCCTCTTTCGGCGATGCTCACTGCCAGTCGCGAACGAGTTCGGTGGTGGAGCAGTGGATGTTGCCGCCGTTGTTGATGATCTCGTCGTAGTCGATCATCACGATCTCGAAACCGCGGCGGCGCAACATCTCGGCGGTGTGGGGGTAGATGGAGGCCATGATGATGCGTCCGGGTCGAACCATGAGGGAATTGCACGAGTTCTGCTCGTCGGGGTGCGGGTGCACGATGTCGTACCCGAGCTCACCGAGCTGGGCGATGAACTGATACGGCAGGCGGTGCGGGTTCGCCATGACGGTGTGATCGTCGAGCACCATGAATTGGCCGTCGGTGTGAATGGTGTACCCGGGCAGGGGGACCGTGATGAGCGTGATCCCGAGCGGCTTCAGCAGGCTCTCCAGCTGGCGCGCACCTTCCTCGTTGCACCGGATGGAGGTGCCATATACCGCAAGGTCCTTGCGCAGCATGTGGAAGGAGCCACCCTCCAGCAGTCCGGTGCCGGTGATCGTGCCGAGGATCGGCATCCCGAGGGCAGCGATGGACTGTGTCACCGAGGCCTCTTCACCGCGCCGCATGCGAGGGGCGAGGCGGCCGATGATGGCACCGCCGGGGACGGTCAGCAGCGGGTCGCGGGCGTAGACGGATTTGGTGAAGGTGCGTGGCAGCTCGGGGGCGATGATCACCTCGACCCCTTCGGCCTCCAGTGCGGCGATCAGCTGGTCGTGCTGTTCGTAGACCCTCGACATGTCCGGCGGGGTCGCGCGCTTGTAGTACCAGTTCCGGTCGGGGTCGACGAGGGCTTGCGCCTCGTCGCTCCACGCATCGGCGCGGATGTCGCCCATGCCGGGGTTGGGACGGCGGACCAGGACGGTGCGCAGCACGCTCGTCTCATCGCCGCGGCCCCAGCG
This sequence comes from Microbacterium wangchenii, assembly GCF_004564355.1. NCBI lineage: Bacteria > Bacillati > Actinomycetota > Actinomycetes > Micrococcales > Microbacteriaceae > Microbacterium > Microbacterium wangchenii. The sequence continues at coordinate 3,124,100 of NZ_CP038266.1, forward strand.
GCGGCCCCAGTTGCGCTCCAACTCCTCGGGGACGCTGAAGCCCGGCTCGGGCTCGGGGCCGAGCAGCTTGTGGAAGTAGTTCTCTGCGGGACCGTAGAAGTCGCCGTTGGCCATGGGAAGTCCTTTCGGGGAGGGCGTACGCGGGCACGCCATGGAGCGGCCCGTCCGGATACGGGCCGAGGGGAGGAGGGAAGGTTTCAGAGCACGTGCTCGAGGAAGGCGTGCGTGCGCTCAGAGGCGGCATCTGAGAAGAAGCGGTCAGGCGCTGCGTCGTCGACGATGCGCCCACGGTCGAAGAGCATCACCCGGTCGGCGACGTTCCGCGCGAAGCCGACCTCGTGCGTCACCACGATCATCGTCATCCCTTGTTCGGCGAGGGACTCCATGACGCGCAGCACCTCGCGCACGAGTTCGGGATCCAGCGCAGATGTCGGCTCGTCGAAAAGCATGATCTTCGGGTTCAGCACGAGCGCCCGCGCGATGGCGACGCGCTGCTGCTGTCCCCCCGACAGCTCGGTGGGGAACTTCTCTGCGAAGCCGTCGAGTCCGACGCGCTGCAGCATGTCCCGCGCGCGATCCGCGTTCTCGGCCTTCGTGCCGCGGCGATGCACTCCGAGTGCCAGGGCGATGTTCCTCAGCACCGACATGTGCGGGAAGAGGTTGAAGTTCTGGAACACCATCCCGACCATGCTGCGGTCGCCGGCGAGTTGACGCTCGGATGCGGCGACCAGGCGCCCGCCGCGCTGGCGCTGGCCGACGAGGCGACCCTCGAAGCGGATCTCGCCGCCGTCGATCGGTTCGAGGAGGGCGACCGAGCGGAGGAAGGTCGACTTGCCCGAACCGGAGGGACCGAGGATCGCGGTGACCTGTCCCCGCGTCGTCGAGAACGACACGTCGTTCACGGCCGGGTGATCGCCGTACAGCTTCGTGACCGCGCTGGCCTGCAGAAGTGGCGTGGACTCAGACATCAGCCGTCTCCTTGCGTCGGGTCGCACCCATCGGGCGACGCTTGACCGGGGTGCTCTTCCACGCGAACTTCCGCTCCAGTGCGCCCTGCGCGAGCATGAACAGCGACACGAGCACGAGGTAGTACATGGCGGCCGCCGAGTAGTACTCCGCGTAGCTGAACGTGCGCGATACGTCCTGCGCGGCCGTGTACAGCAGTTCTTGCAGGGAGATGACGGAGGCGAGGCTGGTCATCTTGACCATGTTGATGAACTGGTTTCCTGTCGGCGGGATCGCCACCCGGATCATCTGCGGGATCTGCACATGCCAGATCGCGCTCCACGGCTTGAGCCCCAGCGCTTTGGCGGCCAAACCCTGACCGGGCGGGATGGACGCCAACGCCGACCGCAGGATCTCGGCCATCAGTGCCGTCTCGAGCAGCGTCAGGCCGACGAAGGCGGCGATGTAGGGCGTGAACCACGACTCCTTCAGCATCGGCACGACCTGAGGGAGGGCGTTCCAGATCAGCAGCAGGATCAGCAGGGCAGGGATGGCACGGAACAGCCAGACATAGGCCGCTCCCCCTACCCGCAGCCACCGCCGCCGGCTCTCCCTGGCGAGAGCGAGGAAGAATCCGAGGACAATCGCTGCAGCCTGCACGAGCGCGGCGAGGGTGATCGCTGTGATCGCTCCGCGCAAATAGGCCGGGGAGAAGAGCGCCTCGAAGAAGAGGCCGGGATCGAACGTCATCGTGCGACGCTCACGGAGCCGAGATACGCTCGGGCAGCAGTCCGTACTCCTCGGCGAGGGCGGCGAACGTCCCATCGGCCGTGAGTTGCGCGGCGACCTCGCGCACCTTCTCGGTCAGTTCGCTCCCCTTGGGGAGGTACATGCCGAAGGAGGTGTCGGCATCGAAGGCACCCGTGAGCAGCTCGTACTCATCGCCGAGAGTCTCTGCGGCCTGCATGGCCGCCACGTCGGTCTCGATGACGGCATCGACGCGTCCGTTACGCAACGCCGCCATTGTCTCCGGCATCTCGGGGTAGCTGGAGAGCTCCATCGCGGACAGCCCGCGGGAGGCGAAGTCAGCGTTCAGCTCCTGCAGGATCTTCTCGTTCGCCGAGGCCGCCTGCACCGCAATGCGCAGTCCAGCGAGGTCGTCGGAACTCTCGATCTCGAGCCCGCTCGCGACGGCGGCCACCAATGCCGGGCCCGTCTCCAGATAGGGGATGGCGTCGGCCTTCGCCGTGCGCTCCTCATTGATGTAGAGCCCGGAGCGCATCACGTCGCACCGTTCCGAGACCAGTGCCGGCAGAAGCCCGTCGAACGCCATCTCGTTGAAGGCGACGGGCACGCCCAGCTCATCGGCGATGGCGGTGATCGAGTCGACATCGAACCCGGTCAGAGTTCCGCCGTCGTTCCAGTACAGCGGAGCGTAGGCGTTCTTCGAGATGCAGACCGTGAGCGTGTCGCCGTTGACCAGCGACAGCGAAGACGACGACTCCGCGGAGGTGTCCGCTTCCGCAGCGCACCCGGCGAGGGAGAGGACGACGGCGCTGGCGGCTGCCAGTGAACTGGCGAGTGTGACGGCAGAACGACGCATAGAAGGTGCTCCTCATCGGAAGTGGGGATGTCCCTTCGGGCGGGACTCGTCCAGCATCCCGGAGATTTGTTTCCGCACTGTGGTCGAATATTTCGGCGCAATATCGTTAATGCGTGAATGATAAAGACGCGCTCGACTTACTGCGCTCACGGATGCAGAGATTCGACGCCGACTCGCTCGTCGATGCCGTGCTGCTGACGGCGCGCAGCGGGGATCTGACCGTCGGGGCGCGCCTCCCGACGATCGCCACGCTCGCGCGATCGCTGGGTTTGTCCAACTCCACCGTCAGCCTGGCGTGGAAGAGCCTCGTGCAGATGGGCGTCATCGAGACCAACCGGCGTGGTGGCACTCACGTCGCGCGACCGGTGGCGGCGACCTCTTATCGCGCCCGAGGCCAGACCGACGCACGATTCCGGTACCGTCTGGCGGCCGGGTACCCGGACCCCGCGCTCCAACCGGATTTGCGCCGGATCCTGCACCAGGTGGCCGACCGCGCGGAGTTTCCGGGCTACCCCGGCAAGGACGACATCAGCCCCGGCTTGCGGGAGGCCCTCCTCAGACGGCTCGGGTACGAACCGGAGGCGCTGCTCCTGGACACCGAGGTGATCGGTGCGCTGCCGCGCGTCCTGCAGGCGGTGAGTCACCGCGGCGCGTCGATCGGTGTGAGCAACCCGGAGTTCCCGCTGTATCCCGCCATCATCCGTCAGCTCGGCATGAACCCCGCAGCGGTGACATTCACCGGCCGGTACGACGAGGTCGACCTGGAGCGGGTGTTGCGCTCAGGGGCGCGGGCGGTGCTCGTGCAGACCCGCGTGCATAATCCGACGGGCCGTCGCGTGCCGACGGAGAATCTCGCCGCGATCGCGGAGTTGCTGCGCAAGTTCGACGCCACGGCTATCGAAATAGACCACCACGGCGCACTGGAGCCGGAGAGCGATGTACGGCTGGCGTCTCTCGCCCCTGAACGCGTCGTCGCGCTGCTCTCGTTCGCCAAGGAGATCCATCCCGACGTCCGCGTCGCCGCGATCGCGGGGCCGCGGGCGGTGCTCGAGCGCGTATCGGCCTGGCGAGCGGGCGGGGAATGGGTGAGCTCGATCAACCGGGCGGTCCTGGAGGCATGCTTGTCCGATCCGGAGGTGGCGACCATCGTCGCTCACGCGCGCGACGAGTACGCCCGGCGCCGGATGCTGTTCCGCGACCGGTTCGCGTCAGCCGGCCTCACCATCGCCTCGGATGCGGGGATCAACCTGTGGATCCCCGTGCGCGACGAGAAGGAAGCCCTCCTACATTTGGCCGTGGACGGAATCGCCGCCGCACGCGGCTCGGCATTCGCGATCGGCCGCGCCATGACCACGCCGCACCTGCACGCCTCCCTCGGCACCATGGGGGCCGACAGCGACTTCCTGAGCGAACGCTTCCTGCGCGCCGCGCTGGCCACGCCGAGTTCGGTCTACTGAACCTCGCTCAGCAATGGCGCGCGCCGCGCACACCTCTCCTCCCCAGCGCACCGCCCTGCGGAGTTATCCACAGAAATAGCGCCTGACCTGGGGTGAAGACCATCCGGATGTCGGTGGCCCCTGCGAGAATCGCCTCATGTTCGACAGCGATCGCACCGCCCTCACGACCTCCCTCCGCGCAGGTCTGCAGGCGATGGTCGACGGGCTGGATGCTGCGGCCGCATCCGATGACGAGCTCCTGCGGCACGTGGCCGACGTGGAAGCCCTCGGCCGACTACTGGACGCGGCCCGCGTGACGCTCGCCGGAGAGGTCGCGCACCGCAGTCGAACCGACCTGGGCAGCGAGCGGCTGACGGTTACCCGCGGTTGCCGCACCCCCGGGGAGCTCCTCGAACGCGTCACGCTCGTTTCGGGTTCGACCGCACGGGCACGCATACGCGCCGCGACGCCGCTCCGAGCTCGCGTCGCGCTCACCGGCGAGCCGCTGCCGCCGGCGTTCCCCGTGGTCGCCGGCGCCGTGGCGTCAGGTGCACTCGGGGTGGATGCCGCCTCCGCGATCGTGACAGCGCTCGCCTCGATCCGCGAGCGCGGCGCCGCGTGTGAGGCGGACGCGTTCGCAGCGGCGGAGCAGGCGCTCGTCGATGCCGCCACGGGAGAAGGCGACGCACTGCCCGCGGGTGCGGATGAGGTCGCGATCATGGCCAACACGTGGGCGCTCTTCCTCGACCCGGATGGGGCACTCCCCGACGGGGAACGTGCGATGAAGGCGCGCGGGCTGACGCTCGGGCGGGAGAGGGCGGGCGTCGTCGGCGTGCAGGGCGCACTGCTTCCCGACGTCGCCGCCGAGTTGCAGCGGTTGCTCGACGCCTTCCTCAACCCGAAGGCGCCGGGCGCTCCCGGCCCGCGCTTCGCGGACGAAGCGGAAACCGATGAGAGCGGCGAGGATGTGCCGGCCGACCCGCGCACGACCACCCAGCGCCGGCACGACGCGTTCGCAGGTGTCCTCTCCGTCGCCGCCGGCATGGACGGCATCCCCAGCCTCGGCGGATCGGCCCCGACGCTCGTGGTCACCGTCGGCGCGGATCAACTCGATCAGGCGTCAGGAGTGGCCTTCGTCCCTCCCACCGGCCCCGGCGACACCGGAGCGGTACCCGCTTCCGTTGCCCGGCATGCCGGCTGCGCCGGACAGATCCAGCGGATCGTCTTCGATCCCGCGGGGCGGATCGTCGATCTCGGCACCCCGCAGCGTCTCTACACCGCACATCAGCGCCGCGCGATCGCCACGAGGGACGGCGAATGCATCATCCCGGGGTGCCACGTCCCCGCCGCCTGGTGCGAAGTGCACCATGTGCAGGAAGCCGCCCGTGGCGGCCCCACCCACACCGACAACGGTGTGCTCTTGTGCTGGTTCCACCACCGCACGATCGAGACGAGCGGGTGGGAGATCCGCATGGTCCGTGGGGCGCCGTGGCTCCGGGCCCCGGGATGGCTCGATTCCGCGCGACGATGGCGACCCGCCACAGGTTCGGTCCACCGCCGGCACGACGCGCTCCTCCAGGCCGCGCCGCCGTGAGCGGCCCCGGGTCAGACGCCGCCGCCGCCTCCGCCTCCCCCGCCCCCGCCGGCGGAACCACCACCGGTCGACCCGCCCGACGTGGACGACGACGACGTCGCACTCGCCGAGAGCGAGCCGATCCCCGACGCGAACGCCCCGGCGTTGAAGCCCGCAGCGCCCACGTACCACCCCGGCGTCCCGGTGGACTCGTACAGCACCCCGAGCCGCTCCGACCACTGCTTCTCCTGCCCGAACACCACGGCGTACGGCAGCAGGGACTCGTAGATGCGGAGCATCTGCCGCGGGTCGCTGGCGTCCACGGCGATGCGCTCGGCACCGCCCGGAGACTGCAGCATCCGGATGCGGTCCGCCTCCGCCCAGTCGATGAACACCTTCAGCCCCGCCAGATGGTCGCGTGTGTCCGCGCCCAGCGGCGTGAGCGGCTTGTGGGCCAGCAGACCGATTCCGAAGACCATCACCAAGGCGCTGACGATCAACAGCACGATGGGCAGGAGCGGGGTGACGCTCCCCGCCAGCGCGAGCACGCCGAAGACAGCCGACACCGCCATCCCCGCGAGCATCAGCACCCCCGGCCACATGCGGGGCCCCAGCGGCACCTCCCGGCGCAGACCCCGCCGCACGAGCTCCTTCCCCGCGTCGGCCAGGATCGCCCGAGCCGCGGTCGAGAGCCTGGTGTCCTGCCGCCCGAACGTGAAGACCGCGCCGGGTGCGGCGTCTTCGCCGAACAGGCCCTTCAGCAGCATCCGCCCGTCCCCGTCGGCGCGTTCAGGATCGACCAGGTGCGCCTCCAGCTGCACGCCCCCGAAGCGGCGCCGCTCACCCTCGACGATGCGGATGCTGCCCACCACGGCCTGCTCGAGCACCTCGGCGGGGATCGCCTTCGTCGTCTTCCCCAGCAGCACGGCGCTCTCGAGGGCGTCCACGGCCGCGGGGGGAGTGAATTCCGCGACGATCGTCGGACGACCCTCGGCATCGGAGAGCAGGCGGACCCTGACCACGATCGCCCACGCCAGCGCGGCCAGGACGATCAGCACGCCCACGAGCTGGAGCCAGCCCCACGGCGAAGCGAAGAACGACGGGTTGAAGGGCGTGAACGTGCCCGAGGCGAAACCGACCGCCACCGTCAGCGTCTCGTGCGCGCCGAGGCCCGTCGCCTCCGCGCGGACGGTGACGGCGCCGTCCGGGGCCTTCTCGCTCGCGATCGGGCACTCGGCCGTCGAATCGCGCGCGCCGGCATAACAGGCCTCCGAGCCGGTCAGCTCTGCGGCGAGCGCCTCATCCACGTGCAGGGCGGCGGTGACGCGATCGAACGGCTGCTCCCAGTCCAGTCCGTTGACGTTCCAGTAGAACTCGTCGGCGTCGGTGTCGTCGAAGAAGCGCACGACGTTGCGCATCGTGTAGGTGAAGACGTACGTCTGCTCCCCGTGCACGTAATCGTCGGCCCGCGAGGTGACCAACAGGTACCCGTCGTCGCTCTCGGTCTCGACCTCGCGGGGATTCCCGTCGGCGTCGGTGACGGAGATCAGATCGACCTCCAGCGGCGCGCCGAGATACTTCTCGGGCAGCAGCCGCTGCATCCCGCGGTTCTGATCCGCGTCGGGGAACTCCGCCACGAACGTCTCCACCACCCGCAGCTCGCTGGCCCCGTCCTCGGCGCGGGTGAGGGTGTAGTCGGCGTCCATGCTCGCGAACGTGAAGTCGTTGACGTCGGCGCGCACCACGGATGCAGCGGCGCCCGGCACGGTGGACGCACCCGACGCAGCCGGCGCGACGACGACCCCCGCACCCACCGAGGCGAGGGCGATCACCAGGGCTGCCAGGGTGCGTCGCATCCACTTCATGCCGCTCAGCCTATGCGGCGCCCGTGCGCCTTACTCTTGTCGGTATGACCGACCGCCACCTCGCCGTCGATGCGTGGGAGAGCCTGTTCCGTGCGCAGCACGAGGTCTTCGAGCAGCTCAGGGTCGACTTCACCGAGACGGATCTGTCGCAGGCGGAGTACGACGTTCTGCTGACCGTCACGCGTGCGCCGGAGATGACGGCGCGTCTGCGCGACGTCACGGCGAACATGCTCATCAGCCAGCCGAGCGTCTCGCGGCTGGTCGACCGGATGGTCGCGCGCGGCCTGATCAGCAAGTGCCCCGATCCCGACGACGGCCGGGGCGCACTGGTCCGCGCCACCGAGGCCGGGGCGGCGGCGTTCCGCCGCCTGGCGTCCGAGCATGCCGCCAACATCGCCGAGCAGATGTCGTGCCTCAGCGACGACGAACTGGCGCTGCTTCGCGATCTCACCGCCAAGCTGCGCCGGCCGAAGCCCGTCACCGACTGCTGACCGGCCCTGTCACCGGCGGTTGCACACCCGGAGGGCTACAAGCGGATCCGATCATCCGCATGCGCGCCGATCATCCGGTCGACCCGCTCGTCATCATGGTCCCGCATCCGCACGTCCGGAAGGAGGTCGGCCTCGGAGATGCCGGAGGCGGCTGCCGGGTCGACCAAGACTGTCACCGCCGGATGACGGTGCAGTGCGGTGACCGGCAGCTCCGGATCGGCCGGGCGGCTCACCAGGCCCGCGATCGCATCCGCCTTCGCGGCGCCGGTCGCGATCAGCAGAAGGCGTCGGGCGCGGAGGATGGTCCCGATGCCCTGCGTCATCGCCGCCCGGGGCACCGCGTCCACACGGCCGCCGAAGAAGCGTGCATTGTCCTGCCGTGTCCGATCGGTGAGCCGTGTGACGTGCGTTCCTCGGGCCAGAGTCGCCCCCGGCTCGTTGAAGGCGATGTGTCCATTGGTTCCCACGCCGAGGAGTTGGAGGTCAACGCCGCCCGCTGCCGCGATGGCTTCGTCATATCTCTCGCCCGCCGCCGCAAGGTCGCGGGCATCGACATCGGGGGCGTGCACGCGATCCCGCGGAATGCCCAGCGGATCGGTCACCGTGCGGCGGATGACCGCGGCGTATCGCTCCGGATGCCCCTGGGGAAGCCCGACGTACTCGTCGAGCAGGAAGACCCGGCACGCACGGTAGGCACCAGGGAAGGCGGCGTGGCGGTTGACGAGCTCGGCGTAGACCTGATCGGGCGACGACCCCGTGGCGAGCCCGAGCACGCGCGCGCCGCCTCCGACGACCTCGTCGAAGCGGTTCGCCGCCTCCGCACCGATCGCCCTGGGGTCGGGCATCACGTGCACCTCGATCATTCGCGCACCGCTCCCTGGAGCATGCCTTTGATGAAGTACCGCTGCAGGAAGATGTACAGCGCGACGACGGGAAGGGCGACCATCACGGCGCCGGCGGCGAGCAGGGCGGTTCCCTGGGTGTACTGGCCCTGGAAGAAGGCCAGCCCCAACGGGGCGGTGCGCACGCTGCCGTTGGGCGACATCACGAGCGGGACGAGGAACTCGTTCCAGGTCCACATGAACACCAGCAGCACGAGCGTGAGGATCGCCGGGCGCCCGATCGGGACGAGGATCTGCCACAGGATCCGGAACGAACTCGCGCCATCGAGCTGGGCCGCCTCGATCATGGCGCGATTGGTCGTGCGGAAGTAGGTGCGCATCCAGTACGTGCCGAACGCGATCGACATCGCGATCTGCGGGAACGCCACGCCCCAGACGGTGTTGGTCAGCCCGATCGTGCGCAGATCGAAGTACAGCGGAACGATGATCGCCTCCGTCGGCACCATGATGCCCAGGAGGAACACGTAGAAGATGACATCGGCGAAGCGGAACCTCATCGTCCCCAGCGCGTACCCGGCGAGGATGGAGGCGGTCACGGCGACGATCACGACGACAACGGCCACGACGACCGAGGTGGCCATGTACTGGCCGAACCGGCCGACTTCCCACGCCTCGGCGAAGTTCTCCCAGTGGAACAGCCGGCCTTCGCGTGCGACCGACGCGCTCTCGGGGCCGAGCGCCAGCGAGAGGATCACGCCGACCGGTCCCAGGATCACCAGAGCGAACACGATGAGGATGACATAGTTCGCGGTCCTCTCCACCGCCGAGGTCTTCACTTCTTGTCCCCGATCCTGTTCACGACGAAGTTGATGGCGAAGACGACGATGGTCAGCGCGACACCCACGGCCGTCGCCGCGCCCACTTCACCGAGTTGGAACGCGCGCCGATAAACCTCGTAGCTGGGCACTGTCGTGGAGGTGCCCGGTCCTCCGCTGGTGGTGACATAGATGAGATCGAAGGTCTTGAGCGCCGCCACGATCGTGAGCGTGAGGGCCACGGTGATCTCGCCCCGCACCGAGGGAAGCGTGATGGCGAAGAACTCCTGGAACGGACCCGCCCCGTCGATGCGCGCGGACTCGTACAGTTCCGGCGGGATGCGGCTCATTCCTGCCATGAGCAGCACAGTGACCAGCCCGAGGCTGACCCAGCTGCCGATGAGCCCGACCGCGGGGAGCGTGAAGGTGTAGTCGCCGAGCCACGGGCGGGCGAGATCGCCCAGGCCGATCGCGCGCAGGAACCCGTTCAGAGGGCCGTCCGGCGCGTAGATCTGCCGCCAGGTGACGGCGACGACGACCATCGCGATGACCTGGGGAAGGAAGATGATGGTCCGGAAGAAGCCGAGACCGCGCACCTGCGCCCGTGTCAGTAGCGCCGCCAGCAGCAGCCCGATGGCCAGCGGAAGCACAGCGTAGAAGAAGATGAGCACGAATGCGTGCAGGAACGCCTCACGCAGCTGCTCGTCCTGGACGAGCGCGATGTAATTGCCGAAGCCGACGAAGGTGGACTGCCCGAGTCCGTCCCACTCGAAGAAGGAGAACTGCGCGGCCCGGCCGAGCGGGAATAACAGGAAAGCCCCGTACAGCAGCGCAGCCGGTGCCAGATAGGCGAGGGGAACCCACGCCGCGCGTGACCGACCGGAGCGCCTCGAGGCCCTCCGGTCGGTCACGCCGACGACTGGGTCACTCATTCGCTGCGACGAACTCCGAGTAGTCGGCCTCCAGCTGCTCAGTGAAGGCCGTGGGCGTCATCTCTCCGGCCAGCAACCCCTGCAGCGCCCGCCCGAGCGTCTCGCCGGCCGTGGGCGTGGCGTAGTCGAGGTAGGGCAGGAGATCACCGTCTGTCGTGACCTCGCCGAAGACGGCGAACACGTCCGCGAGCACACCGGAGGACGGAGCCAGTTCGGCGGTGCGGTTGACCGGCAGATTCCCCGTCTCCACGATGATGTCCATCGCGTCATCGCTCGTGAGGAAGTCGATGTACGCCGCCGCGACGTCAGTGTTCTCCGCGGCTGAGGTGATGGCGAAGGGCAGGCTCGTGCCGCCCGTCGTGGCCACCGACCCCGACTCGGTCGCCGGAACGAAGAAGCCCACGTCCTCGCCCATGGCGTCTTCGAGATCAGCCGAGAGCCACGAGCCGCCGAGGAGGAACACGCCCTGACCGTCGGCCAGCGCCTGCCAGGCGTCGTCGTAATCGGTCCCATTCACGCCGTCGTTGAAGTAGCCGCTGTCCACCCAGCCCTGCAGTGCGGCGGCGGCCGCCTCGTTCTCCGGCGTGGTCCAGCTCGCGCCGGGATTGCCCAGGCCGAGCGACGTGATCGATTCCGGGTCGACGTACGCACCCTGCAGCGGCCCGAAAACGTGTCCTGCCGGCCATTGCTCGATGTTGCCGAGCTGAAGCGGGATCTCCCCCGCCTCCTTCGCGGCGGCCAGGGCGGCGTCGAACTCATCCCACGTTCCGGGCACCTCCAGCCCGAGCCCCTCGAGCTTCGACTTGGAATAGAAGACACCCACGACCTCGCCCATCTGCGGGAGGCCGTAGAGGTTGCCGTCGCCGAAGACCGCCGCGTCCTCGCTGTACGTGGAGTACTGCAGCACCGAGGGCGAGTAGCGCTCGAGCCAGCCGTATGCGTCGGCGTAGTCATCGAGAGGACGAAGCTGTCCCGCCTCGACGAAGGCACCCATCGTGTTGCGGCCGTTGTTGGCCTGCACGACGTCGGGGGCGTCCTTGTCCGTGAGCGCGAGACGGAGGGTGGTGTTGAGATCCTCGAACGCCTGCGACACGCGTTCTATGGTGATGTTCGGATACTTCTCCTCGAACGCCGCGTTCAGGCGTTCGATCTCCTCGTTCTGACCCCCGCGGACCTCCTGGTCCCAGACTGTCAGCGTCATCTCTCCCACTTCGGAGATGTCGGTGCTGATCGCCCCGCCGGAGGGAGCGTTCTCGGGAGTTCCCGCGCCAGGCGCGCATGCGGTGACGCCCAGCAGGAGGGCGGCGCCGCCCGCCAGCGCGGCGAGCCGTGTGTGTCGTTGCATGATTTCCCTTTCGGTTTCCAGTGGTGCAAGAGGCTTGGGTGGTTCACCGGTGGCTCACGAGGTGCGAGCCAAGTACAAGCCGGGGCCGGCACGGCGCACCGGGGGCGGGGCGTCGGCGGGCAGGACGTCGCTCAGGAACCCATAGCGCCGCACGAGGTCCTCATCGCCACCCGCCAGGGTCCGCTCCCACCACTGCCCGATCTCCGCCCAGCCGGGAGCGCCGAAGGATCCGCCGAGCTGGCCTACCGAGAGCCCGGAGCACAGGGCCGCGAAGGCGAGCCTCTGGGCCAGAGGCCACTCGGCAAGCGTGCCGGCGACCAGCGCCGCACCGAATACGTCCCCGGCGCCGGTGGCGTCGACGAAATCAGTCCGGATCGAAGGAACGGCAGCCTCTTCACCGGTGGCGGCGTCGATCGCAACGGCGCCAGCGGCGCCACAGGTCACAACGACCAGGGGAACCTGCTCAGCCAGCCGTCGGGCGGCCTCGCGCGGCTCGTCCGCCCGAGTGTATGCCGACGCCTCCCGCGAGTTGGGCGTGAACGCGTGGCAGTACGCGAGCGGATCGAGATCACGCGGATCCCACCGTTCGCTGGAGTCCCAGCCGATGTCGGCGAAGATCCGGGTGCCGGCTCGCGACGCCCGCTTCCACCAGGAATCGGGATCGCGCTCCTCGCGCAGAGCGTTGAGATCGGCCAGTGCGGTACGGGCGCGCAGAGGGCCGCTGAGGAGCTCGTCGACGGACACCGGCCACTCCTGGTCGTACGTCACCATGCTGCGATCCGCGTCCTGCTCGATGGCCACCGTGACGGCGGTCGTGAAGCCGGAGATCATGCGCGATCGGGAGAGGTCGATTCCCTCGTGCTCGCCGAGCACCTCCCAGCTCCAGCGGCCATGAACGTCGTCGCCGAAGACGGATGCCAGCGAGGAGCGAAGCCCGAGCCGCGTTGTCGCGACGGCAAGATTCGCGATGCCTCCCGGGCTGATTCCGAACTCCTTGGCGCGCACTTCGGTGCCGGCGGCAGGGCGGCCATCGAGTCCAGTGAAGACGAAGTCCAGGAACAGTGGCCCGGTGAGCACGACGTCCACATCGGCGTGAGCATCGGCGGAGGTCATCTCGCTCCTCTCAGGGGCGTCCACGGCGACAGCGTTTGCTAGAACATACTCCAGAACTGCTCGAATATGCACAATAGATGCTCGAAGCTGACTGATATGCTCGCTCGCATGCTCACTTCGACGCGGCAAGCTCGAATCCTCGATTCCCTCCGCTCAGACGGCGAGGTGCGCGTGGAAGACCTCGCCGACCAGCTGGGCGTATCGGCCTCGACGATCCGGCGCGATCTGAACGCGCTGAGCGCAGAGGGCCTCCTCAAACGGGTGCGCGGCGGCGGCAACATCGAGCCGGACCGCATCCCGTTCTCCGACGTATCCCGTCAGCAGCAGCCGGAGAAGCTCCGCATCGCGCGGCGGGCGGCCGAGCTGGTCTCCGACGGCGACGTGATCCTGGTCGACATCGGAACCACCACCGCACTGTTCGCACGCGAGCTGCGCGGACGTCGCATCACGGTGATCACCTCGAGCCTCGCCGTGATCGACGAACTGCGCTCCGACGACGGAGTCGAGCTGATCGTCCTGGGCGGAGTCGTCCGCAACAACTACAACTCGATGGTCGGCACTTTGACCGAACAGGCCCTCGCGCAGATCCGCGCGACCACATGCTTCCTCGGGACGAGTGGCATCCGACCGGACGGCACCATCGCCGACACGACCGGCATGGAGGTCCCTATCAAACGGGCCATGATCGCTTCTTCCGTCCGCTCGGTCGTCTTGGCGGATGCCTCCAAGTTCCCCGGCGTCGGACTGCTGAACGTCTGCGGCCCGGAGCAGCTGTGGGGCGTCGTGACGAACGAGGGAGCGGACGAGGCGACCCTCGACGTCTTCCGCAGCAATGACATCGAGGTGATGACGGCGTGAAACTGACCATCGTCGGAGGCGGCGGCTTCCGTGTGCCTCAGGTGTTCGAAGCGGTGTCCTCGGAGGACGCACCCGTGCGCATCGACGAACTGGCGCTGTTCGATGTCTCACACTCGCGCCTCGCGATCATCCGATCCGTCATCGACCGGATGTCGGAGACCAGTGCGCACGTCCCCACGATCACCGTCACCGAAGACCTCGCCGAAGCCCTGCGCGGTGCCGACTTCGTGTTCGCGGCCGTGCGCATCGGCGGCACCGCCGGACGGGTGGTCGACGAGCGTACGGCGCTGGAGCTCGGCGTGCTCGGGCAGGAGACCGTCGGGCCCGGCGGCATCTCGTACGCCCTGCGCACCATCCCCTTCATGGTGAACCTCGCCCACGTCGTGCGCGAGGTGGCACCCGACGCGTGGGTGATCAACTTCACCAACCCCGCTGGCATGGTCACCGAGGCGATGCGCGCCGTCCTGGGCGATCGCGTCGTCGGCATCTGCGACACCCCCATCGGCCTGATGCGTCGCGCCGTCTCGGCGGTCGGCGCGACTCCCTCCTCAGGGCCGGGTGCGGGCGGGCTGCACTTCGATTACGTGGGGCTGAACCACCTCGGATGGTTGCGCAGCGTCCAGATCGACGGCGTCGACCAGCTGCCGCGGCTCCTCGCCGACGATCGTGCGCTCACAACGATCGAGGAGGCCCGGCTCATGGGGTTCGACTGGGTGCGCGCCCTGGGCGCCCTCCCCAACGAATACCTGTACTACTACTACTTCACTCGCGAGGCGACCGAGCGGATCCGCTCGGCGGAAACCACCCGCGGAGAGTTTCTGGACCGCCAGCAGGGCGGTTTCTTCTCCGCGCCCGGTCACGACCCCCTCGACGCGTGGCTGCGCACCCGGCGGGAGCGCGAGTCGAGCTACATGGCCGAGAGCCGGCAGGACGGCGAATCGCGTGAGACGAGCGACGTCGACGGCGGCGGCGGCGGCTACCAGACCGTGGCCCTCGAGCTGATGGCGGCGATCGCCTCAGACCGACCGGCGACGATGATCCTGAACGTCCGCAACGGCGACCTCATCCCCTCCCTCCCAGCGGATTCGGTGATCGAAGTGGGATGCGTCGTCGACGCGGACGGCGTGCACCCCTGGCCGATCGCCCCGGTCCGCGGTGAGATGCTCGGCCTCATGACTCAGGTCAAGTCCGCCGAGCAGCTGACGATCGAAGCGGCGCGCACCGGCTCCAGAGAACTCGCATGGCGAGCATTCGCCGCGCATCCGCTCGTGGACTCCGTCACCGTCGCCCGCAGACTCCTGGACGGCTACCAGCAGCGATTCACTGATCTCGGACGCCTCCTCACGTGAGGTGACGATGTGGACGGCCGCCGCCTCACACCCGCTGGAAGGCGACGAGCCCGACGAGGTTCCCCTCGGTGTCGCGCACGAAGGCATGCCATTCCTCATGCCGCGCCGGCCCGAGCACATCGCCGTCATGGGTGAAGATCACATGCGGACGCGTGACGACCTCCGCCACACCCTGCAGCCGCTCGATCGCCTCATGCACATTGTCGACATGCAGATACACCAGAGCCGAGGGCGCGTTGCGGTCGAGCACGAGGCGCACGCCGTCGAGATCGAAGAACACGAGCCCCGGATCGTCGAACCGCGCGACAGGCCCGGCCTCGAGCAGCACCGTATAGAAGTCCGCTGCCCGATCAAGATCCTCGGCACGCTGCGCCACCTGCACCAGTCGCATGTTCCTCCGTCGCCTTGCCGTGGTGCCCCCAGTCTCACCCGACCCGTCCGAGGCCGCAATCACGGACCTGCGGATATGGCGGCGGCACCGATTCGTCGGTGCGGCTCAGTGTGGGGTATTCTCTAGGAGGCCCACGCGCCGTTTCGCGCGGGGGCCGTGCGCCCGTAGCTCAATGGATAGAGCATCTGACTACGGATCAGAAGGTTAGGGGTTCGAGTCCCTTCGGGCGCGCACTGTGTTGAGACAGTAACGAAATCCCCCGCTCTCCTCGGAGAGCGGGGGATTTCTGCATCCCGCCCGCGGCCGCGACGACGCACGGTCAGGATTCGGCGGCCTCCGCGGATTGGCGTCTGCGCTGCGTGTGCGCCGCCAGGCGTGCGAGATCCACCATGCGCAACGCGTCCATCCGCGCCTTGCGCATGCGTTCGTAGTCGGGGTCCGCGTCGGGAGTCATCCCCTCGACCTTGAGGCGCCGCTGCAGGTTGGCCTCGACGTCACCCCACGCCGCCTCCCGAGCGGTGTCGACCAGCTGGTAGACCCGCTCGGGGTCATCGGCCCATGCGCGCAGCTCCTTGGCGACACCCTCGTACTGCTTCCGCCGGCGGCGCAGGTTGCGCATGTCGCGCTCCCGGTAGTCGTGGGTGCCGCTGGAGGTGGAGAACTTGCCCCACGCGCCGCGCCGCAGATCGCGCATGCGCTGAGCCGCCCGCTCCTGCTCCTCCGCCAGGGCGAGGATCGTGTCACGGGCGAACCCGGCGAGCCTGTCGCGATCGAAAGCGGCACCGGCGGAGATCGTTTCAACCAGGATGTGGTTCCGCACGGTCAATCGAGCAGCTGCAGAGGCGATCGACACGCCCTCCGCCACCGCTTCCGACGTTCGCCCCACCACAGACCTCCCTCGCACCGAGGCTAGCGGCTCCCGCCCACCCCACCGGCCGCACTTCGCGTCAGTTCGTCGCGACCTTCGCCAAGCCCTGGCTGATGGCGGCCAGTTCGGCGGAACTGACACGGTCCAGGAAGAGCCGTCTGACCAGCGCGATGTGGCCGGGAAGGGCCTGCGCGAGCAGCTCCGCGCCGGCCGGCTCCAGCCGGATGAGCACGGCGCGGGCGTCCTCCTCGCTCGCGCGACGGCTCACGAGCCCGCGGTTCTCCAGCTGCGTGGCCTGATAGGTCAGCCCGTTCTTCGACGCGACGACCACGTGGGCCAGGTCGCTCATCCGCAGCTCGCCGGCATCCTGCAGCTGCGCGAGCACGGTGAACTGCGCCTCCGTCAGTCCGTGTTCGCGCAGCTGCGTCGCCACCGCGCGCTGCAGGCGGTCCCCCGCTGCACGAAGCGCGAAGTACGCCGAGAGCTCGTCGCGACTGATCTGCTGGTCCACCAAGGGCGTGTCCTTCCCGCCCTCGTAGGGTACCGAACCGTAGGTGCGCCCCGCGGTGCAGGGGGGATGCGGTCATCCCGGCTGCGTGTCCAGGGCGGCGCGGATGAAGTTCCCGGCATTGCCGAGCGCGACATCGGCTTCGTCGAGCATCGCGGCGAAACCCACGAAAACGTGCGGGACGCCCGGCGTGACTTCCAGTCGCACGCTGACGTCCTGCGCGGCGGCATGCGCCGCCAGCCGTGTGGCATCGTCGAGCAGCACTTCATTGCCTCCGACCTGCACCAGAAGCGGCGGCAGCCCCGTCAGATCCCCGAACAGCGGGCTGATCAGCGGATCGCGCAGATCCGCCTCACCGGCGTAATCCCGTGCCCGGCGCATCAGCCCTTCGGCCGTCACCGATGGATCCGCCGCCGCCTTGGCTGCCGCACTCCGCCCGGAGAGGGTCAGATCGACCCACGGCGATGCGGCGTAGATCGCCGCGGGCCCCGGCATCCCCGCCGCGCGGATCGCCATCGCCGCCGCCACCGCCAGTCCGCCGCCGGCCGACTCCCCCGCCAGGACGATGTCGTGGCCGGGCACGCCGCTGTCCAGCAACCCGCGGTAGGCCGCCACGGCATCTTCCACCGCCGCCGGGTGGGGCGACTCGGGAGCCAGCGCGTACTCCACGGAGACGACCCGGGTCCGCGAGCGGCGTGCCAGCTCGGAGGCCAGACCCGCGGAGAGCTCCGCCGCCCCGATCGTGTAGGCGCCGCCATGGAAGTACAGGATCGTCCCGCGTGGGCGGACCCCCTCGATGCCGACGGTGACCACCGGGACGCCACCGAGTCGCCCGCTCCCGGTGACGACATCGCCGGCGAGGGGGATCGATTCCATCATGTGTGCGAAGAGCTGGCGCTGCTCGGCCACGTCGCCGCCGAGGTCGAGGGGTAGGGAACGGAGCATCTCGTCCAGCGCGATCCGCTGCTGCTCGGTCATGTGAGCGATCCTCTCCGCACCGTCAGCGGATGACGGCGACGTTGAAGCGCTCGCTTCGCAGCCCCATCATCATCGCGGCGAACAGCAGGAAGTAATGCTCGACCGCTCGCGCGGTCGCGATCCCGCCGAGGTCGATCTGCTGCTCGTCGGCCCACCCGAGGGTCCGCAGGATGTCGGCGACGGTGGCCTTGGCCTGGGCATCGTCACCGGAGAGGAACACCGTGGTGGGGACGGGCAGGCCCGACGGATCGACCGCCAGGGTCCCGGCGAGGGTGTTCAGGGTCTTCACGACGCGCGCATCCGGAAGCGCCTGCTGCAGCCGCTCGCCGAGGCTCCCGTCGGGGTAGAGGAGTTCGAGGTGCTGATCGACCGCGTTGCCGATGTCGATCAGCACGCGATCCCCGATGTCGCCTGCCAGGGCGGTGAGGGTCTCCAGCGAGTGGGCGGCCGCCACCGCGCTCAGCACGATCTCGCCCCGTGCGATGGCGTCGGCATGACCGAGGACCGGCGCGGGCAGATCGGTGACCGCCCCCGGGTCGCGGGAGCCGAAGACGACGGAATGTCCGGAGCGAAGCAGTCCTGCTCCGAGGGTCCGGGCCATGTGGCCGGTGCCCAGGATGGTGATGTTCATGATCTCCTCGATCGGTGGGCTAATAGTTCCAAGTGGAACGACCTGCGACGTTACACATAGTTCCAGTTGGAATCAACCAGAATCGCGATACCGCGATGAGCCGCGTGGCGCAACCCCGTCGAGGGATCCGTTCCCCGGGACCTAGCGTCGAGACATCTCTTCCGGAAGGAGGAAGACATGGGATTCATGGACGACGCGAAGCGTGCGGCAGAAGAAGCCGCGCGCAAGGCCAAGGATGCGTGGGAGGACATCACCGACAAGAACGACGATCATCCCGACACGCACGGCACGGCTGCCGGGCGCACGAAGGAAACGCCGGCGACCGGCGACAACAGTCAGCCCGCCGCCGACACCCGCAGAGCGGATGCCGAAAGCGGGAACGCTCAGCACCAGAACGAAATGGGCGAGCAGCTGCGCCGCGACCCCTGACCCGCGCGCGCGGCCGCGCCCGCGACTGCGCGCACGAATGGAGGGCCTCGGCGATCATCCCGAGGCCTTCCCCCTGCGCCCCAGCCAGGGGCGTCCCACCGCACCACACACACGGAGGTATCCATGGGCTCATCACCCAACCGTCTCGTCGCCGTCATCTTCGGAGCCGTCTACGCCCTCGTCGGCCTGCTCGGGTTCACCGTGACCGGCGCCGTCGAATTCGCCGGACCCGACGGCGAGCTCCTCCTGGGGATCTTCCAGGTGAACCCGCTGCACAACATCGTGCACCTGCTGATCGGCCTGGCCCTCCTGGTCGGCGGCATCGCCGGCGTCCGCGCCGCCAAGACGGTCAACATCATCGTCGGTGCGGCGTACCTGCTGCTGGGCATCGTCGGCTTCTTCCTCGACGGACCCGCCAACTTCCTGGCGCTCAACGTCGCCGACCACTTCCTCCACCTGGCCACGGCGATCATCCTCCTGGGTGTCGGCCTGGCCGCCGACCGGGAAGTCCGCAACAGCACCACCCGCACGCGCGCCGCGTAAGGGACTCTGCATGCCGGTGCTCACCGCGACCCGCGCCGCCCCCGCACGTGATCCGCGTGCGGGGGCGGCGCCGGTCGCGTTCACCGGATCATGGCCGGCCGTGGGAGCGTGGGGAGCCGGCCTGGTCGTGGCGGGCCTGGGCGCAGGGGCCATCGCCGGTCCGAACGGCTCGGGGCCGTCACGCGCGGTGGGTTTCCTCGTCTTCTCCCTGGGCCTTGCCTGGCTCGCCTGGGGAACCGCGGCCCTCTCGCGTGGGCGCATCCCGGCCCCGCGCGCCGTGGCCGGCGGCGCGGTCACCGGGATGCTGCTGCTGGCAGCTCTGCTGGTGCTCTCGCCGGCGCACACGAGCGTCTTCGCCGTCGGGACGGCGATGGGCCTCCTCCTGGCGGTCGCCCTGTGCACCGCGGGTGCACTCCGGCGGCCCCACGACGAGCGCCCCGCCCGAGCCATGAGCGTGTGGGGACTCGTGCTCGCCGCAGCCGTGCTCTCGGTCGTCGTGACGCCCGCCCTGACCGCATCGCGGGACGCGGTACTGCTGCGAGAGGACGGCACGGTGCCCGTCGTCACGCACGACGGGCACTGACGACGCTCAGCCGACGGGGTGGATCGTCCAGCCCGCGGCGACCGGCTCGCCACCCGGCTCCAGCAGCAGCAGGCCGGTGTCGAAGTCGTAGCTGCCGGCATTGAAGGCGTCGGGGGCGCACGTCATGGGCTCGACCGCCAGCCCGGTGCGATGCGCCGGCGACGCCTCGCCCTCCGGCTGGTCCGCGGTGTGCACCTGCACCCACGGGCAGTCGAGGGACCATGTGATCGCCGCTCCCCGCCCGGTGCTGTCGGTCACCGCGACCGTCGTCGTCCCGTCGGCGGTGCGGTCCAGGCCGGTGAAGGCGTGGTCGATCTCGACGCTGCCGACGCGGCGCGCCGCGCGGAAATCGAAGCGCTCCGGGTCGGTCGTCACATCGGCCAGGCGCGTGGGGACGAGCCGGTCCGGCGTCACCTCAAGTACCCGTGACGCCGGCAGGTGCAGCATCCAGTCGTCGACACGGCCCTCCCCCGCGACGAGGTAGGGGTGCGGGCCGGTTCCCCACGGCGCTGCGGAGTCACCCTCGGTGTGGGCCCGGACGGTCTGGGTGAGACCGTCCGCGGCGAGCACGAAGCTCGTCTCCACATGCACGCGCCACGGGTAGCCGGTCTGCGGCTCGACGGTCGCGGCGAGGGTGACATGACTCGGGCCCTTGTCGGTCACGGCATACTCGGTCCACGCGAGCAGACCGTGCAGCGCGTGCGACCGGCTGCGCTCGGTCAGCGGCAGGAGCTGATCGGCATCGGCGAACCGGTAACGCCCGTCCACGACGCGGTTGGGCCACGGAGCCAGGGTCGCGCCGCGGTAGCCGGGACGCACCTCATCCGCCTCGAAGCCGAGCACGAGGGGCCGACCCTCGTGCTCGTACGCGCGCAGGGAGGCTCCCACCCCCGCGATGATCGCTTGTGCATCACCGGCGCGCAGGCAGTGCTGAGTGCCCGAGAGTGGGGTGCGTGCCATGTCAGAACCCCTGCGCGAGCCGGTAGTACGCCTGGTTCCAGCGCAGCTCGTGCTGGAACCCGCGGACGGTGGTGTCGGCATCGATCACGACGAGCTCGGTCGCGGCGATCTCGGCGAAGTCGTGGAACACCTCGATGCCCACCGCCGTGGTCATGACGGTGTGGTGGGCCGCTCCTGCGGCGAGCCAGCACGCGGCCGATGTGGCGAAGTCCGGCTGCGGCTTCCACACGGCACGCCCCACCGGCAGCTTCGGCAGATCGGGCGCCTCGATGTTCTCGACGACGTTCGCGGTGAGGCGGAAGCGGTCGCGCATGTCGCTCATCGCCACGACGAGTGCCGGACCCGGATCGGCGGTGAAGACCAGACGCACCGGATCGTCCTTGCCGCCGATGCCGAGCGGGTGGATCTCCAGGCGGGGCTTCGCGGTCGTCAGCGAGGGCGACACCTCGAGCATGTGCGCACCGAGGATCTTCTCGTCGCCCGGAACGAGGTCGTACGTGTAGTCCTCCATGAGGCTCGCGCCGCCGGGGAGACCCGCGCCCATGACGTTGGCGACACGGACGAGGATCGCGGTCTTCCAGTCGCCTTCGGCGCCGAAGCCGTACCCTTCCGCCATCAGTCGCTGCACGGCGAGCCCCGGCAGCTGCCGGAGGGCACCGAGGTCTTCGAAGCTCGTCGTGAACGCCCCGAACCCGCCCTCCTCGAGGAAGGCCCGCAGCCCGAGCTCGATGGCGGCGCCGTCGCGCAGCGACGAGTGCCGCTCGCCGCCGGCGCGCAGCTCCGGCGCGACGTCGTAGAGCTCTTCGTACTCGGCCACGAGCGCGTCGATCTCCGCCTCGGATGCCGCGGCGACGGCATCGGCGAGATCGTTGACGCCCCACGTGTTCACCTGCACGCCGAAGCGCAGCTCGGCCTCGGTCTTGTCACCCTCGGTCACGGCGACGTAGCGCATGTTGTCGCCGAAGCGCGCGAGCTTGAGCGAGCGCGCGGCCGCCCATCCGGCCGCCGCGCGCTGCCAGTCCTCGATCTGCTGCCGGACGGCGGGGTTCGAGACGTGTCCGACCACCGTCTTGCGCGCCACGCCGAGCCGCGTCTGGATGTAGCCGAACTCGCGGTCGCCGTGCGCGGCCTGGTTCAGGTTCATGAAGTCGAAGTCGATCTCCGACCACGGCAGCTCGACGTTCGCCTGGGTGTGCAGGTGCAGGAGGGGCTTCTGCAGCGCGTCCAGCCCGCCGATCCACATCTTCGCCGGGCTGAACGTGTGCATCCAGGCGATCAGGCCGATCACCTCGTCGCGCGCGTTGACGTCGAGTGCGAGGCGACGGATGCTGTCGGCATCCGTGAGCACCGGCTTCCACACGACCTTCACCGGAAGACCGTCGAGCCCGCCGACGACGGCCTGGGACTGCTCGGCGACCTGGCGGAGGGTCTCCTCGCCGTACAGGCCCTGACTGCCGGTGACGAACCAGATCTCGAACGCATCGAGCGAGGTGGACAGCGGGGTGCGGGTCATGAGGCGTCCTTCGGAACAGGGGTCGGATCAGAGAGCGGCTGCGGCGGCGGCCTCGGCCGCGATGCCCGCACGGTAGCGCTGGAGATAGTCGGCGTACCCGGCGACGTCGCCGGCGTCGGGGGCAGCCGTCGCGAACGCCGCGTCGGCGAACACGCGCTCGCGGAGATACCCGTCGAGGTCGATCCGGCCCGCTTCGGAGAGGTACGACGCCAGGACCGCGATCCCCCAGGCGCCACCCTCGGAGGCCGTCTCCGCGACGGTGACGGGGGCACCCAGCGCGCCGGCGAGGAAGCGCTGGGCGACTCCAGCGGTGCGGAAGATGCCACCATGCGCATACATCTCATCCAGCGCGGCACCCTCCTCGGCGAGGATGCGCATCCCGATGCTCAGCGTGGCGAACACGCCGTACACCTGGGCCCGCATGAGGTTCGCGAGGGTGAGCCTGCTCCCGGGTGTGCGGACGACGAGCGGACGCCCCTCCGCGAGCCCCACGATGGGCTCCCCGGCGAGGTGGTTGTACGCGAGCACACCCCCCGCATCCGGCTCCCCGGAGAGGGCCTCGGTGAGGAGCGTGGCGAACACCGCGTCGGAATCGGCAGGCGAGCCCGAGGCGGCCGCGAACCGGCCGAAGACCTCGGCCCACGCCGCCAGTTCGCTCGCGCCGTTGTTGCAGTGGACCATCGCGACGAGGTCGCCCGCGGGCGTCGTGACGAGATCGATCTCCTCGTGCACGCGCGGCAGCGGGCGCTCCAGGACGACCATCGCGAAGATGCTGGTGCCCGCACTGACGTTGCCGGTGCGCGGCGCGACGGAGTTGGTCGCGACCATCCCCGTCCCGGCGTCGCCCTCCGGCGGGCACATCGGGATGCCGGGGCACAGCCGGCCCGTCGGGTCGAGCCACGCGGCACCCTCGGGGGTGAGCTCCCCCGCGGGCTGACCCGCCACCCGCACCTCGGGCAGGAGCTCGGCGAGAGGACGACTCAGCGGCGACGGGGCGATGAGCTCGTCGTAACGGGCCACCAGAGCCGCGTCGTAATCGCGCGTCACCGGGTCGATCGGGAACATCCCGGAGGCATCGCCGACCCCGAGCACGCGGCGTCCGGTCAGGCGCTCATGGACGTAGCCGGCGAGGGTCGTGATCGCGTGGACGCGGGGCACGTGCGCCTCACCGTCCCGCACCGCCTGGTGGAGGTGGGCGATCGACCAGCGCAGCGGGATGTTGACCCCGAACAGCTCCGTGAGCTCGGCGGCGGCCGCGCCGGTGGAGGTGTTCCGCCATGTGCGGAACGGCACAAGCAGCTCGCCGTCGGCGTCGAAGGCGAGGTAGCCGTGCATCATCCCCGAGACGCCGATCGCCCCGAAGGTCGCCGGCTGCACGCCGTATCGGCGCTCCACGTCTGCCACGAGGTCGGCGTACGCCGCGCGAAGCCCCGACTCCACCGCATCCAGGGAGTACGTCCACGTGCGGTCGACGTATTCGTTCTCCCACGCGGCACTGCCGACGGCGATCACGTCGGCCGGGTCCTCCCCCACGAGGCAGGCCTTGATGCGGGTCGAACCGAGTTCGATGCCGAGCGACGTGCGCCCGTTCTCGAGCTGGTCCCGGATGCGGTCGTCGGCGGCGCTCACGGGGATGTCCTCACAGTGCTTCATCGGCTGGGGCGGGGGGTTCTCGCGGAATGTTACCGGTCTCATCGCCGGTTCGCGAACGAGGCGGCGGGGCGGTCGAGGCGCGCCGCACGAGGCGCGGCGGTGCCGGAGGCGCCGGCGGATCGCCGACCACGTCGGCGACGACCCGGTGCGCCTCCCCGTCGAGGTCGAGGCGCACGGTGGTCAGCGCGGGTCGGTAGAACGCGGCATCCGGATTGTCGTCGAAACCCGTGACGCTGACGCGTCCCGGCACGTCCACCCCTCGCGCGTGCAGCCCGGCCATCAGTCCCAGCGCCATCTGGTCGTTCGCCGCGACCACGGCCGTCGGCCCGTCCGCCGTCGCCACCGCCGCGGCCACGGCGGTCGCGACGGCGAAGCCGGCCGCAGCGCTCCAGTCGCCGGTCCACGATGCGGCCGCCGCCAGCCCCTCCGCACCCAGCGCGCAAGCGACGCCGCGGGAGCGCGCAGCCGCCTCGGTCCAGTCCTCCGGCCCGGCCAGTTCCGCGATGCGGCGGTGGCCCAGGCCGACGAGATGGCGCACGGCGAGCGCGGCGCCCTCCTCCTGCCGGCGCGCCCCCGACCCGTCGTGCAGGACGACGACCGGGACCCCCGGACGGGCCTGCGCGACCGCGTCGCGGGTGAGGGCGTGGGCGGCGACCAGGACGATGCCATCCACCCCCTGGGAGAGCAGGTGGTGCACCGCAGCGACGACCGATGCGGCATCGGCGGCATCGGCGTACGCGGTGGCGACCCATCGTCCCCGGGCGCGCGCGGCGGCCTCGATCGCGGCGATCCCGGCCGACGGCCCGTAGAGGGCCGGGGCCGATGCCACGACGCCGAGCGTGCGGGTCGTGGCCGTGCCCAGCGCACGGGCGGCGTTGTTCATGCGGTAGCCGAGCGCGGAGACGGCCTCGCGCACGCGGGCTCGCGTGTCGTCGCGGATGTTCGCGTGGCCGTTCAGCACGCGCGACACCGTCTGCGGTGACACCCCCGCGGCTCGGGCGACATCGCGGACCCCGACGCGGGCTCCGCGCTCCGGCGGGAACGTGGGAGTCTCCTCGCCCATCGCATCCCTCCGCCCGGGCCCCCGAGGAGCCGCGCGGCCACCCTAGCGCGATGGTGGATCTCCGGCGCCGGGGGCCGCAGGCCGTCGTAGGCTCGAAGGCAGACCCCTGCGGAGGTGCTGATGAGCGAGGACCCGAGGCAGGCGGCCGCGCGATATCGCCTCGAGCGGGAAGCGCGCGCGGGACGCCTGTCGCCCGAGGATGCGGCAGCCCTGGCGGAGGAGCGCGCCCGTGACGCGCCAGAGCGTGGATCGACGGCGGCCGAACGGGCGGCGTTCGTGGAGACCTCGATCCAGCAGGCCATCCGCCGCGGCGACTTCGACGGCCTGCCGGGCGCCGGCAAGCCTCTCCCCGACCTCGGCGAGAGCCACGACCCGGACTGGTGGATCCGGCGGAAGATCGCCGCCGAACAGCTCACCGGGCTCGGCCCGCCCGCGTTGACCCTGCGCGTCGAGCACGCCGAGATGCACCGGCGCCTGGATGAGCTGAACCGCCGCGACGACGTCCGCGAGGCGGTCGAGGACTTCAATCGCCGCGTGATCGAGGCGCGCCGGCAGCTGCTGGGCGGGCCCCCGGTGATCACCCCGACCCTCGACGTGACGGCGGAGGTGGCGGCGTGGGAGGAGCGACGCGCCGTGCGCGAGGCGGCCGCCGCATCCGCCCCGCCGCCCGAGCCCCGCCGGCGACGGCGTCTCCTGCGCCCCCGCCGCCGCTCGTGAGGCACTCGTAGGGCAGGCGCGCGGGCCGATAGGTTCGAGGGGTGACAGAGAACCCCGGTGCTCTCCCCGTGTCCGCGCCCCCGCGCACCGACTCGCTCCCGGCGATGGCCCTGACCGGCCTCGTCAAGCGCTTCGGCGACAAGACGGCCGTCAACGCGCTCGACCTCACGGTGCCGGCGGGGTCGTTCTTCGGCCTGGTCGGGCCCAACGGCGCGGGTAAGACCACGACCCTGTCCATGGCCACGGGCCTGCTCCGTCCGGATGCGGGGAACGCCGTCATCCACGGCGTGGACATGTGGGCCGACCCGGTGCGGGCGAAGGCGATGATCGGCAACCTCGCCGACGGCGTGCGCCTGTTCGACCGGCTCACCGGCGAGCAGCTGGTCGTCTACACCGGCATGATGTTCGGGCTCGCCCGCGAAGAGGTCACGGCGCGCACGGCGGACCTGCTGCGCATCATGGACCTCACCGAGGCCGCCGGGACCCCCGTCGTGGACTACTCCGCAGGCATGACCAAGAAGGTCGCCCTGGCGTGCGCACTCGTCCACGCGCCGCGCCTGCTCGTGCTCGACGAGCCCTTCGAATCGGTCGACCCGGTTTCGGCCGCCAACATCGAGGACATCCTCCGCGGCTACACCGCCGGCGGCGGCACCGTCATCGTCTCGAGCCACTCGATGGACCTCGTGCAGCGCATGTGCGACCACGTCGCCATCATCGCGCAGGGCCGCCTGCTTGCCGCGGGCACCATCGACGAGGTCCGCGGCACGCAGACGCTGCAGGACCGGTTCGTCGAACTGGTCGGCGGCCGGCACCGTTCGGAGGGGCCGCAGTGGTTGCGACAGTCCTGAAGATCCGGTTCCGGGTCCTCGGCAACACCCTCGCACGCAGCCCCTGGCAGCTCGTCGGCTTCCTCCTCGGCGCGCTCTCCGGGGTGTGGATGCTGGGGCTCGCGACCCTCGGGCTGTTCCTCATCGGCGGCTTCGGCCTGGACCCCGCCCGCTACGCGGTCACCGCCGCAGGGGCCGTGCTGACCCTCGGCTGGGTCATCGGCCCCGTCTTCGCCGCCGGCGTGGACACGACGCTGGATCCCGCCAAGCTCGCACCCTTCCCGATGTCCACGACGAAGATGATGGTGGCGATCACGGCCGGCGGCGCCACCGGGATACCGGGGATCACGACCGCCCTCGGTGCTCTGGCGACGTTCGCGGTGTGGTGGCGATGGCCGATCGCCGCCGCCGCGGCGGTGATCGCGATACCGCTGGGCTTCGCCCTGTGCATCCTCGCGTCGCGCGCCGTCGCATCCTTCGCGCAGGGGCTCGGCGGCCGACGGCGCGTGCGCGAGCTCATCGGCCTGCTCGCCTTCGCCCTCATCATCTTCGCCAGCCCCCTCATCCTCGGCCTGATCGCGGTGCTCGAATCGGCCGGTGCCGACGGCGAGCAGCTCGTCGCGCTCGTGGAGGGCCTGTCGTGGACGCCGGTCGCCGCCGCGTGGGCCGTGCCGGGGGACCTCGCCGCCGGACACCTCCTGACCGGGGCCCTCAAGCTCGCGATCGCGGCGGCCTCCGTCGCCGCGGTGTGGCTGCTGTGGCACCGGAGCCTGTCCGCGTCCCTCGTCGCCCCGCCCACCCAGTCGTCGGGCCGACGCGCCCGCGCGGGCGCGCTGGGCTGGTTCGGCATCCTGCCCACCGGAGGGACGGGCGCCTCCTGGGCGCGCTCACTCACGTACTGGCTGAAAGACCTGCGCTACCTGCAGCAGCTGCTCATCGTCCCGCTGTGGCCGGTGCTGACCCTGATCTGGAGCCGCGGCGACGTCGACGGGCCCCTCTTCGCCCTCTCCGCCCTGCTGGTGGCGTTCTTCCTGGGCGTGCTGCCCTACTCCGACGTGTCCTACGACAACACGGCCTTCGCGACAGTGCTGCAGACGGGCATCCGCGGCCGGGCCGACCGTGCCGGACGGATGCTGGCGGCAGCATCCGTCGGCGTGCCGGTCGTCCTCGCGGTGATCGTCATCACCGCCGCGATATCGGGACGCTGGGATCTGACCCCGGCCGCCGTGGGCGGGGCCCTCGGCATGCTCCTGGCCGGCTATGGCGTGTGCGCGGTCAGCTCGGCTCTCGTCGTGGTCCCCGTGGCCGCGCCGGGGGCCAATCCCTTCCAGCGCGTCCCCGGGCAGACCTTCCTGATGTTCCTCGCCTACATCGCCTGCTGGGTCGTGGCCCTGGTGATCGCCTCCCCCGCGCTGGGGCTGGCGATCGCCGCCGGGATCACCGGCTCGTCCGTGCTCGGGTGGATCGCGCTGCCGGTGGGGATCGTGGTGGGCGCGGCCGCCCTGACCGGCGGCATCCTGCTCGGCGGGCGCATCTTCGACCGGACCGCACCGGCCCTGCTGGTGCGGGTGCGCGCGTTCGCCGCATCCTGACCGGGTGCAGCCGCGGCGCCCTCAGGTGTGCTGGGGGAAGCCCAGGTCGATACCGCCGTGGTCGCTCTGACCACGCGTGGCGGGGTCGAGCCAGCGGGCGGTGATCGCCTTCTCCCGCGTGAAGAAGTCGAACCCGTGCACCCCGTACGCCTTGGCGTCGCCGAACATCGAGGCCTTCCAGCCGCCGAACGAGTGGTAGGCCACGGGCACCGGGATGGGCACGTTGACTCCGATCATCCCGACCTGCACCTCCCGCTGGAACCGGCGGGCCGCTCCCCCGTCGTTGGTGAAGACGGCGGTGCCGTTGCCGAAGTCGCCGGAGTTGATGAGGTCCACGCCTTCCTGGAACGAAGCCACGCGCACGACCGAGAGCACGGGCCCGAAGATCTCCTCGGTGTACGCGCGGGAGGTCGTGGGGACGTGGTCCAGGAGCGTGGGCCCGAAGAAGAACCCGTCTTCGTGACCGTCGACAGTGAATCCACGACCGTCCACGACCACCGACGCGCCGTCGGCCTCGGCGATGTCGACGTACGACGACACCTTGTCGCGGTGCACGTCGGTGATGAGCGGCCCCAGGTCGGGCTCGCCGTCGGCACCGCCGGCACCGTTCCCCACGCGCAGCCGGGCGACCCGGTCGCGCACCTTCGCCACGAGTTCGTCGGCGACCGGCTCGACGGCCAGGACCACGCTGATCGCCATGCACCGCTCGCCCGCCGCACCGTAGCCGGCGTTCACCGCCGAATCGGCGACGAGGTCGAGATCGGCGTCGGGGAGGACGAGCATGTGGTTCTTCGCCCCGCCCAGCGCCTGCACGCGCTTGCCGTGGCGCGCCGCGGTCTCGTAGATGTACTGCGCGATCGGGGTGGAGCCGACGAACGAGATCGACTGTACGACCGGCGAGGTCAGCAGACCGTCCACGGCCACCTTGTCGCCCTGCAGCACCGTGAACACGCCGTCGGGCAGGCCCGCTTCCTGCCACAGCCTGGCCAGCCAGAGAGCGGCCGACGGATCCTTCTCACTCGGCTTGAGCACGACGGCGTTGCCCGCGGCGATCGCGACGGAGAAGAACCACAGCGGCACCATGGCCGGGAAGTTGAACGGGCTGATGATGCCCACCACCCCGAGCGGCTGCTTGAGGGTGTACACGTCGATCCCGGAGGAGGCGTTGTCGGAATAGGCACCCTTCACCAGGCTCGGGAAGCCGGTGGCGAGATCGACCACCTCGAGTCCGCGGGCGATCTCGCCGACCGCATCCGAGACGACCTTGCCGTGCTCGGCCGTGATTATGTGCGCCAGCTCGCCCTTGCGGGCGTTCAGCAGCTCACGGAACGCGAACATCACCGCCTGCCGCTTCGCGATCGAGTACCCGCTCCACACCGCGAAGCCGCGCTCCGCCGACGCGAGCGCCGCGGCGATGTCCTGTTCGTCGGCCAGGGCCACCTCGGCCTGCACGGCGCCGGTCGCGGGGTTGTAGACGGGCGCGGTGCGCGTGCCGCTCGAGGGATGCTCGGCGCCGTCGATCCAGTGCGGGATGCGCGGCACCTCGGGGGAGGCGGAAGCGGTGACGGTGGCGGATGCGACGGTGCTCATGGCGGTGTCCTCTCTGACAGCGGGGTGCGCGCCTCGCGGCGGCGGGCTGGTGGCCCTTCGCTCGGAACGGTAGTCCACATCCCCGCCGAACGGGAGGCCGTGAAGCCGTCCACGCTCACCGCTGCGCGACGCGGGTGGTCAGCTGATGGGCGTGGGCGAGGAGCGTTCGGCCGAGCTCTGCGATCCGGTCGGGACCGAATCGGAACTGCACCCCAGTGAGACTGAGCGCCCACTGCGGGTCACCCTCGCGCGTGAACACCGCCGCGCCCATCCCCCAGCTGCCCTCCACGATCAATCCGGGGTTCACGGCGAAACCCCGCTCCTGCGTCTCGCGCAGGCGCGCGCGCAGGCGCTTCTCGCCGTGGGCGGCGCCCCACGTCGCTGCCAGGTCGGGGTGACGCTCGAAATAGGCGTCCACATCGTGGGGCGCCTGGAAGGCGAGGATGGCCAGGCCCGCGGATGCCACGCCCAGCGGGAAGCGCACACCCTCGGAGAGCACGAAGGAGCGGATGGGGAAGCTGCCCTCCTCCCGCAGGAGGCACACCGTCTCGTCGCCGCGGCGCACGGAGAGGAACGCGCTCTCCTCGGTGCGCACCGCGAGGGAACGCACGATGTCGCGGGCGGTCGCGGTGATGTCGTAGCGTGACGCTGCCACCGTTCCCATCAGGTACAGCTCCGGGCCGGGCAGCCACCGCCCTGTCGTCTCGTCGCGGTCGACGAGACCCTCGCGCCGGAGGGCCGTGAGCAGCCGGTGCACGGTCGGGCGGGTCAGATCGGCGTCGGCGGCGAGCGCGCCGATGGGCGCACCCGTCGTACCCGCCGCCGTCACCAGGCGCAGCAGATGCGCGGCCCGGGCGATCGCCTGCGCGCCGGGGACCGCCCCGCGTTCGGCTGCGCTGTCCACAATACGGACACTACGGCGCTCAGCATCCACATCGCAACGCACGCCGCCCCGCAGCGGCAGTGCGGCGCCCAGGATGGAACCACCCGCGCGTTTCCCGCGCGCCGCACGAAGGAGTGACGCGTGATCGACAAGACCTGGGCCTCGGCCGCGGAGGCCGTCGCCGACATCCCCGACGGGGCATCGCTCGCCGTCGGCGGTTTCGGCCTCTCGGGCAACCCCATCGGCCTCATCGAGGCGCTCCTGGCGCAGGGCACGACGGATCTCTCGGTCGTCTCGAACAACTGCGGGGTGGACGACTGGGGCCTCGGGGTGCTGCTGAACGCCCGCCGCATCCGCAAGATGACGTCGTCGTACGTGGGGGAGAACAAGGAGTTCGAGCGCCAGTTCCTCTCCGGTGAGCTCGAGCTCGAGCTCACGCCGCAGGGCACGCTCGCCGAGAAGCTGCGGGCGGGCGGTTCGGGCATCGCGGCCTTCTACACGCAGACCGGCGTCGGCACGCAGGTCGCCGAGGGAGGTCTCCCCCGCCGCTACGACGGCTCCGGCGGCGTGGCCCTCGCCTCCCCCGCGAAGGACGTCCGCGTCTTCGAGGTCGACGGAGAGGACCGCGACTTCGTCCTGGAGGAGGCGATCCGCACCGACTTCGCCCTCGTGCACGCGCTGCGCGGAGACCGCCACGGCAACCTGGTCTTCAACAAGGCCGCCCGCAACTTCAACCCGCTCGCCGCCATGGCCGGGCGCGTGTGCATCGCGCAGGTGGAAGAGCTCGTCGAACCCGGCGGACTCGACCCCGACAGCATCCATCTGCCCGGGGTCTACGTGCATCGCATCATCGAGGTCGGCACCGGCATCGAAAAGCGCATCGAGAAGCGCACCGTCCGCGCGGAGGGAAACTGACATGGCCCTGAACCGACAGGAGATGGCCGCGCGCGCGGCACGAGAGCTTCCCGACGGCGCGTACGTGAACCTCGGCATCGGACTGCCCACGCTCGTGCCCAATCACGTGCCCGACGGCGTCGCGCTCGTGCTGCAGTCCGAGAACGGCATCCTCGGCGTCGGGCCGTACCCGAGCGAGGATGCCGTCGATCCCGACCTCATCAACGCCGGCAAGGAGACGGTCACGACCCTCCCGGGAGCGGCGTACTTCGATTCGTCGCTGAGCTTCGGGATGATCCGCGGCGGCAAGATCGACGCCGCGATCCTCGGGGCGATGCAGGTGTCGCGAACCGGTGACATCGCGAACTGGATGATCCCGGGGAAGATGGTCAAGGGCCCCGGTGGCGCGATGGACCTCGTCCACGGCGCCGGCCGCGTCATCGTCCTCATGGAGCACGTCGCTCGCGACGGCAGCCCCAAGATCGTCGACACCTGCTCCCTGCCACTGACCGGGAAGGGAGTGGTCGACCGGATCATCACCGACCTCGCCGTGATCGATGTCACCGAGGAGGGTCTCGTGCTCATGGAGACCGCTCCCGGCGTCACGGTGGAGGATGTACGGGCGGCCACCGAACCGCCCCTTCTCGTCCGCATCCCCCAGGAGACGCACTCATGATCCTCGACGACATCGTCCTCGTCGCCGCCGCCCGCACACCGCAGGGCCGGCTCAAGGGCCAGCTCGCGCCGGTCCCGGCCCCGCAGCTGGGCGGCATCGCGATCCGCGGTGCGCTCGAGCGCGGCGGCATCCCGCCCGAGGCCGTCGACGCCGTTCTCGTCGGTCAGGTGCTGCCGGCCGGGGTCGGCCAGAACCCCGCCCGCCAGGCGGCCGTGGCGGCAGGCCTCGGATGGGACGTGCACGCCGCATCCGTCAACAAGGTCTGCCTGTCGGGCCTGACCGCCATCATCGACGCCGCGCGGATGCTCCGCACCGGCGACGCGCGTGTCGTGGTCGCCGCCGGCATGGAATCGATGACGCGCGCGCCGCACCTGCTGATGGGCTCGCGCGAGGGCTGGACGTACGGCGCGGTCGAGGCCCTGGACCACATGGCCTTCGACGGACTGACCGATGCGTACGACCGCGAGAGCATGGGCGCGTCCACGGAGCGCGCCAACGAGCGCTCCGAGGTCTCCCGCGAGGCGCAGGACGCCGTCGCCGCCCGATCGCACCAGCGCGCCGCCGCCGCCCAGGAGACCGGCATCTTCGACGCCGAGATCGTGCCGGTGGAGATCCCGCAGCGCAAGGGCGCTCCCGTCCTGGTCACGCGCGACGAGGGCGTGCGACCCGAGACCACCGTCGAAACCCTCGCGCGCCTGCGCCCGGCCTTCGCGCAGGGCGGCACGATCACGGCGGGCAACTCGTCGCAGATCTCCGACGGCGCCTCCGCCGTGGTGGTGACGACACGGTCGCACGCCGACGAGAACGGATGGGATGTGCTCGCCGTCGTCGGCGCGAGCGGCCAGGTCGCCGGCCCCGACAACTCGCTGCACGAGCAGCCGGCCCGCGCACTCGCACAGGCGTGCGAGAAGGCCGGGATCTCCCCCGCCGACCTCGACGTCGTGGAGATCAACGAGGCGTTCGGCGCTGTCGTCGCCCGCTCGCAGGCGGAGCTCGGCCTCTCCGACGACGTGGTCAACATCCACGGCGGCGGGATCGCGCTCGGCCACCCCATCGGCGCATCCGGCAACCGTCTGGTCGTCCACGCCGTGCACGAGCTGATCCGTCGCGGCAGCGGCACCGCCGCGGTGTCGCTGTGCGGTGGTGGCGGTCAGGGCGACGCCCTCATCCTCACCCGCTGACCTCGGCTACACGCCGGGGAGGTCGAAGACCTCCGGATGCCGCGACAGCTCAAGCCGGCTGCGACGGATGTGCTGCGCGAGGAGGGTCTCGGCGTCGTCGGCGTCGCGGCGGCGGAGTGCACCCACGAGGAGCTGGTGGTCGTGGTGGACGCTGCGATCGCCCTCGCTCCAGAACAGCCGGGTCGCCGCCCGCCGGTAGTGCTGCGTCCGGTTCCACAGGCTCTTCACCAGATCGGTGAGCACGGTCGTGTCGGCGTGGTCGACGCCGGAGAGGTGGAACTCCCGGTCCATCAGGAGGAAGTCCTCGACGTCTGCGGAGCGCTCCATCCGGTCGGCGAGCACCTGGAGGCGCGCGATCTCGTCATCCGTGAGCAGCGGCACGTTCATCCGCAGCAGGAGCGGCTCGAGCCGCTCGCGCACGAGGTACAGCTCCTGGCACTCGCCGGAGCTGAGCGTCGACACCCACGCGCCGGTGTTGGCGACGAGGGTCACGAGCCCCTCGGCCTCCAGCATCCGCAGCGCCTCGCGCACGGGGAGTCTGCTCGCCCCGTGCCGCTCGGCGAGTTCGTCCTGACGGATCCGCTCCCCCGGCGCGTACGCGCCGTCGAGGATCGCCTCGCGCAGCGTCGCGGCGATCCGGGCGCCGGTGGCGCCGTGCACGCCCGCACGCGCAGGTGCCATGGCCGATCCTCTCCTCACGCCGCCGGGTCGGTCGGCTTCCACAGCAGGCGCGACGCGCCGGCCTCGTACGCCTTGCCGTCGGGGTAGCTGACGAGCTCGAACTGCAGCCCCCAGGGGCTGCGGAAGTAGATCCACCGCTGCCCGAGGGCCGCCTGCCGGCTGGCGACCGGCTCGCCCATCACTTCGACGCCGGATGCGCGGAGGTACTCCACCGCAGCATCCATGTCGTCCACGTACAGAGCCAGATGGTACCCGCCGATGTCGCTGTTGCGCGGCTGCGGGCTCTGCCCGTCGGCCGCGTCGTACGCGAACGTCTCGATGTTCAGCCCGGTGCCCAGCCGGTAGAACCGGATCTCCCGGATGACGGTGCGCGGATGGACACCGAGCTGCCGCTGCATCCAATCGTCGTCGGCGCGCTTCTCGCCGAGGGAGTAGACGGGCTCGGCCCCCAGGACGTCGACGAGGAAAGAATGCGCCTCGTCGAGGTCGGGCACCGTGATCCCGATGTGATCCGCTCCCCGCAGTCCGGGGATCCCTCCGCCACTTCCCGTGCTCATGCGCGACCTCCTTGTCGACCGACGCCTCATCGTATCCACTGCGAGCCACTTTCGACAGATAATCCGCCCCATGCGGCGCAACGGGCCTTGCATTGGATCAAATGTGACCTTACGCTCGGGGGATCGGACCGGCCCCGCGGGCCGCGGATGAGATGAGGCGACGATGCCGGAGCGCGAGAGACTGTCCACGGGCGTGGACTGGATCGAACTGTCCACGACGAAGGCTGACTGGGACGCCGCGGATCCGGCGCTGCTGGGCACGATGCTCAGCGAGCTGCACCTCATCCGTGCGTTCGAGGAGTCGGTGCTCGAACTCGCCGGCGAAGGTCTCGTGCACGGCCCCGCGCACTCCAGCATCGGGCAGGAGGGCGGCGCGGTGGGCTCGATCGTGGGCCTCCGCTCCACCGACGGCGTCAACGGCTCGCACCGGGGCCACCACCAGTTCCTCGCCAAGGCGCTCACCCACGTCAGCGGCGGAACCATCGACCCGGCGAACCCCGTGGACGCCGACATCCAGACGGTGCTGCAGCGCACTCTCGCGGAGATCCTCGGGCTCGCTCAGGGCTACTGCCGCGGCCGCGGCGGATCGATGCACCTGCAGTGGTTCGAGGCCGGCGCGCTCGGCACCAACGCGATCGTCGGCGGCGGGGCGCCTCTGGCCACCGGCAACGCATGGGCGCAGAAGCACAGCGGCACGACCGACCTCACGATCAACTACTTCGGCGACGGCGCCGCGCAGATCGGCTCGGTGCTGGAGTCGATGAACCTCGCCGCCGCATGGCGCCTCCCGGTGTGCTTCTTCATCGAGAACAACCTCTACGGCGTGTCCACGCGGGCCGACGAGATCACCGCAGACCCACGGTTCTCGGTGCGCGGGCAGGGCTTCGGCATCCCGTCGTGGCGGGTCGACGGCATGGACCCCCTCGCGGTGCACCTGGCGATGACCGAGGCGGCCGAGCGGATGCGATCGGGCGAGGGCCCCGCGATCGTCGAGGCGCAGGTCTACCGCTTCTTCCACCAGAACGGCCCGTACCCGGGCTCCGCCTTCGGCTACCGCACGAAGGAGGAGGAGGCGCAGTGGCGCGAGCGCGACCCGCTGGATCTCACCGCCACCCGCATGCGCGAGCGCGGGCTCATCGACGACGCGGGCGTCGCGGCTCTGCGATCACGCGTGCAGCAGGCCATGACGGATGCGGTGGGGGCACTCGTCGAAGCCGATCCCGACCGCCCCGGCAAGCGCCGCATCCGCCCCGAGCTGTGGCCGGAGACGACGTTCGTCAACGTCGGCGTGCGCGGCGACGCGAGCGAGCTGGAGGGCCTGCCGAAGTTGGATGCCTCGGCCGCGACCCGCCCGGTGAAATTCGTCGACGCCGTGGCCGAGGTCATGGACCGCCGCATGCAGGAGGACCCGCGCATCGTCGTGATGGGCGAGGACGTGCACAAGCTCAACGGCGGCACGAACGGCGCGACGAAGGGCCTGGCGAAGAAGTACGGACCGGACCGCGTCATGGGCACGCCGATCAGCGAGAACGCGTTCGTCGGCCTCGGCGGCGGGCTGGCCCTGGACGGCCGGTTCCGCCCCGTCGTGGAGTTCATGTACCCCGATTTCATGTGGGTCGCCGCCGACCAGGTCTTCAACCAGATCGGCAAGGCGCGCCACATGTTCGGCGGCGAGAACCCCGTTCCGCTCGTCCTGCGCACGAAGGTCGCGATGGGATCGGGGTACGGATCGCAGCACCTCATGGATCCGGCCGGGATCTTCGCGACCAGCCCCGGATGGCGCATCGTGGCCGCATCCAACGCCACCGACTACGTCGGGCTCATGAACGCCGCGCTGGCACTGGAGGACCCGGTGCTCGTGATCGAGCACGTGGACCTCTACGGAAAAGCCGACGAGGTGCCCGAGGGCGACCTCGACTACGTCATCCCGCCGGGCAGCGCCGCCGTCGTCCGCGAGGGGTCGGAGGTCACGGTGCTCAGCTACCTGTCGATGGTCGGCCACGCCGCCGAGGCGATCGAGCAGACCGGCGTCGACGCCGAGCTGATCGACCTGCGGTGGCTGGACCGCGCCTCCATCGACTGGGGCACGATCGGCGACAGCATCCGCAAGACGAACGCGGTGCTCATCGTGGAACAGGGGGCGCAGGGCACGTCGTACGGCGGATGGCTCGCCGACGAGATCCAGCGCCGGTACTTCGACTGGCTCGATCAGCCGGTCGCGCGCGTGACCGGGGGCGAGGCATCCCCGAGCATCTCCCGCGTGCTCGAGCGCGCGGCGATCGCCCGCACGGAAGAAGTCGTCGCGGCCCTCGAGGCCGTCCGCACCGGATTCGGAGCCTGACATGGCTGAGATCGTCCGCATGCCCGAGGTGATGGCCGGAGCCACCGAGGCCGCCATCCAGACGTGGCTCGTCGCCGAGGGGGCGACCGTCGCCGTCGGTGAGACCCTCGCCGAGATCGAGACCGACAAGGCCACGGTCGAGCTGCCGGCCGAGACCGCCGGCACGATCGGTCGCCTCCTGGTGGCCGAGGGCGACAGCGTCGCGGTCGGCGATGTGATCGTCGTGCTCGTGGCCGACGGCGAGGGCGCGGAGGCCATCGACGACGCCCTCCGCGCCGCCGGCGCCGCCGCTTCCCCCGCCGCCTCCCCCGCCGAGAGCGCGCCGGAGGGGTCGTCGTCGGCCGGAACGGCGGCCCAGCCCCCGGCCGAGGACGCCCCCGGCGACCCCGACCCCGACCCGGCGGACGGGTCGGGGGTGCGCACCGGCTCCTCCCCCGATGCCCCCGCGGAGCCGCATGCCTCCGGCGGGCGCCTGTTCGCCAGCCCACTCGTCCGCCGGCTGGCGGCCGAGCAGGGTGTCGACCTGGCCGGTGTGCCCGGCACCGGACCGCACGGACGCATCGTGCGACGCGACCTCGAGCGGCACCTGACACAGGCGCCTGCGGGTACTGCGAGCACCGAGGCGGCGGCTGCGACCGATGCGGCGGCTGCGCCGCCCGCCCCCGCACCGTCCCCGTCCGCGTCGGCCGAGGGCGCAGCCAGCTACGCAGACGTGCCGGTGGACCGGATGCGGCGCGCCATCGCCCGCCGGCTCACCGAGAGCACGTCCACCGTGCCGCATTTCTACCTCGTGGCCGACTGCCGCGTGGACGCGCTCCTGGATCTCCGCACGCAGGTCAACGAGTCGGCGCCGCGCAAGATCTCGGTCAACGACTTCGTGCTGAAGGCCGTCGCGGGAGCTCTCGTCGATGTCCCCGCCGCCAACGCGATCTGGCTGGGCGACAGCATCCGCCGCTTCGACGGCGTGGACCTCGCCGTCGCCGTCGCCACCGACGGCGGACTGCTGACGCCGGTCGTGCGGGGCGTCGACCGCCTGCCGCTGTCGCAGATCAGCGCGGCCGTCGCCGACCTCGCCGACCGCGCCCGCGCCGGGCGGCTCCGCCAGCACGAACTGGAGGGCGGGAGCTTCTCGGTGTCGAACCTCGGCATGTACGGGACGACGCAGTTCAGCGCCATCCTGAACCCGCCGCAGTCCGGCATCCTGGCCGTGGGCGCCGCGCGCCCCATGCCGCTCGTCGGCACTGAGGGCGAGCTGACCGTGGGTTCGGTCATGACCGTCACGCTGTCGGCCGATCACCGCGTGCTCGACGGCGCCATCGCGGCCGAGTGGCTCGCCGCGTTCCAGCGGCGCATCGAGAACCCCCTGAGCATCCTCATCTGAGGATGCT
Organism: Microbacterium wangchenii; assembly: GCF_004564355.1. Classification (NCBI taxonomy): domain Bacteria; kingdom Bacillati; phylum Actinomycetota; class Actinomycetes; order Micrococcales; family Microbacteriaceae; genus Microbacterium; species Microbacterium wangchenii. The sequence goes on from NZ_CP038266.1 coordinate 3,162,714, forward strand.
CAAGGGTGGTCAGGCGATGCGCCAGCCCCGGTCGACGTACAGGGTGTGGGCGCTAACACCGCGGTTGAAGAGCAGGAATTTCGTCGCATCCACGACGTCCGCCATCGTGGCGAGCTCGCCGCCGGGTGTGCGCTCGCGGTAGCCGTCGAGCACCCCCTCGGGTTTGCCCGCCCAGAAGGGGCTGTTCCCGATGATCCCCGGATGCAGCGAGTTGACGCGGATGGGGGCGAGCTCCCAGGCCAGCGTGGTCATGAGCCCTTCCACGCCACCGTTGATCGTCGAGACCGTCGTCGAACCCGGGTAGGGCGCATCCTTCGCGCGACCACCGAAGAGGACGATGCCCGTGTCGACGGACGGCGCCAGCCGGTCCAGGAGCGTGTGGACCGTCTCGGTGTAGCCCACGAGCTTGAGGGTCACGAGCCGGCGCGCACGGGCGATGTCGTAATCACGGATGGTGTTCGCGTCACGCTCGATCGCCATCAGCACGAGCCCGTCCAGGCCCGGCACGTCGCGCAGCTGCGCAGCGATGCCCTCCGGCTCTGACAGATCCAACGCGATCCCGGTCGCCTGCGGGCCGAGGCCGGCCGCCACCTCCTGCGCCCGTTCGAGGCTGCGGCTGGTGAGGACGACCGAATCGCCACCGGCGATCAGGTCGCCGGCGAGCTCCAGGCCGATGCCGGACGATCCGCCGGCGACGAGGATCGTGCGTCCACTCATGGCTCGGTCTCCCCTTCTCACACAGGTGATCCGCACGCATGTGAAGTGACACTGCACTCATGTAAACGCTGACGCGTTCCACTGTCAAGCAGTGGCGGTGATCAGCGGTCAGAGCTCGACGAGTCGCACGTCGCGGAGGACCCCGGCGTCGGCCACCGCGGTGAGGTAGGTATGCCGGGGCTGGCGGCGCCGGTCGGTCGGCGACCCCGGATTGAGCAGCCGCAGGCCCCGAGGTGTGGTCGTGTCCCACGGGATGTGGCTGTGGCCGAAGACGAGCACGTCCGTGTCGGGGAACGCGGCATCCATGCGCACCTCCCGCCCCTTCGCCTGCCCGGTCTCGTGGACCACCGCGAGCCGGACACCGTCCACCTCGCGCCGCGCGATCTCGGGCAGCCGTCCACGCAGGTCGGGGCCGTCGTTGTTGCCCCACACCCCCAGGACGTCGCCGTGCTGCTCCAGCTCGTCCAGCACGGATGCGACGATCCAGTCACCGGCATGCACGATCAGGTCCGCGGCATCCGCTTCGCGCAGCACCGTCGGCGGGATCGTGCGCGCGCGGGCGGGCACGTGCGTGTCGGAGATGATCAGCAGACGCGTGGCCATCGGGTTCAGCTCCTCTCCGACAGCGCACGGACGGCCTGCTCGGCGACGTCGGCGACGGGTGGGGTGACGTCCACCACGACGCCGCTCTCGTCCGGGCCGAGAGGCTCGAGGATCGCCAGCTGGGATGCCAGCAGCGTCGCCGGCATGAAGTGCCCGGTGCGGGCGGCGGCCCGCGCCGCGAGGACTTCCTCGGGCGCGCTCAAGTGCACGAACACCGCGTCCGGGGCGAAGCGGCGGATGCGGTCGCGGTAGGTGCGACGCAGAGCCGAGCAGGCGACGATCATGCCGCCGCTCGCCGCACCGTCGGCGAGCGTCTGCCCGACCACATCCAGCCACGGCCAGCGGTCGTCGTCGCCGAGCGGCTGCCCCGCGGCCATCTTCGCCACGTTGTCAGCCGAGTGCAGGCCGTCGGCATCCGCCCACGGGACGCCCAGACGCTCCGCGAGCGCGGCGGCGACGCTGGATTTACCCGCCGCCGACACCCCCATCACGACGATCGCGGCGGGCGGGGTCATGAGCGCACCTCCGCACCGAGCGCGCCGGCGAGGACGGCGAGCCGCGCCCGGCACTCGCCGTAGATGTCCGCGGGGTCGGCGGAGACCCCTTCCCGCGCCAGTTCACCCCAGCGCTCCCACGTGACGCGCCACACGGCGACCGTCGTCTCGGCGATGAGGTGAGCCGAGAGCGGATCGAGCTCGGGGGCGAGGACGGCCATCCGCTCCCGCAGGCTCACCGCCAGGTCGTGCTCCTGCGCGGAGGCCGCGGCCCGCAGCAGCGGTTCGGTGGCCAGGAGCGCCGCCACCCGGCGATGTTCGTCGAGCTCGGGATCGTCGCTGCGCCCGATCGCGGCGGATCCGGCGTCCGCGACCGTGCGCGCGATCGCCGCGGCGGAGTGATCGGTCACCCGCAGCGCGGCGATGGCGGCGAGCAGGCGCCGCTGGCCGGGGAGCCCTGCCAGCTCCTTCGTGGGGAAATAGCGGAAGAACGTCCGGCGGGACACTCCCGCCCGCTCGGCGATCTGGGCGACGGTGGTGTCGCGGACGCCCTGCTCCTCGAAGAGGTCGAGCGCGGCGCGGTGGATGTCGCGCGCGGTGTCGAGTTTCCGCCGCATCAGCAGGCCGACGGGCGGGGCGGAGGTCATGTGCTCCTTCCTAACACGATCGGCCTTCGATGGAAACGGCACGTTACGCCGCTCTGGCACTGCGTGCCATAATGGACGGTCGGCTGTCGCCGCGTCCCCCCGCCTCTCCGCACCCGAAAGGGCTTCATGTCGCACGCCCCCACCCCGACCGCTCCGACCCCCACCTCCTCGAGGCGCGGACCAGACACCCCCACCGGACGTGTCGGTCCCGTCATCGCCGTGCTCGTCATCGCGGCCTTCGTCATGATCCTCAACGAGACGGTCCTGAGCGTCGCGCTGCCCCCGCTCATGCAGGAGTTCTCGGTGCCGGCGACGACGGCGCAATGGCTGACCACCGGTTTCATGCTGACGATGGCCGTCGTCATCCCCACCACCGGCTTTCTCATCCGCCGCTTCAGCACTCGCGGCCTGTTCGTGACCGCGCTGGCGCTCTTCCTCGTCGGCACGGTGGTCGCAGCCCTCGCCCCCAGCTTCGCACTGGTGCTCCTCGCGCGTGTGGTGCAGGCCGGCGGCACCGCGATCATCCTCCCGCTGCTCATGACCACGACCCTCACCTCGGTCGCCCCTCAGCACCGCGGGACGATCATGGGCCTGAACTCGATCGTCATCTCCGTGGGCCCCGCAGTGGGCCCGACGCTCTCGGGCATCGTCGTCGACCTCGCAGGGTGGCGCAGCATCTTCTGGGTCATGCTGCCCATCGCGGCGCTGACGCTCGTCGCCGGAGCCCTCACCCTCCGCGCGAACGGGGAGACCGCCCGCGCGCGGATGGATGTCTGGTCGGTGGCTCTGTCGGCTGTCGCCTTCGGCGGGATCGTCTACGCGCTCGCATCCATCGGCGCCGTCCTCGAGGGCGCATGGATCCCGCTCGCCGCCGCCGTCATCGGCGTGGCAGCCCTCGTGATGTTCGCCCGGCGCCAGGGCGCGCTGTCGCGCAGCGCGCGTGAGCCGCTGCTGAGCCTGCGCCCCTTCGCCGTCCCGACCTTCCGCACGGCGGTGCTGGTGGTCATGATGTGCATGGCCACGATGCTGGGCGCCGTGATCGTCCTGCCCATCTACCTGCAGGACGCCCGCGGGGTGAGCGTCCTGGCGACAGGCCTTCTGCTGCTGCCCGGCGGCCTCATCCAGGGCATCATCTCCCCCATCGCCGGACGTCTGTACGACCGCATCGGCGCAGCCCCCGTCCTGATCCCCGGTGCCGTGCTGCTGGCCGGCGGGCAGTGGATGCTGGCGACGATCGGCGCCGACACACCCCTGTGGCTCGTGGTCGTGCTGCACGTGGTCTTCTGCGCCGGGATGGCGGCGCTCATGCCCGTGCTCATGACGATGTCGCTCAGCTCGCTGCCGCGCGAGCAGTACCCCTACGGAAGCGCGATCGTGAACACGCTGCAGCAGCTCGCCGGCGCCGCCGGCACTGCGCTGTTCGTGGCGGCGCTCACGATCGGGGCCGCACTGGCGGCCGACGGCGGCACCGGCGCGAGCGATGCGCTCGTGGCGGGCACCCGCGGGTCGTTCGTCGTGGGCGGGATCCTCGGACTGGTCGCTTTCGTCGCGGTGTGCTTCCTCCGCCCGCGGCGGGAGGCTCCGGCCACGCACTGACCTGACGGCGGCCGCCGCGAGAGACCGGGCTCAGAGCAATCTGATGTCCGCGTCGATCGCGGCGGTCGCTGCCAGCAGCGCCGGAAGGCATGCGTCGCGCAGATGCTCGACGGTGTGGCCGGTGGCGCTGGCGGAGACGTTGACCGCGGCCACGACCGCGCCGTTCCGCCCGTGCACGGGCGCGGCGATCGAGCGCAGCCCCGGCTCCAGTTCGCCGTCCACGAGCGCCCACCCCTGCGCCCGCACCCGCTCCAGCTCGGCCCGCAGGGCCGCCGCATCCGTGCGCGTGCGCGGCGTGAGGGGCTCCGGGTGCGCCGCGGCGATGAGGTCGGCCGCCTGCTCCTCGGGAAGCGCGGCCAGCAGCACGCGCCCCATGCTCGTGGCATAGGCCGGGAAGCGGGTGCCGATCGTGATCCGCACGCTCATGATCCGGCGGGTCGGCACGCGCGCGACGTACACGATGTCGGGGCCGTCGAGCACGGCCGCCGAGACGCTCTCGTCGACCTCGCGCGAGAGGCGCTCGAGGTGCGGCTGGGCGATCTCGGGGAGAGACAGTGCCGAGAGGTAGCTGAAGCCCAGCTCGAGCACGCGCGGCGTGAGGGAGAACGTGCGGGCATCCGATCGCACGTAGCCCAGCGTCTCGAGGGTGTGCAGGAACCGTCGCGCGGCCGCGCGCGGAAGCCCGGCGCGCCGGGCCGCGTCACTCAGGGTCAGCGCGGGATGCTCCGCGTCGAACGCGCGGATGACGGCCAGGCCGCGCGCGAGCGACTGGACGAAATCCGCCGACGCGGGGGCGGGTGCGGTCTCGTCGGTCACCGCCTCACCCTACCCACGGCCTCAGCGCTCGAGGACGACGGCCAGGCCCTGTCCGACCCCGATGCAGATCGCCACGACGGCGACCCCGCCGCCACGACGGGCCAGCTCGTGCGCCGCGTGTCCGAGGATGCGGCCGCCCGATGCTCCCAGCGGGTGCCCCATCGCGAGGGCGCCGCCGTGGATGTTGACCTTCTCCGGATCCAGATCCGGCCAGCCGGCGATGCACGCGAGCGACTGCGACGCGAACGCCTCGTTCAGCTCGACGACGTCGACGTCGGCCCACGTCCGCCCGGCGCGTGCGAGGGCCTTGTTGGCCGCCTCGATGGGGGCGATGGGGAACTGATCCGGGTCGACGCCGTGCGTGGCCCGGCCGGCGATACGGGCGAGCGGCTCAGCGGGCAGAGCGTTCTCGCCGGCGATCAGGACCGCCGACGCACCGTCGTTGATGGGCGAGGAGTTGCCGGCGGTGACCGAGCCGTCCTGCGCGAACAGCGGCTTGAGTCCGGCGAGCTTCTCGACCGACGTGTCGTCACGGATGCCCTCGTCGCGCGTCAGCTCCACCCCGGGCACCTGCACGATCTCGGGGTCGTACACGCCCTCGGCCCACGCGGCGGCGGCCAAGCGGTGCGAGCGCACGGCGAACTCGTCCTGCGCCTCGCGGCTGATGTCCCACTCGCGCGCGATCTTCTCCGCCGATTCGCCGTTGGAGATGGTCCAGTGGGCGGGGAACTTCGGGTTCACCATGCGCCAGCCGATGGCGGTGTTCCACAGGGTCTGGTTGCCCACCGCCGGCCACGGCTTGGGCGACTTCTCCACCACGTACGGCGCACGGCTCATCGACTCCACGCCACCGGCGAGAACGATGTCGGCGTCTCCGGTCTCGACGGCCCGGGCAGCCTGGATCGCAGCCTCCAGCGACGACGCGCACAGCCGGTTCACCGTGACGCCGGTGACGCTGGTGGGGAAGCCCGCCAGGAGCGCGGCGAACCGGGCGACGTTGCGGTTGTCCTCGCCGGCCTGGTTGGCGTCGCCGAAGACGACGTCATCGATGCGGGCGGGATCGAGCCCCGTGCGCTCGACGATCGCGCGCATCGTGACAGCGGCGAGGTCGTCCGGCCGCACTCCGGCGAGCGCCCCGCCGGCACGGCCGAAGGGGGTGCGGACGGCGTCGTAGACGAAACTGGCGGTCATGACTGGGTCCCTTCTGCGGATGCCGCGGCATCCGCCGTCGCGTCGATCAGGTCGAGTCCGGTCAGTGACCGGAGCTCGTCGACGGTGTTGTCGCCGAACAGCTCCCGCACGGCGAAGCCCTCCGCCGTGACGTCGAAGACGGCGTGGTCGGTGTACACGCGCGAGACGCACCCGACACCGGTGAGTGGATACGTGCAGGAGGCGACGAGCTTGGAGCCGCCGTCCTTGGTCAGGAGATCGGTCATGACGTAGACGTCCTTCGCCCCGATCGCCAGGTCCATCGCCCCGCCCACGGCCGGGATCGCGCCCGGCGCGCCCGTGGACCAGTTGGCGAGGTCGCCGGTCTGAGACACCTGGAAGGCGCCCAGCACGCACACATCGAGGTGGCCGCCGCGCATCATCGCGAACGAATCGGCGTGGTGGAAGTACGCAGCTCCCGCCAGGGCGGTCACGGCCTGCTTGCCGGCGTTGATGAGGTCGGGGTCCACCCGCCCCGGCTCGGGCGCGGGTCCCATGCCGAGCAGCCCGTTCTCGGTGTGGAGGATGATCTCCTCGTCGGCGGGCAGGAAGTTGGCCACCAGGGTCGGGGCGCCGATGCCGAGGTTGACGTACGCGCCCTCGGGGATGTCGGCCGCGATGCGGCGGGCCAGGTCGTCGCGGGACAGACGCGTGGTCATCGCTCTCCTCCTGTCGCAGCCTCCAGCGGCCGCCCTTCCAGGTCCACGCCGCCGACGAACTCGCCCTCACGCAGCCAGCGGCGCTCCCCCACGGCGACGACGCGGTCCACGAACAGGCCGGGCGTCACGACGGCCTCGGGGTCCAGCGCACCCAGCGGCACGATCTCGTCCACCTGCACGATCGTGGTGGCGGCGGCCGTGGCCATGATCGGACCGAAGTTGCGCGCGGTCTCGCGGTAGACGAGGTTGCCCCACCGGTCGGCGCGGTAGGCGCTGATGAGGGCGACGTCGCCGCGGATCGGGTACTCCAGCACATATGTGCGCCCGTCGATCTCGCGGGTCTCCTTGCCTTCGGCCAGCTGCGTGCCGACGCCCGTCGGTGAGAAGAACGCGCCGACGCCGGCGCCGGCGGCCCGGATGCGTTCGGCGAGGTTGCCCTGCGGCACGAGCTCCAGCTCGATGTCGCCCGCGCGGTAGAGCCCGTCGAAGACCCACGAGTCGCTCTGCCGCGGGAAGGAGCACACGATCTTGCGCACGCGGCGCGCCGCCAGGAGCGCCGCCAAGCCGGTGTCGCCGTTGCCGGCGTTGTTGTTGACGATCGTCAGCTCGCTCGCGCCGTGGGCGATGAGCGCATCGATGAGCTCGACGGGCTGGCCGGCGCGTCCGAATCCGCCGATGAGGACGGTCGCGCCGTCCTGGATGCCCGCGATCGCCGTTTCGACGTCTGGCACGGTCTTGTCGATCACTCCGGCTCCCTATCCGTTCGCACAGCGAACACATGTCCGTATATCGCCCATTCTACGCCGCACCGGCCTCGCGCGCCAGGCCTCGTCGCGGCCGATCCGACCCGCCCCATCCGCGAGACTGCACCCCACCGGCGAGACAGCGGCATTATGTCGGGGTCTCGCCGGTGGCGTGCAGTCTCGCGGGCAGCGGGTCGCGGGGCGCGGGCGCGGGGCGCGGGGGGTCAGCGGGCGTCGCGGAGGGCAGCGTGCAGGTCGCGCGCGGTCTGGACGACGAGGGGGCCGAGGCGGCGCTCGTCCGCACGGTCCAGGTGCACCACGAGGCCGATCGCGACCGGCGGAAGCCCCTCGACGCGCGGCAGCGCCGCCGCGACGGAGACGTTGCCGAGGGTCATCTCCTCGCGCGTCGTCGCGAAACCGCGGGCGCGAGCGCGGTCGATGTCGGCGCGCAGCGCCTCCTCGGCGACGACGGAGTGCTGCGTCTCGAGCTCGCGCGGGGCGCGCAGATACCGCCGCAGCCACGGCTCGTCGCGGGTCGCGAGCAGCGCTTTGCCCACGCCCGTGGTGTGCAGCGGCCCGCGACCGCCGGCGCGGCTGACCACCGGGATGGAGTTGAGGCCCGTCACGCGCCCCACGAACAGCACGGCGGAGGTCTCCGGCGATGCGCCGTCGAGCACGCCCAGGTGGACGTTCTCGCCGGTGGCCTCGTACAGCCGGGCCAGATGCGGCAGCGCCGTCTCGCGCAGCCGCAGCGACAGGGGCGAGAGCTCGCCCAGCTCCCACAGACGCGAGCCGATCGCGTAGGTGGCACCCGGGCCCCGGGCGAGCAGGCCTTCACGGGCGAGGAGGGCGACCCAGCGGTGCAGCGAGGACAGCGGGATGCCGGTGCGGCGGGCCATCTCGGCGACGGTCAGCGCCGGCTCGTCCTCATCGAAGCACTCCAGCACCTGCAGCATCCGCCCGAGCGCGCCCCGCTCGTCCGGCCTGGACCCCATGCCTTCACCCTAGCGCCGGGATGGCCCCTCCTCCCGGCCGCGGGAGGCCTGCGCCTGCCCGCCGTCGTCGTCGGGCGTGACCTTCCCGTCGGCGCCGGCGACCAGCGACAGCGGGTCGGCGATGTCTTCGAGCGACTTGCCGGCCGCGCTGACGCCGAACACCCCCGAGATGACACCGCCGACGATCATCACGACCGATCCGAGCACGTATCCCCAGAACAGCGGCACGCGGTCGGTGCCGTCGCCGATGAGGGCGCCGTACAGCGCGGGCGCGATGGAGCCGACCAGCTGCCCGATCGAGAACACGTAGGAGATCACCTGGCTGCGCAGCTCGAGCGGGAAGATCTCGCTGACGGTCAGGTACGCCGCCGACGCGCCCGCGGAGGCGAAGAAGAACGAGGCGCACCAGAACGCGGTGTGGGTGCCGGCGTTAAGGACGCCCGCGTTGAACAGGAAGGCGCTGACCAGGAGGATCAGCCCCGCCAGCACGTAGGTGCCGAACAGCATCCGCCGCCGTCCCCACGTGTCGAAGAAGTGGCCCAGGATCAGTGCGCCGGCGAGGTTCCCGACGGCGAAGATGATGAAGTACTGCCCCGCGGAGGCCGGCGGGGTGTCGTAGAAGTTCTGCAGCACGAGTGCGTACGTGAAGAAGATCGCGTTGTAGAGGAACGACTGGGTGACCATCATCGTCACGCCCACGAGCGTGCGCCGGGGGTACTTCCGGAACAGCACCTTCGCGATCACCAGGAAGGGCACCTGGCCGTACTCCTTCACGGTGATCGCCTTGGAGTCGTCCACGGGGCTGATGGTCTTGCCCTCGTTGCGGATGCGCTCCTCGATCCCGTCGACGTTGCGCTCGGCCTCCTCCTCCCGGCCGTGCGTCATCTGCCACCGCGGGCTCTCCGGGATGTGGCGGCGCAGCCAGATGATCAGCAGGCCCAGGACCGGGCCGAGGAAGAAGCTGAGACGCCAGCCCACGTCCTGCGGGAGCAGGTCGGTGTTGAGGAAGAAGATGTTCGCCACGGCGCCGAGGGCCGCCCCGCCCCAGTAGGTGCCGTTGATGGCGATGTCGACGCGACCGCGGTACTTCGAGGGGATGATCTCGTCGATCGCGGAGTTGATCGCGGCATACTCGCCGCCGATCCCCGCGCCGGCGACGAACCGCCAGACGTAGAAGAACCACGGGGCGAACGCCAGGCCCGCGATCGCGCTGCCGGCGAGGTAGACCACGAGGGACAGGATGAACAGCTTCTTGCGGCCGAGCCGGTCGGTCAGCCGCCCGAACACGAGAGCGCCCGTGACCTGCCCGAGCAGATAGAAGGTGCCGGCCAGACCGACCTCGAAGGCGTCCATCCCCAGCGTCTGGGCGTAGCCGTTCGCCGCGACGATCTGGACCTCCAGGCCGTCCAGGATCCAGGAGAAGCCCAGGCCCACCACGATCATCCAGTGGAATCGCGACCACGGCAGGCGGTCCATGCGCGCCGGCACGAGCGACCTGACTTCCTTGACCTGCACCTTGGACGAGGACATCCGCGTTCCTTCCTGCGGCGGCGGCACCGCCTCCGGGCAACAGTTCTACTCCCGCGGGGGATTCCGCGCTCCGTATTGACCTCGGCCGGGGCGGCACGGTAAAAACGCGGCGCGAGCCGCAGCGGGGCGCGTGGCAGGCTGGGCGTGTGGCGAACTCCCCCTCGGGCGACTCGATGACCGACCGGCTGGTGCGGATCCTCGAGACCTTCACACCCACCCGGACGGTGCAGACCGCCGCGGAGATCGCGCGGCGGGCCGGCCTGCCCGATTCCACCGCCCACCGCATCGTCGGGGAGCTCGTGGCCACGGGGCTGCTCGAGCGCGACGATGACCGGCGCGTGCGGGTGGGGATGCGCCTGTGGGAACTGGCGACCCGCTCCTCCCGCGCCCTCCGGCTGCGTCAGGTCGCCCTGCCCTACATGGAGCGCGTCCAGGCCCGCGTCCGCGAGCACACGCAGCTGGCCATCCGGGAGCAGGATGAAGCGCTGTTCCTGGAGCGGCTGAGCGACCCCGCCTCCGGCGCGAACGTCACGCGCATCGCCGGACGCCTGCCGCTGCACGCGTCATCGTCAGGGCTCGTCCTGCTCGCCCACGCCGAGACGGACGTGCAGGAGCGCGTCCTGTCCGCGCCGCTGCGGGCGATGTCACCGCACACCCTCGTCGATCCGGCGACACTGCGGCGGAAGCTCGCGGAAGTGCGGCGGCTCGGGCATGCCGCCGCACCCGGGTACATCGAGAGCGTGTCCACCGGGGTGGCGGTGCCCATCCGTGAGCGCACCGGCGAGGTCGTCGCGGCCCTGTCGGTCGTGCTCCCCCGCGACGCGCCGATCGAGCAGCCGCTCGCCGAGCTGCGCCGCGCGGCTGTGGACATCGAAGTCGCGCTCGATCCGCCTCCCATTGAACGGGTCTCCGTCCCCGCTGAGCGGCGCTGATCCTCCAGGATCGGGGAGTACGTCCGTCGAAGGAGACCCCATGACCACCTCCGTCCGCACCCGTGTGGCCATCATCGGCGCCGGCCCCGCCGGGCTGCTGCTCTCGCACCTGCTGGCAGACGCCGGCATCGATTCGGTCGTGATCGATTCGCGCACCCGCGCGGAGATCGAGACGACGATCCGTGCCGGGATCCTCGAGCAGGGCACCGTCGAGGTGCTGGAGGCCACCGGCGCCTCCGAGCGCGTCCGCAGCGCGGGCAACCGCCATGACGGCATCGAGCTGCGCTTCGCCGGCGAGGGGCACCGGATCGACTTCGCCGGCCTGGTCGGGCGAGGGGTGTGGCTGTACCCGCAGCACGAGGTGCTCAAGGACCTCATCGCGGCGCGTCTGGCGGGCGGGCAGGATCTGCGCTTCGGCGTGAGCGCGCAGCGCGTCGAGGGCGCCGACACCGACCGTCCCCGGGTCATCGCGACCGACGCGGATGGCGCGCCGCTGGAGATCGAGGCCGACTTCGTCGTCGGCGCCGACGGCTCACGCAGCGTCGCCCGCGAGGCGGTCACGGGCTCGAGCACCGGCGGATACTTCCGCGAGTACCCGTTCGCGTGGTTCGGCATCCTGTGCGAGGCCCCGCCCAGCGCCGAGGAGCTCATCTACAGCAACTCCCCCGACGGTTTCGCGCTCATCAGCCAGCGGAGCGCGACGATCCAGCGCATGTACTTCCAGTGCGATCCGGAGACCGACCCCACCGCCTTCAGCGAGGCGGAGCTGTGGGATGCGCTGCAGACCCGGGTTCCGGGCACGACCCTGCGGGAGGGCCCCATCTTCCAGCGCGACGTGCTGCGGTTCCGCAGCTTCGTGGCGCACGAACTGCGCCGGGGCAGGGTGGCCCTCGTCGGAGACGCCGCGCACACCGTCCCCCCGACCGGCGCGAAGGGCATGAACCTCGCCGTCGCGGACGTGCTGGTCCTCGAGCGCGCGCTGCGCGCGCTGCTCCAGGAGGGCGACGAGCGGCTCGTTGACGCGTACGCCCAGACGGCCCTCCGGCGCATCTGGAAGGCGCAGCACTTCTCGTGGTGGATGACCAACATGCTGCACGTCGCCCCCGACGCATCCGAGTTCGATCGACTGCGCCAGGTGGGCGAGCTGCGCAGCGTCGTCGAGTCCGAGCACGGGCGGGCGTATCTGGCTGAGGCCTACACCGGCTGGCCGCTCTGACGCGCGCGCGGGGCCGGCGGTGATCGGCAGCCACGGCGCGGCGACTTGCATCATGACGGCGGAGCGACTGCAATATATTGCATGCCGATTCCCCCTGACGTCCCCGCGCTCGACCGCATGCTCCTCCGGGACGACGTCTACGGACGGCTGCGCGACGCCATCGTCGACGGCACGTTCGCGCCGGGCGAGCAGCTGAAGGACGGGGAGCTCGCGGCATGGCTGGGCGTGAGCCGCACCCCCGTGCGGGAGGCTTTGCTGCGTCTGGCGGCCAGTGGTCTCGTGGTGACGCAGCCGGGGCGTTCCACGACGGTCAGCACCATCGACGACGACACCGTCCGCGAGGCGCGCGATGTCGTCGCCGCGATGCACGAGCTCTCCGTCCGCGAGGGCGTGTCACAGCTGGAGGCGGACGACATCGAGCGGATGCGCGCGGCGAACCGGCGCTTCGCGGAAGCACTGGAAGCCGGCGACACCGACGCAGCGCTGCGCGCCGACGACGAGCTGCACGCCGTCGTGATCGCCGCGGCGCACAATCGGGCGCTGGCCGCCGTGCTGGAGCTGTTCCACCCCGTCGTCCGGCGAGCCGAGCGACTGCGGTTCGGCTCGGACGACGGGCACGCGTCGATCGAGCGGCACGAACGCTTCATCGCCCTGTGCGCCGCCGGCGACACCGAAGCCGCCGCCCGGCTGACGTACGAGACGTGGCACAGCCTCGCCGCGGCGGCCGCCTCCGGCTCCGCCGCCTGAAGCGGCAGGCCGCCGGTCAGGACTCGGCGCGCAGGATCCGGTTCAGCGCCTGCAGGGCGTCCAGGGCGTTGTCGAGCATGTCCTGATGCTCCGGGGTGAGCCGGTCGAACGCGGCGGCGAGCCCCTCGGTCCAGGCATCGGTGATCGCCCGATGCTCGGATGCGCCGCGGTCGGTGGCGAAGATGCGGACGATGCGGCCGTCGGAGGGGTCGGTCTCTTTCACCACGAAGCCGCGCTGCTGGAGGAGGCGGACCGCCGTGCTGACATTGGGCTGCTGCAGCCCGAGCGCGGCGGCCAGTTCGCCGATCGTCGCCCCCGGGCCATCCAGCACCTGCTTGAGCAGCGCGATCTCGCTCGTGGGCAGCGGACCGACCCCCGCCCGGCCCGGGGCGCGACGGTGGATCGTCCACGCGAGCTCCCGCAGCGTGACCCTGAGCTGCGCGCGCGGGGTGAGCGACTCCGGCATGCATCGACAGTAGTCCCTGCCCACCCCCATGCGGCGCTCCGGCATGTGCTCGCTCACCGCCCGGTGAAATCCGGTCGCCTCTTCTCCTGGAACGCGGCGAAGCCCTCCCGGTAGTCGGCGGTGTCGCGCAGAGCCTCCTGCGCGAGGTTCTCCGCCGCCACGGTCTCCCACAGCCCCGCCCGGTCTTCGCGGAGGAGCGCGATGATGCGCTTGCTCTCCACGAACGCGGCGGTGGGGCCGGATGCGGCGGCCAACGCGGCCGCGGAGACGGCTTCGTGCACCTCGGCGGCCGGCACGCTGCGCGAGAACAGACCGAGCCGGACCGCCTCCTCGCCGGAGAGCAGGCCGCCCGAGTAGATGAGGTCGAGCGTGCGGTGTGCCCCGAGCCGCTCGTAGAACAGCGCGTGGCCGCCGGAGTCGAGCGTCGCACCCAGAGCCGCGAACGGCGATCCGACTTTGGCGGTGTCGGCGACATAGACCACGTCGGTGGCGATGAGCAGGCCCAGGCCCACCCCGAGGCACGCCCCGTGGGCGGCGGCGAACGTGGGCGCGGGAAAGCGGGCCATCCGTTTCAGCAGCGGCGTGAGAAGCCCCGCGAGGTAGCCGCGCACGTCGTCGGTGGCCGGGTCGACGCCGGAGATGTCCCGTCCGGCGCAGAACGCCCGCCCCTCCCCGCGCAGCACGAGCGCACGCACACCGGCCGCCTCGGCGTCGGCGTACGCGGTGTCGAGGCTGCGCAGGGCCGCCTCGTCGAGCGCGTTGAGCTTGGCCGGATTGTTCAGCACCACGTGCGCGACATCACCGTCGATGCGCAGTTCGATCATCGTCGGCCTCAGTTGTCGTAGTCGACCGCGACGCGGTCGGTGGTGGGATGCGACTGGCACGTGAGCACGTAGCCGCGCTCGATCTCGTCGGGCTCGAGGGCGTAGTTCTCCGTCATCGCGACCGAACCGGTCACGACGCGGGCCCGGCACGTCCCGCACACCCCGCCCGCGCACGCGAAGGGCGTGTCGGGGCGCACGCGCAGCGCCGCATCCAGGATCGATTCGCGGGCGCTCACGGGCGACTGGACGCTCGCCGATTGACCGTCCAGCGTGAATTCGATCGTGCGCACCGGTTCGTCCGCGCGCACCTGCACCGGTCGCCGCGGACCCGCGGGCGCGCCCCCCTCCCCTGTCGTGAACAGCTCGTATCGCACGTGCGCCCGATCCACGCCGACGGCGGCGAGGGTGTCACGGCACAGCTGAACGAGCTCGAACGGTCCGCACAGGAACCACTCGTCGATCGTCTGCGGCGGGATGAGGCCGTCGAGGATGCGGCGGAGCCGCTCTTCGTCGAGGCGCCCCGACAGCACGGGGGCCGCGCGCTGCTCGCGCGAGAGGACGTGGTGCAGCGCGAACCGGGTCGGATAGCGGTCCTTCAGGTCCGCCAGCTCGTCGAGGAACATGACATCCAGGGTCGAGCGGTTGGTGTAGACCAGCGTGAAGCGTGAGGTTCCCGAGCGGGCGAGCACGGTGGTCGCCAGCGCCATGACCGGGGTGATGCCCGAGCCCGCGGCGACGCCGGCGACGTGGGCGCCGTCCAGGTCGGCGAGCGTCGTGGTGAACGTCCCCTGCGGGCTCATGACGTCGATCTCGTCGCCGGGATGCAGCCCGGTCTGCGCCCACGCGGAGAACCAGCCCCCGGAGTTGCGTTTGATCGCCACGCTCACCGAGCCCGGCGCGGGTGGCCGGCACAGCGAGTACGAGCGGCGCACCTCGTGTCCGTCCAGCCGTGCCCGCAGGGCGACGTACTGTCCGGGAAGGTAGTCGTACTCCGCGGCCAGGTCGTCGGGGACGGTGAAGGTGACCTCGACGGAGTCCGCCGTCAGCGCGCGCACTTCCGCGACGCGCAGCGGGTGGAAGCGCGCACGGGGACGCCCGCGGTCGGCACCGCCCACGGCGGTGTGGAGGAGGGCGTCGGCGACCGCCTCGGTGCGGGCGACGGGAGGCGGGGGGGCCATCAGTGCACCTTGAAGAAGTCGAAGGGCTCCAGGCACGCCCGGCATTCGTAGAGGGCCTTGCACGAGGTGGAGCCGAAGCGCGTGACCTCGCGCGTGTTCAGCGAACCGCAGCGCGGGCACTTCACGCCCAGCTGCAGCCGCACCGGCCCCCGGGCGGCGGCACGCCCGGTGGGCGGGGCGATGCCGTACTCGGTGAGCTTCCGCTTGCCAGCATCGCTCATCCAGTCCGTCGTCCACGCCGGCGCCAGCACGAGGTCGACCTCGACCCGGTCGTACCCTTCGGCCGAGAAGGCGAGGGCGAGGTCCTGCCGGATCGTGTCCATCGCGGGGCATCCCGAATACGTGGGGGTGATCGTCACCACGACGCCGTCGTCCCGCTCGCGCACGTCGCGCAGGATGCCGAGGTCTTCGATCGTGAGCACCGGCACCTCCGGGTCGCACACCCGGGCGGCGATGTCCCAGGCCCGGCTGCGCGCGGTCACCATGTCGCCCCCGGATGCTGACGGGCGAGCACCTGCATCTCGGCGAGCAGGGGACCCAGCGTGGCGAAGTGCGCGCCGTCGCGCCCGCCGGCCCTCGACGGCTGCACCGACGGCACGTCGAGTCCGGCCTCCGCGAGGACGGCGGCGATGACGTCGTCGAACCCCGGACGCAGCGCGGAGGGCCGCGGCGCGACGCCCTCGAGCCGCTCGAGGAGGTCGTCGTCACGGAAGAGCTCGTCCACGTAGGGCCACATGTCGGTCAGCGCCGCGATCATGCGTCGCCGCGATTCGTCGGTTCCGCCGGCCAGCCGCAGCGTCCACGTCACGGCATGGTCGCGGTGGTAGTCGACCTCCTTGACGGCCTTCGCCGCGATCGCGGCGAGCGACGGGTCCGCCGACCCGCTGAGGGCCGTGTAGAGCTCGAACATGTAACCGGCGGCGACCAACTGGCGCGCGATCGTGTGCGCGAAGTCCCCGTTGGGCTGCTCCACGAGCCACGAACTGCGGAACTCCGGCTCGTCGCGCCAGTACGCCAGGTCGTCCTCGGAGCGGCCGTCCGCGGTGCCGGCGTAGCGCAGCAGCGAGCGGGCGTGCCCGAGCAGGTCGAGGGCGATGTTCGCCAGCGCGACGTCCTCCTCCAGCTCGGGGGCATGGGCGACCCAGGCGCTGAGCTGCTGAGAGAGGATGAGGGCGTCATCGCCGAGGCGGAGGGCGTACTCGGCCACGTCCGCCGACGCGGCGCGGCCATCTTCCCCGGCCAGTTCGGCCGAGAGCTCGATCTCGTCGACGGTGACCTCGCCGTGCACGTCGGCCTCGACCGGATGCTGCGGCTGTCCGGGGGCGCTCACAGGTGCGGCACCCCCTCGGACGCGGTGTAGTACGACGCGTGCCGGTAGTTCTTGCCGGCCGGGCTCTCGAAGAACGCGCCCTTCGCGTCGGGATCGCTCGTGGTGATCGCGTCGGCGGGCACGACCCAGATCGACACGCCCTCATTCCGCCGCGTGTACAGGTCGCGCGCGTTGCGCACGGCGAGCACCGCGTCGGGGGCGTGCAGCGAGCCGACGTGGACGTGACTCAGTCCCCGCTTGGCGCGGACGAACACCTCCCACAGGGGCCACTGCTCGGCAGGCGATGCACCCGGCGCCGACATCACGCCACCTGCCGCCCGTCAGCGCGGGCGGCCTGCGTGCGCGCGTACGCGGCGGCCGCCTCCCGCACCCACGCGCCGCTCTCATGCGCGTCCCGGCGGTTCTGCAGTCGCACGGCGTTCATGGGTCCGCGACCGGCGAGCACTTCGGCGAACTCGGTCCAGTCGATCTCGCTCGTGTGCCACCGCTCGTTCTCGGCGTCCCAGCGCAGCTCGGGGTCCGGCAGCGTCACCCCGAGCGCCTCCGCCTGGGGGACGAGCATCCCGATGAAGCGCTGACGCAGGTCGTCATTGGAGAACCGCTTGATCTTCCACGCCGTGGACCGCGCCGAGTTCGGCGACTCGTCGTCGGGGGGCCCGAACATCATCAGGCTCGGCCAGTACCAGCGGTTCACCGCATCCTGCGCCATCCGCTGCTGCGCCTCGGTGCCGCGCATGAGGGTGAGGAGGATCTCGAACCCCTGCCGCTGGTGGAAGGACTCCTCCTTGCAGATGCGCACCATGGCCCGCCCGTACGGCCCGTACGACGCACGGCACAGCGGCACCTGGTTGCAGATCGCCGCGCCGTCCACGAGCCATCCGATCGCGCCCATGTCGGCCCACGTGGGCGTCGGGTAGTTGAAGATCGAGGAGTACTTCGCCTTGCCGTCGATGAGCTGCTGCGTCATCTCCTCGCGTGTGATGCCGAGCGTCTGGGCCGCGGAGTACAGGTACAGTCCGTGCCCGGCCTCGTCCTGCACCTTGGCCAGGAGGATCGCCTTGCGCTTGAGGCTCGGCGCACGCGTGATCCAGTTGCCCTCGGGCTGCATGCCGATGATCTCGGAGTGCGCGTGCTGCGAGATCTGCCGGATGAGGGTCTTCCGATACGCCTCGGGCATCCAATCCCGCGGCTCGATACGGGAGTCGGCGGCGATGATCTCGTCGAAGCGGGCCTGCGCCTCGTCTTCGGCGGCCAGGACGGCCGCGTCGGATGCTGTCATCTTCGACTCCTTAACAGAACGATCGTTCAGTTAGTCTAACCGCGGGTTCACCGTCGAGCAACCGCGGGTCATCGGTTGTCATAGACGCGCTTGTACTTGCCTTCGCTGCGCGGGAGCGTGCCGGGCTCCTCCACCACGACGTCCACCGACGTGCCGATGTGCACCTTGATGCGCTGGGCGAGCACCTCGGCCGCCGCCTCGCATGTCTCCCGGTCGAGGTCGGGGTGCCGCTCGATCCGAACGGCCATGACGTCCATGCGCCCGGCCCGGCTCAGCTCGAGGATGAAGTGCGGGGTCAGCGTCTCGATCCCCATCACGAGCTCCTCGATCTGGGTGGGGAAGAGGTTCACGCCGCGCAGGATGATCATGTCGTCGTTGCGGCCGGTGATCTTCTCGATGCGGCGCATCGCCGGGTACGCGGTGCCCGGGAGCAGCCGGGTGAGGTCGCGCGTCCGGTAGCGGATGACGGGGAAGGCCTCCTTCGTGAGCGACGTGAACACGAGCTCCCCGAGGTCTCCGTCCGGTACCGGTTCCCCGCTCTCGCCGTCGATCGTCTCGGGCAGGAAGTGGTCCTCCCACACGTGCGGGCCGTCCTTGGTCAGCACGCTCTCGCTGGCCACCCCCGGCCCCATGACTTCGCTGAGCCCGTAGATGTCGACGGCGTCGATGTCCAGGCGCCGCTGGATCTCTGCACGCATCTCGTTGGTCCACGGCTCCGCGCCCAGGACGGCCACCTTGAGAGACGTGGTGGTCGGATCGATGCCGGCCTGCTGCATCGCGTCGGCGATCGTGAGCAGATAGCTCGGCGTGCACAGGATCGCGTCCGGCTCGAAGTCGCGGATGAGCTGCACCTGCCGCGCGGTCTGACCGCCCGACATCGGGATGACCGTCGCGCCGAGCTTCTCGATCCCCCCGTGCGCGCCGAGGCCACCGGTGAACAGCCCGTATCCGTACGCGTTGTGCACCTTCATCCCCGGCGCGATACCGGCTGCCCGCAGAGATCGCGCGACGCAATCGGCCCACCGGTCGAGGTCGCCCTCGGTGTACCCCACGACGGTCGGCCGCCCGGTGGTGCCGGAGGAGGCGTGGATGCGGCGCACGTGCGTCATCGGGACGGCGAACATCCCGAACGGGTAGGTCTCGCGCAGGTCCTCCTTCGTCGTGAACGGCAGCCGACGGACATCGGCGAGTGACCGGATGTCGTCGGGCGTGACGTCGGCCTCGTGGAACTTGCGGCGGTACAGCGGCACGTTCTCGTACGCGTGCCGCACCGTCCACTGCAGGCGCTCCAGCTGCAGCGCCTCGAGCTCCGGGCGCGTGAGGACCTCGGCGGCCGTGTCGCGGAACGCCGCCGCGGAGCGCGTGTCGGGTGTCGTCGTCTTGGGCATGGGGGCTCCCTGGGGGGGGTCACACGGGTCGGTTGGTGGTGAGGGAGCGGCCACGGAACTCCGCGACGGTGTCGCCGGCCTCATCCGCGACCGTGACGTCATAGATGCCGGTGCGGCCGCTGACCGTGCGCCGCACGGCGGTGGCGGTGAGGGTCTGACCGGCGGTGGTGGACTTCAGGAACGTGATGTCGGCGCCGGCGGCGACGGTCACCCGCTCGTCCTCGTTGCACGCGATGGCGAAGGCCGTGTCGGCGAGGGCGAACACGAACCCGCCGTGGGTGATCGCGAAGCCGTTGGTCATGTCCTCGCGCACCCGCATGCTCACCACCGCGACGCCCGGTTCATCGCGTTCGACGACCATCCCCAGCGACGCCGAGGCGCGGTCGTTCTGCATCATGGCGCGCAGTGCCGTGTCGCTCATCGGGCGCCGACCTCCTCGCGCACGGCGCCGGTGTCGACGCGTTCGCCCTCGGTCTTGGCCACGAGGGTCAGGACGTCGTACGAGGCCACCAGCTCGTCGTTCTGGTTGAGGATGACCGCATCCCAGCGCACCTCGCCGTAGTCGTCGGTCTCGCGAGGGGTGATCTGCTTGGCCGTGAGCACGACCCGGATCTCATCGCCGGGCGAGACCGGCGTGACGAAGCGGAGGTTCTCCAGGCCGTAGTTGGCGAGCACGGGACCGGGTTCGGGATCGACGAACAGCCCGGCCGCCCATGACACCAGCAGGTAGCCGTGGGCCACGCGCCCGGGGAAGAACGGATTGGCCGCGGCTGAGGCCTCGTCCATGTGCGCGTAGAAGGTGTCGCCGGTGAAGCGGGCGAAGGTCTCGATGTCGTCCAGGGTCACCGCACGCGAGGCCGACGCCACCTGGTCGCCGATGCGCAGCTCGCTAAGCGCCTTGCGGAAGGGGTGGCGGCCGCCGGCGGCGGATGCGGCGCCGGCGTGCCACACGCCGGTGAGCGCCGTCAGGGTCTCGGGGGAACCCTGGAGGGCGGTGCGCTGCATGTGGTGCAGCACGGCGCGGATGCCGCCGAGCTCCTCCCCGCCGCCGGCGCGCCCCGGCCCGCCGTGGACGAGGTGCGGCACGGGCGATCCGTGGCCGGTGGAGGTGCGCGCATTGTCGCGACTGAGGAAGAGGACCCGGCCGTTGTACGCGCCGATCCGGGTCATCAGCTCCCGCGCGACCTCGTCGTCGTGGGTCGCGACGCTCGTGACGAGAGACCCGCCACCCCGCGTGACGAGCTCGGCGGCCTCGGCCACCGTGCGGTAGGGCAGCACCGTGGCCACCGGCCCGAACGCCTCGATCTCATGCGCGGCGGGGGTCGCGGCATCGGCGAAGCCGATGACCATGGGCGAGAGGAACGCACCCTCCTCCGCGTGACCGACCGTGCCGTCGGCGCGCACGACCTCCGGCGCCTCCGTCGAACCCAGCAGGAGTTCTCCGCCGGCGTCGCGGAGGACCTCCACCTGACGCAGCACCTCGTCGCGCTGAGCGCGGGAGACCACCGGTCCCATCGTGACCGATTCGGCGTGCGGGTCGCCGATCACGACGCGCTCGTCGATCTTCGCCTTGAGCGCCCCGACGACGTCGGTCACCGCATCCGCCGGCACGATCGCCCGGCGGATCGCGGTGCACTTCTGTCCCGCCTTGGTCGTCAGCTCCACCAGCAGCTGCTTGACGTACGCATCGAATTCGGGCGTGCCCGCGGTGGCATCGGGACCCAGCACCGACGCGTTGATGGAGTCGGTCTCGCTCGTGAATCGCACGCGGCCCGACTGCACGTTGTCGTGGCGGCGCAGCCGGTCGGCGGTGGAGGCGCTGCCGGTGAACCCCACGATGTCGCCGAGTTCGAGGCGGTCCAGGAGGTCGGGCACGCTGCCGCTGACCAGCTGCAGCGACCCGGCCGGGAGGAGACCGGTGTCGACGAGGATGCGCACCCACGCCTCGGCCACGTAGGCCGTCGGCGTCGCGGGCTTGATCACGGAGGGCATTCCGGCGAGGAATGCGGGGGCGAACTTCTCCAGCGCCCCCCATGTGGGGAAGTTGAAGGCGTTGATCTGCACGGCCGCACCGGGAAGACGCGTGTACACGTGCCGGCCGAGGAAGGAGCCGTCCTTCGACAGCGACTCGACCGGGCCGTCGAGGTAGACCTTCGCGTTGGGCAGTTCGCGCCGCGCCTTGGAGGAGTACGTGAAGAGCACCCCGATCCCGCCGTCGATGTCGCTCAGCGAGTCGCGCACGGTGGAGCCGGAGTGGCGGGACAGCTCGTAGAGCTCCTCTTTGCGCTCCCCCAGCGCCAGCGCGAACTGCTTGAGCAGCATCGCGCGCTGATGGAAGGTCAGTTCGCCGAGGCTCGCCTGCCCCACGGTGCGCGCGTGGCCGAGCACCGCGTCCAGGTCGACGCCGCGCGCGCTGACGGTGGCGACCGCTTCACCCGTGGAGGCGTCGTGCACCGTCGTGGCGCCGGAGGCGTCGTCGGGGGTCCACCAGGCGTCGCGCAGATAGCTGGGCAGGATGGTGCTCATCGATCACTCCATTCGTAGAAGCCGCGGCCGCTCTTGCGGCCCAGATGTCCCCCCGCGACGAGGTCGCGCAGCAGCCGGGGCGGCGTGAACCGGTCGCCCAGCTGCGCGGAGAGCTCCTCCGCGATCCCCAGGCGCACGTCCAGGCCCACGAGATCCGTCGTGCGCAGCGGGCCGACCGGATGCCGGTAGCCCAGCTCCATCGCCGCGTCGATGTCGGCCGCCGAGGCGACGCCCTCCTCGAGCATCCGGATCGCTTCGAGGGCGAGGGCCACGCCCAGGCGGCTGGAGGCGAAGCCGGGCGAATCGCGGACCACGACGGCGCGCTTGCCGAGGGCGTCGACCCAGTCCACGGCGGCCGCGCCCACGGCCGGGTCGGTCGCGGCACCGAGGACGACCTCGACGAGGCCGGACGCGGGAACGGGGTTGAAGAAGTGGAGCCCGAGGAAGCGGCCCGGCCGCTCCAGCGACGCGGCGAGCCCGTCGATGGAGATCGACGACGTGTTCGAGGCGAGCACGCCCTCGGGCGGCAGTGCGGACTCGGCCCGCCGCAGGGCGTCGAGCTTGAGTGCGCTGTCCTCCGGCACCGCCTCGACCACCAGCCCGGCACCGGTGAAGGCGGCGAGGTCGGTGCCGGAGAAGATCAGGGCCTCGAGCTCGGCGAGGCCGCGGGAGGTGGCTCCGCGCTCGACCGACGTGCGCAGGCTCTCGCGGATGCGCCGGGTCGCCGCATCCGCCGACGGCTCGTCGCGTTCGACCACGGCCACGTGGGCGCCGGCCAGCGCGAACGCGTGGGCGATACCCGCCCCCATGCGGCCTCCGCCCAGCACCCCGACGTGTGAGGGGATCGGCGCGGTCATGCCCTGCCCCGTTCCAGGAACGCCGTCATGCGCCGCTCCTTCTCCGGGCTTTCGAACAGCTCGGCCTGCAGGTCGAGCTCGATCGCGGGGTGGGCCTCGCGCGGTGCGAGGAGGGCCCGCTTGGTGGAGCGGGTGGCGAGGGGATCGTTCGCAGCGATGCGGTCGGCGATCGCGTGCGCGGCCGGCAGGAGGGATTCGGCGGGATGAACGGCGTTCAGCAGTCCCCACAAGAGCGCCTCTTCGGCGTCGAGGATGCGTCCGGTCAGCAGCAGCTCCGTGGCTCTGGCCTCCCCCACGATCTGCGGCAGCCGCCACGTCGCCCCCGCGGCGGCGATGATACCCAGCCCCGTCTCGGGGTTGCCGATGCGTGCGGCGGGGCTCCCGAGACGGAGGTCGGCGGCGTAGGCCAGTTCCGCACCCCCGCCCAGCGCGTAGCCGTCGATCGCGGCGATCACCGGCATCGGCAGGTCGCGGATGCGCCGGAAGGCGAGCGTGTTGATTCCCGCTCGCGCGTCGTCGGCGCGCCGCGCACGGAGCTGGGCGATGTCGGCCCCCGAGGCGAAGACGCCGTCGGCGCCGGTGAGGATGAGCACGCGGGGCGCGGCCTCCAGCTCGGCGCACAGGACGTGCAGCCGGTCGATCATCGCCTGGTCGATCGCGTTGCGGACCTCCGGGCGGTTCAGCGTCGCCACGACGCGGTCGTCATGCCGCTCGATGAGGAGGGAGTCAGCCATCGATGCGCTCCACACCGCCGACGAGGAATCCCTCGGACATCGTCATCCTCTCGTGCGCCGTCGCAAGATCCACATCTTTGCAGACCGATCGTTCAGTAATAGTGTCAGAGGGCAGCCGGTTGGGCAAGGCGCCGACGGCGGAGAGAGGCAGCGATGACCGGCATACCCTGGCGGATCACCCCGGGCGACCTCGACGTCAAGCTCGGCATCGAGGTGCGCGAGCAGTCGCCCGAGCGCGTCGTGGCGACCATGCCGGTGGCGGGCAACACGCAGTCGCTCGGGCGCCTCCACGGCGGCGCCACGGCGGCCCTGGCCGAAGCCATCGGATCGTGGGCCGCGATGATACACGCCAGCACGCTGGGCAAGGTGTGCGTCGGAGTGGACCTCAACATCACGCACCACCGGGGCGCCCGCTCGGGCGTCGTCACCGGCACCGCGACGGCACTGCATCGCGGCCGGCGGATGGCCACGTACGACATCCGAGTGACCGGGGAGGATGGCGCACTCCTGGCCACCGCCCGGATCAGCAACCTCCTCGTCGACCCCGACTGACCCCCCATCGCCGGGACACTTCCCGCGCCGCGGTCACCTCCGCTATGTTGTGCTTTACTCACCGATCGGTCAGGAATCCCGCTCGGCCGGCCCCACCCGAACAATGGAGTTCACCATGGCGTCAACGACGCAAGACCGCACGCCCTCGGCTGCGGTGACCCGCGAGGAGCGCAAGGTCCTGGCCGGCACCCTCGTGGGCACATCCATCGAGTGGTACGACTTCTTCATCTACGCGCAGGCGGCAGGGCTCGTCCTCGCGCCACTGTTCCTCGCGCCGCTGGCCGCCTCGAATCCGGGGCTGGCGCAGGTGCTCTCGTTCGCCACGATCGGGATCTCCTTCCTCTTCCGCCCCCTGGGCGCCGTCGTCGCCGGACACCTCGGCGACCGCCTCGGCCGCAAGAAGATGCTCGTGCTCACGCTCATCATGATGGGCGCCTCGACCGCGCTGATCGGCGTGCTCCCCACGTATGCCGCGGCGGGCATCGTCGCCCCGATCCTGCTCATTCTGCTGCGCATCCTGCAGGGCTTCTCCGCCGGCGGCGAGTGGGGCGGCGCAGCTCTGCTGTCCGTCGAGCACGCGCCGGCCGGGCGGCGCGGATTCTTCGGCGCGTTCCCGCAGATCGGCGTGCCGATCGGCATGATCCTCGCGACCGCCACCCTGTGGATCCTGACCTCGTCGATGTCGGCGGAGGCGTTCCTGGAGTGGGGCTGGCGCATCCCGTTCCTCTTCTCGATCGTGCTCATCGCGATCGGCTACGTCATCCGGCGCGCGGTGGAGGAGAGCCCCGTCTTCGAGGACCTCATGCGCCGCCGCAAGGAGTCCTCGGCCCCGCTCGGGCAGCTGTTCCGCAAGAACTGGCGCGAGGTCGTCCTGACGGCCGTGGTCTTCATCGGCAACAACGCCGCGGGCTACCTGCTCATCGCCTTCTTCGCGACGTACGCCGTCGGCGTGCTGGGGATGGACCGCCCCACGGTGCTGCTGGCGACCACGCTGGCCTCCTTCGGCTGGCTCGGGTTCACGCTGTGGGGCGGGCGGGTCTCCGATCGCCTCGGACGCGTCCGCACGTTCCAGATCGGCTACCTCTTCCTCGCCCTGTGGGCGATACCGATGTGGTTCCTCATCGACACCGCGAACATCGTCTGGTACTTCGTCGCGCTGTTCGTGATGACGTTCGGCCTCGGCCTGTCCTACGGGCCGCAGGCGGCGCTGTACGCCGAGATGTTCCCGGCCAACGTCCGCTACTCCGGCGTCTCGATCGGCTACGCGCTCGGCGCCATCCTCGGCGGGGCGTTCGCGCCGATGATCGCCGAGGCGCTGTTCGGGGCGACGGGGATGTCGTGGACGATCGGCGCCTACATCGCCCTGGCCGCCGTCATCTCCCTCGTCGGGGTGTCGCTCATCAAGGAGCCGAAGGACATCGACCTGCACGCGTGACGCGTCAGTGGGGCGATTGGAGCCCGTCCAGCGCGACCGTCATGATGTCGTGCCCGAGGCGGTCTCCGTCGACCGGCCCGCCCGGGCGGTACCACTCCACGACGGAGTTGATCATGCCGAAGATGAGGCGGGCCACCACGGCCGCGTCGACGTCCGTCCGCACGTCGCCCTCGCGCTGGGCATCCGCGACCAGGCGCGTCACACGGTGGTCGAACAGACGCCGGCGCTCGAGCGCACTCTGCTCCACGGGGCTGTTGCCGCGCACCCGCAGCAGCAGGGTCACCGACGGCAACTGAGCCACCAGCACGTCGGTGGCGCTGCGGATCACATGGCGCAGCCGATCCGATGCCGGTCCCTCATGCGCACGCGGGTCGTCGAGCACCGCCTCGAGGCTGCTGAGGGCCCGGTCCAGCGCGACGGCGAGGAGCTCCTCCTTCGACGCGAAGTGGTGGTAGAGCGCGGATTTGGTCAGCCCCAGCCGCTGGGCCAGGTCGGCGACGGAGGTGGCGTCGTACCCCTGCTCGTTGAACAGCTGCACGGCGATCTCGAGCACGCGGTCGCGGTCGTATCCCGGCCGACCTCGCCGCGCGGGCACCGTCACGGCCGCGTCGGTGTCGGAGGTCATGCCGACAAGTCTCGCACTCCGAGCCGGCGGCGCGGCGTCAGGCCCGGCCGCGCACGGACGTGCGGATCGAGTAGAGGCTCGTGGTCGCCGTCAGGTACAGGACGTTGCGCTGTCGTCCCCCGAACTCCAGATTGGCGACCGGCTCGGGGACGGCGAGCTTCCACATCTCCACACCGTCGGTGTCGAAGCAGCTCACCCCGTCGGAGGTCGCCGCCCAGATGCGCCCGTGCACGTCGACGCGGATGCCGTCGAAGCCGAAGCTCCCCTCCACGACGGTGCGCCGCGACGACACGCCCGCCTCGTCGATCGAGAACGCGGCGATGCTCCCCTGTTCGCTGTCCACGACATACAGGGTGGATTCGTCGGGCGAGAACGCGAGCCCGTTGGGCTGCGTGAAATCGCCGGCGACCAGCTCGGGCTCGGGCATCCCCTCCGACCAGCGGTACAGACCGCGCACGTCGAGCTCGGGTTCGGCCGCGTGACCCTCGTACTCGTTGAGGCCGTAGGTGGGATCGGTGAACCAGATCTCCCCTGAGGAGGACGCGACGACGTCGTTGGGGCTGTTGAGCCGGCGCCCGGCGATGTGCGAGGCGATGACGGTCTCACGTCCGTCGTGCTCGCGGCGGACCACGGCGCGCTCGCCCTGCAGGCACGTGATGAGGCGGCCGATCCCGTCGTGCGTGCGGCCGTTGGCGAAGCGTGACGGCTGATCGAACACCGACACGTCCCCGGTCATCTCGTCCAGCCGCAGCGTCCGGTCGTTGGGGATGTCGCTGAAGAGCACGTATCTGCCCTGCACCGAATGGGATGGGCCCTCCAGCCACTTGCCGTCGGAGAAGTGCAGCGTGAGCGTCGTGTCGGTCTTGGTCTCCGCCATCCGTTCGTCCAGGACCGTGATCTCCGCCGGAACCGCCATTCCTGTCCTCCCGTTTCCCTGCCGCCCAGTGCGCGCTGCCGCGAGCCTAGTAGAGGGGTGGGGCGCGCAGGCCGCAGGCGGTCGACGTGCTCCATGGTGGGCGGCGATTGGACGCTCCGGTCCTCCCCACGGTGTCCGCGATTCGACTTATCCACCGGTTCTGCCGGTGCTCGTCGGGGCGGGCTCCATGTCGGTGGCCCTCGCTAGTTTGAGGGTATGGAAATCAGCTCCTGGCCTGGGGAAACCACCACGGCGGACGCCACCCGCATGCGGACGGGTCTCGCCGGGCTGCAGGACGCTGACGCGGCCGTCGCGAAGGCGCAGGCGCAGCGGATCCGTTCCCTTGCCGCCCTCGCCGAGGTGGCCACCGGGCAGGTCGCGCGGCTCTCGTCGCGGGACTCCCGGGAGCGGGAGATGCCGATGCGGTCCGTCGCTGCGGAGGTGGCGTTCGCCACGCAGGTGCATGACATGACCGCGCAACGAGAACTCGGCGACGCCCACACCCTCGTCACCCAGTTCGCCGCGACCGTCACCGCGCTGGAGGACGCCCGGATCTCCAAGAGACACGTCGACGTGATCCTGGAAGCCGGGCTGCCGATCGCCGATGACCAGGTCCGCGCGGCGTGGGAGGAAACCGTCCTGGAGTACGCCGCACGACAGGCGCCGGGACGGACGAAGGCCTACGCCCGGCAGCTGGCCGAGGCGGTCAACCCGGAGGGGATGACCGTCCGGCACGCGCGAGCGGCCGAGACCCGGGGCGTGTCGATCATCGACCTCGACGACGGGATGGCGCTGCTGCAGCTGCGGCTGCCCGCGGCGGTGGCGTACGGGATCCGCGACCGGCTCCGCCGGCAAGCCCGCGCCATCCGCGATGCCGCGAACACCGAACGCGCCCGCCGAGCCCACGAAGCCGCCGCCATGGACGGCGCCACCGAGTCAGGCAATGGTGCGCCGTCGCCCACGGATGGAAGCGAGCAGCTCACGGGTCAGACGCTCGACATCACGGTCGAGGGCACGGCGCCGGGCACCGAAGACGAGCCGGTCGTCGACGACACGCGCACCCTGGTCCAGATCGGCGCGGATGTCGCCGCCGACATGCTGCTCACCGGCGCCCCCGCGATCGACCCCACCACCGGAGAACACCTCCCCGGCGGGCTCGGCGCCATCCACGCCCAGATCCAGGTCGTCGTCCCCGTGCTCACCCTTCTCGGAAAGACGGATGCCGGTGCCAGCCTGCACGGGCAGATCCCCATCGACCCCGACACCGCCCGGCACCTCGCCGGCACCACACCCGGATGGGACCGGGTGTTGTGTCACCCGATCACCGGGACCGTGCTCGAAGTCGACCGATACACCCCCGGCACCGACCAACGCCGCTACCTGCAAGCCCGAGACCAGCACTGCCGCGGATTCGGATGCCGACAACCCGCGCACCGATGTCAGATCGACCACAACCACGAACACCACGACGGCGGACCCACCGCACTCAGCAACCTCGCCCACTTCTGCACCCGACACCACACGCTGAAAACCGAAACCGAATGGACCGTGCGGCAGTTACCGGATGGAACGGTGGAGTTCACCAGTCCCCTCGGCAACACCTACACCGACGAACCCCCACCACGGGTCATGTTCATCCCCGACGGAGACCCACCACCGTTCTGAGCCGGCCTCGCCACGGGCGCAGAAAGGGGATGCGGCGGTGCGCCCGCCGCATCCCCTGGCCGATCAGATCAGCTTCCGTCGCGGACGGTGTCCCGGGCCTCGCGGGCGCGCTCGGTGACGGTGTCAGCGGAGGAGGTCGCCTCCTCCTTGACCGTCGAGGCGGCTGACGTCGCAGAGTCCTTCACGGCGGCGGCGGCCTCCTGAGCGGGCTCCTTCAGGTGCTCGCCCATCTCCTTCACGGCGCCCGACGCCTGATCCACGAGCGGCTGCGCCTGCTCCTTGATCGTTCCGGCTGCGTCCTTCTCCCTCTGCGAAGCAGGGATGAGGGATGCCGCAACCAGGCCCACGCCGAAGGCGACCAGCCCGACGGCGAGGGGGTTGCCCTGCGCCTTGGACACCACGGTCTGGCCCGCGTCGGACACACTCGACATCGCGCTGGAGCCCGCACCCTGCACAGAGGAGCCGGCGTCGTCGGCTGCACCCATCACGCGGTCCCGCAACGATCCGAACCTTCCCTTGATCTTGTCGGTCTGCCGCTGGGCGATCTTGGACGGGGTGACCTTGTCGGCGAGAGCGTCGACGTCAAGGCCCAGCTCCTCACGCGTGCGGTCGATGTTGGCGCGGATTGCTTCCGGTGAATCACTCATCGGTTCTCCTCATTTCTCTTCACGGCGTCAGGGATGCGCTTGAGCGTGTCCACGGTTTGCGGCGCACCCTCGGCCTTCTTCAGTTGAGAGCGTCCGCTCAGGTACAGCACGAGGCCGATGACGCCCCACAGAACCGCGACGATCACGGCCGACCAGCCGAATCCCACCAGGTAGGCCAGCGCCCACCACAGTGCGACCGACAGGAAGAAGATCGCCATCATGGCTGCGTAGGCTGCGCCCCCGAGCATCCCGGCGCCCTTCCCGGCGCGGGTCGCGGACTGCCGGAGCTCGGCCTTCGCCAGCTCGAGCTCCTGACGCATGAGCGTCGACAGGTCGCTCGTGACCTCCCCGAGCAGTTCGCCGAGCGAGGTGGTCGCGGCCTTCTGCTCAGAGGGTGTCGGATCGGACATCCGTGCTCCCTCCGCCGTCACCGGGACCGTCGCCGGCTGCGCGGACCTGGTCATAGACCGGGGTTCCGGCGGGGACGCCCGCGCCGGGAGTGGCTCCGCCGATGACCGGCGGGACGGTGGTGACGTTCTCCGCTCCGATGGTCGCGGCCGGTGCCGCGTCCACCCGGGCCCCCTGAGACTGGGGCTGCTGCGGGGCGCTGCTCTTCTCATCCGAGGCCTGGTCGGCGAGCGCACGCGTGAGGCGTCCCGCGGCCAGACCTGCGAGGGCGGCGACGGCGATGAAGGTACCGGGCTTGCGGCGCGCGTAGCTCTTCACCTCGTCCAGCAGCGAGCCTGGGTCACGATCCGCGATCCAGGATGCGACGCCGTCGAGGCGCGTGGAGACCTGCGACACGATGTCGGTGGCGACGCCCGGGTTCTCGGAACGCTGCGCCATCGCACCCAGTTCGTCACCCACTGACCGCAGCCCCTCGGCCACGCGCTGCTGCTGCGTGGCAGCCTGGTCCCTCAGCTCGCGCTGGGTCTGCGCATACAGGTCCTTGACCTGGGTCTTCGCCTCGCCGGCGACGGACGCCGCCTCCGACTTGGCCGTCTCGACGACGTGACCGGCTTCTGCCTTGGCCGACCCGGCGACCTCGCCCGCTTCGCTCTTGGCCGTGTCCACCTTGCCCGACTGAGGCTCGGCGGTCGACGTGACGGCAGGCTCTCCTCCATACATATTCGACATGTCTTCCTCTCACTTCCGATCGGGGGATCGGGCTGGCTTACCGGTCTACGGGGGAAGCACTCTCTTGTCGCGCGGGTTGACGTGGCCTCTCCGGCGTGCATACAGCGAACGGGGCGCAAGCCTCCGACGCACGACGAGCGCCCCGGCGGCCGGAGAGTGCCGGCGCCGGGGCGCTGTACGACCGGATCACATCCCGGTCGGCGTGACGATTTACTTGAAGGCGTCCTTGACGTTCTCGCCGGCCTTCTTCAGGCTCGCGCGAGTCTGATCGCCCTTGCCCTCCGCTTCCAGCTTCTCGTCGTCGGTCGCCTTCCCGGTGCCCTCCTTGGCCTTACCGGAGAGGTCTTCGGCAGCATTCTTGATCTTGTCGTCGAGTCCCATGGTGGGCTCCTTCCATCTCGATCGTCGAGGCCGTGGCCTCCTGCCGCGAGAATACGGCGCGCTCCTGCGTGCGGAGGGGGGCTGGAATTCTCGCGCGAATGGGGTTATCGGGCGCTGCCCACCCCTCATCCGAGGCCGTCTCCGCGCGCCCAGGAAGCGACCTCGGCGATGGCAGCGGCGAACGGCCGCGGAGCCTCCTGCGGCACGTTGTGCCCCACGCCCGGGAGCATCCGGTGCCGGTACGCGCCGGTGAAACGGTCGGCGTAGGCCCGCCCGTCGGCGGCAGCACCGTCGAAGTCGCTGCTGATCGTGATCGCCGGCACGGGGATCTGCGGCCGGGCGGACAGCCTCGCCTCCACCGCGTCGTACTGTGCTTCCCCCTGCGCCAAGCCCAGACGCCACCGGTAGTTGTGGATGACGATGTCGACGTGATCCGGATTCTCGAACGAAGCGGCCGTGCGGGCGAACGTGTCGTCGTCGAAGGCCCACAACGGGGACGCTTGCCGCCAGATCAGTCGCGCGAACTCCCGGCGGTGCCGTTCGTACCCGCGCCTCCCGCGTTCGGTGGCGAAGTAGTACTGGTACCACCATCCGAGCTCGGCCTGCGGGGGGAGCGGCTGCTGATTGGCTTCGAGGTCGACCACGATGTAGCCGCTGACGGACACCAGTCCGGCACACCGCTCGGGCCACAGCGCGGCGAGGATCACCGCGGTGCGCGCCCCCCAGTCGAAGCCCGCCACGATGGCCGTGTCGATCCCGAGAGCATCCAGCAGACCGATCGCGTCGAGGGCGACGACCGACTGCTGACCGTTGCGGACGGTCTCCTCCGAACGAAACCGCGTGCCGCCGAACCCGCGCAGGAACGGGACGACGACGCGGTGACCCGCCGCGGCCAGCTGCGGGGCCACCTCGGCGAAGCTGTGAATGTCGTACGGCCATCCGTGCAGCAGGAGCACCGCCGGGCCGCTCGCGGGGCCGGCCTCGACGAATTCGATGCGCAGCGGACCGGCATCGACATGACGCAAGCGGCCCCAATCGACGTCCATGGTCGGCTCCCGTCATCAGGGCGGGCGCCCTTGCGGCATCCGCTGACACCCACCGTGCGCGGTGCGGAAGCCGATGGCGTCGGTGGAAACGCCCAACTCCCCCGCGCGGTGGCGGGCGGATGCGGACAATCCCCCAACTGCGCGCTCCACCGTTGACATCCCGCATCCACGCGCCGACATTCGATGCAGGAGGCCACGATGTCCACTCGCGCGAGCGCACCACCACCGGAGCAGGCGCCACCACCGGATCAGGGTCCAGCACGGTTGCCCTCGTTCGAGCGCGGCACCGGCTGGCTCGGCTCCGGCCCGTTGTCTCCTGCCACCCTGCAGGGGCGGGTGGTCCTGGTGGACTTCTGGACGTTCACGTGCGTGAACTGGCTCCGCACCTTCCCGTACCTGCGCGCATGGGAGGAGAAGTACCGCGACGCGGGTCTCACAGTGGTCGGCGTTCACACGCCGGAGTTCGACTTCGAGCACGACCCTGGCAACGTCGCGGCCGAATGCCGGCGTCTGGGCGTCGAGTATCCGGTACTGCTGGACGCGCGCTACGGGGTCTGGGAGGAGTTCGCCAACCACTACTGGCCCGCCGTCTACGTCGCCGACGCCACCGGACGCATCCGGTACCACCGCTTCGGAGAAGGCGAGTACGCAGCCACGGAGATGGTGATTCAGCGACTCCTGACCGATGCGGGAGGGGAGATCGGCGCCGACCTGGTGGAGGTGGCGCCGCAAGGGCTCGAAGTCGCCGCTGACTGGCGGACACTGCGGTCGCCGGAGACCTACCTCGGCTTCGACCGCAGCACCGGTTTCGTCTCGGAGGGGGTGGCCTCCTTCGGTCGGACCGGCCGCTTCGAGATCCCCGACCGCCTTCCCCTGAACGCGTGGGGACTCGACGGAGACTGGACGGTGTCGGCCGAGTGGGTGCGGCTGGATGGGCGGGCCGGCCGCCTGGCGATGCGCTTCGGCGCCCGTGACGTGAACCTGGTGATGCGCGCGGGCGGCGACGGGCCGATCCCGTTCCGGGTTCTGCTGGACGGCAGAGCCCCCGGCGAGGATGCCGGCACCGATCTCGGTCCGGACGGCCGGGGCGAGCTGGCCCGGCCGGGTACCTATCAACTGATCCGCAGGGCGGATACTCGCGGAGACGGCCTCTTCGAGATCGAGTTCTCCGCGCCCAGCGCCTACGGTTACTGCGTCACATTCGGGTGAGCGCTCCCGCTTCCCCGCATCGGGATCGCGGCCGCCCGGGGCGGCGGCAGACGCCGTTGTGCCGGGCGGAGGCGTGCGTTACTGTCCCGACAGCGGACCACGTTCTCGCCCGGACCTCCGTCCCGCAGGAGTGTTCGACCCGGCGCGAGGCTCCTCCCCATCACGGGTCCACCACGGCGGATCGAGCGATCGATGAACACACCCCCCAGCGGCGACGCGCCGCCCGTCACCTTCGCCGGCGGAGTGCTGGACAGATACCGGCACGTCTGCGCCTTCATCAACTCCGAGGACGAGGAGAGTGTCGTGCTCGACCCGTTCCTCGCCCAGAGCGTGGAGGCGGACGACCGGCTGCTCTTCCTCGTGGACGCCACTCGGGCAGGCGAGCCCATCAGGCGTCTGCGCCACCTCGGCTTCGACACCGCCGACCTGCTCGCCCGCCATCGATGCGAGGTGCGGACCTGGGCGGAGACCTACCTCCGCGGAGGCCGATTCGACCAGCAGGCGACGCTCGAACTGCTCCGCAGGCTCCTCGCCGGGACACCATCCCCACCGGTGCGGATGTGGGCAGACATGGGGTGGGCGGTCGGTCGGCCCGACATCGCCGAAAGCCTCATCGAGTTCGAGGCCAAAGCCAATTTCATCCACGCCCACCATCGCAACGTCGTCATCTGCACGTACGACACCGCGAAGTTCGACGGCGCCTTCATCGTGGACATCCTGCGGACGCACCCCATGGTGCTCCTGGCCGGCGTCCTGCAGGAGAACCCGTACTTCGTCGCGCCCTCGGAGTTCCTGCAGGAACGAGGCGCGCGTGCCGACCGCTGAGGCGACCGGACGCGGAGGCGCCGGGTCCCCGGACGGCCGCGACTCGCGCAGATGGCTGCGCGATATGGCGGCACTGTTCGCGCTTCCCGCGATGTGGATGGACCAGACGCCCGCCGAGATCGGCGCCGGTCTGCTGAGCGTTCTCACCGGCATGCTGGACGTGCGCGCAGCCTTCGTGCGGTTCGACGGAGCGGGAGCGGACGCGCCCGTCATCGCCTGGCGCCCTGAGGACCCGCAGATCGCGCCCGAGCTCACCGCCGCGCACGAATCTCAGGCGGCAGCGGCAGCGGGAATCACGACGACGGCCGTCGAGGTGCGCGGCGCGATCCTCCGCGTCACGCGAGTGCCCCTCACGCTGCCCTGGGAGAGCGCGGTCGTCCTGGT
This sequence comes from Microbacterium wangchenii, assembly GCF_004564355.1. Lineage (NCBI taxonomy): Bacteria > Bacillati > Actinomycetota > Actinomycetes > Micrococcales > Microbacteriaceae > Microbacterium > Microbacterium wangchenii. Next base: position 3,197,022 of record NZ_CP038266.1, read on the forward strand.
CTCCTCCGATCGACCCGATTTCCCCACGCCCGCCGAAACGCACGTGCTGCGGGTGGCGGTCGGACAGGCCGTGATCGCCTTCCACACCGCCCGGCGACTCGCACTCGAACAGCGCGCCCGGCGTGCCGCGGAGACGGCGCTTCAGCGCCGGGACGCGCTCGTGCACTCACTGACCCACGACATCGAACCCGCCCTGGCGTCTCTGTCGCACCGGATGCGGGACGCGCTGCACGAACTCTCGCGGACGGAGTCCACGCCACCTCGCAAGACCGCCGACATCACGGCGGAGGAGGTCGCCGCGGACCGGAACGCCGCGATCGTGCAGCCGCCGGCCGCGCTCACCCGGCGCGAGGCGGAGGTGCTCGGCCTGCTCGCGCAGGGCCTGAGCAACAAGGAGATCGCGGGTGTGCTGTGGCTGAGCGATCGCACCGTGGAGCGGCACATCACGAGCCTCTACCGGAAGATCGGGGTCGCCAGGCGCAGCGAGGCGACGGCGTTCGCCCTGCGCCATCCCGCTCCCCCGTCGGCGGAGGGGGACGCCGCCCACGGTTGAGGGGTTCTCCCCAACACCGCCGGAGCGGCCCCACAGGTTGGGGAGTCCTCCGGACGAGGTACGGCCGACGGTGCGGAATCGTCGATCACGACGTCATCCACGACGCCGCAGCATCGAAAGGACCCGTCCCATGACCATGACAGAAGCCGCATCCGCGGTCGAGACCACCGGTGAGAACCACGCCATCCGTCCCTTCCGGTTCGACGCGCCCCGTCGAGAACTGCACAACCTGCGCCGCCGCATCCATGACACGCGATGGCCCGAGCGCGAGACCGTGGTCGACGCCTCGCAGGGCGTGCAGTTGGACGTCGTGAAAGCGCTCGCGGAGTACTGGGAGGACGAGCACGACTGGCGTGACGTGCAAGCGCGCCTGAATGCGCTGCCGCAGTTCACCACGAGCATCGACGGTCTGGACATCCACTTCATCCACGTGCGATCGTCCTCGCCCGGCGCGCTCCCGATGATCGTCACGCACGGGTGGCCGGGCTCCATCATCGAGCAGATGAAGATCATCGGCCCGCTCACCGATCCGACGGCGCACGAGGCGGCGGCATCCGACGCCTTCGACCTGGTCATCCCGTCGCTGCCCGGACACGGGTTCTCCGGCAAGCCGCGGGAGACCGGTTGGGACCCCATCCGCATCGCGCGGGCATGGATCGAACTCATGCGACGTCTGGGCTATGACCGATATGTCGCGCAGGGGGGCGACTGGGGCAATGCCGTCACGGAGCAGATGGCGCTTCTGCAGCCCGAGGGGCTGATCGGGATCCACACGAACATGCCCGCCACGATCCCCGCCGCCATCGCCGACGCCCTCGCGAGCGGAGCGGACATGCCCGCGGGACTGTCGGAGGACGAGCGGACCGCCTGGGATCAGCTGTCGTTCTTCTACGCACACGGCCTCGGCTACGCGCAGGAGATGGCCAACCGGCCGCAGACGCTGTACGGGATCGCCGACTCGCCCGTGGGCCTTGCCGCATGGATGCTCGATCACGACGCTCGCAGCTACGACCTGATCGCGCGGGTCTTCGCCGGCCAGTCCGAGGGCCTGACCCGCGACGACGTCCTGGACAACATCACGCTCTACTGGCTCACCGAGACCGCCGTGTCATCCGCACGGCTGTACTGGGAGAGCAAGCTGGCGTTCTTCGCTCCCAAGGGCGTCACACTGCCGGTCGCGGTGAGCGTGTTCCCGGATGAGATCTATGCCGCCCCGCGCAGCTGGACCGAACAGGCGTATCCGAACCTCATCCACTACAACCGGCTGGATCGCGGAGGGCACTTCGCGGCATGGGAGCAGCCCGCGCTGTTCGCCCAGGAGATGCGTGACGCGTTCAGATCACTGCGCTGAGCCGCCGCGTGTGGACGCGGCGGCTCAGGAATCGGTGACGACTAGCCGGCCGTGACAGGCACGCCGAGCCGCCCGTCCACCATCTCCAGCACGCGGTCGCAGTGCTCCAGAACGTCGCGGTCGTGCGTGACCATGACGACGGCGACATCGGAGGCGTGCGCGCGGTCGGCCAGCAGCTCGACCACTTCGTGGCTGCGGCGGCGGTCGAGCGCCGCCGTGGGCTCGTCGACGAGGAGCAGCGAGGGGTCGTTCACCAGAGCCCGGGCGATGCCCACGCGCTGACGCTCGCCACCGGAGAGCTGACCGGGACGATGCCCGGCGCGGTGCGCCATCCCCACCGAGGAAAGCAGCCCGGCCGGATCGACCTTCCGGTTGCCGGCGAGCCGCCCGGCGAGGCGCAGCTGGTCGGCTGCCGTGAGGGAGGGCAGGAGGTTCCCCGACTGGAAGACGAAGCCGATGTTGCGAAGGCGGAAGCGGGTGGCGGCGCTCTTGGAGAGAGTCCCGAGCTCGGTGCCGTGCACTCGGACGACACCCCGGTCGGGACGTGCCAGCGCGCCGGCGACGGCGAGCAGGGACGACTTGCCCGACCCGGAGGGACCGACGATGGCGACGAACTCGCCGGGCATGACGGTGAACGACACGTCGTCCAAGGCGCGCACGCGGGAATCGCCGTCGCCGAGTTCGAGGACTGCGCCCGAGACATCCAGGGCGGGTGTGGTTGCGGAATTCATCGCTGACCTCCCAGGGCGCGAAGCGGGTCGATTCGGGTGATGCGGAGCACGGCGATCGCCGCGCCCGACAGGCCCAGGCCGATGGTGAGTGCGGAGGCGACGGCGATGGGTGCGAGCTCGAGGTCGAACGGCATGGCATCCGGCATCGCCGCGCCCATCCCGACGCCCGCCGCGACCCCCAGCGCCGTGAAGCCGACCAGGAGGATGGCGGCCTGCACGAGGCTGTCGCGCAGCAGATAGCCGCTGGATGCTCCGGTGGCCCGCAGCACGGCGAGGTCGTGGCTGCGCTGGATGGTCCAGACCGTGAAGAACGCACCGACGACCAGGGCGCAGATCGCGTAGAGGAAGACCTGGATCATGCTCAGCGTGAGCGTCTCGGCTTCGTACCCCGGCGACGCGTTGAACGACTCCGTCAGGGTCATCGTCGTGGTGGCGGCCGTCTCATCGATGCCGGCGAAATCGGGCGCGACATCGTGCTGGGCGAGGAGGGCCACGACACTGGCGAACGGGAAGTCGAGCGCGTCGAGCTGCGCAGCGGTCGGGGCGCCGGGCTCCGCCATCCCCGCGGCCATGAGGCGCCACGTGTCGATCGGCAGGTAGGCGACGTCCACGTGACCGAAGGTCGCCTGCCCCTCGGTGAAACCGACGACGGTCAGTTCGACGTCCAGCCGGTCCAGGGTGACCACGGTCCCGATGTCGATGCCCTCCTCACGGAGGGGCTCCGACACGATGATGCCGTCCACCCGGCCGAGTGGATCGCCGGCCGAGACCGGCGGAGACAGGAAGCCCCGCGGTTCGACACCGAAGAGGGTGAGGTCGATCTGGGTGTCGTCGTCGGTCACGCCGTTGACGATGTTGACGCCCATCGGCTCCGCCTCGGCGATGCCGTCCGCGTCCTGCCAGACCGACAGCTGCTCGTCGTCGACGACCGATCGACTGAACGCGTTGTCTTTCATGGTGCCCTCATCGAAGGCGAAAGCAGTGGCGGGCATGGCCTTCAGGCCGGAGACGCCGTCGTTCACAAGCCCCGAGGAGAGTCCGGACAGGAGGACGACGAGAACGGAGATGAGAGCGATCACGATGCCCATGAGGGCGAAGCGACCGCGAGCGAACCGCAGTTCGCGCAGAGCGAGGAACATGAGATCTTTTCCGTCAAAGGTTTACCGACAGACTGTCGGAATCATACCGGCAGTCTGTCACCAAAACCTCCCACGGCAAAATCGCCGGACGCCGGGTCAGCCGGTGAGACCTCGCGTGAGGAGCCCGAAGACGTCGCGTGCCACCTCACGGTGATCGGTCCCATGCGAGATCAACTGGATCCCCGCACCGAGCACTCCCTGGGCGAGCACGGCCGCAGAAGGCGGGTTCGGCACATCGAGATGGTCCAGCACGCGGACCAGCGGTCGCATGAGGGCATCATGCAGGGCCATGAGATCGTCGAACCGGCTCGGGCTGAGATTCGCATCCCGCAGCGCGCCCGCGATGGCGTGCTTGCCATCCGCGGTCATGGCCATCGTGGCGTCCACGAAAGCGCGGAGTTCGTCGAGGCCCGGCTCGACCCCGGCCAGCGCGTCGTCGATCTCCGCATCCCACCGCTCGATCGCGTCGATCGCGATCGCGACGAGCAGGTCATCGAGCGAGGGGAAGTAGTCGTAGAAGCTCGACCGCGACATCCCCGCACGCTCGCACACACTGCGCGGCGATACACCAGCGAGCCCGGACTCGGCCAGGAGGGCCTCCCCGGCACGGACGAGGGCCGCGCGCTGCGCTGCCCGGTGCTCGGCGACGGTGGGTGCGGAGATCTTCGGCATCTCGCAATTATGCTCGCCGCGCGCGCATGGTCTACTTCCAGACGGTCGCGAGAACGACGTTGAGCACGGTGAGCCCACCGATCGCCGGCAGCACCCACGTCGCGACGGCCTCGCGCTTGCGGTGGATCAGAGCGATCACGATGATCGCCACGAGGACAGCGAGCTTCACGCTGATCTTGACGTTGTTCACCTCGTTGCCCAGCGGATACTGGAGCCCCACCAGCACAACGCCGGTGACGAGCATGGTCCACGCGCCGTGCATCATCGCGGGCAGCACGCGGGCCTTGCCCTGGCGCATCGCGGCGATCTGGTACAGCACACCGCCGAGCAGAGCGGCGACACCGATGATGTGCAGGGCCAGGACGACGTTCTTGAGGATCTCCATACGTTCCAGCTTACCGACATCCTGTCGGCTAATTTGCCGAGCGGCGGATCGCGACGCGGTTCCGTTCGGCACCGTCGCGACGCAGGATGGCAGTCCGTAGGGGGTGCGGCGGAGCAAACCGTCGGCTACGGTCGCGGCATCCGAAAGCACACCCGTGCGCGAGAGGAGACCCGGATGGATCCGGAGGTCTTGGTCGTGGGCGCCGGCCCCACGGGACTCACGACCGCCCTGGAACTGGCACGCCGCGGCATCGGCGTCCGGATCATCGACCGGGCGGCGACTCCCAACACCCAGACACGAGCGCTGGGGGTGCAGGCCCGCACGCTGGAGCTGTTCGCCCGGACCGGCGTCACGGACGAGCTCCTCGCACGTGGGCTCCGGGCCGACCGGTTCAACGTCTTCAGCGAGGGCCGCCGCATCCTCCGTGCGGATTTCAGCGGACTGCCGACGGAGTACCCCTTCCTGTTGATGGTGCCGCAGAACGAGGTCGAAGACGTCCTCATGGCCGACCTCGCGCGGTTCGGGGTGACGGTCGAGCGCGAGGTGGAGCTCACCGCTCTCACCCCGAGCATCGATGGCGTCACCGCCACGGTGACCTACGGCGAGCGCCCCGCCGACGCGCGGACCTACCCGTGGATCATCGGCGCCGACGGCGCGCACAGCACCGTCCGCTCGCTGCTGGGCGTCGGATTCCTCGGCAGCGCGTTCGACGAGCACTTCGCCGTCGCCGATCTCCGTGTGGACTGGGACCGGCCGCCGACGGAGTTCTTCGCCTTCCTGAACCGGGGACGGTTCGCCGCGTTCTTCCCCATGCTCGGCGGCTGGCACCGCGTCGCGATCGCCCGGCCCGCCGGCGAGGAGGGATGGGAGCGCGGCAGCGTCCCCACCGAGGATCTGCAGGCCGCCGTGGACACGATCGTGCCGGGTCGCCCGCAGATCCTGGAGGTGCGCGAGTCCGGGCGGTTCCGCATCAATCAGCGCCGTGCCGCCGCGCACCGCTCCGGCCGCGTGTTCCTCGCGGGCGACGCGGCGCACATCCATTCCGTGATCGGCGCGCAGGGCATGAACACCGGCATCCAGGACGCGTTCAACCTCGCGTGGAAGCTCGCCGACGTCATCCACGGGGACGCGCACGCCGGGCTGCTGGACAGCTACGAGGCCGAACGCGCCCCCGTCGCGGCCCGACTGGTGAAGGGCACGCGGGCCGTGACGCGGATGACGCTGCTGCGCAATCCGATCGCGCTGGCCGCCCGGCGCACCGTCGCGCCCAGGATCCTCGGCCGTCCGCATACGCAGCGCGCCCTCACGCGTGCCGTCTCCCAGCTCGACGTCTCCTACCACGACGCCCGGGGCGCCGCACCGGCCGGCCGCGCGGCCGTCGGAGATCGCGCACCGGATGCGGAAGCGGGCGGTCGCCGCCTCCACGAGCTGCTGGACCCGGTCGGCTTCACGCTGCTGGAGTTCGGGACCGACACGGCAGCCACGACCGACCTCGCCCTCCCCGGCTCCGCGGCGATCGTGCGGGTGCCGGATGCATCGGCGGCCTCCGCGGCGTACGGCATCACCGGCCCCACCCTCGTGCTCGTGCGCCCCGACGGATACATCGCCGCGCGCGGCGGGGCGGAGGAGATCCGCCGGTATGCGACATCGCCCGCCCGGATCGTCGACGCGAGCAGCCGGGGCATGCAGTGAAGAACGTCCCCTCGGCGGAACCGATGCGAAAGGAGCATGCCCATGCCCGGTGACACGACCGTGCTGATCTCGGGAGCGGGGGTGGCCGGACCGGTGCTGGCCTACTGGCTCGCCCACCACGGGTTCGCCCCCACCGTGGTCGAACGGTCGACGTCGATCCGCCGGTCCGGCGGGCACGCGGTCGACCTGTGGGGCTCGGCGGTGGACGTCGTGGAGCGGATGGGGATCCTGCCCAGCATCGAGGCGGCACGGACCGGCAACACAGCCGCGTCGCTGATCCGCCCGGGCAAGCCGCCCGTGCACATGCAGGTCGGAGACCTCACCACGCCCCTCACGGAGCGATCGGTGGAGATCCCGCGCGATGACCTGACGTGGCTGCTCAACGACGCGGCCGGCCGGAACGCCGAGTACATCCTCGGCGACTCGATCGCCGCGATCGAGGAAGACCCCGACGGCGTCACCGCGACTTTCGAGTCCGGGTCGCAACGCCGGTTCGACCTGGTGGTCGGCGCCGACGGCCTGCACTCGCGCGTGCGGCGACTGGCATTCGGGGACGAATCGCAGTTCCGCCGCTACCTCGGCGGGTACATCGCCATCTGCTCCGTCCCCGATTTCCTCGGTCTGGAGGACCGCATCTTCAACTACCGCGATGTGGACCGCACCGTCGTGATGTACCCGGTGCGACAGACCGGCGACGCGCGCGCCGTCTTCATGTTCCGCCGCGCGGAGGAGTTCGAGTACGACCACCGGGACATGAGCCGGCAGAAGCGCCTGCTGCGCGCGGCCTACGCCACGAGCGGGTGGGAGGTGCCGAGACTGCTCGACTACGTCAGTCGCAGCGACACCCTCTACTTCGACTCGATCAGCCAGATCCGGATGGATGCGTACACGCGGGGCCGCATCGCACTCGTCGGCGACGCCGGCTATGCGCCCGGCTCCGGCGTCGGCGGTGGGACCACCCTGGCCACCACGGCCGCCTACATCCTCGCCCGGGAGCTCGCGGCGGCCGACGGCGACCACCGCGTCGCGTACGAGCGGTACGCCCGGGCACTGCGCGATGTCATCCCGAAGACGCGCGCCATCGGGCCGGCGCTGGTGGCCTCGCTCATCCCCCGCTCGCGTCTCGAGCTCGCCCTGGGGACGCAGGTCGCCCGCCTGCTCCCCCGCCTCCCCCGGCGCCTCCGGCAGGCGGTCCCCCTGCTTCCCCGGCCCGCGGCCGAGGGTCTTCGGGCGATGGCGGCGCTCCCCCTGGCGGACGAGATGCCGCAGAAGACCTGACCGGGATTGCACGGCGCCGGCGGATGCGGGCGTCAGCCTCCAGGATGACCCCCGGCGGCAGACCTCATTCCTGCGAGCGACGACGCGGGCGCCACCGCTGACGAGGCTGTAAGCATGACCTCCTCAGTGCTACAGGCCACCCGACTCGTCAAGACCTTCGGATCCACCACCGCCCTGGCCGGAGTCGACCTCACCATCCGCCGCGGAGAATCCGTCGCCGTGATGGGAGCGTCCGGCTCGGGCAAGACCACCCTTCTGCACGTCCTCGCCGGCATCACCACCCCGGATCAGGGCGAGGTGACGTTCACCCCCGCAACCGGCGAGGCCGTGCAGGTCACCACCCTCGGCGAGACCGGACGCTCGAAGCTGCGCCGTGACAACTTCGGCTTCGTCTTCCAGCAGGGGCTGCTGATGCCCGAACTCACCGCGGTGGAGAACGTCGCGCTGGCTCTCATGATCACCGGGGTCGGGCGGGCCGAATCGACCGAGCGCGCCGCATCCTGGCTCGCCGCCCTGGGCCTGGGCGGCATGGAGGACCGGCGCATCGGCGAGCTCTCCGGCGGACAGGCGCAGCGGGTCGCCATCGCCCGCGCCCAGGTGACCGGCGCAGAGGTCGTGTTCGCCGACGAGCCCACGGGGGCGCTGGATTCGCGCACGTCTGGTGAGGTCATGGACGCGCTGCTGTGGGCGACGACGCAGCAGGGGCGCACGCTCGTGGTCGTGACGCATGATGCCGACGTGGCCGCCCGGTGCGCGCGCACGATCTCCGTGCGCGACGGCCGCCTCATCACGGCGGGGGCGTCGGCATGAACCCGCGCGTCCTGGCCCTGTTGATGCGGCCGACACCCGGGCAGAACGATGTGCTGGTCCTCCCGCTCATCGCGTTCGCCACCGTGAGCGCACTCGTGCTCACCGTCATCGGCGGCGCACAGTCGTTCTGGGGGTGGGATGACCCGGAGGCGCCGATCTACCACGCCCTCGCCGCCATCGCGCTGGTCCTGCTGGTCGTGCCGCTCCTGACCCTCGGGGGTGCCGCCGCGCGACTCTCGGCCCGTCGTCGGGACGAGCGCCTGTCCACTCTCCGTCTCCTGGGAGTGACCCCCGCCGGCGTCGTCCTGGCGACGGTGGTCGAGTCCGCCCTCCTCGCCGCCGTCGGCGCCCTGGCCGGGCTCGTGCTCCACATCCTCCTCGTGCCACTGGTGGGCCTCATCCCCTTCCGAGGCGCCGCCCTGGGCGCGGGAGCGGTCTTCGTACCCGTGCCCACGACCCTCGCGATCCTCGTCGGCATCGTGCTCCTGGCCGCGGGCAGCGCGGCCATCGGCCTGCGCAAGGTCGTCATCTCCCCGCTCGGCGTGCGCACGCGCACGGTCGTCACGAAGCCGCACTGGATGCGCGCGGTTATCACGGTGGCCGCCCTCGTCGCGGCGTTCGTGCTGATCTCGCTCGTGCCCTCGGCCGCCAGCATGCTGCCGACCATCATCGTGCTCACCGCCGTCTTCGCGATCGCGTTCGCCGTGCTCAACGTCATCGGTCCGTGGGTGCTCGGAATCCAGGCGCGCCGGCGGCTTCGCCGCGCGGATCGCCCGGATCAGCTGCTGTCCGCACGCACGGTGCTCGAGTCGCCCAAGGCGGCCTGGCGGCAGGTGAGCGGGATCGCGATGGCGAGTTTCATCGCCGTCTTCGCCGGCAGCGCCGTGGCGGCCCTGGAGGTCATGGGCAGCGGATCGCGCGAGGACATCCAGCTCGCCGCTGACATCCGCACGGGCGTGATCATCACCCTGGTCGCCTCGTTCCTCATGGTGGCGGCATCCGTCGGTGTGAACCAGGCCGCCGAGATCCTGGACCGGCAGGAGCTGCACCGCAGCCTCCACCGCCTGGGCATGCCGGTCGAGACGGTCGAGCACGCCCGCCGCGGGGCGATCATGAGTCCCCTCCTCATCACCGCCATCGGCTCGGCCGTGTGCGCGGGCGTGCTGATCTTCCCGCTGCTGGGCATCGCGCTCATCACGGCCCCCGCGTCGCTCATCACGATCGCGACCGTCATCACCGCCGGCATCGTCGTGGTGTGGCTGAGCACGCGGGCAACGGCGCCGGTCCTGCGCCGCGCCTTCGCCGCCGGCTGAACCGCCGCCCGCGCTGCGCGGGCTCAGCGGTGTGCGGCGTTCCGGGTCAGTTCGGCCCGGAACGCCGCCGCGCGGTCCACAGCAGGTACCCGCTCAGCGTCGTGACCACGGTCACGCCCGCGCTCACGAGCGCACTCTGCCGTGACTTCCACCGGCTGTCACGCGCGATGAACTGACCCACGGCGTTGATCAGAGCTGCCGTGATGACGCCGGCGACCAGCCGGTTCCCGATCCGCTCGGCCCGGCCGACCAGCGGCTCCAGCTCCGCCGCCCGCAGGTGCACCTCGAGCCCGTTGCGGTCCACCGCGGCGATCGCGCGCCGCAGGCGCGTGGGCAGCTCCAGGGCGAGGGTGCCGGCGTCGGCGGAGGCACGCGCCAGCCGGGTGGCGATGGCCGCCGGGGCGAACCGTTCGCGCACGAGGCGCCGGGCATACGGGGTGAGCACGGCGGTCAGATCGAACTGCGGATCGAGCTGGACCCCGATGCCCTCGATCATCATGAGGACCTTGAAGATCAGCGCCACTTCGCGCGGCAGCTGCAGCCGCTGCTCCCGGAGGAGCGCGAGCATCTCGCCGGCCAGGCGGGCGAACCCCACCTCGGCGAGGGAACGGTCGGAGTACAGCGCCACGAACGAGCGCAGCGCCTCCCGGAATTCGTAGCGATCCACATTCCCCCGGGTCACCGAGACGCCCTCCAGCGCGTCGGCCAGGGCGTCGGGGTTGCGGAGGGTGAAGGCGATGAGGAAATCCGCGAACCGATCGCGCAGCTCCTCATCGATCTCGCCGACCATGCCGAAATCGATGAGGGCGATGCGGCCGTCGGGGTGCACGAAGAGATTGCCCGGATGCGGATCGGCGTGGAAGAAGCGGTGCTCGAAGACCATGCTCAGCACGATGTCGGCACCGGTGCGCGCAAGCGCACGCCGGTCGACGCCCGCGGCGTCGAGGGCAGCGAGATCGTTGATCTTGATGCCCGTCATCCGCTCCAGCGTGAGCACGCGCGAGGTGGTCCGCTCCCAGAAGACGCGCGGGATGAGGACCTCGGGCCGGTCGGCGAACTGCGCGGCGAAGCGCTCGGCGTTGTGAGCCTCGCGGCTGTAGTCCAACTCGGCGCGGAGGGTCCGGGAGAATTCGCGGACGATGCCCCGGACGTCGTATTCCCGCGCCGGCGCCCACGCGCGGTCCACGCGCGTGGCGAGGCCGTTGAGGATCTCCAGATCCTCCTGCACCTGCCGCACCGCGTCGGGGCGGCGCACTTTCACCACGACCGAGGTGCCGTCCTCCAGCTTCGCGGCATGCACCTGACCGATCGACGCGGACGCGAGCGGCGTCCACTCGAACTCCGCGAACAGCTCCTCCGGCTCGGCTCCGAGCTCGCGCTGGATGGCGTCGCGGATGTCGGCCGCAGGCACCGGGGGCGCCGCATCCTGCAGCTTCGACAGTTCGATGATGTAGGCCGGCGGCAGGAGGTCGGGCCGGGTGGAGAGCAGCTGGCCGAGTTTCACGAAGGTCGGGCCGAGCTCCTCCAGCGCGACGCGCACCCGCTGCGGCACCGTGTACGACCGGGTCTGCGCGTGGGTCGCGTCGCCGCGACGGACCGGCACCCACTTGGCGAGACCCGTCGCACCGGCGAGGAAACCGAGGCCGTGACGCGTCAGCGTGTCGGCGATCTCCTGATACCTGCTGAAGTGGGCCCTCACCGGCGGTCTGACCCGGTGCCGGAGGAGGACGGGATGCAGGGGGGAGTCACCCTCGTTTGCGCCATCGTCTCATTGTCGCCGAGCCCATGTGCGCGGGCAAGGATACCCTGTGTGCCGCGTCCGCGCTGGCTGGGCTGGACGCAGATGTGCGGAGCGTAAAGTTGCTCTCTTGATGGACCGAGCCAGATGGGCGCGTTCGACGGAGGTTCTGTGGCCGGAAATGCGACCACTCGCTTTGACAATGTCTCGCTGCTGTCGGTGGCGAGCACATTGCCTGGACGAGTGACGACATCCGAGGAGATCGAGGATCGTCTCTCGTCGGCACTGCGGCGGCTGAAGCTGCCGGGGGGCCTGCTCGAGCGCGTCGCCGGGGTCCGCGAGCGCCGCAACTGGGCGCCCGGGGAATCCTCCGACGACGCCACGGTCGCGGCGGGACGGCGAGCCCTGGCAGAGGTCGGCGTCGACCCCTCGGACGTCGGTCTTCTGATCAACACCTCCGTCTCGCGCAAGCACCTGGAGCCGTCCGTGGCCGTGCGTCTGCACCACGGGCTCGGGCTGCCCAGTTCCGCCATCAACTTCGACGTCGCCAACGCGTGCCTCGGTTTCGTCAGCGGCATGAGCCTCGCGGCGAACATGATCCAGTCGGGTCAGATCCGCTACGCCATCGTCGTCAACGGCGAGGACGCCGACGAGATCCAGACCAACACGATCCGCCGCCTGTCGGGTACCGACATCGGCCGATCGAGCTTCATGAGCGAATTCGCCTCACTCACCCTCGGCTCCGGGGCAGCCGCCGCGGTCCTCGGGCGCACGGACGAGCATCCCGACGGCCACCGGATCCTGGGCGGGGTCACCCGCGCGGCGACGCAGTTCCACGACCTGTGCGTCGGCAGCGTCGACGGCATGTTCACCGATGCGAAAGCGCTCCTCAAGGGCGGCCTCGACCTCGTGGTCTCCGCCTGGAAGGAAGCGTCCGGCCCGTGGAACTGGTCGTCGATGGACCGGTACATCACCCACCAGGTCTCCTCCGTGCACACGAATGCGATCGTGAAGGCGGCGAAGCTGGACCGCGCCCGCCTGCCCGTGACCTTCCCGAAGTACGGGAACGTCGGACCGGCGTCGATCCCCATCACCCTCGCCGAGGAGCAGGCGACGCTGAACCGGGGCGACCGCGTGCTCCTCATGGGCGTCGGATCGGGCCTGAACACCGCGATGATGGAACTGGCCTGGTGAGCGCCGGCGCGACGACGCCGCCGCCGGGTCTCCCTGGTCTCGAGCCGGGGTTCAGCCGGATCGTGGCGGTCCCCGGCGTCGGTGTGGATTCCGGCGCCGTGCGGGAATGGCACTGTCTCGACACCGGCCCGGAGCTGGCACGCCTGGGCGTCCCGGTGGTGGGCACCATCCTCGCGGTGCACGGCAACCCGACCTGGTCCTACCTGTGGCGTGCGCTCGTGACGCAGTCGGTGCGCGCGGCCGAGCGCGGCGACCCGGCATGGCGCGTCGTGGCGGTCGACCAGCTCGACATGGGCTTCTCCGAGCGCACGGACGTGGATCGGCCGCTCGCGCAGCGCGTCGCCGACCTCGGCGCCTTCACGGCGGCGCTCGGTCTGGACGCGCCGGTGGTCACGCTCGGCCACGACTGGGGCGGGGTGGTGTCCGCCGGCTGGGCGGTCGATCATCCGGAATCCCTCAGGGGCGTCATGCTGCTGAACACGGCGGTCCACCACCCGGAGGGCGTCCCCATCCCCGCACCCCTGCGGCTCGCCGGTGCCCGCGGAGTCCTCGCCGCCTCGACGGTGGCCACCACCGCGTTCCTGGACACCACGCTCGCCCTCGCCACCCCCGGAGTGGATGCGGCGACCCGCCGGGCCTACCGGACTCCCTACGGCTCGGCCGCCCGGCGTCGCGCGATCGGCGGCTTCGTGGCCGACATCCCCGCCGACCGCCGGCACCCCAGCCACTCCGAGCTGGAGCGCATCGCCGCGGGCGTCGCCGAGCTCGAGGTGCCGGCGCTCCTGCTGTGGGGCCCGGAAGACCCCATCTTCAGCGACCGCTACCTCGACGATCTCCTGGACCGCCTGCCGCACGCCGACGTGCACCGGTTCGAAGGCGCGAGCCACCTCGTCGCCGAAGACCGCCCGTACGCGGAGGCGGTGCTGGCCTGGCTCCGCGAGCACTGTGATCGGCTGGCCGCCCCCGGCACGACCTCGCCGGCGCATCCGGGACCGGATGCCGACGACTCGGTGTTCACCCCCATCTGGCACGGGCTGGAGGAACGTCGCGCCGACGACGAGACCGCCATCGTGGACATGTCCCCCACGCGCACCGGCGCCATCCGCCGAGTGAGCTGGCGGCAGCTGGACGATCGCGTCCGGCGCCTGGCCGCGGGCCTCTCCCGCATCGGCGTCCGCAAGGGCGACCGGGTGTCGCTCCTCGTGCCCCCCGGCCCGACGCTCTCCGCCGTCGTCTACGCGTGCCTGCGGATCGGGGCGGTCATCGTCGTCGCCGACGCCGGCCTCGGCATCCGGGGCCTGACGCGCGCCGTCCGCGGGTCGTGGCCCGACTTCATCATCGGCGAGACCCTCGGACTCACCGCCGCGCGCGCCCTGGGCTGGCCGGGGGTGCGGATCTCGGCCGCGCGGCTGCCGAAGGCGGCATCCGTGGCGCTCGGCGTCTCCTGCAGCCTCAGCGACATCCTCGCCACCGGCACCGGCCAGCCGCTCCCCGAGCCGCCCGGGCCCGGCGACGACGCCGCCATCCTCTTCACGTCGGGGTCCACCGGCCCGGCGAAGGGGGTCGCCTACACGCACGGCCAGCTCGCGGCGCTCCGCGACGTGCTCGCCGATCATTTCGGGGTGACGCAGGAGACGGGCCTGGTGACGGGGTTCGCGCCGTTCGCGCTGCTGGGCCCCGCCCTGGGAACGCGCTCGGTCACGCCCCGGATGGACGTGTCGTCGCCGCGGACGCTCACCGCGACGGCGGTGGCCGCCGCCGTGCGCGAGTCGGGTGCGGGCATCGTGTTCCTCTCCCCCGCCGCCGTCCTCAACGTGGTGGCGACGGTGGATGCCCTCACGGCCGAAGACCGCGCCGCGCTCGCCGGCGTCCACACGTTCCTCTCCACCGGCGCCCCCATCAGCGCTCGCCTGCTCGAGTCGGCCGCCGAGATCATGCCGAACGCGACCCCGCACACGCCCTACGGGATGACGGAGTGCCTTCTGGTCACCGATGTGACCCTCGACGGGGTGCACGACGCCGCGCAGGCTCCGGATGCGGGCGTGTGCGTGGGCATGCCGATCGGGGCCAACCGCGTGCTGGTGAGCGCGCTGGACGCGGACGGCCGCGCGACGGGCACGCCGACGGCGGAGCCGGGGGTCCTCGGCGAGATCGTCGTCTCCGCCCCCCACCTCAAAGACCACTACGACCGCCTGTGGCTCACCGACCGGGAATCCGCCCGGGGCACCGAGGGGCTCGATCCCTTCGAGCCCGGCGCGCGCTGGCACCGGACCGGCGACGTGGGGCACCTGGACGAGCACGGCCGCCTGTGGGTGGAGGGGCGCATGCCGCACGTCCTGGTGACCGCGGACGGCCCCCTCGCCCCCGTCGGGCCGGAGCAGGAGGTCGAACGCGTCGAGGCGGTGCGCCGGGCGGCCGTCGTGGGGGTCGGACCCCACGGGCTGCGCCAAGCGGTCGCGGTCGTCGAGACCATCCCGCCGACCAAGCGGCCGGCCCTAGCCGAGCCGGGCCTCGCCGCCGCCGTGCGGGAAAGCACCCGCACCCCGCTCGTCGCCGTCCTGGCCGTGCCGCACCTGCCCACCGACATCCGGCACAACTCCAAGATCGACCGGTCCCGGCTCTCCCGGTGGGCCGAGGGGATCCTCGCCGGCGGAAGGCCGACAGCGCCGTGATCGTCCTCGTCACCGGAGCCTCGGGCTTCCTCGGACGCGCGGTCGCCGCGCAGCTCATCGCCGACGGCCATCGCGTGCGCACCCTGCAACGACGTCCCTCCGGTGTGGCGGGAGCCGCCGACGTCCTCGGCTCGATCACGTCGCCCGCCGACGTCGAGCGCGCCGTCGAGGGAACCGAAGCGGTCGTGCATCTCGCCGCGAAGGTGTCGCTGGCGGGCGCCGCATCCGAATTCCGCGATGTCAACGTGGGTGGGACGCGAGCCCTTCTCGACGCGGCCGAACGGGCCGGAGCATCCCGCTTCGTGCAGGTCTCCTCCCCCTCGGTCGCGTATGCCGGCGCGGCGCTGGCGGGCGTCGGGGCAGAACCGGCCGATCCCGCCAGGGCGCGCGGGGACTATGCGCGTACGAAGGCGGAGGCGGAGCTCATCGCACTGGGACGCCATTCGCCGTCGATGCACGTCGTGGCGGTACGTCCGCACCTCGTGTGGGGTCCGGGCGACACGCAGCTGATCGAACGGATCGTGGCGCGGGCGCGAGCGGGGCGGCTGCCCCTCCTCAACGGCGGAACGGCTCTCATCGACACGACCTACATCGACAACGCCGCCACCGGCATCTGCGCCGCGGTGGAGCGGGCCGAACAGGCCGGCGGCCGCGCCTACGTCCTCACCAACGGCGAGCCCCGGCCCGTGGGCGACCTGCTCGCGGGCATCTGCCGTGCGGTCGGTGTGCGGCCCCCGCGGGTGAGCATCCCGGCGTGGGTCGGGCGCACCGCGGGCTCGGTCATCGAGCGGGCATGGGCGATCAAGCCCGGTGTCGACGAGCCTCCGATGACCCGGTTCCTCGCCGAGCAGCTCTCGACCGCGCACTGGTTCGATCAGCGCGACACCCGCCGGGCACTGGAGTGGTCGCCGGCGGTGTCGATCGACGAGGGCCTGCGCCGCCTCGCCCTCGCCTACGCACCCTGACGCCCCCTCCCCCTCCCCCTCCCCCTCCCGCCCCCAGCCGAGACACCACATTCCGGCTGAGACACCGTGCGTTGCGCGGTGTCTCAGCCGTTTTCGCGTGTTTCGTGGTGCGCTCGCCTGGCGGCCGCTAGTGTCGGGCCGCAACGCAGGGGCGGATAATCCACCACGAGGAGGCGCCATGCTGCTGGCAGGAAAGACGGCCGTGATCTATGGCGGAGGCGGCTCCATCGGCTCGGCCGCCGGCGAGGTGTTCGCCCGGGAAGGGGCGCACGTCGTCCTGGCGGGACGCACCCTCGATTCCCTCGAGCGCACCCGGGACACGATCCGCGCACAGGGCGGCCGGGCGGATGCGGACGTGGTCGATGCGCTCGACGAAGACGCGGTGGCCCGCCACCTCGCCGACGTCGCGCGGACCCAGGGGCGCGTGGACGTCGTGCTCAACGCCATCGGCGCCGACCACGTGCAGGGCCATCCGATCGGCGAGACGTCGCTGGAGCAGTTCCTCGACCCCGTCGTGACCTACCTCAGCGCGGCGTTCGTCACCGCGAAAGCGGCTGCCGCAGTCATGACCGTGCAAGGATCCGGCGTCATCCAGAACATCTCGACACCCGGTGCCCGGCTGGGCGGCGTCGGGATCATCGGCAACGCCGCCCAGAGCGCCGGGCTCGAGGGGTTCTCGCGCGCGCTCGCCGCCGAGCTCGGACCGGCCGGGGTGCGGGTCCTGTGCGTGCGGCCGCACGCGCTGGCCACCGGAGCATCCGGTTCGTACACGCGCCGGATGTTCGGCCGCATCGCCGCGCGCGCGGGGATGTCGACGGACGAGTGGCTCTCGGGCGCCGCGGCTGGATCGGCGCTCGGCCGCCTGCCCGGGGCGCGGGATGTCGCGGAGTATCTCGCCTTCGCCGCATCCGATCGTGCCGCGGCGATGACGGGCGTCGTGGGCAATCTCACCGCCGGAGCCATCCTCGACTGACCCTAGGCCGCCCGTCCCAGCCGAGACACCAGAAAACGACTGAGACACCGCGCGTCGCGCGGTGTCTCAGTCGTTTTCGCGTGTTTCAGCGTGCCCGGGTGCTCACCCAGGCCCCGGGCGCGAGCCGCTCAGAGGTCGCGTCGGCGGATCGCCACGGTCGCGGCGGCGAGGATGAGGGCGACCCATCCGGCCAGCCCGGCCAGCGCGACCAGTGAGGGGATCTCCGACGGCGTGCTCCCGATGGCGGCCTGGCTGAGCGTGAGCGGCAGCGCCTGCCCCCACAGCGGCCACGCACCGGTGGCGAGCACGGCGACGCCCTGCGTCATGAGCTCCAGCACGACGGCGCCGAGCATGATCAGCACGCCGGCGAGCTGGCTGCGCGCCAGGACGCCGATGCCGAGGCCCAGGAGCGCGAGCAGCGCCACCACACCCGTTCCGCGCGCCATCACGGCGGCGATGTCGGGGATCCCGATCTCCAGCGTCGTGCCGGTCGCGGGCAGCGACACCAGCAGTGCGACGAGGCTCACGATCGCATACGCAGCACCCAGGACGAGCCCGGTCACCGCCGTGGCGCCGACCTTCGCCGCCAGGATCCGTCCGCGCCGCGGTTCTGCCAGCGCGGTGGGCACGATGCCCCCGAACCGGTAGTCCGTGGTGCCGGCGAGCACACCGAGCACGAGGACGGCGAGCGCCGCGATGCTGAGCGATCCGCCGCCGCCACTCGCGCCGAGGGGGCTCAACGACGCCAGCTGGGCGGATGCTGTCGCCACACCGGATGCGGGCAGGTCGTCGCCGAGGGCGTCGGCGCCGGGGCCGATGGTGCCGCTGGCGAGGGCGGGCAGCAGGACGACGAGCACGAGCTGGGTGGCGACCAGGCCGAGCACGCCGACGGCGAGGGCGACCTTCGTCGCAGCCGTGGTGGTCAGCTTCAGGAGTTCTCCGCGGAACATCAGCGCACCCCCGCCCGGCTCGCGGTGACGTCGAGATAGAACCGCTCCAGATCCCCGCCGTGGGCGGAGACGAGGGAGGCCATGTCACCCGCGGCGACGACGCGCCCGTGCGCGATCACCACCACATCGTCGGCGACGAGGGCCACCTCGGAGAGCACATGGGACGAGAGCAGCACCGCGCCGCCCGCATCCGCGAAGGCCCGGATGCGCTCGCGCAGCCAGTGCATGCCCTCGGGGTCGAGGCCGTTGGCGGGTTCGTCGAGCACCAGCACCGTGGGCTCGCCCAGGAGTGCGGCGGCGATCGCGGTGCGCTGGCGCATGCCGAGGGAGTACCCCGCCACGCGACGGCGGGCGGCGGCCGTCAGCCCCACTTCCTCGAGCACGGCGTCGACCCGTTCGGATGCGGCGCCGATCTGGGCGGCGACGATGCGAAGGTGATCGCGGCCGCTCCGGCCGGGGTGCAGTCCCCCGCCGTCGAGGACGGCGCCGACGGTCCGGGCCGGATGGGGAAGCTCCGCGTACGGGCGACCGTGGATGTCGGCGACGCCGGCGTCGGGGGACGCCAGGCCCAGGAGCATGCGGATGGTGGTGGTCTTGCCGGCCCCGTTGGGTCCGAGCAGGGCCGTGACGCGCCCGCCGCGGGCGTCGAATCCGACGTCGTCCACGGCGGTGTGCGCACCGAAGCGCTTGGTCAGCCCGCGCGCGGCGAGGGCTGGTGTGTGGTTGTTTTCTTCCATACCGCCAGCGTCGCCCTGGCGGCGGACGAGCACCCCGTCCGCGAGGACAGTCGGCCCTGGCCGCCCGAACAGAACGCTCGGCCGGCGAGGGCTCCGCCGTCACGCGCCGGCGCGGACGGTCAGCCGAGTGACCGGCAGACGCGCCGCGGCATACCTCAGCACCCGCGGGGCGAAGAAGCGATGGAGATGCGAGATGACCGCCCACATGCGCCTGCCGGACGGGGTGGCCCGGTGCACCGCCGTCACCAGCGACACGGAGTCCCCCGCCACCACGACGACGACCTGATCCGCGGAGCGCGGAGACTCCACCCTGCCCCGCAGGACGCCGAGCTCCGACACGGCGATGGTGTAGTCGCCGATCCGGTCCGGCGATCCCGGCCGACTCAGCATGACGCCGAGCAGCCCGCGCGTGACCGCCCGGAGGAGCAGCGGACGGTCGTCGATGAACATGGCTCGCGCCCACTGCTCGGCCGACCAGCGGTCGGCTTCCGGGAACTCCAGCGTGAAGGCATCGAGGTAGTCGTAGCGGGGCAGGGTCACCAGCTGCGCGAAACGCGGCGGCACGCGGCCGACCCCCACCACGGACCGAACAGACCACCGCGAATGGCTCATGTGAATCCCTCCTCGTCTCCGCCAGCCTCCGCCGCGGAGCCCGCCGGCGCCCTCCCGCGACCGCCACGGTGCGTCGCGATACTGCCGTGTCACGGCGACCGCGGTCATGCGGATACCGGCCGCGGGTCAAGCCCACCGCGATGGGGGCGGAGTGCCGGTACCGTGCTGGCATGAAGGCCATCGTGTACTCCTCCCCCGGCGACTCCTCCGTCCTCTCCCTCGTCGACCGCGATCCGGCGGAACCGGGCCAGGGCGAAGTACGCGTGCGCGTCGAGGTGTCCGGCGTGAACCCCACCGATTGGAAGGCGCGGGTGGGAACCACCCGCCGCGACGACTTCGCCGAGATCGTCCCGAATCAGGATGGCGCGGGGGTGGTGGATGCGGTCGGCGACGGTGTCACGGATCTCCGGGTCGGCGACCGGGTGTGGCTGCACCTCGCGCAGCACGGGCGCCCCACCGGCACCGCGCAGGAGCAGGTGGTGGTGCCCGCCGCGCGCGCGGTCAGGCTGCCCGAGGGCGTCGACATGGCGGTCGGGGCTTCTCTCGGCGTGCCCGCCATGACCGCGCACCGCGCGCTCACCGTGCACGAGCACGGCCCGGCACGACTGCATCCCGGCGCCCTGGAGGGTCGCACGGTCCTGGTGGCCGGCGGCGCGGGTGCGGTGGGGCACGCCGCCATCCAGCTCGCCCGATGGGCCGGGGCCACCGTGATCGCGACGATCTCGTCGCCCGCCAAGGCGACGCTGGCCCGTGCCGCCGGCGCCGACCACACGGTCGACTACACCTCCGAGGATGTCGCCGCCCGCGTGCGCGAACTCGCGCCGGACGGCGTCGATCACATCGTGGAGGTCTCGATCGCCGCCAACGCGGAGGTGGATGCCGCCATCGCCGCCGATCACGGGTCGATCGCGTACTACGCCGACGACGGCGGCGAGACGTTCGCGATGCCCATCCGCCCGAGCTTCGCGAAGAACCTCCGCATACAGGGGGTCCTCCTGTACACCGTGGGTGCCGAGGCGTGGGAGGCCGCGGCAGCCGACATCACGGCGGCGCTGGAGGACGGCGCGCTCCCCGTGGGAGAAGAGGCGGGTCTGCCCCTCACGTGGTTCTCGCTGGCCGAGACGGCGGCGGCGCATGACGCCGTCGAACAGGGGACGGTGGGCAAGGTCCTCATCCGGGTGTGAGCCCCGCAGCGCTCAGCCGCGCACGTGGACGCCCAGGTGCGCGGCGAACATCTCCGCCATCATGGCGAGCTGGTCGTGGTCGATCGTGGCTCCGGCCAGGCCCGCCGGCCCGTCCACGGCGTCGAACCGCAGCCCCCGCAGGTCCACGTGTTGGAGCCGGCTGGCCGCCAGGTCGAGACGGCCCGCCGTGCAGCCCTCGAACGCCACGCGGTTCAGCCGCGCACCGCTCAGGTCGATCTCGTCGAACCGGCAGTTGCGGAAGACCACGTCGCGAAGCTCGCCGGCGCGCAGGTTGATCCAGCCGATCTTCGAATCGGCGACGACGACGTCCGAGAGCGCTGCGTCGTACAGCTCGACGGAGCCCAATCGCGACGCGAGGATCTCGACCTCGCGCAGGCGCGTCCGCCCGGCGCGCAGGGTGGGCGCGTTGAGGCGGTCGATGCGCACCTGCGAGAACTCCGCGGCCTGCAGCACCGCGTCGTGAGCCGACCACTCGGAGAGCTCGCATTCCAGGAACCGCGCGCCGGAGAGGTCCCTTCCGGCCACATCCGCGCCGGTGAACCGGGATGCCTCGTAGGAGCCGCCCGCGCGCAGATCGCGTGCGTCGGCATCGGCCAGAGCCGGAAGGTTCGGGGATTGGATGCGGGGCTGCTGCAGCGGGGTGGGTCGGGTCACATCATCCAGTCTGCGCCCCGCCACCACGCCGCTCGTCCCTCCCCGGCACACACCGCCGACGATCAGACGGCGAAGCCCAAGGAGCCGAGGGCCACCGTGACCATGTCGACGAAGGTCGTCTCGCGCTGCTGCGCGGTCATCTCCTCCTCGCGCAGCAGATGGTCGCTGATGGTGCCGACCATGAGCGTCTCGATGCCCTCCGCCGCACCGACGGCGTAGAGGCCGGCGGCCTCCATCTCCACGGCCAGGACGCCGTGCGCGGTGAGGCCGGCCGTGGTCTCCGGGCGGACGCCGTAGAAGCTGTCGCTCGTGAACACGGCGCCCACGTGAGTGCGCAGGCCCCTGTCCGTGGCGACGGCGACGGCGTCGCGCAACAGCGCGAACGAGGGGGCATGACTGAAGTGCACACCGGGGATGCGCAGCTCACTCATGGCCGAATCCGTGTGCGCCGCGGAGGCGATGACGACATCGCCGATCGCGACGTCCTCCTGCATGGCACCGAGCGTCCCGGTGCGCACGATGCGGGTGACGCCGAAGGCCCGCGCGAGCTCGGTGGCGTAGATCGACACCGACGGCATACCCATCCCCGATGCCAGTACCGAGATCGGGCGGCCGCCGATGGATCCGGTGAACCCCAGGATGCCGCGCACGTCGGTGACCAGCCGCGGCTCGTCGAAGAACGTCTCCGCGATGCGGCGCGCGCGGCGGGGGTCGCCGGGCAGGAGGACGTCGGAAGCGAAGTCGCCGGGGGCGGCGGCGATGTGAGCAGTGGTCATGGCGACCTTTCGGGTGGGGACGGGGCTCGTCAAGGCGACGGCTCGAAGACCAGGGTGACAGCAATGGCACCCATCGGCTCGCCCGCGGGCGCTCTCTGTGCAGCCTCCGCGCTGCTCGAACTCCTCAATTCCGCCGCCGTAGGCGCTGGTTGGGACGGTTTCGACCGCACTCACTCACGGTTTTGAGGAGTTCGGAACTGCGCGGGCTCAGGGCAGGCCGGGGAGGGTGTCGGCGAGGACCTCGAGCACGTGCCGGTAGGCGTGCCCGGTCGCCCGCGTCATGCCGAGCTCGCACGTGCGGTTGAGCGAGGCGTGCGCCACCGACCCGCCGGCTGCGACCTCGGCGGCCTCCGGCGCGGTGGCCGAAGCGGTGAGTTCGGGATGCAGCATCCCGCGATCTCCGGCGAAGGCGCAGCATCCCCAGTCGTCGGGGACGTGCACCTCGTCCGCGGCGGCGGCAGCCACTCGGGCGAGGGCGGGGTTGATGCCCATGCGGGTCGACGAGCACGTCGGGTGGATCGTGAGCGAGGCGACGCGATCCCCGGCCGGAAGACGCTCGAGCACCACCTCGTCGACGAACTGGACGGCGTCGAGAACGCGGATGCCCGCGTCGCCCGCCGCCTCCAGCAGCACTTCCAGGCCCTCCGTGCAGGACGAGGCGTCGCACACGACGGGCAGCCGGCCTTCGCGCGTGGCCGCCCGCAGGGATGCGGCGACACGGTCCTTCATCGCCGCGTACCCGTCGGTCAGTCCCTTCGACTTCCACGGCGTCCCGCAGCACAGCGACGGGATGTCGGCCGGCGTCGCCAGCGGCACGTCCGCTCGCGCGCACAGCTCGCGGAACGATTCGGATGCGCCGCGCGCACCGGGTTCGGCGGGGCCGAACATCGTCGTGGTGCAGCTGGGGAAGTACACCGCGACGGCGCCCGGTTCGGTGAACGGCCGGCGCTTCGCACCCCCCGCGGGCAGGTCTCCGCTGTACTTCGGAACCACGTCATCCCCGAGCACGGCCCGCGCGACCGTCGTGGCCGCCGCCGGCAGTGCCCCCGGAACGGCATCCGCCACCGACAGCGCCATCCCGCCGACGCGACTGACCGTGCCCCACTGCTTCGCTGCGAGCGTCCACCCGGCCTGTGCGAGCGCGTTCTGGTTCTCCGCGCGCAGACGCCGCACGAGGTCACCGGTGTTGATGAGCACGGGGCACGCGGTCTGGCACATGCCGTCCACGGCGCACGTCTGCACGCCGTCGTAGTCGTACTCCGACCGCAGCTGCTCGGCGAGCGCGGTGTCGCCGGCAGCTTCGGCCCGCGCCATCTCCCGCCGCAGGACGATGCGCTCACGGGGCGTGAGGGTCAGGTCCTTGCTGGGGCACACCGGCTCGCAGTAACCGCACTCCACGCACCGGTCGACCTCCTCCTCCACGGTGTGGACGATCTTCAGGTCGCGCACGTGGGCGCTCGGGTCCTCGGCGAGGAGCACCCCCGGGTTCAGGAGCCCCTCCGGGTCGACGAGCGCCTTCAGCTCGCGCATCACGTCGTACAGCTCGTCGCCATACTGGCGGCGCACGAACGGCGCCATGATGCGGCCGGTGCCGTGCTCGGCCTTGAGCGTGCCGCCCTGGGAGAGGACGAGTTCGACCATCTCCTCCGTGAAGGCCTCGTAGCGCAGCAGCGACCGGGGGTCGTCGAAGCGTTCGTTGAGAAGGAAGTGGATGTTGCCGTCCTTGGCGTGCCCGAAGATCACGCTGTCCTCGTAGCCGTGCCGGTCGAACAGCTCGATGAGGCTCGTGCACGTGTCGAGCAGTCGCTCCACGGGGACCGCGATGTCTTCCAGGAGCGCGGTCGTCCCGGAGGGACGTGCCCCCGCCACCGCGGTGAACAGTCCCTTGCGGATATGCCACAGCTGCGCGCGGATCGCCGGGTCGGTCGTGAGCACGGCCGGCACGGCCAGCTCCAGCGCCGACAGCAGCGGACCAGACGCCGACACGAGCTCGTCCAGCCCGCCGGCCGTCTCGGCCTGGTGCTCGACGAGCAGCGCCGCGTGTCCGGCGACCTCGAGCCCCCGCAGCTCGGCCGTGGCGTCGGGGTCGCGTTGCGCGACGCGCAGGCTCGTGGCATCCATCAGCTCGATCGCGGCGAATCCCGCTGCCACGAGGGCCGGAAGGGCCGCGGTGGCCGCATCCAGCGTCGGGAACACCAGGAGCCCCGTCGCGACGTGGGTGGGCATCGGCACGGTGCGGAAGGTGGCCTCGGCCACGAACGCCAAGGTGCCCTCGCTGCCGATGACCAGGTGCTCGAGGATGTCGATCGCGCGATCGTGGTCGACGAACGAGTTGAGGCCGTAGCCCATCGTGTTCTTGATGGCGTAGAGCTTCTCGATCGTGCGCAGCGAGGCGGGGTCGGCCCGAACGCGGTCGCGCAGGGCGAGGAGTCCCGTGTGGATGCGCGGCTCCCGGGCCCGGAGGATCTCGTCCGCATCCGGCGACGACGTATCGATGACGGTGCCGGAGGGCAGGACGAGGACCGCGGAGTCCAGCGTGCGGTACGTGTTGGCGTGGGTGCCGCAGCACATGCCGCTGGAGTTGTTGGCGACCACGCCCCCGATCGTGCAGGCGATCTCGCTCGCCGGGTCGGGCCCGATCTTGCGCCCGTGCCGCGCGAGGCGGAGGTTGACCGCCCGCACCGTGGCGCCCGGGCCGGTCTGCACGCGGGCGCCGTCGTCGAGCACCGTGATGCCGCGGAAGTGCGTGCGCGTGTCGATGAGCACACCGCCGGTTCCGGCCTGACCGGACAGGCTCGTCCCGCCCGAGCGGAAGGTGACGGGGACGCCGGACTCGTGCGCGGCGCGCATGGTCGCCGCCACGTCGGAGGCGTCCTTCGCCTTCACGACGGCCTGGGGGGTCAGGAGGTAATGGGATCCGTCATGGGCGGCCGCGAGCCGGTCGGTCGCGCGGGTGCGCACGTCGACACCGGCCGTGCCGAGGTTGCGCAGCAGCTCTGCGGCGGGCGCGGGCAGCGTCGCCGTACCCGTGGGGTCCATTGCCATCGTGCATCACCCTTCGCAGTGATCGACCGGGGAACGTCGGGAACGCGTCAGGCCATGATCCATCCGCCGTCGACGCCGAGGGTCTGTCCGGTGATGAATGACGCGTCGTCTCCCGCCAGGAACGATACCGCCGCAGCGATGTCGGCCGGCATGCCGCGGCGCGGGAGAGCCTGAACCTCCGCCTGCGCGGCGGCGATGGCGTCCTGATCGGGGAAGTTGGCGATGTCGGCCTCGGTCTGGATGGATCCCGGCGAGACGGCGTTGACGGTGATGAAGTCCTGCCCCACCTCCCGCGCGAAGGCGCGCGTGAAACCGACGACGCCTCCCTTCGAGGCGACGTAGTCGACGAGGTTCCGCATCCCGAGCGCGAACGTCACCGACGAGATGTTCACGATCCGCCCCCATCGGCGTTCGCGCATGTCGCGCGCAGCGGCCCGCGAGCACAGGAACACCGAGCGGAGGTTCACGGCCATGAGCTCGTCCCAGTCGGCGACCGAGACGCTCTCCCACGGCCGGTGCACGCCGGTGAGCGCGGCGTTGTTCACGAGCACGTCCACCCGCCCCTCCTGCTCGAGGATCGACGCGAAGGCCCCGTCGACGGCGGCCTCATCGGAGACGTCGGCCACGATGCCGCGCCACCCGGCCGACCGGGCGACCTCCTCGACGGCGGCATCGACGTCGATCACGACCACGCGATGCCCGTCCGCGGCCAAGCGCTCGGCGATCGCACGGCCGATGCCGCGGCTTCCTCCGGTGACGACGGCCACCCGTCCTGTTGCGCCCTCAGTCATGGCTCGCACCCGCCTCCTGTTCCGGTGTCCATCTGGATTCGGCTTTTCCCGCGACATCGACACGCGCACGGAACACCGCACCGGCGTGCGGCTCGTCGACATCCTCGGCGGCCGTGGTGAGGAGCACTTCGTCCAGCTGCGGGCCGCCGAAGCACAGCGACGTCACCTGCGACGCGCCGGGGGTGCGGATGACGTGCGTGCGCCGGCCGTCACTGTCATACCTCTCCGCGCGGCCCCCGCCCCACAGGGCGATCCACAACCCGCCGCCGGCGTCGAGGCACAGCCCGTCGGGGAGCCCGTCGACGCGCACGGCCTCCTCGACCTGCGCGATACCGCCGTCCGGATCGAGGCGGTAGCGGTACACCACGCGATCGAACGTGTCGGCGTGGTATGCGGTGCCGTCGGCGTCGAAGTCCAGCCCGTTCGACAGCGTGAGTCCGGAGCGCACGACGGTGGGCGCGGCCGCGTCGAGGCGCCACAGCACCGCGGCGCGGGCGTCTGCTCCTCGTCCCACCGTGCCGACCCACAGCCGCCCCCGCGGATCGACCCGCGCGTCGTTGGTGCGCCCGTGCCGGTCGGCGAGGTCGGGGAGAGGGTGCTCCCGCTCGATCCGCCCTTCCCGCAGCACGAGGATGCGGTCGCCGGCGACGACGCCCTCACATCCGTCGCCCGCGTCGAAAACGGCCGAGACCGTTCCCCCGAGTTCGGTGCGCTCGAGAGGTCCGTCGGATCGGGCGCGCAGCACCGATCCGGTCTCGATGTCCACCCAGTGGTAGGCACCGCCGAACCAGCGCGCGGACTCCCCGAGTCCGTGCCCCGTGGCCCACCAGAGTTCTGCGTCTACGTCCATGTCCTTGCGCCTTCCGGTTCAGCCCGCGGTGGCCGTGGGAGTGAGTGCACGGATGAAGAGATCCGGGTGGTCGACGAACACGCCGTCCACCCCCGCCTCGAGGAGCTCGCGCCACTCACCGACGTAGTCCCCGTGGGCGGCCGGGTCGTCCCCCCGCCGGTAGCGGGGTGCGAGGAACGTGTTCTCGGGGCGCAGCGTCCACACGAGAGGCCGCCATCCCTCGCCCCGGATCGCGCGGACCGCCGCCGCGGCGCCCTCCGGATGCTGCAGGACGAGGTCCTTGTCGATGCTGAGGTAGGCGGGGCCATCCCCGTCGCGCCCTGCGGGACCGAATGCGGCCTCGGCCTGCTCGAGCACCTGGGCGAGTGAGCCGCCCTCCCGCAGGAGGGCGCTGTCGCCGCGAAATCCGGCTGCGCGCATGCGCCGGAGCGCCTCCGGCTCGAAGCTCTCCACCAGAACGGTGCGCGTGCGGCCGTCCGGCCGCGGGGAGGCGGCGAGCACGTCGATCACCGCACGCTCGAGATCCAGCCCGTGCGCGCGCAGGTGGTCCGAGTGCTTCAGCTCGATGACCAGCGCGCACTCGCCCCCGGCGGTGTCGTCCAC
This sequence comes from Microbacterium wangchenii, assembly GCF_004564355.1. NCBI lineage: Bacteria > Bacillati > Actinomycetota > Actinomycetes > Micrococcales > Microbacteriaceae > Microbacterium > Microbacterium wangchenii. The sequence goes on from NZ_CP038266.1 coordinate 3,224,711, forward strand.
GAGACCGATGAGCTCGGCGAGCGTCAGGACGGCGCCGCCCTCGCTCGCCGCGCTGCCGGGGCGCAGGTGCGGCCAGCGCTCGTGCCGGCGCAGCCCCTGCAATTCGACGCTCGTGAAGTCCTCCGCGAACCACCCGTCGCGCGAGGATCCGTCGACGACCTTGACGGTGCGGCGCTCGGCGAACTCCGGCCTGCGGGCGACATCGGTCGTGGCCGACAGCTCCGTCTCGTGCAGCACCATCGGCACGCCGTCGGCCGAAAGCACGACGTCGGGTTCGACGGCATCCACGCCGAGCCGGATCGCCGTCTCATACGATGCGCGGGAGTGCTCGGGGCGATGTCCCGGTGCCCCGCGGTGGCCGATCACCCACGGTGTGCGGAGACGGCTTCCTCGTTCAGTCATCCGCGCCGGCCACGACGCGCCGCGACTGCGCGCCGAGCCCGTCGATCTCCACCTCGACACGGTCGCCGTCGGCGAGGTACGGGAACCGTCCGGACAGCGCGACACCCTCGGGCGTGCCCGTCAGCACCAGATCGCCAGCCTCCAGCCGCACGTACTGGCTGAGGTGCCACACCAGGAACTCGACGGGGAAGATGAGATCGGCGGTCGTGGAGTCCTGCCGGACCTCTCCGTTGACGCGGCTGCGGATACCGAGGTTGCCCGGGTCGATCTCGTCGGCGGTGACCAGGAAGGGGCCGGCGGGCGTGAATCCGGGCGAGATCTTGCCCTTGGACCACTGTCCGCCGGGACGTTCGAGCTGGTACTCGCGCTCCGAGACGTCGTCGGCGAGGACGTATCCCGCGATGTGCGCCCACGCGTCCGACGGGTCCTTCAGCCGGTACGCCGGCGTGCCGATGACAACGCCGAGCTCGACCTCCCAGTCGGTCTTGCGGCTTCCCGGAGGGAGCACCAGGTCATCGTCGGGACCGCACAGGGTGTTGGGGGTCTTGAGGAACAGGATGGGCTCGGTCGGAGCGGCAGCGCCGGACTCGGCGGCGTGGGCTGCATAATTCAGCCCGATGCACAGCAGAGCGTGGGGCCGCGCGATCGGCGGTCCGAAGCGGCGAGCTTCGTCGGCGGGCAGCTGCGGGAGGCTCCCGTCCTCCAGCGCGACGGCCACGCGCGCGCGGGCGGTGGGGTCGGCGAGGAAAGCACCGTCGATATCGGCCGTGATCGGCGTGAGGTCGAACAGGGCGTCGCCGCGCGCCACGACCGGTTGCTCGGCCCCGGGTCGGCCTACTCGCGCGAATCTCATCCGTTCCTCCTGTTTCGGCATGCGGGTGTTACAGTTTACTTATCAAACTTTCAATGCGCATCGCGAATCGCGGTGTGCAGAGGGGGAACAACATGGCCGCATCCGATGAGACGGTCACGCGACCCAGATCCCACACGGTCGGTGTGCTCTCGAAGGCGGTGGACGTTCTCGAAGCGCTGGTCTTCGGCGAGGCGCAGACGTTGCGCGAGATCGCCGAGGCGAGCGGGATCGAGAAGGCTGCCGTCTACCGCATCCTGAACACGCTCGAGGAACGCGGGCTCGCGATCCGGGATGCGCACAAGCGCTACGTGCCCGGTCCGCAGCTGCTGGCCATGTCGTCGGCCCTCATGAAGGGGCAGGACGTCGTCGCCGACCTCCTGCCGGTCATGAACGACCTTCGCGACGAATTCCACGAGACGGTCAACCTGGGCGTGCTGGTCGGCGATCACATCCAGTACCTCGCGATCGTGGAGAGTCCCCTGAGCCTGCGGATGACCGCTGAGGTCGGCAGTCTGCACAGCGCGCGGTCCACGGCACTCGGCAAGGCGATCCTCGCCTCGCTCGACGACGACCAGCTGCGCTTCGCACTGGGTGCGGACATGCCCGACGGCGACGAGGCACGCATCCTCCAGGACGATCTGCAGCAGACCCGTGATCGTGGGTATGCGATCGACTTCGAAGAGAACGAGCGCGGCGCCATCTGCGTCGCCGCCATCGTCGGCGGCGCCGGCCACGGCAGGCAGCACGCGCTGAGCGTCTCCGGACCGATCACCCGCATGACCCCGCCGGTCATCGAACGCCTCGGCGCGCGGCTGCGGGAGCTGAGCGCCCGCAGCCGCTGAGCGCTCACCCGCACGACCCGCCCGGGACGTTCGGCGGCAGCACCGGCCAGCCCGGCCGGCTCCACGCCGGCCCGCAGCGGAAGTCCACGCGGTCCGTCGCCGGCGGCGTCACGACATCCTGTCCGCCCCACCAGGACGTGAACGCGAAGTAGTCCATGTCGGAGCGGACCGGGTCACGCGGGTCCGCCAGCGCCGGAAAGCCGTCCATTCCGAGGGCCAGGCGCGACGACATCGACACCACGTAAGAGTGATGGGCCAGTAGAGGCCGGCCGTCGACGCGCACGCTCTTTATGCGCTGACCCTCCGGCTGCGTCGGGTTGGCCACAACCGTGACGCCGGAGAGGCCGAGGGGCACGTACTGCTCGGCGCCGGCCGCATCCGTCCGCCACTGCTGCTCGAGGGCGTCACGGATCTGCGCCCCGGTCAGCCGCCCGGTGACGATCGACGATCCGCGGCCCTGAGCCGCCCATGCCTCGCCGAACAGCACGCGGGCCGGAGCATCGGCGGCGTTCGTGCCGACGGCGTGGGAGATGCCGCCGCGCACCTGATAGGGCTCGACCATCGCCAGATCGGGACGCGTGCCGAGGTTCTCGCCGCCGATGTCGCGGTAGGCGTCGGCGACGAGGTTCTTCATCGGGGATTCACCGGTGTCATCGAGGGTCATAGGCACGTCGGCGGTGACGGTGCCGAGCGGATCGGCCCACAGCTGCCCGCCCACGCCGTTCCAGTAGTCCACGGTCGCGGCGATCCCCGCGTCGGCGGGGATGTCCCGCGTGACCGGGACGTTCGTCGCCGCTGCCGTGCCGGGCACGACGTCGCCGGTGACCGCATCGACGTCGAATCGGATGTCGGCGAACAGCCGCCCGTGGTGCCCGGGCGAGATCACCGGCCGCTCCGTGCCGTCGGGGCCGGGCAGCATGCACGAGAAGGCGGTGTGCCAGTGGCCACCCACGATGACGTCGACGAGGGGGCTCGCGTGCGCCGCCAGGTCGACGATGGGACCCTGCACATCGGCGCACTGATCGAACGTGCCCGTGGTCGAGGCACCCTCGTGCGCGAGCACGACGATCGCGTTCACGCCCTGGGCTGCGAGGCGCTCTGCCTCGGCGTCCACGGCGTCCAGCATCTCCCCCGCCTGCAGCGCACCCACCTGATACGACGCGAAGATCCGCTCCACGGCCGGCGTGGTGACGCCGATGACGCCGACCTTGCGCGTCACCCCGCCCTCACCGCGGACCTCGCGCACGTAGGAGGCCGCGAAGGGCTCGCTCCCATCGGGCGTGCGTGTGAGGTTGCCGGCGAGGAACGGGAAGTCGGCCCCGGCGAAGGCGGTGCCGTCGGACTGCGGGAAGCACATCCCCGGATCGCCGTCGCAATCGCCGGCGGCCATATGGTCGGCGAGGAACCACTCGGAGATGTCGAGCTCGTGGTTGCCGACGGTCGACGCCTCGATGTCCAGCGCGTTCAGAACCTCGATCGTCGGCTCGTCGCGGGTCATCGTGACCTGCCACTGCCAGCCCGTGAAGCTGTCGCCGTTGCTGACCCGGAGGGAGTTGTCCACGCCCTCCGCGGCGGCGTCGAGGTGCGTGGCGAGGTACGCCGCGCCGCCGACGCTGAGCACGCGCCCGTCCGAGGTGCCGATGGTGCCGTTGGCCTGGTCGGCCGGCGGACTGAGGTACCCGTGCAGATCCGTGATCGCCAGGACCTGCACGTCGATGGGTGCGGCCTCGGATGCGACGGCGGGTGCGGCGAGCGCAGACCCGGTGAGGACGGCGGCGACGACGGTCGCCATCAGCGCGCGGCGGCGGGTGGATGCCATGATCGCCCCCGTCAGCTCTCGAGTCGCGTGGTACGCACCACGACATCTTCGCCGGCGAGGAACTCCGGGCTCAGTTCCGTGCCGAGGCCCGGCGCCGTGGGCAGCGCGAACGTGCCGTCGGTCACTTCGGGCACGTAGGTGACCATCGTCGGGTAGACCGAGCGCAGGTATGCGCGCACCGACTCCTGGTACCGGAGGTTGGGGGTCGCAGCCGAGAGGTGGATGCCCGCCAGGAGCGTCAGCGGACCCGTGCAGTCGTGGTACGTGACCGGCAGCCCGAACGTGTCCGCCAGCACCGCGATCTTGCGGCTCTCCGTGATGCCGCCGGCCCACGTTGGATCGATCATGATGAGATCCGCGGCATCCTGCTCGAGGATCGGCATGTACTCCTGCCGCGTCACGAGGTACTCGGAGACGGAGATGGGCGTTCGCGACGATGCGCGCAGACGCGCGAGCGTGCGCGGGTTGTCGGCGAGCGTGAGGTCTTCGGCCCACGCGAGGTCGTACTGCTCCAGGCCCTTGGCGATGCGCATGGCGGGCGTGAGATCCCACAGCCCGTGGCCGTCCACCATGATCTCGATGGCGTCCCCGACGGCGTCGCGGATCGCAGCGACCGTGGACAGACCGGCTTCGAGGTCTCCCGCCTCGATCGCGCGCGAGCCCTTGGCCTGGGCGAAGCGGTCGAAGGGCCAGATCTTCATGCCCTTCGCACCCTCGGAGACGAGATCCTGCGCGAGCTCCCCCGGACGGTTCAGGAACGCATCGAAGTCATCCCACATGCCGGCCACGCGCGAGCTGCCGTAACCGGCCTGCGATCCGCCCTCCACGGAGGCGTACAGGGGGCCGCCGCACGTGTTGTAGGTGGGGATGCTCTCCTGTGCCGTGCCGAGGAGGCGGTGCACGGGCTGGCCGGAGGCCTTGCCGAGGATGTCCCACAGGGCCACGTCGACCGCCGACAGCGCGCGGATCTCCGCTCCCCGCCCGCCGAAGCGCGCGTAGGCGCGGTACAGGTCGCGCCAGTGCCGCTCGATCGCGAGCGCGTCCTGGCCGAGCAGGACGGGTGCGATGTGCTCGTGGATGAGCGAGATGCAGGTCTGCGGCAGGTAGAACGTGTCGCCGATGCCCTGGATGCCCTCATCCGTGTGGATGCGGACGAACACCAGGGCCGGCATGGCGCTGCGGGCGCCGGGGTAGATGGTCTCGACGGCGGTGATCTTCATGGGCGGAGGCTCCGTTCGTTGTCGATGGCAGGGCGCGGCGATCCCGCGCGGTCGTGCTCGGTCTCGAGGGGGAAGAGGGGACGCCGGCGGTGCCGGTAGTCCAGGGCGGAGAAGTCGTTGGCCGTCGCGCCGGGCGTGTCCGCGTACGCGATCCGGTCGACGTAGGCCCGGTAGCCGGCCACCGGGGAGTGCACGCCCTTGGCGATGACGATCTCGTGCGCGCGCGGATCGACGCCCAGGCTCAGCAGCTGCTGAGCCGAGGAGGGCAGGATGGCGCGGCTGCACAGCACGAGCGTCTGACCGCCGTCCAGGGCCAGCGCCGCGGAGGGTCCGGCATCGAAGTAGCGGTGCCCCACGTGCGTGGGACCGGGGTCCTCATAGCGGCCGTCGGAGATCGCCGTGACCGTGCCGCGGACGGACAGGGCGGGGTCGCCGACCGCGAGTTCCACCGCTGCGCCGACACCGGCCTGGTGCGCTCGCGCGGCGGCGCCCCGGTCGCACACGATGCCGACGACGCTGCGGCGTCCCGTGGCGATGGCATGCCGGAGGAGATGCGTGCGGGCCCCGGTGCCGCCGGCGCCGATGTTGTCGCCCACATCGAGCAGGAGTGTCGTCGCGTCCGCGGGCGCATCCGCGAGGGCGGCAGCGGGAGCCGCCGGGTCGGAGCGGAATCCGTCCCGGCCCGCCCACATCACCTCTGCCAGCCGCTCGGCACTGTCGCGCGCGGTGGGGTCACCGAGCGGTGCCACGACGAGCACCGACATGCCCATCTCCGGGACGTCCGCCCACGGGAATCCCTGGAACAGCGATACCGACAGGATGCCGGGCAGCCCCCGGGCCTCGTCCGCGGCGCGGGCGAACCGCGCCCAGGGCTCGGCTGCGGTGGCCTGCGCGAGGATCCCCATCACCGCCGGCACCGTCACCAGCTCGCAGCGGGGGCGCATGCCCTCCGCCAGGGCACGCGCCACGATATCGGCGGCCTCCTGGCCGCGATCCTTCGCGTCCACATGGGGGTTCGTGCGGTAGCCGACCAGCACGTCCGCCGCTGCCGCCATCCGCGGCGAGACGTTGGCGTGCAGGTCGAGGACGGCGGCGATGAGGGTCTCCGATCCCGCCGCGGCGCGCAGTGCGTCCAGCACCGCGCCGTCGAGGTCGGGTTCGGCGGTGGACACCGCCGCACCGTGCAGCGCGACCAGGAGCGCATCGAAGGGGCCGTGCTCGGTCACCGCTTCGCGCAGTCGCGCGATCACCTCGGCGGCTGCGGCGGCATCCAGAGGCGCAGACGGCACGAACTCGATGTAGGTCAGCGGGACGGCCTCCCACCCGTGGCGTGCGGCGCCGGCGAGCAGCCCCGACACGGCGGTGTCGGCATCCGCGTGCTCGTCGAGGATCCGTGCGCCCGTCAGCGCGCGCGGCTCGACGTCCTCGAGCCGGATCGCGCCGGGGGCGAACGTGTTGGACTCGTGGAAGAAGCCCAGGACCCCGACCCGCACGCGCCTGGCCGTCATGAGCCGGCGTGAGCGGCGAACGCCCGATCCACACGCTCCTCGGTGTCAGCCAATTCGGCGTCCGCGTGCGCCGCGCTGACGTACCAGACGCCGCGGGCGGCCACCCACACGCCGTGACGGATGAGCTCGCGCGACAACGCCGCATAGCGGGGCGCGTCGCACGCCAGGATGTCGCGGTTGTCCTTGAGGGTGCGGCCGCCGCTGAAGGAGACGTGGAAGGCCATCGGCACTCCCTGCACGTGCAGCGGAAGGTCGTGCGTGGCCGCGGCGGCGCGGATGATCTCCTGCAGTGCCCGGCCGTAGTCCTCCATGCGCTGATACGGCGACGTCTCCTGCAGGATCCCGGTGGCCGACAGCACCGCGGCGGTCGCCATCACGGAGGCGTTGAAGGTCCCCGAGTGGTTCACCTCGCCCGTACCGAACCGCTCCATCAGGTCGCGGCGGCCGGCCAGGGCGCTGACCGGCCAGCCCGCAGCGATCGCCTTACCGTACACGGCGAGGTCGGGCGTCACGCCGTAGCGCTCCGCCGCGCCGCCCAGGCCCACGCGGAAGCCGGTGATGACCTCGTCGAAGATGAGCACGACGCCGAACTCGTCCGCCAGCGCGCGCAGTCCCTGGAGGTATCCGTCCTCCGGCGGGATGGAGCCGGCGTTGAGCATGATGGGCTCGGTGATGATCGCGGCGATGTCATCGTGCGCCTCGAGTCGCTCCCGCACGGCGGCGAGGTCGTTCCAGGGCGTGGGCACGAAATCCCCCAGATAGTCGGCGATCTGACCGGCGCCGGCGACGATCGCGTGACCCTCGGCGTCCCAGTTCGCCAGCGTGTTGTCGAGCCACCCGTGGTACTGCCCCTCGAACCGGATGAACCGGCGCTTGCCGGTCGCCGCGCGCGCGAGGCGGAGCGCCGCCTGCACGCTCTCGGTGCCGGATACCCCGAATCGGACCATGTCCGGCCAGCCCAGGATCTCCACGACCCGCTCCGCCGCGCGGACCTCGGCCTCGTGCTGAGCACCGAACAGCATGCCCGCGCTCACCGCGGCGGCGACGTCGGCCTGCAGCTTCGCCGGCGCGTGTCCGAGGATGTTCGGCCCCTGGCCGAGCAGGTAGTCGATGTACTCGTTGCCGTCGACGTCGTACAGCCGCGCCCCTTCGCCGCGCTCGAAGTAGATCTTCGGCGCCGCGAGGCGCACGTTGGAGTTCACGCCGCCGGGCAGCGTGCGGTGGGCACGGGCATCCAGGTCGGCGGAGGTGGCGGAAACGCGGACGCCGTCGGCGGCCGTGCTCGAGGAGCGGTTCACGGTGATTCCTTGCTTGTTCGTCGTCGTGGGGGCGATCAGATGGGTCGGTAGGGCGCGGCCAGCAGCGCCTGGAGGACGCGGGCGGCCATCGGCTCGTCGGACAGGGTCGACCACACCAGCAGCTGGCACACCAGGACGAGTCCGCCCAGGCGGCTCGCCTCCTGAATCGCCGACATCTGCAAGCCGTGTCCGCATCGGGCCCACGCCGGCGTCCCACGGCGGTCGATGCCCATGAGCGGATTGGTCAGGACCCGGCCGTCGGGCGTCGCCCAGCGGCTGAGGTCGTCGGTGGTGAGGCCGGAGTCGCGCATCGAAAGCTCCACGTTGGCGACCTCGACCGGCTGGTCGCCGGTGACGGCGAGTTCGATGTGCTTGCCGATCCACCCCAGGTCATCGCCCGGGCGCCGTTCCAGCAGTACGACGATCCGCCCATGCTCGGTCGCGGAGCGCAGCTCGTGGATGACCTCGGCGGTGAGCGCCACGTCCGGCGTCACCACCACCGGGTGCGCGTTGTCAGCGGCGTAGGGCCGAAGCCGCGGCATCCATGCGCCGGCGCGCTCGACGAACCCGTCCAGATCGCCCAGGACGTCCACGTCGCCCTCCCACACCGGTGCGGCGGGGTGCACCTGGACCGACTCGGCGGCCTCCACCCACGCACGTCCCTCGATGCGGAGGCGCGCGGTGAGGACGATCGCGCCGGCCTCGTCCACCGCCGGGAGGACGATCTCGGGCGTGGCCACCGCGACGGCCGAACCCGCGCCGAGGCGGGCGGCCACGGTCTCGGCGGCGACGACCTCGCCGGCCTCCGTACGCGCGGTCCACTCGAGGTCGACCGCGATCTCGGCGGGCAGGTCGTTGCACACCCAGATCTCCGGGTTCAGGGAGGAGCCGCCGTACGCGCGATTCGGCAGGCCCGTCACCTCGAGCGACACCGGGCGCAGCGCGTCCCGCAGCGCGGAGAACCCGCCGGTCAGCTCGCCGGCGTTGTCGATGACGTGCAGGTCGACCCACGGGTTGTACATGACGTCGCCGGGGTTCTGCAGGTAGTGATGGATGACACCTGAGACATGCCGGCGGTCCCGGCGCATGCGGCCGGTCTGCCGCGTGAGCACGCGTGACTGCGCCTCGCCGCTGACGCGGTGGTACTCGGCGAACGAGTCGCGCCACCCGATGACGCGCTGGTGCGTGCGCACCATCTCCCCCGTCATCTCGTACAGGCTGGCCTCCGCCGTCCACCGGCCGTCCTCCGTCGGCGGGAGGGTGATGGTCTCTCCGCGGCGGGCGTGTGCATCCTGGGTGCGCCTCATGGCCTCCCAGCTCGGCACGACGCCGCCGCCGTATTCCGAGACGATCGCGCGCACGCCGGGATCCACCTGCTCGTTGGCCGGGTCGTCGAAAACCCCCGTGAGCGCCCCGGTCGTGGCGTAGAAGTAGCCGGGGTAGTCGTGCACGGCCTGCGGCAGCGCGCGGGGGCGCGTGCCCCCGGACCAGTCCTGCAGGTGCACCGCGCCCGGGGCCTGCTCGCGGAGCACCTCCGCGGCCCGCTCGACGAAGGCGACGTCGGCGTCGTGGAACGGCACCTTCATGTGCATCTCGTTCGGAACCGAAACCACGACCACACTGGGGTGACCGGCGACCGTGCGGGCGAGCTCCTCCACCTGGAGCAGCTCGTCGTCGAGCTCCGCCTCGCGCGAGGCGAAGCAGTGCCACTGGAACGGCCCGTCCTGGTAGATCATCACGCCCACGCGGTCGGCCAGCTCGAACACGCGCGCCGGCGGGACGGCGACGTGCACGCGCAGGACGTTGCCGAACAGCGCCTTGACGATGAGCAGCTGGCGGATGACGTCCTCGTCGCGCCCCTCGCGCGACGCGTCCCACACGCACCCGATGGTCGTCGTGCCGCGCAGGAGAACGGGGGCGCCGTTGAGCGACAGCGAGCCGTCGGCAGCGCGCTCGAACGTGCGGAATCCCATCGGGCGGCGGATCTCGTCGACCAGCTCATCCCCCGACCACACCTGAACGGTGAGGCGGTAGAGCACCGGGGCGACGGGCGACCACGGCGTGATGCCGGCGGCCGACAGCGGCACGGACGTGCGCGTTCCCGCCACGACATGCCGTTGGCGCGCGACCACATCGCCGTCCGCAGTGGACACCGTCACCACGAGCGAGAGGCCCTCGGTCGCCTCGTCGGCGCCCCCGACCTCGACTGCGACGTCGGCCGTGCCGTCGGCGCGGGCATCCGCGGCGACGTACGCCAAATGCACGGGCGGGCGCAGCTCGAGCTCGACGGCGTCCAGCGCAGCACCCGCGGTGACGGCATCCGCCACGACCGAGCCGAGCCCCTTGCCGTGGGCGTCGCCGAAGTTCTCGCCTTCGCTCTCGCCGGACCACCGGTACCTGTCGCGGGCGCGCCGGATGACGATGTCGATCTGCCGCGCCCGGCGGGCGTCGATCTCCACCTCCAGCGTTCCGAGGTAGCCCCGGCGTCGGCCGGCGGCCCGGCCGTCGACGTACACGACGGCTTCGTAGTCGGGGCGGACCACCCGCAGCACGGCCCGCTCCGCCCACGCGGCGTCACTGGGGACCGTCACGGCACGGAAGTGCAGGTACGCGTCTTCGGTGCTGTGCGGGAGCGTCACCGGCGCGAACTCGGAAGCGTCCGCCGCGGCGGGATCGGCGGGGCGCTCCGCACACGCCCGCACGTTCCACTGTGTGAGGGCGTGGACGGTGCGCAGGGGTCGTTCGTTCTCAATGACAGCGGCCGGGACATCCGACCGCAGCCGCTCGACCTCGGCGTCCAGCTCCGCGCGCGTGGTGATCGCGGCAGGAGCGTCGAAGTCGACCACTTCGTGAGCGAAGCGGTGGCGGGTGGGGGTGGCGCTCACTTGACGGCTCCCAGGGTGAGTCCGCTGCGGAGGTACCGCTGCAGGAAGATGAACACGATGATCAGGGGGATGATCGACAGCAGCGATCCGGTCACGACGAGGCTGTAGAGGACCTCGGCGCCCGTCGAGGGGAACAGCGAGACCCGGTTCCAGCTCGTCAGGCCCAGCGTGATCGGCATGAGCTCAGGAGACTGGAGCACCAGCAGCGGCAGCAGGTAGTTGTTCCACGTGCCGACGAACGTCAGCAGGAACACCGTCGCCACCCCGGGCCCGATGATCGGCAGCACGACGCTGCGGATGATGCGGGGCTCACGCGCGCCGTCGACGCGGGCGGCGTCGATGATCTCGTCGGGCACCGCCGAAGAGATGTAGACCGTCAGCATGTACATCGCGAAGGGGCTGACCATCGAGGGCAGGATGACCGCGAGCGGGGAGTCGACGAGCCCCATCGCGGAGACCAGCTGATAGGTCGGGACCGCCAGAGCGGCGCCGGGCACCATGATGGCCACCAGCACGAGCCAGAAGAGGGCGTCGCGGCCGCGGAATCGCCACTTCGCGAAGGCGTAACCGGCCAGCACGGCCAGCAGTGTGGCGCCGACGGCTGCGGCCAGGGAGTACCCGACCGTGTTGAGCATCCACCGCCCGAAGATGCCGTCGTCGTGCGTGAAGACCTCCACGATGTTCTGCCACAGCTGCGGCTGGTCGGAGAACCAGAACCCGAAGGTGGAATAGAGGTCGGAGGTGGACTTGGTCGCGTTGACGACCAGCCAGTAGATCGGCACCAGGATGTAGATGCCGAAGCCCGCGAACAGGATCGCGGCGATCACCGAGGGGCGCTTGAGGGCGGGGTTGTTCACGATGCACCCTTCTCCGGCCGGTTCATGAACTTGCTGTACACGACCGACAGTGCGACGACGACGAGTCCCATGAAGAACGAGATCGCGGCGACATAGTTGAGCTGCTGCCCACCGGCGGCGAGCGAGTAGGCGTACATGTTGGGGGTGAAGTTGTCCTCGATCGACCTCGGCTGCAGCGGCTGCAGTACGAGCGGCTCGGTGAGCAGCTGAACGGTGCCGATGATGGAGAAGATGACGACCATCGTGATGACCGGCTTGATCATGGGCAGCTTGATGCTGAATCCGATGCGCCACCGCCCGGCGCCATCCAGGATCGCGGCCTCGTAGATCTCCTCGGGGATCGCGCGCAGCGCAGCGTAGAAGATCATGACGTTGTAGCCGACGAACGCCCAGATCCCGATGTTGCCGATGGCGAAGAGGACGAACTGCGGAGACAGCAGGTTCAGGCCCTCCAATCCCACAGCCTCGGCCATGTCGGTGAAGGGACTGATGGTGGGGCCGTACAGGAACCCCCACATGAGCGTCGCGACCACGCCCGGGATCGCGTACGGGATGAAGTAGAGGGCGCGGTAGAAGCCGCTCCCCCGCACCGCACCGCTGTCGACGACGACCGCGATGAGGAGGGAGAGCCCGATGGTCAGCGGCGTGAAGATCACGCCGTAGAGCAGCAGGCGGCCGAAGCCCTCCCAGAAGTTCGCGTCGGTCAGGGCTCGCGCGTAGTTCTCCAGGCCCACGAAGGTGATCCCGCCGATGAGCCGTTCGACGAACAGCGAATTGACCAGCGAGATGAGGAGGGGGCCGAGGATGAACACCGCCAGCGCGAGCAGGAAAGGCGCGACGAGGACGTAGGGAATCCATCGCCCCTTCTGCCGCCGCGCTGCGGTAGGCGGTGCGTGTGTGATCGTCATGCGGGATCGGTTCTCCTGGACGAGGCGGGTCCCCCGGCGCATCTCGGCCGGGGGACCCGCGGTGGCGTGCTAATCGGCGACCGTGAAGCCCTGTTTGGCCGCGTAGTCGCGCAGGCTGGTCTCGATGGTGGCCAGGGTCTTCGAGGTGTCCTGTCCGTCCTCGAGGATCGCGTTGTACTCGGCGTCGGAGACGTTGGTGACCTCGCTGTTGAACGGGGTCCACTGCCAGTCCGACACGCTCTCCAGGGCGGAAGCCAGCACCTGGTTCACCGGCTGGTCACCGAAGAACGGGAAGGGTGACGCCAGGAACTCCTCATCGGCGATGTAGGTCTTCAGCACCGGGAAGGAGCCGGTCAGCTCGAACAGGAGTTCGTAGGCCTGCGGGTCGTGGTTGACCCACTTCACGTACTCGGCGGCCGCGGCCTTGTTCTTGCTCTGCTCGGTGACGGTGTAGGCGCTGCCGCCCCACTCCGCCGACGCCGGCTCCCCGTCCCACGACGGCAGCGGCGCCACCGCCCACTTGCCCGCGGAGCTCTCCGCGTTCGAGCCCAGGATGACCGGGCCCCACCCGGGGCCGACCCAGGAGGCGATGGTGCCGTCCGCGAACGCCGCGTTCCACTCCGGGCTGTAGATGGGCAGGTCTGCGGTCAGGCCGTCGTTGTGCAGACCGGCCCAGTAGTCGAGGACGTTCTGGATCTCAGGCTGGTCGTAGTCGATGGCGATCGTCTCGCCCTCGACCGAGACCGGCGCGATGCCCGCCTGCCAGTACATGCGGTTCATGCTGCCGTCGGCGAAGGCACTGTTGGCGATGTGGCTGCCCGGGAGCGCGGCCTGCAGCGTGCCGGCGTCCTGCGCGAACTCCTCCCACGTCGCGGCGGGCTCGATGCCGGCCTGGGCGTAGAGGTCGGTGCGGTAGTACAGCGCCATCGGGGACGCATCGATCGGGGTCCCGTAGACCTCGCCGTCCACGGTCAGCTGCGACATGATGCTGTCGGCGAAGTCGTCCTTGATCTCGTCGATGCCGAAGTCGGTGAGCGGCACGATGTAGCCCGACATGGCGTTCTGCAGAATGCCCGGGTACTCGATCATCGCCACATCCGGCGCACCGCTGCCGGCCTGGAAGGCGGTCTGCAGGCGCTCGCTTCCCGTCGCGGCGTCGCCCGGGTTCACCAGGTTGACCTTGATGTCGGGGTGCTCCTCCTCGAACAGCTCGGCGATGTCCTTCGCATTGGTCGACCACGACCACACGGTGATCTCGCCCGACGCTTCACCGTCGGCACCCTCGTCTCCACCTCCCCCGGAGGCACAACCGGCCAGGGCCGCCGCGGTCATGGCAACGACGCCGATGCCGAGCAGGCGCGTGAGCTTTCGCTGTGTGGACATGGAATTCCAATCGGGAGAGCTGTGAAGGTGCGCGTTCGCATCCCGAGATAAATATTCACCATACAAGCTCAAATGGCAACTGCATTTGCCTATCGAATTCCGGGACTCCGTCCCTTTCAGATGGCGCGCGCATTTGCTCCTGCGGGTTGCATGGCAAACGTCGTCGCAGAGACCGTAGGTTGCCTGCCGCTCCGGCGAGCGGCTGCGCTCGATGCCAACTGTTGACAGTTGTCACTTCAGCCCGATAGAAAGGGGTCCACGTCCGCAGGGACGCCGACGAAGAGAGGGACAGCAATGGCTGCTGACACACGCCCGGCGGATTCGACCGCCCCCCGTAAGATCGCACCCCGCGTGGTCATCGCCGGAGCAGTGGGATCCGTGATCGAGTATTTCGATTTCGGCGTCTACGGCTACGTCGCCACCATCCTCGCCGTGCACTTCTTCGCCGCCGGCGATCCGATCGCCGCGCTGCTGTCGACCCTCGCCACCTTCGCGGTCGCCTTCGTCCTGCGGCCGGTCGGCGCGCTCCTGTTCGGACACTACGGCGACCGGTTCGGCCGTAAGAACGCCCTGGCCGCCACCGTCATCCTGATGGCCGCCGCCAGCGGTCTGATCGGCATCCTCCCCTCCTACGCCGCGATCGGCCTGGGTGCGACGGTGCTGCTGGTCCTCGCCCGCTGCCTGCAGGGCCTCGCCGCCGGCGGTGAGCTGGGCGGCGCCGCATCCTTCGTCGCCGAGCAGTCCCCCAACCACCGCCGCGGCCTGTTCACCTCGACGACGCAGATGGGTGCGCTCGGCGGCTCGCTGATCGCGTCGCTGACCGTCCTGATCCTCAACCTCACGCTCGGCGCCGAGACGATGCAGGACTGGGGCTGGCGGATCCCGTTCCTGATGGCGATCCCGATCGGCCTGTTCGGCCTGTGGATCCGCAGCGGCCTGGAGGAGTCCGAGGAGTTCGAGAAGGCCCGCGCCGCCGCAGCCGAGCTCAAGAAGAAGCAGCAGCCCATCCGCACGCTCTTCACCCGGTACCCCGTCAAGCTGCTGCAGGTCGTCGCCCTGTCGGTGCTGCTGTTCTCGGCGTACTACATCGCCTACGTGTACGTGAACATCCACATGCAGACGGCGCTGGAGTTCTCGGCCGACTTCGCCTACCTCTCCACGACCCTCACCCTCCTCGTGTCGGTCATCCTGATGCCCTACTTCGGGTACCTCTCCGACAAGATCGGGCGCAAGCCGGTGTTCGTCGTCGCCTCGATCGCCGGGATCGTCCTGGCCGTCCCCGCCTTCATGCTGTTCGAGTTCGGCGGCCCCGTCGCCGTGATCAGCCACATCATCCTGGGCCTGGTCGACTCGGCGCTCATGGGCGTCGCGCTCTCCACCTACGCCGAGATGTTCCCCACGCCCGTCCGCTACACCGGCATCGCGTTCGGATTCAGCGTCGGCGCGGCCCTGGCCGGCGGCACCTCGCCGTACATCGCGACGTGGCTCGTGGACGCGACCGGCAACCTGCTGGCCCCCGCCTTCTTCCTCATGGGCACCGGTGTCATCACGCTCATCGCCGCATTCATGCTGAAGGAGACGCGAGGCATCGAACTGCAGGACGTGGCGTAGCCATGTCGCCCGATCGCGCCCGGGCCGTCTCGCGGACGTCGCTGCCCTCACAGGCGGAGGACCTCATCCGCGAGATGATCCTGGACGGAACCCTCGGTGCCGGTGAGCGCCTCAACGAGGTCGCGATCGCCGAGTCGATCGGGATCAGCCGGGGACCGCTGCGCGAAGCGATCAAGAGGCTGTCGGGGCAGGGATACCTCACGAGCGAGACCCACCGCGGGGCCTTCGTCAAGCAGTACACCCCGCAGGAGATCGTCGACCTCTACGAGCTGCGCAGCGCCCTCGAGCTGCACGCACTGCGCCTCGCAGTCCAGCGCGCTGCCGACGCGGATCTCGAGGCGCTCGCGAGGCGGCTCTCGGACGAGTACGCCCGCCTCACACGGCACGCGGCGGATGCCGCGGAGCAGCGCGAGCCGTACGTGTCGGAGCTGGACTTCCACGAGCAGCTCGTCGCGCTCAGCGGCAACCGCGAGATCCGCGATCAGCTGTCCCACGCCAACCACAAGCTGTATCTCGCCCTGCGGCCCACGGCACGCACCTCCACCCGCGAGGAGCACGCGGTCTCCGCGCACCGGCAGATCCTCGATCGCGTGCTCGCGCGGGATGCGGACGGAGCGGTCGAACTCCTCGCCGCCCACCTCGCGGACTCGATGAGCAACAGCCTGAGCGTCCTGGGTCTTTCCGACTCGTCAGATCCGATTCAAAGGAGCGTCGACACATGAGCAGTCCCTACGATCTCAGGATCACCGGCGGGAAGGTCTTCCTCGAAGGCCTCGGCCCGAGCGATGTCGACCTGCTCATCCGGGACGGTCGCATCTCCGGCATCGTCGGACGGGAGCAGCAGGCGGATGCGGCGGAGACCGTCGATGTGACCGGCAAGCTCGTCCTGCCCGGCGCGATCGACCCGCACGTGCACCTCGGCAAGGACATCCGCGTGCCCCGCGATCCCGACGACGCCGAACGGGAGTCGGCATCCGCGGCCGCCGGCGGCGTGACGACGATGCTCGTGTACCTGATGAGCTCGAGCTCCTACACGGGCGAGTTCGCCTCGGCGCGCGCCGCCATGGACTCCAACTCCCACATCGACTACGGCTTCCACTTCGTCCTGGGCACGCCCGAGCACCTGGAGGAGTTCGCCGACTACATGGGGCTCGGGGTCTCCTCGTTCAAGTTCTTCATGAACTTCCGCGGCGACGAGGGCAAGTACCTCGGGATGCCGGGCAACGACGACTCGTTCATGTACGACATCCTGCGCAAGAGCGCCGAGCACGGCGCGATGATCAACCCGCACCCCGAGAACATCGAGCTGGTGAGGATGTTCCGCGACGAGCGCGGCGACGAGTCGGCCGGTCCCCTCGCGGTGTGGAACGCTGCCCGCCCGGCGTTCGTCGAGGCGGAGGCGGCGCAACGCGTCGCCTACCTCGCCAGCGTCACCGGGGCATCCGTCTACTGCGTGCACACCAGCAGCCGCGAGGCCGTCGAGGCCATCGCGCGCCAGCAGGCGTCGTACCCGAACATCTTCATCGAGACCTGCACGCAGTACCTGACGCTCGACACGACCTCCGACGCCGGCGTGTACGCCAAGGTGAACCCTCCCGTGCGTCCGCGGGAGGACGTCGAGTTCCTGTGGAAGGCGTTCGAAGACGGCCTCATCGACGCGGTGGGCTCCGACCACAACGCCCGGCACCGCTCCAACAAGGAGAAGGACATCTGGAGCGCGTCGGCGGGATTCCCCGGCCTCGGGGGCCTGCTGCCCCTCACGCTCGCCGAGGGGCTCCGCCGCGGTGTGAGCCTGGACACGATCGTCGAGGCGGTGAGCACGCGAGCCGCCAAGCTCTTCGGCATGTACCCCCGCAAGGGGACCATCGCCGTCGGATCGGATGCGGATCTCGTCGTTCTCGACATGGATGCCCCGTCCACGATCACCGCGAAGACCCAGCACTCGGCAGCCGAGTACACGCCCTGGGAGGGCACGGAGCTGCCCCTGTCGGTGGTGCACACCATCGTCGGCGGGCGGTTCGCCCTCCGGGACGGAGTCCTGACAGACCAGCGCGCGGGGAGCTACATCCCCCGCGCCCACAGCGGCGCGGCCGCACTAGGAGGATGAGCGCATGTCCCGGTTCACATCTGACCTGATCGATCCCACCACCACCGAGCGCTACGCCGCCGCGGGGTTCGGCCGACCGGTCGGCATGGGACGGAAGCCCGCCCTGCTGATCATCGACGTGCAGTACCGCACGACCGGGACCACGCCGATGCCGTTCGACAAGGCCATCGAGGAGTTCCCCACGAGCGTCGGCGACGTGGCGTGGGATGCCGTCGGCAACATCAGCCGACTCCTGGAGGTGTTCCGCAGCAACGGCTGGCCGGTGCTGTACCCGCACGTCGCGCCCAAGAAGGGGTTCGATCAGGGAGCGCTGGGGGCGAAGGTGCCCGGCATCATGAACATCGCCGAGCGCGGTTACGACTTCGTCGAGGAGATCGCGCCCGTGGACGGCGACGTCCTCCTGCCCAAGAAGCACCCGAGCGCCTTCTTCGGGACTCCGCTGGCCTCGTACCTGATCCAGACCGGGGCCGACTCCCTCGTCGTGACGGGGTGCTCGACGTCGGGATGCGTCCGCTCCACGGTCGTGGACGCCTTCTCCTACAACTACCGGGTGAGCGTCCCGAGCGACGCGGTCTACGACCGCAGCCGCATCATCCATGACGTGAACCTGTTCGACATGGACCAGAAGTACGCAGACGTGAGCACGACCGAGGACCTCGTCCGCACGCTCAACGAGATCGGAGAGAACCGCTGATGGAACGCGACGTCGACGTCATCGTCGTGGGCGCCGGCGGCTGCGGCCTGACCGCCGCGATCGCCGCCGCCGAGGCCGGCGCATCCGTCGCCCTCCTGGAGAAGGAGGAGCGCGCCGGCGGCAACACGTGGCTGAGCACGGGATCGGTGCCGGCTGCCGGCTCCCGCTTCCAGAAGGAAGCCGGCGTGCAGGACAGCCCCGAGATCATGGCCGCCGACCTCCTGCGCAAGAGCGGCCCGCACGACGCCGAATCCACCGTCGAGCTGCTCGCCCGCGAATCCGCCTCCCTCGTGGAGTGGCTGGTCGACGATCACCAGGTCGACCTGCGGCTCATCACCGACTACAAGCACGTCGGCCACAGCATCACGCGCCTGCACGCCCCCGCTGCGCGCAAGGGCGAGTTCCTCGTGAAGGACCTCGTCGCCGCCGCCGAGCGGCTCGGGGTGGAGGTCGTCACCGGCAACCCCGTCGCGGGTCTGCTGATCGAAGACGGCGCGGTCGTGGGCGTGCGCGTGGCCGGGGAGCGCAGCGGCGAGTACGAGCTGCGCGCAGGTGCCGTCGTCCTCGCCGCCAACGGCTTCGGCGGCAACCGGGAGATGCTGCGGCAGTGGATCCCCGAGATCGCCGAGGCTCAGTACTTCGGCGCCCACGGCTCCACCGGTGAGGCCATCGCCTGGTCGGAGGAACTCGGCTCGCAGGTGGGGAACATGGGCGCCTACCAGGGGTACGCGGCCGTCGCCTATCTGCACGGCTCGATCGTCTCCTGGACCACCGTGGAGATGGGCGCCTGCCTCCTCTCCCCCTCCGGCGAGCGCATGGGCGACGAGAGCGTCGGATACTCGGCGTTCGCACCCGTCGTCTCGGCCGTGACGGAGGAGTCGTGGGTCGTGCTGGACCAGCGCATCCGCGATTACGTCCTCGGCAACGAGGAGGAGTTCCGCGACCTCGTGGAGATGGGCGGTCTCGCCGAGGCCGCCGACGAAGCCGCCGTCGCCCGCATCATCGGGGCCGATGAGGCCACCGTCGCAGCATCCCTGGAGGAATTCGCCCAGGCTGCGCAGGGGAACCGGCCCGACCCGTTCGGGCGCACGGACTTCGGCTTCGGGCCGTTGGGCCGGCCGTACTACGTGGTCCGCTCCGTCCCCGCGCTCTTCCACACGCAGGGCGGGGTCACCGTCACCGACACCGCCGCGGTCGTCCACGCCGATGGCACGACGATTCCCGGCCTGTTCGCCGGGGGCGGTGTGGCCGCGGGCGTGTCCGGCCGGGACGGCGCCGACGGGTACTCCTCGGGCAACGGGCTCCTCACCGCCATCGGGCTCGGACGGATCGCGGGGCTCAGCGCAGCCCGCACCGCGGGCGAGGAGTAACCAGCGCCTGGCCGGCGCGCTACGCCGGCCAGGCGCGAAGGGTCGTCTCCACGACGCGGTAGAGATCCTCACGAGCGACTCCGTTCGCGGCCTGGACGGCGAGGCCGAACACCACGGTCATGATGTACCGGGCGAGCCCTGCGGCGTCCGCATCCGCGGGCAGATCCCCCTCGTCCACGGCACGCCGGAAGCGCTCGGCGAGACGATCCCCCGCTTCGCTTCGCACCCGCACGAGCAGCTCATGCGCGGGCCGGGCGCCGTCGCTGGCTGCCAGAGCCCCCTGGACCGTCAGGCATCCCTGCGGGCTGTCCGGCCGCGTGGTCGTATCGAGCACCCCGCGCAGGAACGCCTCGGCGACGGCCCGCGCGGTCGGGTTCTCGAGCGCGTCCATCTCGTAGGCGGATGGCCCTCGCAGGTAGCGATCCAACGCCTTCCGGAAGAGCTGCTCCTTGTTGCCGAACGCCGCGTACATGCTCGTCTTGGTGATGCCCATGGCGCCGGTGAGATCCGTGAGACTGGATCCCTCGTAACCCCGCTGCCAGAACGTCCTCATGGCGCTGTCGAGCGCGTCATCCATGTCGAATTCTCTCGGGCGGCCGACCGCGGCTCCTGGTGACCTCGACATCCCCTCACTGTACTTTTGCCCGGGCGCGTTGCGGACGGGCACGGGCCGCGCGGTGCAGCACCACGACGGTGGACGCCACGACGGCTGCGGCGATCAGGACTCCTGCCACCAGGACGACGCCCCGCGGGTGGACGATGGACTGCCCGAGGAGGGCCTGCACCGTCACGTTGACGAGCGATGCGGCGAACCCGAGCACCACGATCATCAGCACGCGGTACCGAGCGCGCGGAAGTGACAGCACGGGCACCCACCGGCCGAGCAGTTCGAGGGCCAGGAGCGTCAGCGGGATGGCCTGCAGGGCATGCATCCCGAGGAAGTGCGGGATGCGCAGATCCCCGCCCACCGTGCTCCAGCCCAGCAGCGGAAGGCCGGGACCGCCATCGGGCACACCGACGGCGTGGGCGCCGACGATGCCCTGGAAGTCGCCGACCTGCCCTGGGGTGGGCAGCGTCATCAAGAACCCCAGCCCCATTCCGGCCAGGGACAGGATGATTCCGGCCCTGGCCGCGAGGGTGCGGGCGGCATCGGGGCCGGGGTTGCGGACGACGGCGATCGCGACCAGCAGGGTCATGACCCAGACGAGGGCGATGGATGCTGCCATGACGGCCCAGACCGCGGTGTGGAACGGCGTGGAGATGTTGAAATGGCTCGACTGCGCCGCGCCGGCCAGCGCGAAGATCAGCACGATCTCCACGGACAGCGCGATCGCCACCCACGTACCGGCCCGATCCGCGACGCGGCGCCCGCGCCGGATCTGGCCGACGAGCCACGCGAGCGTGAGCGTGTAGACGGCGCCCGAGATCGCGAACTTCAGGGGCTTCAGCCACACCCCCGCACCGGTCACCTGGCGCTGGTCCAGGACGGCCATCAGCGCCGCTCCGACGGCGAGCACGACCATCGCCGCGGCGAAGACGAGGAGAGGGCGATGCCAGTGGTCCGGTTTCGGGATGGGGCCGGCGACCAGCGTTTCGGTCATGGCGTCGATCCCGCGACGATGAGGCCGATCCCGGCGGACAGGAGCCCGAGCACGAGCACGCCGGCTCCGACCCAGAGCAGAGCCACCGCCCGGTTCGGCCGCGCGGGGTCCTTGCCGATCACCGAGACGAAGAACCCCGTCGGCATCAGGATCGCCGCCACGAAGACGGCCAGCGACAACGTCGCGAAGGGCTCCGGCACGTCGCTTGTCTCCACGAGCAGCATGGTCAAGAGGCCCAGGATCACGAGCACGCCGGCGTGAGCGTGGCCGGCGCGGAAGAACGACTTCTGAAGGTCATTGGCGGGGAACCTGCCCGCCACAGTGGTGAACACGAAGCGGCCACCGTAGGCGACTCCGATGACGGTGAGGAGGACGACTCCGGCGATGATCTGGTGGACGCTGTCGATCATGATGGCTCCTTGGCAGAGGTGGGTGCGGGAATAGAACCGTACCGACCGGAACAAAATTCCACCACCACCTGCGCAAGAGTGCGCCGGAGCCCGCCTCAGCCCGCCCGTCCGGGCCGCTGCGCGCGCTGGAGATTGCTGATGAGCTCCTCCCGGCCCTGCCCGTCGACGCTGTGGCGCCACATCGGCGTGCCGGGCGCGCTGCGCCACGATTCGCGCAGCGGGCTGTTGTCGACCGCGTCGAAGCCGAACTCGTCATAGAGGCGGGTGACCAGCTCCACCGCATCCGGGTGATCGCTCGAGACGACCATCGCCTTGCGGTCGGGGGCGCAGGCCGGGCGGGCGAGCCGGATGAGCGCGGGCAGCGCGTCACTGGGAACGCGGATCTCGACGCGCGGGTGGAACTGGACGTGCGAGAACGCCTTCACGACCTTGGCGGCGGGCAACTGCTCCTGCCGCAGTTCGTGGACCGTCTTGCGGCCCGAGTCCACCTCCGGATAGTTGCCATCGCGCCAGATCATGTAGTTGTTGTTGTCGAGGACGATCTTCCCCGCCAGCTCGGCGACCGGCAGGGTGGAGTGGGGCGCGTACGGGAACGCGACGAACGCGAAGTCACCCTGCGCCGCCGCATCCGCCACCGTCGCCGCCCGCGCCTTCGGTCCGAGCTGCGCGACCAGGGCCTGCAGCGTCTGCGGTCCGCGGGAGTTCGCGATGACGATGTCGTAACCGGCCGCGATGGCGACGCGCGCGAAGGTGCTTCCCGCCTGTCCGGCACCGAGGACAGCGATGGTGGTCATGACGGGTTCTCCCTGCTGAGAGGCGGATGCGGCGGGGAATGGCCCACGCGCCAGCACACAACGCCCTTCGGGGGCGCGCTGTTCCACCGGCCCCGGAACCGCGGTGCTACGCGGGCCACACCAGCTCGTCTTGCCGGCTGAGGACTTCCTGGTGCAGAGACAGACGCACCGCCTGGACGTCGCCCCGATCGACGGTCTCGCGGCGGATGGCGAGGGAGACCTCCACCCTGGCGGGGCGCAGCGGGGCCGCGACGCGACGGAGCTCGGGGGCTGTCACGGCCATGAACTTCGGGAGGAATGCCACTCCCCCGCCATGTCGAGCCGCTTCGACCAGGGCGAAGATGTTGGTCGAGGCGAAGCGGATCTCGGCGCCCGGCACGTAGGCGTTCAGTTCGTGCTCCCGCACCCGCTCGAGCGAGTCGACCAGGTAGATCAGCGCGTGACGCTGCAACTCCTCCGCCGAGGCGGGGTCGCCGTGCTCCGTCAGGTACGGCCCGCTTGCGTAGAAGGCCGAGTCGTAACTGCACAGTCTCTCGATGAGCAGCCGGCTCCGGGGCGGCGTGCCGATGACAAGCGCGACGTCGAAGTCGGCCTGGCCGAGGGTCAGCCGGTGGGCGCCCGTGAGCAGTTCGACTGCGAGTCCGGGGTGCCGGGTCCGCAGCCTCGTGAGGGCGGGAACGACGAAACGCGATCCGAAGCCGTCCGCGGCCGTGACCCGGATCGTGCCCGTCATGCCGTCGGTCGCGGCCGTCGCGACGGATCGCGCCGCGGACTCGACGGCTTCCCCGATGGCGCGGCCGTGCTCGGCCACGATGCGCCCCTCCGCGGTGAGCACCCAGGTGTCGTGGCCCCGTCCGATGAGCCGCGTCCCCAGCGCCGCCTCGAGCCGGCGCAGGCGACGGGAGACGGTGCTGTGGTCCACACCGAGGCTGCGGGCTGCAGCGACCAGACGCCCCGTCTCCGACACCGCGGCCAAGTACCGCAGGTCGTCTGCGCGAATGTTCCTGATGTCGGCTTCGTCGACCACAGCGACCTCTCCCCCGAGCAGGCGCACGTCTGCACAGCTGGTGTGCACTTCCGCTTGTATCCGCGCAGGCTACCGCAGTCCTACAGTCGGTCAAGCCGTCGGCGCCCGGTCGATCGGCCACACAGGATCAGGAGGATCCCGATGAGCAGACCCACCATCGTGCTGGTGCACGGAGCGTTCGCCGATGCCGCGAGCTGGACGCCCGTCACCCGGGCGCTTCTGGACGCGGGGCACCCCGTCATCGTCCCCCCGAACCCGCTGCGCACGCTCTCGGGCGATGCCGAAACGGTGCGCCGGGTCGTGGAGGCCGTCGACGGGCCCGTCCTCCTCGCCGGTCATTCCTACGGCGGCGCGGTGATCACGGTGGCGGGGGCCGCTGAGAACGTCGTCGGGCTGGTGTACGTGGCCGCGTACGCGCCGGACGAGGGCGAGAGCCCGGCAGACATGGATGCGCGCTATCCCGCGACGGACCTGCGCGATCACCTCGTCGCGCTGCCGAACCCGACCCCCGGGCGGGAAGACGGCGTCGACCTCTCCGTGGCGCCAAATGCATTCCTTCCCGTCTTCGCGGCCGGCCTCGACCCGCGCATCGCCGAAGTGCTCGCGGTGTCTCAGCGTTCGTTCGCCGATGCGGCCTACACCGAAGCCGCTTCCACCGCCGCATGGAGGGTCAAGCCGAGTTGGGGCATGGTGGCGACGGCGGATCGGACCGTTCAGCCCGACGTCCAGCGACACGGGTACGAGCGCGCCGGCACGCACATCGTCGAGATCGACGGTCCGCATCTGGCCATGCAGACCCATCCGCGCGACGTCGTCGCCCTCATCGAGACGGCGGTGAGCGCCACGGTCGCTGCCGCCGCATGAGGCGGCACGACGGGCAGCACGGAGGGCCACCGGCTCGCGGCGGCCCTCCGTGCGCCGGTCACGCGTCCGCGGTCACCCGTCGGTGTGCCCGGCCGCCGAAGTGAAGGTACGTCGGGAGGCCGTCGGCATCGGCCGGGTTGAAGAAGACCGTCAGCAGTGCTGCGTCGGAGATGGGCAGGTCGAGCAGGAACGAGTCCTCCCGGGCGACCGGCTGCAGGGGCAGGTCGACCATCGGAGGCCAGCCCTGATCCTGCGCGACGCCGTGAGAGGGCGTCACGGTGGCCAGCAGGCGGCCCTCCTGACCCGCGGAGATCTGCAGGCTCAGCCCTTCGCGCTCGTACGTGCCGACGTAGCGGCCGACCTCCGCCACTCCCGCATCCTCCAGCGCCGCGGGGTCGGGGCGCGGGCCGACCCCGAGCCGTCGCCCGAACAGCCAGTCTGCGAGCTCGCGATACATGTTCAGCGCGCTTTCCACGTTGGTCTGCAGGCAGAACCCGAACCGCTGCTCCGGGGCGACGCGCATGAACGCGTTCTGCCCGATCGAATTGCCGTCGTGGCCGATGACGGGAACATCGCCCCACCGGTCCAGGATCCAGCCCAGGCCCCAGCCTTTTCCGAGCACCGAGTCGTCGACCAGTTCCACCTGCTGCTCGAGCATGCTCGCGGCAAGCCCGGCGTCCAGCAGCCGCGTGCCATCCGGCGCCACCCCGCCGTCGAGGTGCAGTCGCACGAACTCGAGGACGTCACCGGCGGAGGCGACGACGGCGGACCCCATAGGGCCGAAGGCACGCCACAGGCCCCACGTCGGGCTCACGATCTGGGTCGCGGGATCCTCGGGGTCGGGGATGTGGCCCACGGCGGCGGGATGGACGATCGCGTCCTCGGCGAACGACACGGTGTGCTGGAGCCCGAGCGGCGTGAAGATGCGCTCGCGCAGCGCCTGCTCGAAGCTCATCCCCATCTGGACCTCGACGATCCGGCCCAGGATCGAGTACCCGCTGTTGCTGTAGCTCCAGATCGCCCCGGGCGGCGCGATCTGCGGCAGCTCGGCGCATCCGGCGACATACGCGGCGAGCGCGTCGTCGCCGCGTCCGGTATCGGTGAAGTGGTCGCCGTCGAAACCACTCGTGTGGGTCAGCAGGTCGCGCGCGGTCACGGTGTCGCGGGCTCGGGGGTCGGCGACTTCGAAGTCGGGCAGGTAGGTGCGGATGGGGGCGTCGAGGTCGAGGGTCCCCTCCTCCACCAGCATCATGACCAGCGTCGCGGTGTAGAGCTTGCCGATGGAGCCGGGGAGGAAGAGCGCATCCGGGGTGGTCGCCTGCCCCGTCCGCAGGCTGAGCACGCCGGTGGCGACTTCGGTGACCGAATCGCCATCCAGGACGGCCAGCTGCGCGCCGGGGACGTCGTGCTTCGTGATCAATTCGGCGAGCTTCTGCTCCAGTTCCTCCGACGCGAACATCCCGTCCTCCTTCATTGCTCGACCTACAGTGTAGGTAAGAATACCTACACTGTAGGTATCGCTGTCAAGAGCGTTATGCTCGTCCGGTGGCGGCCCTGACGCGAAGACGCATCCTCGAGTGCGCGGTCGCCATCGCCGACCGCGACGGGCTGGATGCCGTGACCCTGCGCCGGATCGCCGGCGAGCTGGGGGTGCACGTCACGTCGCTGTACAACCACGTGGAGACGCGCGACGCCATCACCGACGGGATCGTCGAGCTCCTCCTCGACCAAGCCCACCTCCCCGTCACCCCGGTGGACTGGGAGGAGTGGGTCCGCACGTTCTTCGCCGCGATGAGTGCTCTGGCCATCCAGCATCCGGGTGCGTTCGCCGCGCTTTCCCGCCGACCCGTGCAGGGGGCGCGGGCCGCCGCGTCGTTCGAGATCGCGATGGCGGCCTTCGCGCGGGCGGGACTGTCCGCGGGCGAGGCCTACAGCGCCGTGAAAGCCGCCGTCTTCCCCGCGCTCGTGGTGGGGGCCGAGCGCAGCATGAGCGCCCGGGGCGAGCTCCCCGAGACGGTCATGGAAGACCTCCCGCCCGAGAGCTTCCCTCAGTTCCACGCACTCGAGGATTACGACCCCACCCTGGCGTGGGCGTTCAGCCTCGAAACCCTGGTGGCGGGGCTGCGAGCGCAGATCTCGGATCGCGCGAGCACCGCCCGATAGGACGGTCCCGGCTCAGCCGGCGTGCGGGCCGTGGTCCTCGGTATCCGGTTCGGCGCGGAGAAGATCGGCGATCTCCTCCTCCGGCCGCGGCGCCTCCGTCTCATCCGCCTCGAGCTCGGGGATCGTCGGCTCATCAGGGCCCGGAACATGCTCCTGGGACGAGTGCTCGGGGTGGGAAGACATGGCGGGCCCTTCGGTCGACGACCTCCACAGCGTATGCCCGACCCCGCCTCCTCACGTCAGGCGGCGCGTCGTGAGGAGGTGCTGGAGGATGGACTCGGTCGGAACGGATGCCGGATCGTACTTGTAGCTCAGCTTCTGCACGATCGAGATCTCGTCGATCACGCCTGCCACCTCCGGCGACCAGGGCTGCATCATGCTCAGCTGCAGCACGTGACTGGCGGCGCTCGAGAGATGGCCGGCTTCGGACCACTGCCCGCGGAACTCGGGGATCAGCGCCCGCAGGGCTTCGAAGATCCGGTGGTAGAGGAAGTAGTCGGGCAGATCGTCCCGCTCCGCCCACCACATCTCCAGCGCCGCGCGCTGCAGCCGGATGACGAGGGAACCGGGAGTGGCCGCGATGAACCAGTTGCCGATCTGTCCTGTGGTCCAGCGCGGATACAGCACGCCCGCGTCCAGGAACGGCCGGATGACCTCGCCCAGCGGGCGGGGCACCCAGCACGTCGCATCCACCCAGATCCCGCCGTGACGCTCGAGGAGGGCAGCCCTGACGTAATCGGCGAAGTGGGCGGGGCGGTCGTGCTCGAGCACCGACTGGACGCGCGGCGGAATATCGATCAGCTCGCGCACACTCCCCGCATCCAGCAGGCGAACGTCGGCATGCACACGCTGGAGTTGGGCGACGCATGCGCGGACGAGGTCGGGAGCGTCGTCCACGCCGGTGTTCCAGTACGAGTACACCGGAAGCGGCACGTCGCGGGCACGGGCGCCTTCTTCGGCGGCCAGTCGTCTCCCGAGGGCCGAGCTTCCGCGTCCGGCCGGCAGGCGCGCGGTACGGCGGAGTTCATCCGTGCGCTCGCGGAAGAACTCGGTGACGGCGCGGCTCCCCCGCCGGGCCGCGGCGGGGTCCACGGCGTCCTTGAACTTCTCGACGCGTGCGAGCTGTGCCGCGAGGCCTGCGAGGAAGGACGGGGCGCCGTCCTCCGCCGCACCGGGGCGGACGAGGTGGGCCATGGTTCAGTGTTCCACGTGATCGGTGCCGCGCGACGGCGACGGCAGGTGCGTCGCTCTGCCGATCGCCCTGACGGTGCAGTGGATCTCCCATCCCAGGCGCACCGGCCCGCCGACCGCTTGTCCGCCGCCGCTTCCGCGTTCGCCCGCGCCCGAACTCCTCAAGACGGGCACGGAAATGGCGTCAACACCGGCTGCAACCGGTTCCCGGGGCTGGTTTTGCGGAGTTCGGGCGGGGGCGCGCCCGGTCGCGGTTCCGCAGAGCTGGCGGACGCGGGCATCCCGCCCGGGCCCGCCGGTGCCGCCCGAGGGTCGGGTTGCCGCCTCCGCCTGACCCGAACTCCTCAAGTCGGCCGCAGAATCGCCCGAACGCCGTGTACAACAGGTTCGCGGGGGCGGTTTTGCGGAGTTCGGGCGGGGCCGCGCCCGGACCAGGCAGCAGACGCCGCGAACCTTCCGGCGCTGTTCCTGCCGGCGCTGCCTGCCCGCGCGAAGCCGGCACCGACTCCCCACCACCGGCACACAGCACCGTGCTGAGTCGGGTGATTCAAAGGAGCTGATCCGGGGTGATGCGAGCCTCGGGGCGCCGCGGCGGCAGGACCAGGAGGAGCCCGAGGACGGCGCTGAGTCCGAGGCTGATGATGTTCCCGATGACGTCCAGCGCGGAGCCCTCCAGGTGCACCAGGTGATAGCCGAAGTGCAGGATCCCGAACACCGCCCACGCGACGCCGGCAACCCGGCCCGGAAGGGCACTGCGATGGACGATCGCGAGCACGCTCACTGCTGTCAGGGCGAGGTAGAAGCTCCCCACGTCGCGGATGAGGTGCTCGTTGTAGGGGCCGTCGACGTCGATCCAGTGCAGGCCGAAGCCGGGGAACGACGCATAGAACTCGGTCGGGAAGAACTGCGCCCAGATTCCGGCGTACAGCCCGAGGACCACGGTGAAGGCCAGCAGAACGCGGCGGAAAGGTGTGTTCACATCCACCAGACGACGCAGCGCCGGGAAACGTGAGGTGGGAACGGACCCTGCCGCGATCGTGGAACGCCGCCTACCGTCAAGGACATGGATCAGAGCGGCGACGCCGCCGGCGGCGGCGGCGGCGGCGAGGAGAGAAGATCCGATGAACGAGTGGACCGCCGAGGAGCTTCGCCGGCTCGACAGGATCGGCGAAGTGCGCGTCGCCGGCCGCCACGCCGATGGCACGTCGCGGACTCCCGTGATCGTCTGGCACGTGGTGGTGGACGGCCAGCTGTATCTGCGCTCGGTGAAAGGTCCGCGGGGCCAGTGGTTCCAGGGCGCCACGAAGTACTTCGACGGATTCCTCAGCTGGGATGGTCACACACGGCCGGTGGCCTTCACACTCGACTCCTCGCACGACGTCGCGATCGATGCCGCGTACGCCGCCAAGTACGGCAACGGGTCTGCGACCCGGGCGATCACCACGGCACTTGCGAAGCAGACCACCCTGCGCGTGAACCCCCGTTGACGCGGGCCGGCCCCCATCCACCACCACCGTCGAGTCGGATCCACTGCTGACGGGGCTGGCTCCATTCGCGTGCGACGTCGGTGAGCCAGATGGTGGAGTCAGGACCCCACCCGGCGATGACCGTGGCGTATTCACTGTCGATTTCAATGAGCTTCGTCGCCGAGGAAAGGTACCCCAGGGTCGTGAGGTGGGCGGCGTCCCATTGCTGCGCCACCCGCTCCCAGTCAGGGATGAGCCACCTGCCGTCACGCCCGGTGACGCGGAACCAGTCGTGGCGACGGGACGCGGTCACCTCCATCGGATAGTCGCGGCACAGATCCGCCCAGTCGTCGGCGGAGCCGATTTCGAGCACCCGTCCTGCTCCGCGTACCGGGATGACGGTCGCGACCTCCCACCCGAGGGAGTCCTCCACCAGTTCGAGTGCATCCCGTACCTGTGCGCGAGTTTGCAGAAGCTGCTGCGGGATCGACCACCACGTCCCGGACCAGTTGGCGTGCGGGTCTGACGGGCGCTCTCGTGCCGACCTCTCCTCCTCCTCGCCCTGCTCTCTCGTCCACCGGGAGAGAACTGCGGACGGATCGCCTTCGATCGGCATTCTGTCCGAGGCGACGCGCCAGTCCACCGCCCACTGCGCCCTCGCGGACGGCGCCGTCATGTCTGGCATCACCGCGACCAGGCGGGCGGCGACCCGTGACAGCGACTGCCGCACGACCGGCAGGGAGGCGACCCTGTCCGCACCATCGGGCTCCTGCCAGTAGAGAGCGAAGTCCACCGTTTCGCACATCGCCTCTCGGACAGTGGCTTCCGACACGGAGTCCATATCTGCATGCCGGATGAGGTCAGCGACTTCGGCATCCGCGGAAGGGCGGACTTCGACATCCTCGGCGCCCCCGGCACGGAGGAGGAGTGTCCCGGGATGGGGGTCCAGTTCATGCCCGAGCCGGAACACCGCGGTGCCCACCGCCTCATTGGTCCGGCACAGGTAGCCGAGGCACAGTCGGCGCCCCCGTGGCCCGCGCAACAGTTCCTCGGAGATGTCCATGTCGAAGCCAGCTTGGTCCACTGCGCACGCACGCGCGAGCCCGCCGGGCTTTCGCGGCGGAGGCATTCCGGACGGGGTGCTGTTCATCCTGGAGCAGCGAACCACCGACCTCGCGTTCAGCGACGTGATCCTCCCAGCCGACGGCGTGCTCGATGATGGCGTCGTTATCCTGAGCTGATCGCTGACTGCCAGGGAAGAAGGCCGAGTGGACCTGCACCGGGTTCTCCCCGAGCTGCGACAGCCGATGAAGCGCGCGCAGGTCTCAGCGCCGCGCTGGCTGGTGCGGACGGCCGTGAGACTGATGCCGGTGCCGAAGTCGGATGCCGTGCGCGTGACGAAAGCCCGCACCGGACGCGTCCGGCTCCGTGTGTACATTCCTGGGGGCGAGCGGAGCGGCGTGGGGTTGCTATGGGTGCACGGCGGCGGCCTGCTCTTCGGCGACGCGAAGCAGGACGAGTCTCTGTGCCTGTCCACGGCGGAGCGGCTGGGGATCGTGATCGTGTCAGCGAACTACCGGTTCGCTCCCGAGCACCCTTTCCCCGCCGCGCACGAGGACGTCCTGGCGGCATGGGACTGGTTCCTCGAGCACGCGGAAGAGCTCGGCGTCGATCCTGACCGCATCGTCGTCGGGGGCGAGAGCGCCGGGGCAGGGCTCGCGGCGGCCCTGGCGCACCGCATCCACGACGACGAAGCCAACCGCGAGGGCTGGGCGGGGTACCTCGGCACTGCGCCAGGTGAAGAGACGGTGCCACCGCACGCGGTTCCTGCCCGTCGCACCGACCTTGGGGGGCTGCCGCCGACCTTCATCACGTGGGGGGACATCGAGCTGTTCGCCGATGAAGACCGGGCCTACGCCGAGGCCCTCCGCCTGGCAGGCGTGCCGGTGACGACCGACGTCGTCAAGGGTGCACCGCACGGCTTCGAGAACTGGGCGAAGGACACGCCCACAGCCCGCGCCCTTCTCGGCCGCGCGCAGGAGTGGCTGCGGAGTACGACCCGACGACGATAGAGCGTGGCGACGTCGAAGTCGCCCCCGGACGCAGAACTACCTCTCCGCGGACGAGCCGAGGTTGTCCGCGGCGACGGCCGTCCGGAAGGGCACCAGGAATCGGATGAGCGCGTCAGCGAGGTCATCCGGTGCTTCCTCGGCCATGTGGTGGCCGGAGTCGATGCCGTGACCGGTGACCTCGTCGGCCCACGCGCGCCAGATGACCCGCGGATCGCCGTAAAGCTGCTCCAGGTCGTCTCGCAGCGACCACAGCACGTGAACGGGCATCGCGAGGCGCCTGCCGGCCGCTCGGTCGGCTTCCTCGTCCGCACGATCGACGGTGAGGCCGGCGCGATAGTCCTCGAGCATGGCGCGGACGACCTCGGGATCCCGGATCGCTTCCTTCCACTCGGCATGGTTTGCAGCGCCCATCGTCTCCTCATCGCCGACATACCAGGCGTCGGGGTCGGCGTTGATGACGCGCTCCGGGATCTCCGGCTGGGCGAAGAAGAACCAGTGCCACCATTCGGTTGCGAACCGCGCGTCCGCTCTGCGCAGATGCTCGCTGATCGGCAGTCCGTCCAGCACGACCAGCCCCTGCACGCGCGCCTCGTGGTCCAGCGCCAGGCGAAGGGCGACGTAGCTCCCTCGGTCATGCCCGATCGCGATGAACTTCTCGTGACCCAGCCGGCTCATCAGCCGCGCCATGTCGTTCGCGACCGCGCGTTTGGAGTGAGCGGAATGGTCCGCGCGGGGTCGCGGGCCGATGGAGCGGCCGTAGCCGCGCAGATCCGGGACGATCACGCTGTACCCGGCCCGAACGAGGAGTGGTGCCACCCTGTGCCACGTGGCCCCCGTACGCGGATGCCCGTGCAGAAGCAGCACGGCAGGGCCCTCCCCCGCACGACGTACGCGGAGGGTGGTGTCGCCCACAGGCACATCGCCGATCGTGAATCCATCGAACACCGCTCCAGCCTGCCGCACGCCGGGCGCCTCGGGGGTCACCCGATGAGATAGACCATTCCGCGACCGTCCGCCGCGAGCGACTCGACGAACTCCTGCGCCCGTCGGAGATAGTCGAGGACGTAGCGAAGCTCGTCCTCATCGTCCGCTCCGTCGTGGCTGCTCCATGTACCGGCCCACGCTCGCACCCGAGACTCGTCGATGGCACTGAGCTGGTCACGGATCGAGGGCACCTCCTCCGGGAGGATCGTCCGGACCCACGGGTCCCGCCCCAGGTCGTGCATCGTGACATGTCCCTCGAACATGCGGTGGCACGAGCCCCCGGCGGGGTCACCGGGAGCTGGGCGCGTGAGTGACTGCAGAGCAGACCAGGCCTTGTCGAGGTAGAGCATGTCGCGCTTCGGCGGGACCTGCTCGAACGTTGCGACGCTCAGGGACGCGTGAGGCTCCAAGCCCCACGCGTCGGCGAGCGGATCGCTGGAGAGGATGCTGTGTGGATCATCGACCGCCTGCTGAGCGAGGGCGGTGTCAAAGGCGTATGCGTAGTAGCGGATTCCCATGCGGTCATCATCCCGACCGAGGTGCCGCCCCGATCCTGGCATCTGACACTCTGGGGAGAACGCGCTCGTATCCCGCGCTGTGGTGGAACGGCAGTGCGGTGCCCGCTGCTGTTAGGCCGGCCGCTGCACGTGGATGCACCGTCACACGGCGCGGCGCTGCGCCACCAAGGGGCAGTCGAACGGGTCGCGTTCGCCGAGCCCGACCCGGTTGATGTATCGGATGACGATGGCGTACGACTGGAGCAGCGTGGTCTCCGTGTACGGGATCCCGCGCGCGCGGCAGTACTCCGCCACGATCGGCGCAGCCTTTCGCAGGTGCGGTCGCGGCATCGAGGGGAACAGGTGGTGTTCGATCTGATAGTTCAGTCCGCCCATGGCGATGTCGAGGAGACGGTTGCCGCGGATGTTGCGGCTGGTGAGCACCTGGCGCTGCAGGAAGCCGATCTTCCCGTCCGCCGGGGCCATCATCATGCCCTTGTGGTTCGGGGCGAACGACGCGCCCATGTAGAACCCGAACACCCCGAGCTGCACCGCGAGGAATGCTAGGGCGAGAGCGGGAGAGAGCACGAGGAAGACGAGCACGCCGTACCCGATGAGGCGAAAGCCGATCAGAAGGATCTCGACCCAGCGGCGGTCCACGGGATCACGCGACAGGACCCGCTGCACACTCGCCGCGTGCAGCGCCACGCCCTGCAGCGGAAGGATGGGGAAGAAGAACAGCCCCTGATGCGCGGCCAGCCAGCGCAGCACTCGGTTCCGGCGCTGCACCCGCTCCGGTGTCAAAGGGATGACCGGGAGCTCGGTGTCGGGATCCGTCCCCAGCTTGTTCGGGTTGGCGTGGTGCCGGCTGTGCCTGTGTCGCCACCAGCCGTAGCTCATGCCGACGAAGAGATCCCCGATGACGAGGCTCGTCCAGTCGTTCCACTTGCCGGAGGCGAAGATCTGCCGGTGGGCGGCGTCGTGACCGAGGAAGGCGACCTGCGTGAACAGCACGCCCAGCACGACGGCCGTGATCAGCTGCCACCAGGTGTCGCCGATCAGGACGAACACGGCGAGCGCGGCGATCACCAGCAGTGGAAGCCCGATCAGCTTCGCCCAGTAGTAGGCGTAGCGACGGCGCATCAGGCCGCTGGCCTGGATCGTTCTCGCGAGCTCGGTGAAGTCGCTGTTGCGGTGTCCGGTGCGCGCGGGGGCGGGCGGCGGGGCGTGCTCGTCAGCGCTCTCGTGTTTCCTCACGGGCCGTTCAACCTTCCTTGAATTGCGTGACCCACACACAATAGCGACTGATGCGGCTGACGGGGCGGTGACATCTTCGGGCGCGTTGGCCGCCGGGTGTGCTTACATCGGGAGATGACCGGGCCCGTTGACGGGGATGCTCCACCGCTGCTTCCTCCGCAGCTAGGACGCGTGTGGGGTACCGGCGAGCACGGGACGAAACGCGGAAGGCGTCCCTCGCTCGACCTGGAGATGATCGTCACCACGGCGGCCGAGTTCGCCGACTCCGACGGGATCGCTTCTCTGTCCCTGGTTCGACTGGCTGAGCTGCTCCACGTGTCCGCGAACGCCCTGTACCGCTATCTCGATTCGCGCGACGAACTCGACGTGCTTCTTCGTGAGCATGCGCTCGCGCTTCCCCCTACCCCGGCGTCAGGCACGGACTGGCAAGTCGACGCGCGTGACTGGGCGCACCGTTTGCGCAGCCGCTACCTCGCGCACCCATGGCTGGCGGATCTGCGCTTGACCGTCCCCGTCACCCCGAACGCGCTGGGCTGGCTGGAGGCACTTCTCGCCGCCCTCGAGTCGAGCCCGCTACCCCGACACGACATCCTCCGGGCGGCGGCACTCCTCGACGGATTCGTTCGGGCTCACTTCATCTCACAGCGGGATGTCGCCGCATGGGCGGCGCACCCGCTCTCGGAAGAAGACCTCGTCGAGCGAGTGGCACCCTTATTGGACGCGCGCGGATATGGCCGCGTCGCGACGATGTTCCGTTCTGGTCGGTACCAGCAGCCCACCGCCGAAACGCACGAGCGAGAGTTCGACTACGGACTCGAGCGGATCCTGCTCGGGCTCGCGGCGTAACCGGCCCGATCACGAACGGGCCGCGCCTGCCGCCGTGGGTCAACTGAAGACGAGCCAGCGGATACCGGGCACTTGCCGTGCACATAGACCGGCGCGCAACAAGCCCTCACCCTGCAGCCGACATCGCGCCACAATCGACGCACAAGAACCGTCCGGGAGACCGGCACAGGCTCCTGCGATGTCAACCGCCCCGGAGAGTGCGATGAGATCAGGGGCGCGCTCGCCGAGGATGACGAGCGCGCGTCAGGTGTGACGATCCATGCCCCTCCCCCGGGACCGGCGAAACGGTTTCGGTTCACAGGCATCCGCGCTTGCACCGTCAAGGTTGGCGAAGCTCCTGGGTCGCGTGCGACCGGCGATCGAGCGCAGAAGGAGAAGAGCAATGTCTGCAAACAGAGCTGTCGCCTACAAGGGACCGGGTCTGGTCGAAGTGACCGACACCGCGTACCCCGAGTTCGAGCTCAAGGACGGGCCGGGCGTGAACCCGGCGAACATCGGCCGGAAGGTGCCGCACGGAGTCATCCTGCGCACGGTCGCGACCAACATCTGCGGGTCGGATCAGCACATGGTGCGCGGGCGCACCACCGCACCCTCGGGGCTCGTGCTGGGGCACGAGATCACGGGCGAGGTCGTCGAGACCGGCCCGGATGTCGAGTTCATCGAGGTGGGCGACATCGTGTCGGTGCCGTTCAATATCGCGTGCGGCCGCTGTCGCAACTGCAAGGAGGGCAAGACCGGCATCTGCCTGAACGTCAATCCCGACCGGCCCGGCAGCGCGTACGGGTACGTCGACATGGGCGGATGGGTGGGCGGGCAGGCCGAGTACGTGCTCGTGCCGTATGCCGACTGGAATCTGCTGAAGTTCCCGGATCGCGAGCAGGCGTTGGAGAAGATCCTCGATCTGACGATGCTCTCCGACATCTTCCCGACGGGCTTCCACGGCGCGTTCACCGCCGGGGTCGGCCCCGGTTCGACGGTGTACATCGCCGGCGCCGGTCCGGTCGGACTGGCGGCGGCCGTCGGCGCGCAGCTGCTGGGCGCCGCGGTCGTCATCGTCGGCGACCTCAACGAGGATCGCCTCGCCCAGGCCCGCTCCTTCGGCTGCGAGACGGTCGATGTCTCCCAGGGCGATCCGAAGGAGCAGATCGAGCAGATCCTCGGTGTCCCCGAGGTCGACTCCGCGGTCGACGCCGTCGGCTTCGAAGCGCGCGGGCACGGATCGGATGCGTCGCACGAGGCGCCTGCGACGGTCCTCAACTCGCTGATGGATCTCACCGCCGCCGGCGGCGCGCTCGGCATCCCGGGACTGTACGTGACCGGAGACCCGGGTGGGGTCGACGAGGCCGCCAAGGTCGGTTCGCTGTCGCTGCGACTGGGTCTCGGCTGGGCGAAGTCGCTGTCGTTCACGACCGGCCAGTGCCCGGTCATGCGATACAACCGTCAACTCATGATGGCGATCCTGCACGACAAGGTACAGATCGCCCAGGCCGTGAACGCGACGCCGATCTCGCTCGATGACGCGCCCCGCGGCTACGCCGAGTTCGACTCGGGAGCGGCGAAGAAGTACGTGCTGAACCCGAACGGGTACATCAAGGCCGCGTGAGGTCCGCGCTGACGGAGTGAACGATGGAGCGGGGGCACCCACCGCGCGCCGAGGTCACGGCAGCGGTGCCTCCGCTTCCTCGATGCGCACGCTGGCTGGTCGCCCCCTCAGTGGGACGAGAGGTGCAGTTCTCGAAGCCGCGCGATGCCGGCCGCTTCCGCGCGGAAGATCTCTGCGAGTCTCACACTCATGGCCTCGAACGTCGCCGCGGAGTCGTAGTCCGGCAGGTCGCGGTTCGCTTCGAAGAGCTTCCATCGGCGCAGCGCCGCATCCCTTCTCTGCTCGCTCCCGTCGTCGCCCTGCGCCAACGACTCGGCCACGCCGGCTGTGAGCTCGCGCACGTCGTCGAAGAGGGCGTCGCCCTGCGGCAACGCCGTATCGGCCAGGTCTTGCCACATGTCGCCGATCTCCCGCCACCTGCTGGCCTCCGCTTCGATCTGCGGACGTCGCAGCACCTGTCCCGCCTCCTCGAGAAAGTCACCGAACAGCCCGCGCAGATGACCACCCGCTGCGTTCACCGGAGCGATCGCATCCCAGGTTCCTGCGAGCCCAGTGAGCAGATCAGTGCCACCGGCGAAGACCGTCGGCCATCCCTTCTTCGCCTTGTCGTCCACGATCAGCTTCGACCACTTCTGCCACGCGGGCAG
Source organism: Microbacterium wangchenii (assembly GCF_004564355.1). Classification (NCBI taxonomy): domain Bacteria; kingdom Bacillati; phylum Actinomycetota; class Actinomycetes; order Micrococcales; family Microbacteriaceae; genus Microbacterium; species Microbacterium wangchenii. Next base: position 3,261,890 of record NZ_CP038266.1, read on the forward strand.
CGAGAAGCTCGTCGACGCGGAGGACAGATGGTCGATCACGACGGACAGCCCATCGAGAACCGCCGACTCGACACGATCCGCGGTGAGGACGACATTCCTCGAGCGAACCGCCAGCATCGCGTTCTTGTATGACCCGACCCGTGACCTCGCGTCGTCGAGCATGTCGCGCTGCACCGTGAGCGGGTGAAGGTTTCGGTCATCGAGATGCACCCGACCGTCCGTTTCTGCGTACGCGACGACGGGATGCCCGCCGTGCCCATCGAGGTGGGCGGGCAGGTTCCAGTAGCCGATCCGGTATCGATCAGGCCAGACGATGCTCGGATTACCTGCCGCGAGTTCTCTCGACAGCAACGCCGATGCGGTCTTTTCACCCCCTGTGCGGGTGAAATCGGCATCCACTCCCAGGCGGGAGAGCGCGGGGACCGCTCGGCGGTCCAGGTGGTTCCACGAGTGCCCGAAGCCGAGGACCAGGTGGATCTCCTTGTGCTCCTGGAATTCCCACAGGATGTATCCGGCCCCGATGCCGCCCGCGATCCCGAAGAGCAGCGCCTCCGAGAGCGGGCCGTTCACGCCGACCACGCCACGATGTGCGAGCACCTTCGCGAGGTTCGACGCGTCGGGGTCGGTTCCCCCGCGAAGCGCCCAGCCGTGGTCGGCTTCGACGGTGCTGTCGGTGACGAATCTCGCGCGAGCGGAGGCGTACCGCTCGCCGGTCCTCGCCATCCGTTCGCGGATACGCGCCTTGAGTTGCTTCTGTCCGGTCATGACCAGGTTCCCCGGTTGCCCTCGCGATCCTCGCCCGCGCTTCAGACCGTGCAACCGTTCTGTGTCGACAACCAGACCTGCTGTATCCCGAGGCTCACGAAGTCCCCTTTGCCTCCGCATCGCCGATCCGCGCGGGGAACCGGTCAGGAGGTTGGGCGTGGGATGCGCCTGGCCGACAGTGTACTGAACGCACGATGAGCGATCCACTGTCGGTGCGGACCGGGCCGCTTTCTGGGGTGGGGCTCCGCGGCAGCTGCTTCGGTCGTTCCCGACCCGCGGGCATCAGACGTCATCGCCGAACGACGAGCAGCCCCCCTGCCAGGCAGATGGCGGCCATGGAAAGACTCACCGCTTGGTAGGAGCCCCAGAGACCGGCGAGTACCGCAGCGGCGCCGGGGGCGAGGGCCGTGAGGGCAGAGATCGGCGCAGCCAGCATCCCGTTCAATCGCCCGTAAGAGGTCGTGCCCCAACGGTCCGAAACAGCGGACGCCTGAACAAGAGTGAATGCACCGCGAACGGCACCGGCAAGGATGGCGGCGGCGAAAATCCATCCGGGTTCGCGGGCGACGGCATAGCCGGCGAGGGATGCAGCGCCCAGCGCCCCAACGACCACCGGTGCGATCCAAGGGGCGGACCGGTACGGGACCGCCAGGTAGAGCACTCGCCCGAGGATTTGCCCTGCACCGATGAGCCCCAACACCCAGGACGCGGATTGGAGATCGAGCCCCTTCTCCACGGAAGCCGGGACCGCGGACAGTGTCGCCGCGCCCAGCGAGAACGAGAGCAGGGCGAGCGCGACCGTGAGGACCCAGAACCTCGTCGATTGCAGCGCCCGTCGCGAAGCACCGTTCGTCGCGGCCGATGCTTCCAGGTGGGGCCACGCGCGCTCCACCGTGAGGAAGTACACCGGGACCAGCACGCCAGCGAGGATCACAGCCAGGATCGCAAACGCGACCCGCCAACCCACCTCGACGACGAGCCATCCCGTAAACGGCGCAAAGATGGTCGATGCGAGTCCACCCGCGAGGGTTACCAGCGTGAGGGGTCCGCGACGGTCCGACCGGTAACGGTGGGTGATGACCGTGAAGGCGGCCTGGTACAGCACCGCGGCTTGAGCCGCACCGCATACGATCCACGCTGTCGCGAAGGTCCAGATGTTCTGGGAGGCCGCCGCGCCGAGCATCGCAAGTGTGCCGAGCACGGCACCGGAAACCATGACGCGACGCGGATGCCGATCCAGCCAGCGACCCACGGCGATCGCACAGACGGCGGATGAGAGGAGCCCCGCGGTGATCGCCAGGAACACTTCCCGATCCGTCCAATCGGTGTCGCCGGCGATCGCGGGCGCGGCTACGAGAACGGCGTAGTACAGCACACCCCACGCGACGATCTGGGTGATCGCCATCGCGAGGAGCCCCGCGCCTTTCCCACTGATCGACAACGAGGGGATCGTTGCCCGTGCGCGCCACCTATCCACGAGATCGGTTACGGTCATCGCGCCACGCAACGAGATCGCGGAGAGGTCCAAGATCCCAACGGGGCGCCTCGAGACCGACGGTGATCAAGCGGGTCCCAACGGTGAAGAGCGCTTCGGCGTTTGCGCAATAGTCGTCGACGTCCTCGGCGAACCGCCCGGGCTTCGGACTCACCCCCGCCGATCTCTCGATGTCAGCCGGATCGCGGCCAATCTGATGACACCAACCGTCCAGTACCGCGTGCTTGTGAGCGATCGTTCCTGCGTCGCCGAATCCGTGCCAAACATCGGCGTGCCGCGCAGCGATCCGCAGGGTGACCTTCTCGCCGCCCCCACCGATCAGGACCGGGATCTGCCGAGTTGGCGCGAGGTTGAGTTTCCCCCACCGGTCCCGGATGGCGGCCAAGCCCGCCTCCAGCATGCGCAGCCGATCTCCCGGGGTGCCGAAGGCGTAGCCGTACTCGACATGGTCCCGCTCTGCCCAGCCTGCGCCGATGCCGAGGATGAGACGCCCACCAGCACCGCGGTCGCTGATGTGGTCGACGGTGCGGGCCATGTCCGCCAACAACCGAGGATTTCGGTAGCTGTTGGACGAGACGAGCACGCCGAGGTCCGCGCGTTCGGTGGACTCGGCCCACGCTGCCAGCATCGTCCAGGCCTCGAAGTGGGCGCCATCGGGGTCGCCGGACAGCGGAAAGAAGTGGTCCCAGTTGAACACCACGTCCACCCCGGTCTCCTCGGCGGCGGCCAGCGCGCGACGAATGTCGTCGTATTCGGCATGTTGCGGCTTGACCTGAGCTCCGATGCGCACGCGTCGGTCAGCGCGAGGAACGTGCAGGGACTCATTTCGCTCGGCCGGGATCACGGCTAGCCGCCGACTGGCACGAAGTGCGAGTCCGGCGATTGAGGCGCCGATCGCGGCGGAATCCTTCGCCACGCCCACACACACCCACAGGCCAGAGCGACCACCACGCCCAGTTGAACGAGCCCGCCGGCGAGATTCGGCTGCGGCAGCAGTGCGCCCGTCGCGTTACCGGCGAAGTGGAGAACGATCGCTGCCCACACTCCCCCTGACAGCCGCTCGGACACGAAGAGAAACAACACCGATAACGGGATCATCGTCAGGAGGTACACGCCGGCGCGGGGCGTGAAGAGCCCCATCGCATGCTGACCGGTGCCGGCCAACAGGAAGAGCGGTAAGTGCCAGACGGCCCACGTCGCCCCCAACACGGCGGCCGTGGGCAGCACTCCCAGCCGCATGCGCAGGCGCGGCTGAACGTACCCGCGCCAACCGAACTCTTCCGCGATGGGCCCGGTGAGCAGGAAGATCACGATGAACGGGAGCAAGCCGCCCATTGAGGTGATCGTCTCCCCGGCGTGCGCATCAAGTCGACCGCCGGAGACGATCGCCGCGCTGACGAGTGCGGGGAGCGCACCGAGCACCAAGGCGGCGGGCACCCACACCCATGGACGCCGGATGCGCCGGCGCGGCACGTCACCTCGGCTGAGCAGGAGCACCGCAAGGAGCGCGGCCAAGGACGGACCGCACGCACCGAGGGAGTACAGCCAGATCCCTGGCGACGTCGTCACGGCACCACCGACGAGAGGGAGAGCCATCCAGAATCCTCCGCTGATGACCGCACACGCCAGCGCGAAGAAGAGAAGCTGCCCGCGCAGTGTCGCCGCACGCCGAGTGCGCGCCGGATTTGTTTGCATGGTCACCCGCGTCATTGTGCGGGCCCGCCCGGACGCTCGGCTTGGAAATACGCGACAACCTGGTCTGGAGCGCCGCCTGGGAAGCACCTTGAGGGCTGTGTCAGTCACTGGGCATGGGGCGCGCCGTGGTGGCGTCCGTCGTCGAATACGTGCCTGCGCCTGAGACGACCAGGCCGTCCGGGCCGAACTCAAGTACCTCGCTGACGAGTTTCCCCGCGTGATTCCGGTAGTTGATGACGACGATGTGTACGCCGAGGTAGATGCCTTCGAGATCGAAATACAGATCGGGAATGCGCTCCAGGCCCAGTTGCCAGTATGCCCGTATCGCTTCCTTCCCACGCAGTACGCCCTCCGTGTGAGGAAGAAGCTGGCGAGCTACAGGCGAAGTGAAGATCGCGTCCTCAGCGAAGTGCGACAAGACCCCATCGAGGTCGTGTGCATTCCACGCCTCGACCCAGCGGCTGGCGAAATCCCGGGCTGCTTCGTGATCCATGGCCGCAAGGGTAGAACTCCCGGAGCCGGAGATGGCCGCCTTCCTTCGGTGTTTCACGCTGGGATGACGTCGGCTGGTTGCGTCTCCTACAATCGCCGCATGCCGAGCGCGGAATCGACGTTTCAGGTCCAGGGTTATGAGTCGGTGGAGTGGTCTCCCGAGATCACCACAGGTTTGCCGACTGGTCACGCGCATATTCGGAAGGCTTTCACGGGGGCCCTGTCAGGCCGTGCAACCGCGCAGTTCAGCTACGCATACGACGGGGAGTCCAACACCGGTACCTTCGTCGCTCTGGAGTCCATCGAGGCAACGCTGGACGGCAGGCAGGGCAGCTTCAACGTGGTTCACTCCTCGACCGTGCAGGGGGGAGCGGTCGGCCCCTCGCGCAGCGATTACTTGCGTATCGTGCCGGGCAGCGGCACTGGTGCTCTCCGGGGCATATCCGGAGACGGTGCCCTTTGGGTGGAAGCGGATGGGACTCATCGCATGCGGCTGGACTACGAGATCCCAGATCTACCGGCATGACCGAGCCGCATGACGCGCGGGTCGGTACGCTGCGTCCGTGATCGACCCGACGCGCGGTGTGCTCTTTCCGCACCAACTGCCCCGGTTCACCCGGCTGGCGCCGCCTCCCGAGGCGTCCGAACTGATTGCGTGGCTGTGGGTCCCGCAGTGGAACCTGCCTCCGGGCGTGGAGTCGCATCAGAGTCTGCTCGCGTATCCCGCGGCGAACATCGTCGTTGAACCGACGGAAGTGAGGCTGTGGGGCGCGACGACGCGCGCATCGGAGCGCGTGCTCCGCGGCAGCGGGTGGGCGGTGGGAGCGGTGCTGCGCCCTGCCGCACTGATGAAGCTCAGCGACGCGCCCGCTGAGCTGGTGGACGGCTTCGTCGAGGTCTGCGCACCTGACCTGCACGAGGCGGTCGCTGCGGCCATGCCCGACGAGCAGGCTGCGGCCGACGCCCTATCGCGGTGGCTCATCGCGCGTGTCGGCACGACGACAGCTGGGGGGCGCCTCGCGAATGAGATGTCGGACTTGTTGCTCAGCGATTCCCGCATCCGTCGCGTCGAGGAAGCGGCGCGGCGGATGCTCGTGTCGACCCGGACTTTTCAGAGACTCACTCGCCGAACGGTGGGAGTGTCCCCCGCTGCGATGATTCGCCGCCGCCGTCTGCAGGAGGCAGCGCAGCGCGTGCGGGAGGGCGGAGGCAGCTCCTTAGCCGAGGTCGCTGCGGAACTGGGATACGCCGACCATGCTCATCTGGCCGCAGACTTCCGAGCCGAGCTGGGGCTGACCGCCTCCGAGTACCACCGGATCATCCGCTCGATCAGCGAATCGGTGGCCTGGCGCCTACCGGCTGACGCACCGCGCAAGCCCCGATCGCGGATGTGAACGCTCAGGAAAGAGCGAGACGGAGAACACTTCGAGCCTGCTCCCTCGACTTCACTCTCGCCTCCGGGCCGTACAACGCGTCGAGGAGAAGACCATCCATGATCGCGAGAAGAGCGGTCGACTTCTCGGCGGCATCCGAAACGCCGAGGGACACCAGACGCTCCGTGAGGGCTTCGTGCACTGCTCGGCCGGATTCACGCAGCGCCGTTTGCAGCTCGGGGCGCCTCCTGCTTTCCAACGTCAGCTCGAGTCGCGCAACATGCGACGATCGATCGCCGCCGTCAGCGCTGACGGCGAAGGCCAGCGAGTCAATCAGCTGGCCTGTAGAGCCGGCAGGGATCCGCGCAATCTTCAGGACGTCATCCTGCGCGAGTCTGTGAGCCGCGGCAGAAAGGAGGTCGCCGCGCGACCGGAAATAGTACGACGTGGTGCCGTCTGGGACCCCGGCGGCGCGGTCGACCGCGCGGTGGGTCAGCCCCCGGCTGCCCTGGAGCGCGAGAGTGGCAACTGCAGCGGACGCGAGCAGTTGACGGCGCGGCGTGTTCAGCAACGGGTTCGTCCTCTTGACAGTGGCTTCTACAGATGTAGAGTACCGCAATCCTCTACATCTGTAGAACCAAGTTGAAGGGCGGCCGATGCCATACGGTTATCTGATCACTCTCGCGTGCGCAGGTGTCATGGTGTGCCTCGCCATGGCTCCGCCGACGAGGCCGCGCCCTGTCGCCCGGTTGGGCTACCTGCTTGGCATGGTCGTGAACGAGATCCCGCTGCTGGCAATGCTGTACATCCTCATCGTCACCGCGTTCGCGGTTGCATGGGACGATCTTCTGGCGACATGGCAGGGGGCGGTCGCGCTTCTAGCCGCGGGCGCCATCGTGGTGGGGTGCGCGATATTGCAGGCGCGGGTGCTGCGGGCGCGACGAGCAGTCTCCCACGCCTTGGGAGAGCCACTCCGGCCACGGCGCCGGGTGTGGCGTTCTCGCTTGCTGCCGATCCCCACTCGTCCTCGGGCCGTACGCCGGTTCAAGGATCTGCCCTACGGCGCAGGCGGGCGTGGGCAACGGCTCGACCTCTACGCATTGCGTGCTCCCGCACAGCGACCATCGCCGGTCGTTCTATATCTTCACGGTGGCGGCTACTTCGGAGGGGATAAGCGCTGGGAATCGCTCGCATTGATGTATCGCCTGGCACTAAGCGGCTGGGTTGTGGTGAGCGCCAACTATCAGCTGAGACCTCGGGTGGGTTACCCGGAGCATGTCATCGATGTGAAGCGCGCCATTGCGTGGGTGCACCGGAACTCGGACAGGTATGGCCTTGACCCATCCTCGCTCGTCGTCTGCGGGAGCTCCGCCGGCGCTCATCTGGCGCTGATCGCCGCCCTGAGCCCCGGCGAACGTCGGTTCCAACCCGGCTTCGAGGACGTCGACACACGAGTTGCCCTCGCGATCGGGCTCTATGGCTACTACGGGAGATACTACGGCCGGGGAGAATCTGAGGATCTCCCCTCGTCGCCCTTCGGGTTCGATGCCACCGCAGCGCCCCCCGTGCTTCTCGTGCACGGCGACCGGGACAGCTACACCTCTGTCGAGGGGGCGCGGGCGCTTGCCCACCAGTTGAAGTCCCGGTCGAAGAATCCCGTCGTTCTCGTGGAACTCCCCGGTGCGCAGCACGGCTTCGACCTCCTCGCATCCGAACGCTTCGAGGCAGTGGTCGACGGGATCGAAACATTCCTTGCGCGTGCACTCACCCGCGTTCCCCAGGCGCAGCGCCCGTAGCAGGGTCGCGTCCGCGTCATCGAATCGCACATGGTTTCACGGTGCGGTGTGCCGCCGACGCAGATAAGGGTGGCGGCACTCCTACGGGCGCCGCACCCCCGTCGCGCCCCTACGGACGGAGATAGGACGCGCCGTTGGCGTCGAGGATGGCTCCCGATGACCACGCTGCCTCCGGGGAGGCGAGCCAGAACACCGCTGCGGCGATCTCCTCCGGGGTCCCGACCCTGCCGAAGGGGCTCTGCGCGCGGAGGGCGTCGCCCTCGGCTCCGTCGAGCTTCGCCAGTTGGCGAGGCGTCGCCACGAATCCGGGCGCGACGGATGTCACCGAGATCCCATGCGGAGCGAGAGCGACCGCCAGCGACTGGCCGAGCGCGTGAAGGCCCGCTTTGCTGGCTGCGTACGCCGGGAATTCGGGTTCACCGCGGAAGGCGCCGCGCGACCCGACGTTGACGATGGCGCCAGGGGCGGGGCGATCGATGAGGTGATTCGCGAACGCCCACGCCAGATTTGCGGCACCCAGAAGGTTGACCGTCACCATCTGATGAAAGGCAGCACTCCAGTCCTCGTACGAGGTTTCGCCGATCACGTGGCGATTGGTGCCGCCCGGAGCGACCGCCGCATTGCACACGAGGACATCGAGCGGGCCGACCGCCTCGATCGCGGCTGCGACGATGGCGCGCCCGCCGTCGGCGACCCCCACGTCGCCGGTCACGGCCGCATGGCCGGTGCCATGGAGGGAGCGGAGAGTCTCCTCGGCTCCGGCCTCATTGCTGGCGTAGTGCACTGCCACACGATCGCCGGCCTCAGCGAACCGTCGTGCCACGGCGGCGCCGATCCCGCCGGAGCCTCCCGTGACGAGGACGGCCCTCATGGCGCGTCGCCTCCCACTCGCGCTTCGACGACGAGAGTCGCTCCCGGGCGCCCGGCAGAACAGGTCAGGTCTCCCCCTTCGGTCCGGCGCGGTAGCGCCACCACGACGCATCCGAACCTACCCAGTTCTTCGAGGGGCGCGGGCCGCTGGCGCGGTGACCCGGCGTTGCGGCCCTCAGCAGGCGAGCGCGGCAGCACCCTACTCTCCGTGCTCGAGGATGTACTCCGTGAAGCCGGGGACCGTGAAGGACAGCCGGCCGTGGCGTGTGGCGTCGATGATGCCCTTGCTGAGCAACCGGTCACGCGGCACCGAAATCGCCTGAGTCGTCGTTCCGAGATGAGCGGCGACGTCTTCCCGCTTCACGTCCACTCCCCCGAGCACTGCGATGGCGCGCAGTAGCTCCCGCTGCTTCGTTGAGGCGTTTCGCCACCGGGCGGAGAACAGCGAGCGCATCTTCTCGTCGACGTAGGTGATGCCCGCTTCGACGTGCCCGAGGGTGATCCGACCCCGTGGGTCCGGACGACCTGCGGCGACCCACGCGCCTTCCCCCACGAGCTGCACCTTGTACGGATATCCCTGAGCGGCCTTCACCCCGGCGATGACGGCCTCCTGCTCCCACGTCACGCCGATATCGGCTGCAGGCTTGTACAGAGCGGTGGCGGCACCGCCTTCGTCGATCCCGAACAGCTCGGTGAAGTCGAAGCGCTCACTGAATGTGACAGCCGAGGTGATGTGGTCATGGCTGCCCGGGAGTCCCACGCTGAAGAGGCCTGCCGCGGGTGGCTCCTTCGCGCTTGCGAGTTCCTGCCATGCGACTGAGACCGCACGAAGACTCGGCTTATCGCCCGCCTGAATCTCATCGATGAGGATGACCAGCCCCGCGCCCCCGGCTTCGCGGATGGCTCCGACCACATCTGTGACGACCGACATGAAAACCTTGCCGGCTGCCGGGGCTTTCTGATGAGCAGGTTTGATGGTCACCCCCGCCCTGACCGGCCCACCGCCAATGGTGATTGTCGCACTGTCGATGAGCCCCGCAAGCTCGTCGAGACGCTTGGTCTTCGGGAGCACCTTCCGCATCTCTTCGAGGATGGATGCCGCGAGGATCTCCCCCTCGACGGCCGTGACCCAGACCGTCTCGATCCCGTGCCGCTCGAACACTCGCTGCGCTTCTCGCAACAGCGACGTTTTACCCACGCCTCTGGCGGCGTAGTCCACTCGGACACTGCCGATGAACTGACCCAGTTGCGCGATGAGTTGCGCTCGCTCCTCATAGAACGCCAGCTGTGCTGTACGGCCGGGAACCGTCTTCGCGACGACTCCCGGCGTGTATGGGCTCGGCTGCGGCATCGCTCTCCTGTGGCTCAGACTTATACATCTGCCCGAAGTATAAGTTCGCGCCACAGGCACGTCGAGGCGTTCGTGAGCGCGTCGGTTTCCAGCATCATGGCGGAGGGAATGCTCGCCTGAGGTGCCCGCCGGCACCGTGCTCGCACTGAGGGCGGCCGGGCATCACGTCGGTGACATGAGGCAGGGTTGAGGGCATGACCTTGACGACGCCCACGCGGACAGAGGCACTCGATGTGCTGCGCGCCCTGGTCGGGCGTGACGACGCCGACTTCCACGACGGCCAGTTCGAGGCCATCGATGCCCTCGTCGACGGTCACCGCCGCGCACTCGTCGTGCAGCGCACCGGATGGGGGAAGTCGGCGGTCTACTTCGTCGCGACCCTGCTCCTGCGCCGGCGCGGCGCAGGGCCCACCGTGCTGGTCTCGCCCCTTCTGGCGCTCATGCGCGACCAGATCGCCGCGGCGCAGCGGGCGGGTGTGCGGGCGGTCGCGATCAACTCGACGAACGCGCACGAGTGGGCTGACGTGCTGGCGCAGCTCGACCGCGACGAGGTCGACGTGCTGCTGGTCTCGCCCGAGCGACTGAACAACCCATCGTTCCGCGACGAGCAGTTGCCGCAGCTGGTGGCGAGGATCGGGCTTCTCGTCGTCGACGAGGCACACTGCATCAGCGATTGGGGTCACGACTTCCGCCCCGACTATCGGCGACTTCGCGACCTCATCGCGCGCATCCCCGCGGGGGTCCCGGTCCTGGCGACGACTGCGACCGCCAACAGCCGCGTCGTGGCGGATGTCGCCGAGCAGCTCGGCGTGCCCGACGAGAGCACCGGCTCACCCGAGGTCCTCATCATCCGCGGTGCCCTCGCGCGCACGTCGCTGCGACTCGGCGTGCTGCGGCTGCCGAACGCGCCGACCCGGCTCGCGTGGCTTCTCAGCCATCTGGGCGAACTCCCCGGCTCCGGAATCATCTACGCGCTCACCGTCGCGGCGGCCAACGACACGGCCCGCCTCCTGCGCGACCGCGGGTACGAGGTGCGCGCGTATACCGGTCAGACCGATCCGGACGAACGCGAGGAGTCCGAGTCGCTCTTGAAGGACAACCGGGTCAAAGCCCTCGTCGCCACGAGCGCTCTGGGCATGGGATTCGACAAACCCGACCTCGGGTTCGTCATCCATCTCGGCGCGCCCTCATCGCCCGTGTCGTACTACCAGCAGGTCGGCCGCGCAGGGCGCGCCACCGCCTCGGCGGATGTGCTCCTCCTTCCCGGCGTCGAAGATCGCGACATCTGGCACTACTTCGCCACCGCGTCGATGCCCGACCGAGACCGGGCCGAGCGCGTGCTCTCGGCCCTTTCGGCCGCGGGGAGCCCGCTGTCGACGCCGTCGCTGGAGGCCATGGTCGACATCCGACGTACACCGCTGGAGCTGCTGCTGAAGGTGCTGGATGTCGACGGGGCGGTCGCCCGCGTGCGGGGCGGATGGATCGCGACCGGCCGACCGTGGACGTACGACGAGGACCGCTACCGACGGATCGCCGCGGAGCGCATCGCCGAGCAGCAGCACATGATCGAGTACGAGGAGACCACCTCGTGCCGCATGGAGTTTCTGCAGCGCTCCCTCGACGACGACACCGCGACGCCGTGCGGACGCTGTGACAACTGCGCCGGAGCGTGGTTTCCCACCGCGATCGGCGACGACGCCACGGATGCTGCATCCGCCGCCCTCGATCGTGTCGGCGTGCCGCTCGAACCGAGGCGACAGTGGCCGACCGGCGCCGACCGGCTCGGCGTCCCCGTGCGCGGCCGCATCCCCGCTGAGGAGCAGGCCGACGAAGGCAGGGCGCTTGCCCGGCTGACCGACCTCGGATGGGGTGGAACTCTCCGCGAGATGTTCGCGGCGGGCGCCGCGGATAGCCCGATCCCGCCGAACGTGCTCGCCGCCTGCGTCCGAGTGCTGGCCGACTGGGGGTGGGCGGAGCGCCCGGTCGCCGTGGTGGCGATGCCCTCCCGGTCGAGGCCGCAGCTCGTGGACTCCCTGGCGCGCGGAATCGCGGACATTGGGCGGATGCCGATGCTGGGAGCACTGGATCTGGCGGAGGGCGGGCCCAGCGGCGGGCCGGGCGGCAACAGCGCCTTCCGGCTCGCGGGCGTCTGGGAGCGGTTCAGCGCAGCAGCTCTGGCCGTTCCGACCGGCCCGGTGCTGCTCGTCGACGACCTCGTCGACAGCAGGTGGACGGTGACGGTCGCGGCGCGTGAGCTGCGCCGAGCCGGGGCGACGGCAGTCCTTCCATTCACCCTCGCGCTCCGGGGCTGACGGCCTCCGCCGCTTTCCGTGTCACGTACCGCCTACCCGGGTTGGAGCGGGGACGGAGGGGTTTGGACGCCGTCTCTCACCCCGCCGGGTCGTAATCCATGAAGTCGCCGACGACCGAGATAGAAGGACCGAGCTCGTCCTGAAGCGCACGCACCAAAGCGTTCCCCTCCTCAATCCAGCGGCGCCCCACCTCGGGGTCGGGCCATCGAACTTCGAAGACCGGATCCAGGACGGTCTGCCACGTGAGGTTCCACGCCCGGATCCGCTGACGAAGTTCGACGGGCAACTCGATCGCCATGGGAACCCGGTCCTCGCCACCCCACTCCGGAAAGAGGACGAGAGTACGGGACCGCTGCTCGGGCGTCACGTCGGTCATGCGCACAGCCTAAGTAAACGTCGCCCTGGTCATAGGGGACGATGACTATTTCTCGCGGCTCGATACCGCCGATCAGCTCCTCGGACATGCCCAACTCCTTTCGTGCGTGACCGACACCGGTCACGTCTATCGGAACAGCGCTGGCGTCAACTGAGGAGGCGCCTGCGGTAGCCTTCCGCGACTGCGGACGCTCGATCGCGGACGCCGAGTTTGTCGTAAATGTGCTGCAGATGGGTCTTGATGCTCGCCTCGCCGATGAACAGGGCCGACGCAGCGTCCTTGTTCGAGCTGCCATTGGCGACCAGCTGCAACACCTGTTTCTCCCGGTCTGTCAGCGTCCCGGACTCTGTTCGCTGGACCTGGCGCATGAGATGCCGTGTCACCGACGGTGCGAGGACGGACTCGCCACGCGCCGCGGCACGGACGGCCTGTTCCAGCTCCTCGGGTAACGCATCCTTCAGGAGGTAGCCCGCGGCCCCGGCCTCGATCGCGGGGAGGACGTCGCTCTCATTGTCGAACGTGGTGAGGATCAGCACCCGCGCGTGTGGCAGTTCCTCGCGCAGGACTGCGGTCGCTGTGACGCCGTCGCTCTCGGGCATGCGCAGGTCCATCAGGATGACGTCCGCTGCGAGCTGTTTCGCGCGCTCGACGCCCTCGAGACCGTTACCGGCTTCTCCGACCACCCTGATGTCGTCGACGCCGGCGAATGTGTCGCGAAGTCCGCCCCGGACGATGGGATGGTCGTCGACGATCACGAGCCTGATCATCGAGCCTCCTCACTGGCTGCGCCGGCAATGGCCGGTACGCGCGCGCTCACCGATGTGCCTTCCCCGGGTGCGCTTTGCACCTCGACATGACCCCCGACGCCACGGATGCGCTGGCGCATGCTGGTCAATCCGAAGCCGGTGCGGGTGGCCTCCGCGTATCCGAGGCCATCGTCCCGCACGTCCAGCAGCACCTCGGTGCCGACATAGGACAGGGTGACGCCGACGCGCGTGGCGTCGGCATGCTTCCCAACGTTGGTCAGAGACTCTTGGGCGACACGGAACAGCGCGACCTCGATCGCTGGGCTGAGCGGCGCGTGGGTGCCGGTGACCTCGACACGCGCCGGAATCCGCTCCTGCTTCGACCACTGCTCGGTCAGGGTGCGGATCGCTTCGGGCAGCTGAGCACGACCGAGTTCCTGAGGTGCGAGTGCCTGCACGGATCGTCTCGCTTCGGTGAGCCCGGTGCGCGCGAGACGGAGCGCCTGACTCACGTGCTCCTCGCGTTCAATCGGACTGCTCGCGCGGCGCTGCGTGGCCTGGAGCTGGGTGATGATCCCCGCGAATCCTTGCGCGAGGGTGTCGTGGATCTCTCGGGCGAGTCGCTCACGCTCATCCTGCACTCCGGACTCCCGCGCTTGGTTGACGAGCTGCGCATGCAGTCCAGCATTCTCATGCAGTGCCTGCTCGAGTTGTGCGATGAGCTCGTCACGCTTGCGCTCCTCAGTCTCGTTGCGGCGCGAGATGGGGATGCCAACGCCGATCGCTGCCGTCTGCACAACGACGATCAGGACGAGCATCACGAACGTCTCGGGAGTGGGGTCTGGCCGGAAAAGCGTCATCCCGTTCAGCGCGGTCGACGTCGCGAAGACGGCGACCAGCCCCAACAGCCACGGGGAGAGCAGGTACGCATGGAAGAAGCCCGCGATCGTGAGGATCACGAAGACCTCTGAGTACGCCATGAGGGCGATACAGAGCCCGAGCAAACCCAGGAAGTAGATCGCAGCAGGAACCGGACGGACGGCGTGCCGTGCGATCGGCGCCGAGCTTCCTGCCGCGATCCATGCCGCCGAGGCGGCGAGCAGCCCGAGGACGGTTGCGCCCTCGGGCCAGAACTCGGCGCCGGTCGACGGGAGCGCCCACGCGAAGTAGACCGCCGTCGAGGTTGCCAGGAGCAGCCATGGCGTGCACAGCTGCAGCAGGTCCCACGAGCGCAGCTGCTCCGTCTTGTGCGGACTCACTCGGCCTCGATTCCCCGTCGTTGGCGGTCGGGCTACTCCCACCGGAACAGCTTCGCGGCGATCCCGCTCGCGACCACAGCGATAGCGGCCATTATCCCAATCTGCACCCAGAAGGGCTGACCGACGCTGGTGAGCTCCCCCGCGACCGGAGACCACGCTTCGATGAACGCCTGCAGTCCCGGCGGCACGAAATCCCCGACTTTCTGCAGAGTCTCGGGCATCGTGTACCGCGGCAGGAATGCCCCGCCGAAGAACATCAGCACCACGAACAGCAGCGTCCCGATCGTCGAGGCTGCGCTGCTCGTGCGCACCAGCGCGGCGGTGATCATGCTGATCCCGAGCACCGCCGCATATCCGACGACGAAGGCGACAGCGAACGCGAGCGGCCGCTGCGGCGGGGCGATGCCGAGCACCGCCCACGCCACAGCGATCATCAGCGCGGCGCCGACGATCACCGAGACGAAAGACACGATCATCTGCGCGAGCAGAATCCGCCGTGGATGCACCGGCGTCGTGGACAGCCGCCGTAGGATGCCGCGCTCTCGGTACGTGGCGATCACGCTCGGGATGTGCTGAACGGCGATCATCACGATTCCGAACACCAACGCCGTCGGAGCCCAGGCGTCGATCGCGCGGAGCCCGCCGAGCTCCGGCGGCGTTTCCCTCAGCGCCGGAATGACGCTCAACGCCAGCAGCAGCCCTGTGGGGAACAGCACACCGAAGAACACCGTGGTCGGGTCGCGCAACAGGAGCTTGGTCTCGACCTTGAGCATCGTCGTGAGAGCACTCATGGCTCAGGCTTCCTTCGGGTGGGTGTTCTCGGATCCCGGTGCATGACCGGTGAGGGTGACGAACGCGTCGTCGAGACTGGCCTGGTCGACTCGCAGATCTTCGGCCACGATCTCTGCGCGCGCGAGCGCGCCGGCGACGCTGGTGAGCAGCTGTCCGCCGCCGGTGACGAGCCAGGTCCCCTCTGTGACTTCGACATCGGACACGTCAGCGAGACTCATGAGGACGTTCCTGTCCAAGGGCTGTCGGACTCGGAAGCGGACGTGCTGAGCCGTGCTCGTCTGCGCGATCAGCCCAGCTGGGGTATCCACCGCAGCGACGCGGCCGCCGACGATGACGGCGATCCGGTCACTGAGACGTTCCGCCTCGTCCATGAAGTGCGTGACCAGCACGATCGTGACGCCCCGCTCCCGAACGCGCTCGATCAGGCTCCACGTCTCGCGTCGCGCCTGGGGATCCAGACCGGTCGTCAGTTCGTCCAGGATCGCGACCTTCGGATTCCCGACCAGCGCGCACGCGATCGACAGACGTTGTTTCTGCCCACCCGAGAGTGACTTGTACCGCGTGCGACGCTTGTCCGACAGGCCCAGAAGATCCACCAGCTCGTGCCGGTCGGCGGGATCCCGGTAGAACGAGCTGTAGAGCTCGAGGGCCTCGTCGACGGTGATCGCGTCCGGAAAGCTGCTCTCTTGCAGTTGCACCCCCAGCCGTTCCCGCACCTGCGCGCGCTGCGTCTCGGGGTCGAAACCCAAGACGCGAACCGCACCACGATCCGGTGTCCGCAGACCGGCGATGCATTCCACCGTCGTTGTCTTCCCGGCACCATTCGGGCCGATGATGCCGAAGATCTCCCCCTCCTCGACAGTGAAGGAGACGTCATCCACGGCGACGCGCTGACCGTAGCGCTTGTGCAGGTTTCGTACTTCCAGTGCGCTCATACGGTGACGCTACAAACGCAGCAGGTCGCGCCGCGTCGATCATCAGGGTGGAGAGAGGGTTGATTCCGCCATCAACCGAATGGTGGATGGCGCGGAGCAGGGGGCGCTCCACCCTGGGCCAGGTATGGGCTGGATGGTGGCGGGGACTCTGCCGGGTAAGTGACACAACCACAGATCAGGAGTCACCTAAACCTCCAGCAGTCCCTCATTATGGTCGCCTACACGAGCGGCGAAGTGCGCCATCCAACGGTCACGCCACCTTCTGTAGTACCCCACTCACGGTCGTCACCGCTGCAAGAAACCATCACGCCTGACTCCACCAACTCTAGAAAAACTGTCCGGAACAAGTCGCCAGTCAAAGGATGGAGTTGTCGACATGGGCAGTAGGTGAATACGTCGAGCTACCCGAACTTGGGCAGCTTCTCCGGCACCGACGTGGACGGCATGACGCGGTAGGTCTTCAGAACTTGCGCCATGGCCTTCTGGAACGCGTCCGCATTAGCCGCAGACGAAGTTTCCTTCGTCGGTTCGTCGAGAGTCACGACTACCACGAACTCCGGGGCATCGGCGGGAGCGAAGCCCACCATCGTCGTGAAGTACACACCGGTCATGTAGCCGCCGTTCAGAGGGTCCGCTTTCTCACCGGTACCCGACTTGCCGCCCACTCGGTATCCCGGGATGGTCACCCGGCTGGCGTAGGGCGCCTGCAGGAAGACGTTCTCGAGGATCGTGCGCATCTGTGCAGAGGTACTCTCGCTGATGACCCGCTCTGGCTCGGGCAGTTCGGGTTGGATAACGGTGCCGTCGTCGGTCGTACACGATTCGACGAGCGAGAACGGCATCTTCACGCCGCCGTTCACGATCGCGCCGTACGCGCGAGCAAGCTCGGGCACAGTTGATGTCAGACCTTGGCCGAACGAGGTGTTGTAAGCAGTTTGTGCATCCCAGTCGCTAACTGCGTGTACAAGACCCCGCTGTTCCTCTGGGTAGGAGCCGGTGCCGTCGCCGATGCCAAAGCGCTTGAGATAGTCGTATCGCGTCTGGATGGGAAGGGCGTCGCTGAACTTCGAGATGCCGGTATTCGAGGAGTCGATCAGCACCCCGGCGAGCGTGTATGCGTAAGCGGGGTGCTGAAAGGAGTCGCGAACGCGCGCGCCATCACGGAACTGCTCAAATCCCGAGGCAACGACGGTCGACGTCGGGCTCAGTTCGCCGGCCTCGAGCAGGGTTGCCGCGGCCAGAGCTTTGAATGGCGAACCCGGCTCGAACCAGTTGCGAAAGATCCGGCTGCTGCGGTCGTCCGATTCGGTCGGGGTTACATTGTTGGGGTCAACCGTAGGATACTCGGCCGCGGCCCGGACTTTGCCGGTGTTGGCCTCGTAGACGAGGATTGCGCCCGCCTGCGCGCCCATGTTCTGTGTTTGCTCGGCGATCAGCTGCTGCAGGTACCACTGGAGGTCCCGGTTGACCGTCAGCCGCAGTGTACCTCCGTCGACCGCCGCCTCATCATGCATGGTGCCCGGGATGATGACGCCGTCCTTCCCCTGCTGATAACGCCGCGTGCCGTTCGTCGAGGCGACGCAGTCGTCGTATTGCTTCTCAAGGCCCTCAAGCGCCTCCCCGTCGGAGCTGACGAAGCCGACGAGGTTTCCGGCCACAGCACCGTTCGGGTAGGCGCGAGCGGGGTGCGGCAGGCATTGAACGTACGGGGCGAGATCGATCAGCGCTCGGTACTGCTCGGTGTCCACGCCGTTCTTGAGACTTGCGAAGCGAGTCTTGGGATTCTCCGCCAGCGCAACAGACACTATGTCGCGCACCTCGTCGACGGTCTGCCCTGTGATCGAGGTGATGTCCACCGAGACGTTCTGCCACAGTCGTGCCTCGGATTCGCCGGCCATAATGTGGGTGTCGGTCTGCGTGATCAGCAGTGGGTCGAGCTGGCAGTCGTAGAGGAGGATGCTGCTCGCCAGTGTCTGACCTTCTTCGTCGACGATGGGACCGCGGGTGCCGTAAAGCTCCTGAGTCCCCGTGAACGCCCACTCCATCGAGTCGGCGACGTGATCCCTGGCATTGACCACCTGGATATCGACCAGGCGGATGATGTATCCCCCTAACACTGCGAGTACGACGGCCAGGGCAACGGCGGTGCGCCGACGTGGTGTTCTCCTATCCTGCGTAGTCATCTGACACGCTTCTTTTCGGCTTTGTGGGTGCCGTGCGGATGAGATATGCGGCGTTCGGCGCGAGCCCAGAGCGATCCCTGCGCCTCGATCACGGCGCGTTGCCAGCATCAGTGCCGCACTGAGCCGCGGCGTAATCGACCACGATGGGGGCGCGGTTTGTAAGACTTCCAGCGCTCGGATTCGTTCGTATTGCGCGCGGTTTCGTGGCAGTCGATTCCTCGGTACAGGTCCCTGTGATGATGGTTGCAAACCCAGCTTCGAGCAGCATGAGCCTCGCCTCCTCAAAAGAGCGGCCAGCGACGTCCGGCACTGTGACCGCTTGCGCGTTGCTCGGGTTGATCGTCACGACCGTGCCGCCTGCGACCTTGCCGGGATTCGGGGTCTGCGCGGCCACCGTCCCCTCCGGTCTGTCGGAGTCCACCGGCTGGCCAACGACGACGCCGAAGCCGGCCGCCTCGAGCATGCTTCTGGACTCATCGACGGTCATTCCCAGCACGTCTGGTAGATCTTCGAGCACCTGACGCATCAGGTTCGTATCGGGGTCCGGGAACCGGTCTCCGCCGTAGGCCGCGTTGGCTGCGGCCTGGATCTGACGGGCGATCGGGTATCGCAGATCGTGAAGAACGTCCCGGTCGGTGTAGGTGCGGTCGAGACGCACCTCGCCGGTGGAGTTCCCGACCCAGACGACTGTGGCGACTCTTGTGCTCGCCTCCGCCATCCAGGTCTGCCAGTACTCATGAGTTCCCGTCTTGCCCATGACGGGGACACCGTCGCGGGGGCGCGCCGAGTCTCCGGTTCCGCCATACATGACGCCTTGCAGTGCTGTCGCAGCAGTAGCCGCGACGGCCGGATCCAGCACCTGCGTACAGATGCGTGCAGGTTTGGGCAACTCGTTTCCCTGGTAATCGGTGACCTTGTCGATAACCGTGGGCTGACAGTGGACGCCGTTGTTCGCGACCGTGGCAAACGCGCCGGCCATTGCGAGTGGCGAGACGTTGGCTGAGCCGATGACGTCGTTTGCGACGGCCATCGGAATGTCCGACCCGTCGCCGTAGGTGACGCCCATCTTCTTCACGACGTTGGCGATGTCGCACAAATCCAGCTCCGCGGCCATCGCAACATACCCAGAGTTGAGCGAGTCGCGAGTGAATTGCATCGGAGTACCGACATAGCCGCGGGTGCCACCGGAGTTGTTGGGTCGCCAATTCGACGTATTCGTCCAGTCGCCGGTGCAACTGTTGGTCATTCGCTTCGGCGGTCTCAGCACTCCATCGACGAGCTGATTCAGGGACTTGCCCTGCTCCAGCCAGTCGATGAGCGTGAAGAGCTTGAACGTCGACCCGGCGGGGAGCCCGTTGGATCCTCCGAACTGCAGGTCGCCTGCGTAGACGATGCTGGAGAAGTTGGGGTCGCCGCCGCTGTCGCCGTCGCGGAAGTTGGTGTTCTGCGCGATGGAAAGGACGCGGCCAGTTGGCACCTCGACGCTCGTAGCGGACGTTCCGAACGACATGCCTGGCAGCGAGCTCGGCGCCCACTCAGCGACGGTGTCGCGGGCGGGGTTCTGCACGCGCCAATCGAGGGTTAAGTAGATGTTGAGGCCGCCCTGGCGCAGGTTTTTGACGCGCTCTTCGGTCGTCTCGCCGAACGCAGGATCTCGCTCGACGACCATACGGGCGTACTGGCAGAAGTACTCCGCTCCGGTTGCGGCAGCGCAGCCGGTCCTGGGCGGAGTGATGCTCGGAGTGATTGGCTCCAAGACTGCGGCGCGGTACTGCTCCTGTGTGATCCGGCCGTCGTCGAGCATGCGGCTGAGCACGTAGAGCTGACGACCCTTCGTGGCCGAGTAGCCGTCGGCGGCCAGGAGGTACTGCTCCTGCGTGATCTCACCGCGGGCGAGCATGGTGTCCAGGGCGGCAAGCTGGCCATCCTTGACATCATCAATCGCACCATCCGGTGCCTTGTTGAACGCCACGTCTTCGGCGCCGAACATCGAACCTGTCGGCTTGTCGATGCGGTACGTGTTGGGATTCTGCACGATACCTGCGAGCGTCGCGGCCTGCGGGAGACTCAGTTCGGCAGCAGACACGCCGAAGTAGTATCGAGCGGCGGCGTCGATGCCGTAAGTGGTGCCGCCGAAGTTCGCGATGTTGAGGTATCCGAGCAGGATTTCGCTCTTGGAGTACTTCCGCTCCAGGGCGATGGCGTATCGCATCTCCTGCAGCTTCCGAATGATGCCCTCGTCGCCTTCGGCGGTCGTCGCCTCCGTCCAGCACTCCAGCAGAGCCTGCTCACGCGTGATCTGGACGATCTCGCCGTTCTCGTCCTGCTTTTCGCCGGCCTCGGCGTCTCGCTCGCATTTCTGGATGAGAATGTTCTTGACGTACTGCTGGCTGATGGATGAGCCACCCTGCGTCTCGCCGCCACCCTGGGCGTTGGACAGGAGGGCGCGGGCGGTACCGATGAGGTCGACGCCACTGTGCTGGTAGTACCGAGGGTCCTCACTGGAGAGGATCGCGTCGTACATAACGGGCGCGATCTGGTCGAAGTCGACCTGAGACCGGTTCTGGTCGTAAAACTGGGTCAGCACCTGCTCTTCGCCGGTGTCGGGGTTCTTCACCCAAAACGTGGTCGGCAGCATCGGCTTTCCGATGTCGAGCACGCTGGGGAGGCGATCGAACATCGTGATCGCCGTCGACGTGGCTGCACCTGACAGTGCCAGCGCGGGCGTGAGGGATGCCGCCACGAGCACGCCCGCCACTGTGCTGAGGCCGGCGAGACCGGCGAAAGCTCCCAGAACGCTGCGGGCCGTGCGGCGGTCCTGGGTTTCGGGGCGATGCAACCGCTTCATGCCGCCAGTGTCGGCTGGCCGCGCGTATAACGACAAAGATGCGAATGCCGTTTTCTATGCGCGTTGGGCATACTGTTGCGGTTGTGGATCTGCTCAACGGCGTCCGGGCGTTCGCTGCCGTGGCGCGCCGAGGCAGCTTCTCCGCCGCCGCCGACGACGAACGCACCACCCAACCGGTCATCAGTCGCCGGATCGCGGCGCTGGAGGAGGTTCTGGGTGGTCCGCTGATCGAGCGCGACTTCCGCCCGGTTGGCCTCACCCCCCTGGGGCGGGCGCTGCTCAGTAACGCGCAGACCCTGCTCACCGCGGAACGCGCGCTCGTGGATGCAGCGGCGTCATATCGCCGTGGGGCGGTCCGGCTGCTTGTGCCGCCCTACCCCGACGCCGCACTGTGGGCCGCTGTGCGGCTGCGGGCGTCCGCGACCGGTGTGGAGCTGGACATCGAGGAAGACGGTCGGGATAGTCGGCTGCTACGACTGCGAGGTGGCGAAGTGGATGCCGCCATCCTCCCGGTCGAATCGGCGCGAGCTGACTGGCTGGTTCCTCTGGGGCTTGCCCAATCCACCGATCAGCGGCAGCTCACGCTCGCCTCCCTCCGCCCGACCCGTGCCGACCGGGAGCGCGCTGCACGGATAGTCGTCCTCCCGGAAGACAGCGAGGGCGCACTGCTTTCGACGCTCCGGGACACGACGGCCCGGTACGGTCTGGCCGCCCGACAGATCCATCACGCACCCGACCTTGTTCCTGCACTCGCTGGCTCCCTCGCGGGCGACGATTGGATCCTCTGCTCTCGCGCAGAAGCTGATGCCTGGAGGTTGACGTGGCTTCCTGTCAAGGAACTGCCACTGTCCCGCACCTATCGGCTGGACACGATCAGCCAGAGGGGCACAGAGTTGTTCGACATGAACCTTCGCCGCGACGTCGCAGCCGCTCTGGGAACTGCACCACTGCAGGACCGATGACCGATCTGACTCAGGAACCCGCTTTCGCGCCGGTGGTCTCACGCGCGGCCAGTGTGCTCGCAACCGCAGGGCTCTCCGGTTCACTCCTCGTGCGCCACCTCGGCACGGGGCACCAACTGGCCATCGATGCCGACCGGCCGTTCCCGCTGGCATCTTTGGCCAAGCTGCCGTTAGTCGCCGCGGCGCTCGATGCGGGGCGGCGGGGTGAACTTGACCTGGCGCAGCAAGTGACCCTGGACCACCGTTCGCGCTCTCGGGGTGGCCCAGGAATCGCCCGATTCACCCACCCGGCGACGCTTGCCCTCGAAGATCTCGCCAGGATCTCGATCGAGCACAGTGACAGCAGTGCTGCGGATGCGTTGTTCCGGTTCGTGCCCCCGCAGAGCGTCACCGCGTGGCTGCGTGCTGCGGGCATCCGCGGAGTGGTCATCCGCCACCCGATCGAAGACCTGTACGTGTCCCTGGCCGCTCAGGCCCGCTCAAGCGATGCGGCCGCGGTCCACTCTCTGGTGATATCTGCCGACCAGCTCGGGCATCCCTCACCGCTCCCTCAGCTCGACGTGGAGCTGGCCAATTCAGGTACGGCCCACGGTCTCGCCGACCTCATTCAGCAGTTGTGGGACGGCAGCATCGGCGACGACGTCGCCGCAGCCGTTCGCCACATGATGGCCGGAAACCTGTTGCGCCACCGACTGTCGCCTGACTTCGCCTCAGACGCCGCATCCTGGTCATCCAAGACGGGGTCGTTCCTTCATCTCCGACACGAGGCAGGCGTGGTCGAGCACGTGGACGGTGAGACGCTGATCGTTGTGGCACTTACCCGGAGCAGGATCCCCGCCACCATCCAGCCCGCGGCCGAGCATGCCATGGGTCAGGCAGCCCGCCTCCTTCACGACGAGCTCCTCGCCTGGTGCGCTGATCAATGAGTGGCGCGTACCGCCGCCGCACCGGTCGCGGGATCTTCCACGACACCGCCGACAGGAAACGGATTACGAGAGTGGAACGTGCCTGAGCGATCGAACAACCTCTCGCGGAGCAGACCATCGGCGCCGTTGCCCGTCACCTCCATGACGAAGTGAGGGTGTGCGACGCAGGCTCACCGTGAGCTGCGAGCCCTGAGAGGAGGTGCACGCGGCTGTTCTCGCCTACCGAAGTGGGCTACTCGAATGGCGGATGTCAATCGACGCGTGGACGTGAGCCTCAGCAAGGGCGGTACGGAAGACCGTGCGCTGTTTGATCAGCGCAGCGAATCAGTCAAGCACTGGTCATTGGGGCATGGTTCCGGCGGCGATGGATAGCTCGTTGCTGCGTACCGCTTGTCGACGACGCTCGAGAATCCGGCCAAAACGACGGTTGAAAAGTAGGCCACCCAGACCAGATTGGGTGCGTGATCTCCTTGGAAGATTGGGCGTTGATCAGGCGGCTTGTCGCGGATGGGGTTCCGCAGCGGCAGGTGGCTCGAGATCTCGGTATCGCACGGGATACCGTCGCTGCGGCGGTGAGGTCGGACCGGCCGCCGAGGTATCAGCGGCCGGCGCAGCCGACGTCGTTCTCGCCATTCGAGGCGCGGGTGCGCGCGTTGCTGGCGGAGCATCCGTCGATGCCGGCGACGGTGATCGCGGAGCGAGTTGAGTGGTCGGGGTCGATCACGTGGTTTCGGGAGAACGTGAGACGGCTGCGGCCGGAGCATCGCCCGGTCGACCCGGCGGACCGGCTCACCTGGGCGGCGGGTGATGCGGCGCAGTGTGATCTGTGGTTCCCGCCGCGGAAGATCCCACTCGAGAACGGCACGACCGTGCTGTTGCCAGTGCTGGTGATCGTCGCCGCGCACTCTAGGTTCGTGACGGCCAGGATGATCCCAACCCGGAAGACGGAGGATCTATTGCTCGGGTCATGGGAGCTGATCCAACGGTTGGAGCGCGTTCCGCGGCGCCTGATTTGGGACAACGAGCCCGGGATCGGGCAGAAGGGGCGCCTCGCGCAGGGCGTCGCGTCGTTCGCCGGGACCCTGGCGACGAAGGTGGTGCAGTTGCGGCCCTACGACCCGGAATCGAAGGGGATCGTCGAGCGGCGCAACGGCTGGTTCGAGACCTCGTTCATGCCGGGCCGGACCTTCACGTCTCCAGCAGACTTCAACACCCAACTCGCCGACTGGCTCGAGAAAGCGAACAGCAGGGTCGTTCGCACGATCAAGGCACGTCCCGTCGATCTGATCGGGCACGACCGATCGAGAATGCTGCCCTTGCCGCCGATCCCGTTGCAGCTGGGCTGGCGGGAGCGGGTCCGGCTCGGCCGGGACTATTACGTCCGCCTCGACGCGTCCGACTACTCCGTCGACCCGCAAGCGATCGGACGGATCGTCGATGTCACCGCCGACCTCGACCGGGTGAAAGTCCGCCTGGACGGGCGGATCGTCGCTGACCACGAACGGGTCTGGGCGCGAGGGAGCATCGTCACCGACCCGGCTCATGTTGAGACGGCGCGGCGGTTGCGGCAGCAGTTCCAACAACCCCGCCCCGCCACGGTCGGAGACGACCTGAGCAGGGATCTCGCGGACTACGACCGCGCGTTCGGGATCGAAGGAGTCGCGTGATGGGCGGCAAACAGACCGACGCGGTCAAGCAGATCACCTATCTCGCCGGCGCGCTCAAAGCGCCCCGGATCACCGAAGCCGCGGGCCGGATGGCCGATCAGGCGCGGGATGCGGGCTGGTCGTTCGAGGACTATCTCGCCGCCGTCCTGGAACGGGAAGTGAGCGCCCGCAACGCGTCCGGCGCGGAGCTGCGGATCAAAGCGGCCGGGTTCCCCGCCCGGAAGACGCTCGAGGACTTCGACTGGGACGCCCAACCGACAGCCCGTCAGCAGATCGCCGCGCTCGCCTCGGGCGGGTTCCTCCTCGAAGCGCAGAACGTCGTCCTGCTCGGCCCACCCGGAACCGGGAAGACCCACCTCGCCACCGCGCTCGGGATCGTCGCGGCCCGCCACGGACACCGGGTCCTGTTCGCCACAGCGACCGACTGGGTCACCCGGCTCACCGACGCCCATCGGCAAGGGAACCTGCCCCGCGAGCTCGCCCGGCTCCGCCGTTACGGGCTGATCATCGTCGACGAAGTCGGCTACCTCCCCTTCGAGCAAGACGCCGCGAACCTGTTCTTCCAACTCGTCTCATCCCGCTACGAACACGCCTCACTGGTCCTCACCAGCAACCTGCCGTTCTCCGGCTGGGGCGGCGTCTTCGGAGACCAAGCCGTCGCCGCCGCGATGATCGACCGCATCGTCCACCACGCCGACGTTCTTACCCTCAAAGGCGCCAGCTATCGCCTCCGCGGCCGCGGAATCGACAGCCTCCCCAGCATCAGGACTCAGGATCCGGCAGACTAACAACACGAAACGGTGGCCTATTTTTCGCCCGTCGTTTTGGCCGGGTTCTCAACCGTCGCCGACACCGCTCACGCGGTGACTTCGCCGACGCTCAATAGTGCAGCGAATAGCGTCAGCAGTAGAGCCAAAGAGAACAGGACCCACCGGCGACCGAGCACGGCGAGAACCGCAGGACTGCGGAGGCAACAGCAGCCGAGGCCGCTCCGGTCTTCCACGCAGTGACACTTGCTGGTCCCATGCCCGAGCCCGAGAGTGCGAGGCCGACAGCACTAGCAAGCAGGCTCCAGACGAGCGCCACCGTAGCCATCGCCGTGAGAATCCATAGGCACCAGCCTCCTATCCCACAGACACTTCGCCAGCGGGGCTCTGCTCGTCGCGTCACACTCGACCCCGACAGGCTGAGAAGTCAGTTCGGTGCAGGTAGCACCTGGCGCAGGTGTGCGTTGACCGTTCGCGTGCCGACATCGTTTGATCTTGCCCCATAACGTTTGTGGAGGCCTACAAAGACTGAGTAGTCACCGTGCGCGTCCCGATGCGGAGTTCCAGTTTTGCTCGCGACAGTCGCGAACGCGCGGGGTGTGGGGTCGGGATGGCACCCCCGCACCGCGAATCCCGTCGGCTCAGCGGACGAACGGCAGCCGCGGTTCTCATTCCAGCAGTCCGGACCGGTAGGCCAGAACGGCGGCCTGGACACGGTTGTCGATGCCGAGGTGCGCGAAGAGGGCCGAGAGATACTGTTTGACGGTGCCTTCGGAAAGGCTCATCTGAGAGCCGATCTGAGCGTTCGACAGCCCTCGGCCGACGAGGGCGAGCAACTCCAGTTGTCGCTCAGTGAGCAGGTCGCGAATCCGCTGGTTCTCCTGATCCGAACGCATCGCGGTGCGTTCCCGTGTCGCGAGCCAGCGCGCGACACGAGGGGAGAACACGCCACCGCCGTGGGCAAGCGCTCGGACGCCGCCGATCAACTGTTGCGGATCGTCGGATTTGAGCAGGAACCCGAGCGCCCCCGCGCTCAACGCATCGCTGATGAGCAGATCGTCGGAGAACGTGGTGAGCATCGCGACAGGAAGGAGAGGCTGACGCCGCTTGATGTCACGCAGCGCTTGGATCCCGTCGAGACGCGGCATCTGAATATCGAGGAGGACCACGTCCACGCGGTGCGCGGCGGCAGCTTCGGTGGCCTCGACCCCGTCCCCCGCCTCGGCCACGACCTGGATGTCATCAGCGGTCGACAAGATGCCGACGATGCCGGCGCGGACGAGTCGGTCGTCGTCCGCGATGAGCACGCGGGCGGGCTGCACGGACGGCGCGGAGATACCGGTCATGACGCGGGTATGACTCCCATACGCGTGACGGCATCGTCATCAAAGCAGACCACGTGAACGTCGCTGCGTTCGAAGAAGCTGACGTCGGATTCGTAGTAGCGACATTGCTCGCCGCTTTTCGGGGGGAACTGATCGCGTGGCGCGTCGAGGACTTCGAAGATCGGCAGCGAGAGCTCGACCTCCGCGCGTGGATCGCCGGGCTGTATCTCGGCGAACTGGGGCGCACTCACCACCGACAGCACGGTCGCCGCCGTCAGGTAGGCGAAGGTGACCGCCAGCACGGCGCCGAGGATCGCTGCCGGCAGCACGATGGCGACCCTGGTCGCCATCGTGCGACTTTGCGCCGCTTCATTCTCCGCGGCAACGATGTCCTCCGCCGCCGTGACGCGATCGGACGGGGAAGGTTTGGCGTCGGTGGGGAGGGTGAGCTTCAGAGCGAAGACGTCCGGCGAACGCCCCACCTCCAGAGTCCCGCCCAGCATCCCTGCGCGGTGCCGGATTCCGACGAGTCCGAACCCGCTCGACGGGGGCCGGTCGGCGCCATCCTGTGCAGGCATCGCATTGGAGACCTCGGCCACCATCGTCGAACCGGTGACATGGATGGCGATGCCGACCTGTTCGCCCGGCGCGTGCTTCGCGGCGTTCGTGAGGGATTCCTGAACCAGTCGTGCGACCGCAGTCTGCGCTTCTGCGCTCAGGATCTCCGTCAATCCCTCCGGAACATCGGTTGTCACGGGGATACCTGCTGAGCGTGCGCTCTCCACGGCGTCCATGATCGTGGGGACCCCCGTGCCCGTGGCGATCGCGCCGGGATCGCGGAGCAGACGTACGGCGTTCCCCAGCTCCTCCGCTGCCTCCGCTGAAGCCTGCCGCAGCTCAGTGACCGCGGCGCGGTCAGCCGGCGCCAGTGTCGAGGTGAGCGAGAGCTGCCCCAGCCGCACAGCGATCAGGGTGAGGCTATGGCCGAGCCCGTCGTGCATCTCTGCGGCCAGAGACATCCGTTCGCGCTGAAGCGCGGTCTGAATATCGTTCGACCGTCTTTCGGCTTCCATCGCGGCCAGCCTCCAGCCGCGGTGGAGATACTCGCGCCGGTGCCGCAGCACCGCAGCGACCGCCATTGGCCCGGTCAGGCACAGGGAAGTGAGAAGACCTGCGACCGTCCCGAGAGCGAGGTTCTCGATGGTCAAGCCCGGGAACTGCACGACGATCGCTGACACCATCACCCAGGTGACGATGGTGAGCAGCGGAACCTTCGGAGCCGCGAGAACCAGCACAACAGAACACACGATGATGATCGCCAGAGCGAGCAACGGTGCATCCACAAGCAGCCAACGCGATGAGAGCCCGGCCACCACGGCAACGACCGCGCCGACCGCGACACGGGTACGGGCACCCGGGGAACGCCGATCCCGCGATTCGGTGGACATTCCACCAATCTAGGAGGCGCCGCACACCTGCGAAGCTAACCATCGTCAGTGCAGACGTGCCCGATCGTCGGTTCTGCCGCACCTTCTGGCCCTCATAGCGTCGCAGTCATGATCGATCTCATCTGGACGTTGCTGGACCGAGCGGGAGAACACGCGACTCTTGTGCTCGTCTGCATCTTCCTCTTCGCCGCCATCGACGCAGCGCTCGGCGTAGGCGCCATCCTCCCCGGCGAGACAGGGATCGTACTTGCGGCGATGGCCCTCGCAGACAGCCCCTTGCATGTCGCACTGGCCGTCGTGGCCGCAGCAACCGGAGCCTTCCTGGGCGACCACATCGGCTTCGCCGTCGGCCGGAAACTGGGCCCACGCCTAGGCGAGACGAGACTGATCAATCGCCTCGGACAGGACAGGTGGATGACAGCGCGCGACTTCGTCGCCCGCCAGTTCTGGGTCGTCATAGTGGCTCGGCTCATGCCCGGCATACGAACCCTCGTCGCTGCAGCCGCTGGAGCATCCACCATCCGCTATCGGCGTTTCGCCGCGATCTGCGCAGTAGCCGCAGTCATCTGGGCCACGCTCTGGGTCATCGGCGGAGCGACGATCGGTCCGGTGCTGCTTCAGATCGTGGACCGCTACACGATTCCGTCGCTCCTCGTCGCGGGCGCGGCAGTTCTCGCCGCCATCATCGTGCAACGCCGTCGCGCGCGGGTCCGCTCGTGAACCGTCCATCACCGCCCCCATGCGGTCAGTCCGAGTGGCGATCTTGCACGCCGGCATCGCGACGATCGAGCTGGCCACGCCGACGCACGCAACGAACATCGACGACGTCAAGGGCGCACCGCACACCCAGGGAGCGCTGCGGATCGCGCTGGAGGTCGAGAACACCGAGCAGGCTGTCGCGGCGGCGCGTGGCAGCGGCGCCGAGCTCATCGCTCCGCCGGTACAGACGCCATTCCAGAGCCTCAACGCCCGAGTTCAGGGAACCGCCGGCTGGCATGTGACGTTCTTCCAGCAGCTGGAGACCCTCGAGCAGCGCGCGAAACGCGAGGGCATCGCGACCGACGACGTCCGTGGGGGTGAGGCGGCGGCCCGCCTCGCCGATCGCCCGGGCGGTGGTCGGGCGCGCACCAGGCCCGGACTCGGTCGCGGCGACAGACCTATTCTTCGCGAGCGATCCGCGCACCGGCGCCGACGCGCGGTCACTGTCGTCATGCCCGAAGCCCGGAAGCGACGGTCAGCAGTTGTCGCGTTACACTCGGCACGAACGAGACACAGAGGCTGCACAAAATGCCAACTGATCCGGCCTTTTTGGCGGAGACGGAGGGATTCGAACCCGGCCTGCACGCGTGCGTGCGGGGGCGTTCATGGGCGCTCCCCTTGATCTGCCGCGGTTTGCGGGCGCGTTCGCGCGCGTTGAGTAGTGTCTGCGGATGTTCAGTTGTTCGCATTTCTTTCCCACGCCGGCAGATCGCAACGGGCCCACTTCGAAAGGGTGTCGGTCTCGGTCTGGATGCGCAGATACTCTCCCGGCGCGAGGGTCGTGTCAATCACTTGATGGCCACCCTCGCTCCGCTCTCTAGCACGGCTACTGCGGCCGGGTCGAGATGCGCAGGGGGAAGACGTTGACCGCGACGACGGTCGCAGCGACGCCGCCCACGATCGCGCCGCATCACCGGCGGCCACTAAAAACGCGCGATGGCCCATTCGATACAAGGCACTAACGGCACCCGTTTTCGGGACGGCGTGTCACGGAGGTTGCGGCAGGGTCGACCCCGCGTGCCGAAATCGATCGTTTTCGACAGGGCCGACCGTTGGGAAGCCCGGTACCGATTCGCGCAGCGTCACTCCTTCTTCCGACGCCTTCCGGGGAATCGGCGATCGAACGCCTCTTCGTAGCGCGCCAAGTCTTCTTCTGTCTGTCCAAGCTCAACCGGACGAAGACGGGGTATGTCAGCGCCGATGTGCATCGGGTCCGTATAGAAGCGCAGGTACCCGGACAAGTCCTCGCGAGAAGCGATCCAATAGATGAACCCGATCAAGACGAAGGAGATGCCCGTCGTGATCAACACAGCAGCCCACACCGGCCAGGAGATCGCTTGAGTAATTTCTTCGACGTTGAGAAGCACGCCGGCCGCGAGCGCCAAGAAGAAGACGACCGGCACAAGGTTGGACGGGAACGCAAGTACTCGGACAAGCGCACGCGCCTCATCGTCGCCAAGTCGCTTGTAGACGTAGACGACCCGTGCAGCCGCCCGACCGGACCACGAACGCACCAGAGCGGCGTACGTCACGAAGGCGATCATGAGTGTGATCAATTGCCCTGGACCCAACAATATGGGTTCGACTGCGTCTTGCTCAGCCAGTGCGTGCAGTTCACCGGGCGCGCTGAGCAGCAGCCAAAACACCGGAGTCAGCAAGAGAGCGAGCGCAGCCTCGTACCACGTCAGACTCGGATAGCGGGTAGCTGCGACGAGGCGGTAGGAACGATCGGTGACGCTCTCTTGAAGGTCATGTTTTACATCGCCATCGAGCTCGGCCACAAGCTTGACGTCTGTGGTGAGATCGCTACGGAGGCGTCGCGCGGTTGAACCAAACGCTGTGTAGAAGGTCGCGATTAGGCCGAGCAGGGAGACGGCGACGGCTACGAGGGCTTGCCAATCAGACGCGAAGAGATTCACAGAGCAAGAATCTCGAAGGGGCGTCAAGACGCGCAAGCAGCTGATGACTGAACCCTCGGGTGGCAGCCGGTCGCAGACGATCGTTTGCGGGACGGTCAAGACGAGCGGCGCCGAGCTGGGAGCGGCCGGCGTTGTGCTGACAGATGAAAAGATCGGTCGGTTTCATGCGGCTCTCCTCGGTATGTGCGGCTTCTGATGATCAGGATTGCGCGCTGTATCGACCTCTGTCAATATAGACATATGTCGATTCAAGAGGTTGAGCTGGTCATCGTCGGGTCGGGCCCTTCGGGGTACACGGCAGCGGTGTACGCGGCGCGGGCGGGGCTCGCCTCCGTTGTCATCGCGGGTTCTGTCACCGCGGGCGGTGCGCTCATGACGACTACGGAGGTGGAGAATTTCCCCGGTTTCGTCGATGGCATCCAGGGACCAGAGCTGATGGACACGATGCGCCGGCAGGCCGAACGTTTCGGCGCCCGCATCCTCCTCGACGATGCGATTCGCGTTGACCTCGAATCGGACACGAAAGTCATCGAGACGGGTGCCGGGCAGACGTTCCATGCCCGCGCGGTCATCCTCACCATGGGGTCGGCATACCGGAAGCTGGGGCTTCCCGACGAGGAGCGCCTCTCGGGTCATGGCGTGTCGTGGTGTGCGACGTGCGATGGGTTCTTCTTCCGAGACCAGGACATCGTCGTGGTCGGTGGCGGCGACTCGGCCATGGAGGAAGCACTGTTCTTGACGCGGTTCGCGCGGAAGGTGACCGTTGTTCACCGCCGGGACTCGTTCCGAGCGTCGAAGATCATGGCCGAGCGAGTGCTCGAGCACCCGAAGATCGACGTCGCGTGGAACAGCGAGATCGCAGCCCTGCAGGGAGAAGAGAAGGTGCAGGGAGTTCGCCTCCGCGACACCGTCACCGGAGCCGAGCGCAACCTCCCTGTGACGGGCGTGTTCGTCGCGATCGGCCACGACCCCCGCTCTGAGCTGGTCGCTGGACAGATCACCACGGATGCCGATGGTTACGTGCTGGTCGACCATCCCTCCACGCGCACCTCACTCACCGGGGTGTTCGCCGCCGGCGACCTCGTAGACCACACCTATCGGCAGGCGATCACGGCCGCTGGAACCGGATGCGCGGCAGCACAAGACGCGCAGCACTACCTCGCCGCGCTCGATCTTCCCACCCTCACCGCGGCGGGGGCTTTCGCGTGAGCAACGCAGCGCCCGCAACTCGCCGCCTCTCGACCCTCGATCGGTGGCTGCCGCTGTGGATCGGCTTGGCGATGGCCGGCGGCATCCTCCTGGGCCGGTTCATCCCGGGCCTGTCCGAACTGCTCGCCCACCTCGAAGTCGGCGGAATCTCTGTTCCGATCGCGCTCGGTTTGCTGATCATGATGTACCCGGTGCTCGCAAAGGTCCGCTACGACAAGGTCGCCGCCGTCACCGGCGACAAGAAGCTCCTCATCTCTTCGCTAGCCCTGAACTGGATCGCCGGCCCGGCACTGATGTTCGCCCTCGCGTGGGTGTTCCTGCCGGACCTGCCCGAGTATAGGACGGGCCTGATCATCGTCGGCCTCGCCCGTTGCATCGCCATGGTCGTCATCTGGAACGACCTTGCCTGCGGCGACCGGGAAGCGGCCGCCGTGCTCGTCGCGATCAACTCGGTGTTCCAGGTCATCGCGTTCTCGATCCTCGGCTGGTTCTACCTCACCGTCCTCCCCGGCTGGCTAGGCCTCGACAGCCAAGGCCTAGACGTCTCCGTGTGGCAGATCGCACTCAACGTGCTCATCTTCCTCGGCGTCCCCCTGGTCGCCGGGCTCGCTTCCCGTCTCATCGGGGAACGCCGGAAGGGACGCGCCTGGTACGAGACGTCATTCCTCCCCAAGATCGGACCGTGGGCACTCTACGGGCTGCTGTTCACGATCGTGCTGCTGTTCGCCCTCCAGGGAGAACAGGTCACCTCACGGCCGTTGGACGTCGTCCGGATTGCACTACCGCTGCTGGTCTACTTCGCCGTCATGTGGTTCGCCGGCCTCATCACCGGCAAGACCCTCGGCCTGGGCTACGCACGCTCGTCAACGCTCGCATTCACCGCGGCGGGCAACAACTTCGAACTCGCCATCGCCGTCGCGATCGGCACCTTCGGCGCCACCTCAGGGCAGGCCCTCGCCGGTGTCGTCGGGCCACTGATCGAAGTTCCCGTTCTGGTCGGCCTGGTCTACGTCTCTCTGTGGGCTGCGCGAGCATGGTTCCACACCGACCCGTACGCGATTCCCGCACCCGCCCTGGAAAGGACTCGATGATGAGCGCCGCTACCACCACCGCAGACGACATCTGCGCCCCGTCTCCAACGCACGCAATCGGAGATGACGCGGCCGCGGCGATCGCCACCACGTTGAAGGCGCTCTCAGACCCGCTCCGGCTGCGGATGCTGTCCGCGATCGCGACGGACGCGCGCGGAGAATCGTGCGTGTGCGACCTCGCGGAACTCGCCGAGGTGTCACAGCCCACCGTGTCGCACCACCTGAAGGTGCTCCGCGACACCGGCGTACTCACCTCCGAGCGGCGCGGCACCTGGGTCTGGTACCGGATCGCCCCGGCCCTCCGCCCGGCGGTGGCAACCCTGCTCGACTCGTTCGCCCCCGCCGCCATCGCTCCCATCCGTGCCGAGCATGCTGGCCTCACAAACGTCGACAACGCCCTCACCCACCTGGCCGAAGCGCTCAGTCAGGACTACCCACAGCTCGACGGCAGCCTGGTGGCGACAATCGTCCGCGAGTCGTACACGTCCCTGGCCAAGAGCGCTCGGGTGAAGAACCACCTCCTGGCGCTCACCGAACGGTTCGCCCGCCAACGACTCGCTGACATCACCCGTGACCGCACGCAAGGACAGCCGCAGGTGCTGTTCGTCTGCGTCGCGAACGCAGGTAGATCGCAGCTCGCCGCGGCACTGGTGAATCAGCGCTCGGCCGGCGCCGTCGTGGCACGCTCGGCCGGATCGACCCCGGCCGCCGAGATCCACCCCCACGTGCGGCCCCTCATCGACGAGCTGACCCCAGACAGTGACGAACCGCGGTTCCCTAAACCGCTGACCGATGACGCAGTCCGCGCAGCTGACGTCGTCATCACCATGGGCTGCGGCGACGTCTGCCCCATTATCCCCGGCGTCCGCTACGAAGACTGGACCGTCGGCGACCCCGCCCTCGCCTCCGCCGAAGGCGTCGCCGCGATCCGCGACGACATCGCCCGACGCGTCGACGCTCTCCTTGCCACCCTCACCCCCGCACAATGACCGGAGCCACCATGACCGACACCAAGCCCTCCGTCCTCTTCGTCTGCGTCCACAACGCCGGCCGCTCACAAATGGCCGCCGGCTTCCTCCGCGACATCGCCGGCGACCGCATCGAGGTCCGCTCCGCCGGGTCCATGCCCGCGGACCAGATCAATCCCACCGCGGTCGAGGCGATGGCAGAGCTCGGTATCGACATCACCGCGGAGCAGCCGAAGATCCTCACCACCGAAGCCGTGCAGGCATCCGATGTCGTCATCACCATGGGGTGTGGAGACGCCTGCCCGTTCTTCCCCGGCAAGCGCTACGAGGACTGGAAACTCGACGACCCCGCCGGGCAGGGCATCGACGCAGTCCGCCCGATCCGCGACGACATCCGAGAGCGCATCCAGCAGCTCGTCAGCGAGCTCGTCTGACGTGGCAGCACCCCACGCATGACGGAGGCCCACGCCTGAGCGTGCGGGCCTCCGAGGGCGATGCCGAGCTGGAGGTCCGAGGAGCGGGCGCTTCGGTGGATGACGAAGAAGGGGCGGCTTGAGGCCGCCCCTTCTCTCTGCGTGATCGTGGGTCAGTGGCCGCTGCCAAGGTTGCCGGTGAGGCGGCCATGGAACGCTGCCGCGGTGTCATTCAGGCCTTCGATGGTGACGGTCTTGCCATGATTCTCGTACTTGGTGACGATGGCGTCGAGGGCCGCCACTGTGGAGGCGTCCCAGACGTGGGAGTGGCTCATGTCGATCACTACCGTGTGGGGGTCGTCGGCGTACTCGAACTGCGTGGTGAGGTCGTTGCTGGAGGCGAAGAAGAGTTCTCCATTGACGGCATAGTGCGCTGTAGCCGTGTAAGCGTTGACGGTGCGGGTGACGCTGACAAAGTGCGCGACCCGTCGGGCGAACATGATCATCGCGGCGATGACCCCGAGGATGACGCCGATCGCAAGATTGTGCGTCCAGACGGTCGCGATCACGGTGATGAGCATGACGGCGGTCTCGCTCTTCGGCATGCGCTTGAGCGTGCCCCAGCGGATGCTGTGCCAGTCGAAGGTCGCGATCGAGACGAGGATCATGACCGCGACGAGCGCGGCCATCGGGATGATCGCCACCACGTCGCCGAGCGCGAGAACGAGGACCAGCAGGAAGACACCGGCGAGGAAGGTGGAGATCCGCGTGCGTGCGCCGGAGGCCTTGACGTTGATCATCGTCTGGCCGATCATCGCGCACCCGCCCATGCCGCCGAACGCGCCGGAGAGGATGTTCGCCGCTCCCTGGCCCAGCGCCTCGCGGGTCTTGCGTGAGTGGGTGTCGGTGATGTCGTCGACGAGCTTCGCGGTCATGAGCGACTCGAGCAGGCCGACGACGGCCATCGCGAGAGCGTAGGGGGCGATGATCTGCAGCGTCTCGAAGGTGAGAGGCACGTTGGGGATGAACAGCTCGGGAAGACTGTGCGGGAGCTCTCCCTGGTCGCCGACGTTCGGGACGTTCCAGGCGAAGACGACGACTGCCGCGGTGAGCAGCACGATCGCGACGAGCGGTGCCGGGATGACCTTCGTGATCCGCGGCATGAGGTACATCACGAGCAGGCCGACCGCGACGAGTGGGTAGACCAACCAGGGCACATCGATGAGCTGCGGGAACTGCGAGGTGAAGATGAGGATCGCCAGGGCGTTCACGAAGCCGACCATCACCGAGCGCGGGATGAATCGCATGAGCTTCGCGACACCCAGCAGGGCCAGCACGATCTGGACGAGCCCGCCCAGGAGCACGGTGGCGATGAAGTAATCCATGCCATACTCGCGAGCCACCGGTGCGATGACGAGCGCGATCGCGCCGGTCGCCGCGGTGATCATCGCGGGGCGGCCGCCGAGGAACGCGATCGCGACGGCCATGATGAACGACGAGAACAGACCGACGCGTGGGTCAACGCCCGCGATGATCGAGAACGCGATCGCCTCCGGGATCAGGGCAAGTGCGACGACGAGGCCCGCGAGGACTTCACGGGTGAGCAGGCGCGGGCTGCGCAGCGCCTGCATGACGGTGGGTTCGATGCGGTAACGCGCGGAGTCACGAGTGGGGGTGACGGCAGTCATGTGCCCTCCGGGTGTGGGCTCTCTCGTGAGAGCGCGGGAAACGAATGGGAGCGCAAGCGGTGCGCAGGCGTCGGTCAGCCCGACACGGGAGGATAAAGGGGAGCGGACGGAGAGCCGCGCCGATCTAGACTCTAACGTAACGTTAGTGTTGTGGGGAAATCAGTGGAAGACGAACACGAAACCGTCGAGACAATGCGGATCGGCGAGGTGGCCGAGCGCACGGCGCTCTCATTCCGATCGCTCCGACACTGGGACGACGTGGGGCTCGTGCAGCCGTCCGCACGCACTGAGGGCGGGTTCCGGCTCTACACCGAGAAAGACGTCGAACGCATCCTCATCATCCGCAGAATGAAACCGTTGGGATACACCCTCGACGAGATGCGGGAACTCCTCGACGTCGTCGATGCCCTCACCATCCACCCGAGCGACATCGCATTGCGAGCCCGAATCGACGAAATCCGTGACGGCGCCGACCAGCGCCGTCAGAAGCTCACGGAACAGCTCGCCATGGCCGACGAGTTCGTGCAGCTGCTCGGCCAGCTCTAAAGCGACGGATAGGCCCGGTCCGAGGCCTCGGACCCATAGCCGATCGGCCTGCCGGAAACGATCGTGTTCGGTGAGCAAGTAGTCGAGTCCCGGCGCCCGCCTTCGAGAACAGCCCCGCGAGACGCAGTCGTTGCCGCTCGGGCAGCGGCGAAGGCCTTTGCGGGTCATTTGCGTCCGAACTGCCCGCAGATCTCGATCGCTCCTCCGGTAGTCGGTCCGAGCTATAGGCTGACGCCGGCGGTGCCCTATCGGAGCGACTGAGCACGTCTTCATCGGGTGACTACGGGGGAAACAGTGCCGACAAGAACGAAAAGGTCGTTACTCGCTGCGTGGTCGATCATCGTGTTGACCTGCACGGGATGCAGCACCTCTGCTCCCAGCGACGTCAACACCCCGCCGGCAAGTGAACCTGACCTCGAGGTGGCATCGCCGCAAGAAACTGTTGGTCCGGACCTTTGCGACACTTCGACTGCAGAGTCGCTTGAGCTTCTTAACGCCGCGATGGATCGGATGGATAGAGCCTCGTCATCGGCTGAGATCGAGGAGGCTTCAGCTCCGATGAATGACTTGTTCACTCAGACGGGCGAGAACTTGGGCCAGCATTGCGGACGTGACCGGGCGGGCGCAGCCGTCTCAGAATTGATTGTCTGGGCATCCTCGGCCGCAAGCAGTCGCCCGCCCTTCAGTGCGAGCTTCGCGGAGGGTTTCCTAGAGTCCGTCTGTGGCCTTGATGCGGAGCTTGGCATTGAGTTCACCCCGCCCGCTCAGATTGCGTGCGCCGGCTGACATGCGCTGAGCCGATCGCAGAAAGCGGCTGCGCTGCTGCCTGTCTACTCAGACAAGCTAGCGCCAGTCCTCTTCGTCAAAGTCCGAGCAGGCGGGCCGATCCGTGTTGTCGAAGCAGAATCCGACAACGAAGCCCTCTCGCGCTTCGTCACGGCTGACGTACTCGTTCTCCTGTAGACCCCAGTCGACGTCGTCCTTATGCGCGAAGGCCCCCGCGTAGAGGTCTTCCCACCCACTGCAAGTGTCAAAGATCGGATCGATCGCTGCGGCATACTGCGCCTCTTCGTCAGCCATCAGAGCATCCAGTTCGACTTGCTCCTCAGCTGTGATCTCACCGTCCGCATAGAGGTCGTCGTAGGCGGAGCCAAAGAACGGATGCGTGTCGTAGTGCTGATTCATGTTCTCGGACGCGACGTCGAACGCCTCGGCACATGGATCGCTCGCGCTCGGGACAGGCTCGCCTCCGACGCACCCGGACAACAAAAGTGCCGCGAGACCCAGAAGGACACCTGAAACGAGACCACGTCGACTCATAAAGCGACCCTAGCGAGCGCTGCCGAAGTAGTGAATCGAGCGCTACACCTCGTCGAGATCGGAACCATCGACCCACCGGGCCTGGTCTGTCGATCGCCCGATCACACCCAGTTCATGTGAGCAGGCGAGGTCCCGGGGCCACCCCTGCGACCCATTGTTCGCATTCTCACCCGTACGCGCGGTGAACGCGCCAACCGTCTTCTGCCCGGTACACGTCGAACACTAGGGACCGCTCCTCGGTGTCGGTTGCTTGGAACCTCCAGCCGTAGAGGCCGCGGTGCTCCTCAAGCGGAGCCGCCCACACCGACTCGCGCAGCCGTGTCGGCGTGTCTGTGACCAGCCACCGACGACCGGCATAGACCATGCGCGCCGGTACTTCGTTGACCATCCAAAGGGTGGTTTCGCGCTGGTTCATCGTTGTGGTCATGACACCTGATAATAGAACAAGTGTTCGAACCTAACTAGTGTCAAACCAACTAACGAGGGAGGCGGCCGTGGGCACCAACCGACGGTACGCCGCGCACTTCGATCGCCTCATGGATGAGCGCATCATTCAACGCGTGGCCGACACGGCGGGCCCCCTGCAGACCCTCTCTTCCGAGGAGCTCGAGCTGGAGCGTGAGCCGTTCACGCGTGATCCCCAACCCAAACCGGTCCGCGCGTGGGTGCGCTTCGGTGACACACCCGTACTCGTTGATGCCGAGGCGTGCAGCTGGACGAGACACGCCGCCGCGATCCGCTTCACGGTCGCCGGCCGTGAGTACAAGACGTGGGTGTGGGCCTCTGCCGTGCGCGAGGCTCCGCAACGGCCTTCGCCCTAGATCCCGATGAGAACGACCTGACAAGTGGCGCACCAGTAGGCGTGGCCAGCATGTCTGAGCACGGTTCCGCACTCTGGACACCGCGGCTGGGCGGCCACCTCGAAACCGTCCTCCTCGATCGACATGCGTCCGGAGCGTAGCCGAAGGGCGACCGTCGCTCCAGTGGCTCTCGCTCGCGAGAAGCGCCCAGAACGCCTCGTTGCGACGCAGGTCGTCAGCGAAGCGGCCCCGCGAGCCTCGAGGGGGCGATCGCCTCAGCCAGCAGGAGACTTGGATGCATCGACCTCTAAGTGTGCGTCAGGCTCGGCGAGCCACTCGCGAACGCGGCGCTTCCATCGCTCCGGATCCGAGTTCCAACACAGGGTGTGATCCGCGGAGAACATCTCGAGTTCGACCGTCTCGGGCTGCTTTCCGACGAGCTGACGGGCAGCGGCTGGCGGAGACGAGCTGTCATGGGTTCCATGAAGGATCAGCGTCGGAAGCGGAACCGGTCCCGACGCGGACCGAGAGACCCAATCGAAGCGCCTTAGCCGTATCGGTGCGCGCAACCCTACGGCTCGCGCCAACGGCTTGCATTCCAACCATGGACGCGCGAGCGCGCCAGTCTCAGAAGGCAAGCCAACTCGGGAGCAGTTGGCGGCGATGGTCGTGTACCAGTCCAGGACCGGTGAGTCGAGGATGAGCCGGTCCAGGACGCCTGTGAATTCATGGTCCATGGCGATTTGCAGCGCGATCGCCGCACCCATGGACCATCCGAAGAGCACGATCCGTTCGGCACCGTGCGCGACGGCGTACCTCACCGCAGCGCGAACGTCCTCCGCCTCACTATCTCCGAGAGTCGAGCGACCCGCTCCTACGGTCGGGCCCTCGCCGTCGTTGCGGTAGGTGACGACGAGCGAAACGAAGCCGACTTCGGTAGCGACCTGCACACCCCGGAGTGTGCCCGCTCGAGGGCTGGCGAGTCCGTGGACGTGGATCGCCCAGTCGCTCCCCCGGGTTTCCGGCGGGCGGACGAGCCATGCCGGCGCAGGCCCGGCGGGCGTCTCTATGACCACTCCCTCCACGTCGAGACCCGCGTCCGCCGGGTCGCGATAGTAGATGCCACTCCACGATGCGCGCCGCCCCACACCCAGTGCGCCCATGGGATCGACCGAACCCACCAGGCGCGTCACGGTTCGAGAATCCCGGGCGACGACAGGGCCGAGCCGGACCCATCCGCCGCCCTCGAGCCAGAGGTTATAGACGCCGGGCGTCGCCGTCGCGGAGGTGCGGTCGAGGACGACTGCATCGTGGTCACCGTGCCGAACGATCCCCCATATTGAGAGGTTGTAGACCCTCCCGGCCGCAGGCGCCGTGAGTCGTCGGGCGATCACGAAACCGAGACTCACGGTCCCGGCGAGGATGGCTGCGGCAAGCCCGCTCACGGCCGCGGCAGCCGCGCGGAGTCTCAACGTATGACTCTCGCCGGCACACCCTGACTCGGCGCGTATACGCCTGAGCCGCTTCCGAGCAGGTGCGCCTCAGCTGCCTCAACAAGCAATCGCTCCGCTTCGCTCAGCGCAAACGAGACGCGCGGATCAACCGCGGCATCCCGGATCTCGACGAGCTGCCGGTGAAGCCGCGTCTCAGCGTCCGCGGCACTGAAGCCCGCCGCGTTCTGCTGGCTCATCCCAGGCCGGACGCGGTTCGCTCTCTGCCAGATCGGCGCTGTCTGAGAGACGAGCTCGCTCGTCGCACGTGCCCGGGAACGAGCACGCAGCCAGCGAATCGCCGGCTGACTGGCCAAACCGACGCAGAGAAAGACGAACGTCGACAGCACAAGCGGACTGTACGCAGCGCCCAGCCTGAGCATCAACGAGACGTTGCCCGAGAGGTGCGCGATATCCATCGCGACGACCACTGCCACCAGACCGAGGCCCAGCGCACTACCGATCAAGAGGGAGACCGCCGGCAACCGATCGACTCCTTCGCTGAGCCGGACCTGCCGCGTCGCGACCGCGGCCATCGCCGTCAGAACGATTCCGTCGTACGCAAACTGGATCACCGAATACGCGGCCGCGGCCGGCTGGGCGCCATAGTCCAGCATGAACGTCGTTGTCGTCACGCCTCGGTCGATGAGGGCGAACGCGACAACGGCTGACACGAGCGCAACCACGAGCACCGTTCGCCCTAGTGCAAGACGCACGATGCGCGGGCGGTACTCCGTGGCCTTGGCAATTGCCCGCCCCAAGAAGAAGATGCCGACCATGAGCGCGAGGTCCGCCGCCAACGTCACGAGGTTCCCGCCACCGAGCAGAAGATCAACGGGGCGGTACACGCTGTCGGTGCTCAGCGTCATCGCCACGGCGATGGTCAACGCCGACCACAGGATGCTGCGGTCGGTGCGGCCACGTCGCAAGATGAGCAGGCTTGCGACGAGCACCCACAGCAACGCGGAGACGATGAGCTGCGTCATCCGAAGATCTCCAAGAACTTCGACTCGTGCATCACCGACCCCCGGATGGCAGCAGCGAGGTGATCAGCCAGAGTCTCGGCGGCGATCTCATCCGCGGTGACGAGATCCTGCCGTCCCAGCAGACGCCGTCGAGTGGACGGCGCGATGTCTGGAAGCAAAGCGTCGCGGGCATCAGCTTCGTCGTCGGCGCCGTGGTCGAGAATGATGTGGGCTAGCTCGTGCAAGACGAACTGCTGCCGATGCAGAGTCGACTCAGTGCGCGCGTGGAGCACGATGTCCTCAGCGTCGGTCATCAGCCACATCGCGCAGATACCTTCTCGGTCGCTGAGTTCGGCGAGCTCGACAATCCGCAGCGGTCGGCCGCGCCGACGCTCCACTGCGCCCACGAGCTGACCGAGGGAGAAATGATCTCCGAGCCCCAGCTCCTTTAGCGCCACTGGCGGGTGAGTTGCGGCCTTCATAGTCCGTCACTTCCCTTCGTGGCCATCGGACGTGACCACCTTCCGCGGGCCGCGCGCCGCCGGCTCATCGCTAGATTCGTTCTCGAGGAATCGCGTGATTGCCCGGAGCGCCTCAGGAGAGATGTCGCCTAGGGTGCGCGCTGCATATGACTTGACCTTCGCGACACGCATGGACCGCACGAGATCGAGTTGCGCGGCGATCTTGGCGGGCATCGACGCTTCGGGGCTGCCCGCGAGGAAGGCGGCATCGACCTCGAAGAACTCTGCCAACGCTTCATACAGCGCCTGATCCTGCACGTAACGATGACCGTTCACCATGTACGTCCACCGGGACCGGGAGAGATTGACACCGCGCGCTCGCAGGAACGCGGCGATCTGGGAGTACGTGGGTTCCTCGCCGGTCTGGGCGATCACGACATCCATCAACAGGCGAATGCGTTTAGCTAAATCGTCCGCGGCGGCTTTGCTATCGTCCTCTGTCACGCGCTTAACCGTCCTTCGCCTCGGGCTGGGAACGCACATCGTCGGGCCTGCCCGGAGACCCACTCGAGGGTGCTCAAGCTACGCGTTGGGCATGCTCAAATCAACCATTGCGCCGAGGTGCCTACGAGTGTCAGCATGAACGCCTGACATGTTTGAGCATGCTCAAACCGGTGATCCCCGCGACGCCACGGAGGCGAAAAGAGGTCGAGATGTCGAACTCCGCGATCACCCCACCATGCGTGACCGGACACCCCGCGGTCACTCGACTAGAACTCCCCGAGCACCTGCTCCAGCCGCATGACCATCTCGGTCACCTGTGCGTCGTCGACGGTGTAGCGCACGCGTTGACCCCGCAAAGCGACGTCGCGAGGCGGGTCGGCAATGATCAGCCCAGCATCGAGCAGCTTCTCGAGCCCATTCGCGATGGTCATCTTGGGAAGGTCGAGGGCTTCGGCAATCTCAGAACGAGTGAGCCCAGGCTCCTTCCGCAGGAGACCAATGATCGTCGCCTGCATGACGTTCCCGAGCGCGTTGATGGGATCCTCCGCGTAATCACTGTTCGCGGGCCGGGCGTAACGAGGCACGAGCCCAGTCTGGCGGATCGCCCCATCCCGGTCCAGGCGAGGGATTGAAAAAATGCTTCACAACCGCAGTGTACGGTTATATGCTTCCCTCATGTCAAGCGAAGCGACTCGATGCGATGTGGCCCACGCGGGCGCGTCGTCGCGTGCGGGCAGCTTCACCCGTGCCGCCGGACCAGGATGGGCAAGCTGATGACCACGGCGCGGCACACTCAGCGGAGTCGAGGGCTTGTATGGGCCATCGTGGGCGGAGCAGTGCTCCTCGTCGCCATTCTGGCTATCGTCCTTGCCGCCCTCTTCTCCCGCGGCACAGCACCAGCTCCTGTCGAGACGACCGCCGCGAATTCGGCGCCCACCGCCGACCCCACCACCCCCGTGAGGGGAGACGTCGTTGACACATCCGTCGTCGACAAGGGCTGGGTTCCCGAGCCGATCACGACGGATGCCGAGACCTACGTGCGCGCCGCGCTGGAGGCGGCATCCACCTTCGACACGCAACTGAGCACGCGCGCCGAGTGGCTCACGTATCTCGACACATGGTTCACGCCCGACACTCGCTACACCTCCGAGGACGATCGCGCCTCCGATATGCAGACGTCGCAACTCGAGCTGCGGCAGGGTGTGGTGCTCCCCGAGGCGGAGTGGGACTCGCTGGCGAACGAGGACGGCCGCGTCACCGCGGTCGCCGGCGAGGTCGAATTCACTGACGTGCCGAATGACGCTTCCGGGGGCATGAGCATCGGCGCAGCCGACGTGGTGCTGACGTACACCCGCTCCGATGGAAGTGGTGGCGACGCGACGTCGTATGACGAAACGGTGCGGGTGAGTGTCCAGGTCCTGTGTGGCGCCGGTTCCGTCCCGGCACCAGGCACGGCACAGCAGGAAGGTGACTGCAAGGTCGTCCGCTACTTCTCGGGGTCATTGGAGCCCTGACATGGGAGCCCCGGTCGCCGCGGCAGCAGCACTCGCGAATACGAGGGCCGGGCGCAGGATCGCGATCGGGGTTCTTCTCTTCTTCACGCTCGTCGGCGGAATGCTGCTGAC
Organism: Microbacterium wangchenii; assembly: GCF_004564355.1. Lineage (NCBI taxonomy): Bacteria > Bacillati > Actinomycetota > Actinomycetes > Micrococcales > Microbacteriaceae > Microbacterium > Microbacterium wangchenii. The sequence continues at coordinate 3,306,031 of NZ_CP038266.1, forward strand.
GCCGCTGATCGCAATCCCGTTCGCGATAAGTGGCGAGCAGGTTGCAACCGAAACCAAGGCCCCGGCCGATCCGGTTGCTAACGGGGACTGGGGTTACCCACTCGCCGGCGGCTACTCGAAGGGCCGTGGCTTCGGATACAACCCCGTAGTCGGCTGCAGCTACTGCTCGACCAACCACAAGGGTTACGACATGGCGCAGGGTTGCGGCGCCGCGATCCACGCCGCGGGGCCCGGTCGCATCATCACCGCAGGTTCTTTCTACGGCTGGGGAAACACCGTGCGCGTCGACCACGGTGGCGGACTGGTGACGCTCTACGGGCACATGCAGTGGGGATCGCTCCGCGTCTCCGTCGGTGACGCCGTCGCTGCTGGGACTGCGCTCGGCGCCGAAGGAAACACGGGCCGCTCCTTCGGGTGCCACCTGCACTACGAGGTGCAACGGGACGGCGTTCCTATCGACCCTCAACCGTTCATGGCCGCGTTCGGCCTTCCGCTCAGGTGATGCACCGAAGGAGAAAACTATGCGATACGTACTCATAGCGCCGAGCGACGTCGACATCCCCAACGTCGAGCCGGACTTCTCGGCGCCCTTCTTCGCTGGATTTCAAGTCATCGCCTCATACATCCTTGCGGGCGCGATGATCGTGGTTCTGATCATGCTGATCATCGCCGGGGCATCGCTGGCATTCCGCGGCCTCGCCTCGGACCGCATGCGTACCTGGGCGGGCGAGAACATCCTCTGGATCTTCATCGCCGCCGCCGTGCTCGGCGCCGCGAGCGGTCTGTTCCAATGGTTCGTCAACTTCGACTTCGGGTTCTGATGGGAACCCTGCGGTCGCTGCTGGTGGGCGCGGCGGTCGGGCTCGGCCTGGTCCTCGCCGCGCTGACCCCGGCGAGCGCCGCCGGGTCGTCCGTCGATGTCGCGCCCGCCGCAGCGAACGCGGCATCTGTCAGTGGCGAGCCATGGTCCTCCCCCGCGTATCCCGTCGACTGCTCCCGCGTCGACTCGCAAGTCACGTGCACGCCGCAGAACACGGCCGACGTCAAGCCGCAGCAGTGCTTCATTAACGTCCTTGTCGGCGGAGCGAAGGCGACCGTGTGCACGACCGACGAGTCGCACATATCGGCCATCAAGACGAGCGGCGGCAAGCCCCTCCTGGTCGAGTACGGATGTTCCCTTGGCGACGTCGTCTGCGTCACGTTCGAGAATGCGGGCCGCGGCTTGGCGCTCTCGGCAACCTCGATGATGTTCGCCGTGGCACAGAACATGCGCTTCGACACCTCGTCACTTCTGTGGACCGCCGCGACGGACGAGTGGTCGTTCTGGCAGTGGGCGATCCTCGCTGTCCTCTTCGGCGCCATGGTGTGGGCGCTCGCTGCCGCGATCGTCTCGGGGGATCGCGCCGAGCTCGTCGGCGCCCTGGTGCGCAGCTTCATCGCGGTGCCGGCCACGGCGATCACGCTGTGGGCCACGGGGCACCTGCTCAACGCCGTCGATGACCTCACCTGGTATGTCTTGAACCGCGACGGCGCCGGCGGCCTCTTTGCGACCCTGCAATCGGTGATGTGGGCTGGCGGACAAGCGAACTACTTCTTCGCATTCGTCATCCACGGCTTGTTGATGCTCGGCATGCTCCTGCTCATGCTGGTGTTCGCTTTCCGCAACATCGTCCTGGCGGCGCTGATCGCGGTGGCCCCGATCGCATGGATGCTGTACCCCGCCCGCGCCGTCGGCCCACAGTGGGTCGTTCGGTATGTTTCCGCGGTCGTTGTGTTGTTGCTCACCGGCCCCCTGACGGTCGGGTTCGTCACCCTCATCATCAACGGCCTCGCCGGCATAAAGACGATCTGGGATCCGCAGTCGTGGCCCTTGCTGATCGGGCTGGCACTCGTCGCCTTCGCACCGTTCGCAGTGTTCGGGCTCTTCAGCTTTGTGGGCGCTGTCGCCGCGGACGCGGTCGGCTCGAGCGTCGGGTCCCATGCGGGGCGTGCCGCCTCGGGTGCAGCTCGAGCGGCGTCGCGCATCCCCAGCCGGATCACCGCTTCGCCGGCTGGCGCTGCCTCACGTGCACCCCGTCCGGGATCATCCAGCGCGACCGCCAGCAGCGCGAAAGGCGGAGCATCACGCCGCCCCGCAGGACCCGCCCGTTCTGCGGCGACCCCCTCACGTGCGCCCAGTTCGCCTGCTCCCGCTCCTGCCGGGTCCTCGTCGTCGCCTCCGCCCTCGTCACAGCCGCCAAGCTCCAGCTCACCGGCGACGTCCCCGCGCGACGCGCGGGGCGCGCAACCGAGTGCCGGCGGCCCACCCCGATCCCGCACCGAGAGGACAGCATGATGACGACTCCGGACCTGGCCCGCCCCGTGCGACTACCCCGCCGGTCACAGCAAGGCGTTGTGATGGGCATGGATGCGTGGCAATTGACGTGCCTCACCGCGGCAGGAATCGTCGTGCTCATCAGCGTCAACCGCTTCGGTCCGCCGGGGCTTCTCTACGGCGCGCCGATCTATCTCCCGGTTGGCGTGTTCGCTTTCGTCACCGTGCACGGTGAGTCCGCACCCCGCCAGGCCGCGCTTTGGTTCATGAAGCAGGTACGCCACGCCAGCGGAGCGACCAAGCAGATCTTCCGACCGGAACATGTGCAGCTCGCCGGAACGCTCAACCTCCCCGGAATCCGGGCATCGGTCCAGATCTGGCAGGTCGAGGACGTCGCGTGCGTCTACAACCCCCACGATCGTTCGGCATCTCTCACGGCAGAGGTGGAAGTGCAGGGGTTCCTGATGAAGGACGTCCCCGAGCGCTACGACCTCGCACAGCAGTGGTCACCCGTTCTCGCATCCTTCACGCAGCGCCCGGGCATCAAACGAGCCGTGCTTCAAGAACGCACCATCCCCACCACCATCCGGGCGGCCCGCGACCACTACGAATCTGTCGCCCGTCGCCGCGGGCTGGACACCGATTCGCCGCTTGCAAGGAACTACGACGAGGTCATGGACAAGTCCGAACCGTTCGCCGTGTCGCACCGCAACTACCTCACCTTCACGCTGGACCTCATCGCGCTCGGTCCGCAACTGAAGGCGCTCGGCGGTGGGGCGGATGCCGTGAAGGCCCTCGCTTACCTGGAGGCACGCAACCTCGCGGATGCGCTGAGCGCGGCGCGAATCAGCGTGCGACGGTGGCTCACAGCTCGCGACGTCGCGGCGCTTTCGCGCGTGGGGTTTGATCCCGAGTCCGCCGCCAACGTGCAGAACCGCGACGCGACCCGCATCGGCGTCGACCCCATCGCAATCGGCCCCATGTACATGGAAGAGCCCCGCGGCAAGAACGGCATCGTCTACACCGACTCCGGTGTGCACACCACCATGTGGATCCACGAGTGGCCGCGCTCAGACACCGCGGTCGGCTTCGTCGAGCCGATCGTGTTCGCGCGGATGCCGTCTACGGGCGAGGCGATCACCCACATCCTGTCGATAGTCCTCACCCCCGTCTCCGTGAAGAAGGCGATGCGCCGCATTGAGGACGACAAGAAGGTGTGGCGTGGCAACGAACGTCTACGCGCGAAGCGGGGCGTTGACGGCTCGGCAGCAGATGCCGCCGATTGGGATGCACTCGAACGCCAGGAGGAGGAGATCGTCGCCGGGCACGGGGAGTTCCGCTACGGCGCGTACCTCACCGTCAGTGCACCCGACGAGGAGAAGCTCGACGAGGCGATCGCCGGCATGCGCAACGCCCTCGCGCGGGCAGGTATGGAGCCGCAGATCCTCTATTGCCAGCAGGCCGAGGCCCTCATGGTCAATGTCCTCCCCATCGGGCTGGGGATGAAGTGATGGTCCGCCGTGTCGCCATCTTCGAGGCCGGTACTCTCACCAAGCGCGAGAAGCGACAATTGCGCCAGGAGGTCGCACGGGCCGAACGCGACGAGCGTCCGAGGAAGACCCGTCGGCGAGACCGCGCGCTCCCTGAAGCCGCCGTTCCCGGCCCGTTCGGCCCCGGGCTCACCGAGCACGGCTACTGGAACCTTGCCCGCCCCAACGTCCCGGCCCACCAGGCGACCTCAAGACAGATTGCAGGGATCTACCCCTTCGTCGCGGATGCCGGCCTCGGGCATCGCGGTCCGATCCTGGGAGTCGATCTCAACGCCGACGCACTCTGGCACTTCTCACCGTGGGAGGCGTACGCCGATCAGACCGACCGCGGCACGTTCTCAACCAACGTGCTCGTGCTCGGCTCATACCGTGCCGGCAAGTCCGCCACGGTCAAGACGCTCGTCACGCGCTCGCTGGCCTTCGGCCACCAGGCCGTCGTTCCTTCCGATCCGAAAGGCGAGTGGGTGACGGTTGCTGAGGCGGTTCCGGGTGGCGTCGTCATCCGCATCGGCGGCGGTAACACCGCGCGCCTGAACCCTCTGGACCGCGGACCTCGTCGCGGAGATGCGGACGACGAGCAGCACGAGAAGATGGTCCGCCAGCGCCGGATTACGACGCTCGTGTCGCTGGTGGAGATGGCGCTCGGCGCCACTCGGCTCACCGCCGTGGAGCACGCCGCGATTCATGAAGCGCTTGAGCGCAGCATCCGCCTCACTTCCGACCGTCCGACGCTACGCAGCGTCTACGAGCAGCTCGGCGCGATCATCGAGGACGCCGGAACCGACTTCCGCCTGGCCGACGGCGCAGTGCAGCCGCGCTTCGTCCTGCACCGATTCGTAGAGGGCGACCTGTCTGGGCTCTTCGAGGAGGAGTCGACGGTCGCATTCGACGCGGATGCGTCGATCGTCGTCGTAGACACGAGCGAGCTCTTCTCACGCAGCGAGCTCGTCGCCCAGCTCACCCAGGTGTGCACGACCGCGTGGATCCAGGCGGTCGTCTCCGACCGGTCAGCCAAGCGCACGCGCTATCTGATCCGCGAAGAGGGATGGCGGGACATGACGTCGCTCGCCGCGCTGCAGATGTTCCAGCAGTGGCTCAAACTGTCGCGGCACTACGGCATCAGCAACATCGTGATCCTGCACAAGATGGGCGACCTGGATGCCGTGGGCGACGCCGACTCGAAGGAACGCAACCTCGCGTACTCGATCGTGGGCGACATCGAGAACAAGTTCATCTTCCGCACCAACCACCAAGAGGCAGCGGCCCTCCGCGAGCGCCTGAACCTCCCGGCGAGCCACGTCGAAGACGCGCGCAGGCTGCGCATGGGCGTCTTCCTGGCCTACGTCGGGCAGTACGCATACGCCGTGGACTGCTTCGCGACGTCCACCGCGTGGGAGTACGACCTCTTCGCAACTGACAGCGCTCTCCAAGCCGCTGTAGACGACCGCACACTCCAACTCGTCGACGCGGGAGAGCTCGACCGGTTGTGGCCAGACCGCTACCCGACCGACGACAGTCTGGACGGCTGGTTGTCACCGACATCGAAGGAGACACCGCTATGAGTGTCGAAACCACGCCGCGCGCGCACGCCACGGTCGCCGGCGCCACTGCTGTGTTCACAACGCCGGACGGACTGGTCGAGCCGCTCGCGGCATCGCCGAACGACGACATCCGGCAGACGATCGTGCAACGCGCAGCGACTGAAGCCCGGCGAGCTGGCGTCCCCGTCCAGCTCATCACGACCGGTGACCGTGGAGAGCATCACCTCCTGATCGCCGCGGACGGCACGATCGCGGCCGCTGCGGCGCCGGCGTCTACCGAAGACCTGGCCGACCCGGGCTCATCGCAAGAGGGAAGGGAGGTGAGCACCGAAGCTCCGGGGCACGAGCCGCTTCGCAATCGCCGCGCTCCGGAGCCTCTCTCTCGCCCGTCGTTCATCGGCACCGACTCGGCGACCGGAGCGAAAGCGATGGGATGGCGAGGACTCTTCGCGCGGCTCGGACTTGGACCTTCCCCCACCGCGCTCGAGCGACGCGCGAACGAACGCGAGGTCTCGCAACAGTGGCCAGGATGTCGCGCGATCGCCGTCGCGAACGGCAAGGGCGGCGTCGGTAAGACGATGAGCACGGCCATGCTCGCCGCAGTGTTCGGCCGCTATGGCGGCGGGAACGTGCTCGCGTGGGACAACAATGACACGCGCGGCACACTCGGCTGGCGCACCGAGGCAGGCAGATACGACACGACGATCAAAGACCTGCTGTCTGCCGCGCCCGATCTCCTTGCACCCAGCGCGGGCATCTCGGACATCGCCCGATTCGTGCACCACCAGTCCGTCGATCGATACGACGTGCTGCGCTCGAACCCCGAACTCCTCGCCGTGCACCAACGCATCCTGACGGCCGAGTTCGATCTATTGATGCGGGTCGCCGCCCGGTATTACCGCGTCGTTATCTTCGACTCCGGCAACGACGAGTCGGCGGAGCGATGGCTTCGAATGGTCGACTCTGCGGACCAGCTCGTCCTGCCCACTCTCGCGATCCCAGAATCGGCAGAGTCGGCCGCGCTCCTGCTGGATGCTCTCCGCGAGCGAGACGAGCGGTCGCGAGGGCTCGCTGAAAACGCGGTCGTCGTGATCACGGAGGCCGAACCGAACCCGCGGGACGCGGCCCGCATCGCCGACGGGTTCTCAGGCCACGTGCGCGCCGTGGAGCGCATCCCGTTCGACCCGGCACTCAAGTCAGGCCCGCTTCGCCTGGACAACCTGCGCGGCCCCACGCGCGACGCCTGGATCCGTGTCGCGGCAGCAGCGGCGCGGGGGCTGTGAGAGGTCGACCATGGGTGCGGCGTTCGGCCGGATCACTGCAATCGTCGTCGCTATCGCCGTGGTTCTGAGTCTCGCGTTCGGGTTCCTGGCGGAGTCGATCACCATACTCGCCTGCGGTGCACGGCCGCAGGCAGACAGCATGTTCTCCGGGCTTTGGCTGGCGCTCGCGGGTGACGCGGCCGCCTATTCAGCGCCGGACGGATGCGCGTTGCCGGTGGCGGGTATCCGGATCGTCGACGCGGTTGCCGCGATCCTCGTCCTCGCCCTCATGCTCACCGGACTCGTCGCCTATCGGCGTTACAAGCACTCGGACAAGGCGTTCGTCGCCGATCTCCGCTCTCGCGCAGGGTTCGCCGAAGCATCCGAGATCCGCCGGCACCTCTCGGGCAGGGCTGTCCTGCGGCGTGCGCGTCAACTCCGGCCCGACATCGCGCACCCAAGGCCGACCGACGTGGGGTGGCGCGTCGGCCGGTCGCGAGCTACCGACGTCTTCGTCTCTATCGAGGACTCGGTGGCGCTCGAGGGACCTCCACGGTCGGGCAAGGGATACCGCGTGTTGATCTCCGCGATCCTCGACTGGTCTGGGCCGTTGATCACAACATCGACGACCAACGACAACCTCACCGCGACGTTGCGGATGCGCGAACGACGCGGAAAGGTGCACGTCTTCGACCCGCAAGGGCTCTCCGGCGTGCGGCATCCGCTCCGCGTCTCCCCCATCGCGGGCTGCGAGGACCCGCTGGTTGCCATGCAACGTGGTAACGCGATCATCACCGGCACCGCCCTCGGATCGTCGGCCACGAACGGTGAGTGGGCTCAAGCCTCTGGCGTCGTGCTCGGTCGGCTCCTGCACGCGGCTGCCGTGGGCGGTCGCCCGATTGACGACCTCTACAACTGGGGAACGAGTCCCGTGCTCGCACGGAAGTCCGCGGTGTCGATCCTGCGAGCCGATGGCGCACCGGGCTGGGGCGACAACCTCGAGGCCACGCTCGCGGGCGATGACAAGCTGGTGTCGTCGATCTGGTTCGGCGTCCAGGGGGCGGTCGCTCCGCTCGCTGTGCCGAAGATCCGCGAAGCGCTGACGCCGCGGCCAGGAGCGCCGGCCTTCGACCCGCTGGAGTTCCTCGCGGATGCAAACACGCTCTACCTCGTGGGGTCGGCGTCGGGGGCGTCAGCCATGGGCGGTTTCCTCGGCGCACTCCTCGACGACATCGTGGAGGTTGCTCGTATGCAGGCTCTCGCCTCCCCGGGCTCGAGACTCCAGCATCCGCTAGGGCTGATCCTCGACGAGATCGCGAACATGTTCCGGTGGGCGAACATGCCCCGAATCATGGCCGACGGCGGCGGGCGGGGCATCTGCACGTTCGTGGTGCTCCAGGCGCTGTCCCAGGCCGAGACCTCGTGGTCGCGCGCCGAGGCCGACACCATCTGGGCAGCCGCGACTGCGAAGGTTCTCCTGGGCGGCGCGTCGCACGTGAATCACCTGCGCGACGTCGAGGCTCTGCTCGGATCGCGTCAGACCAAGCGGACCCAGCGTTCGTGGTCCACGCGCGAATCCGGTCACTCGACGAGCGAGCAGCACGAGCGGTTGCCTCTGATGTCAGTGGACGAGATCCGCCGCATGCCGCAGAACCTCGGCCTGCTCGCTTACCGGAATCGTCGCGGCGTTCTGCTCGACCTTGCTGGTTGGGATGCGCGACGCGACGCGCACGAGATTCAGGCCGGCAAACGCGCGACAGAACGGGACCAGCAAATCGTGTTCACCGAGGCCCGTCGACCGACCCAAGCTCCCGTCGCCCCGCCGCGGTCGGAGTCAGAGTCCGAGGCGGTGAAGGAGGAATGAGCAACCGCCGCAAGCCAGGAGCGCTGAACACCTACCGATCGGAGTTCCTGTCGTCGCCCGCGTGGTTCGCCCGACGCGCGAGGTGGTTCCGCAAGCAGGAACGGCTGAGCCGCTCACTCGCGTGCGCCGGATGCGGGTGGCCGGCCGCGCGCGAACAGCTCGAGCTGCACCACCTCGACTACAGCGGGGTGCGGTTCGTCCACGGCTCATGGCGCGCCTTCGAACGCCACGACGACCTCGTGCCGCTCCATCCGTATTGCCACGGTATGCTCCACCAGCTCATCGACCGCGACCGAGTGCTCTCCCACCATCGCGGTCGCAGGATCGCGTCGGCAATTGCACTGAGCATTCTTCGGAAATGTTTCGCAGAACCTCGGGACACGACATGAACGAGCGAGAACGAACCCCGGAAGAAATCGGCGCCCTGATGGCGGCACAACTGTCTGGGCCACCAATCCTCACTCGTCCGACCGAGCCGACAGGGGTGCCGCCCGTCGATTGGCGGAGCCTCTCGGCGGACGAGGCGCGCGCCGCGTGGACCGCGCTCCGGAGATGGGTCGAGTGGTTCACGGTGCGCTACGGCGTGCCCGTGAGCGTCGTGCCGTCGTGTTGGTGGAAGCACGGCGCGCTCGTCGAGGAGCTCTCCGCGCTGCACGTCTTCCATCAGGCGTCGTTCGACAAGAACGACTCCGGCTATGGGCCGCTGGAATGGCACGAACGCCTCACGCACGCACAGTCTCGCCTTCAACATGCCGGCTCTGGGTGCACCAGCGGTCACTACGAACTGAAGCCGCGATCGTGGGCCGGCGAGACCGACGAGGCGGAATGGGACGCGTGGATCGACCAGACCCACGCTGACTGAGGCACCCGGTGCCTCATCAATGGAAGGAAGAGAGAATGACAACCAGAATCCCGGTCACCATCGAGGGCAACCTCACCGGCGACCCCGAGTACGGCGCGAGCGAGTCGGGCAACGAGTACGCCCGATTCAGTGTCGCCGTCAACGACCGCCGCCTCAACGACACGACAGGACGCTGGGAGGACGCCGGCACGGTGTTCCACCGCGTGGTCGTGTTCAACCAGCAGGCCCGCAACGTGGCGTCGTCGCTCCGCAAGGGCGACACGGTCATCGTCGCCGGCGACCTCCGCTTCGGCACCTATACCGACAAGGACACTGGGCAGAGCCGCGAGACCCGTGACATCGTTGCGGACAATGTCGGCGCGTCTCTTCGGTACGCCTCTGTCGCCGTCGAGCGCACCCCAAAAGCTAACGGCCCCGCCGCGCGCAGAGCGCCGTCGGGGCCGGCAGCCGAGCCGGTCTCGTCCACCGGCGTCGGGATCGCTCACTGACCCATCGCAACAGGAGAGCGGCGTGGGAGTGATGGTACTCCCACGCCGCTCTTTTCGCGCTGTCCGACGATCAGCGCCCGAGTGCGCTCTCGGAATCCGCGCGGCTGACGACCCGCACGTCACGAACCCCACTGCGGCGGCCCAGTCGCGTGCCCCTTGCTGCTTCCCCTGTGCTCCCGATGGCCGCTTCGTATTCACGCGTGACTAAGTCGTAGCGAATCAGGAGACGCGCCCTCACGTCGCCGAGTTCACTCGGGGAGTCCACTGCGATCGCACGCGCGTGCGCGTTGGCGCTCGAGTCAGCCAACCGCTGGTCGATATCCGCCAGCGCTCGCTCTGCGTTCTCGAGCCACTGACGCTGCGGCTCAAGCGGAGATGCGGGAGGAACAACCTCACGGGCAGCTCGGGCCGATTCGGCTCTGGCCGCGCGCGCTGAGTCGTCGATGCTCACCTCCGGAGTTCCCCGCATCATGCTCGCCGCGACCTGATCCCGCGCCACGGCGGGCGTTCTCGCGATCGCGATCGCCTTGTTGTGGGTGCGACCTCGCGTCATTCCGACGTACAAGCCAGACGCATCCACCCCCGGCCCGACGACCGACGCATCCGTCGTCTCTCCTTGGATTCCGTGGACCGTCGACGCGTAGGCGAGGTGCATATGGGCGGCCGCGTACTCGAGCGACACCCGCCGATGGTCTCCGCTGTCTCCCAGAGCGCTTAGCTCGATGTCCGATGGCGTGATCCGCCGGATGATCCACAAAGCGCGGTTCTCGACGTTCGCGTCCCGGTCGTTGCGTCGGGTCTGCACCACGTCACCTTCGAGCAGTCGCTGTTCCCCCTGGCCGATTGCCAGGCGTTCCGCGTTGAGCTGGCGCATCTCCACTCGACGCTCCTGGATGGCCTCGTTGATCGCGTCCGCTTCCTCGTTCGTGCCGGTGACGAGAGCGATTCGTCCGCGAGCCGCCCAGCGAAAGTAGGCCTCGACCATCACCTCACGCGCTTGCTCAGCATCCGTCACTCGGTGGATCGACCCTCGTTCGTCGAGTTGTGCGGCGACCCCGAGTGCCTCGTCGTGGGTGCTCGGCTCGCGCATACGCAGCGTCAGCTCGGCGTAGCCCGCGTCGCGGAACCGATGCACGGCAGTCAACTCGACGACGGCGGTCGCCCTGCGCGTCAGACACGCCATGGCACCCGCATGCCCAACCGGCATGGCCTGCAGAGGGTCGCCCACCATTGCGATCCCCGCTCCCGTCTCAGCCGCGACCGCAGCGAGCGCCCTGGCCGTGTGCAGGTCCACCATGCCGGCTTCGTCGACCACGACTCGATCACCGGGGCGCAACACGAATCGGCGCGGACCTTCGAACACGACGCCGGTGCGGCGGTCTCGCTCGCCGACCCGCAGTCGTGTCCACACCTCGCCGCCCGCTTCGTCGCGCCCCCACCGCCAGCCGTGGTCCGCGAGCAGGGCGTGCAGACTCAGCGCGGTCGCGCCGATCTCACGCGCCGCGACCGACGCCGCCTTCTTCGTCGGCGCGACGACGACGAGCTGGCGCCCCTGGTTCTCCAGAGCGCTGCGCACGACGCGCAGCATCGTCGTCTTCCCGGCGCCCGCCGGCCCGATCACCGACACAAGTCTGTCTGTGCCGGCGATCGAGGCCGCAGCATTCGCCTGTCCTGGGTCGAGAACGACGTCCCTAGGCAGGGTCTCTCGTGAGACCTCAACGATGACCTCGTGACCGATCGCCTCACCGGCATACGTGAGCAGGTCGAACCGTTGGGCGAGCTCGAGCTTCAGTCCCGCCGTGGCGGAAGCCATGTAGCCCTTGATGTGACCAGGACGATCGCCTTCCTGATCGAGCAAGTCGACAGTGTGAGCGAGGCTTCGCGCAACGACGTCCTCAATAAGTTCCTGCAGATTTTCGCGATCGGCCACGATTCCAGTTCCCGCCACAGCCCGAGTCACGCCAGCTCGCAGGTCGAAGCTGCTGAATCTCCCGCCGCAACCGGTGGAGCGAGAGTCGGCATCGACGATGGCCCGAGCCGCGAGGATGTCACGATCAACGCTCCCGATCGCCGTCGCCCTCACTCGTGCCAGCGGCCGTCTGGCCAGCAGACTGGGGTCGATCTCGCGCAGTTCATCGCGAATGAGCTCTTCCCACTCCTTTTCATCGACGACACCAGGCTTGTTCGGGCGATTCTTCGCCCACGCCAGCCGGTCGATGTGCTGAAGCACGTCATGGTCTGGCTCCTGACCTGGATGCCCCGATCGCCAAACGAGCAGCAGCTTCGCGCGGTTCGCTTCGATCTGATTCGAGCGCCGCGACATTGGCCGCACCGCCGATGCGAGCTCCCCGATCTCCCCGTCGCTGTCGAGCGTGTACCCGTTGCGCGCGAGGGCCTGAACCCAAGACGGGTCCGATCGCGCAGCCAGTTCGCCCTCCGCGTTGATCAACGTGTGAAGTCTCATCGCGACCCGGGAGTCGACGTTCGACCATTTGCCGTCCTCGCCGAGCACCTTGACGTTCAGCCATAGGTGTCTATGGATGTGCGGATCGAGTGCCCGCGACCTGCGGTGCTGCAGCTCGACGACCTCGATGCGATGCAAGCCCTCGCGGATGCTGCCGCCGGCGCCACGTCTTGCGTTGAGCTCGCGTTGCCACGTCGTGATGATTCGGTTGCGAAGGCGGTCCTGAAGAGCCTCGAACTCCGCCGCGAGATCATCGTTGATCAGCGCAGCGATGCTGTAGGTCTTCGGGGCATTAATCGTTCCGTCGAGGATGAGGTCCGCCCGCGGGGACCTCAGTTCACGACCGCGCGGAGCATCCGTGTGCGGGTCGTGACCGTCCACCCACCGCCGGAGTTCTTCCGCGCCCAGCCCATCTGTCGCGATCAGACCGCACTCAACGGTGTAGCGCGTGACTTGCGCCGTGTCGCCGTCTGCGTACTTCGCCAGCGCCTCGACTCCGGTCACGCTCCGAAGGTGCGAGTCGCAGTTTCCCTTGAAGGCGTACGCCATCGCCTGTCGAACCCCGGCCGATTCGACCCCCCGCTTCCAGCGTTCGAGGCCTCCACGCATAGGCTCAGCGTACGCCGCGTCTGTCTAACTTACGAGTGCTTACACAGAAAGTGCCTGCGTGCATCGTTGTTGGTTTGCTCAGCTGGCAGGCTGTTGGGATTGCCTGGGCGTGGGCGTGAGCCGACGTCGTGGGTCGTAGTTGGCGCTCGTTCATCGGGCATTCGTGCGCGCGGGTCATACGTGCGCTGGCCGTGCGGCGTTGAGGGCGATCTCCCCGCCAGGGGGACTGCACGCGCGAGGACCCTCAAACGGTAACAGTAAGGATTAGCGCGCGACGGACGCCTGCCGATCACTGAGGCAACGACGTACGGTGGAAGCGTCGTTGGGAGTGCAGATGCTCGATGTTGCCGGTGCGGCTGATGCGCCAGACGGAGTGATCGAGGTCGTTCGTGAAGCTATCGCTCGTGATCTGCTGTCGAATGTCGACTCGCTGGCTGCGGGTTTAGAGACCGCGGGCTGGGTTCGCTCGACGGAGGCTGGTTTGTGGCGACTCAAAGCTCATCCCGAGTGGGTTGTTGTCTCCTCTGGCCACGCACCAAACGTGTCGATTTTCGTGAACGGTTCAGACGAGGCGGTGGTGGGCACTGCAGAGCGGGTGCGCGATGAGCTCGATGCTGGAGCCGCGGGCACCCTTGAACGTTCCGCGGTGGACCCGGACTGGACTATGTGGTCAGGGGGCAGCGTAGTCGTCTCGCTCAACGCCACGACGGCTCGTCGTCGCGGCGACGTCATGGTGTCGGCGGTTATGCAGCTGGCGATCGAGCGGAGCGATGCTCCTTCGGAAGGCTTGGCGCCGGATCCGGAGCTGGCGCGTCGGATAGCTCGGACGGGGTCGCCGCTGCAACGGTGGTACCTCGCCGCGGAGCGTGAACTTCCAAGTGACGTCGTGTCGCTGCTGAACAGCGATGAGGATCCCGATGTATCGGCGGCGATGGAAGTCAGGGTTGCCTCGCCTGCTGAACCTCTCGAATAGCGACGGGCTTAGGGACGAGTTCGCAAGGCCGTCCGGATAGTGTCGAGCCGTGTCTGACGTGGTGAGCGCCTACTCGCGTAGAGCAGCCGAGTACAGCGAGCTACTCGGTTCGATGGCGGCGATGCACCACGCGGACGTGCATCTGATCACCTCCTGGGCGAGGCAATGCGACGGGATCGTGCTCGACGCCGGCTGCGGGCCCGGACACTGGACAGGGCATCTCGCAGCGGCAGGGGTCGACGCTCGCGGCATCGACCAGGTCCCATCCTTCATCGATCACGCCCGCAGGGTTCATCCCGGGACGCCGTTCGAGGTCGGCGACATCGACGCGATGCCGTACCCGAACGCCGAGTTTGGAGGAGTGCTCGCCTGGTATTCACTCATCCACCACGATCCCGACAACATCGCCCGGCCGTTGGCGGAGTTCGCGCGAGCCCTTCGCCCCGGCGGCAGCTTGCTGGTCGGATTCTTCCTCGGTGGGACGATCGAAGAGTTCGATCATGCCGTCGTCAGGGCATTCCGCTGGCCCTCCGAAGCCCTACGCGGCCGCCTCGTCGACGCGGGCTTCGAGATCCTCGAGACCCACACGCGAACTGGATCGCTTGCGTCGTCGCCGAAGCCGCACGCTGCGATCATCGCGCGCCGGCTTTAGTACCGATCAAGGACCCTTGAATGATCGGCTGCCCGGCGGCGAGAGCTCGAGTGTCATCCGTCGAACTCCCATGGCTCTCGGTACTGGGCGCCGCTGCCCAGAGCGTCCACCAGCTCCTGCGGGCAAACGAGTCTGTCCTCTCCAGAGTCACGGGAGCGAGAGTGATTCCACACGGTGTCAGCCACGAAAGTTACCGATAGTCGGTAGCAGGTGTAGACGGACGACGGCGACGGCGAAAACCATCCGCTCGAGCCGGAGCTGCCGTCCGGGCGGTGCCCGGACGTCACCAACACGTCAAACTCCAAGACCGGGTCGCTGAACTCATCGGGACGTTCCGACACGTTGTAGAACACCGTCGCGCCGACGGCAGGGTCGATGAAGTCGGGGCTCGATGCGCCGTCCCAGTAGACCGCGACACTGCCGAGCGAGTCCATGAAGCTCTTCGGACCGGAGGGAGCGAGAACCGGATCGCCGATGACTTCGTAGACCACGTTCTCCTGGCGATCGAGCTGCAACCATAGCGAGGAATCGATTGGTGAGGGAGCGCATCCCGCGCACGCCATCAGCGCGCCGACGAGCACAGCGCCCGCGACCGCCCGCCTCGCTTCAAGGAACATCGGCCCCATTATCTGCGAACCGGGTCGAACTCCGAGCGTTGCTGGACCGGCATGTGGGCCGCTGAGCTATTCGTTGACCAACTCCCCACAGACGGCACACTCCGTGCCGACCGGCGCCAATGTGAAGCAACTACTGCAGAGGGCTTCGCGGTGAGGCGCCCTCGAGCGCGCGCCCGATGATCCCCACTGGTTGGGTGAAGAGTGCTCAGGGCAGTAGAAGTTCCAAGCGCCGGCGGTCGTCTGCGCGGATCGATGGCGAATCGCGATCATCTCCGATGCCGGCCGCTCCACCGAACCCCGGCCGCATTCGGAGCAGTAAGTCCGATCGAGGTCGATGACATCCTCGAGTCGATACCGCTTCTCGTACTCCATCTCGCCAAGCGCCGTGTCCCGAACGTCCGTGAACTCCAGCTCGCCGTACTGCTTCCTTAACGTGGCCGCAACCGCGCGCGCGTCGTTCTCTGTCGCTCGCCTCAGCGGCTTGCCTGTGGACTTCTGGAAGATGATCTGCATGTCGCCTCCCCCGGTGGATGTGCAAGCAGACTATCGGCGTCGGCCGCCTGAGACCGGTCGGGCAGCCCTGCGGTTGAGTGACAGCGCATGGCGAACCTTGAGCACGTCTTCGCACCGCTCTGAGTGCGGCAAGGGACCGGCTTGAGGCCGAACGTCGGTGCTTCTGCATAGGTCACCTATCGGGAGACTAGGTTCGGGTCATGGAGTCGGACTGCATCTTCTGCCACCTCATCCGAGAAGACTCCGCGAACTGGGTTGCGATCGAGGAGCACGCCGTCGCATTCGAACCCCTTCGGGAGGACCTCCTTGCACCAGGTCACACCCTCGTCATCCCCCGGAATCATCGTGAAGGGCTGTTCGGTCCAAGCGAGTCCGAACTCGCCGCCGTCATGCACCTGGTTCGACGGGTCGCGGCGGCCATGCGAACCGAGCTCCGCAGCACGGGAACGTTCCTAATACAGGCGAGCGGTCCGGACTCCGGCGGGACTGTCCCGCACCTGCACTTCCACGTCGTACCGTGTTGGGCCGACGACAACGCTGACTTCTGGCCAAAGGAGAGGTCAGCCCATCCCTCGGTCGACCGCCCGCACACCGTGATCCGTTCCGCGCTCCGAGCCGTACGCTGAGCGACCGGGCTTGCGGCGACGCTTCAGTAAGCCGACGTGGCATTTTCTCGGCTTCCCTCATGACATCGGGCGTGGGAGCCGCGTACTCGACTCGAGCAGCGGAGTATGTGGAGAAGATCGGCTCGATCGCGACGATGCACCCGCCGGACCTCGCGCTGATCACATCGTGGGCCGCTCCTCGCCGGCAGGCGGACGGACGACACCGACTGGCGACTCTGGTGCAGCGCGCCCGCACGCACTGATGTCCGGCACAGGTCGTACATTGAGCCTTCATAGCTTTACTCCGACCCGAGGAGACCAGCCGCATGGAAACACTTCCGGCGCAGTTCAGCACTGCCGTTAGCAACGTCACCATCAGTGACGACAAGGAACAGCGCGCCATCGCTGCTCATACCGAGGTCCGCGAGCTACTCGAAGCCGACGCGACGCTGAAGAGCTGGGGCATCACCCCGCTTCTCATCGGGTCCTATGGTCGCCAGACCGCTCGATACCCAGGCAAGGACGTCGATATCTTCCTTCGGTTTCTCAACCTCGGTGTCACCTCCGACCCTGCAGTGCTCTACGACGCGGTGTCGAGGGTTCTCATCGACGCGTACGGACTCGTCGACGAGGGCGGTCGGGTGACCCCGCAGCCTCGCAGCCTGAAGGTCGATTTCGCCGCTCCCAGCGCGCAGGCCGACCTAGCGTTCAGTGTGGACGCGGTGCCGGCTGTTCCGTGGGGCAAGGACTGGGCTATCCCCAATCGGGACCGCTCAACGTGGCAGAACGAATCCGACCGCTGGGTGAAGACGAACCCTGTTGCTTTCGGCGATGCCTCGCAGGCGCTTTCCACGAGCGAAAAGAGCCCGGTCGTCAACGGGCGCAACGCCTACAAGCCGGTCGTGCGCCTGTTGCGACAGGTTCGCCACGTGCACCTTGGGGAAGCCAAGCCAGGCGGCCTGTACGTCGAGGTCGCTGCGTACGAGGCCTGGCAGAACGGACGTGTGACCGGCGATTCGTGGGCCGAGCTGTTTGCTTCCTCGCTATACGAGGTGTCCCGCATCTTTCGGACGGCGGCGAGCGACGGGCTCCTCGATCCGATTCTCCGCACGCCGCTCAAGCCTGCGCTCGAGACTTCTGACTGGCTGCATGCCAGCCGAACGTTCGGTGCGCTCGCGGCGGACGCGCAGGAGGCGCTTCGAGCGACGCCGTGCGCGGCGGCGAAGACCTGGCGCACAATCCTCGGCACGAACGACCGCGGGCAAGTGTTCCCGCTTCCTGACGGCTGCAGCGGGGCAGGCGTGCCCTTGCCGGCCGCGGCGGCCGTGAGCGCCACCGGGCCGACCCGCGCTCGCGGTTTCGCGCGGCGATGAGACCGCCGTACGTCTACAACCAGCCCGCGTTTGAGGCCTTCTGCGCGGAACTGGTTGTGGCCGGATTCAGCCCGGTACCTGAGACGCAACAGGCGGGGTGGGTTGGCCCGTTGCCGGAGGCGCTGCGACCGCTCACTGACATCACTGAGATGCGGCTGTCCTTCCCCGACGGGTGGCCAGCGTTGGCGGTGCGGGGCTATGTGCCAGGACTCGTATCCGATCACGTCATGCCGGATACGGGATACATCTGTCTGTGGGCCGACGATGACCCGGCACAGGTCGTTGCGCAGACCTGGGCCGCGTACTTGGAGCGACTGGAAGCCTGGGCAGACAGCGCCGGCGACGGCTTTCGACCGGAGGACCGCGCTCTCGATGCGTGGGTGATGTTCCCTGGGCGCGCTGCCCTCACTGCGGAACTGGACATCCCGGCATTGTTCGACACACCACGCAACGGGAAGACCCATGTCGTGCATGGGCGTGCCGACGGGGTGCTGAGACTCAGCAGGCGACCTGCCGAGAACTACCTGCTCTCGGGGCCGGTCTTTTTCCGAGACGCCGCGCTCGAGACCCCGCGCTCGCTCGACGACTTCCGAGCCGCATTGACACCCCGGCAGCGCAACAACCTCGACAACGGTCTCCAGGGGCGACGTGACGCGAAAGAGAACCACCCGAGCGGCGGTTACGACTTCGCGGTCCTGGCGTGGCCCAAGTACGACCAGTACGAGGCGCTGGTGCTCACCTTTGCCGGTGCGGAGGGGACGTTGGCTGCGTTCGCGAATGTTACCTCGCCGTCGGACACCGAGAGCCGCCTCCGTCGTGCGGGCCCCGATGCCCCTCAGTTGCGCGGCAAGCGGATCCTCGTCGCCGGTGTCGGAGCGGTTGGCAGCCAGGTCGCGCGCACGTTGGCCGCCAGTGGCGTTGGACGTCTCCGTCTCCATGACAACGACAGCATGCGTTCAACCAACTTGGTGCGCCACATCCTGCTTTCGCACTCCGTCGGGTACACGAAGGCGGGTTTTACGAAGCTCTACATCGAGGACATCGCGCCCTGGTGCAAGCCGACGGTGCACGAGGACGTTCCGCTGCGGCCCGACGACATTCTTCCTTTGTTGCGCACCATCGACCTCGTCGTCGACTGCACCGGGGTCTTCGCGGCCACGCTGGCTGTCGCCGCAGCATGTGCAGACGCCAGTGTGCCGCTTATCAGCGTGGCTCTCGCTCGCGGCGGCGACGCCTTCCGCATTCAACGCCAAACGGATGTCGATGTTCCGCTCATGCAGCGGGCTGCATCTGAGTTCCCCCCCATTCCGCCGGGCGACGAAGCCGAATCCTTCGGGTTCCTCGAGCTCGGCTGCACGGCACCCGTGCACAACGCGCCTCCGGCAAGCGTCTTGCGTGCTGCATCTGAAACGACGCTCGCCGCTATTGACCTCCTGCTCGGCAGGGATGGACGCGCTGCGGATACGGTGACAATCCTTCGCGCCCTCGACGAGGCACCTTTCGATGTCGTCGGCGAACACCGGTTCCCGGCGGCAGCGTCATGACCGATGAGTCCGTCGTGTATATGTCTGAATCGGTTCTGGAGCGGCTGCGGGTCAGCGCGGCCCGGTCACACCCCCTCGAAACCGGCGGCATCCTGATTGGCGTGACAGCAGGCGACTACCCATGGGTGACCGATGTGAGAGAGTTCGATTCGCCAGGACGGGGCCCGGCCAGGTTCATCCTCCCCCGCGGCGTCACTCAGCGCGCGGTTCGCGACGCTCGTCGACTCGATGCGCGACTCGGCTATCTCGGCGACTGGCACTCCCATCCCGCCGACGTTCCGGCGAGCCGCACCGACCTCCTCACCACTCACAAGACCGCTCTGGTGTTACGCCGCCAAGTCCTGTTGCTCGTTGCTCGGCGTCGGGGCAAGGCGTATGCGCTGGACCTGTCGATGGCGCGCGGCACCCGCATCGAGCGCTGTCGCATCATTCCGACCGGTGGCCTTCCTCCGCTTGCACATCAGACCGACACAATCTCTCAAGGCGAGGCATCATGAACACACCTGTCAGCCAGGATGACATCGACGTCCGAGGCCCCCTGTTCCTTTCGTACAGACAGTCAGACGGAACGAACACCGTCTCCGCGCTCGGATGGTTGCTACGCGCGGCGGGAATCCCCGTGTGGCGCGACGTCGACGACCTCCCGCCCGGCGATACGGCGGACCGTCTAGAGCAAGCGCTGGCCGACGGGTTGTCCGGCGGCGTACTGATCATCACGCCCGACATCGCGAACAGCCCCATTGTGAAGTCTATCGAGGCGCCCGCACTCATCAGGCTTTATCGCGGCGACGACCGATTCCAGCTGCTGGTCGCAAACGCCATTGAGCGCTCACCGGGCAAGGTCGACTACGGCGCACCAGACAAGCTCCTCGAGCGCGTGCGTCGCGAACTGGAGGGGGTCAGCCAGAACCCTGTAACCGATGACGGACTCTTCAAGATTGTCCGAGCGGCCGTCGCGCACCGCATGGCACAGCACCGCGCAATCGTGGAGGCGAACGGGTTTTTCGAGCTCACGGTCCAGACGCGGAACATCGGGCAGGTCTACGACCGCACGGGCGCGCAGCTCGACGTGCGGGTCCGGCGCTCATCCCACGAGCGGCTCCCCAGCGCAGAGGGCCTCGACGACCTGCGGCGAGCCCTCACGCTTCTACCGGACGCAGTCGTCACGACCGGGGCGCGGAATGTTCGCATCTCCGGCGGCGGGCACTTCTCGGTCGGGTTCGCGCTCGGAGCCGCTCTGCCGTCATCACGCGTAGGCGGCATCACGGTCGTCGACCAGCGCGACGCCGAATGGGCCAGCACGACCGAGGCCGCCGCGCCCGCAGTGCCTCAGCTCACTTTCGACGCGGTGGATGCTGAGTCCACGGTCATTGGCCGTCCGCGAGTCGTCGCTTACGTCGACCTCCTCCCTACCCCAAGCGATGCCGCGCCGCTACGATTCCTCTCCGACCATGAGGGCGAGTACGTCGCGAGCGCCACAATCGCATATGGAGATGGAGGCCTCATCGACCCGGCCGATGCAGGCAGCATCGCCGCAGAGGCAATGGCACGCGTACGCCAGCTTTCCGCTCAGCATGGAAACGCGGCGGTCGACCTTCTGCTGAGATGCCCTTTTCCGCTATCCGTGCTGATGGGCAGACTCTCGAACACCCTGCGCGTGCGGCTATTTGAGTGGGATGACAGCGACTCGGATGGCGATTACACTCCGCGGTACGTTGCCGCGCTCGATGTGCACGCCAGCGCTCCAGAAGGGCCAATCACCTCTGCGCTGCTCCCTATTGGAGGGGACAAAGATGAGGACACGGCTGAGGGCGGCGCCGACGACGCCTGAATGAACGTCGTCCTGCGGCGCAGAGAGAATCCTCTGGCGGCCCGACGGGCCGGCGCAGTGACCTGCAACGCCTACAAGCCGGCTGAGGCTCCAGCTACCCTGCGACCATCACCCGTTCGCTCACTCACTGACTGGTCGAGTTGACTTGCGCCCGATTGCCCTGCTTGCGCGCACCGCCCGCAACAGGATAGTGACGCTGCCGGGCCTACGAGAACGATCGCGCAGGGGCGTTATCGAGATGCCGGCGTTTGCCCGCCGTGCGGGCGGAACTGTCCACACCGACGCCCGCGCGTATGTCATCGGTGCCCGATAGCCTCAGAACGTCGCCGGGACGCATCCAGGGGGAGGTAGCCGACATGGCCGCGACCGAGAGTACAGGCAGCACGGATAACACAGCCAGTACAGCCAGCACCGGGACGGAAGATCCGGAGACCGTGGTCGCGGAGCTGCAGAGGGACATCACCGAGACGCGGCGTAAGCGCATGGCGGCGCAGAAGGTCCTCGCCACGCAGCCGGTGCTCGAGACGGCGCTGGAGCGCGCCTCGCGCGATCGTTCGACGGGTGCGACGAACGAGACGGACGCGCTGCGCGCGGAGATCCAGGAGCTTCGCGACAGCATCGTCCACGAGGTACGCCAGATCGATCGCACGCGGATGCTGTTTCCGCTGGCGGATGCGGCGTATCCGGGGCTCCCGCAGCGTCCGCGCCTGATCAGCGAGCTCAACGCTGAAGCGAGTTGGCGTCGCGGCGTGATCGCCGGTCAGGACACCGCGGATCTTCTGGCCAGTGCGTCCGACGTGCGCATCGTGCTCCCCACCCTGGAGGATCTCGTCTGATGGCCAGGGGCAAGCACAAGTCGAGCGCCTCTGCTCGTCGACACGGACAGCTCGAGTCGACGATCCAGTCTCTGCGCGCGGAGCTGGCGATGGAGCAGACGGCGCTCTTGGACGCTGAGTCCGCGCTGGAGAACGTCGCGCGGCTGCGTGCGGCGCTGGAGGCGGAGAACTCGAGCATCGCCGAGGAAGTCACGCCGCTCGCCGACGCACTTCGAAGTGAGCGCGACTACCTCCGACGGCTTCACGCAAAGGCGAGCGGACACCACACACGCGTGAAGGAGGCGTGGGACCACTACTCGGCTGCGTGCATGGACGCGACCCCCCGCGCGACGAGGCTCGAGAGCACCGAGGCGTTCATGGCGGTGATGGGCCTGTCGGGATATCTGAGATCCGGCGACATCGTCGACAGCAAAGTACGCGGCGTCGATCGAGTCACGCGTCTCCAGCGGGCTCGTGGGGAGCGCCGCACGGTCTCGGACACGACCCACCAGCAGGGCAGGGAGGGCAGGGTCACCCTTGTGCTGGATCTGTCCGTGCTGGCTCCTGGCATTGTGCGGCCGGCGTACCGTAAGCGCCTGATCGACCACGGTGTGGTCGCCCTCAAGGCCAACGGCACCCACGTCCTTCGGGATGCAGCCGAGCTCACAGCCCAGCAGAACGCGATCCGTGACGAAGCCATCGAGCGGTCCGAGCGCATCTGGCGTTCACGCGCCGACGACCTCGACGCGGACAGCGTCCATGTCTGGGGCCAGGGGAATCTGGTGTCGACAACCGGCGACAAAGGTGAAGTGCGCCGCGCATTCGGCTACGTCCGCACATACGACGCAGTCAAGCTGAAGCCGGGCGATCGTTCGTCCGCAGAGCGCAGCTTCGGTCACGCCGCGCCTCCGCCGATCGCCAGCCTGCCTGCCTCGGAGCGCGCTGCGCTCGCGCAGCGGCCAGCCGAAGACATGCTTCGAGCCTGGCGTGACGTGCTCGCGACGAGGCGCGCTGTGTCCCAGCGCCTGGGGCTTCCGGTGCACCCGTTTGCACCGCTCGCGCACCATCCTCATCCAGCGCAGGGCCTCGCGGTACAGGCGATGTACGCGCGGGCTGCGTTCTCGGGATGGCTCCACGAGACGAGCACGCCGGATCTCGCAGACCCGGGCCCAAGCGCCCAGGCTGAATCCGCGATCGGCCTCACGGCCGCAGCGACGTACTGGCTTCCTGCCGGCCAGTCGGCGGCGTTCGCAGACTCGGAGCCGATGACCGAGACTGACCGCGCGGAGATGACGCTGCCGTTCCCGCAGGTGTTCCTCGCTTTCGCGGAGCCGCTCGTACTGGACCCCGAGACGTTCTCCGTGTCTCAGGATCCAGGGCAGCCTCGTGGCGCTGCCGGCCATGGCGCCGCCGATCGCGGGGGCGCCTTAGAGTCGTGGCGGTCGTTGTCCCAGATCGCGCACGACGCCTACGGCCAGGATGAGACCGCTGGCGCTGTGTGCGAGGCCCTGTCGCGAAGCTTCCGCGACGATTCCTGGCAACTTGAGTCGATCGACGACCTGATCCGCCAACACGGAGCGCACGTCGAAGGCATGCTGCTCTTCGGCGATCAGCTCGGCCGCCCCGCTGATCTGTTCGCGTGGTGCCTAACGATCCCTGGCGCGTACGGGTCGACCCTCGGACGGTTCGTCATTCCCGCGCTGCGGTCCAAAACCCAGTACCGGGACGTCGTTGATAACCTCACGGCGGTCGTCGCGTGGGCGCAGTGGCACGAGCCGGACCAGAGCACCGCGCTTCCTGTGGGCATGACCCCCGCTGAGGTCGAAGACCTGCTCTTGGGCCAGGACTTCCAGCGCAATGCCAAGCGCGCCGGCCCCGGCATCCGTGTCGTCGACGTCGGGAGCACCCACCGCGCACGGAGTTCCACCCAGCGCGACGACGGCGGGCACGGCGATGGACTAGGAACTGCCGTCGCACCGCACATCCGCCGCGGGCACTGGCGTCGTCAGCGGTTCGGCACAGGACGTGAACAGGTCAAGCGCATCCGCATCGCCCCCGTGCTGGTGAACGCTCATCGCGGCGACATTGCACCGCGTGTGTACCGGCTGCGACGGGGCGCGGTCACGGCAGCACTGGAGAAGGTCGCCGCGGCTGCTGCGAGCGAGAACGCAGCCGACCAATGACGCACCGAGCGCTGACAGCAATTCAGCACTCGGTGCTGCCTGTTCCGAACGGCTGGCACTGCGAGAACACCCCGAACGACTCAGCGCGGTTCGTGCTGGTCATCGAGGGCGTGAACCCTCCCGATTCGCGTGGGTGTGATCGCCCACTGAGCTGTACAGATTCACACTCAAGAGGAGAGACCCGCAGCCTTGTGGCTTCGGGTCTCTCTGTCTGTCGGGAGTGTCAACGTTCCCGGCTGGGGGTCTTGGGCGGGGCCAGCTCAGCATCGTCACGACCGTTGAGACCGCTGAATGAGTAGGTGGCAACCGATCGCGCTTGTACGAAGCGGTCCGCTCAACGAGCACCGCCCGTATACGGGTGCAATGGCGGCGCTGCCCTAAGCCAGTATCAGGTCCTCTCCACGGGAACGCCGCCACGGCCGATCGTCAACCACGCGGCAGGACCAAGGAATGGTATGAAAAGGACGACGACCGTCCAGATCAGTGCTTGCGTTGCCGTGAGCCGACGGGCTGAACGAGCGAGCGTCACGAGCGCAACGATGGTGAGCGCGATGATGAGCACGGTGACGATCGACCAGACGATGTCGTAGCTGGCGGGGATCAACGGACTGTGTTCGTCGCTCACACCGCCACCTTACGGGTCGGTGTCCAAGGCGGCGGTCCGCGCAGTGTTAAATCGGTTTCGAGAATGCACTCCTACGGCCCGTCAACGCGCGCCGCCCGTTTATGGATCCGTACTAGTGCGTCGCGGAGACCTGCAAGTCGCTCTCCGCGTGTTGCAGCCCAGCACAAATCGACGGCTGTCGGTCGCCACCTCGTAGCCTGGGTCGATGCGGCTGATGAAGACGTTGCCCCTACTTCTGCTTTCGCTCGTGCTGCTCACCGGGTGCGTATCCCCGTTCGTCGCGTGCACGACGATCGGCTACAGCAGTGTGGTCAACATCGAACTTCTGGAGCCCCGCCCTGGTCTCGAACTGTCGTTGTGTGAAGGAGAGGATTGCACCCCCGGTCCCGTGGAGCTGCCGACCGAGGTGGGCTCGACCCAATCGCCCATACCCACCGGAGTGTTCGAACTCACCGGTGAAAGTTCGAACGGCTGGTCCGCTTCGCTAAGCAGTGGGCAACCGCTGCTCGGCTATCAGCTGACGGATGAAAATGGGTCCGTAGTCGCACAGGGCGTCACAGAGGCCAACTGGGTGCGAATCGACGGCACGGAGCAATGCGGAGGGAACAGGCTCGCCGAGGTTCGGCTATCCCTCTGACCTTCAGCGTGCACGCAATCACCTGACACACTGAGCGATCCGTAAGCCGGAGTTGCGCCTACAGGAGCAACCGAGCGCGGGCCGACGATTTATGCACCGCGGTGTGGCTAGTGATAGACGTCCATCGGCGAAACCCGCATCTGACTGACGAACTGCTGCCCGGCTTGCGTTCGCCATATAGGGCGACTTCAGCCGTAGCCGCCACCTCGGGAGGGCCTAAGCGGTCGCCCCGTTGCCAAGCGCCTCGATCGCCCCCGGCGGCTCGGTAGACTCCCCGCAGGAGGCTCGATGACGATCGAACCGTCGGCGTGGCGAACGAACGACTCTGAGGTATTCGATCTCGCCCGCGATGCAGTGGGGCATCTCGTCGCGCTGCTGCTCGGTCTCGCCCGCAGCGGTGCGCTAGATACAAAGGCCGCCACAGACGAGAGCAGGCGCTTCCGGAGCGACTTACTCGAGGCCGGCTTTGACCGCGCGCGAATCAACCAGCTTCTCGCGAAGGTCGAAGCCAGAGCGGCCGAGCTCGAGGGGCCGCGGCAGTGAGCGACCGAACTCTCTCCGAAGACGCCGCGCAGCAGGTCTTTGAGGATCAGATCGTCCCGGTTTTCTTTCCCGACCAGCCGGACGGCGACACACCGAGGATGACGCTCGTCGTTGGCCAGCCGGGAGCTGCCGCCATTCGCGTTGCTCGCCAACTTTCCGGCCCCGCGGCGGCCGTCCTGAGTGCGACGGATTTGCGCGCATTTCACCCGCGCTTTCTCGAGCTGTCGCGCACTTTCTCTCCGGAGGCCGCCCGCATCCTGCAGGACTCCGCTTCGGGGTGGCTGCGGAATGCTCTTCAGCACGCGAGGAACACCAAACGCTCGATCCTGCTAGATGGCACGCTCAGCTCGCACGATGTCGCACTCGCCACAACGAGTCTGTTTGGCACGAGCGGCTTCGAAACCGCGGTCGCCGCCGTCGCTGTGCCGCAGCCTGAGAGCCTGCTGGCCTCGGCGTCCAAGTACCTGCTTGACGCTCGCGCGGGCCGGGCGGCTCAATTCACGACTCTCGCAGCTCACGACGAAGGGCTTCGCAACACGCGCGCGCTGGTGGACACGCTTGAGACGACGCCGAGTGTCGACCATCTCACCATCATCGGTCGCGACGGAGTTGTGCTGTTCGACACCTCGAGGGCCGACCCAAGTGGCTTCGCTGGCGCGTTGGCCGAGTTCGATCGCGCGCACGCGACGGCACCGTCGGCAGCGTCGGCGATGCGATGGCTTTCGGAGCTTCGCGCGGCTACGGACTACGCGCTCTCGCTCCGGCAGGTTCCTGCTCCGCTCGCTGAGGTTCTGATCGAACTCCATGAAATCGGTCGCCATGAGGTCCTGCCGCGGCTGCAGCTTCCTCAGGCTTCGCAGGCCCGCCCGAACGCCGACGCCGCGCTCGAGAGACGGCTGACCGCTCTCCGGCAGGCGACGCAAGTCGTAAATCGCCCGGATCGTCGACCCGGTCCGTCCGTATCGACCCCGGACCTCGACCGCGGCATCTCCATCTGACGACGCAGAGCGAACCACCGCAGGAGATCCACCCGGGACGTTCATGTCAGAAGCAAGTGGGCCGCCGGTGTCGCGCCGAGCATCGCAGCCAAAGCGAGCGCGATTGCAGCCAGTGCAGCCATCGCGGCAGAGGCGCGGGCAACCGTCGTCGGCCGAAGACGCCAGAACGAAAACGCGAGCGCCGGGAGCATCAGTGCGAATGCGGCGCTCGCGGCGCAGATCACCCCCAGCGCCGACGTGATCATGAGCTGTTCGTTCATGGGGTCTCCAGCTGCGGTCAAACTCCGTCTTCGGGGTCAGTCTGACGCCCGCGTCCGACATCGCCGCGACGGGGGGCCACTCCGCGAACGAAGGATGGCGACGGAGCCTTAAACCCATACGCCACCATCCCTCCGACAAATGGCGCATAAGCGGTCGGGGCCGGCGGAGTACCGGGACCGTGAAGTAGCGGAGCGAGCGCAGCGAGTGAGCATACGTCGCGAAAGCCCGGTGCGGAGCCGGCGTCGACTGCTACTCTCTCCGGCTTCGGAGGGTTGCTCTGTCACTGCTCTGCGAGCCTCATGAGTTCCGTGATGAAGGCTCGACGATTCGCCGCGGGGTCGGCGATGACTGCGGTGAAACGCTGCCACCAGTCGGCGCGGTCTTCGGTATTCAGCTGAAGCAGCGGCTCCATCGCCCACTGGACGTCTTCTTCCACGGCGTACCCTGGCTCCTCACTCCCCTTCTCCGGGTAGTAGGTGAACGCGGCGACGGCGACTCGGGCCAGCGCGGCCTCAACATCCGATCGATCGAGCACTGCAGCTCCCTTCGGCTGGGTGTTCATAGTGATAGTCCTCCAGGTGCCGAGGGCGGGCTAGCCCTTCGCCCCTCTGCGTCTCGGACGGCGTGCGCACGCCGCGGTCCATGTCGGAGTCGGGTGTTGATCTCGCGTGCGATGTCATCCATCCGCTTGGCTTCGCCGTCCTCTGCTGCTCGCTTGCGTCGCGCGGCGGCTTCGCGTTCCGATTCGCGGAGTCGGCTCATGGCCAGTGGACGAGCCCGGTCCATGTCGGCGGCGACGGCGGCGGCGAGGCGAGCGCGTACACTGGATCGCTCCCACTCGGCGATCTCTTGGGCGGAGGGTTTCGGTTCCCGGCGAATCCGCTCCAATTCTTCGGGCGTGCGCGCACGGGTGAAGAACTCGTGGGCGGCAGCGGTGTTCGCCGTCCGCTCGGTGGCCGTGACGCGATGAAGACGACGCGCTGGCAACCCCAGCCCGCGACGACGCTGTTGGCGGGCCCGCCACTGGTGCTGCTTATGGAGTTGCATCTCGCGATTGGCCCAGTAGTACGTACGTCGGCGCTCGCGCACCTCGTCGCCGTGCTGGTCGTAGTAGCGCTGAGCACCAGCCCGCTTGATCTCCGGATGGTCATGGTGCTTCGCGCGCAGCTTCGCGTTCTGTTCCTCGCGGTGGCTGTCGCGCCAGCGCTTGTTGCGCTGTCTCTTCGCTTCCCGGTAGCCCTCGGGGTTCGCTGCGCGCTGCGCGCGGCGACGTTCACGCTGATAGTCGCGGTTGCTCTCGGGATCGGCCGCGTATTGCTCGCGACTCTTCGCGCGTCGTCGCTCGGCCGCCGCAGCGGCCTTCCGAGCCTTCGCCGCGCGGCCGCGCTCACGCTCACGGTTCTCACTGCGGATCTGTTCACGGTGCGCAGCCCGGGACCGCTCGCTGTACTCCTTCACCTTCTCGGGATGATCCGCCTTCCAGCGCCGCGTGCTCTCGCGCACCTGGTCGGCATGCGTCTCGCGGTAGCGTCGCCGGCGTTCCCGTCCGCGCTCGCGGCGCTCGTCGTCAGTGAGGCGCCGCGCCCGGTCAGAGCCTGCAGTGTCGTCGGACATGCCTCAGCACCCCTGTGCAGTCACCAGGCGTGATAGCAGGTTCTGGATGCGATCGGGGCGGAAGCCTGCCCAGTGGTCTCGGTCATCGACGACCACCACCGGCGCGGACGAATATCCGAGGTCGTCCGTGACGTACTCCCGCGCCGAGTCGTTGACCGGATCCGTGAGGTCGATGTCGCGATACGCCAGCCCGAGGTCATCCATCAACCGCTTGGTCAGGCGACACTGCATGCAACCATCTCCCGTTGTGTAGACGACGATCCCGGTCACCGTGGGCTCCGCATCGTGCGGGCGGGGCGATCACCGATCCGCTCGTGGGTGTGCTCGTCGATCCACACGTTCACCTCGGCGACCTTGTACGCGACGGTCCGGCCGAACTTGGTGAATCTCGGGCCGCCGCCGTGTTTGCGCCATCCGACGAGTCGGCTGAGCGGGAACCGGAGATTCTCAGCGAGCTCCCGCTCGGTGAGGAACGTGTGCTCGGGGTCGTCGCACTCGAGCTGAAGGACTTTGAACACCATCCACCTCCACTTGCGTATGTCCTGGTTGGTTTAACGCGAGTGAAGCACTTTCTGATACCCTGCACAAGAGTCAGATGCGAAAGCGCCGTGCGGTTAGACAAACTGGGGAGGTGAAGGTCGACGTGAAGACACTCGAAGGCGGCAAAGTGACGTGGCGTGTTGCCACCCAGCCAGTCGGGTCCGCACTGCGCATTGCGCCCGGATTCGTCGCGACGACGACGGACGACGCGCTTGGCGTGCAGACGTCCGTCACCACGCACTACGAGCAGGCGGAAGGCCGCTACGTCATCAAGAGCGTGACGAACACTGCAACCCGCGACGACGTGGAGCTCAACTACCCCACCGTCGCGAAGGTCGGGATGCAGGCGATCGTGCAGGCTGCAGCTCCGCGGTGCATCTTCGTGACGCTGGACGACGAGAACGATCCGAAAGCCAAATGGCTGAGCGTAGACCAACTCACGACGGCAGCCGGGCGCATCCTGCCTCCCTTAGTCGCGGCGGAGGTTGTGAAGCGTGGCGGCGGCGACGCCCGGATGGAAGCGGTCGAACTGCTCTACGGCAGCGCGGCGCTTGCAGGGCTTCCGCCGGCGAAGTTGCTACAGCAGGAACTCGGGATCCCCCACCGCACGGCGTCGCAGTGGATCATCGACGCGCGCAAGGCGGGACGCCTTGAGGGCATGAACTACAACGCCGGTCGACCGGCGGGTGGGTAGCGTTCACGCGTACAGCACAAAGTCCGGCAAGCGTTACCTCGTCCGATACAAGAAGCCGGACGGAACGCATGGCGCGAAACGTGGCTTCGTTCGCAAGCGGGAAGCAGAAGCCTGGCTCGTGGAGACTGAGGCATCGCGTGCGCGGGGAGCGTTTATCGACCCCCAGGCGGCTCGCATCAAGGTCGAAGAACTCGGCGCCGTCTGGCTGGAGGCGAAGCGGCACTCGATGAAACCGTCGTCGTTCGCGCCCGTGGAAACCGCGTGGCGGTTGCGCGTGCAACCCGCCTGGGGCGGATGGTCGGTGTCGGATATCCGCCACAGCGACGTGCGCGCGTGGGTCTCGACCCTGAGCCAGGAAGGGGGCGCAACGGTCACGATCCGGACGTACGGAGTCCTCGCGAGCATCCTCGACGACGCCGTCCATGACGGGCGGATCAGCATCAACCCAGCGAGAAAGGGACGCATCGCACTGCCGCGGAAGACGAAGCGGCGGCACGGCTACCTCACGCACGAGCAGGTCTTCCGCCTCGCGGAGGCGTCAGGCGATCACCGCCTCCTGATCCTGGTCCTCGCCTACACGGGGATCCGATGGGGCGAGGTGGCGGCGCTGCGTGTGGAAGACATCGACTTTGCCAGGCGCCGCCTTCACATATCCCGCAACGCCGTGGAGGTGCACGGGCAGATACACGTCGGAACGCCGAAGTCTCATAGCTCCCGCGCCGTCCCTGTCCCCCAATTCATCATCGACGAGCTGACCCGAGCCGTCGCTGGGCGCCGTCGTGACGCGCTTGTCTTCCCCGGACCGGACGGCTCGTACATGCGACGGATCCGCACGAGCAGCGAGTCGAAGTCCTGGTTCAAGACGGCTCTCCGAACTGCCGAGCTCCCGCAGATGACGATGCATGATCTTCGTCACACCGCAGCTTCCCTCGCGGTGCAGTCCGGCGCGAACGTCAAGACGATTCAGCGGATGCTAGGGCACACGTCTGCTGCGATGACCCTTGATGTGTACTCGGACCTCTTCGACGACGATCTTGACAATGTTGCGTCCGCGCTCGACCACGCCGCGCATCGTGTCGCACCGACGAAATGGCCCCCAGGAGCGGCATCCGACTGACATTGACGGGCGGGCGAGGACCGCGAGCTGACGCCGAGCGGCGGCCCGCCCTCACCCGCCTGTGCGCGCGCCGCGATCACGAAAGTCGGACGACTTTTCTCGAATCTTTCTCACGCCGCTGTTCTATGAACCAGCTATGGCCCGCGATCCCAGTGTTTACAAGGGATCTCGGGCCAAGAAGCTGCGCGGAGACGGAGGGATTTGAACCCTCGGTCCCCGTAAGGGGACTCCACCTTAGCAGGGTGGTGCACTAGGCCTGACTATGCGACGTCTCCAGGCATCCGACGCTGAAACGGCGGACACACCCGTCCATACTAACCGGCGCGGCACGCGTCGCTGAACGCAGGATGCGTCTACCGGAGATTTCCGTTGGAACAGGTGTTCTGCGCAGCCGTCTGCCCGGCGATCGTCGAGGGCAGCGCGACGGCGCTCTCCTGCGGGTCCGGCGTCTCGGCCGCACCCTCGGTGGGCTCGACCGGCTCGACGGGATCCGTCGGCTCGGCCGGAGTCTCACCCTCCGGCCCGCCCGCCTCGATGACGCCCTCGCCGCCGCTGATCTCGCCCGTCAGCTGCAGCGGCTGGTTCGCCTCCAGGGCGGCCCACAGCTGCTCGGCGGCGTCGTAGTCGGGCACGACGCGATTGGCGTCGTAGGGGTCGGTGAGGGTGGGGTACTGGACGAAGACGATCTCCTCGAACGGCACGTTCTTCACCGCGAGGGCGATCTGCACCAGAAGCAGCGGGTTGGTCAGGCTGGTCGAGGGATCGACGTTCTCGAGCGCGGTGGATGCCAGCTTGTAGAGGGTGCCCGGATCGGAGAGCACGTCCTCGCTCACGAGCTTGCGCGCGAGCTTGGACATGTACTGCTGCTGATTGCTGATGCGGCCGAGGTCACCACCGTCGCCCACGCCGTGGCGCGTGCGGAGGAACTGCAGGGCCTCGATGCCCTGGATGTTGCGGTTGCCGGCGGGCCAATCGATGCCGGTGTGGCGGTCGCGGATGCCGTTGGCGATGCAGACATCCACCCCGCCGATCGCGTCGGTGATGTTGATGACGCCGCCGAAGCTCACCTTCGCGGCGAAGGGGATGTTCTGCCCGCTCAGCTCAGACACCGTCTTCACGACGCACGACAGCCCTCCGTAGGAGAACGCGCTGTTGATCTGCTGCTTGCTCATCGCCGACGTCGTGCGGCCGTCCTGATCCGTGCACGAGGGGATCGGGAGCATCAGGTCTCGGGGGAACGACACCACCGTGACCCGGCGCGGGTTGTCGGAGATGTGCACGAGCATGTTGACGTCGTTGAGGGTGCCCTCGGAGTCCGGGCCCTTGCAGCGATCGCCGAAGTAGGCCGCGAACTCCGGCTCGCACTCGTCGGTGCCGGCGAGGAACAGGTTGACCCCGCCCTCGATGGCCCCGATGTCGGGGGGCACCGGCCCCTGGCCCTCGAGCTCGACGGCGTCGGCGGTGAAGCTGGAGGAGAGGTCGTAGGCGACGTACGCGGCGACGCCGGCGCCGGCCACGAGCACGACGGCGAGGGCCACCGCGATGATCCGCATGACCTGCGCGAACGGGTGGGGCGTGGTCAGCCGACCGTGACGGGCCACCGTACGGCGGCCGCGCTTCACGGGCTTGATCGAGCTCACGGTGTCCTTCCGGGCGGTCTCGCGGCGCCCATCTTATGGGCGCGCACCTGAGAACCCCGTGAGGACGGGCTGAACAAGCTCGTTCTCGGCGATCAGTGCGAGGGAGAGCTGACGGTACCCATGGCTTTCGAAGAAGACGGTGATGCGGTCATCCTCCACCGCCATGACGGTGCCCTCGCCCCACTGCTCATGGACGACGCGCTCGTCGACCGCGTACTCCCCCGCGGCCGCATCCGCCTGTGCCCCCGGCTCCTCGTACGCCGAACCGTCGGCGCACGTGTCGCAATTCCCGCACGGCTCGTCCAGGCTCTGCCCGAAGTAGCCGAGCAGCACGTGCCGCCGGCAGCGGCGCGTCTCGGCGTACCCGCGCATCATCTCGATGCGCGAGCGGTCGATGCGTTCGCGATCCTCGGTGCGCTCCATCGCGGCCGCCACGATCTGCTCCACGTCCAGGCCGGGGCGCAGGGCGGCGCCGTCGCGGGTGAGCCGCACCGACGCGGTGTCGGCCATGAGGGTCAGCAGCGCCGTCACCCGGCGCGGACTCATCCCGGCCGCCTCGGCGAGGTCGCTGCGCTTGGCAACCCCACCCTGGAGGGCCCGGACGAGCGCCCTCAACTCCCCTGCATCCGGATGCTTCGTGGCAAAGTAGCGTCGCAGGGCGAGGTCTTCCGGCCGGTAGTGCAGCGTCGCGTGGGCCGGTTCGCCGTCGCGTCCGGCGCGACCCATCTCCTGCGCATACGCGTCGACGGACTCCGGCGCGTCGGCGTGCAGGACGAAGCGCACATTGGGCTTGTCGATGCCCATGCCGAACGCGGAGGTCGCCACGACCACGTCGAGGTCGTCCGCGTGGAAGCGGGTGTGCACGTCCGCCCGCTCCCGTGCGGGAAGGCCGGCGTGGTACGCGACGGCGCGCAGGCCACGGTCGGACAGCTCGGCGGCGTACTCCTCCGCGCCGCGCCGCGTGGCCGCATACAGCAGTCCGGGCGTGGGGAGCGCGGCGATCTCGTCGAGCACCGCCGCACGCTTGTCGGCGTCGGTGGCGTGCCGACGGACGGCGAGGGCGATGTTCGGGCGGTCGACGTCGCCGGCGAGCACGAGCGGATCGCGCATGCCCAGGCGCTCCACGATCTCCTCACGGACGGGGGTGGATGCGGTGGCCGTGAGGGCGAGCACGGGCGGGCGCCCGAGACGCTCGGCCACCGCATCCAGGAGCAGGTAATCGGGGCGAAAGTCGTGCCCCCACGACGCGATGCAGTGCGCTTCATCCACGACCAGGAGCGACACCTGCTGCTCCGCGAGCCGGTCGACGACGTCGGGCTTGGCGAGCTGCTCAGGCGCCAGCAGGACGTATTCCACCTCGCCCGCCGCGACCCGCTCCCACGCCTTGCGCTGCGCCGCCGCGCCGCGGGCCGAGTTCATCGCGACGCCGACCGGGGCATCCGGCGCCTCCTCCAGGCGCGCGAGCTGATCCTCCTGCAGCGCGATGAGGGGCGAGACGATCGCGGCGAGGCCGGGCCGCAGCGCCGCGGCGATCTGGTACACCGCCGACTTGCCGGAGCCAGTGGCCCACACCACCAGCACGTCGCGGCCGGCGACGGCGGCTTCGATGGCCTCCCGCTGCTCGGGTCGGAGCCTGTCGAGGCCGAAATAGTCGCGCGCGACGCGCGCGATGTCGTCAGAGCTCATGGGAGTCACTCCATGCGATGCCGCGGCTGCGGGCGCGGGGGTTGTGCGGAGGGTGTGGGATTCGAACCCACGGGACATTGCTGCCCACTGGTTTTCAAGACCAGGTCCATCGGCCGCTCGGACAACCCTCCCGACGACGCCTTGCGGCATCCGTCGACGGCCGAGTCTAGTCGAGCGGCGCGGGGCGACGCGGAGTCACAGGGCGCGGAGGATGGCGGCGACCCCGCCCTCGGTGACCGAGAGCCCGATCTCACCGGCGGCCGTGCGCACCTCTTCGGGACCTTGCCCCATCGCGACTGCGCGACCGCCGTTGCGCAGCGCCCACTCGAACATCTCGAGGTCGTTGCGCCCGTCGCCCATCACGAGCACGTTGGCGGGGTCGATGCCGAGCCATCCGCGCACGAGTTCGAGGCCCGTCGCCTTGTTGACGCCCTGCGGGGCGATGTCGAGCCACGCCGTCCAGCCGATCGCGTACGACACCTGGGTCAGGCCGATGCGGGAGACGAGCTCGAGGAAATCGGTATCGGTCTGGCCGGGCGAGACGACCACGACACGGCAGACCGGCTGGTGTGAGAGGGCCTCGAACTCGACGCGGTCGGCGCCGCGGAGGTTCCAGTCCTCCAGGTACTCGGTGTACAGGCGCGTGCCGTCGGGCAGCTCCACGAGGTAGCGGGCGTCGGAGAGGTGCTCCTGCAGCAGGGTCAGGACCTCGGCGGGGTCGAAGGTCTCCACATGCACGCGCTCGTACTCCGCGGCCAGCGAGCCTTCTACGGCCGGAACACCCCGAGCACCGGCATGCGCCGATCCCTGAGCCTGCCGAAGGTCGCGGCGCCCCATCACGATGGCGCCGTTGGAACACACCGCGTATTCGGGACGGATGTCCAGCAGCTCCATGATGCGGTGCGTGCTCTCCCAGCTGCGTCCGGTCGCGAGCATCACCTCGTGACCGCGCTGGTGCGCGTGCGCGACGGCTTCGACGACGCCCGGGCTCGGGCTCTCGTCCTCGAGGATCACGGTGCCGTCGATGTCGAGCGCGATGAGCAGGCGCCCAGTGGATGCGTCGTCGACGGCGTCGACCGCTTCCGCGGCGTCGTCCTGGTCGACGACCCGCACGCTCCCGGTGTCGGCCAGCTCCGCGTCGCCGGGCGTCATGCGATCGGCTCCAGCACCGTGAGGCCGCCGAGGTAGGGCTGCAGGACCTCGGGCACACGCACGGATCCGTCGGCCTGCTGGTGGGTCTCCAGCAGCGCCACGATCCACCGGGTCGTCGCCAGCGTACCGTTGAGGGTCGCCACCGGCTGGGTCTTCCCGCCGTCGGGGCGGTGGCGGATGTCCAGGCGACGCGCCTGGTAGGTCGTGCAGTTGGAGGTGCTCGTGAGCTCGCGGTACGCCTGCTGGGTGGGAACCCAGGCCTCGACGTCGTACTTGCGCGCGGCGCTGGAACCGAGGTCGCCGGCGGCGACGTCGATGACCCGGTACGCCAGGCCGAGGTCCTGCAGCATCCCCTCCTGCATGTCGACGAGGCGCAGGTGCTCCGCCTCGGCGGTGTCGGGGTCGGCGTAGACGAACATCTCGAGCTTGTTGAACTGGTGCACCCGGATGATGCCGCGGGTGTCCTTGCCGTACGACCCCGCCTCGCGCCGGTAGCACGTCGACCACCCGGCGTAGCGTTTCGGGCCCCGCTCGAAGTCGAGGATCTCGCCCATGTGGTAGCCGGCGAGGGGCACCTCGCTCGTGCCGACGAGGTAGAGATCTTCACCGTCGAGGTGGTAGACCTCGTCGGCGTGCTCGCCGAGGAAACCGGTGCCGCGCATCACTTCGGGGCGGACGAGGGTGGGCGGGATCATGGGCGTGAACCCGGCGGCGAGCGCGCGGTCCAGGCCCAGCGTCATGAGCGCGAGCTCGAGGCGGGCGCCGATCCCGGTGAGGAAGTAGAAGCGGCTGCCGGAGACCTTCGTGCCGCGCTCCATGTCGATCGCGCCGAGCTTCTCCCCCAGGGCCAGGTGATCCAGTGGCTCGAAGTCGAACTGCGGCACGTCGCCGTGCGTGCGGAGGGTGACGAAGTTCTCCTCGCCACCGGCGGGAACGCCGTCGAGAACGATGTTCTCGATCTTTGCGAGGGCGGCGTCGGCTGCCTCCTCGGCGGCGGTCACCGCGTGCTGGGCGGCCTTGACGCGCTCGCTGAGGTCCTTCGCCTCGGCGACCAGCGCCGCCTTGTCGTCCTTAGGCGCCTGCGCCACGCGCTTGCCGTGGGCGTTCTGGGCGGCGCGGAGTTCTTCGAACGCCGTGATGGCGGCGCGACGGTCACGGTCGGCGGCGAGCGCAGCATCCACGGTCTCCGGCGAGACGCCCCGGGCCGTCTGCGAGCGCTTCACCCGCTCGGGATCTTCGCGCAGCAGGGTCAGGTCGATCACGGCTCAATCCTAGGCCAGCGGTTTTCCGTTCCGGCCCGGCGTGAACCGTCGCGCCGGGTGCCACGGAAACGGGCTATGGGCCCGGTGGCGGCCCTAGTGTGTACCCATGGCGCCTGATGCGGACACCCCGGAAACGGACGAGACGATTCCGCGGAAAGACGAAGCGGCGGCGTTCGAGGCCGATCCGCTGCGTGATGACGAACCGCGTCCGGCGACGGATGCTCCCGGCCCGCGCGGCGCGAACACCGACGCCCCCGACCCGGCCGAGGCGGCCGCGCCCGACGACGTCATCCGCGAGCCCGACGACGTCGCGCCCGATACGACCGACGGGGAGGTCGGCGAGGCCGTTCAGGTCACCGCCGACGGCGAGCAGACCACGATGGATGCTCCGCCCACCGACCTCAAGCGAGCGGCCCTGGTGTACAACCCCACGAAGGTCGACCCCGCCCAGCTGCGCGACCTCGTGGCACGCCTGGCGCGGGAGGCCGAGTGGGCCGAGCCGCTGTTCTTCGAGACGACGGTCGATGATCTGGGCGACGACGCGGCGCGCGCGGCGCTGGACGAAGGCGCCGACGCGATCCTCGTGGCCGGCGGCGACGGCACCGTGCGGGCCGTGAGCGAGGCGCTCACCGACACCGGGGTGCCGCTCACGATCGTTCCCAGCGGAACGGGGAACCTGCTCGCCCGCAACCTCAATCTCCCCCTGGCCGACCCCGAGACGATGGTGCGGGCCACCTTCGACGGCGACGTGCTCGCGGTCGACGCCGGCGTGGCGCGCCTGCGCCGCACCGACGGCTCGACCGAGGAGCACGGGTTCGTCGTGATGGCGGGCATGGGGCTGGATGCCGCGATGATCGCCAACACGCGGCCGGAACTGAAGAAGACCGTGGGATGGGTCGCGTACGTCGACGGCGCCGCCCGCTCGCTGGTGACGGCCAAGCCGTTCCGCATCGTCTACCAGCTCGACGACCAGCGCCTGCACTCGGCGCGGGTGCAGAGCATCCTGTTCGCCAACTGCGGCTCGCTGCCGGCGGGCATCGCCCTCATCCCCGAGGCCTCGATCGCCGACGGCAAGCTCGATGTCGCCGTCATCCAGCCGGCCGGGCCGTTCGGCTGGCTGGGCGTGTGGCGCAAGATCTGGTGGGACAACTCCTTCCTGCGCCGCTTCCGCGCCGGGCGCCGGGTGCTCGAGCGGCGGGGGCGGGACGCGTCCGTGCACTTCCGCCGCGGGCATGAGATCGAGACGGCGACGAGCCCGGCGCAGCCGGTCGAGCTCGACGGCGACGAGTTCGGCGAGGCCACCCGCATCTACTGCCGTATCGTCCCGGGCGGGCTGCAGATCGTCGTCCCCCGCGGTCACGACACCTCCTCGCTCTGACCCCTGTCAACCCCGCGATGGCGGGGCAGGGGCTGCGTAGCGTGACGGCATGACGAGCCCGTCCCTGGTGTGGTTCCGCGACGACCTGCGCGTCGCCGACAACCCCGCACTCCACGTGGCGCTGGAGCGCGGCGGGCCGATCATGGGTCTGTACGTGCTCGAGGAGTCGGGCGGCATCCGGCCCCTCGGCGGGGCCGCGCGCTGGTGGCTGCACGGATCCCTCGCCTCTCTCGCCGACGAACTGCGCGCACGCGGGTCGACCCTCGTGCTCCGTCGCGGCGATCCCGCGACCGTCGTGCCCGCCGTTGTCGATGAGCTCGGTGCCGGCGCGGTGTTCTGGAACCGGCGGTACGGCGGCATCGAGCGCGGCATCGACGCCGGCATCAAGGCCGCGCTGCGCGCGCACGGAACCGAGGTCGCCTCGTTCTCGGCCTCGCTGCTGTTCGAGCCGTGGACGGTGCAGACCGGCTCGGGCACCCCGTACGCGGTGTTCACGCCCTTCTGGCGCGCATGCCGGAGCCTTCCCGCTCCGCGTGCGCCGCAGCCGG
This sequence comes from Microbacterium wangchenii, assembly GCF_004564355.1. Lineage (NCBI taxonomy): Bacteria > Bacillati > Actinomycetota > Actinomycetes > Micrococcales > Microbacteriaceae > Microbacterium > Microbacterium wangchenii. The sequence continues at coordinate 3,344,786 of NZ_CP038266.1, forward strand.
CACCCGACACGATCCCGGGGCCCTCGGCGATCCCGCGCTCCGACGACCTCGCGGCGTGGGAGCTGCGCCCCGCGCATCCGGATTGGGCGGAGGGCCTGGCCGAGCTGTGGGAGCCCGGCGAACCGGCGGCCACCGCGCGCCTGGCGCAGTTCCTCGCCGACGATCTGGCGGACTACGACCGCGCGCGCGACGAGCCGGCCGCTGAGTCCACCGCGCGCCTGTCGCCGCGGCTGCGGTGGGGCGAGCTGAGTCCGCACCAGGTGTGGCATGCCGCCGTGCAGCACCGGGAAGCGGACGCATCCCGGTTCCTGTCCGAACTCGGATGGCGCGAGTTCGCGTGGCACACGCTGTTCCACTTCCCCGACCTGGCGACGAAGAACTGGCGCGCCGAGTTCGACGCCTTCCCGTGGCCGCGCCTGAACCGCGACCACCTGGCGGCGTGGCAGCGGGGTCGCACCGGTGTCGCCCTCGTGGACGCGGGGATGCGCGAGCTCTGGCGCACCGGCTTCATGCACAACCGGGTGCGGATGGTCACGGCGTCCTTCCTCGTGAAGAACCTGCTGATCGACTGGCGGCACGGCGAGGAGTGGTTCTGGGACACGCTCGTCGACGCGGATGCCGCCAGCAACGCGTTCAACTGGCAGTGGGTCGCCGGATCCGGCGCCGACGCCGCCCCGTACTTCCGGATCTTCAACCCCGAACGCCAGCGCGACCGGTTCGACCCGAATGCCGAGTACATCCGCCGCTGGGCGCCCGAGCACCTCGCCGCCGATCCGCCTGCCCCGATCGTCGATCTGGCCGGCACCCGCCGTCAGGCGCTCGACGCGTACGATGCGGTCACACACGCCCGCTGAGCCCCTCCACCGCCTACGCTCGGACCACCGCTCATGTCAGGAGATCGCTTGTCTCAGCCGCCCTACCCCGCCCCGCAACCGTACGCCGGCATCAGCGAGAAGTCGTGGCTGGCGACCCTGCTGCTGTCGATCTTCCTCGGCGAGTTCGGGATCGACCGCTTCTACCTCGGCAAGATCGGCACCGGCATCCTCAAACTCATCACGGTGGGCGGCTTGGGCGTGTGGTGGCTGATCGACCTCATCCTCATCATCGCCGGCGCCATGAAGGACAAGCACGGCCTCCCGGTCGAATACGTTCGCGGCCGCTGAGCGGGAATGACTGACCGGCGACGGCGGTTGCCACGAGGGATGAACGCTCCCGCCCTCTCCGTCCTCGACCTGGTGCCCGTCCGCGACGGGCAGACGAGCGCGCAAGCGGTCGCCTCCTCCCTCGACTCCGCCGTGCACGCCGACCGGCTCGGCTACCGCCGGTACTGGTTCGCCGAGCACCACAACATGCCGGCGGTCGCCTCGACGACCCCGCCGGTGCTGATCGCCGCAGCCGCATCCCGCACCGAGCGCATCCGCGTCGGCTCGGGCGGTGTCATGCTGCCCAACCACTCCCCGCTCGTGGTGGCGGAGCAGTTCGCGGCGCTGGAAGCCATCGCCCCCGGGCGGATCGACCTCGGCCTCGGACGGGCGCCCGGCTCCGACGCGGTCATCACGCAGCTGCTGCACCGCTCGGGCGCGACCAGCGACGTGGAACGCTTCCCCGATCACATCACCGACATCATCGCGCTGTCCTCCCCCGAGGGCGCCACCGTCCGGTTCACCTCCGGCGGCGAATACACCGTGCACGCCACCCCGGCCGCCACCGGCGCTCCCGAGGTGTGGCTCCTCGGCTCCAGCGACTACTCCGCGCAGCTGGCCGCACGCTTCGGGCTCCCGTACGTGTTCGCCAACCACTTCTCCGGCGAAGGACTCGAGCGGGCGCTCGACCTGTACCGCACGCAGTACCAGCCGAGCCCGCAGCATCCCGAGCCCCGCACGTTCCTGACCGTCAACGTCATCGCCGCCCCCACGGCCGAGGAGGCGGAGGAGCGCGCCCTGCCGCAGCTGCGGATGATGGCGAGGCTCCGCACCAACCGCCCGCTCGTGCCGCTGGAGACCGTTGAGCAGGCTCAGGCCGACCCGTGGGACGGGATGGCGAACAGCCTCATGACCGCCGCCCGCTCGAAGTGGTTCGTCGGCACCGGCGACCACGTGTCGGCGGAATTGTCGGCCTTCGCCGCGCGGTTCGGCGTGGACGAGGTCATGATCTCCCCCGTCGCCGGCTCGTACGACGGTGAGCCCCTGGACACCGCCCCCGGCCGCATCCGCACGCTCGAGCTGCTCGCCGCGCCGGCCCGCGTGGCCTGACCCGCCCCGGCGCACGCGGGCGTACCCTCGACCCCGTGAGCGAAGCCACCGCATCGGCTGGACCGACGCGCGCGCCGGTGAGCACCGGCCGCGCCATCCTCAATACCGTGAAGGGCTCGGCGGGCAACCTCGTCGAGTGGTACGACGTCTACGTCTACACCGTCTTCGCGACGTACTTCGAGGCGCAGTTCTTCGATCAGGACGACCGTAACTCTACGTTCTACATCTATGCGATCTTCGCCGTGACCTTCATCATGCGGCCGATCGGATCGTGGTTCTTCGGACGGTTCGCCGACCGCCGCGGCCGCCGCGCCGCCCTCACCGTCAGCATCACACTCATGTCCGCGTGCTCGTTCCTCGTGTCGGTCATGCCGACGCGGGAGGCGATCGGCATGTGGGCGGCGGTGATCCTCATCGGCGCGCGGCTCGTGCAGGGCTTCGCCACCGGCGGCGAGTACGGCACGTCGGCCACCTATATGTCGGAGGCGGCCACCGCCCGCCGCCGCGGGTTCTTCTCCTCCTTCCAATACGTCACCCTCATCGGCGGCCACGTGCTCGCGCAGTTGACGCTGCTCATCGTGCTCGCGGTCATGCCGGTGGAAGCGGTCGAGGACTGGGGATGGCGCATCGGCTTCTTCGTCGGCGGCATCGCCGCCCTCGTGGTGATGTGGCTGCGCCGGACGATGGACGAGTCCCTCAGCGAGGAGCACCTGGAGGCGGTGCGCTCGGGCGCCGACCGCGATTCGGGGTCGCTCAAGACCCTCTTCACCTCGTACTGGCGGCAGTTGGTGTGGGTGTTCCTCGTCACGGCGGGAGGCACGATCGCCTTCTACACCTACAGCGTCAACGCCCCCACCATCGTCAAGACGGCCTTCGGCGAGGAGGGAGCGGTCGCGGCGACGTGGACCAACCTCCTCGGGCTCATCTTCCTCATGCTGCTCCAGCCCCTGGGCGGACTGCTGAGCGACCGCGTCGGGCGCAAGCCGCTGCTGGTCTTCTTCGGAATCGGCGGTGTCCTCTACACGTGGGTGCTCATCACCTTCCTCCCGCAGACGCAGTCGCCGCTGGTCGCGTTCGCCCTCACGGCGGTGGGGTACGTCATCCTCACCGGCTACACCTCGGTGAACGCGATCGTGAAGGCCGAAGTGTTCCCTGCGCGCGTGCGGGCGCTGGGCGTGGGCCTCGGCTACGCCCTCGCCAACTCGGTGTTCGGCGGCACGGCGCCCGCGGTGTACCAGGCCTCCCTCACCGGCGGCGGGGTGACGTGGTTCATCGTCTACGTCACCGCGGTGATCGCGGTGAGCCTCACGGTCTACATCTTCTTCATGCGCAACCGGGCCGAGACGCCGCTGGACCGCGAACAGGGCAGCGCGTGGGTCACCCTGCAGGACGCCCCGCGTCCCTGACCCTCACCGCACGCGCCGCCGAGCTCGGCTCAGGCGGATGCGCCGTCGCGGGCGAGCACGGGGTAGTCGGTGTATCCCTCGCGACCACCGCCGTACGCCTTGGTCAGGTCGGGCTCGGCCAGCGGAGCGCCCTCGGCGAGCCGGTCGACCAGGTCGGGGTTGGCGATGTACGCGCGGGCGAAGGAGACGAGGTCGGCCTCGCCCCGTGCGACGCGGTCCAGCCGCGCGCTGTCATCGCGTGAGTCGGGGGTGACCGCATTGAGGATGAGCGCGCCCTTCCACGCCGCCCGGATCACCGGGGTCAATCCCGCGTCACCGGCCTCGACCAGGTGCAGATACGCCAGCTGCAGGCCGTTGAGCCGCTCGACGAGAAGCGGGTACAGCGTCGCGGCATCGTCCTCGGTGGTGTCGCCGAGGCCATTGGCGGGCGAGATGCGCAGCCCGGTCCGGTCGGCGCCGATGGCCGCGGCGACGGCCTCGACGACCTCGACGGTGAAGCGGATGCGATTGCGGGCGCTTCCGCCCCAGTCGTCCGTGCGCTGATTGGCGTTGGTGGCGAGGAACTGGTGCAGCAGGTACCCGTTGGCGCCGTGCACCTCCACCCCGTCGAATCCGGCCGCGACGGCGTTGCGTGCGGCGGCGGCGAAGTCGGCGATGGTCGCGCGGATCTCGTCCTCGTTCAGCTCGGCGGGCTGCACGTGATCCCTCGGCCCCTCGGGGGTGAAGACGGATCCGGCCGCACGGACCGCCGACGGGGCGACCGGGGTGAGCGCGCCGGAACCGACGGCGGCGGTTGTGGCGGGATGCCCGATGCGACCGGTGTGCATGAGCTGGGCGACGATCACGCCGCCTGCTTCATGCACAGCACCGGTCACGGCCGCCCACGCCTCCACCTGCTCGTTCGTGTGCAGGCCTGGGGTGTCGGGATAGCCCTGCCCCACCGGGCTCGGCTGCGTTCCCTCCGTGATGATGAGCCCGGCACCGGCGCGCTGGGCGTAGTAGGTGGCCATGTCGGCGTTGGCACGGGTGCCGAACGCGCGGCTGCGCGTCATGGGGGCCATGACGATGCGGTTCCGGAGCCGGAGGCTGCCGATCGTGATCGGCTCGAATGCCGTCACGGGGGTGGGTGCTGAGTGATCGCTCATGCGGATGCTCCTGTTCGAGGTGGCGGAATGCCACTACTTGCTCGAACAACGAAAACCGCCCGGCGTATTCCTTGCTCGAGCAACTTTCTTCCACGCGTCAAGGGGCGGCGGAGCAGGAGCGGATCCCGCGGCTAGAGCCGGTCGCCTGCCTCGCGCAGCGGGGTCTCCAGTCCGGTCAGGAGGGCCAGCAGCTGCCGACGCTCGTCCTTCCCCAGCGACCCCGCCGTCACCGCCTCCAGTTCCGCCCACGCCGCCTCGACGTCGGCCCGTAGGCGGACGCTGGCCTCCGTCGCCTCGACGACGCTCACCCGCCGGTCGACGGGGGAGGGTCCGCGACGGACGAGGCCGGCCCTCTCCAGCCGTCCGATGCTGCGCGTCATCGACGGGGCATCCGTATCCAGCGTCTGCACCAGGTCGGTCATGCGCTGCGGGCCGTGCTCCCACAGGGTCATCAGGACTAGTTCCTGCCCCGGCCGCAGCCCGGTCGATCGCAGGAGCTTGGCCGCGAGGGCCTTGTGCGCTCGGGCCACCCGGAAGATCGCGGAGCTCAGGGGTCCGGTGGACAGCCGCATCGGCTCAGGCATGTCCACAGCGTAGAGGACCCCCGAGCGGGGTCAGAGGAGGCGGGCGGTACCCGAGACAGTGATGCCGCCGGCGGCGGGGATGTCGACCACGAGCAGACTCGGCCGCCCCACGTGCCGGCCCTGGCGGATCCCGATGCGCGCGGGGGCGTCCACCGCCGCGAGTTCGCGCAGGTACCCGCCGAAGGATGCCGCGGCCGAACCCGTCGCCGGATCCTCCGTGATCACCCCGACCGGGAAGAGGTTGCGGGCCTCCCACACCGTGTCGGCCGCGCGCAGCATCACCGTCACTGTGCCCGCCCACCCCTCGGCATCCATCAGCGCCCGCACCGCCGCCGGGTCGAACGTGAACCCGTCGAACACGCCGGCGTCGTGGAGGACGAGCACGGGATGCCGGTTGCCCGCGTACGCGATGCGCGGCGGCAGATCGGGGTCGAGGTCTTCCTCGCGGATGCGCAGGAGGTGCAGAAGGCGGGAGAGCACGGCCGGGGCGAACTCCTCGATCCGCGGCTCGACGCTCGTGAACGACGCGCGCAGGACACCGTCCGCCCCGCGCGAGGTCTCCAGCTCGACCGGGCCCACCGGGGTCGCGAACGTGAGGGAGCCCGCCCCGTCGCGCGCGGCCACCGCGACGGCGGTCGCGATCGTGGCGTGACCGCAGAAGGGCACCTCGGCCAGCGGGGAGAAGTATCGGATGCCGCCGTCGGCGCGCAGGAACGCCGTTTCGGAGAAGCCCACGTCGGCGGCGATGCGCTGCATGTCGGCATCGGTGAGGCCGTCGGCATCCAGCACCACGCCCGCGGGATTGCCGCCGCCGGGGCGATCCGGATCGGCGAACGCGGCGTACCGCAGCACCGCGGGCATCAGCTCTCCGGCTCTCCGCTCAGGAGTCCCCGCAGCCAGTCGCGGGCCTCGGCGAACACGTCGTCGGAGTATCGCGGCGGGTAACGGACGATCGCGCGGTCGGCCCGCGCGTACGAGCCGAGGAAGATCACCTTGGGGCTGAAGCGGCGCAGCCCCAGGAGGGCATCGGCCATGCGCTCGTCGTGGACGTGGCCGTCCGCGTCGATGACGAAGCGGTACCGCCCGAGCGCGTCTCCGATCGGACGCGACGCCAGCAGGCTGAGGTTGATGCCGCGCGTGGCGAACTGCTCCAGCAGCTCCAGCAGGGCGCCGGGGTGGTCTTCGGGCAGCTCGACGATGAGCGAGGTCTTGTCCGCCCCCGTGGGCGGGGCGGGAGCGACGGTGCGGCTGACGAGGACGAAGCGCGTGACGGCGTTGGGGTTGTCCCCGATCCCCTCGGCCAGCACGGCCAGATCGTGGTGGGCCACGATGCCGGGGGCGGCCACGGCGGCATCCGCATCCGAGGTTCCGTCCAGGATCCCCAGGGCGCTGGCCACGTTGCTGGCGGCGGGGATGTGGGCGTGGGCGGGGAGGGTCGTGGTGAGCCACTGCAGGCACTGCGCGTAGGCGACCGGATGCGCCGCCACGAGGGAGACCTCCTCCATCCGCGTGCCGGGGCGGGCCACGAGGACGAAGTTCACCGGCACGAGGTATTCGCCGATGATCCGCAGGCCCGGCATGGTCGCCAGGGCGTCCTGAGCCGTGGACACCCCGCCGTCCACGGAGTTCTCGATCGCGATCATGGCCGCGTCCGAGCGGCCTTCCACGACGTCGGCGAGCGCTTCGCCGACGTTGCGCACGGGTCGCCAGATCTGATCGCGGGCCTCGGGTACCTGCGCGAGCGCGGCTTCCGTGAAGGTTCCCGCCGGGCCCAGGTAGCTGTAGGTACGGCGGACGGGCGGGTTCTCGTGCTCGGGCGTCACGGCGATCAGCCTAGACCCGCCCCGGCGCCGGGCTCGCTGCGCGCCGGCCCCCGCGATGGCCAGAACGGGATCGATCGTGTCAAATCGGTGCCGCTCGGCGCGCGCGCGAGGCAGACTGGGGGGATGAGCAGTCGCGCAGGACTTCCCGCCGAAGCATCCGATCTCATCGACGTCGACGAACTGATCAACGCCTACTACGACCGCAAACCGGATGCGTCTGTCCCAGGGCAGCGCGTCGCGTTCGGCACGAGCGGCCATCGCGGGTCGTCGCTGTCCACGAGCTTCAACGAAGACCACATCCTCGCCACGACGCAGGCGATCGTCGACTACCGCGCCGGCCAGGGCATCACCGGGCCGCTGTTCCTCGGCCGCGACACGCACGGCCTGTCGCTGCCGGCCGAGCACACCGCGATCGAGGTGCTTGTGGCCAACGGCGTCGACGTGCGCATCGACTCGCGCGACTCGTGGGTGCCGACCCCTGCGCTCAGCCACGCGATCCTCACCCACAACCGCGGGCTCGCCGCCGATGACCCTGGCCGCGCGGACGGCATCGTCGTGACCCCCAGTCACAACCCGCCGCGCGACGGCGGTTTCAAGTACAACCCCCCGCACGGCGGACCCGCCGACACGGATGCCACCAGCTGGATCGCCGACCGCGCGAACGAGCTCATCGCCGGTGGCCTGTCGGGCGTGCGTCGCACCCGCCATGCCGACATCGACCTGGATTCGCTCGGCGAGTACGACTTCCGCGACGCCTACGTGCGCGACCTCGCGAGCATCATCGACATCGACGCCATCCGCTCCGCCGGCGTGCGCATCGGCGCCGACCCGCTGGGCGGGGCATCCGTGGAGTACTGGGCCCTCATCGCCGAGGTGTACGGCCTCGACCTCACGGTCGTGAACCCCGATGTCGACCCGACGTGGCGGTTCATGACGCTGGACTGGGATGAGAAGATCCGGATGGATCCGTCCTCGCCCTCGGCGATGGCCGCCCTCGTCGCCCGTCGCGACCAGTACGACATCCTCACCGGCAACGACGCCGACGCCGATCGGCACGGCATCGTCACGCCCGACGCGGGGCTGATGAATCCCAACCACTACCTCGCCGTCGCGATCGACTACCTGTTCTCGCACCGCCCGGGGTGGCCCGCGGATGCGGCGGTCGGCAAGACGCTCGTGTCGTCGATGATCATCGACAAGGTCGTCGCCTCGCTCGGCCGGTCGCTGTACGAGGTTCCCGTCGGGTTCAAGTGGTTCGTGCCGGGCCTGCTGGACGGCACGGTCGCCTTCGGCGGCGAGGAGTCGGCCGGCGCCTCGTTCCTCCGCACCGACGGGAGCGTGTGGACGACCGACAAGGACGGCATCCTGCTGTGCCTGCTCGCCGCGGAGATCCTCGCCGTCACCGGCAAGACCCCGTCGCAGCGGTACGCGGAGCTCGAGGCCGAGTTCGGTGCGGCGGCATATCAGCGCGTGGACGCGCCCGCGACGCCCGCGCAGAAGGCGCAGCTGGCCAAGCTGTCGCCCGACGCGGTGACGGCGACCGAGCTCGCCGGTGAGCCCATCACGGCGAAGCTCTCGCACGCCCCCGGCAACGGGGCCGCGATCGGCGGCGTCAAGGTGCAGACCGCCGACGCGTGGTTCGCCGCCCGGCCCTCCGGCACCGAGGACGTGTACAAGCTCTACGCCGAGAGCCTGCGCGGCGAGGAGCACCTGCGCGAGGTGCAGGCCGAAGCCCGCGCCGTCGTCACGGCCGCCCTCGGCGACGCCTGACCCTGATCGAGGGCGGGCGGCGCTCGGGTCAGAGGGCCAGGGTGCGCGCGAGGCGCGCACCCGCTTCGTGCAGCCACCGGGCCGGCTCGGCGAGCGCGGCGGCGGATGACCCAGCCAGGTCGGTGAGCGAAAGGGATGCCGCGAAGGCCGACGTGTCGGCATCCGCGGCGACTCGTCCGGCCACCAGTGCCGTGCGGCCAGGGGCGAGCGACGCGACGAAGGCGGGCACCTTGCCGGCCGCCGACTGCGCGTCGTAGGCCCCCTCGCCGGTCACCACGACGTCGGCCGTCGCCGCGGCCGCCGGCAGCCCGGTGAGGGCGGCGACGTGCCGCGCACCGGGGACGAGCTGCGCACCCCACACCGCGAGGCCCCAGCCCGTTCCGCCGGCGGCGCCCATCCCCGCCGCGGCGGCGACGACCGACGGCACGAGCGCCGACAGGCGCGCCAGGCCGGCATCGGCACGGGCGACTCCCGCGTCGTCGAGGCCCTTCTGCGGGCCGAACACCGCGGCGGCGCCCTGCGGGCCGAGCAGCGGATTCGTCACGTCCGTCAGCACCACGGCCCCGGCCGGTGGCAGGGGGCGCAGCCCGGTGAGATCGGCGGCGGCCACGGTGTCCAGGCCCGCCGCACCGGGGGCCACCGGATCGCCCGCCGCATCCGTGAACCGCGCGCCCAGCGCCGTGAGCATCCCGACGCCGCCGTCGGTGGAGGCGCTCGATCCGATCCCGAGGATCAGGCGGGTGACACCGGCGTCCAGCGCTGCGGCGAGAGCCTGCCCGAATCCGGTCGTCGACGCCGACTCCGGCAGCCGCCGGTCACCGAGCAGCTCGATTCCCGAGGTGTTCGCCAGCTCGCTGACGGCGCTGCCCACCGGCGCGTCGGGCGTCGGCGGAAGCAGGAGCCAGGACGCGACGATCCGCTCCCCGTCCGGCCCCGTCACGGTGACGGGGATGCGCTCCGCGCCGCGCACGGACGTCGCCACCGCATCGAGGGTGCCTTCTCCGCCGTCGGCCATGGGGCGCAGGACGAGGTCGTCGTGCGGGCGCACTGCGCGCCATCCCTCCGCCAGCGCCCGAGCCGCCGCGGCGGCGGGCAGCGTGCCCTTGAAGCTGTCGGGGGCCAGGACGACGCGACTCACGCGGTCGATGCTATCGGGGGTGCGGGGGCGGTCCGGAGCTCTCGCGCACGACGAGCTCGGCGGCGACGGTGATGGCGGCCGGCGGAGCATCCTCCTCGACCATCGCGAGCAGCGCCGTGAGCGCCTGCGCCCCGAGCGCGTCGAAGTCCTGTCGCATCGTCGTCAGCGGCGGCCGGTACTCCGCGGCGTCGACGACGTCGTCGAACCCCACGATCGCGACGTCGTCGGGGATGCGGCGCCCCGCGTCGGAGAGGGCGCGGATCGCCCCGAGTGCCATCTGGTCGTTTGCTGCGAAGACGGCGGTCGCGCCGGGGAGCGCGGATGCGGCGGCGTGCCCTGAGCGGGAGGTCCAGTCCCCGCGCGCCACCGGCGGGACCGGCGCGCCTGCTCTCCGCAGGGCGAGGAGCCACCCGCGCTCGCGTTCGACCGCGGCGTACGAGCCGCCCGGCCCCGCCAGGTGGTGCACCGTGACGTGACCGCGCGCGAGGAGGTGCCCGACGGCTGCCGCCGCCGCCTCGGCGTGATCGGTCTGGACGATCGTGAACCGCTCGTCCGTCGGCGAGTCGACGACCACGAGGCTCATGCCGGCGGGCGGTGCCACGTCGCGCAGGAGCGTCGTGGCCTCGTTGAGCACGATCGCACCGTCCACGCCCTGGTGCCGGAGGCGCGCGAGGGCATCGGCGATGGGATGCTGCGGCGTGAGGGTGACCACCGCGAGGGCGTAGTCGCGCAGGGCGGCCGCGACGGAGATGGCCTGCAGCATCCGGGAGTTGCCGACCGAGGCCAGCGTCGAGACGACGACCCCGACGGTCTGCGACCGGCCGGTGCGCAGGGCGCGGGCCGCCGCGTGGGGGCGGTACCCGAGGTCGCGCAGGGCCTGCTCGACGCGGGCGCGGGTGGCCGGATCCACGCGCGGGCTGCCGTTGACCACGCGCGACACCGTCTGCCCCGACACGCCGGCGCGGGCGGCGACGTCCGACATCGACACGCGCCGCGGCTGCGCCATCCGCCCTCCGTTCAGAATTCAGGAATGTTGACGTTACCACGGCCCCGGGATACCGTGTTGACGTGAACACGCCTGAGTTTTGGACGCCGGCGGATGCCGAGGCCGTGACGCTCGGCGCCGGCGTCGTGAAGCGCCCCACGCGCCTGGCCGACGGGCGCGAGCTCATCTACTACGACGACGCCGGGACGACCCTCCCGGCGGAACGCGCGGTCGACGCGCGCGTGCTCGATCCGCGGCCGGCGACCGCGACGATGCGCCAGGACGTGCTCACCGGCGACTGGATCTCCATCGCGGCGGCGCGGCAGAACCGCGCCTTCCTCCCGCCCGCGCACCTCGACCCCCTCGCCCCGCAGACGGCGGCGAACCCGTCCGAGATCCCCGACCGGTACGACGTCGCGGTCTTCGAGAACCGCTCACCCTCCTTCGGCCCGGCCCTGGCCGCCGCCACCGGCGACGCCCCCGCCGCCGAGGACGCGCCGCACGGGCTCGACGACCTCGCCGACCCGGGCCTCGGGCGCACGCGCACGTCGGTGGGCCGCTGCGAGGTCGTGTGCTTCAGCCCCGAGCACACCGGATCCTTCGGCACGCAGACCCCGACGCGCGCCCGCACCGTGATCGAGGCGTGGGCCGATCGCACCGCCGCCCTCTCGGCCCTCCCCGGCGTCGAGCAGGTCTTCCCGTTCGAGAACCGCGGCGAGGCGATCGGGGTGACGCTGCCGCATCCGCACGGGCAGATCTACGCCTACCCCTACATCACTCCACGCACGCAGCGGATGCTGGATGCCGCGGCGCGCACGTCCGACGACCTGTTCGCGCGCATCCTCGACTTCGAACAGGGCTCGGAGCGCATGGTGCTGCAGGGCGAGCACTGGAGCGCGTTCGTCCCCTTCGCCGCACGCTGGCCGATCGAGGTGCACCTCCTCCCCCACCGGCACGTGCCCGACCTGGCCGCCACCAGCGACGACGAACGCGCCGAGCTCGCTCCGCTGTACCTGCGGCTGCTGCGCGGGATCGACGCCCTGTACGACTCGCCCACGCCGTACATCGCGGCGTGGCATCAGGCACCCGTGCACGACGGCCGCGAGGCGGTGCGCCTGCACCTGCAGCTGACCTCGCCGCGGCGAGCCGCCGACAGGCTGAAGTTCCTCGCCGGATCCGAATCCGCGATGGGCGCCTGGATCGCCGACATCCCGCCGGAGACGCAGGCCGAGCGCCTGCGCGAGGCCCTCGCGACCGTGGCGGACCCGGCATGAGCGCCGCCACCGATCTCCTGGCCACCTTCACCGACCGGCCGGCCGCCGGGGAGTGGTCGGCGCCGGGACGGGTCAACCTCATCGGCGAGCACACCGACTACAACGACGGCTTCGTGCTGCCCTTCGCCATCGAGCACCGCACGTCGGCGGCCGTCGCCCTGCGCGAGGACGACATCATCCGGGTGGCGACGACATTCGCCGACGCGCCGGTCGAGGTCGCCCTCGCGGACCTGGACCACGCCATCGCCGCCGGCGGGCTGGACTGGGCGGCGTACCCGCTCGGGGTGGCGTGGGCCCTCCGTGCGGCAGCGCCCGGCGCCTCCCCGCGTGGGGTGGACATCGCCATCGCGTCGGATGTGCCGGTGGGCGCAGGGCTGTCGTCCTCCGCCGCGATCGAAGGCGCCGTGGCCGCCGCGCTCAGCGACGTGTGGGCCGCGGGCCTCGACCGCGTCGCACTGGCCCGGGTGGGCCGCACCGCCGAGAACGACGCCGTCGGCGCCCCCACCGGCATCATGGACCAGATGGCCACGATGCTCGGGGAGGCCGACGCCGCGACGTTCCTCGACTGCCGCTCGCTCGAGGCCCGGCCCGTCGACCTGGGCTTCACCCGCGAGGGGCTGCAGATCCTCGTCATCGACACGCTCGTCACCCACGCGCACGCCTCCGGCGGCTACGGCGAGCGCCGCGCGTCGTGCGAGGCCGGCGCCCGCGCGATGGGCGTGCCGGCGCTGCGCGACCTCACGGTCGATGATCTCCCCCGTGCCCAGCAGCAGCTGGACGAGGTGACCTTCCGGCGCGTGCGTCACATCGTGACGGAGAACCAGCGCGTGCTCGACACCGTCGCGACACTGGATGCGGACGGCCCGCGCGCGATCGGCGACCTCCTGACCGCGTCCCACGCCTCGATGCGCGACGACTTCGAGATCTCGGTGCCCGAGCTCGACCTCGCCGTCGAGACGGCTCTGAAAGCCGGAGCGCTGGGCGCGCGCATGACGGGCGGCGGCTTCGGCGGCGCCGCGATCGCGCTGCTGGATGCCGAGCGCGTCGACTCCGCTGCATCCGCCGTCGCCGCCGCGTTCGAGGCCGCCGGCTTCCGCGCCCCGCGGACGTTCACCGTCACGCCCTCCGCCGGCGCCCGCCGCGACGCGTGAGGACTCCGGAGGAGGAGGAGGAGGAAGGTACGAGGGGCCCGCGCACGGTGCAACCCCTGGGATCCGGGGGCCTCGGTCGTTAGCGTCGGAACCGGCCGGCAACGACCCCCGGCCGGAAGAGGTGTTCCGTGGCGTACGTGACCGTCGGGGCGGAGAACTCCGTCGAGATCCGCCTGTACTACACCGACCAGGGCTCGGGGCAGCCGGTCGTGCTGATCCACGGGTTCCCGCTCAACGGCGAGTCGTGGGGCAAGCAGCAGGCCGCGCTCCTGGACGCCGGATACCGCGTCATCGCGTACGACCGGCGCGGCTTCGGGATGTCGACCAAGGCCGGCAGCGGGTACGACTACGACACCTTCGCGGCAGACCTCGACGTGCTGCTGACCCACCTCGGCCTGGAGGACGTCGTCCTCGTGGGCTTCTCGATGGGCACCGGCGAGATCGCCCGGTACCTGTCCGCCTACGGCAGCGAGCGCGTCGCCCGCGTCGCCTTCCTCGGATCACTGGAGCCGTTCCTGCTGAAGACGGACGACAACCCCGACGGCGCCGGCGGACAGGACTTCTTCGACGGAATCGCCGCGTCGGTGCGCGCCGACCGCTACGCGTTCGTCAGCGGCTTCTTCCGGGACTTCTACAACCTCGACGACACCCTCGGCACCCGCATCTCGCAGGAGGCGCTGGACGCGAGCATCGAGGTGGCCAACACCGCCGGCAACGCCGCCATCGCTGCCGCTCCCCTGACGTGGCCGACCGACTTCCGCGGCGACATCGCCGCCATCGACGTGCCCGCGCTCATCGTGCATGGCACCGCCGACAACATCCTGCCCATCGACGCGACCGGTCGACGCTTCCGCGACCTCGTCCCCGCCGCCCAGTACGTCGAGATCGAGGGCGCCCCGCACGGGATGCTGTGGACCCACGGCGACGAGATCAACGAGGTGCTGCTGGCCTTCCTGCGCGCCTGATCGACCGGGCCTCCGCCCTCACGCGGCGGCGGCGGTGAGTTCGCTCAGCAGCGCCGCGTCGGGCCGCACGCCCGCGCGCTCGATCTGGCGGGCCAGGTGCACCACAGCGTCGTTCACGGGGGTGGCGACGCCCTGTCGCCGGCCCTCCGCGGCGACGAGGCCGTTGAGGTCGTCCACCTCGGCGTGCCGCCCCTTCGTCCAGTCCTGCAGCACCGTGGTGGTCGCCCCGGGGACCACGAAACCCGCGAAGAGCTTGTCGGTCATGGTCTCCACGACGCGCGAGCGATCGGCGACCTCGTCGGGGGTGAGTCCGAAGATCGGCAGGACGGGGTGCCCCACGGCTGCACCGACCTCGAGCGCCTCGTTGCCGGCGGCGATCATGACGGCGCGGAATCCCGGAGTGTGCAGCGCGTCGAGCATCGGCAGGCCCAGGATCGCCGAGGTCGCCAGCAGCGTGGCGTTGCTCACGAGCTTCATCCACTTGGCCGCCTCGATGTCGTCCACGCTCGCCACCGTGCCGGCGCAGCGCAGGAGCGCGGCGATGTCCTCCACGCGGTCGGCCGGGCCGCCCGGCAGCGCTCCCACCGCGAACCAGGAACGCGACACCGGCGTGTGGCGGTGCACGATGCCGGGCTCATCCATCGTGGCCGAGCACTCGATCACGGCGCCCATCGTGCGCCGCGGGCCGACGGCGTCCTGCACCGTGCGCGTGGTCATCCCGTTCTGCACGCCCGCCATCAGACCGTCGGCGGCGAGGTAGGGCCTCAGCATCCGCGCCGCCCACGCGGTGTCGTAGGCCTTCATGAGCACCAGGACGACGTCGAACGGCCCGGTGAGCTCGGCCACCTCGCACAGGTTGATCACGTGCGGCCGCACATGCAGGTCGCCGTCGGGCGAGATCACGTGCAGGCCGTCCGCGCGCATGGCCTCCACGTGCGCGGGCCACTGCTCGATCAGGGTGACGTCATGGTCGGCGGTGAGGAGGTCGGCCCCCACCGAGGCTCCGTTGGCACCGGCGCCGAGCACCGCGATCCGTGGACGAACCATGACGACCTCTTCCCACGCTGGACAGCCGCACTTTACATCACGGCACCGCGGTTCCGGGATACCCTGAGCACGGCGCATCCACGCGCCCCGGATGTAAACCTCCGCTGAACAGCTCGACACCGCTCGACACCGCTCGACAAGAGAAGAGAAGAGAAGGGCCCATGATCCTGCACATCGCCGCCTTCCGGTGGAAGGACGACGTCACCGAGGCCGACGTCACCGCCCTCACCGAGGCGCTCCTGACGATGGCCGCCGGCATCCCGGAGCTCCGCTCCTACGTCGCTGCCCCCAACCTCCATCTGCGCCCGGCCGGCTTCGACTACGGCGTGGCGGCGGTCGTGGACGACCAGGCCGGGCTCGACGCCTACCTGGATTCCCCCGAGCACCTCGCGGCATACGAGAACTTCATCGGCCGGATGCTCGCCGAGCGCGCCGCCGTCCAGCTGCCGATCGCGGAGGGCTCCTTGCGATGACCGGCATGCTCGCCGCCGTGCTCCACGGCGTGGGCGATCTGCGCGTCGAGACGAGGCCGGTCCCC
This sequence comes from Microbacterium wangchenii, assembly GCF_004564355.1. NCBI lineage: Bacteria > Bacillati > Actinomycetota > Actinomycetes > Micrococcales > Microbacteriaceae > Microbacterium > Microbacterium wangchenii. The sequence continues at coordinate 3,360,864 of NZ_CP038266.1, forward strand.
GACCCCGGCCCCGGCGAGGTGCTCGTGCGGATCGACGCGTGCGGAGTCTGCGGCAGCGACGCGACGGAGTTCGGGCGGAATCTCGTCCTCGCCGACCCGCCCGTCACGCTCGGTCACGAGTTCGTCGGCACGGTGCACAGCGTGGGCGAAGGAGTGGACGGACTGTCCGCCGGCGCGGTCGTCGTGTGCGGCGCGGGGATCGCATGCGGGAGGTGCAAGCCGTGCCGCGAGGGTCGCACCAACCTGTGCCGGTCGTACACGACGATCGGCTTCCACCACGACGGCGGCCTGGCCGGATACGTCGTGGCCCCCGCCGGGATCCTCCTCGACGTCACCGACGCGGGCCTGACCACCGACACGCTCGCGCTGACCCAGCCGATGGCGATCGGGGTGCATGCCGTCCGCCGCAGCGGATTGCGGGCGGGGCAGGATGCGGTGGTGATCGGTGCCGGCGGCATCGGCACGTTCATCACGATCGCCGCCGCCGCCACCGGCGCCCGGGTGCTGGTCGTCGACCCCAATCAGGACCGCCTCGACCTCGCACAGGAACTGGGCGCGAGCGCAGGGCTGCGCACGGGCGGTGCGAGCCTGTCCGACACGCTGGCGGAACTCGGCATGGATGCCGACGTCTTCTTCGAGGTGAGCGGATCGGCATCGGGCCTGACCGCCCTCCTGGACGCCGCCCGGCCCGGATCCACGATCGTCCCCGTCGGGATCCAGCGTGGCGAGCCCGCACTGGCGCTGGGGTCGTGGACGCTGCGGGAGTACACGATCATCGGCACCGTCGCCCACGTGTTCGCCTCCGACTTCCCCGAGGCCGTGCGGCTGCTGGGCACGCGCGAGGACTGGTCCGGCATCGCCGGCGACGTCATCCCCCTCGCCGATGTCGCCGACCTCGCGCTGACGCCGCTGCTGGAGGGCCGCTCGACGCGCATCAAATCCCTCGTCGACCCGTGGGCGACCTCCGTGCGCCCGGCCCGTCACGGCCGCCGCTGACTCAGCCCAGGTCGTCCATCGCCCGCAGGACGTCCACCGCGGAGGCCGGTCCCACCGCGTCGACGGCTTCCCCACCCCCGCCCGGAGCATCGGGCAGCGAGCGGTTCTGCTGGCGACGGCCCACGACGAACCACACGCCGCGGGCGACCGCGTCGGAGCGGTTGGAGTACAAATGTGGGCGCACCGAGTCGAACTGCAGCGAGTCGCCGGCGTGCAGGACGTGCGTCTCGAAGTCGAGGTGGACGGTGAGCTCGCCCTCGAGGAGGTAGGCGTACTCGACCCCGGCGTGACGCATGAGCTTGCCCTCCACCGAGCTGCTGGCGCCGGGCTCATAGGTGACAAGGAGCGCATCGGCCGGTCCGCCGGCGCCGGCGGCCAGGCGCTCCCAGCGCACGCCGTTCTCCATCTCGATCACCGGGTTCTCCGCGGCGCGCTGCACGTCGGGAAGGGGAGGGCCGGAGTGGCCGAACATCGGCGCGGCCGCCGGCCGGGCCGACGGGATGCCGAGGAGATCGTCGAGCGAGACGCCGAGGTGGCTCGCGAGGGCGTACAGCGTCGCGACCGAGGGCTGGGTCTTGCCGATCTCGACCTGGGAGATGAGGCTGGCCGAGACCCCGACTGCCTGGGCGACGCTGCGCAGGCTCAGTCCGCGCTCGGTCCGGGCCGCGCGGATGCGTTCACCCAGGTGTTCCGGCATGCTGCCGCCTTCCGTGTCGGTTCGCCGGGAGGCGGCGAGCCCTGCGGTCATTCTAGATCGGCCGCCTTCCCGACCTGTGCAGTGACGGTCGACTCCGCTTCCCCACCGGCGACCCTTTTCCGCGCGGACGCCACCTTCCCGCGGCGATCCGTGGCGCCGGTGTTAAGCTCAGCTTCACGCGCGTGCAGCCTGACCGCCACCACCAGCGACCGAGGAGGACTCGATGAAGAGCACCGGCACGACCGGCACCAACGGCGTCGACTGGGAGGAGCGGGTCGATTTCGGGCGTCTGCGGGACGCGCGGTTGGCCCGCCTGAAGGCGCAGCTGGACACCTCCGATCTCGGCGCCGTGCTCGCGTTCGACTTCTCCAACATCCGCTACATGAGCGCCACGCACATCGGCACGTGGGCGATGGACAAGCTGATCCGCTTCGCCCTGCTCACCCGCAGTACCGACCCGATCGTGTGGGACTTCGGCTCGGCCGCCAAGCACCACCAGCTCTACAATCCGTGGCTGGACACCACCACGGCCGAGTTGGATGCCGACCCCAGCGCCCCGCACGAGGGCGCCAAGCGCCCGCGCCTGGAATCCGGTGCGCGCGCGGGCATCTCCACACTGCGCGGCGCCTTCCCGCCCGACGCCGGGATCGCCGAGGGCGTGGCGAAGAAGATCAAGCGCGAGCTGGAGAAGTTCGGGGTTGCCGACCAGCCCCTGGGCGTCGACGTCATCGAGCTGCCGATCCTGTTCGCCCTCCAGAAGGAGGGCATCCAGGTCGTCGACGGCCAGCAGGTGTTCATGGAGGCTCGCCGCGTGAAGACCCCCGACGAGATCCGCCTGCTCACCCAGGCCGCGTCGATGGTGGATGCGGCGTACGAGGAGCTGTACCGGTTCCTGCGCCCGGGCGTCCGCGAGAACGAGGCGGTGGGGCTGGTCGCCAAGACGCTGTACGACCTGGGCTCCGAGTACGTCGAGGGGGTCAACGCCATCTCCGGAGAGCGCTGCTCGCCGCATCCGCATGTCTTCTCCGATCGCCTCATCCGCCCCGGCGACCCGGCCTTCTTCGACATCCTGCACAGCTGGAACGGCTATCGCACGTGCTACTACCGCACCTTCGCGGTGGGTTCGGCCAGCTCCGCGCAGCGCGACGCGTACACGCGCGCCCGGGAGTACATGGACCGTGCGATCGCGCTGGTCAAACCCGGCGCGACCACCGCCGACATCGTCAAGGTGTGGCCCACGGCGCAGGAGTTCGGCTTCGCCGACGAGGAGGCCGCGTTCGCCCTGCAGTACGGTCACGGCGTGGGGCTGTCGATCTGGGAAAAGCCGATCTTCTCGCGTCTGACGTCCCTGGACCACCCCGAGGTGCTGCAGGAGGGCAACGTGTTCGCGCTGGAGACGTACTGGCCCTCCGCCGACGGGTGGGGCGCCGCGCGCATCGAGGAGGAGCTCGTCGTCACCGCCGACGGGTGCGAGGTCATCACCAAGTTCCCCGCCGAGGAGCTCCTCGTCGCCGGTCGGCGGTACTACGCCGTCGACGGACCACTGAACCTCCAACGCGACGCGCAGTCGCACCGGAACACGACATGGGGGCGCGGAGAAGCGTGAGCACCGTCGGATTCCTCGGCCTCGGGAAGATGGGGCGCGGCATGGCCGCGCGCCTGGTCGACGCCGGCCACGACGTGCGCGTGTGGAATCGGTCGACCGGTCCGGTGGATGACCTCGTCGACCGCGGCGCAACGGCGGCGAGCGTCCCGGAGGCCCTCGCCGCCGACGTCTCGTTCTCGATGCTCGCCAACGACGAGGCGGTGCAGGAGGTGCTGACCCCCGCCGCCCTGGCGTCGGCATCCGGCCGCATCCACGTCGTGATGGCCTCCATCTCCCCCGCACTGGCCGATCGCCTGGAGCACCACTTCGCCGAGGCGGGCGCCGGCTACGTCGCCGCCCCCGTGCTGGGACGACCGGAGGTCGCCGCCGCCGGGCAGCTCCACATCCTCGCCGCCGGCCCTGCGGACAGAGTCCAGGCCGTCCTGCCCTACCTGGAGGCGATGGGCAAGCGCGTGTGGCGACTGGGCGAGACCGCGTCGGCGGCGAACGCCGTCAAGGTGGCCGTCAACTACAACATCATCCACGCGATGCAGGCGATCGGCGAGTCGGTCGCGATGACCGAGCGGCTGGGCGTTCCGGCCGAGGAGTTCACCGAGCTGCTGGCGCAGACGCTGTTCGGTGGCGTCGTCTACGGCGGGTACGGCAGGATCATCGCCGAGGAGTCGTATCACCCGCCGGGGTTCCACATGGGGCTCGGCCGCAAGGACCTCGGGCTCGCGGAGGAGGTCGCCGCCTCCGTCGGGGTGAGCCCCGCGACTCTCCCCGGCCTCATCCGGGTCTTCGAGGCGGCGCTGGCGGACGCGGATCTGCAGGACGCGGACTGGAGCGCGATCGCCGAGGTCTCCCGCCGCGACCTCCTCTGACGCGGCTGGGGGCGCCCTCGAAAGTGACACTGGACAGAGCTGTCCAGTGGTGCTTACTGTGAACCCCAGGTCGACCCGCACGACGGCAGTCGAGCAGCGGTGCGCGAGGTCGCGCACCGCGGGGCGGGCCACCCGACGGCAATCAAGGAGGATGAACGTCTCATGCCCGGTACTCCCGCTCCACAGCCCGGCCAGCCCATCGTGATCCGCGACGCCATCGTGCTGACGATGGATGACGCGCACACCGTGATCCCCGAAGGCGACGTGCTCGTCGTCGACGGGCGGATCGCCGAGGTCGGCGTCGACCTCGCCGCACCCGAGGTCGCCTTCGAGATCGCCGCGAAGGGCGGCATCGTGATGCCCGGCATGGTGGACACCCACCGCCACATGTGGCAGTCCGCCATGCGCGCGTACGGCGCCGATTGGACCCTCACGCAGTACTTCGTCTGGTACTATCTCGAGCACGGCATGAAGTTCCGCCCCCAGGACGTCGGAGCGGGGAACCGCATCTCGGCGCTGGATGCCATCGAGTCCGGCATCACCACGAGCCTGGACTGGTCGCACGGCCTGCGCACCCCCGACCACGGCGAGGCGGCCCTGGAGGCGCTGGCCGGATCACCCGGGCGGTTCGTGCTGGCCTACGGCAACCTCGCCGGCGCGCCGTGGGAATGGACGCAGGACCCGGCCGTCCGCCGGGTCATCGAGCGGGCGCGTGATGACTCGCGCATGTTCGGCGCGCAGCTGGCCTTCGACGTGCCCGGCGATGAGGGCTTCCCCGAGCGTGCGGCGTTCCAGGCGGCCCGCGATCTGGGCGTCTCGGTCACGACGCACGCGGGGGTGTGGGGGGCCACCGGCGACAACGGCATCCGGCTCATGTACGACAACGGCGCCATGACGCCCGGGACGGTCTACGTCCACGCGGCCACCCTCAGCGACGAGTCGTACCAGATGATCGCCGCCACCGGCGGGACGGTCTCGCTGGCGACCGAGAGCGAGCAGACGTGCGGCCAGGGCTATCCCCCGGCCCACGCGCTGCGGCGGCACGGCATCGGCGCGTCCCTGTCGGTGGACACCAGCGTGTGGTTCAGCGCCGACATGTTCTCCGCGATGCGCACCACGATCGGCGCCGACCGCGCGCTGGAGCACTACATCGCCCATGAGAAGGGCGACACCGTCACCCACGCCACGATCCGCGTCGAGGAGGTCGTGGACTGGGCCACCCGCGGAGGGGCCAAGGCGCTGGGCAAGTGGGATGAGATCGGGAGCCTGGAGGCGGGCAAGCTCGCCGACGTCGTCCTCGTCCACAACCCCGACTCCCCCACGATGGTGCCGATCCTCAACCCCTACGGCCACCTCGTCTACCAGGCCGGACGCGGCGACGTGCACACGGTGCTGGTGGGAGGCAAGCCGGTGAAGTTCGACGGCAAGCTCGTGGCCGGCGACCTCGCCGGCGTGCGCACGCAGCTGGAGGACACCATCGAGTACCTGCGCCGCGAACTCGGCGACGAGGACTGGCGCTCGGGCATGAATCCGGACATCCCGGAGAAGGAGATCCTGTCCAACCCGTATCAGTACCGGCGCGAGACCGAGCCGTCGCACTGAGGCGGGGGTCAGGGGGCGAAGGCCCTGTGCACGAGCGCCCGCACGCGGCGGGCGACCTCGGTGCGCGCGGCCGGCTCGGCTCGGGCGAGCTCGGTGGCCAGCATCCCGGCGACCAGGACGACGTCCTCGGTGTCCACGTGCGCCCCGATCCGCCCGGCAGCGCGCTCGCGTGCGACGACGCGGTCCACGAGGGCGCGGAACCGCTCCCCTAGATGCCGCACCGTCGGGTCCTGGCGATGGGAGGTGGTCAGTTCGATGAAGGCGGAGGAGGGCAGCGCCTGCGCCACGATGGCGTCGAACAGGTCGGCCAGGTGCGCATCCTCCGGCGCGGCGAGCGCCTCCAGTTCGGCCACGTTCTCCTCGAACACGGCGGCGGCCAGGGCGATGCGGTCGGGGAAGTGGCGGTACAGACTCCCCTGCCCGACGCCGGCCCGGCGGGCGACGGCGGAGAAGGGCGCGCCGGGGCCGCTCTCGGCGTACACCTCGCGGGCGGCGGCGAGCAGGGCACGCCGATTCCCCGGGCCCGCGACAGGCCCGCGATTGCGCTTCGGCGGGACTTCCGGACTGCGCGACATCGGCGTAATCTTAATACCGGACAGGATTGTCCGGTAGGTCGGTAGGAGGAGAAGAACCATGGGATACACCGGAGCCCCGCTCAGCGGCGACTCATCCATCGCCACGTGGCTCGACGACCCGGTGGGCGGCGCGATCCTGCGCGATCTGCTCGCCCAGGGCGGTCAGACGCCGGAGGTCTTCAAGCCCGTGCGCCGCCTCGCGATCAAGCGGCTCGTGAAGATGAGCCGCGGAGCGTTCACGCAGGAGATGCTCGACGATCTCATCCGCCGTGCCGCCGCCGGCGACGTCCCGGCCGGCACCGACGCTCCGGCGGCCGACGCTCCGGCGGCCCCCGAGGGCGCATCCGCGGCGAACGCTCCGGTCTCGGGTGAGGCCGTCGCGCTGCGCGAGTGGACCGAACGCATCGACTCCGGCCGCTTCTCCGGCCGCACCGTCATCGTCACCGGCGCAGGATCCGGCATCGGCCGGGCCGCCGCATCCCGGATCGCCCGCGAGGGCGGTCGGGTCATCGCCGTGGACATGTCGAAGGAGCGCCTCGACGAGGTCGTCGCCGAGCACGCCGGAACCGGCATGGAGGCCGTCGTGGCCGACATCACCGACGACGAGGCCGTCGCACGCATCGTCGCCGCTGCCGGAGACACCATCGACGGATTGGCGAACATCGCCGGGATCATGGACGACATGACCCCCGTCGCCGAGATGAGCGACGCGGTGTGGCAGCGGGTGTTCCGCGTGAACGTCGACGGCACGATGAAGCTCATGCGCGCGGTCATCCCGATCATGCTCGCCCAGGGCGGCGGGTCGATCGTGAACACCGCCTCCGAGGCGGCGCTGCGCGGTTCCGCCGCCGGTGCGGCGTACACGGCGTCCAAGCACGCCGTGGTGGGTCTGACCAAGAGTTCCGCGTTCATGTACGGACCCTCCGGCGTGCGCGTGAACGCGGTGGCTCCGGGCGCGACGATCACCAACATCCAGGCGACGTTCGCCTCCCCCCTGGGCGCCGAGCGCGTGCAGACCGCGATGGCCTCGATGCCGGATGCGGCCGAAGCCGAAGCCGTCGCCGCGTCCATCACGTTCCTGCTCAGCGATGACGGCGTCAACGTCAACGGCGTCGTGCTCGCCAGCGACGGAGGCTGGTCGGCCGCCTGACAGCGAGGAGAATGCGCACATGACCACATCCGGCGAACCCGTCGTCCGCACCCGCAAGGGCGCCCTACGCGGGATCGCCCGCGAAGGTTCCACGGCGTTCCTGGGCATCCCGTACGCCCAGGCGCCCGTGGGCGCGCTCCGCTTCGCCGCCCCTGTGCCGCCCGAGCCGTGGGAGGGCGTGCGCGACGCCACCACCCACGGCCCCACCCCCCAGCGCGGCGACGCCGGCACCACCCTCATCCCCGAGCCGAGCGTCCCGGGCGAGGCGACGCTGAACGTCAACGTCTTCACCCCTGCCGCGGACCCCGACGCCGGGCTGCCGGTGCTCGTATACCTGCACGGCGGCGGGTACGTCTCGGGGTCGCCGGCGAGCCCGTGGTACGACGGCGCCGCGTTCGCGCGCGACGGCGTGGTGACGGTCACCCTCTCCTACCGCCTGGGATTCGACGGGTTCGGGGTGATCGAAGACGCCCCCGGGAACCGTGCGGTGCGCGACTGGCTGGCCGCCCTGAGGTGGGTGCAGGATGAGATCCACGCGTTCGGCGGCGACCCCGCAAAGGTGACCCTCGCCGGACAGAGCGCCGGCGGCGGCGCCGTCCTCACACTGCTCTCGATGCCCGCCGCGCGCGGACTGTTCCGGGCGGCGCTGGCCATCTCCCCCGCCCTCACCGACATCGGCTCCGAGCGCGCCGCGGCGATCACGCGGCGCCTGGCCGCCGCCGCCGGTGTTCCCGCCACCCGCGAGGGATTCGCCACCGTTCCCGAGGAACGGCTGTTCGCTCTGCAGGAGAAGGCCGGGCAGCCTGAGACGGGCGGCCGGCTCGGCATCCTCACCTCGCTGCTGAACGAGGGCCTTCCGTGGGGGCCCGTGATCGACGGCGACATCATCCCCGAGCCGGTGCTCCAGGCGCTCGCGCGCGGCGAGGGGAGCGACGTCCCCCTCGTTCTCGGCACGACCGACGACGAGTTCACGATGGCCACCGACCGCGCCCGTGGCGTGCTGGGCTTCCTGCCGGTCGAGATCGTACTGGCCACCCTGGGCCTCCGCGGTGCCCGGCAGCGCGCCTACCTCCGGGCCAACCGCGCCCAGCGGCGCAAGGGCAACGCGGCCGTGCTGGGCCGATACGCCACCGACCTGGTCTTCCGCGCCGACATCCCGCGGGTCGCCGCGGCACGCGGCACCTCCCCCACGTGGGTGTACCGGTTCGGATGGGTCTCCCCCGTGATCGGCTGGGCCTGCCATTGCCTGGACGTGCCCTTCTGGTTCGACTGCCTGGATGCGCCCGGCGTGGCGGCCATCGCGGGCGACGCCCCGCCCCGAGGGCTGGCCGATGCCCTGCACTCGAGCGCCGTGGCGTTCGTGCGGGACGGCGCGCCGGGCTGGGAGGCGTGGTCACAGCGCCCCGGCACGACGCGCGTGTTCGGCGGCCCGCCGTCCGAACCCGACGTCCTCCACGACGGGTACGCCTCCGTCATGGCCCTGCACTGACCGCCCAGGGCTCTGACGCGCCCAGGGTCCTGACGCGCTGAGGGCGCCGCGCGCTACGGTTGCGGCGACGACCGGGATCCGGTGGCAGGGGGTGCGTGATGCCGCAGGGCGCAGGCAGGTTCCACACCGGGTGGCATTCGGGGACCCGCGTGGGCGTGACCTTCCTCCTCTTGGTCGTCGTCACCGCCGCGACCGGACTGGGCGGATCGTGGCTGGTCGCCCCGGCGCTCGGCTGGACCGTCGCGTCGGCCACCTACTGCCTGTGGGTGGCGATCGCCGTGCTGCCGATGGACGCCGCCGCGACGGCCGAGCACGCCACGAGGGAAGACCCCACGCGCGCCGTCGCCCACACGCTCCTGATCCTCGCGAGCATCGCGAGCTTCGGGGCCATCGGTCTCCTCGTGCTCGAGTCGGGACGGGTGCGGGGGGCCGGGGCTGTGGCGCTGGGTGCGGCGGCCCTGGTCACCGTCGCCGCGTCGTGGTTCCTCATCCAGATCCTGTTCACCCTGCGGTACGCGGAGACCTACTATGCCGCCGGGGGCACCGGCATCGACTTCAATCAGACAGACCCGCCCCGCTACCACGACTTCTCGTATCTCGCCTTCACGCTGGGGATGACCTACCAGGTGTCCGATACGGCGCTGACGAGCACGCCGATGCGCCGCCAGGCCCTGCGGCACGCGCTGCTGTCGTTCGTCTGGGGTGTCGTCGTGCTCGCGACGAGCCTCAACCTCATCGTCAACCTGGCCTCATGAGCGCGACCGCGTCGTGCTGCAGCCCGAGGGGCCGGCACGTCAAGGCCCCCCGCGATGACGGCGGTCATGGAGAGGATCGGAGTGCTCGCGGAATCCCCCGCGAGTGATCCCAGAGAGAGGAGCCCTCGCATGATGGACGGATTCGACGGGAAGGTCGCCCTGGTCACGGGCGCGGCATCCGGAATCGGCCGGGCCGTGGCGCTCGAACTCGCCGGCAACGGCGCGAAGGTGGTCGCCGTCGACCTCAAGGACGGCCCCACCCAGAGCATCGTCGACGAGATCGCCGCCGCCGGGGGCTCGGCCATCGCCGCGCCGGCCGACGTCGCGGACGCCCGCCAGGTCAAGGCCGGCGTGGACGCGGCGGTCGAGGCCTTCGGCGGGCTGCACCTGGCATTCAACAACGCCGGCATCGGCGGGCCGCAGGGCCTGCTCGGCGACTACGACGACAGCGACGACTTCGCCGCCTACCAGCGCCTCATCGACATCAACCTCAACTCCGTGTACTACGGCATGCGGTACGAGATCCCCGCCATCATCGCCGCCGGCGGCGGGGCGATCGTGAACACGTCGTCCATCCTCGGCATCGTGGGCGAGCCGACCGCCGCGCCCTACAGCGCCGCCAAGCACGGGGTCGCAGGCATGACGAAGTCAGCGGGCGCCGCCTACGCCGCGCAGGGCGTGCGGATCAACTCGGTGCACCCGGGCTACATCGACACCCCGCTGCTGGAGGCGCTCCCGAAGGAGGCGTACGAGGCGCTCGTGCAGAAGCATCCGATCGGTCGCCTGGGCACCGCCGAGGAGGTGGCGCACCTCGTCGTCTTCCTGCTCAGCGACCGGGCCTCCTTCATCAACGGCTCGCAGTACCTGATCGACGGCGGCTACACCGCCGTGTGACCTGTAGCGCCGCGTCGGAGGGCGGCGCTATGGTCCCGGCATGACCGAGGACGAGATCGCCGCCTGGCTGAGGGACAGTGACCCGACCCTGCGCTGGCAGGTGGAGCGCGACCTCGATTCCGCGCCGGAATCGGTGTGGCACGAGACCCGGTCCCGCGTCGCGACCGAGGGCCATGGCGCCGCCCTCCTGGCACGGCAGGACGAAGACGGGCAATGGGCGGGGGGCGCGTACTTCCCCGCCCACGTGTCACCGGACGAGCCGGGGCAGCCATGGACGGCCACGACCTGGTCGCTCAACGCCCTGCGGGAGTGGGGCGTCCCGCCGGACGCGCTGCGCCCGGACACCGCTGGTCTGCTCGATCGCAACGCGCGATGGGAGTACGACGACCTTCCCTACTGGGGCGGCGAGGTCGACGCGTGCATCAACGGGTACACCCTCGCCAACGGCGGATGGCTGGGAGCCGACGTCAGCCCGATCGCGGCGTGGCTCGTCGGACACCGCCTGGCCGACGGCGGCTGGAACTGCGAGTGGGTCGAGGGGGCCACCCGGTCCTCCTTCCACTCCACGCTCAACGCGCTGGTGGGGATCCTCGATTTCGAGGAGCGCACCGGGGGGACCCCGGAGCTGACGGCGGCACGCCAGGGCGCACAGGAGTATCTCCTCGAGCGGGGGCTCCTGCGGCGGCGCTCCACGGGCGAGACCCACGCGCCGTGGGCCACGCACTTCGCGTATCCGTACCGCTGGTTCTACAGCGTCCTGCGCGCTGCCGACTACTTCCGCGCAGCGTCGCTGCACGACGGCGTCCGGCCCGACGAGCGCATGGCCGAGGCGATCGCCCTCATCCGCGACGCCCGCGATGCCGACGGCACGTGGCACCAGCAGCTGCGTCATGAAGGGCGCACATGGTTCGAAGTCGACGTCCCGCCCGGCCAACCGTCTCGGTGGCTCACCTTCCACGCCCTGCGCGTCCTGGAGTGGTGGGATGCCGCGCACCGGCCCGCGCGGGTGTGATGACGTGCGACGCTGAGACATGCGCATCGCACTGACCGGCTCATCCGGCAAGCTCGGCACCGTCGTCGAGCGGGAACTCCGCGCCGCCGGGCACGACGTCGTCGCCCTCGACGCCGTCGGGCCGCGCCGACCGGGATTCGTCCAGCTCGACCTGGCCGACTACGGCCAGGTGATCGACGCGCTCGGCGGAGCCGGCGACGACCGCGCTCCCGTCGATGCCGTCGTGCACCTCGCCGCGATCCCCGCCCCCGGCCTGCGCCCGGATGTGGCGACGTTCCACAACAACATGACGGCGACCTTCAACGTCTTCTGGGCGGCGGTGCGCACCGGCGTGCGGCGCATCGTGTACGCCTCCAGCGAGACGGTGCTCGGCCTTCCCTTCGACGTCCCTCCGCCCTACATCCCGGTGGACGAGGAGTATCCCGCGCGTCCGGAGTCGGTGTACTCCCTCGTCAAGCACCTCGAGGAGCAGCTCGCGATCGAGCTCGTGCGGTGGCATCCCGACCTCTCGATCACCGCCCTGCGCTTCTCGAACGTCATGGTCCCCGCCGACTACGCCGAGTTCCCCTCCTTCGACGCCGACCCGCAGACGCGCAAGTGGAACCTGTGGGGCTACATCGACGCGCGCGACGGCGCCCACGCGATCGAGCGTGCGCTGGAGGTGGCCCCGGCCGGATTCGACCGGTTCATCATCGCCGCCGCCGACACCGTCATGAGCCGGCCGAACGCCGAGCTGGTCGCGGAGGTCTTCCCCGACGTGCCGGTGCACGGCGACCTCGGCGAGCACGACACGCTGCTGTCGATCGACAAGGCCCGGCGCCTCCTCGGCTACGCGCCTCGCCACTCGTGGCGCGACGCCTGACCCCTCACGCCAGCTGGGGGATGACCTCGCGCTCGAACAGTTCGACGCCCGAGCGGTCGTAGGCCGCTTCCGGGAAGTAGTGGATGGCGTAGCCCAGCCCTCGGGCGGCACGATCGGCGAGGCGTCCGGCCACCTGGTCCGGCGTTCCGACGGCCGCCGATCCGCGATAGTCGCGCTCGATCACGGCGGCGCGCTCGGCACCGACGAACGGCGTGAGGCGCGCGATGACCGCGGCGAGGCGGTCCTCCACCTCCGCCTCGGTCGCCGCGACGATCGTGTTGAAGTTCGAAGACCGCGTGATCGTGTGGAAGTCGCGCCCGAGCGCGTCGCAGTGCCCGCGCAGCACCTGCGACTTGTGATCGAACTCCTCCGGCGACCCGCCGAAGTTGGTGTACGACGCATACTGCGCCGCGATCTTCAGCGTGACCTTCTCCCCGCCGCCGGCGATCCAGAGCGGGATGCCCCGCTCCTGCAGCGGCAGTGGCTGAACGATGGCTCCGTCCACCGCGTAGTACTTCCCCTCGAGCGTGGCCGACCCCGTCGTCCACGCCTGGTGCATGATCTCCACGCCCTCGCGCAGCCGCCCGAGCCGCTCGGCGATCGGCGGGAACCCGTATCCGTACGCGCGCCACTCGTGCTCGTACCATCCGCCGCCGATGCCCATCTCGGTGCGCCCGCCCGAGACGATGTCGACCGTCGCGGCGACCTTGGCCAGGTAGGCGGGGTTGCGGTAGCTCATGCACGTGCACATCTGCCCGAGGCGGATGCGGTCGGTGGAGGCGGCGAACGCCGACATGAGCGTCCACGCTTCGTGCGTGGCCTCCGCACTGGCGACCGGCGTGGTGTGGAAGTGGTCGTAGACCCACAGCGACTCCCAGGGCCCCGCGTCGGCGGCCTGCGCGAGCCCGCGCATCGTGCTCCAGTGCTGTGCCGGGTCGATGCCGACGAGGTCGAAGCGCCAGCCCTGGGGGATGAAGAGTCCGAATCGCATGCCCTCAGCCTAGAGAGCGTCCCGCCCTCCCCGGCGCCACGCGCTCTCCGCGCCGCGCCGGCATCCGCCCCATCCCACGTCCGCGCCAGTTTCGCGCAACTGCGCCATTTCTTACTGGCGCGATTGCACCGAACTGGCGCGAACAGGGGAAACCTCGGCGGCGGGGGCGACCGCGGCTGCGGCGGCGGCCCCGGTATCGACGACCTCGGCGTGCGGGATCCGCGCGCGCATGACCGCGATCGCCTCGGGGTTGTCATCGACGAGCACGGCGTGGCGACCGAGGGCGCTGGCCACCGCGCCGGTCGTGCCGCTGCCGGCGAAGAGGTCGAGCACGGAGTCGCCCGGGCGGCTGGAGGCCTGCACGATGCGCCGCAGGATGCCCTCGGGCTTCTGCGTCGGATACCCGGTCTTCTCGCGGCCCGACGTCGGCACGATCGTGTGCCACCACACGTCGGTGGGCAGTTTGCCGCGCGCGGCCTTCTCGGGTGTGACGAGCCCGGGCGCCATGTACGGCTCGCGGTCCACCGCATCCGAGTCGAACCAGTACCGCTGGGGATCCTTCACGTACACCAGGATCGTGTCGTGCTTCGTGGGCCAGCGGCGCCGCGACTTGGCGCCGTAGTCGTAGGCCCACACGATCTCGTTGAGGAACCGCTCGCGACCGAACAGCGCGTCCAGGAGCACCTTGGCGTAGTGGGCCTCGCGGTAGTCCAGGTGCACGTACAGCGTGCCGTCGGGTGCGAGCAGGCGCCACGCCTCCCGCAGGCGCGGCTCCAGGAACCCCCAGTAGTCGTCGAACCGGTCGTCGTAGATGCGCAGGTCGCCCCGCAGCTTGTCGTACTCCCGTCCCCGGAACCCGAACCGCGGACCCATCGGCATGAGCCCGTCCTCGCCCGCCGCCGCACCCGGTCCCGCGGCATCCCCGGGCCCGGCGTCGACACGGTCGAGGGGGAGCATGGTCTCCACCGCGCGGGCCCGCGAGCGGCCGGTGTTGAACGGCGGATCCAGGTAGACGAGGGTGAAGGCGGCGTCCGGCAGCGACCTCGCCACCCCGAGGTTGTCGCCGGCGTGGATGCGGACAGACCCGGCGGGCCCCTCGGCCGCGCCGCCGCGGGGGCTCACGGGACGCGCTGCAGCCACGCGTCGGTGGCGAACTTCGAGGTCACCAGAGCCTCGGCCTCGGCGTATTCCTCTTCCGTGATGTGACCCGGCACGGCGCCGTACAGCTTCGTGAAGGTCTCGATGAACCGCTCGATGATGGCCTCCCGCGGCAGGCCGGTCTGGCTGCGCAGCGGATCCACCCGCTTGGCCGCGGACTGCGTGCCCTTGTCGCTGAGCTTCTCGCGCCCGATGCGCAGCACGTCCGTGAGCATCTGGCCGTCCATGTCGTAGCTGAGCGTCGCGTGGTGCAGCACGCCGCCGTTGGCGAGGCGCTTCTGCGCCGCGCCGCCGATCTTGCCGTGCGGGGAGGCGATGTCGTTCAGCGGCTGGTAGGTCGCCTCGATCCCGAGGGAGCGCAGCGCCTGCAGCACCCAGTCGTCGAGGAAGGCGTACGAGTCGGCGAAGGTCATCCCCGCCACGAGGGATGCGGGGACGTACAGGGAGTACGTCACGATCGAGTTGGCCGCCATGAGCATCGCGCCGCCGCCGGAGATGCGGCGGACGACGTCGAATCCGTGACGTGCGGCCCCGGCGGGGTCGACCTCGTTGCGCACAGACTGGAACGACCCGATCACGACCGCGTTCTCGTTCCACTCCCACAGCCGCAGCGTCGGATTGCGCCGGCCGTCGCCCACGCGCGTGGTGAGCACTTCGTCCAGGGCCAGGTTCATGAGGGGCGACACCGGCTCGTCGTGCACGACCTCCCACGAGAAGTCGCTCCACCCGGGGGCGGTGATGAGCGCCCGGCGCACCGCGGTGCCGACCGCTTCCGGCGTGAACCCCAGCAGCTGAGCGCCCTCGGGCAGTGCCGCCCGGATGGCTGCCGCGATGGTGGCCACGTCGGATTCCACCGGCAGTCCGTTCACGGCCGCGTCGATGTCGTCGAGCGCCGAGTCCGGTTCGAGGAAGAAGTCGCCGGCGAGGTGGAACCCGCCGATGCGTCCGTCGTGGTCTTCGAGGTCGACCACGACCAGCTTGCCGCCGGGCACCTTGTATTCGCCGTGCATGGCCCTCAGCCTACGTCCGGCTGCCGCCTCACGCGGTGACGATGCGGTGCAGCGACTCGGGTGCGAGGGCGTGCTGGAGGGCGAGGATCCCCGCCCCGATGACCGCGGCGTCCTCCGCGGCCGCGGAATGCACGATCGCGAGGCGCTCTGTGGCCAGCGGCATCGACCGCGTGTAGACCACCTCGCGCACGCCGGCGATGAGGTGCTCGCCCACCCGCGCCATCGAGCCGCCGATCGCGATCACCGACGGGTTGAGCAGGCTCACGCTCGTCGTCAGCACCTCGCCGATGTCGCGGCCGGCCTGGCGCACGGCCTGGATCGCCTCGAGGTTGTTGTGCTTGACCAGGTCGATCACGTCGTCGCCGGAATCGGCGGGGATGCCCTGCGCGCGCAGCACGCGGGCGATCGCCGGTCCGGACGCGAGCGCCTCCAGGCATCCCCGGCTGCCGCAGTGGCACGGCACGTCCGCTCCGCGCGCCACGCGCACGTGCCCGAGGTCGCCGGCCACTCCCTGCGCGCCGCGCAGGAGCTGCCCGCCGGAGATCACGCCCGCCCCGACCCCGGTGGCGACCTTGACGAACATGAGGTGCTCGGCGCCGTTCCACGCGACGGCGCGCTCCCCGAGGGCCATGAGGTTGACGTCGTTGTCGACCAGAGTCGGCGCCGACAGGTGCTGCCGCATCCACCCCGGCACGTCGAAGCGGTCCCACCCCGGCATGATCGGGGGGTTCACCGGCTGCCCGGTGGAGTGCCGCACGGGGCCGGGCACCCCCATCCCGATAGCGGCGAGGTCGCTCTCAGAGCGGCCGGTGCGCTCCAGCAGCGACGTCAGGGCCGCCACCACGGTCGTCAGCACCGGCTCCGGCCCGGATGCGACATCCAACGGCTCGGTGCTCTTGACCAGCACGGCCCCGGTGAGGTCGATGAGCGCCACGGTCGCGTGGGAGGCGCCGAGGTCGACGGCGCCCATGACGCGCCCACCCGGGTTCAGGGCGAACTGCGAGGAGGGGCGTCCGCCCGTGGACGCGGCATCCGCCACCGGGGAGACGAGGCCCAGCCGCATGAGCTCGTCCACCCGCGCCGCCACCGTGGAGCGGGCCAGCCCCGTCGCCTTGGCCAGCTGCGCGCGCGTGCGGGGGACGCCGTCGCGCAGCAGCTGGAACAGCTCGGGGACACCGCCTGAGCCCACCGATGATTGTTCGCTCATGAGTGCCACGAAGTCAGTGAATCACAGCGGCCGCAGCAGTCTGCGCGCGCGTGCGGCACCACGGCCGGCGGTCACGTCCCGCGGGTGTTCGTGCGGGCGAACCGCTGCTGCAGCAGCACGGCGACCACGATGATGAGCCCCTTCGCCACGTTCTGCACCGAGGAGGAGAGGTTGTTCTGCACGAACACGTTCTGCAGCGTCGCAAAGATCAGGACGCCCAGCACGGTGCCCGTGATGGTCCCCCGGCCGCCGGCGAGGAGCGTGCCGCCGACGACGACGGCGGCGATGGCGTCCAGTTCCAGCAGCGTGCCGTGCGTGGAGGTCCCCGAGGTGGTGCGTCCGAGGATCATGATCGCGCCGATGCCGGCGGTCAGCCCCGACAGGGCGTAGAGCCACGTGATGTGCCGCTTGACGTCGATGCCCGCGAGGCGCGCGGCCTCACGGTTACCGCCGATGGCGACCGTGCGACGACCGAACGTCGTGCGGTTGAGCAGGATCCAGCCGCCGAGGGCGACGAGGACGAAGATCCAGATGAGCATGTCCACGCCGAGGAAGTCGGCGTTGAGGGCGGAGACGAACGCCCGGGAGTCGACGATGAGGGTGCGGCGCTCGGCGAGGATCTCCGCGAGACCGCGGGCGGCGACGAGCATCGCGAGGGTCGCCATGAACGCCACGACCTTCCCGTAGGCGATCACGACGCCGTTGATCAGTCCCGCGGCCACCCCGACGGCCAGTGCCACGAGCACCATGACGATCCAGTGCGTGCTGTCGACGAGACCCTGGACGGCACTGAGGGTTGCCACGATCGAGGCGAGCCCGAGGACCGACCCCACCGACAGGTCGATGCCGCCGGAGATGATGACGAACGTCATGCCGATGCTCACGACCCCGATGATCGAGGCCTGCCGGAGGATGACGAGGACGTTGTTGATGCTCGTGAAGGTGTCGCCGGCGGTGATGGTCCCCACCACGAAGAGCACGACGAGGGCCACGATGAGTCCGAGGTTGCGGCCCAGCGAGCCGCGCATGATGCGGCGCAGGAACGGCTCGCGGGAGGCGGGCGGGCCGGAGGGCGGCGGCGATGTCGCTGCCGGGCGGGATGCGGTCTGCTCGCTCACGCGGCAGCTCCTTTCATGACGAGGTCGAGCACGCCGTGCTCGTCGATGCGGGACGCCGGGACGGTCTGGAGCACGCGCCCCTCGGCGACGACGAGCACGGTGTCGGCGAGTCCGAGCACTTCTTCGATCTCACTGGAGACCACGACGATCGCGTTGCCGGCCGCGGCGAGCGCCCGGATGAGCGCGTAGATCTCGGCGCGCGCACCGACGTCGACGCCGCGCGTCGGCTCGTCCAGCAGCAGCACGCGTGTGCCGTGCACGAGCCAGCGGGCGAGGAGGATCTTCTGCTGGTTGCCGCCGGAGAGGGTGGCCGCCGGGCGGTCGGGGTCGGCGGGGCGCAGTTCGAGCGCCTCGATCTGCTCGCGCGCGACCCGGCGCTCGGCGCGCTCGTCCAGGAATCCGGCCCGTGCGTAGCGGCTGAGGGAGGAGAGGGTCACGTTGACGAAGAGCGGCTGGTCCAGGAGCAGCCCCTGGCTCTTGCGCTCTTCCGGCGCCAGCCCGACGCCCGCCTTCACGGCGGCGGTCACCGACCCCGGACGCAGCGTCCGGCCCGCGACCTGCACGCTGCCGGCGGTGGCCCGCCTCGCCCCGTAGACGGTCTCCAGGATCTCCGAGCGGCCGGAGCCGACGAGGCCCGCGAGCCCCACCACCTCCCCCGCGCGCACCGAGAACGACACGTCCTCGAAGACGCCCGCCAGGCCCAACTCGCTCACCTGCAGCACCGTGGGCGCATCCGGCGGTACCGGGACGTGCGGGGGGAAGACGTTCTCCACGGCGCGTCCGGTCATGAGGCGGATGAGTTCGCTCGTCGGCGTATCGGCCACGGGGAGTCCGGACGCGGTGGACCGGCCGTCCTTGAGCACTGTGATGCGGTCGCCGATCTGCCGGATCTCCTCCAGCCGGTGCGTGATGTAGATCACCGCGATGCCCGCGGAGGTCAGCTCCCGCACGACGTGGAAGAGGTTCTTGACCTCTTCGGTGTCGAGCACCGCCGAGGGCTCGTCCATCACGATGAGCCGGATGTCGTGCGACAGCGCGCGCGCCATGCTGACGATCTGCTTGCCGGCGGCGCTGAGCTCGCCGGCCTCGGTGTGCGGCGACATGTTCGCGTGACCGAGCCGGGCCAGCAGCTCCCGCGTGCGGGCGGCTGCGTCGGCACGGCGCGTGAACCCCGCGCGCCCGATCTCATGGCCGAGGAAGACGTTCTCGGCGACCGTCAGGCCGTCGACGATGTCGAGTTCCTGGTACATCGTCGCGATGCCCAGGCGCAGGGCGGCTTCGGGGTCGGGGATCTCGACGTCTTCGCCCTGCCACACGATCGTGCCGTCGTCGGGCCGGTAGACGCCGGCGAGCAGTTTGATGAGGGTGGATTTGCCGGCGCCGTTCTGGCCGAGGATGCAGTGCACCTCCCCGGCACGGACGTCCAGGTCGACCCCTTTCAGCGCGGCGACGCCGGCGAACGACTTCGTCGCCCCCCGGACCTCGAGTAATGCCGATGGGTGGTCATCTTTGATCACGTCGCAGACAATACACGTGCACAGAGGAGAACACGATGCCTCCGCATCCCGGGTCCAGGGCGTGGCCGATCCTCCCCACCCGCAGAGATCCCCGCCAGGTCGCGTTGCGGCACGGCCGACCTGCGACGGCTGACTTATGACGGGTTCCCGGCAAAAGCTGTTCGCCGTCGGGCGCCTCTGCTACCGTGACGCTGTCAGCGCGGCCTACCAGGGGAAGCACCACAGCATCGGCTCGCGGTCCTGACTGCATCGCATTCAAGGAGGAAGTCATGCATTCACTGCGCACTGCGCGCTCGCGCGCACTATTGTTCGGCGGCGCCGCCCTCGCGGCCGTCGCGCTCCTGGCCGGCTGCACCCAGGGTGCCGAGGAGGCCGATGTCGTCGACCAGGGCACCACGAGTGAGGAGAACGCCGAAGAGGGCGACACCGTCACGATCGGTTTCTCCGGACCTGCCGCCGACCACGGATGGCTGGGCGCCATCAACTCCGGTGCGCTGGCGGCGGCGGAGAGTTTCCCCGACGTGGATCTTCAGGTGGCCGAGGGGACCAACGACGTCACGGCGCAGATCGCCGCGGTGGAGACGTTCATCAACGACGGCGTGGACGCGATCGTGCTCCTGCCCAGCGACGGAGCGGCGCTCACCGAAGTGGCCATCAAGGCCATGGAAGCGGGGATCCCGGTCGTCAACGTCGACCGGGAGTTCTCCAGCCCGTTCGCCGCGCGGACGACGGTGCTCGGGGACAACTACGGCATGGGGGTCAGCGCCGGCACCTACATCTGCGAACAGCTCGACGGGAACACCGACGCCGTCGTCGCCGAGATCGCCGGCATCGACTCGCTGCCGTTGACGCAGGACCGCTCGCAGGGGTTCGCGGACGCGCTGGAGGACTGCGGCCTGGAGGTCGGCCCCCGCGTCGCCGCCGACTTCACGGTGCAGGGCGGCGAGAGCGCGGCATCCCAGCTGCTGTCGGCCAACCCGCAGATCGACGCCGTCTGGAACCACGACGACGACCAGGGGATCGGCGTGCTGGCGGCGATCGATTCGGCCGGCCGGGACGAGTTCTTCATGATCGGCGGCGCCGGGTCCCGCAACGCGATGGAAGCCATCGAGGCGGACGACACCGTGCTGAAGGCGACGGTCATCTACCCCTCGACGCAGGCGGCGGACGGCATCGCCCTCGCGCGGCTGATCGCGCAGGGCAAGACGGCGGGCGACCTCATCACCCCGAGCGTGCCGAACCGGGTCGTGCTGGATGCGCCGGTCGTGACGAAGGACAACGTGTCGGAGTTCATCGACCTGGCCTTCGAATCCTGACCCCGTGGGGCGTCCGGTAACCTCGGACGCCCCACCTCAGTCAGTTCCGCTGCCACCCAGACAGGACACCTCTGTGAGCACACCTCTCCGCGTCGCGATGATCGGTCACGGCTTCATGGGAGCCGCCCATTCGCAGGGATGGCGCGTCGCGCCGCGCTTCTTCGATCTGCCGGCGACCGTCGAGATGGCGGTCGTGGTCGGACGCAGCGAGGAGAGCACGCGTGCCGCGGCGCAGAAGTGGGGCTGGGCGGAGGCGGCCACCGACTGGCGCGAGGTGATCGCCCGCGACGACATCGACATCGTCGACATCGTCACCCCCGGCGACTCGCACGCCGAGATCGCCATCGCCGCCCTCGAGGCCGGCACGCACGTGATGTGCGAGAAGCCGCTCGCCAACACCGTCGCGGAGGCGGAGGCGATGACCGCCGCCGCCGAACGCGCCGCCGCCCGGGGAGTCCGCTCCATGGTGGGCTTCACGTATCGCCGCGTGCCGGCGGCGACCTTCGCGCGCGACCTCGTCGCGGCCGGCCGCATCGGCGAGGTCCGTCAGGTGCGGGCGGAGTACCTGCAGGACTGGCTCTCCGACGCCGACGCCCCCCTCACGTGGCGCCTGCAGAAGGAGCGGGCAGGGTCCGGCGCCCTGGGCGACATCGGGGCGCACGCGATCGACCTCACCGAGTTCATCACGGGGGAGCACGTCACCCGCATCTCCGGCGTGCTCGAGACTCTCGTCGCCGAGCGCCCACTGTTGGGCGAGGGCATCGGGCTGTCGGGCACCGCCTCCGCCGAGCGCGGCGCCGTCACCGTCGACGATCTGGCGCTGTTCACCGGGCGACTGGAGAAGGGCGCGCTGGCGTCGTTCGAAGCATCCCGGTTCCGCACCGGACGCAAGAACGCACTCCGCATCGAGATCTCCGGATCCGCCGGTGCCCTCGCCTTCGATCTCGAGCGCATGAACGAGCTGGAGTTCTACGACGCCACAGCGCCGGAGACCGAGCTCGGGTTCCGCCGCATCCTCGTCACCGAGCACGACCACCCCTATCTGTCGGCGTGGTGGCCCACCGGGCACATGCTCGGCTACGAGCACGGGTTCAGCCACCAGGTCGTCGACTTCGTCACCGCGATCGCCGACGGCTCGCAGCCGCACCCCTCGTTCGCCGAAGGCCTGCACGTGCAGCGCGTGCTCGACGCGGTCGAGCAGAGCGCCGCGCAGGGCAGCGCGTGGCTCGACGTCGGCTGATCCACTCCCGTTCCCGCAGCGAAAGGACACCCGCAATGGCGCGACCGATCACCCTTTTCACCGGCCAGTGGGCCGATCTGCCCTTCGAGGAGGTCGCCCGCCTCGCCGGGGAGTGGGGCTATGACGGATTGGAGATCGCCTGCTGGGGCGACCACCTCGACCCGTGGCGCTGGGACGACGACGCCTACGTGCAGGGCAAGCTCGACGTGCTCGAGCGCAACGGCCTGAAGGTGTGGACGATCTCCAACCACCTGAAGGGCCAGGCCGTCTGCGACGATCCCATCGACCAGCGGCACCGCGACATCCTGCCCGACGTGGTGTGGGGCGACGGCGACCCCGAGGGCGTCCGCACGCGCGCGGCGGAGGAGCTCAAGAACACCGCCCGCCTCGCGGCCAAGCTCGGCGTGAAGACCGTCACCGGCTTCACCGGCTCGTCGATCTGGAAGTACGTCGCGATGTTCCCGCCGGCCTCGGCCGAGCTGGTGGACGCCGGCTACCAGGACTTCGCCGACCGGTGGAACCCCATCCTCGACGTCTTCGACGAGGTGGGCGTGCGCTTCGCGCACGAGGTGCACCCCTCCGAGATCGCCTACGACTACTGGACGACGGTGCGGACGCTGGAGGCCATCGGCCACCGGGAGGCCTTCGGGCTGAACTGGGACCCGTCGCACATGGTGTGGCAGGACATCGACCCGGTCGCCTTCCTGTGGGACTTCCAGGACCGCATCTACCACGTGCACTGCAAGGACACGAAGAAGCGCCTGACCAACGGGCGCAACGGGAGGCTGTCGTCGCACCTGGCGTGGGCCGACCCCCGCCGCGGGTGGGATTTCATCTCCACCGGTCACGGCGACGTGCCGTGGGAGGACGCCTTCCGCATGCTGAACGCGATCGGCTACCAGGGGCCGCTGTCGGTCGAGTGGGAGGACGCCGGGATGGATCGGCTCGTCGGGGCCCCGGAGGCGCTCGGCTTCGTGCGGCGGATGTCGTCGTACGAGCCCTCCGGCGCGGCCTTCGACGCGGCGTTCAGCCGGAAATAGACCGGGGGCGCTTCCCCGCGCGTCAGTCGCGCGCGGGGAAGCGGGGGTCCAGCCACGCGAGGAGGTCGGCGCGCACGTCGGCCTGGGCCACCTCGTTGAAGATCTCGTGGCGCGCGCCGGGGTAGACGAGCGTCGTCACGTCGGTGAGCTTCGAGCGGCTGCGGTAGGCGTCGGCGAGGCGGTGCACGCTGCGCGGACCGCCCACGGTGTCGTCACGTCCGACCATCAGGAGCACCGGGATGTCGCGCCCCAGATCGCGTCGCGGAAGCCCGTACAGCCGGACACCCTCGGCCACGCCGAACAGGCGGGCGATCGACGCGGAGGTGGTCAGCGGGTCCTCCAGGAACGCGGCGCCGACGGCGTCGTCCGACGACAGCCACTGCATCCCGTGCCCCTTGGCGCTGCGCCACGGCTTGTTCAGGTCTCCCGCGTTCAACGACCACGGCATCCGCAGCCCCGACCCGCTCAGCACGACGGCGTCGTAGGCGTCGGGGTGGTCGTTCAGCAGGATCTGCGCGAGGAGCGACCCCCACGAGTGCCCGAGGAGGATGAGCGGCAGATCCGGATGCTGCGCGCGGATGCGCTGCGTCAGCATCCACACCGCCTCCACCGCCGCGCGGTGGCCGCCCCGGCCCAGCCGGCCGAGCTTGCGCGCATCGCCGCCGTGCTGGCGCATCCCCGTGCGCCCGTGCCCGCGGTGGTCATCGGCATAGACGGTGTATCCGGCGTCGGTGAGCGCCGCGACGAGGGCGCCGTACCGGCCGGCGTGCTCGCCGACGCCGTGGAGCAGCTGGACGACGGCGCGGGGGTGGGCGGCCTCGGCGACGTCGTAGACGATCGCGACCCCGTGTGCATCGGCGAACTCGGGCATGCGCCGAGTCTAGGGTGGCCCGTCGGCCTTTTCTTAGCAAGGCTAATGAGCTAAGCTAAACAACGGCATGACAGAGTCGAACACTTCTCCCACCGACCTCAGCGCCGCCGCATCCGATGTCCGCATGGCCACCTTCCGGTTGGCCCGCAGACTTCGCGCCGAACGTGCCGTCGACTCCATGAGCGACGGACAGTTCGCGGTGCTCGCGGCCCTCAAGGTGTACGGTCCGCACACCCTCGGCGAGCTCGCCGAGCGCGAGCGCGTCACGGCGCCGTCGATGAACCGCACCGTCAACTGCCTGCAGGAGTCGGGCTTCATCACGCGCACCCCCATGGACGATGATCGCCGCAAGGTGCTCGTGGACCTCACCCCGGCCGGCCGCGACGTCGTCGAGGAGACGGTGCGACGCCGCGACGCGTGGCTGGAGGCGGCACTGGGCGAGCTCACCGACGCCGAGCGCACCGCCCTGGCCGACGCCTCGGCGATCCTGCGGAAGCTGGCCGACCGATGACCGCCATGTTCCGCTCGTTCGCGATCTTCAACTACCGCGTGTGGTTCATCGGCGCGGTCGTGTCGAACATCGGCGCGTGGATGCAGGCCACGGCGCAGAACTGGGTCGTCCTCACCGAGCTCACCGCCAACGACGCGGGCGCCATGGGCATCACGATGGCGCTGCAGTTCGCCCCGCCGCTGCTCCTGGTGAGCGTCACGGGATGGGTCGCCGACCGCTTCGACCGGCGCAAGCTCATCATGGTGACCCAGAGCCTCATGCTCCTGCTCGCCGTCGCGCTGGGCGTGCTCGTGCTCACCGGCGTCATGACCCTTCCGCTCATGTACGTGTTCGCCTTCGCGCTGGGCATCATCACGGCCTTCGACAACCCGGCCCGGCAGGCGTTCGTCTCCGACCTGGTGACGCGGGAGAACGCCTCCAACGCCGTCGCGCTGAACGCCGCGTCGTTCAACACCGCCCGCCTCATCGGCCCCGCCGTGGCCGGCGTCATGATCGTGCTCATCGGCAGCGGCTGGGTGTTCCTCGTCAACGCCACGACGTTCATCGCCATGCTGGTGGCCCTCGCCCTCATGCGACCGCACGAGTTCATCCCCCGCGCCGTGGGATCGGGCCGATCCCGGCTGGCCGACGGCTTCCGCTACGTGGGCGGGCGACCCGACCTGCTGGTGATCTTCTCGATGGTGTTCCTCCTCGGCGCCTTCGGCATGAACTTCCCGATCTTCGCCTCCACGATGGCGCTCGAGTTCGGCCATGGCGCCGACGGGTTCGGCCTGCTCAGCTCGATCCTCGCGATCGGCTCGCTGGCCGGCGCGCTCCTGGCGGCGCGCCGCGACCGGGCGCGCATGCGCGTGGTGATCTTCGCCGTCGGCGGGTTCGGCCTGGCCATGATCGCGTCGTCCCTCGCACCAAGCTACGTGCTCTACGCCGTGACGCTCGTGTTCGTCGGCTTCGCAGCGGTCACGACCCTCACCACGGCCAACGGCTACGTCCAGACGACGACCGACCCGGCGCTGCGCGGGCGCGTGCTGGCGCTGTACATGGCGATCCTCCTGGGCGGGACTCCCGTGGGCGCCCCGATCGTGGGGTGGATGGTCGACGCCTTCGGCACGCGTGTGGCCATCTTCGTCGCGGCGATCATGGCGCTGGTCGCCTGCGGCATCGGCCTCACCTGGACCCTCGCCTCCGGCCGTGTGCGGCGCCACGAGAGCAAGCGCTTCCGCCTGACGCTGGATGAGACCCTCCCCATCACGGTCATCGCACCGGTGCCGGAGGAGTTCAGCGACGAGGTCGCCGGAACGACCCCCATCCCGCTGCCGCACGCGACGAACGCGGCACGCGCGAAGAACCCGCGCGCCGACCGTCCTGATCTCGAGGAATCCCTGGACAGGAAGAACTAGCTAGATAAGCTAGCGAGATGACACCGTCATCTCGCCGCTGGGTGGGGCTCGTCTTCATCAGCATCGCCGTGTCGCTGATCATCGTCGACTCGACGATCGTCAACGTCGCGGTCCCCTCCATCGTCGACGAACTGGGGATCACCTCCACGGAGGTGCAGTGGGTCCAGGAGTCGTACACGCTCGTCTTCGCGTCGCTTCTGCTCGTGTTCGGCAGCCTTGCCGATCGCCTGGGCAGACGCGCGATCATGCTGACCGGCGTCGTGATCTTCGCCGCCGCCTCCGTGGCCGCCGCGCTCGCCCCCGACGGCGGCCTGCTCATCCTCTCGCGGCTGATCCAGGGCGTCGGCGGAGCGATGATCCTGCCCACGACGCTCTCGCTCATCAATGCGACCTTCCGCGGCCGCGAGCGCGGCATCGCCTTCGCGGTGTGGGGCTCGACGATCGGCGGCATGGCGGCGCTGGGGCCGCTGCTGGGCGGGTGGCTGACGACGGCGTTCTCGTGGCGCTGGGCGTTCGGCATCAACATCCCCCTGGGACTGATCATCCTGATCGGGGTGTGGCTGACCGTCGCGGAGTCGCGCGGCGAGCGCACGCAGCGCATCGACGTCGTCGGCGCCGTACTCTCGGTCGTGACGATGGCCTCGCTCGTCTTCGGCCTCATCGAGGGGCGCACCTACGGCTGGTGGCTGACCGAGACCCGGGCGCAGATCGGCGGGTGGGAGTGGCCGTGGGACCTCTCCCCCGTGCCGGTCGCGTTCCTCGTCGCCCTCGTCGGGCTCGTCGCGTTCATCCTGTGGGGCCTGCGGCGCGAGCGCGCGGGCAAGTCGACGCTGCTGGCCTTCCGCCTCTTCACGATCGCCTCGTTCCGCAACGGCAACATCGCCGCGATGGTCGTCTCGCTCGGCGAGTTCGGCATCATCCTCGCGCTCCCCCTGTGGCTCCAGTTCGTACTCGGCCTGGATGCGCTGCAGACCGGCCTCGTCCTCCTCGCCCTGGCCGGCGGATCGTTCGTGGCGAGCGGGATCGCCGGTGCCCTCGCCAACCGGGTCGCACCGGTGTGGATCGTGCGCGTCGGCCTTCTCGCCGAGGTCGTGGGCGTGGCCGGCGTGGCGTTCATGATCGGGCCGGACTCCTCCCCGCTGGCGCTCCTGCCCTTCCTGTTCGTCTACGGTCTCGGCGTGGGGCTGGCCACCGCACAGCTCACCGGCGTCGTCCTGGCCGACGTCCCCGTCGCCGAGAGCGGGCAGGCCTCGGGGACGCAGTCCACGTCGCGTCAGCTCGGCGCAGCCCTCGGAGTGGCGGTGCTGGGCACCGTGCTGTTCAGCAGCACCGCCGGGATCCTGGACACGAAGCTCGCCGACCGCGGCGTGCCCGGCGACCAGCGGGAGCAGACGGTGTCGGCGGTCGTGGACAGCGCCGGCGGCGCCATCGCCGGACTCGAGGCCTCCCCGCAGACGCAGGACATCGCCGATGACGCGAAGGCGGCCTTCTCCGAGGGCACGCGCGCCGCCGCCTTCACCGCCGCCGGTTTCCTGGCGCTCGGCCTGCTGTCGACGCTGTCACTCGGCTCCGCCGCATCCACGCCCCGCGCGGGCCGGCCGGCGGAGGTCGCGGACGGCGCGGCCGCGGCACCGCCTCCTGCCTGACCTCCACGGACGCGGGGTCTTAGCCGCTCGTGGAGGCGCGCACGACGAGCTCGGGGCGGAAGCGGATCGCCGCATCCGCCGCCGGAAGGGCGCCGTTCCCCTGCCGGAGGAGCAGGTCGACCGCGGTGCGGCCGATGAGTTCGGCGGGCTGGCGGACGGAGCTCAGCGGCACGACCGCCGCAGTGGCGAAGTCGATGTCGTCGTAGCCGACCAGGGCGATGTCGTCGGGCACCCGCACCCCGCCGAGGAGCGTGAGCGCCTGCAGCACCCCCACCGCCACGAGGTCGTTCGCCGCGAAGACCGCATCCGGGCGTTCCGGCCGGCCCCGCAGCTCCTCCCCTGCCGCCCGTCCGTGCAGCACGGTCGTACCGGCCGTCTCGTGCACCTCGAGCGTCGCGCCGGGGGCGTTCCCGACCGCCCGGCGCGCGCCGGCGAGACGATCCGCCACCTGCCGCGTGGTCAGCGGTCCGCCGACGAACGCGATGCGGCGACGGCCCAGCCCGAGCAGGTGCGTAGTGGCGAGATACCCGCCCTCCTCGTCGTCCACGGCGACCGAGGCGAACCCCGAGCCGGCCGCCTCACGATCGACGAGGGCGACCGGGATGCCGGATGCGGCGAGCCGCTCGAGGGCGGCGAGGTCATCGGAGGCGGGCGAGACGAGAACGCCGTTGACCCGCTGTTCCCGGAAGAGATCGAGGTACGCGTCCTCACGGGCACGATCCTGCTCGCTGCTGCCCAGGAGCACGACGAGCCCTTCCTCGGCGGCGCGCTGCTCGGCGCCTCGCGCGACGGCGGCGAAGAACGGGTTGCCGATGTCGAGCACGACCAGTCCGATGCCACGGCTTCGCCCCGCCCGCAGCTGTCGCGCGGCGTCGTTGCGGACATAGCCGAGCTCCGCGATCGCGGCACGGACGCGCGCGACGACGTCGGGCGTCACGTTGGCGCGATCGTTCAGGACATTCGAGACCGTTCCGACCGAGACGCCCGCGCGCGCGGCTACCTCGCGGATCGTGACAGCCATGCGCGCGCGTCCCCTCTGCGAATTCGCTCGACTGTATCGCACTGCCACCGCCGGATTGACGTCGCCCGGTCGCTGCTCTATTGTGCTGTGAAACGATTCACTGCCCGCATCCGGCGCGCCCGGCCTCAACGAAGAGACACCACCCATGCCCCACCCCGCCGGCCCCTCCCGCGTGTGCTTCACCCTCCAGGTGCGTCCCGACAGACTCGACGAATACCTGGCCCGTCACGCCGCCGTCTGGCCGGAGATGCTCGCCGAGATCGCCGCCGCCGGCCGGCGAAACTACTCGCTGTTCCTCGGCGACGGCGGCCGTCTCATCGGGTACTACGAGACCGATGACGACGCGGCCGCGCAGGCCTACCTCGCCGCGTCCGAGGTCGCCGCGCGGTGGGAGGCCGACATGGCTCCGTTCTTCATCGACCTCGACGGACGCCCCGACCAGGCCGCGACCGCCCTCCCCGAGGTCTTCCACCTGGAAAACCAGCTCACCCGCGCCATCCGCCTGACCCCCCACACCGACACCGACACCGAAAGCGACGACGCATGACGACTCTCTCCCCCGAGATCCTGGGGACCCTGGAAGGGCAGGCCATCGAGCTGCCCTCGTGGGCCTTCGGCAACTCCGGCACGCGGTTCCGCGTGTTCCCCACCCCGGGCACACCGCGCGACCCCCGCGAGAAGATCGCCGACGCCGCGCAGGTCCACGCCTTCACCGCGCTGGCCCCGAGCGTCGCGCTGCACATCCCGTGGGACAAGGTCGAGGACTACGGCGCCCTCCGCTCCTACGCCGAAGACCTCGGCGTGCGGCTGGGCACCGTCAACTCCAACACCTTCCAGGACGAGGACTACAAGTTCGGCGCCCTGACCCACCACGATGAGCGCATCCGCCGCAAGGCCATCGACCATCACCTCGAGTGCATCGACATCATGCACGAGACCGGCTCCCGCGACCTGAAGATCTGGCTGGCCGAGGGGTCGAACTACCCCGGCCAGAACGACATGCGCGCGCGTCAGGACCGCCTGCAGGACTCCCTCCAGCAGATCTACGCGCGCCTGGGTGAAGACCAGCGGCTCGTCCTGGAGTACAAGTTCTTCGAGCCGTCGTTCTACCACACCGACGTGCCCGACTGGGGGACCTCGTACGCCCAGGTGGCCGCCCTCGGCGACAAGGCGATGGTGTGCCTGGACACCGGCCACCACGCCCCCGGCACCAACATCGAGTTCATCGTCATGCAGTTGCTGCGCCTGGGCAAGCTCGGCTCGTTCGACTTCAATTCGCGCTTCTACGCCGACGACGACCTCATCGTGGGCGCCGCCGACCCGTTCCAGCTGTTCCGCATCCTCGTGGAGGTCGTGCGCGGCGGCGGACTGAACAACCCCGACGTGGCCTTCATGCTCGACCAGTGCCACAACATCGAGGACAAGATCCCGGGGCAGATCCGCTCCGTCCTGAACGTGCAGGAGATGACCGCCCGGGCGCTCATCCTCGACCGCGAGGCCCTGGATGCCGCGCAGCAGGCCAACGACGTGCTCGGAGCGCACGCGGTGTTCATGGACGCCTTCTCGACCGACGTCCGCCCGGCCCTTGCGCAGTGGCGGGAGTCGCGCGGACTCCCGGCCGACCCGATGGCCGCCTACGCAGCGTCCGGATACCAGCAGAAGATCGCCGAAGAACGCGTGGGCGGCGCCCAGGCGGGGTGGGGAGCATGAACATGGGCAACCGACGTCCATTGACCGCATGGAAGGCGACCATCGCCGTCGCCATGTCCAACTACATCGAGGCCGGGGCGATCATCGCGCTGGCGACGAGCCTGTCGCTGTGGCAGGAGGCGTTCGGATTCGACGACGGCGTCGTCGGTATCGTCGCCGCCCTCTCGGCGAACGCCTTCGGTGCGGCGATCGGCGCCGCCATCGGCGGTCCCCTGTGCGACCGCCTGGGCCGGAAGTTCATCTACACCTACGACCTCATCGTCTTCATGATCGGCGCACTGGTCGTCGCCTTCTCCGGCAACGTCGTGATGCTCTTGATCGGCGTCATCCTGATGGGCATCGCCGTGGGTGCCGGAGTGCCCGCATCCTGGACCTACATCGCGGAGGAGGCGCCGGACGAGCACCGCGCAGCCCACGTGGGCACCGCGCAGCTGGCGTGGTCGATCGGCCCGGCGATCGGGTTCCTGCTCGCCGTGATCGTCGGCCCGCTGGGCCTGTGGGGCTCACGCATCATCTTCCTGCACCTGTTCGTCATCGCCGCGATCACGTGGTGGGTGCGCCGGGGCCTCCCGGAGTCGCGCCGCTGGAAGGAGCAGCGCGAGTACGAGCGCGCGGGCGGCGAGAAGATCTCGTTCTTCTCCGGCATCGCGGGCCTGCTGCGCGACCGCCGCAACTACGGCGCGCTGCTGTTCCTGCTCGGCGTCTACGGGCTGTGGAACACCGTCGCCGGACAGGCGGGCATCTTCCAGCCGCGGGTCTACGCGGCCGCCGGCCTCGAGGACGCCACGCAGCAGAACCTCCTGCAGGTGCTGGTGTGGTCGCTGACCGCCCTGGCCACGTGGGCCGGGTTCATGCGGTACGGCGACCGGGTCAGCCGCCGCTGGCTGTACTTCGGCGGCGCCGCTCTCGGGGTGGTCGCGTGGGCCGTACTCATCTACGCCCCGCCCGGACTGTTCTCGCTGCTGTTCTTCGCCGTGGCGTGGGGTATCTCGGCCGGTGTCGGAGCGCAGGCGTTCTACGGACTGTGGACGGCCGAACTCTTCGCCACCCGATACCGTGCCAGCGCACAGGGCATGCTGTTCATGCTGGCGCGTGTCATGGTCGGCGTGCTGAGCCTGGTCTTCCCGTTGCTCCTCACCCAGCTCGGCCTGCCGGGCCTGGGCGTGATCATCCTCGGTCTCCTGGTCGCCGCCCTGCTGATCGGCACCATCTGGGCTCCGTCCACCGAGGGCAAGTCGCTCGAGGAGATCGAACGCGAACGCTACGGTGAGCGCGTCCCGCTCTCCGCCGAGGTGCCCGGCAATCTCTGAATCCCGCATCCTCCCCGAAGGAACATCGATATGACCAACCCCACCGCCGCATCCCTCATCGCCCGCAGCAATCGCCTGGGCGCCGACCCTAAGAACACCAACTACGCCGGCGGGAACACCTCCGCCAAGGGCACCGACACCGACCCGGTCACCGGCGAGCCCGTCGAGCTGCTGTGGGTGAAGGGCTCCGGCGGCGACCTCGGCACGCTCACGGAGAAGGGGCTCGCCGTCCTCCGTCTGGACCGCATGCGCGCGCTCGTGGACGTCTACCCCGGGATCGAGCGCGAGGACGAGATGGTCGCGGCGTTCGACTACTGCCTGCACGGCAAGGGCGGCGCGGCTCCCTCGATCGACACCGCGATGCACGGCCTGGTGGATGCGGCGCACGTGGACCACCTGCATCCCGATGCCGGCATCGCCATCGCGACGGCCGCCGACGGCGAAGAGCTGACCGCCAAGATCTTCGGAGAGAAGGTCGTGTGGGTGCCGTGGCGGCGGCCCGGCTTCCAGCTGGGGCTCGACATCGCCGCGATCAAGGAGCAGAACCCGGAGGCGGTCGGCTGCATCCTCGGCGGGCACGGCATCACCGCGTGGGGCGACACGTCGGATGAGGCCGAGGCGAACTCGCTGTGGATCATCCAGACGGCGCAGGCCTACATCGACGAGCACGGCGCGGCCGAGCCCTTCGGCGGCGTGCGCGCCGGTTTCGAGGCGCTCCCGGAGGCCGAGCGGCGCGCGAAGGCGGCGGCGCTGGCCCCCACCATCCGGGGCCTGGCCTCCACCGACAAGCCGATGGTCGGGCACTTCACCGACTCCGACGACGTGCTGGAGTTCCTCGCCCGGGAGAAGGCCCCTCACCTCGCGGAGCTGGGCACGAGCTGCCCCGACCACTTCCTGCGCACCAAGGTCAAGCCGATGCTGCTCGACCTGCCCGCCGACGCGTCGGTGGAGGACGCCATCGCGCGGCTCAAGGAGCTGCACGCGCAGTACCGCGCCGACTACCAGGCGTACTACGACGCGCACGCGGATGCGGACTCGCCGGCCATGCGCGGCGCCGACCCGCTCATCGTGCTGATCCCGGGCGTGGGCATGTTCTCCTACGGCGCGAACAAGCAGACCGCGCGCGTGGCCGGGGAGTTCTACGTCAACGCGATCCACGTGATGCGCGGCGCGGAAGCCCTGTCCACCTACACCCCGATCTCCGATGCGGAGAAGTTCCGCATCGAGTACTGGGCGCTGGAGGAGGCCAAGCTCCAGCGGATGCCGAAGCCGAAGTCGCACCAGGGCCGCATCGCCTTCGTCACCGGCGCCGCATCCGGCATCGGCAAGGCGATCGCGACGCGCCTGGCGGCCGAGGGCGCGTGCGTCGTCGTCGCCGATCTCGACCTGGAGAAGGCGCAGGCGGCGGCGGCCGAGCTCGGGAACACGGACGTCGCGATCGGCATCGCGGCCAACGTCGCCGACGCCGACGCGGTGCAGGCCGCGATCGACGCGACGCTGCTGGCGTTCGGCGGCATCGACCTCGTCGTGAACAACGCGGGGCTCTCGCTGTCGAAGCCGCTGCTGGAGACCACCGAGAAGGACTGGGACCTGCAGCACGACGTGATGGCCAAGGGCTCGTTCTTCGTGTCGAAGGCGGCCGCTCAGGCGCTCATCGAGCAGCGCATGGGCGGGGACATCGTCTACATCTCCTCGAAGAACTCCGTCTTCGCCGGGCCGAACAACATCGCATACTCGGCCACCAAGGCCGACCAGGCCCACCAGGTGCGCCTGCTCGCGGTCGAACTCGGCGAGCACGGCGTGCGTGTGAACGGCATCAACCCCGACGGCGTCGTCCGCGGCTCGGGCATCTTCGCCTCGGGCTGGGGCGCCAACCGCGCCGCGACGTACGGCGTGAAGGAAGAGGACCTCGGCCAGTTCTACGCCAACCGCACGATCCTCAAGCGCGAGGTCGTCCCCGAGAACGTCGCCGACGCGGTGTACGTCCTCACCGGGCCGGAGCTGTCCCGCACGACAGGCCTGCACGTGCCGGTGGACTCCGGCGTCGCGGCCGCGTTCCTGCGATGACCACCCCCGGGTCGGCCGCGTCGGGCGCGGTCGCCGCGGTCGACCTCGGGGCCACGAGCGGCCGCGTCATGATCGGGCGGGTCGGGCCGGGGCTGCTCGCCCTCGAGCCGGTCGCCCGGTTCGCCAACGGGCCCGTCGAGCGCGGCGACGGCTGGCACTGGGACTTCGATGCGCTGTTCGGTCACGTCGTGACGGGCCTGGCGGATGCCGTGGCGGCCGAGCCCGGCGTGGCCGGCATCGGGATCGACTCGTGGGCGGTGGACTACGGCCTGCTGCGGGACGGCGCGCTCCTGGCCGAGCCGTTCCACTACCGGGATGAGCGCACGGCCGAGGGCGTCGCATCCGTCCACGCCCGGGTGCCCTTCGCCGACCTCTACCAGCGCAACGGCCTGCAGCACCTGCCGTTCAACACGCTGTACCAGTTCGCCGCCGAGGCACGCCTGGACGAGGCGGAGACGGCGCTGCTCATCCCCGACCTCGTCGCGCACCTCCTCACCGGTGAGCGGATCGCCGAGCGCACGAACGCGTCCACGACGGGCCTGCTCGACGTGCGCACCGGCGAGTGGGACCTCCCGCTCGCCGAACGCCTCGGCATCCCCGCGCACATCCTTCCGCCGCTGGTCGACCCGGGCACGCGCGTCGGGGCTCTCACCCCGGCTGTGGCGCGCCGCATCGGCGCTCCCCTGGAGGTCGTGACCGTCGGCTCGCACGACACCGCCTCGGCGGTGGTCGCGGTGCCCCTGTCGTCGCCGAACGCGGCGTACATCTCGTGCGGCACGTGGGGACTCGTCGGCCTCGAGCTGGACGCCCCCATCGTGACGGACGCCGCCCGCGAGGCGAACTTCACGAACGAGCTCGGCGTGGACGGACGCGTGCGGTTCCTGCACAACGTGACGGGGCTGTGGCTGATCAGCGAAACGGTCCGCGCGTGGGAGCAGGAGGACGGGGCGCCGGTGAACCTGCCGGATCTCCTCGCCGCGGCGGCGCGGACGGATGCGCCCGCCGTGGTCTTCGACGCGAACGATCCGTCGCTGTCGGCCCCGGGCGACATGCCGGGCCGGATCGCGGCCGTGCTGCGCGCGGCCGGAGGCGCGGTGCCCGAGGGCAGGGCCGCGTTCGCCCGGGTGATCGTGGAGAGCATCGCGGCCGCCTTCGCCGACGCCGTGCGGACGGCGGGGTACCTGGCCGACCGCGAGGTCGACAGCATCCACATCGTCGGCGGCGGCGCCCTCAACGAGCTGCTGTGCCAGGCCACCGCCGACCGCTCCGGGCTGCCGGTCCTCGCCGGGCCGGTGGAGGCCACCGCGCTGGGCAATGTGCTCGTCCAGGCCCGCGCCCACGGGTGGTTCGGCACGGATGCTCCGCTGGAGACGCTGCGCGCCGCCGTCGCCGCCGCCTTCCGTCCGCGCCGGCACACCCCCCGCTGAGCCGACGGCGCACCCCTGCGCCGAGGTGCCTCCCGCGTCCGCGCCCCGCTTCCCGCGCCTGTTCCGTGCATCCGCGCCGTAAAGATGTGGCGCGGATGCACCGAAGTGGCGCGAACAGGGGACGGCGCGGGACGGCGCGGGACGGCGCGGGACGGGCGGGGGCCGGTGCTAGCGGCAGGAGTCGCGCTCGACGAGGGTGACGTCCACGACGGCGCGCTCCGGATCGGCGGCGGGCGCGGACAGCCGCGACAGCACGCGCTCGGCGGCCAACCGCCCGAGCCGGTCGGCGTTCTGGTCGATGACGGTGATCGCCGGGCGCAGGAGATCGGCCAGGGGGAAGTCGCCGAAGCCGACCAGCGGCACGTGATCGTCGCGCATGCCGCGCACCAGCGCCATCGTCGTCCGCGCATTCGAGGAGAAGATCGCCGTGGCCGGATCATCCAGCCCGAGCACGCGCGCGACCTCGCGCTGCGCCGCCGCCGGATCGGCCACGTCGGCGGCGATCAGGGCGTCGTCGATCGGCGATCCGGCTTCGCGGAGGGCGCGGCGCCAGCCTTCCAGCCGCGCGTGCTCGGTGGAGCGCCCGAGCACGTCGCCGAGGTAGGCGATGCGCCGGTGTCCGTGCCCGAGCAGATGCGTCGTGGCCGCATACGCCCCCGCCTCATCGTCGGCGGTGAAGGTGTCGGCCCGGATCCCGGTGGGGGCGCGGTCGACACACACGATCGGGGTGGACTCCTGCCACCGCCCGAGGTATGCCTGATCGTCGCCGACGGGCGCCACGATGAGGCCGGACAGCTTGCGCCCGAGGAGCGACTCGATGGTGGCGCGCTCATCGGCGGGGTCGTCGCCCAGGCTCGTCACGAGCGTGGACATCCCGGCATGCCGTGCGACATCGTCCACCGCCCGCGCGATCGCGGCGAAGAACGGGTCCACGATGTCGGGCACCGCGACCCCGATCACCGACGAGCGCCCGGCGCGGAAGGTCGTGGCGAGCACGTTCGGAACGTAGTTGAGCTCGCGCATGACGCGCTGCACGCGCTCGCGCGTGTGCGGGAGCACATGCGGATCGTCGTTGAAGACCCGGGAGACCGTCTTCGCACTGACCCCGGCCCGTGCGGCCACGTCTCGCATCGTCGTCACGCCGTCATCCTTCCATCCGACCGGGCCGGATCGTCGGATTTCAGCGGCCGTCGACGGCGGCGGCCAGCTCGTGGAGGCGGACGAGGGCCCGCTCGGTGAGCAGGTGCGCACGGGTATCGGCCGAGATCGACAGGCTGTCTTTCCAAAGCGACCGGCCTGCCATGGCACCCGCTGCCCCGGCCGACATCGCCGTGCGCACCTGGTTGATGAAACTCTCGTGGTCCACTCCCGCGGACAGCACCGCCCACGGCACCCCCTGCGCCGCGGCCGTGACCGCGGCGCACGCCTCGGCGCTGCCGGGATACTGCAGCTTGAGCACCTTCGCGCCGCACGCCACGGCGAGGGCTGCCCCGTCGGCGACGAGCGAGGCGAAGGATGCCGCGTACTCCTCGTCGCTCTCCCCCGGCAGCTGGTAGGTCAGCAGCTCCACGATGAGCAGCACGCCCTCCGCCTCGCACGCCGCGACCAGCTCGCGGATCTCGTGCGCGACGCGGGAGGCGGTGTCCTGCCGGTCGGGCCGGGTGTACCAGAGCATCTTGGCGACGTCGCCGCCGAGTGCGCGGACGGTTGCGGGGGTGACCCCGTCGACGTACTTCGTGTAGCGGAGCCCGTCGACCTCCTCGAACCCGGATGCGTCGAGCCCGACCACGAGCGCCGTGTCCCGGGCGAGGACACCGTCGTCGACGATGGCCGGCAGGGCGACCTCGGGGTCGAGCAGGATGGCGGGGGCGTGGTTGGCGAGGTGCCGCACGAGGTCTGCCTTGACCTCCGCCAGCTCGGCCTTCGTGATCGCTGCGGACCCGTCCGGTGCATCGAGGATCGCCGCCTTCATGCCGTTGCGCTGGTCGGCTGCGACGATGAGCATGTTCCCGGCCGCCGTGGAGATGCCCTGCATGCCGCGTCGCTCGGCGGTGGTCAGTGCGTTCATGCGGTGTCCTCTTCCGTTCGCTGCTGCAAGAAAACCCCGGGAATTCAGCCATGACACCGGTGACTTGCTCGCTTCCATGGTGCCCCCTGCACGCTGGTCTGTCAATGCACCCCGCGGCGGCGCAGCCAGGCCCGCACGGCGCCGCCAGGGCGCCGCGCCCACCCCGCGGGAGCGGTCAGGCGCCCCCCGCCGGCTCCGACAGCGCGGTGGCCGGGTCGGGCGCGACGGTGACGACGGCCTCGGGCAGCCCGCCCAGCCCGGGGAGCACCGTGGTGGTCTGCGCCACGGCGTGCGCGCCCCACGCGGCGGCATGGGCGACGGCGGATTCCAGCGGCGCCGAGCCGCCGTCCGCGAGCCCTACGAGGAACCCGGCCAGCGACGCGTCGCCGGCGCCGGCGGTGTTGCCCAGACGCCGCGGACGGGCGTGGGCGTGCACGACCTCGTCGGCCGAGACGGCGAGCGCGCCGTCGGCGCCCATGCTGACGTACGCCAGCCCGAGCCCCCGATCGATGAGCGTGCGCGCGGCGGCGACGACGTCGCCCACCGTGACGAGCGCACGGCCGGTCAGTTCCGCCAGCTCGGCGGTGTTCGGCTTGATGAGGTCGAGGTCGGGCGTGGCGCCGAGGGCGCGGGCGAGGCCGGTGCCGCTGGTGTCCACCGCGACGCGGATGCCGCGCTCCCGCGCGCGCGTGAACAGCTCCGTCGCATCCACGGGTCGCCCCGTGCCGGCCAGCACCGGCAGCGAACCGCACAGCACGAGCCACTCGGCCCCGGAGGCGGTGGCCTGCGTGAGGGCCGTGTCGGTCGCCTGCGCCCACGCGTCCGCCGTCAGCGGCGGCGTGGGGGCGTTGACCTTCGTGGTCGCGCCGGCGGCGTCGACGATCGCGGTGTTCACGCGCGTGGCACCGGGCACCGGGACGATCCGCAGCATCCCGGCGTGGGGGGAATGCCCGGCGAACGCGAGGTCGTCGTGCCCGAGGACCACGACGGCCGCGGTGGGGACCCCGGCGAGGTCGAGGGCGGCGGAGAGGTTGACGCCCTTGCCGCTGACCTCGCGGGCGTACTCGGAGGCGCGGATGAGGTCGCCCCGGGCGAAGCCGTCGACCAGGTAGGTCGCATCGATGGCGCCGGCGGGCGTCAGCGTCACGACACCGCCGCCGCGTGCGCGCGCGGTCATGCGCGGCCCTCGCCCGTGCCGCCCACGATCAGCCGCAGCATCCGCGCGACTTCCCGCGCGACGGCGTCGCGGGCGGGGCGCACGTAGGTGCGCGGATCGACCACCGCCGGGTCGGCGG
The DNA here is from genome assembly GCF_004564355.1 of Microbacterium wangchenii. Taxonomy (NCBI): domain Bacteria; kingdom Bacillati; phylum Actinomycetota; class Actinomycetes; order Micrococcales; family Microbacteriaceae; genus Microbacterium; species Microbacterium wangchenii. The sequence goes on from NZ_CP038266.1 coordinate 3,399,285, forward strand.
CGAGCGCCTCGCGCACCGCGCCGGTGAAGACGACGTTCAGGTGGGTGCCGATGTTGATCTTGCGCATGCCGGCGCCGATCGCGCCGTCGATGCCCGCGTCGGGCACGCCGCTGGAGCCGTGCAGCACGAGCGGCACCGGCACCCGTGCGGCGAGGCGGGAGATGAGGTCCTCGTCCAGCGACGCGGCGCGCTCGGTCATAGCGTGCGAACTGCCCACCGCGACCGCGAGCGCGTCGACGCCGGTGGCGGCGACGAAGGCCGCGGCGTCCTCGACGTCGGTGCGGACTCCGGGCGTGTGGGCACCGCCCTTCCCGCCGACTTCGCCGAGCTCCGCCTCCACCCACGCGCCGGCCGCGTGCGCGCGGTCGGCGACGGCGCGCGTGCGTGCGACGTTCTCGTCGTCGGGGAGGTGCGCGCCGTCGAACATCACCGAGCGCACGCCGGCGGCCAGGGCGGCATCCACGAGGTCTTCGTCGGTGGCATGGTCCAGGTGCACGACGACGGGAACCCGGGCGCCGTGGGCGAGTTCCAGCGCCGCGGATGCGGCGGGGCCGAGGGCACCGTGGAAGCGGACGGCGTTCTGCGACAGCTGCAGCACGACACCCGTGCCGGCCTCCTCGGCACCGGCGACGATCGCCTGAGCGAGCTCGAGCTGCACGAAGTTGAACGCGCCGACGGCACGGTGCTCGGCGAGGAGGGTGGACATGTTCGCCAGCGTCATGCGCGGACGTCCCTTCGGTAGTCGACCGCGAAGACACGGTCGGCGCGGTGCGCGGTGGTCTGGACGAGTTCGGCGTTGCGCTGATCGGTGCCCAGCGCCCACGCGCGCGCCGCTGCCGGGTCGCGGCCGTAGCTCTCGTGGCGCGCGATGAGCCACTGCCGGCGCGAGACCTCATCCGGCTGGACGAACCAGACCTCGTCCAGGCACGGGCGCACCCGCTCCCACCCGCCGGAATCCAGCAGGAGGTAGTTCCCCTCCGTCAGCACGAGAGGCACCTCCGGGTCCACGCGGACGGATCCGGCGACGGCCGCTTCCAGCGAACGGTCGAACACGGGCGCGTAGACAGCCCGGTCGCGGGCCCGGATGCGCTCGAGCGTTGCGACGTACCCGTCGACGTCGAAGGTGTCGGGGGCGCCCTTCCGATCCCCCCGGCCCAGGCGCGCCAGTTCGGCATCGGCGAGGTGGAAGGCATCCATCCCCACGAGCACCGCGTCGGGCCCCAGGGCGGCCAGCAGCGCGTCCGAGAGGACGCTCTTGCCGGCCCCTGGGGCTCCCGCGATACCGAGCAGAGCGCGCTGGCCACCGGCGGCGAGCTGCCGCGCGCGCTCCACGAGCTCGTCCACATGCACGGTGGGCACGGTCATGCCGCGTCTCCTGTTCCCTCATCGCCGCCGGCGACCGCGACGGATGCCACGTCCGCGGGATCGAGCAGGAAGTCGAGCATGATCTTGGGGCGCCGCGTGCTCCCGCCGGCGAGCAGGTCCAGCGCCTCGACGGCTCGCGCGGCCGGGAAGACGCGGTCGATGACGGCATCGGGGTTCACGACGCCGTCGGCGAGCAGCCGCACGGCCCGGTGGAGGAACGGGATGCCGCCCAGGACGCCGGTCACCTGCAGCCCCTTGACGACGATCGGCATGGCATCCAGCGGTTCGGGCGACCCCGGGACCCCGACGAGCGCGACGCGCCCGGCGGGACGGGCCAGGCGCACCGCGAGCCCGACGGCGCCCTCGCCACCGGAGGCCTCGATGACGGCGTCGTGGCGGTCGGCGGGGGCGTCGGCGCTGCGGACGAACGCGGCGCCGCACGCCTGCGCGCGCTCGGCTCGGTCGCCGCGGGAGTACACGGTCACGGCCGCGCCGGCGGCGCGCGCGACCTGGGCGGCCAGCATCCCGAGGGTGCCGGCGCCGATGACACCGAGCGATTCGCCGGCTTCCAGCCGCACGGCCGAGAGGGCGTGGAGCACGGTGACGAGCGGTTCGGCGAGCACGGCCGCCGAGGGATCGAGCCCCGCCGGCACGACCGCGACGTTCTCGGCGGGCACCGCGACGTACTGCGCGGCGGCCCCCGGCGCGTCTCCGCGGACCCCGATCTCGTCACGGTGCGGGCACTGGTCGCGGCGGCCGGCGCGGCACAGCGCGCATCGTCCGCAGCTGAGGAACGGCTCGCCCACGACGCGGTCGCCGACGGCGATGCCCGCGACGTCGCCGTCCACGGCGGCGACGGTGCCGCACCATTCGTGGCCGGGGCGGAGGGGGTAGCGCGTGAGGCCGGATTCGAGGTATCCCATCGATCCGTCCAGCAGTGCCAGGTCGGTGCCGCAGATGCCGACGCGCTCGACCCGGACGAGCACGTGACCCTCCCGGGCTCCGGGGATGGCGACCTCACGCCACTGCGCGACGCCGGGAGCGGTGAAGACGAGGGCAGCCATGCGGCCGGTGGGCCAGGCCATCAGATCGGCTGCCCGGTGGGCAGGAGGACGAGGTCGCGTACGACGACGTGGGCGGGGCGGGTGAGCATGAACACGATGGCGTCGGCGACGTCGGCGGAGCGGATGCCGGTGCGCTCCTCGATGCGGGCGGCCTCTTCCGGCGAGCCGTGCGCGAAGCCCCACAGCGGATTGAGCACGACGCCCGGCGCGATCGCTCCGACGCGCACGCCGGTTTCGGCGGTCTGGCGCCGGACGGTGTGCACGAAGGACTGCACCGCGTGCTTGCTGGCGGAGTACACCGGCTCCCACTCGATGTCCTGGTGCCCCGACACGGAGCTCGTGACGAGGATGTCGCCGGATCCCTGCGCGAGCAGGCAGGGAAGCGCAGCGCGCACCAGCGTCATGACGCCCGTGACGTTGGTGGCCACGAGAGCGGCGATGTCGGCGGGGTCGGTGGCCACGAGGTCGCCGCCGACGTAGATCCCCGCATTGGGCAGGACGATGTCCACCCGCCCGTGCCGGTCCAGGGCGTGCGCCACGATGCGCTCCGCACTGGCGGGGTCGGCGACATCCGCCGCGAACGGGGTGACGCGGTCGCCGAGGCTCGTCGCGAGCTCGGCGAGCCGCTCTTCGGAGCGGGCCACCGCCACGACGCGCACCCCCTCCGCGACCAGGGCGTGGGCCGTGGCCAGGCCGATCCCCGAGCTCGCGCCGGTGAGGATCGCCACCTTGTCGGTCAGCGTGGTCATCGGGTCTCCTCTCCGGCCAGCAGCGCCCGCCGGTACTTCTCATCCGGACGGGTGTCGATGCGGACCACTTCGTCGGCGGGCATGAAACGCACGCCGCCGGCCGCGGCCGCGCCGATGAGCACCCGCGCGCACTTCTGGGCCATCGCCGTGATGCCCAGAACCTGCTCGGCGCTCGCACCGAGTGCGAACATCCCATGGTTGCGCAAGTAGATGGCCTTCGGCGCCTCGCCGTGCGCGCGGATGTGCCGCGTGAGACGCGTGCGCACCTCCCGGGCGAGCCGCACCCCCGGATCGATGTACGGCACGAGCAGGGGCGTCGCCCCGAGGACGACGATCTGGTCGGGGAAGAGTGCACCCTCCACGAGCAGCTCGGCGGCCTCCGAGCACAGCAGCGCGTTCACCGCCGTCGGATGACTGTGCGCGACGACGCACGCATCGGTGGCCTCGTACACGACGGCGTGCAGCAGCGCCTCGACGGAGGGTCGTCGCCCCTCCCGTGCGGCGATGGCGGAGAACAGCGCGTCGACCTCGTCGTCACCGGCGTGCTCGTCGTCGATCAGGGCGAGCGCGTCGCGGAAGGCCAGCGGGACGAAGTCGTCGTGCCGTGCCGCGCCGAGGGCGGCTCCGCTGGCCTTCACGAGCATCCCGTCGGCCACGCGCATCGACGTGTTGCCCTCCCCCAGCAACGCGGCGTCGAACGCCGGATCGCCCAGTCGGCGCGACAGATCCACGAGGGCGTCTCGGGCGGGGTCGGTCATGGGGCTCCTTCGGGGACGGGGCGGGAAGCGGGAAGCGGTGCCGCGGGGACGGGATGGACGCGCGGCGCCGGCTCGCCGTCGTCCACGTCGAGGGAGCGGGCGGCGGCGAGGTCGGGGAGCGCCCCGGCGGCGACGGCGAGCTGGAGGAGGATGCCGCGGACCGAGGCCTCGGCCGGGCCCGCCGTGACCGGCACGCCGGCGGCCGCTGCGGTCAGGCCCGCCAGCAGGTCTCCGCGCGAGCCGCCGCCGACGAGGCGGATGCGCGCGACGGGCCGGCCGGTCAGCTGGTGGATCTCGGTCATGGTGCGGGCATAGGCGCGCGCGAGGCTGGCGAGGATGGCGCGGGCGAGGTCTCCGCGCGTCTGCGGCGGGATGCCGACGTCGGCGGCGCACCGGGCGGCGAGGCGGTCGATGAGGTCGCCGGGGGCGCCCAGCGCGGGATCGGCCGGGTCGAAGCATCCGGCGTAGCGCGACGCCGCCGCATCCTCCAGGAGCTGCGCGAGGCGGTCGAGCGGCCATTCGGCGAGTCCGTCCTGCGTCGCCCACTCGCGCGTGACCTGCTGAAGGAGCCACATGCCGCTGAGATTCTTCACCAGCAGCGTCGCGCCCTCCGCGCCGGTCTCCTGCGTGAAACCGCATGCGCGGGCGGTTTCGGTGAGCACGGGTTCGGCGATCGCGGCGCCGGCCACCGCCCAGCTTCCGCACGCGACGACGCCCTCGATCGCGTCGCCCTCCGCCGTCCCCACGACCGCGGAGAACGCCGCGGCCGTGTCGTGGGAGGTCACGAACCACACCGGCACCGGCTCGGTCAGGCCCAGGCGCGCGGTGACGTCGGCCGTGGTCGACCCGGCCGGGTGCCCTGCCGTCACGAGCGGGGGCAGCCGGGCGGGGAGACCGGCCGCCAAGGAGGGCGACCAGGCGTCCCGTGCGCGGTCCACGAGCGCCGTCGTGGAGGCGAGCGAACGCTCGGCGGCGACGGCGCCGGTGAGCAGGTGGACGAAGGCGTCGGCGATCAGCACGATCGTGTCATCGGGCGCGCCGATGCCGTCGCGCCCGTCCTGCCGCAGTTGATGGGCGGTGTTGATGGTCTGGTCCAGCACGCCCGTGACGGCGTAGTCGGCCGCGGCATCCCGCGACGCGGACGTGACGGCGGCGAAGGTCGCGTCGACGTCGCGGTGGTGACGCGCGAAGCGGCGCATCCGGCCGTCGCGCCGGAGGCGCACGTAGTCCACGCCCCACGAGTCCACGCCGATGCCGCGTACCGCGGCGCCCGCCGACGCCGCCGCGGCGCACGCCCGGGCCAGGCCGTCCCGCACATCGGCCCACAGGGCGTCGATGTCCCACGCGAGACCCTCGGGGCGGGGCACAGGGCGGTTCGCGAAGCGTGCGACCTCCCGCACCGACAGGCGGTGGGCGCCGTCGTCCAAGATTCCGAGCATGACCCGGCCGCTGGCGGAACCGAGGTCGACCGCGACGAACGCGGCCGGCGATGGCTCAGGCATGTCAGATGGCCGTGTAGCCGCCGTCGATCACGAGCGTCTGCCCGGTCAGGTACGACGAGGCCGAGGAGGCCAGCAGCAGCACGAGGCCGTCGAGGTCGGCGGGCTCCCCCATGCGTCCGGCGGGGATCGCGGAGATCCACTGCGCGGCCAGGTCGGGGTTGGCGTCGATGAACTGGCGTGTCATGTCCGAGAGGATGTAGCCCGGCGCGATGGCGTTCACGCGCAGGGCGGGCGCCCACTCGACCGCGAGCGAGCTGGTCAGCTGGTCGACGGCCGCCTTGGAGGCGTTGTACGACGCCTGATGCTGAGGCACGTTCACGACGCGACCCGACATCGAGGAGATGAGGATGGCCGAGCCTTCCCGGCCCTCGGCCAGCAGCGGGCGCGCGAAGGCCTGCGTGCTGAAGAACGTGCCGTTCAGGTTCACGTCGATCACCTTGCGCCACGTGTCCGGCTCCACCTCGGCCGAGTCGCCCCAGATCGTGATGCCGGCGGCGGTGATGAGGATGTCGGCGACCCCGAGCTCCCCGCGGACGTCGGCGAACGCCGCATCCACAGAGACCGGGTCGGTGACGTCGACGAGGGCGGATGCGGTCTGCACGCCGTGCTCGTCGGCCAGACGCGCGGCGGAGTCGGCGACCTCCGGCAGCAGGTCGAGCAGGGCCACGTTCACGCTCTGGCGGGCCAGCGCCGAGGCCAGCGAATAGCCGATGCCGCGCGCACCGCCGGTGATGACGGCCGTGCGGCCGGCCAGGTCGGGGAAGTTCATGATGCTCCGTCCGGGGAGGATGACCGCGGTGGCCGGAGCACGAGGCTCCGGCCACCGCGGAGGGGATCAGCAGGAGGAACGGTAGGCGGCGTCCGCGCCCTCGCCGTCGATGTTGTCCTGCGTGATGATGGTGAAGCCGGTCTGGATCTTCTCCTCGACCGTCTCGCCCTCGAGCGCCGCGATGGCCTGCTCGACGCCGTCCTTGCCGATGGTGGCCGGCTCCTGGGCGACGAGCGCCTGGACGATGCCGCCCCGCAGCTGCTCGACCTGGGCCGGACCCGCGTCGAAGCCGACGATCGTGACGTCACCGGTCTTGCCGGCCTGCTGCACACCGGTGGCCGTGCCCTCGGCGGCGAACAGGTTGGCGGCGAAGATGCCGACGATGTCGGGGTCCTTCTGCAGCGCGGCCGTGACGATCTCGGCCGCGGTGGCCGGCTCGTTGTGGCTGTACTGGATGCCGAGGAACTCGAAGTTCTCGTCCTCCGCGGCAGCCGCCTCGAACCCGGCCGCGCGCGCGTCGGAGGTCGAGATGCCCGGGTCGATGGAGACGACCAGGACCTTGCCTCCGTCGGGGTGGGCTTCCTTGATCGCGTCGAACGCCGCGGCGCCGCCGCCCTCGTTGTCGCTGGAGATCTGCGAGACCGCCATCGAGGGGTCTTCCAGCGTCGTGTCGACGAGGACGACCTTGATGCCGGCGTCGGCGGCGGCCTGGATCGGCGCTGCCATCGCGGTCACGTCGGTCGGGGCCACGAGGAGGGCGTCGGGCTTGGAGGCCACGACGGAATCCACGAGCGGCTTCTGCAGCGTGGGGTCGAACTTCTCCGGGCCCTGCACCGAGACGGTGGCCCCGGCAGCCTCGGCCGCCTCCTTGATGCCGCACTCCATCGAGATGTAGAACTCGTCGCCGGCGACGCCCTGGACGAAGGCGATCTTGTAACCGTCGTCGCCCGAGCCGCCGCCGGATCCGCCGGCGTTGCCGCCGTCGGAGGAGCAGCCGGCGAGCACGAGCGCGGCGGATGCGCCGAGCACGGCGATGCCGAGACCTTTCTTACTCCACTTCATTGTGATCAACCGTTTCTCTTGTGTGGTGGGTTGGTGCAGTCGCCGCGGTCACCCGCGTCGACTTCCGCTGACGAACCTGCGCCAGAGGCTTTGGGTGTTGCCCCGCATCGCGGCGGAGCGGCGGGCCTGGTCGACGTACACGGCGGCGATGAGCACCGCGCCGACGGCGACCTGCTGCCAGAACGGCTGGACGCCGGTGATGACGAACCCGTTCTGCAGCACGGCGGGGATGAACAGACCCACGACCGTGCCGAAGATGGTGCCGATGCCGCCGAACAGCGACGTCCCGCCGATCACGACCGCCGCGATGACGTTGAGGTTCGTCTGCGACTGGCCGGCGATCGCCGTCGTGCTGAACTGCGACAGCGAGAGGATGCCGGCGAATCCGGCCAGGCCCCCGGAGATGGTGTAGATGCTGATCAGCTGGCGGTCGACCTTCACGCCCACGCGCCGCGCCGCGACCTCGCTGGATCCCACGGCGAAGGTGTGCAGGCCGAAGCGCGTGTAGTGCAGCACGATCGCGCCGATGATGATGAGGACCAGCGCGATCACCGAGATCGTCGGGATGGTGCCGAACACGTTGCCGTAGCCGATCGTGGTGGTCAGGACCGTGGGCACCTGCCGGATGTCGACGCCGCCGGTGAGGATCTGCGCGAAACCGAGGGCCATGCCCAGCGAGCCCAGCGTGACGATCAGCGGCGGGATCTTCCCCTTGGCGATGAGGAATCCGTTGAACAGCCCCCACGCGACGCCCGAGGCGATCGCGACGAGGATGCCCACGATCGCCACGCCCCAGCCCTGACCGCCCATGGCGCGCATGACCATGGCCGACACGACGCCGGAGAAGACCAGCACCGAGCCGATCGACAGGTCGATGCCGGCGGTGATGATGACGAACGTCATCCCGATGCCGAGGACGGCGAGGATGGAGGCGTTCTGGATGATGAGCCGGAAGTTCGACCACTGCGCGAACGTGTCGGGGGCGAGTGCGCTGAAGATCGCGACGATCACCAGCAGCACCAGGAGGATCTGGAAGGCCTGGGCCTTCAGGAGGTGCTTGAGGAAGCCCTCCTTCGGTTCGGCGGTTCCGATCGCCATGGTCTCGGTGGGCGGGCTCGACGTGCTCATTGGTTCCCCTCCTTCGTGATGGCGCCGGTCATCAGACCGACCAGTTCCTCCATCGACGTGTCCTTCGCGTCGAGAACCGCGGCGCGGGTCCCCAGTCGCAGCACCTGGATGCGGTCGGCGACCTCCATGACGTGCGGCATCGAGTGGCTGATCAGGACGACGGCGATCCCCTTGTCGCGCACGCGCCGGATCGTATCGAGCACGTTCTGGGTCTGGCGGACGCCGAGGGCGGCAGTGGGCTCGTCGAGGAACACGAGGCGGTTCGCCCAGTGCACGGCGCGCGCGATGGCGATCGCCTGACGCTGACCGCCCGACATCTCGCCGACGGGGGAGGTGAGCGAGCGGACGGTGGCACCGAGGTCGGCGAAGGCCGCGCGCGACTCCTCGCGCATCTCCTTCGTCTTCATGAACCCCAGCGCGCCGCCGAGACCCGCCCGTGGCAGCTCGCGACCCAGATACATGTTCTGCACGGGATCCAGATGCGGGGCGAGGGCGAGGTCCTGGTACACCGTCTCGATGCCCAGGGCGCTGGCCTGCGACGGCGTGGTGAGCTCGATGGGTTCGCCGTCGAACTTGATCGTGCCGCTGTCGACGGCGAGGTTGCCCGACAGCGCCTTGACGAGAGTGGACTTGCCGGCGCCGTTGTCGCCGATGAGAGCCGTCACCTCACCGGGGTACACCTCGAAATCGGCTTCGTTGAGCGCGCGGACGTGGCCGAACTGGCGGGACAGTCCACGGGCTTCGAGTACAGGGGTGGGCATGTCAGCTCCTTTCCATGCGGATGCGGATGTGCAGGTGGTTCACAGTGGCTCCGTTCATTCGAGTCGCCCGGCCGGTTCGGTGGCGGAGGCGGAGTGCGCGGCGAGGAAGGAGGCGGCGAAGTCGGGGAAGTCGCCCGATCCGCCATCGGCGGCGAACGCGGCGAACAGGGCGGCGCCGTAGGCCGTGCCCTCGTCGTGCGCCGTGAGCGAGACGTCGGGGAGAACGAGGCTGCGGGCGCGCACGACGCTAGGCATCTTCGACCAGCCGCCGGTGAGCAGGGTCGAGGTGGGGGCGGGGACCTCGCGGTCCATGACCTCCATGAGCTCGGCGCACATGTCGTTGCCGTGCAGCAGCGCGGCGATGAACAGCTCCTCGGGGGAGAGCCCGTCGCTGTTGGCGACGAGCTTCAGCACGCCGTCGTCGTTGCGCGCGCCGGTGACCTCGAGGCCGCCGTCGGCGAGCGCTCCGCGGACGGGCAGCTGCATCACGCGCGCATCCAGGTCGAGGCGGCCGCGTTCGTCCGCGACCCCGATGAGCTGCAGCACGCGTCGCATGAGCAGGCCCGACTTCGTCCCCGCCAGCAGCACGTACTTGCCCGGCAGCACGTGCCGCACGGTGTTGATGCCGGCGTGGGCCAGGCGCTCGCGGGCGTCGAAGGGCAGCGCGGCGTCGATGACGCGGACGAGCGCCTCGGCCGTGCCCATCGAGTCGTACAGCTCGTCGCTGGCGGTCGCCCCGGCAGCGACGGCCGAGACGAGATGGTCGTGGCCGGCGATCGTGAGCGCGGCGGCCTGGAACGCCCGCGGCATCCCGTCGTCGGCGAGCAGGCCGACCGGCATGCCCGCGCCCACGCGTTCGGCGAGAACCCCCGGGCCCACCCCGAGCACGTCCAGCGCGGCGTCCCACGGGACGCTGCCGTCCTGGTCGATCATGCCCGTGCGCGAGACGAGGGAGTACTCGGCCACGCGCGGGCCGCCGAGGGAGCGGACGATGTACTCGGGGACGTTGAGGAAAGTGCGCGCGCGCAGGTCGATGCCCTGGTCGCGCAGGTACAGGAGCTTGGAGATCGTGGCGAGCGGCCCCACCGGCAGGCCCGTGCGGCCGGGGAATTCGGCACGGAACTCCGCCGGCGTCTGCAGGATCTGCGCGCCGCCACGCGGATCGAACCACGCCATGATCGGCGCGGCCGGGCGGTCGGCGCCATCCAGCAGCACTCCCGCCTCCGCCATGCCGGAGACCCCCAGCGCCGCGACGCGGTAGGCGCCGTCGCGGGAGAGGGCGGCGTCGGCCTCGTGCGCCAGTTCGCGGACGACGCTCAGCGCACGCTCGGCCGGCATCTCGGCCCGGCCGTGATCGAGGTTGATCCACGGCGACCGGCGGCTGACCACGAGCACCTCGCGCCCGTGCGGGGTGGCCACGAGCAGCTTGATGCTCGTGGACCCGAGGTCGACGCCGACGACGTATTCGTTCACCGCAGCTCCCCGGTGGCCAGCGTCGCCGGCCACCCCGCCCCCGGGCGTGCCACCAGAAGGGACGCGTCGCCGTCGATGCGCCAGGCCCCGAAGGAGTGCGGCACCGCGAACGCCTGTCCCGACTCGACGGGGACGGCGCCCTCGTCGGAGACGACCGCTCCGGCGCCGTCGGTGACGAGGATCACCGCGAAGCCCGCCTCCACCGCATCCGGCCCCGACGCGACCGCGAGGCGGAAGTACGGGTCGGCGGCGGCAGGCAGCACGCTGCGGATGCCGCGGCCCTGCCGCTCGCCCTCGGTGCAGATGAGCGCGGCGAGCGCGTCGGGTGCGAGCGCTGCGGTGGACACCGCGGGCATGACCGCGTCGAACCCGAGATCCAGGTGCGACTCCTCCCGCGTGGAGGTCGTCACCGACCACTCCAGCAGGATGGAGAAGTCGGTGGGCTCCTGCACCTCCGCCACGAAGATGCCGCCGTCGATGGCGTGGGCGGTGCCGGCGGGCACGAGGACTCCCATGCCTTCGCGCACCTCGACACGGTTGAGGTGGTCCAGCATCCATTCGCTGTCCTGGGCGTCGCGGCGGCGGTCGAGTTCGTCGCGGTCGACGGCTTCCTTCCACCCGACGTACACGGCGCAGCCGGGCTCGGTGTCCAGCACGTACCACGCCTCGGTCTTGCCGTAGGGGCAGTCCAGGTGGGCCGCGGCGAAGCTCCGCTCGGGGTGCACGTGGACGGGGAGGCGCTGGCGCGCGTCGAGCAGCTTCACGAGGATCCCCACGTCCGCGGCGTCGCGGCCCTCGGTCGAGCCGATCCACGCGGGGCGGTCGCCCGCGACGACGTCGCGCAGGAAGGCGCCGCCCTCGGTCACGGCGAGCCCGGTCTCGGCGTCGCCGAAGCGCGCGACGGTCGCCCCGAGCCACTCCTCGGGCTGACGGTCCGTCTCGGGCACGATGCCCCGCAGCGCCGCGATGCGGTCGCCGCCGAGGTAGAAGTGCTGCACGGGGTTCGGCGGGAGGAGGAGAGGCTTCATGATTCGGCTCCGAGGAGGGTCGAGGCCCCCATGGCACGCGGGGGCAGTTCGCCCGATCCGCGCTGGATGAGGGAGGTGGGCAGGACGATCCGCTGCGGTTCCGAGGCGGGGTCGTCGAACAGTTCGAGCAGCCGCTGGAAGGCGGCCGTCGCGATCGGACGGGGGACGTGGTCCACGACCGTGATGGCGGGCGTGAACAGGTCGGCGAGCTCGAAGTCGCCGAAGGAGATGAGCGCGAGCCCTTGCGTGCCGGCGGCGCGGATGGCGTCCATCGTGGCGATGGCGGCACGGGAGGTCGCGCACAGGACCGCGGTGGGCGCATCCGGACGGGCCAGCAGCGCCGCCGAAACATCCGCCATCGCGGAACGGGTACGCGGGTGACCGACGATGAGCGACTCGTCGACGGGGATGCCGGCCTCGTCGAGGGCGGCACGGAAGCCGGCCAGCCGGGCGCTGTTGGTGGGATAGGCCGGGTCGTCGCCGATGAACCCGATGCGGCGGTGGCCCTGCTCGACGAGGTGGCGCGCGGCGTCGCGGGCGGCGCCGAAATCGTCGACGATGACGGAGTCGATGCCCTCGCGCACACGGTCGACGCTGACGATGGGGAATCGTCGCCGCAGCACCTGCAGCTCCTCCGCACTCACGCCCACGGGGGCGATGATGAGCCCGCGCAACTGATGTCCGGCGAGGCGCTGGAGGTCTCCGCGCTCCCGGTCGGCGTCGAACCCGGTGCTGGCGAACAGCAGGCTCATGCCGTGCTCGGCGGCGAGCTCTTCCAGCACGCTGACGAGGTCGGCGAAGAACGGGTCGGAGATCGCGTCGATGACGACGCCGATGGCGTCCTGTCCCCCGGTCTTGAGCGAGCGGGCGGTCGTGTTGGGCACGAAGCCGAGGTCGTCGATCGCGGCGCGTACGCGCGTGCGGGTCTCCTCGCGGACGCCCGGCTCGTCGTTCACGACGCGGGAAACCGTCTTGATGCTGACCCGAGCCCGCTCGGCGACATCGGTGATGCGTGCACGCGGGTGCGCGCCGCGCGGGAGGGCTGTCGCCCCCGCTTCCGCATCCTCGTCGTGCGCCATTTCACTCCGACATCGTTGTCATTTCGAAACCCCGGGAAGCCCGGGTCGCTGGTCGCTATAGTGGGCCTCTTCCGACAACGTTGTCAAGTCTTGGCGGAAAGTGGGGCCTGATGATCTTTCTGGCAGTCACCGGTGCACCCGGTGCCGGCAAGTCCACCCTCGGCCGCGCGCTGGCCGCACACCTGCGCCTGCCGCTGCTCGACCTCGACACGCTCACCAACCCCCTTCTCGAAGACCTCGTCACTCCCCTGCGGGGTGGCACGCACTGGAACGACGGAGCCCTGCGGGCAACGGTGCGCCCTGCCCGCTACCGCGTCCTGCGGGAGGCCCTCGCCGACCAGCGCCGGGCCGGCGTGGGGGCCGTCGCGGTCGCCCCCTTCACCGCAGAGCTCGCCGGCGGCGAGGAATGGAACCGGCTCGCGGAGGCCTGCGGGCAGGAGCCGGTCGTGGTGTGGCTGACCGGCACGCCCGAGACGCTCGCGGCGCGGCGCGCGCAGCGCGACGCCGACCGCGACGCGCACGCGGTGGATCCGCCCGCCGAGGCGCCGACCGTTCCGCACGTGCGCATCGACGCCGCACTGTCCACCTCGCAGCAGGTGACGCGCGTGCTGCGCGCGCTCGGGCGCCACCGCGAGATCCCGGCGGAGTCCCCGCTGTGGTCGCGGCGCTTCGACGCCGCGCTGTTCGACCTGGACGGCACTCTCATCGACTCCACCCCGGCGGTGCTGCGCTCGTGGATGCTGCTCGCCAGCGAATACGGCATCGGTCTGGATGTGCTCGCCTCCGGTCACGGGCAGCCCGCGGCACAGCTCATCGCCCGCATGTTCCCCGCCGACCGCGCGGAGGTCGCGCTCGCGCGCATCTCCGAGATCGAGGCCGCAGAGGTCTCGGACGTGGCGCCCATCCCCGGCTCGGCCGACTTCTTCGCGTCAGCACCGCGCCGCGCGATCGTCACGAGCGGCACGAGGCTGATCGCGGGCAACCGCCTGCAGGCGGCCGGCCTGCCGCGCCCCGACGTCGTGGTGACCTTCGACGACGTCACGCGGGGCAAGCCCGATCCCGAGCCGTTCGTCCTCGCCGCGGCCCGGCTGGGCGTGGAGCCCGGCGACTGCGTCGTGTTCGAGGACGCCCCCGCCGGCATCGCGGCGGCCCGGGCGGCGGGATGCGCCGTGGTGGCGATCACCGGCACGCATGAGGCAGACGAGCTCGCCGACGCCGACGTGGTCGTCGACCGCCTCGACCAGCTCGAGTTCGTCGCCGACGGCTCCGCGTTCCGCCTCCGCATCCGCCCCTGATCCGCTCCTTCCGCCTCGCGTCGCCGGCGCTCACACCGGCCCCAGCCGCCGAAAGTGCATCAACCCGGCGAGAGTGCACCGGATCCGATGCACTCTCGCCGAGGTGATGCACTCTCGGTGGCGGCGGCTTGCGCCGGCCGTGCGGGTCAGCGGGCGGTGTAGCCGCCGTCGATGGGCAGGGACACGGCGCTGATCATGCTCGCCTCGTCGCTGAGCAGGAACACGATGGGGCCGGCGATGTCGTCCTCGGTGGCCCAGCGTCCGAGCGGCATCTGCTCCAGGAAGGGTCCGCCCACGTCCTCGCGGCCCCAGTACCACTCCGACATCGGCGTCATCACGACGGTCGGGTTCACGCTGTTGACCCGGATGCCGTAGCGCCCGAGTTCGAGTGCCGAGACCCGGGTGATGTTGTCCAGCGCCGCCTTGGAGGAGCCGTACGAGATGTGTCCGGTGAGGGCGACCAGGCCCGCCTGGCTGGACACGTTCACGATCGCGCCGCCGCGATCCAGCCGGATCATCTCGCGCGCGGCGTACTTGATCACCAGCAGCGCCCCGCGCGTGTTCACCGCGATGACCTTGTCGAAGACGGCGATGTCGGTGTCCTGCGGGGTTGCGATCTCGCCCCCGAAACCCGCGCAGTTGACCACGCCCCACAGGTCCAGGCCCTCGATGGCGGCACGGACGGAATCCTCCGACTCGAGGTCGAACGCGAGGGGGCGGGCGCCCGTCTCCTGTGCGATCGCCTCGAGCGATTCCTCGGTGCGGCCCGCAGCGATGACGTCCGCTCCGCGCGCGACGAGGTGCCGCACGGTGGCGCCGCCGATGCCGCCCGCCGCCCCCGTGACCAGAACGGTACGACCTTCGAAGTCTCCCATTGCGTATGTGTCCTTTCGTTAGACTCTGGCCGTGACCGACCTGAACAGCTCGACGTTGAGCAACGCAAACGACAACGTTGTCATCCCACCGTACGATCGGGACGAGACTCTATCCGGAGTCGTGCACTTCGGTCTAGGCGGCTTCAGCCGCGCACACCTCGCGATGTACCTCGATCGTGCCCTCAGCGCCGGCGGCGAGCGCGGATGGGGCGTGTGCGGTGTGGGGCTGATGCCCGGCGACGCCCGCATGCGCGACGTGCTCGCGGCGCAGGATCGCCTGTACACCCTCGTCACCCGCAGCCCCGACGGTGCGACCGACGCGCGCGTGATCGGCTCGGTCGCCGAGTACCTCTACGCCCCGGACAGTCCCGAAGCCGTCATCGAGAAGCTGGCTTCGCCGGAGGTGCGGATCGTGTCGCTGACGGTCACCGAGGCCGGCTACGGCGTGGACGACGTCACCGGCAGATTCGACCTCGACCGCGCCGGCGCGCGATCCGACGCGGTCGCCGGCGCCGTCCCGACCACCGTGTGGGGGTTCCTCGTCGCCGGTCTCGCGCGGCGGCGGGAACGCGGCATCCCGCCGTTCACCGTGCTCTCCTGCGACAACATCCAGGGCAACGGCGCGGTCGCGCGGGAGGCCCTCGTCGGGTTCGCCCGCGTGGCCGCCCCCGGCCTGGCCGACTGGATCGCGACCGAGGTGGCGTTCCCCAACTCGATGGTCGACCGCATCACACCGGCCACCACGTCTGCAGACATCGACGCCGTCGAGGAGATCACGGGGCTGCGCGATGCGTGGCCGGTGTGCGCCGAGGAGTTCGCGCAGTGGGTGATCGAAGACCGCTTCCCGGCCGGGCGCCCCGCGCTCGAGACGGTCGGCGCGCAGTTCGTCGCCGACGTCGCCCCATACGAGAAGATGAAGCTGCGCCTGCTGAACGCCTCCCATCAGGCGATGTCGTACCTGGGACTGCTCGCCGGCTTCACGTACGTCCACGACGTCGTGGACGACCCCGACTTCGCCGCCTTCCTCGGCGCGTACATGCGGGAGGAGGCCGAGCCCACCCTCGATCCCGTGCCCGGCATCGACCTGGCCGCCTACCGTGCCCAGCTGCTCGCGCGGTTCTCCAACCGCGCCATCCAGGACACCCTCGCCCGCCAGGTCGTGGACGGATCCGACCGGATCCCGAAGTTCCTCGTGCCCGTGATCGAAGACCGGCTCGCCACCGGCGGCTCCCTCGCACGATGCGCCCTCGTCCTGGCCGCGTGGCAGGCGTGCCTCGCCCGTGGCGCCGAGGATGAGCGGCAGCGGCTCATCACGCACGACATCCGGTTGCCCCTGCTCGAGGCGGCCGCGGTGGCGGATGAGGCCGACCCGGGCGCGTTCCTCACGCACGTGCCGACCCTCGGCGTGGATGATCCGCGGCTGCGCGAGGCCTACCTCGCCGCGCGCGCTCTGCTCTCCGAGCGCGGGCCGCGGGGGGCGGCGATCGCGCTCACGTGACGCGCGCTAGGACAGCGAACCGCTCGCTTCGATCTCCACACCGAGCGTCAGGGCGGCGCCGGGCGCGAGTGGCCGCAGGAGGCCCTGCTCCCGGGCCGCGGCGCGCCCGAGGATCGTCGGCACGAGAGCCGGCTCCACCCCGAGCACGAACAGCCCCTGCTGCGCCACGCGCCACTGGAACAGTCCGGGGAGCTGCGCCGTGTCGAAGCGCACCGCGACGCTGAGCCCCCGCGGGTTCACCACCTCGACGGCAACCCGTTCGTCCGCCGGCAGTTCGTGCGCGAACACCTGCTCGGGATAGGGGTGGGACGGGGCGGGGAAGGTGTCCCACGTGTCGGCGCCGACGGCGGCCTGCTCATCCCGGGGGCGCACCGCCGTGGCCGGAGTGCGCAGCCGCGTGCCCTCGTCCACGAGCGGCCAGCCGAAGTTGAGGTGGTAGAGGACCATGGGCTCGACAGCATCCGCGCCCCGGTTGGTCAGGACGTCCTCCACCCGGATGATGCGCTCCCCCGGGACGAGCGTCACGCGCCGGCGCAGCTCGAGGTGGACACCGAAGACGGCCGACTCGCGCACCACGGCCTCGACCACGACCTGGTCGTCGGTGGCCTCGGCGCGCACGACCGTCGCCGGCAGCGACGTGTACCGGCCGTGCATGGGATGCTGCTCCCCGCCGTCTTCGGCGGCGGGGCCCACGTTCTGCAGGCCGCATGTGGTGAGGAGCCCACCGCCGAACGCGCGCGTGAACCCGCTTCCGTCGGCGTCGTGGACGCCGGCGCGGGGGAATCCGGTCGGCGAGAGCCACGCCAGCGGCACCCCGCCCACGCGCACCTGGCCGAGGTCGAGGCCGCGGTCGGGCAGGAGCTCCAGGTCGACGTCGCCCGCGGTCATCCGGATGCGCCGCATCCCCGCCGACGGGCCGTCCGTCATGATCGAGGACTCGACCGCCGCCGTCTGCGCGAGCGAGCCGCGGCGTTCGCGCGCGTGCTCGATGGGCCTCCCGAACAGCTCCGTCGCCATGTCTTCCCCTCCGTCGAAGCGCCACGGTAGCAGCCCCGCCGCCACGCGTCGCTGCCCTGAGCCGTGCCGCCCGGGGGCGGGCGCGCCGGGCGGTTCACCCGAACTCCTCAAGAATGGCGCGCGGGGTCCGACGGATCCCCGGAATCCCGTGAAGCCGCGACTGTCCGAGGTGCGATCTTGAGGAGTTCGGGCACGTGGGCGACCGGATCCCGGCTCGGCCACCCCGCCGCCCCCGCAGGCTGACGCCATCCGCCCCTCCGCCGCTCCCGCAGGCCGCCCGCGCCCGCCGCGCCCGAACTCCGCAAGAACGGGCACGCGGGTGCGGCCGCCACCCCGGAATCACGCGGGCCGGCAACCGTACGGCTCGCGGATTTGAGGAGTCCGGGCGCGGCCGGAAGCCGGAACAGGCCCGAGCGCATCGTATTGACAACGTTGTCTCGGCCTGCTCATACTGTGAGAGCCGCCGCATCGGTGCGGCCCCGCCGCCAGCCATCGGAGAGTGCACTCCCATGACGAAGTACCGCCTCAACCGACTCTTCAACCCGCGATCGGGCCGCGCGCTGGATGTCGCGGTGGATCACGGCGCGTTCCACGAGCACGGATTCCTCGCCGGGATCGAAGACATGCCCGCCACGGTCGCGACGCTCGTCGACGCCGGCCCCGACGCGATCCAGCTGACCCTGGGCCAGGCCCCGCTGCTGCAGTCCGTGCCGGGGAAGCAGAAGCCCGGACTCGTGCTGCGCACCGACATCGCGAACGTCTACAACAGTCCGCTCGAGTCGCCGCTGCACAGCGTCCACGTGCCCGATGCGATCGAGGTCGCGGTGCGGCTAGACGCGGTCGCCGTCTGTGTGAACCTGCTCGACCTGCCCGGTCACCCCGAGGTCCGCGAGCAGTGCATCCGCTCGATCCTGGCGCTGCGCACCGACGCCGAGCGCTACGGGATGCCGCTCATGATCGAGCCCCTCGTGATGCAGACCAACTCCGACAAGGGCGGCTACATGGTCGACGGTGACACCCGCAAGATCGTCACGCTGGTGCGTCAGGCCCGCGAACTGGGCGCCGACCTCATCAAGGCCGATCCGACCGACGACATCGACGGCTACCACCTCGTCGTGCAGGCCGCCGCCGGCACCCCCGTGCTCGTGCGCGGAGGCGGACGCGTCGACGACCGCACGCTCCTCGAGCGCACCCAGGCGGTCCTCGCCCAGGGCGCACGCGGCATCGTCTACGGGCGCAACGTCATCCAGCATCCGGACCCCGCCGGCATCACGGCGGCCCTCATGGCCGTCGTCCACGACGACGCCACCGTCGACGACGCCCTCGCGCTGATCGGTGGCGAGCGATGACCGCGCCGCGGCGCGTGAACGTCGGCATCGTGGGCGCCGGCCTCATGGGGCGCGAGATCGCGGCCGCCCTGCGTCGCTGGCCCGCGCTCATCGACCACCCCGTCGATCCTCAGCTGGTCGCGGTGTGCGACATCAACCCCGCCGCCATGGAATGGTTCGACCGGATCGACACCGTGCGGCTGAAGACCACCGACTACCACGAGCTCCTCGCCGACCCCGACGTCGACGTCGTCTACATCGCGGTGCGGCACGATCTGCACGAGCAGCTGTACGTCGACACCATCCGCGCGGGCAAGGCGCTGCTGGCCGAGAAGCCGTTCGGCATCGACGGGGCGGCAGCGGATGCGGTGCTCCGCGCGATCG
Source organism: Microbacterium wangchenii (assembly GCF_004564355.1). Taxonomy (NCBI): domain Bacteria; kingdom Bacillati; phylum Actinomycetota; class Actinomycetes; order Micrococcales; family Microbacteriaceae; genus Microbacterium; species Microbacterium wangchenii. Next base: position 3,418,420 of record NZ_CP038266.1, read on the forward strand.
ACGAAGCCCCTGCCTCGTTCGTGCGGGTCTCCAGCGAGATGCCGTTCTTCCCGGGCGCGCAGTGGGCCGTGGACTACGTCCGCAGCGGAGCCCTGGGCCGCGTCATCGAGGCGAAGTGCACGTTCCTGCACGCCAGCGACCTCGACACCGCGAAGCCGCTGAACTGGAAGCGGCAGAAGCAGTTCTGCGGCGAGGCGGGCGTCATGAACGACCTCGGGATGCACACGTGGCACGTCCCGCTGCGCCTGGGCTGGGTGCCCGAGCGGCTCGTGGGCGTCCTGCAGGACATCGTCACCGAGCGCCCCGGCCCCGACGGGACGCCCGTGCCATGCGACACGTGGGACAACGCCGTCATCCACAGCTGGACCACCCACGACGGTGCGCCCTTCGTGCTGACCACCGAAACGAAGCGCATCGCGCCGGGTGAGAAGAACACGTGGGAGTTCGAGGCCATCGGCATGGACGGCGGGGTGCGCTTCAGCACGAAGAACCCGAAGTCGGTCGAGGTGTTCGCCGTCGTCGATGTTCCGGGCGTCGGCCGGGAGCAGAGCTGGCAACGCATCGACGCGGGCAGCCAGGCCGTGTGGCCCACCGTCACGGGAGCGAACTTCGAAACCGGTTTCTCCGACTCGATCCTGCAGATGTGGGCCGCCTTCCTCGCGGAGTTCGCCGGCGAGCTGGGCGAGCGTTTTGGGACGGTCCGGCCCGAGGAGGCCGCGCTCACTCACCGCATCTTCTCCGCGGCGATCGCGTCGCACGAGCAGGCCACCCTGGTTCCTCTGGAGCGGTGATCCGCGGCAGCGGCGCGCAGCATCCGTAGGATCGACGCGACCACGACGCAGGAAGGCACCGGATGCGCAAGAGCGGCCGCCCCACCATGGTGGATGTCGCCGCCGACGCCGGCGTCAGCCTGAAGACCGTCTCCCGTGTCATCAACGGCCAGCCCAACGTCGACGCGGCCCTCATCGAGCGGGTGAACGCGTCGATCGCCCGGCTCGGCTTCCACCGCAACGCCCTCGCCGCCAGCCTGCGCTCGGGCAGCCGCGACACCATCGGGTTCCTCGCCGCCGACCTGTCGAACACCTTCTATCTGACCGTCGCGGCCGCCGTGTCGACGGTGGCGATCGGCCGCGGGATGCAGGTGATCATGGCCTCCAGCGAGGAGGATGCGCGCTCCGAGCGCACGCTGGCGCTGGATCTGTGTCAGCGACGCGTGGGCGGTCTCATCCTCGTCCCTGCCGGCGATGACCAGTCCTACCTCGGCGGAGAGGTGGCCGCCGGCACGCCAGTGGTGTTCCTCGACCGCCCCGGCGGCGGGCTGGACGGCGACGCCGTGCTGATCGACAACCGCGGCGGCGCACACGCGGCCGCGGCCGAGCTGCTCCGCGACGGGCACGAACGCATCGCGCTGCTGTTCGACTCCCCCTCCATCTTCACGATGACCGAGCGCCGGCAGGGGTTCCTCGACGCCTTCGCCGAGGCGGGCCGCACGCCCGACCCGGCGTTGCTCGTGTCGGACCTGCACACCCCGGCCACAGCCCGGGACGCCATGGAACGCCTGCTCGAGGCGGAGCATCCGCCCACCGCGGTGTTCTGCGCCAACAACCGGTCGACCATCGGGGCGCTGGAGGCGATCCTCCCCCGCGATGCCGACGTCGCGGTCACCGGCTTCGACGACTTCGAGCTCGCGCAGGTGCTCCCCCGCCGCATCCGCATCGTGGACTACGACACCGCGCACCTCGGAACCGTGGCGGCCGAGATGCTGTTCGCCCGCATCGACGGCGACGACTCCCATCCGTCGCATTTCCTGCTGCCGACTCACCTGGTCGACCGCGGCGGCTACATCCGCTGACGCCCGGACCGCCAGCCCAGTGCGGCCACTGGCGCTGCCGACCCCGCCCACCCTTTCACCCTGCACAACGGCGGATCCGCACGGTGACACGCCGCGCTACATGGCCCATCCCCGGCGTGTCCCCGACGATCTCCGCAGTTGTGCACGGCAACCTCGGCGCCTCCCTCGCGCGTCGCCGCGCGGCGGACCGCCCGCCCCGCTCGCGGCGCGAGGGAGACCCGCGCCTACAGTCCCGCAGGAGGCGCTGACGCGCGATCGCTGTCCGCCCATGGGACCTCGGGGGACCGGAAGAATCCGATTCCCATTGATTTCCAGAGCGGGCCGAGACCGGCTATGCGCTGACGGAACGACCCCCATGTGCGCCACTCGTTCTCGATCGTCGCGGGCGACCACGCAGCTTCGGCTGCCGACGCGACACGAGGAAACATCATGTGGTCGATATCTGCCAATGAGCTCACGGTCTCCGTCCACAACGGCGCCTCAACTCCGAGGATCGCTTCCTCGGGGAGACCGCGGATCACGTCCGACGGCTCCCACTCGTATGAGCGGCGCACGCTCGTCGGGCCGTTTGCCCAATCGAGGCCGATCGGGGTATCAGCGTCGTACTTCATGTCGAGATAAATGGCGTCCGACGGTGAGAGGATGACACGGCCGCCGCGCTCGACGAAGGCCAGTGCCTTTCGGTCCGCACCATCCGCGGGGTTCACCGACCCCCAGTACTGGCCCACCGCACCGGCCACGAGCCCGGGGACGGCGCCGGCCTCGTGCCACGCCACCACGACTTTCCCGTGGCTCGAGGCGATGGCACTGGCCCGCTGCATGAATGCGGCGAAGTCCCCGGCGTCGGTGCTGAGCGCCTCGTCCCCGCCGATGTGGAGGAACGGACCCGGAGTCCCCTCGGCCACCTCGGCGAGGACCGCGTGGAGGAACTCGTAGGTCCGCGGGTCGTGGATCCTGAGCGAGGAGAAGCCGACCGCCGTGCCCTGGTACCCCACCCCTTTACGCGGCGACGGCTGCCGCCCCTGTGCGATCTCCGCCGCCATCCCCGGCGACAGGGCTGGGTCCTGCACCAGCTCCGGGTAGGCCAGGCCGATCGCATGGGTGTGTCCCGGCATGTCGATCTCCGGAACGACCGTCATGTGACGCTCAGCTGCGTACTCGACGATGCGCCGGTAGTCCTCCTTGGAGTAGTAACCACCGCGGTCACCACGGACGGCGCTCGCGGAGCCCTGTTCGGTGAGCTTCGGCCAGGATTCGACGGCGAGACGCCAGCCCTGGTCGTCAGTGAGGTGCAGATGCAGGTGATTGAGTTTGAGGCTCGCCGCGCGGTCGATGACCGCTGTCACGGTCTGCACGTCGAAGAAGTGGCGGGCGACATCGAGCATCACCCCGCGATACGCGAAACGCGGGAAGTCGTCGATCTCCACCGCCGGGACCCGCCAGCCGCCCGGGGCGGACTCGACCAGCTGACCGAGCGTCTGTACACCGTAGAAGAGGCCGGCCGCATCATGGCCTATGACAGAAATTCCCGCTGAGCCCACGACCAGCCGGTAGGACTCCGGCGTACCCCCGCCCTCGATATGCAGCCGGATCGCACCGCTCGCCACCAGCGCCGGCTGCCGCCCGGTGCGCGCCTGGAGGAGCGACCTGAGCGTGCCCGCCGCGGCCGCCTCGCCGGAGATCGTCGTCTGGGTCGTGAGGGGGAAGGGTTCGGCATCGTGCACCCGCACTCGCACGGGGACAGGAGACAGTGCCGCACGCATGTGCGTCACCATTCGCTCACCGGAGGCGGCGCGCTTTCGATGTCACGCCCCGGCGGCGGCATCGCCTCGAGCTGCCCGCGCAGGTCTGCGATCTTCTCCTCCACGCGACGCCGATCGAACATCCTCGACTGCGCTTCGGCGTGCCAGCCCATCTCCTTCCCGCCAAGCCACGGCAGCGCCACCTCGAGCGCACGTAGTTCATCGCGCACGATGCGTGCGTAGGCGTCACGATCAAGAGGGCCGTCGTGCCAACGGCGCTTGAGGGCGAAGAGCCGATAGTGGTTCCTGGTGCTCGAAAAGCTCGCCCACGCCACCCAGGCACTGGCGACCTCCTCCTCCGCACGAGTCGTCGCGGCGGGCTCCACATCCGCGAGCGCGCGCTCCAACTGCTCCGCGCCGATCCGCCATTGCGCGCTCAGCGCCGTGAGCTGACGGATGACGACCTCGAGGGGGAGTTCGGCAAGGGAGGCGGATAGATCATCCCCGCGGGGCTGATCGATCCACGACGCGCCGACCGGAGCAGGCGAGACGGGCGTCGGACGCAGGGGAAGAACGAGCGCGTAGTTCGCCGGCGAGAAGTACAGGAAGCTCATCGAGAACGGGTACTCGTTGAGCGCCTCCCCGAGCGTTGACCACGCCTCGACGACGCGCGCAGGATCAGCACCGGGAAGGTAGATCATCGCCAGTCGCTTCAGCGCGGCGTCGGCCGAGTCGAAGGGGCCTTCATTGAGAAAGAAGTTGAAGGCCACCGCGTTGAGCGACAAGGCGTTGCCCATGTTCCAGCAGCCCATGAACCCGACGCTGCCGGACCGCGCGAATGCCTCGGCCTTGGCGTAGATGTTCCCGAGCACGGGGAGGCTGGGCACCGTCGCCAGCTCGTGCGTCGTGGACAGCTGCAATTTGGCCAACGTCGGCAGGCCCCGATCGCGAGCGAGTTCGACAGTCGAGGAGAAGCGGGACGAGGGGCCGGGGTAGCTCAGAGAATACTCATCGACCTCGCGAACCACGCCGCGCAGCATCCGCGTTCCGCCGCGCTCGAAATCTGCCATCACCTCCACGCCGTCGGGGAGCGCAGCCACGATCCCCGCGCTCGGGTCAGGCTCGAGAAACGACCACGACCAGTTCCAGACGATGATGCGCGCGTCGGCGCGGGCCTCCTGGGCTCCGGCGGTGACGAGGGTCACGATCTCACCGATCACTTCGGCCGGACTCCGAACCCCGCAGCGGGGGCAGGGAAGGGACCTTCCCGGGCCGAATGCCCACGGATCGTCTGAGGCCTGGGCAGCGTCCGTCCGGAAGTGATAGCGCGCGTAGCAGTGCGACGGCGCCTCCGACGCGGTGATGAGGATCAGGCCGGCGAGATCGGGGACTCTCTCGAACAGGTTGCGGGACGCATCGTGGAGGAATCGCTGCACGCGCGGCGTCGACGTGCACAGGGATCGGAAGAGGCGATCGTCGTAGGGCGGGGCGCCGAAGATCGCGGGCGCGCCCATCACATCGCCGTTGTCATCCCAGAACGGGTCGTCGGCGAGCACACCCCGCGGCGGCTGCGCGTAGCCGAACACCTCCAGGTCGAATCGGGCCGCCCTCTGGATGAGCAGATCGATGGCATCGAGGTGCCGGGCGGCGGCGCCGCCGAACTCAGGGAACGCCTCGGTGCCGACGACACGGTCGAGGCGGACGTGAACCCAAATGGCGGTGAACCCCGCCGCAGCTATCCGGCTCATTTCCGATTCGGTGTAGGCCTCGACCGCACGAAGAGATTCATCGGCCTCCTCCTCCCCGAAGAGGTGGAAATCCGACCAGGAGCTTCGCCAGATGCGGGTGGGCGCAAGGGGACCGCCCACCGCTGCGTGGCTGAGATGAGAGGGTGCGTGCAAATCGATCACCTTCGCTGCCGCCGCTGTTATGTGGGGCAAACGTATCGTTCGCCATATCGAACGTCAAGGGCGCCCCTGCGAACGCTGATAAAGTGGCCATTGACCCCGGAATATGAAACGTGCTTCACTTACTCGCGTTCTATATATCAAACGAACTGTCTCGTAGATCGAACAGATCGAAGCACAGGTGCCCGACAACGTGCACCGTAAGCATGGAGGGTTGCAGAAATGAAGAGAACGCGCTCGAGGTACCTCCGGATGGGCGGCGCTGTCGCCACCATCGCGTCCTTGGCCGTGGTCGCCGCCGGATGCTCGAACTCCGCCAGTGACCCGGATTCCCCGATCGTGTGGGAGATGTGGGGTGGGCAGGAGAGCGACATCAAGAACAGCGAGGATCAGCTGCGGATTGCCCAGGAAGAGAATCCCGACCTCAAGGTCGACCTGTCGATGTCGCCCTACGACGGGTATTTCACGAAGTTGACCGCCGGAATGTCGTCGCAACAGCTCTCGTGCATCTTGACGATGAACGGGCAGAACATGGCGGACTACCACGAGGCGTTCTCGCCGCTGTCGAAGGAGGATCTCGCGGTCGCCGGCATCGACGAAAGCGAGTTCACGGCGAATTCGTTCGACCTCATGCGGGTGGACGGCGAGTTGTACGGAATCCCCTGGGACGTCGCCGCGATGCTCGTCTACGTCAACGAGGATGCCCTTGCTCAGGCGGGCCAGACCGTTCCCGCACTCGATTGGACCTTCGATGACTTCGACGCGCTCGCGACATCTATGACGGGCGGAGACATCTATCCCTTCGCCGTCGACACAGGTGACCTGCAGTGGCAGACCCTTCCCATCGCGCGCGCGGGCACCCAGCCCGTGACCGAGGACTACACCCTCGATCTGACGAACCCCGACTACCTTGCGAGCGCGGAGTGGTACGCGTCGCTGGTCGACACCGGCGCCGCAGCGCCGGTGCCCTCGGCTGCCGAGTCGGTCTGGGGATCGGACCAGTTCACCAGCCAGCGAGCGGCGATGGTGGTGGAGGGCACCTGGAACGCGCTGAACTTTCTGAACAACGACGCCGGATTCGAGACCGTCTTCCTTCCCGTCCCCGCCGGACCGGAGGGATCCCTCGCCATCCTTCTCGGAAGCGGCTACGGCATCTCCAGCACGTGCGAGAACCGCGAAGCGGCCCTGAAGGTGCTGGGCTCCTTGGTCGGCGAAGCGGCACAGGACTCCATCGCGGAGTCCGGTCGCAGCCTCCCTGCCCGTCTTTCGTCGCAGGAGATCTACTACGAGTCCATTCCCGAGCCCGCGCGCACGGAGATCCGTGCGGCGTTCGAAGCGTCCTTCGCCGGCGCGCAGAACTGGCGCACGGCGCCTGACTGGCAGCAGATGGTCAGTGCGCTGCAGCCGGAGCTCATCTCTGTCTTCAACGGCCAGAAAACGATGACTTCGCTGCTGGAGCAGATGCAGGACCGGTTCGGGGAGTAGTAGTGCCGCACTCGCATCAGCGGGTCTCGAAGCTGGGGCGTGCCGAGAGGCGGTACGCCCTGGCCTTCGTGTCACCCGCGCTCCTCGGGCTCACCGTTTTCACCATCTTTCCCGTGGCGCTCGCGGTCGTGATGAGCCTGTTCGACTGGCCCGCGTTCGGCGACCGCGCTTTCATCGGGATCGGCAACTACGTCGACCTGTTGACCGAGGATCCCGACTTTCTGGTCGCGTTCCGCAACACGGTCGTCTTCGTGGTCCTGACCGTGCCGCTCAATCTGCTGCTGGCACTGGGGCTCGCGCTGCTGTTGGCCGAGCGGATCCGTGGGCGAACCGCCTTCCGGGTGTTGTTCTTCATCCCGGTCGTCACCCCGATGGTTGCGAACGTGTTCGTCTGGAGGATGCTGCTGCAGCCTGAAGGCATCGTGCGCTCCGGCGCCCTCGACCTGTTCGGCCTGGAGATCCCGAATCTGCTGGCGGACCCTTTCTGGGCGATGGTGCTCGTGGTCGTCGTGTCGGTGTGGGCAGGCGTGGGCTACAACATGCTCATCCTCATCGCCGCGATCGAGCAGCTCCCCCAGACCACCATCGAGGCAGCGCGTCTCGATGGGGCGAGCGGCCTACGGCTGATCGGGCGGATAGTGCTCCCGCTGTTGTCCCCTTCGATCTTCTTCTGCCTGGTGATGACCACGATCGGATCTTTCCAGGTGTTCGCCCAACCGCAGCTGCTGACCGGCGGCGGACCGGGCAACGCCACCCTTCCACTCGTGATGTTCATCTACAACAAGGGTTTCCAGTTTCACGACCTCGGCGGGGCCGCGGCTGCCGGCTGGCTCTTGTTCGCTGTGATCATCGGCCTGACGGCCGTACAGTTCCGCGCTCAGAGAAGGTGGGTGCACTATGAGCACTGACAGCCTGTTGCTCGCCCGGCCGAACCTCCCGAAACGGATCGCACTGAACGCGTCCGTATGGGTGGCGGCGATCCTGTTCGCCTTCCCGTTGTTCTACGCCATCACCGTGTCGCTGAAGACCCAGGGGGAGGTGCTTGGCAGCGACCTGCTGCCGAGTGAGCCGCAGTGGGGCAATTTCGCCGCCGTCTTCCAGTCGGTACCCTTTTGGCAGTACATCGTCAACTCCTTCCTTGTGGCGATTGCGGGCACGGCCGTTGCGGTCACGGTCTCGGTGCTTGCGGGCTACGCCTTCGGGCGTCTGCGCTGGAAGGGGAGGGATCTCGCATTCGTCGTCTTCCTGGGCACACTCATGGTCCCGCAGGAGGTGATCGTCGTCCCGATGTTCATCCTGATGCAATGGTTCGGCTGGGTGAACACGTATGAGTCGCTGATCTTCCCGTTCGCTTTCACCGCGTTCGGAACCTTCCTCATGCGCCAGTTCTTCCGCGGAATCCCCTTCGAACTGGAGGAGGCAGCCCGCGTGGACGGTGCTGGTCCCCTGCGTACGCTCGTGGGCATCCTGATCCCACTGGCCAAGCCCGCCATCGCGGTGCTCGCCGTCTTCACCTTCATGAGTTTCTGGAACAGCTACCTCTGGCCGCTGATCATCGTCAGCGACTATGCCGACATGGGGACCATTCCCATCGGCCTCGCCTCCTTCACGTCACAGAGCGGAACCCAATGGAACCTGCAAATGGCCGCGACACTGATTTCGATGATCCCCACGGTGATCCTCGTGATCATCCTTCAAAAGCACCTCGTCAGAGGAATCGCGATGGCCGGGCTGGCCGGGAGATGAGTCCTCGATCGATTGCGGGCGCGATCGAGGGTGACCAGCCCCTCTCCCCCCTCGCGATGAACCTCCGTCAGTGGCGTGAACGACGCGGGCTGAGCGTGTCGGCCCTCGCTCGCGAGGCAGGCGTGTCGAAGTCGACCGTCTCCGAGCTCGAGCGGGGGCACGGGAACCCCTCACTCGACACGATCTGGGCGCTCGCCAAGACACTGCACGTGTCGCTCGGCGCATTGTTCGTCGGGCACACCGAAGGCGACGGCAGTGAACTCAAGCGTCTCGCGGACGCACCCGTGATCGCGCACGAAAGCACGACGTATGTCGCCCAGCTCATGGCCGGCTGGCGCAGCAGTGGGGAAGTGGAGCTCGCCGTCGTGACCCTCGCCCCGCACGCCCTGCGCCACTCCAAAGGCAATGCAGCGGGCGTGATCGAGCGTGTCGTCTGCGTCAACGGTCCTGTGGATGTCGGGCCGGTCGGGGCCACCTCACGGCTCCATCAGGGGGACATGCTCATGTTCCCTGCCGACCAGGCGCACGTCTACGAAGCCGGCGAGAACGGGGCCCGCCTCGTCGTGGTGCAGCAGTACCCGGCGGCGGAGTGAAAAGCGAGCGGGTACGAAGGGAGGCGGTCTTGGACCTCGACATCGCACGGCGACAACGACACGCACTCCAGGGCCCCGTGCGGGTGGTGATCGTGGGCACGGGGCCCTTCGCGCAACGGCACGCCCAGGCGTTCGCCGCCAACCCCGACTGCGTGGTGGTCGGAGTCGCCTCCGCCGACGCCGACGCCGCGTCATCCCTCGCCGCCGTCGTCGGCGCTCCACATGCGGCGACCACTCTCGACGAGCTCCTGGCGCGCACTGACGCTCACGCGGTCTCGGTCGTGAACGCGAACGCGCTCCACCTGCCAACGGCAATGACGGCGCTCCACGCGGGAGCCAGCGTGCTGGTCGAAAAACCCGTCGTTCTGACCGTTGCCGAGGGGCGGCAGCTGGAGGCCGCCGCTGCCGCGGCACCCGGGTTCGTCATGCCTGCGCATGTCCTGCGCTTCGCCGCCCCGTATGTCGAACTGCGCCACCGATTGAAGTCCGGTGCCGTGGGGCGGCCCCGGGCCATCTCGTTCCGGCGGCATCGAACCGCGGATCACGATGCGCTGTTCCCCATCACACATCCGGTGCTGATGACGATGATCCACGACATCGACCTCGCCCTGTGGCTGGGCTCGGGGCCCTTCCGGTCGGTCAGGGCGCGGCAGATCCCCCTGGCCGGGCGGGCACAGCCTCTTGCCGTGCGCGCCGAGGTGGAGACGGAGGGCGGAGTTCTCATCTCCTTCGACGTCTCATGGTCTCTCAAGTCCGGGGCTCTCCCCGACGCCTTGGAGATCGTCGGAGAGGAGGGCCTGCTGGCACTCGAGCTCGCTCCGCGTGTCCAGACCCTCGGAGACGATGATGCGTCAGTTGACGACGCGCTGACCCCTGACGCCGCCCACGGCGCGCTGGCGGAAGAGATACGCGCCTTCGTGGACGCGGTGCGGTTCGATCGCGCACCGACCGAAGTCACCCTCTCCGACGCCCTGCACGGCATCGATCTCGCGGAGCGCATCATCGAAGCCGCTACCGAGGTGAGTGATCGATGAGGCCGCGGCACGACGCGCACATCCACCTCTTCGAGACCGGCTATCGCGGATCTGCACGGGTAGGGGCCGAACTCGCGGAGTACGAGCGCCTGCGGGACCTGCACGGCCTCGACCGCGCCCTGGTGGTGGGGTACGAGGGCGAAACGCGCTTCTCCGGCAATAACTCCTACATCCTGCGCCTCGCCCGCGACCGCGCCTGGGTGGTGCCGCTGGTCTACCTCCACCCTCGAGCCACGACCATGGACGTCGAGGACGCGTGGCGTCGCGGAGCCGCGGGTTTCTCGCTCTACCTCTCCGGGCAGGACATCTCGGCCCTGAGGCCGGCGGTCTTGCAGGCGCTGGACGAGCGCCGTGCCCTGCTCAGCGTCAACGCGACCCCCTCCGCGCTTCGTTCGCTCGCCTCCGTGCTCGCCTGCGTCCCGAACGCGACGGTCCTCCTCAGCCACCTCGGGCTACCGGCGCACCCCGAGTGGGGCGGCCTCGAGGACTGGGCAAAGGCCATCGAGGCCCTGGCGCATCATCCGGGTGTGCTCATGAAGCTGTCGGGACTTTACGCCATCGACCCTCACCCTCCCCACATCGGGGCAGCGTCGGCGCTCGAAATCGCGCTGTCGTTGTTCGGCGCATCGCGGCTGGTCTGGGGCTCGGATTATTCGCCGGGACTCGAGGTCGTCGGAACGACCGAGCTCTTCGACGTGCCCGGGTGGCTGGCGACCGCCCTGACGAGCGACGGCTTGGAACTCGTCACCACCGCGAACCTGCATCTCCTGCTCACGCAACGATCATCCGAACCCCGCGGGCACGTGGCCCGATGACCACCCTCATGACCACGAACGGAGTTCACATGACATCCACGGGCGATTCCGCCCTCCTCGACCCGAGCGATTTCGTCGACCTCGGCACGGAGGCGTACCTGTACTGGGGGGCGCATTCCCCGGCACTTCGGCGCGTCGAGGAGGCCGTCGTCCGCTCGTACCGAGCCAAGAGCCTCGGGGAGAGAGGCAGGGAGGTCATGTTCGACGCCGAGGCACGCGCCCGCGCGAGCATCGCCAGGCTCACCGGGCGCAGTGCGGGCGAAGTTGGTCTCCTTGGCGATGCCTCGACGGCGTGGAGCGCCATCGCCAACGGGTGGAACTGGCGACCGGGTGACAACATCGTCATCAACGAATACGAGCACCCCGCTGTCTTCGCAGCGTTCCTTCGGCTGCGTCGCTTCGGGCTGGACGTTCGCGTCGTGCGGCGGGATGCGGACTGGGACATCCCTCCTTCGAAGATGGAGGCGGCCTGCGACGATCGGACCGTTGCGATCGCGGTGAGCCATGTCGGCTACGTCTCGGGGCTGCGCCACGATCTCGGTGAGTTGGGGCGGATCGCCGACCGGGTGGGCGTGCCGCTTCTCGTCGACGTTTCCCACTCGATGGGCGTGGTGTCCACAGACCTGGAATACGCGGCCATCACGGTGAGCGCGTCCTACAAATGGGCCCTCGGCCCCTACGGCGTCGGAGTCGTGGTGTGGAACCAGGAGAGGCTGCCCGGCTTCGAGCCCGGGGCGGTCGGATGGCGATCGGTCAGCAACATCTTCTCCGACGAGCGGTTCGACGATCTGAAGTGGAATGGCGACGCGACGCGTTTTCAGATGGGCGCGCCGGCCCTCGCCGACATCGCCGGGCTCGGAGCCGGAGTCGACACGATCCTCGAGTTGGGAATCGATCGGGTCGAGGCGCACGCGCTCGCTCTCAGCGGCGCGGCGATCGAATCACTCGACCAGCTCGGCGTGGAGATCATCACCCCACGCGACCCAGCGCGCCGCGCGGGCAACGTGGCTTTCCTCCATCCGCACGCTGAGCAGTTCGCACGGCGACTCGTCGAGCGCGGGGCGCTCGTATGGGGCGGCGACGGCCGAGTGCGCGCCTCATTCCACGTGGCCAACAACCGACGGGATGTGGAGCGTCTGGCCGAAGCGGTGGCGGGGGTCCTGAAGGAACTGCCTGTCGGGGCGGTAGCGCGATGACCCATCACACCCGCATCGACGACTTTCTCCTGCAGTCTGACGCCGAGCTCTTCCAGCTCGTCGACGATCTGATCTCGGTCGACAGTCAGATCCCGCCTCACGCCGACGAGCGCGCGATCGTCGCGCGCCTGCTGGAGGTGACGGAGCGGTTCGGGCTCGGCGAGCAGACGGTGATCGGACCGACGGAGCAGCGCCCCAGCCTGATCGTACGAATGCGCGGCTCGGGCGGTGGTCGCAACCTGATGCTGAACGGTCATACCGACACCAAACCGGTCGGGGAGGCTCGCGAGCAGTGGGTCTCGGATCCCCTCACTCCCACCGTTCGGGATGGGCGGATCTACGGCCTCGGCGCCGTCGACATGAAGGCTGCGCTCGCGGCGATGATCTTCGCTGCCCGTGCGCTCAAGGAGTGCGGCGTGCCGCTGCGCGGCGACCTCCTCATCGGCGCCATCGCCGATGAGGAGGCCGGCGCTCAGCTGGGAGCGAAGTTCGTCGCTCCCTTGCTTCGCGACGTCGACGCGATCCTCATCGGAGAACCGAGCGGATGGGATCACGACTGGCAGGCCATACATCTGGTGTCGCGGGGGGTGTGCGGGTTCCGCGTTTCCGTCAAGGGAACCCAGATGCATTCGAGCCTGTCCGACCGGATGCCCTCGGTGAATGCGTCGCTCAAGGCTGCCGAGCTTCTTCTTCGAATCGCACGGGAGCTCGACGTGCCGTTCACCCCGCATCCGCTCGGCGATGTCGGCCCCACCCTGAACCCCGGGGTGATGATCAGTGGCGGCACGTTCTTCGGGGTGGTACCCGGACAGGCGGAGTTCGCCTGCGATCTGCGGACCGTGCCCGGCCAGACGCGCGACGATGTGGCGCGGGCGATCGAGCGATGGCTCGCCGCCTGTCGCGCGGCCGATCCGGACCTCGATGTCGAGTACAGCTTCGAGCCGGGCCTGGACTGGGTGCCGTGGAGCGAACTCGACGCCGCACATCCTCTGGTCGCCGCGACGCAGGCGGCCGCGGCGGACGTGCTCGGTGCGGCACCTCCGCTCGGAGTGTTCCCCGGCGGCACCGACGCGCCGTGGTACTCCGGTCTGGGGATCCCGACGCTTCCCTCGTTCGGTCCGGGCGTGCTCACAGGCGCCCACGGACCCAACGAGTACGTGAGCGTGCAAAGCGTGCGAGACGCCGCGCGCATGTATGCCCGCATCGCCGCGGATTTCTGCTCGTGAGCCGCGACCGACCACCGATAGGAGATCACCTCATGCAGCTCATCCACACCGCATCCGCCCCATCCCCCGGGGGGCACTACTCGCAGGCCGTCCGTGACGGCGACCGCGTGTTCACCTCGGGGCAGGTCGGGGTCGATCCCGGGACGGGGCTGACACCCGCCGACTTTCGGGAGGAGGTCCGGCAGTGCCTCACGAACCTCCGCGAGGTGCTGAGCGCATCGGGTGCGGAACTCACCGACGTCATCCGCACCATGTGCCTCCTCACGGACATCCGGGACTTCGGCGTCTTCAACGAGGAGTACGCCTTGTTCTTCGGTGACCACCGGCCCGCCCGGAGCACTTTCGGCATTGCACTGGCGGGTGGCTTCCGGGTCGAGATCGAGGCGATCGCTCGCATTCCACACGCCGCGGGGGAAGGAGCATCGTGAGGTTCGCGCGCGTGGGACCGCAGGGGACGGAGATCCCCGTCGTCGTCGACGGTGATCGGTACTTCGACCTGCGCCCACTCACCGCAGATATCGACGGGGCCTTCCTCTCGGATGAACCGGGCGGGCGTGCACGGACGGCGCTCCTCGCCGGGGTCCTGCCCCAACTCGACGACCCGGCGAGTCTGCGGCTGGGCTCCCCGATAGCCCGCCCCGGCGCCGTGGTCTGCATCGGGATGAACTACGCCGCCCACGCCGCCGAGTCGGGATCGACACCGCCCGAGGCCCCCATCATGTTCTTGAAGGCCCCCAACACCGTCGTCGGCCCGAATGACGACGTCACCATCCCGCCGGGCAGCGTCAAGACGGACTGGGAGGTCGAACTGGGGGTGGTCATCGGCCGGCCCGCCGCGTACCTGCGCTCCGTAGAGGACGCGGGATCCTGCATCGCAGGTTTCGTCGCAGTGAACGATGTGTCCGAGCGATCGTTTCAGCTCGAGCATTCTGGCGGCCAATGGTCCAAGGGCAAGTGCGCGCCCGGGTTCAACCCGACGGGCCCATGGTTGGTCACGCCGGACGAGGTCGCGCACGGCGACCTCCGGCTGCGGAGCTTTGTGAACGGTGAGAGTCGTCAGGACTCGAGGACCACCGACATGGTCTTTCCGTCGAGCACCTCATCTGGCACCTGTCGCAGTACATGACCCTGGACCCTGGGCACCTGATCCTGACCGGAACCCCGGAGGGCGTGGCCCTGTCCGGCCGCTTCCCCTATCTGGCGGCGGGCGACGTGGTGGAGCTCGAGATTGAAGCCCTCGGGCGCCAGCGGCAGACCATGCGGGCCGCGGAGGTCGACCGATGACCGCTGGGGAGCTGGCCGGCCTGGCCGTCGTCGTCACCGGGGGAGCCTCGGGAATCGGAGCGGCCATCGCCGACCGGCTGGATCGCGCAGGAGCCGCCGTCGCCGTGCTGGATGTCTCCCCCGCCTACGCCGACCCCCGATTCGCCAGCTTCGCGGCCGATGTCTCCGACCGAAAGAGCGCCGAGGCCGCAATGGCCGCCGCCGCGGATCGACTCGCCGGGATCGACATCCTCGTGAACAACGCAGGGGTGGGTGCAGTGGGCGACGTCGCCGCGAACGATGACGACGAGTGGGCTCGCGTCCTCTCCATCAACGTGACTGGCATCGCCCGCGCTACCGCCGCCGCCCTGCCGTGGCTGCGAGCCTCGGGCGCCGCCGCGGTCTGCAACATCGCCTCGATCGCCGCGACGGCAGGATTGCGTGAGCGGGCACTCTACTCCGCATCCAAGGGCGCCGTGCTTGCCCTCACCCGGGCGATGGCCGCAGACCACCTGCGCGAGGGGATCCGAGTCAATGCCGTAAGTCCAGGCACAGCAGATACTCCGTGGGTTGAACGCCTCCTGCATTCAAGTGCCGATCCCGCGACCGAACGTGCGGCTCTCGAGGCGCGCCAGCCGCACGGGCGACTGGTATCACCCGAGGAGGTGGCCGCAGCGGTTGCCTACCTGGTGGGTCCGTCTGCGGGATCGACGACCGGATCGATCATCGAAGTCGATGGGGGCGCCGCCGGCCTGCGGTTGCGGCCGCATTGAGCAGGTGAGCTCACCTCGACGCCTCCGTCGCGCGTCCCCGCGCGGATGCGGTGGCTAGGCCTCGCGTGTGATCGTGACCTTCACGCGCAGCTGCGACTTGAACGGCCCGGCGTACACGCCGCGCAGCGGCGGCACGTCGTTGTAGTCGCGGCCGCGCCCGACGAGCACGTGCCGGTCGCCGATCTCGATGTTGTTGGTGGGGTCGAACCCCTGCCAGTCGCCGGCGAACCACTCCACCCACGCGTGCGACTCCCCCGTCACCGCGACGCCCACTTCGGCGCTGGGACGCGGATGCAGGTAGCCCGAGACGTAGCGGGCCGGGATGCCCACCTCCCGCAGCGCCCCGAGGGTGATGTGCGCGAGGTCCTGGCACACGCCCTTGCGCGCCTCCCACGCCTCCGACGCGGTGGAGTGCACGCCCGTGACGCCGTGCATGTACTCCACGGCGTCGCCGATCGCCTCGGCGATCGCATGCGCGGCCGTCCCGGGGTGATCGTGCTGCGCGGCGATCGAGCGGGCGATCTCGGCGACCTCCGGATGCGGCCGGGTCCGGGCGGTCTGCACGAGCTGCTCCACCGTGCCGATCGAGCGGGCCGCCTCCGCGGCGAGCGCGTCCCACGTGATGTCGACGTGCTGCAGCGGACGGGGGCGCACCTCGACGAGCGAGCGTGCCGTGATCGTCAGAACCGAATGCGGTGAGAGCACGTCGAAGGCGCTCACGCGGGTGCCGAAGTAGTCGAGGTAGGAGTTCACCGTCGTGGAGGGCTCCACCTCCAGGCCCGAGCTCAGCACGAACTGGCTGTCGGTGGAGGTCGGCAGCATCCGCGCTTCGTTGTACGACGCAGAGACGTCGCCCTGGTAGGCGAAGCCGGTCGAGTGCTCGATGCGGAGGCGTTTCACGAGGTCTCCCCGATCCAGCTCGGCTCGGCCTGCGTCGGGAAGAACCGCGAGCGGATGGCCTCGGATGCTTCGCGGGTGACCTTCTGCACGCGCTGCATGTGCAGCGGCAGTTCGCCGAGGATGTCGCTGATGGGCCGGTACTCCAGGTCGTTGCGGATCTGCCCGAGCGCGCGCAGGACCGTGTTGGAATGGCCGACCCGGTCGGCCCGGGGGTCGATCGCGCTCATGCACTCCTCCGCGCGTTGGATCGAGTAGATGATCGATCGCGGGAACAGGCGGTCCAGCAGGAGGAACTCGGCGGCGTTGCGGGCGCTGGGCATGCCGCGGTAGGTGCGCAGGTAGGCCTCGTACGCGCCGCACGAGCGCAGGATCGTCGTCCACGACGGCCCCGACACCTCCGTCAGCGACCGGGTGGCGAGCAGGCGCGCGGTCATGTCGGCGCGTTCGATGCTGCGCCCCAGCGTGAAGAACTGCCACGCCTCGTCGCGACTCGTGGAGGAGTCCACGATCCCCACCGCGAGAGCCGCGCGCTCACGCACCCAGGCGAAGAACTCGTGCACCTTGTCGGTCTGCAGTCGCCGCGGCATCCGCGAGTTCGTGGTGTTGAGGGTCTCCCACAGCTCGCTGGAGACGATCTCCCGGGCGCGGCGCGCGTTCTCGCGGGAGGCGGTGAGGGAGTACGCGATGCTCGCGGGGTTCATACGGTCCACGGCGAGGCGCTGCAGCACGTCGTCGCGGCGCACCTTGTCGACGCCCTCGAGCGGGGAGGACCCCATGACGCTCAGAAGCGACCGGCACGCGGTGTCCTCATCGATCCACGGATCCTCCAGCAGCAGCTGCAGGTGCACGTCGAGGATGCGGGCGGTCCCGTCGCTGCGCTCGATGTAGCGCCCGATCCAGAACAGCGATTCGGCGATGCGGCTCAGCATCCGTCCACCCCCCGCGTGAGGTCACGGGCCTGCTGCTGCTGCTCCTGCTGCGGGCCGTGCTCGTGCTCGGCGGGCTCGGCCTGCTGCTGCTGTTGCTGCTGCTCCGTGCCGCCGGCCGTGGGATCCTGCGGGGAGTGGGTGACCTCGGGCTGACCGTCGTAGATGATCGGGATCGCCGCGGTGATGGTGGCGGCCTGATCGGCGACGAGACCGGCCAGGCCGTTGCCCTGCCCGTACTCGACGTGGGCGGGCGCCGAGCCGCCGACGATCCACGTGTCCTTGGAGCCGCCGCCCTGGCTGGAGTTGACCACGAGCTGCCCCTCGGGCAGCGCCACACGCGTCAGTCCGCCCGGGAGCACCCAGACGTCGTCCCCGTCGTTGACGGCGAAGGGGCGGAGGTCGGCGTGGCGCGGCCGCATGCCGTCTTCGACGAGGGTGGGGATCGTGGAGAGCATGACCACGGGCTGGGCGATCCAGCCGCGGGGATCGGCAAGGAGCCGTCGACGGAGGGCCTCCAGCTCGGACGGCGACGCGTCCGGCCCCACGACGAGGCCCTTGCCGCCGGATCCGTCGACGGGCTTGACGACGAGTTCGTCGAGACGGTCGAGCACTTCCTCGAGCGCACCCGGGTCTTCCAGCCGCCATGTGTCGACGTTGCGCAGGA
This sequence comes from Microbacterium wangchenii, assembly GCF_004564355.1. Lineage (NCBI taxonomy): Bacteria > Bacillati > Actinomycetota > Actinomycetes > Micrococcales > Microbacteriaceae > Microbacterium > Microbacterium wangchenii. Next base: position 3,436,545 of record NZ_CP038266.1, read on the forward strand.
TCGGCTCTTCGGCGAGGTAGTAGCGGATGAGGTCGGGCACGTATGTGTACAGCAGCTTGTCGTCGGCGACACCGTTGCCCACCGCGTTGGCGATCGTGACGTTCCCCAAGCGCGCGGCGAGCATGATGCCCGGTGCCCCCAGCATCGAGTCGGCGCGGAACTGCAGCGGGTCGAGGAAGTCGTCGTCCACGCGCCGGTAGATCACGTCGACGCGCTGCGGACCGCGCGTGGTGCGCATGAACACCTTGCCGCCCACGCAGAGGAGGTCCCGCCCCTCGACGAGCTCGACGCCCATGAGGCGGGCCAGCAGCGTGTGCTCGAAGTACGCGGAGTTGTACACGCCCGGCGTCAGCACGACGACGTTGGGGTCTTCGATCCCGCCTGGGGCCGAGGCCCGCAGCGCCGCGAGGAGCTTGTTCGGGTAATCGCCCACGGGGCGTACGCGCATCGAGAGGAACAGCTCGGGCAGCGTCTGCGCCATCACGCGCCGGTTGGAGATGACGTAGCTCACGCCGCTGGGGACGCGCACGTTGTCCTCGAGCACGCGCATCTCGCCGTGCTCGTCGCGGATGAGGTCGATCCCGGCGACCTGGATGCGGACGCCGTTGGCGCTGTGGATCCCGGCGGCCTGACGGTAGAAGTACTGCGAGGAGGCGATCAGCTGGGCGGGGAGCACACCGTCGCGCACGCAGTGCTGGCTGCCGTACGCGTCGTCCAGGAACGCCTCAAGAGCGCGCACGCGCTGCTTGACCCCGGATTCCACGCGCGACCACTCGTCGTAGTCGATGATGCGGGGCACCGCATCCAGGGGGAACGGGCGCTCCTCGCCGGCGAAGTCGAACGTCACGCCCTGCGCGAGGTACGAGCTGGCGAGCGACTCGGTGCGTCCGCGGAGCTCGTCCTGGGTCATCTGCGCCAGCGCCTGGTACAGCTCCCGGTAGGCCATGCGCGATTCGGCATGCTCACCGGGATGCGGCGGGTCGCCGAACATCTCGTCGTACGCCGGGACACCGGTCGAGGTCTTGCGCGGCGCCAGCGTGGAGCCGTATCCGTCGAACAGGTCACCCATGTCCCGAGCCTAGTGGCGGCCGTGTTGCCGCCACATTTCGGCGCACGGGGATTGCACCCGCCGCCCTAATCAGGAAGATCGCCCGGATCAGGACGAACGGATGCCGAAACATCCTGAATCGGGCGATCCTCCTGATCTCGGGGATGCGCCGCGAGGACGACGCGCCGCTCCGCGCGGCGGCCGAAGACCCCTGCCGCCGCGCTGAGCACGAACGCCGCCAGCATCGTCAGCGCCATCGGGGCGGCGGTGGTGGGCCCGAGCACACCGCTCAGCGGCGAGATGACCGAACCCAGGGTGAACTGCGTGAAGCCCATCAGCGCCGCGCCGGAGCCCGCGGCGAAGGCGGCGCGGGCCAGCGTCAGCGTCGTCGCATTGGCCAGGAGCGCCGACCCGGCCGCGCACGCGGGGATGACCGTGACGAGGAAGGTGACGACGGTGAACGTGCCGGTGAGGGCGAAGACCGCCATCGCCGCCGTCGCGGCGATGGCGATGCCCTGGCTGATCAGGAGCATCCGGCGGGCACCGAAGCGCCCCGACAGCGGGGCGTTCACGGCGCTGCCTGCCATCACCGCCAGCGCGTAGGCCATGTAGAGGAAGGTGAAGCCCCACTCGTCGGTGCGCAGGACGTCCTGCGCGACGAACGAGGACGCACTGACGTGGGTGACCAGCGCGGCGAATCCGAAGGCCATGGCCAGCGCGTTGCCGACGTAGCCCCCGTCACCGGCGAGGCGGTGGTAGTTGCTCATCAGCCGCCCGATCCGAACCGGCGTCCGGTCGGCGACGGCGAGGGTCTCGGGGACGGAGAGGGCCGCAACCACGAGGTACAGCACGCTCATCACCAGCAGCGCGGCGAAGGTGGCGCGCCACCCCCCGAGCGGGAGGAGGAGCGTCCCGAGCAGCGGACCGAAGAGCGGGCCGGCGGCCAGCATGCCCATGAGCACGCTGTACGCACGCGCGGCCTGGGCACCGCGCGCGGTGTCCGACACCACGGCACGGGTGACGACCACCGCAGCGGACGAGCCGAATCCCTGCAGCACGCGACCGAGGATGAGGACCCCGAGGGTGGGAGCGAGCAGGACGAGCGCGCTGGCCGCGGTGAGCAGCCCGAGGCCCAGCAGCAGCACGCGACGGCGACCGAGGCTGTCGGTCATCGCACCGACGACCAGCTGCCCTACCGCCACTCCGAGCAGGAAGCCGGTGAGAGCGAACTGGGCGCCGGCCACCGTCACGCCCAGGTCGGCCGCCATCTGCCCCAGGCCCGGCAGGTAGATGTTGGACGCGATCGGATTGACCGTCATGAGCAGGCCGAGCACGGTGAGGAGCCCTGCTCCCAGCACGGGCTGCGAGTGCGTCGTCGGAGCCGCCCGCCGCGCTGCGCTCACCTTTACCCGCTTCCCCTGGCGTCGTATGCTCAGCGTACGCATTGCGACATGTTGAACGCAATGCGTACGCCCTCCGGGGATCACGACGCGAGACAAGGACGACGATGCCCACCCTGCGCAGCAATCTGCCCCCCACTTCCGCCCTCGGCATCGCGCGGCGCGCGCAGTGGCGCTCGCTCGGGATCGCTGCGGCCGACCTGACCAAGCCCAAGGTCGCGATCGTGAACACCTCGTCCGAACTGGCCGCCTGCTACGCCCACCTGGATGAGATCGCCGACGCGCTCAAAGGTCACCTGCGCGAACTCGGGGTCCTGCCGTTCGAGATCCGGACCACCGCCCCGAGCGACTTCGTCACGAGTGCCGGGCGGGCGGGGCGCTACATCCTGCCCAGCCGCGACCTCATCGTCGACGACATCGAGGCGGCGGTGGAGGGCGCCAAGCTCGACGCGATGATCTGCCTCTCATCCTGCGACAAGACCACGCCCGCGCACCTCATGGCGGCCGGACGGCTGAACATCCCCACGGTCGTCGTGCCCTGCGGGTATCAGCACAGCGGACTGGCGGAGGGACGCGAAGCGGACGTGGAGGAGGTGTTCCTCCTCGCGGCGATGGCGGCGGTCACCGGCGAGCCCACGGACGATCTGGAGGAGCTCGCGGACGACGCCATCCTGGGTCCGGGCGTATGCGCGGGGATGGCCACCGCCAACTCCATGCACGTCGTCGCGGAGGCGCTGGGGATGGCCGTGACGGGGGCCGCTCCCGTGCGCGCCAACAGCGAGCGCATGTGGCACTCCGTGCGACGCAGTGCCGAGGTTCTCGTCGACGCGATCGAACACGACCTGCGCCCCCGCGAGATCATCACCGACGCGTCGGTGCGCAACGCCGTGCGGGCGATGCTCGCCGTGGGCGGATCCATCAACACCATCAAGCACCTGCAGGCCATCGCCGTGGAGACCGGCTTGGACATCGATGTGTGGGAGGAGTTCCGCACCCTGGGGCGCAGCACTCCGCTCCTGGCGTCGGTGCGCCCGAACGGCCCCTGGCTCACGGAGCAGTTCGAAGACGCCGGGGGCGGCGCCACTCTGCTGCGCGAGCTGCTGCCGCTGCTGGACGGCTCGGCGCTCACCGTGGAGGGCAGGACCCTGGAACGGTGTCTCCAGGAGGCCCGCCCCGGCGACGGCGAGATCATCCGCACGATCGAGGACCCCTTCGGCACGGATCCGGCCATCGCGGTACTGCGCGGTTCGCTCGCCCCGAGCGGAGCAGTGGCCAAACGCCCCGTCCCCGACCCGGGACCGCGGCGGTTCACCGGCCCGGCACGGATCTTCACGAGCCGCGAGGACGCCATCGCCGGCATCTCGGACGGGCGACTGCGTCCGGGCGACGTCGCGGTGATCCGCGGCATCGGCGTCAGCGGCGCACCGGGGATGGGACTGACGAGCGCGTTCATCTTCGCCCTGCACGCACGCGGGCTCGCCCACTCGGTCGCGCTGGTGACCGACGGACAGTTCAGCGGCCTCGTGAACCAGGGCATGACCGTCGGGGAGGTCTCCCCCGAGGCGGCCACCCCCGGCGCCCCGCTGGGACTCGTGCAGGACGACGACGTCATCGACATCGACCTGGCCGATGGCCGCATCGATCTGCTGGTGGACCCCGCCGAACTGGCTGCGCGACCGTCCTACGTCCCCCTCCCCGACCGCGACAGCGGCGGCGGGATGCTCGACCAGTACGAGCAGCTCGTGCAGCCCCTCGGCTGCGGCGCGGTGCTGTGCGCCCGCCCGAACGGCCCCTGCCAGCCTGCGGCGGAGTTCGCCGCATCCATCCCCGAGCACACGGAGCACGCATGACCGATCCGACCATCGCCCTGCCCGCCGCCCGCGTCCCCGTGATCGGGGAGTACGACGTCGTCGTCGTCGGCGGTGGACCCGCCGGCCTCCTCGCGGCCACCGCAGCCTCGCGCGCGGGGCGTTCGACGCTGCTCATCGAGCGATACGGCTTCCTCGGCGGAGCCGGGACGATGGGCGGGCTCAGCACCTTCTGCGGCCTGCACGCCCGCGTGTACGGGCAGGACCGCCTGGTGGTGCACGGGTTCGCCGACGAACTGTACGACCGGCTGGACGCCCTCGACGGCCTGAACGAACCGCACCTGTCCGTCGACGACCGCATCCAGGCCGTCGCCTTCGACATCTCGGCGTACAAGATCGCCGCCGACGAACTGCTCCTGGCCGGCGGGGCGGAAGTGCTCTTCCACGCCGTCGCGGTCGATGTCGTGATGTCAGGCGACGACACGATCGACGCGGTCGTGATCGAATCGAAGTCAGGTCGGGCAGCCGTACGGGGGAGGTTCTTCATCGACGGGTCCGGCGATGCCGACATCGCCGCGTGGGCGGGTGCGCCCTATGAGCGGGCCGAGCACCTGCTCTACCCGTCCTTGATGTTCCGCATCAACGGCGTCGACCCCCAGCGCGCCGGCGAGGCGTGGAAGACGATCCGGCGGCGGATGGAGGAGGCCGAGGCTGCCGGAACCCACCACTTCCCCCGGAAGAAGCCGATCGTCCGCCCGCAGCGCAATCCCCTCGAGTGGCGCTCGAACCTCACCCAGCTCAGCAACGAGGACGGCTCGGCCATCGACGGCACGGATGTCCGTCAGCTCACGCGTGGCGAGATCCAGGGCCGCCGGCAGGTCAAGGACACCTTCGCGTTCATCCGGGAGAACACCCCCGGGTTCGAGGACGCGTACGTGGTCGACATCGCCCCGCAGATCGGCATCCGCGAGACGCGCCGCATCGTGGGGGAATACCAGCTCACCGAGCAGGACGTGCTCGGCTGCGCCGACTTCGACGACACGATCGGGGTCAACGGGTGGCCGGTCGAGGCGCACGTGCCCGGTGACGTCGAATTCCGCTTCCCTCCGGCGGATTCCCGCGGGTACAACCAGCTGCCCTATCGGATGCTGGTGCCGCAGGTCGTCGGGAACCTCCTCGTCGCCGGCCGGTGCGCGTCGATGACTCAGCGCGGCCAGTCCTCGGGACGCGTCACCGGGCCGTGCTTCGTCATGGGGCAGGCGGCCGGCACCGCCGCCGACCTCGCGCTGGCCGGGGACGGCACCGGGTCCGGCGTGGATGTGGCGCGGCTGCAGGAGCGCCTGGAGGCCGACGGCGCGTTCCTCGGGACGCGCCTGCCGGATGATGTGGCCGCGCCGGTGGCGTGACGCTCACCGGTCGGCGCGGAACACCTGCGGGTTGGCGTTGCGGTAGGCCCGCGCGATCTCGTCGGCCGCGGTGCGCAGCACCGGCATGACCGTCTCGGTGAGGCTCTGCTCCGTCTCGCGCACCGTGGTCGAGGAGGCCGCGATGGCGCCCACGGCCTGTCCGCCCGCGACGATCGGCACGGCGACGGCGACCTGGCCGGGGTTCAACTCCTCCAGCGACACGTCGAACCCGCGTTCCCGCACCCGTGCCAACCGCTCCCGCAACGCGGCCGGGTCCGAGACGGTGTGCGGCGTGTAGGCCTCGAGGGTCGTGGAGGCGAGCAGCCCGGTCAGCTCCGGCTCGCTCAGCTGCGCCAGCAGCACCTTGCCGATCGCCGTGGCGTGGGCCGGCAGGCGGTTGCCCACCCGCACCGAGTCCGGCAGGGGGCGGCGGTCCTCGACGCGGGCGACATGGATGACCTCGAGGCCGTCCAGCACGCCGATGCTGCACGTCTCGCCGGTGCGCTCGACGACCTCCGCCATGTAGGTGTAGGAGATCTCCGGCAGCGAAGAGGCGGTGAAGTACCCCGAGCCGAGCTCGAGGATCCGGGGCGTCAGGCTCCAGGCCCCGTTCGTGGACTCGACGTAGCCGAGGTGGGCGAAGGTCAACAGGATGCGACGGACCACCGGGCGGGCGAGCCCCACCCGCGCCGAGATCTCCGCAACGCTCAGCGACCCCTCCTGGCGGTTGAAGGCCCGGAGCACCTCGACGGCCCGCTCGATGCTCTGGATCCTGTCGCGCGACCGCTCCTCCGACATGCCGCCCCTTCTGTGCGCGCTCTGCGAGAGAGCGGCACCAGCCTACGGGGAGGGCCGGCCTACATCCCCTCGCGCAGCCCGTACACCGACTCGTGCCACGGGATGAAGAACCGCTTGGCCTCATTGACGATGAGGTACAGCGCGAGCCCGATCAGGGAGAGCAGCAGGATGAGGGCGAACGTGCGCGCGGCATCCAGCGAGTTCATCGCGCGCACCACCATCGCACCGAGCCCCACGCTGCCGCCGAGGTACTCCCCGACGATCGCTCCAGTGGTGGCCAGGACGATCCCGACCTCCATGCCGGCGAACAGGTACGGCTGCAGGCTCCGCATCTCCAGCTGGGTGAACATCTGCGCGCGCGAGGCGTTCAGACTCCGCATCACCTCACGCTGGCCGCGCTCGACCGAGCGCACCCCCAGGAGCACGTTGAGCATGACCGGGAAGAACGCCAGCAGTGCCGCGAGCAGCACCTTGGAGGTGATGCCGAAGCCGAACCAGATGACGAACAGCGGGATGAAGGCGACCTTCGGCGCGACCTGTGCGACGACGATGAGCGGGCGGATGCTCACTTCGAGCCACGGCAGCTTGCCGAACGCGACGCCGACGATGACGCCCATCAGCACGGCGATGGCGAAGCCGAGGAGGATCTCACTCAGGGTGATCCAGGTCTCGCCCCACGTGCTGCCGTCCAGCACGAGCGTCACGAACGCCTCGCCCACGGCCGCAGGCGGCGGGAAGACGAACGGGTTGACCTGCAGCGCCGTGACCAGCACCTGCCACACGACGATGATCAGCACGACCAGCGAGGGCGTGACGATCCACGGCAGGATCTTCAGGATGCGCCCCTCCGACTGGCGGCGCTGCTCGGTGACGATCGTGGTCGTCGTGGGTTCTTCCGGCGGGGCCGCCTGCACTGTGGCCATGGGTCAGTCCTCCTCATCGAGGTCGTGGCGCAGGTTCCGGACGATGTCGTTGAACCCGGGGGTGGTCTGCAGTTCGATGCCGCGCGGCTTGGCATCCGGGACCGAGAGGATCTGCCGGATGCGGCCGGGACGCGGCGTCATGTGCACGACCCGATCGGCGAGGAACACCGCTTCGGGGATGTCGTGCGTGACGAACACGACCGTCGATCCGGTCTCCAGGACGATGCGCTGCAGTTCGAGGTTCATGCGCTCGCGCGTCAGCGCATCCAGGGCCCCGAAGGGTTCGTCCATCAGCAGCAGGTCCGGTTTCGTGCTCAGCGCGCGTGCGATGGCAGCCCGCTGACGCATGCCGCCGGACAGTTCCCGGGGGTACGACTTCTCGAACCCGCTCAGCCCCACGAGAGCGGCGAGCTCGGTCGCCCGCTGCCGGCGTGCGGCCTTGTCCACTCCGCGCAGCTTGAGCGGCAGCGCGATGTTGTCCAGGACCGTGAACCAGGGGAAGAGGTTGCTCTCCTGGAAGACGAAGCCCAGCCGGGTCACGGCGGAGCTCTCGACGTGCCCGTTGCGCCAGAGATGACGCCCATCCACCTCGATGGTCCCCGACGTGGGCGAGAGCAGTCCCCCGATCATGCGCAGAAGGGTGGTCTTGCCGCATCCGGATCGGCCGATGAGTGCGACGAACTCGCCTCGCTCGATGTCGAGATCGATGCCGGACACGGCGTGGGTGACGCCGGCCTTGGTGTGGAAGTCCCGCCCGACGCCGCGGATGCGGAGCCGCGGGAGAACCTGCTCCTCGCCGGCCTGCTCCGCACCCGCGACGGTCGCCTGGTTGCTCATGTGATCTCCTCGGATCGTGTCACTCGGCCGGGACGTGGTCGTCGATGATCCACTCCGCGGGGTCCTGCCCGCCCTCGAGCAGGCCCGCTGCCACGTACGTGTCATACGTCGTGGTCCACGCCTCGTGGTTGTTCTCCAGCAGGGAGACCCCGCCGTCCGCGTCCACCCAGGTCTGCGTCGTGTAGATCTCCAGCGCGTCGGCAGCGACCTCGTCGTCCGCCAGGGCGGGGAAGCTCCAGTCTCCGCTGTCGCGGAGGGTCTTCAGGACATTGGCGAAATCGTTCGGCGCGTCGTCGATGACGTCCTGCACCGCTTCCTGGATCGCGGCGAGGAACGCCTCGATCTGGGCGACCTTCTTCTCGTCCTGGAGGTTGGCTTCGGTGGTGATCCACGTCTGGATGTCGGGCGCGTCGCCCAGGCCCGCGTGGTCGACGACGGCGTCGTCGTTCTGCTGCCCGATCGCGAGCGACGTGTCGAGGCTCACGATGTAGCCGTCCAGCTGCCCCTGGCGCACGACCTCGAGGGTCGCCGCCGTCACCGGCACCGCTTGACGGGTCACCGAGTCCGCGGCGATGCCCGCGTCGTCCAGGGTGAGATCCAGCAGCTTCTCGCTGGTGCCTCCCACCGAGCCCATCCCGATCGTCTTGCCCTCCATGTCGGCCGGGGACTCGATGGGATCGTCCTCGACGGAGATCATGCGCAGGTTCGACTTGTACGCCATCGTACCGACGGCGCGGATGGGCTGACCATCCTCCATCGGCGGGAAGACATCGACGGTGCTCGCGCGAGTGAGGGTGGTCGCACCGCCCAGCAGCGACTGGATCGCCGCGGAGGTGCCCTGCACCGGCTGCAGCTGCACGTCCAGGCCGTGCTTCTCGAAGTACCCGCCCGAGTACGCGAACATCTCGGGGGTGAAGCTGAAGGATTCCAGCGGCAGGAAGGTGACGACGGTCATGCTCCCCAGGTCCACCACTTCTCCCTCGCCGGCGCCGGCGTCGGTGGCGTCCGGTGCCGCGCCGCCGCCCGCGCAGCCCGAGAGGGCGAGCGCGCCGGCGGCCACGGAGGCGACGAGAAGCAGAGAGTGACGTCGGATGGCCTTTCGGCGGACTGCTGTGATCATGTCTGACTCCTGTGTCGGGACCCGCTCACGCCGTTGCGAGCGTCAGGTCGAGTCTGCGAAGGACGAGGCGGGGTGCCAACCACTTTTTCACTCAATGGAACCGTCGGCCGCAGGCCACACGCGGATGCGCCCTGCAGTGCCGTCGACCTCCACGGTGTCGCCGGTGCGAATCGTGCGGTGCGGGACGGGCTGGGCCCCCACCACGGTCGGTACGCGCGTGAGGATGGCGCCCAGGACGGCCTTGGTCGTCACCACGTCGAAGACCATCCCCGCCGGTGCCGTCCCCATCAGGCGCGTGCTCTGGAAGAAGCTGGACCACCCCGACGACCCCTTCGCGCCGGGGAAGACGAGGATGCGACCGGTGAAGCAGACGCCGAACAGTTCGTGTCGCGGTTCGATCACGGTGCCGGTGGCGACATCGATCCCCCCGAAGCCCGAGATGGGCTCCGCGGTGACGAGCGCGGCGGCACGCACCACGCCGCCCACGATCCCCCGCCCGGTCAGCTCGATCACGCCAGCTCTCCGCGCCACCGGCCCGTGAGCGCTGCCTCCACGCACTCGGCGGTCGTGCCGAACCACGCCTCGATGCCGAGGATCGCCGGGAGGTAGTGCGCCTGCTTGGCCGAATCCGTCGCCATGACACGGGTTCCCGGGGGAGCTGCCCGCGACATGGCGGGGCAGGAGTCGGTCAGCACGTGGCCGCCTGCGCGCATGATGCTGCGCGTCCATCCGGCGCGCAGCGACTCCGCGGCCAGCGCGCGCGGAAGCATGACCCATAGCTGCGCGCTGGTGCTGAGGCGGCGGCCCTCCAGCATCCCGGCGATCTCGGCAACCTGCTCCAGGGATGCGTGCGGGCACCCGAGCAGCACGAAATCGACGTCGGTGCTGGTGCCCTGCGCGTTCAGCGTCTCGTACACCGCTGTGCGCTCGCGTGCGCCGTAGCGGATCGGTTCCGGGGACGGACGTCCCCCGAACGCCGCCTCGAGCGTGGGGGCTTCCGGCGTGACGCCGGGGAGGTGGTAGATCTCGACGCCACCGGAGGTCGCGGTGGCCGCGCCGAAGTGCTTGAGATCGGAATCGCGGGGCGCATGCAGTCGTCCCGTGACCGCCGGCCGCGCTTCCTGAACCGCCTCGCCGACGAAATAGCCGAACATGCCCCATTCGCGGAAGCCGTCGACATCGATGTCGGCCGAGACGTGATGGGTCGCGTAGCGGTTCTCGGGGACATGGTTGCCCCAGTAGGGGATCTTGCCCGTGAGGGAGGCCGCACCCGTGGACGCGGCCCCTTCGCAATTGGTCCGGGCGCCCAGGACGGAGTTCGCATAGACCACCGCCGAGGACTCCATCCACGCACAGTGCTCGTCGCGCGCCGGCACGTTGCCCACCTGGTAGGGGGTGCAGGTGGCCAGGACCGTCACGCCGCGATCAGTGAAGTACGACTCCGCATCCTCCTGCATCCGGATGTTCTCCACCGGGTACGGGGTGAGCCCCTGCGCATCCGCGCCGAACCCGTGCTGGAGCTGACACGTCGGCACCCGCATCGGAGGGATGTCGAGGGTGCGATCGGAGTCGAGGTTGATCACCGCGAACGCACGCTCCCACCCGCCCTCGGCCACGAGGGCCGCCTTGGCGGGGGAGGGCTGCGTCATGGTTCCGGCGACGTTGCGCGTCTCGACCAGCCGCTCGGCGCCGAGCGCGTCGCCGTAGCGGATGAGGAGGTCCATCGCGGCTGCGACGGCGTCGCCCTCCTCACCGTCGCGCATCCGCTTCTCCTGCTCGCTCAAGCGCACGGGAGGCTCCTCAGTGCGCGGACGGCAGGACCACGTGGTCGAGCGAGTACGGCGTCGGCTCCAGCGCCTGCGCCATGATCGCCTCCATCACCGGCTGCGGGACCAGGCAATCCGCACAGGCCCCTTCCGTCGCGTCGATGCGGACGACGATGCGGTCGGCCTCGGCCGGCTGCCAGCTCAGGACGTACCCGTCGGCGGCCATCATCTCGGTGAACTGCGCCAGCGCGGCATCCACCGTCGTGGCATCCTGCGATCCGCTCATGATGAGCCTCCGATTCTGCTGAGCGAGAGGGGGATCTCCCGCGGGGGGTTGAGGGTGAAGATCTCCACGACCGCCGAGACTCCGGCGTTGTCGGCGCCGGCGACCATGATCTGCAGCGACGTGGGGTTGCTCAGCGCGGGGACGCGGTCCGGCGTCTCGGTCGCGCTGGCACTGTCGGGCATGGAGTCGGGGTGGGAGCCGGGCAGGCGCCACCGCGTCTTGTGCGAGAGCGCGTCCTTGCCGACGGCGGTCAGGTCCTCTCGCCGCCGCATCGCGTGGGCGTAGACGAAGTCGCGCAGATCCTGTTTGCTCCACCCTGCGCGCGCGAAGACGTCGGCGTGCTCAGGGGTGAGGACCAGCAGCGCGCTGGTGTACTCGTGGATGAGCGCCCCCGTGCGCGCGATGGTGTCGACGAAGTCCCGCGCGAGCTGTTCCGGCTCCTGCGTGTGCCGGGCCTCGATGTGGATGACCGAGCGGATGACGAACGCCGTGACGACGTCGTCATCTGCGGCATAGCCGTGTTCGACGTGCAGCGGCTCCCACGGGCTCTGCTCCTCGTTCTCGGCCAGGCAGGATGAGTACTTCGCCGGCGTGCCCTGCGTGGCCTGGTCGAGCTTGTGCGGATGCAGGCCGAACACGTTGATGCAGCCCAGCCGGATCGCCCGGCCGATGGTGGCGTTGGCCCGGAACCCGGAGCCGAAGACGTTCCCGCGGCTGTTGAGTCCGATCCGCTCGCGGATGGGACCGTTCACCACCAGGAGCGGTGCGGTCCCGGTCGTGGACTGCCAGATGCCGCGGGCGGGGTGCGGCTCGGCGGCGATGGCCAGCCACGCGGACACCACGACGGGGAAGTACTCGGGACGACAGCCCGCCATCGCCGCGTTGATCGCGGCCAGCCGCACGGTCAGACGGCGGTTGAGGTGCCCGATCTCGAACAGCACCTCTTCGGGGTCGCGGGACACCGTGGCCAGGAAGGTGTCGAGCAGCGTCTGCGTGACCGGGACGACGGGGAGACCGTCGGTCCACTCGTTGTCGTAGTAGAACTCGACGAGCTCCTGCACGCGCTCGGAGTCGGCCGTCGCCTCTGCCTGTGTGATCGTCGTCATCGTCATCCTTCCTCCACGCCGAGGATCCGCAGGACCTCCGGCATCACCGTCTCCGCGCGCTCGCGCACCTCCTGTGCCGACAGGCTCGCCATCGGGTGGCCCACCGCGGTGAAGTCGAACGCGGGGAACCCCTGCACCTGCGCCATGGCCCGCCCCGACATGAGGAACGAATCGGACGTGATCGCGACGGCGGGGACGCCGGCGCGCTCGAACAGGATCCCGTCGGCCACCGTGGCCGCCGAGCACGATCCGCAGTCGCCGACCGCTGTCACGACGAGGTCGTTCTCGGACGCGATCCGCTCGAGCAGTTCGGCGGCGACGGGGGTGCCGAAGTAGTCCTTCGTGTACAGCGTCGCCTCGCCGGCCCCGTGGTCGCGCTGCAGCCGAGCGGCGATCTCCTCGAGCAGCATCGTGGAGTTCGGCTTGGTGTTGTCCAGCAGCCCGATGCGAAGACCCTTCAGGCTGACCGGTCGCGGGGCGAGGGTGCCGTCTGCGGCGCCCTCCGCCATGCCGGTGGGGTCCAGGAGTGCTTCTTGCCATGCCATGTCGATGTCCCCTCGGTACGTCTGTGTCCAGGCGCCGGTCAGAATGCCACGGACCGGTGCGACCCCGGCAGGGCAGTTTTCACTCGATGGAAAGGTGGGTGCTCGTGCGGGTGCCTCCCCGACAGGATGCTGAGCAGACACGACAGAGGGAGCGTCGGTGCAGCCACCCATACCCGCGACGATGCGGGCCGCCATCCTCGCCGGCGGCGCCCCGAATCTGACGGTGCGCGAGATCCCGACCCCCACTCCCGGTCCGGACGAGGTCCTGCTCGAAGTGATCGCGTGCGGGGTGTGCCACACCGACCTGCATGTGATGAAGGGTGAGGTCGCCTTCCCCCGGCCGGCGGTGCTCGGGCACGAGGTGAGCGGCCGGATCGTCGCGATCGGCGAGGGGACGGAGGATGCGCACGGCTTCGCGATCGGCGACACGGTCGTGGCCGGGTTCATCATGCCGTGCCGGTCCTGCCGGCAGTGCCGGCGCGGCCGGGATGACCTGTGCATCGAGTTCTTCCGGCAGAACCGGCTGGAGGGGACGCTGTTCGATGGCCACAGCCGCCTCCGCATGCCGGACGGCTCGTTCCTGGCCATGTACTCGATGGGCGGGCTGGCCGAATACTGCGTCGTCCCCATCTCGGCGCTGGCGGCACTCCCCGACACCCTCGATCCGGAGACCTCCTGCCTGCTGGGATGCGCCGGCCTCACCTCCTACGGCGCGGTGTTCCGCGCCGCGGAGGTGGAGACGGGGACCACCGTCGCGATCATCGGCGTCGGCGGGGTGGGCTCGAGCCTCATCCCCATGGCGCGCGCGGCGGGATCCACCACGATCGTCGCGGTGGACATCGCCGCCGACAAGCTGGAGGCGGCGCGCGAACTGGGCGCCACCGTGCTGGTGAACGCCCGTACAGAAGACCCGGTCGCAGCAGTGCGGGCGGCCACAGGAGGCGTGGACGTCGCCTTCGAGGCGCTCGGCCGCGCGGAGACGTTCGGGCAGGCCCTCGCGATGCTCGCAGAGGGCGGCCGCCTCGTGGCCATCGGCATCGCTCCGGCCGGGACGACGGCCGAGGTGGAGATCACTCCCCTGGTGCGCCGGGGACAGCAGATCGTCGGTTCCTTCGGCGGTCGGACGCGGCACGATCTGCCGATCGTCGCCTCCCTCGCCGCGCAGGGCGCCTACGACACCGAGCGGCTGGTGACCCGACGGTACCGGCTGGAGGACGCGGACGCCGCTTATGCGGCGCTGGCTCGCGGGGAGATCACCGGCCGGGCCATCATCACGACCCGCCGGGAGGCGGAAAGGGAGACGACATGACGACCGAGGCGATCGCGCTTTCAGAGCTGAGCGGGCAGAAGGGGCGGGAGCTGGGCCCCTCCGCGTGGCACACCATCACCCAGCACGACATCGACGTGTACGCCGATCTGACCGGCGATGACAACCCGATCCACGTGGACGAGGCCGCCGCGGCCGCGAGCCCGTTCGGCGGGCGCATCGCGCACGGCATGCTGACCCTGAGCATGGTGGTCCGTCCGCTCAGGGAGATCTACCGCGTCAGCGGCGCCACCACCGGTATCGTCTACGGTTTCGACCGCATCCGCTTTCCCGCCCCTGTGCCCTCCGGCTCGCGCATCCGGGTGAGCGGACGCATCGCCGAGGTCGAGGAGAGGCAGGATGCGGTGCAGGTGACGCTCGCGCTCGCGTTCGAGGTCGACGGTGGTGGCGCCAAGCCCGCCGTCGTGGCCGAGCTCGTGCTGAGGCACTTCCGGTGAGCGGGGTGCGACTGGACGATCGCGTCGCGATCGTCACAGGGGCCGGCCGGAGCCTCGGCCGCGCCTACGCGCGCGCCCTGGCCGAGGCGGGCGCGGCAGTCGTGGTCAACGACGTGGATGCGGCCGCCGCCGACACCGTGGTGGCCGAGATCACCGAGACCGGCGGCAGGGCCGTCGCCCAGGCGGGACCGGTGGGCCCCGCCTCGACCGCGCAGGCGCTGGTCGAGCGGGCGGTGACCGAGTTCGGCCGCCTGGACGTGCTGGTGGCCAATGCCGGCGTGCTGCGGGACCGCGTGCTGTGGAAGATGACCGACGACGACTTCGACGCCGTCGTCGACACGCACCTGCGCGGCTCGTTCACGTGCGGCCGGGCGGCCGCGCAGCACTTCCGGGACCGCGGCGAGGGCGGCCGGATCATCCTGGTCGGCTCTCCGGCGGGGCAGTTCGGCAGCTTCGGGCAGACCAACTACTCCGCGGTCAAGGCGGGGATCGTCGCCATGGCACGCACGTGGTCGCTGGAGCTGGCGCGCGCCGGCGTGACGGTCAACACCATCGTGCCCACCGCCCTCTCCCCCATGACCGCGACCATCCCCGAGTACGCGCAGGCCTACCAGGACCACGTCGCCGGTCTGCCGATCCCCGAGCACCTGCGCCGCGAGCGGGCGCTGGGGTCGGTCGATGACGTCGCGCCGCTCGTGGTCTGGCTGGCCTCGGACCGCGCCGCGCACGTGACCGGGCAGGCGATCGGGATCGGCGGCGACCGGCTCACGCTGTACGCGCACCCGGATGTCCTCGCCACGGACGACGCGCCGGGAGGATGGAGCGCCGAGGCCATCGACCGCGCCTGGTCCGAGCGGTTCGCCGCGAGAGCCCAGCTGTCGGGACCGCCGTCGCGCCGGGAGCAGCCGGCATGAGCGGCATCCACTACAGCGATCTGTGGCAGGGCATCGCGGCCGCCGATCCGGACCGGCCGGCGATCATCACCCGGCGCGGCACCATGACGTACGCCCGCTTCGCGGCGGAGGCCGGGGCGCTGGCCCGCCACCTGCGCGCGCACGGCGTCGGCGTGGGCGATGCCGCGGCCCTGCTGCTGTACAACCGGACGGAGTATCTGACCTTCTTCTGGGCGTGCCTGGCCATCGGCGCCGCCCCGGTCGCGATCAACTACCGCTATCGGGCCGGCGAAGTGCGGGCGCTCCTGGAGGACAGCCATGCCAAGGTGCTCATCGCGCCGACCGCTCTCGGAGGCCTCGCGCAGGACGCCGCGGCGGGCATCGACCCGCCGGTTGCACTCATCTCGGTCGACGACGGCGGACCGGCCCTTGCCGGCGCCGTCGCCTATGCCGACATCGTCGCCGGCGGCGGCACGCTGCCGCCCGCGGCACCGCGGGGCGCGCACCTGCGCCTGTACACGGGTGGCACCACGGGCATGCCGAAGGCGGTCGTGTGGGAGATGGACACCCTGCTGGAGGCCCGTCGCCATTCGACGTGGGGCGTCATCGGCATCGAACCGCCGGCGGATCTGGCCGGCGCGGTGCGCGTTGCTATCGACCCCACCACGCCGCGCGTGGCGACCCTGCCACTGCCGCCCATGCTGCACGGCACCGCGCAGTCGATGTCGATGGGAACGCTCGCCCTCGGCGGCACGATCGTGCTGCACGACGAGGCCCACCTGGACCTCGCGGCAGCGCTGCACTTGGTGCACGAGCACCGGGTCACGCGGCTCGTGGTCGCCGGAGACGCGGTCGCGCTGCCGTTCGTCGAGGCGGTCGAGGCGGAGGGGCGGGGCCTGCCCCACGTGGACTCGATCTTCAGCTCCGGGATGCGATTCAGCGATGCGGTCAAGCGGCGGCTCCACGCGCAAGGCGACATCATGATCGTCGACCTGCTGGCCTCCAGCGAGGGCGGCCCGTTCGCGTTCGGCACCACGCGTTCGGCCGACGACCTGCCCGCGCGCTTCATGCTCACCCCGGGCACGGTGCTGCTGAGCGAGGACAACACCGAGATCCCCCTCGAGCCGGGGGCACTGGGGATCCTGGCCTTCCGCGGCGTGCTCCCGCGCGGTTACCACGGCGACCCGGAGAAGACCGCCCGCGCATTCCCGACGATCGGGGAGCATCGGTACGTGGTGCCGGGCGACTGGGCCCGCGCCCGCGGCGACGGATCGATCGAGCTGCTCGGGCGCCTGAGCGCCGTGGTCAACACGGGTGGCGAGAAGGTGTTCCCCGCCGAGGTCGAGGAGCAGCTGCTGGCACATCCGAGTGTCGCCGACGCGGTCGTCTTCGGCCTGCCGCACGAGCGCTTCGGCGAGGTGGTCAGCGCCATGATCGTGCCGGTGGAGGACACCGAGATCGATCTGGACGCGCTGGTGTCGCATCTGGACGAGCATCTGGCGGGATATAAGAAGCCGCGCCACTTCTTCATCCGGGCATCACTGGAGCGCAGCCCCACCGGGAAGGTGGAGCTCGCACGGGTCAAGGCAGACGCGTCCCGGGAGCGGGACGCATCCAGACAGGGGGCACGATGACCATCGACCTGAGCACGATCAGCGCCATCGACATGCACGCCCACGTGCACGTCGACGGCAGCGGACGCACCGCGTCGCCGCCGCAGCTGTCGGCCGCGATGGCGGCCTACTTCGGCAGCAGCGAGCCGCCCCGCACCGTCGAGCAGACGGCGCAGTACTACCGCGAACGCGGGATGGCCGCCGTGGTGTTCACGATCGACGCCACCACGAACCTCGACCACGCGCCCAACAGCATCGACGACCTCGTCGCCGGGGCCCACCGCAACGGCGATGTGCTCATCCCGTTCGGCAGCGTCGACCCCCTGCAGGGCGAAGCGGCCGTGGAGGAGGCGCAGCGGCAGGTCGGCGAGCTCGGCGTGAGCGGCTTCAAGTTCCACCCGTCGGTGCAGGGTTTCGATCCCTCCGCGGAGGAGTTCGTCCCGCTGTGGTCGGCGATCGAACAGCTGCAGGTGCCGGTCCTCGTCCACACCGGACAGACCGGGGCGGGGGCCGGAACCCCGGGTGGCTGGGGATTCCGGCTCGCGCTGTCGAACCCCATGCTGCTGGACGACGTCGCCGCGCGGCATCCCGATCTCCAGATCATCATGGCCCACCCCAGCGTCCCGTGGCAGGACGAGGCGATCTCCATCGCCACGCACAAGCTCAACACCTGGATCGACCTCTCCGGCTGGTCGCCCAAGTACTTCTCCCCCGCCCTCGTGCGGGCCGCACGCACCTACCTCACGCACAAGATGCTCTTCGGCACGGATCTGCCCGCCCTCACCCCCGACCGCTGGCTGCGGGATTTCGACGGCCTGGAGTTTCCGGAGGAGGCGCGCGCGATGATCCTGAAGGACAACGCCGCCCGCCTGCTGGGCCTGTCGTCGTGAACGCAGCCGCGCCCGTGGACCTGTTCGGCTTCGCCGAACGGCTCACCCCGGGAGAGCACGACAAGCTGCGGCAGCTGCGCGAACTGCTCGACGCCCGCGCCCGGCCGCACCTGGCGCAGTGGTGGGAGGACGCACACAGCCCGGCACACCTCCGCGCCGAACTGGCCGCGCTCCGCCTGGAGGACGACCCCGCGCTGCTGGGCGAGGACGGCCTGCCGCGTGCGGTGTACGTCGGGTTCCGCCACTTCGAGCTGGCGCGCTTCGACATGTCCATCGGCACCCTGTACGGGGGCCAGGTCGGCATGTTCCGCACGCTCGTGCGCAGTGGCGGGTCGGCGGAGCAGATCGCACGGTGGGACCCCCGCATCCCCTCGTTCGAGCTGACCGGATGCTTCGCGCTCACCGAACCCGGTCACGGCTCGGACGTCGCCGGGGGCATGGAGACGATCGCCACACGCGACGGCGAGGGCTGGCGCATCAGCGGCCACAAGCGCTGGATCGGCAACGCCGCACTGTCGGAGGTCATGGTGGTCGTCGCCCGCGACGCCGCCGACGGACGAGCCAAGGCCTTCCTCGTCCCGCGGGAAGCGCCCGGGGTGACCGTGAGCGACATCACCGGCAAGCTCGCGCTGCGGATGGTGCGCAACGGCGACATCCGGCTCCAGGACGTGCGGGTGCCCGAGACCGACCGGCTCGCCCGCATCGACTCGTTCGCCGACATCGCGGCGATCCTCGCCCAGCTGCGTTACGTCGTCGCCTGGAATGCGGCGGGCCTGCAGGCCGGCGCGTACGAGGCGGCCCTGGGCTACGCGATGCGGCGGACCCAGTTCGGCCGGCCGATCGCGGGATTCCAGCTCGTGCAGGAGAAGCTGGCGCGGATGCTGGGGAACGCCACCGCCACTCTCGCGATGGCGGTGCGGATGACCGAGCTGCGCGATGCCGGCCGAGCCGAGGAGGTCCATGCCGCCCTCACCAAGGGCTGGGTCGCCGACCGGGCTCGCGAGACGGTGGCCCTCGCCCGCGAGATCTGCGGCGCGGAGGGGATCCGCGTCGACACCGACGTCGCCCGCTTCTTCGCCGACGCCGAGGCGCTGTACACCTTCGAGGGCACGCACGAGATGAACGCGCTGATCGTCGGGCGGGCCATCACCGGCCTCAGCGCATTCACGCGCTGACCCGCCGTCAGCTGTCGGGCCGGCCGTATCCGGCGGCGACGAGCGCGCGGCCGATGGAGGTCGCCGTCAGGCGCACGAGGTGGATCATGTTCTTGCCGTCCACGTCCTGTTCGGTCAGGGCCAGCGAGACGGCGGCCACGACCGATCCGTCCACGCCGTGGATGGGCGCTGCGACGCCGATGTGGACGTCGTCGATCTGCCGGTCGCTGACGGCGTAGCCGCTCCGCCGGATGTCGCCGAGGAGCCGATCCAGCAGCACCGGATCGGTGTACGTGCGAGGCGTGAAGGCCGGCAGCGGGCCGGCCAGGACCTGCGCGCGCACGTCGTCGGGCGCGTGCGAGAGCAGGACGAGGCCGATCGCGGTGGCATGCAGCGGGTAGCGGGCTCCGGCCAGCGGCCGACGCACCTGCCTGCGCGGGCTCTGCACCCGTTCGATCGAGACGAGCTCCAGGCCCTCCCGGATCGCGAGGTGGGATGCGTACCCCGTCGTCTCGTACAGGTCCAGGAGGTAGGGGCGGGCCAGGCGCAGCAGCCCCACCGAGCGGGGTGCCAGCGACGCGACCTCCCACAGCCGCAGCCCGATGTTGTACCGCCCGTCGCCGTCCCGCTCCAGCGCCCCCCATTCGGTGAGCCGGCCCACGATGCGGTGGCACGTGGCGATGGGCAGCCCCGTGCGCCGCGAGATGTCGGAGAGCGACTGCCGCACGCGTCCGCCCTGGAACGTGCCGAGGATGGCGAACGCCCGGTCGATGAGCGAACGCGCCCCGTCCGCTGTCGTACTCTCGCGCGCCGTCGTCACCCTGTCATTATCGACCGGATGCGCCCGCGCCCGTTGCCCGGATCAGGCGAATCGCCGGAATCAGGACGGATTGGGCCCGGAGCATCCTGAATCGGGCGATTCTCCTGATCTCGGGCGGGGGTGGGCTACGCGTCGAGGACGTACTTGAGCTGCTCGACGGCCCAGTCCAGCTCCGTCGCGCGGATGACCAGCGGCGGGGCGATGCGGATCGTCTGCCCGTGCGTGTCCTTGACCAGGACGCCGCGGGCCAGCAGCCGCTCGGCGACCTCCCGCCCGGTGCCGACGGCCGGATCGATGTCGATGCCGGCCCACAGCCCGGCCGCCCGGACGGCGGTGACGCCCGAGCCGACGAGTTCGGCCAGCCGCCCCTGGAGGTGGTCGCCGAGCGCTGTCGCGCGGGTCTGGAACTCCCCCGACGCGAGCATCTCGACCACGCGGAGCCCGACGGCCGCCGCCAGCGGGTTGCCGCCGAAGGTGGAGCCGTGCTCCCCGGGGCGGATGACCCCGAGCACGTCACGGTCGGCGACGACGGCCGACAGCGGCAGGATGCCGCCCCCCAGCGCCTTGCCCAGCAGGTAGACGTCGGGCACGACGCCCTCACGGTCGCACGCGAAGGTCGTGCCGACGCGGCCGAGGCCGGACTGGATCTCGTCGGCGATGAACAGGACATTCTTCGCGGTGCAGATCTCGCGGACGGCGCGGAGGTAGCCCTCCGGCGGCACGATGATGCCCGCTTCGCCTTGGATGGGCTCGATCAGCACCGCGGCGGTGTTCTCGTCGATGGCCGCCTCGATCGCGGCGGCATCGCCGAACGGCACGCGGACGAACCCGGCGGCGAAGGGTCCGAAGTCGTCGCGGGCGGCCGCGTCGTCGCTGAACCCCACGATCGTGGTGGTGCGGCCGTGGAAGTTGCCGTCGGCCACGACGACGGTGGCCGCATCCGCCGGGATCCCCTTGACCCGATACCCCCACGCGCGGGCCACCTTGATGCCGGTCTCGACGGCCTCGGCGCCGGTGTTCATGGGCAGCACGAGCTCTTTGCCGCACAGCTCGGCCAGCGCCGCGGCGAAGGGCCCCAGCCGGTCGTTGTGGTACGCGCGGCTGGTCAGGGTGAGCCGCTCGAGCTGCTCGCGGGCGGCGGCGAGGATCGCCGGATGCCCGTGACCGAAGTTCAGCGCGGAGTAGGCCGACAGCAGGTCGAGGTACCGCTTGCCCTCGACGTCGGTCACCCACGATCCCTCGCCGCGGGAGATGACCACCGGCAGGGGCGCGTAGTTGGATGCGACGTGCTCGCGCTCGTCGTCGATGATGTGCACCGTCCCGGTGTCCAGCCGCAGGGTCATCGGACCGCTCCCCGCAGTTCGAGCGTGCAGCACTTGATGCCGCCGCCGCCCAGCAGCAGCTCCGAGAGGTCGAGCATGACGGGGGTGTAGCCGCGCTCGCGCAGCTGTGCCTCGAAGCCGGCCGCGCGCGGGGAGATGATGACGTTCCGGCCGTCGCTGGCGGAGTTCAGGCCGAACACCGCGCCGTCGGCATCCGACACCTGGATCGCGTCGGGGTAGCGCTCGCGCAGGATCGCCTGGCTGCGCCCGTCGAACGCGTTGGGCAGGTAGGCGATGTTGGCCCGCTCGGCTCCCCCGGGCCCCTCGACCGGGTCGAGGACGGCGATCGCGGTGTCGAGGTGGTAGAACCGGGGGTCGGTCAGGGTCAGGGAGACGACCTCGCGGCCGAACACCTCGCCGACCTCGCGGTGGCTGTCTCCGGTGGAGCGGAACCCGGTGCCGGCGAGGATCGTCTGGCCGACGAGGAGGAAGTCCCCCTCGCCCTCGTTCACTTCGGCCGGCTCGACGACGTCGAAGCCGTTCGCCGCGAACCACTCCATGAACGCCGGACCTTCGGGCACCCGCTCGGCGAAGCGGAACTTCGCGCCGTACGCGACTCCGTCGATGAGGAACCCGCCGTTGGCGGTGTAGACCATGTCGGGCAGGCCGTCGATGGGGTCGATGAGGTCGACGTCGTGACCCAGCGCGAGGTAGGTGTCGTACAGCGTCTGCCACTGCTGCAGAGCGCGGGCCGTGTCGGTGGGGCGGGAGGGTTCCATCCACGGGTTGATGCTGTAGCTGACCGTGAAGTGCTCGGGACGGCACATGAGGTAGCGGCGGTGCTGCTGGATGCGCTCGGTGCCGGTAGCGGGGGCGACGGATTCGTGCGTGGACATACAGCTCCTCGGATGAGTGCGGCGGACGCTGTCCCCGGGCCCGGCGGAGCTCTGTGAAGCCGGCGATCCGGGCACGCCGCGACC
The DNA here is from genome assembly GCF_004564355.1 of Microbacterium wangchenii. Classification (NCBI taxonomy): domain Bacteria; kingdom Bacillati; phylum Actinomycetota; class Actinomycetes; order Micrococcales; family Microbacteriaceae; genus Microbacterium; species Microbacterium wangchenii. Next base: position 3,459,024 of record NZ_CP038266.1, read on the forward strand.
ATTGTGCCACGCGCCCACGCCCGGGGGCGAGCGGCCCGCGCCACCTTCGAAACACCACATCCCGTCCGAAACACCGCGCGTCGCCGGGTGTTTCGGACGGGATGTGGTGTCTCACCCGGCGGCGGGCGGGGCCGGCGGCGGGCGGGGCGGGTCAGATGACGGCGGCGCTCCAGGGGTCGGGCGTGCCGTAGCGGTGCGCCGTGATCGAGATCGACTGCTCGCGCAGGAACGGCGGCAGCTCGAGACGCCCGGCGGTGGTGACCTCGTCGGCGTAGACGGCGAGGTCCGGATCGCCCTCGACCGCCGTGGCCAGCGCCCGGTGCAGCGCCGTGACGCTCTCGCGCGCGCCCACCAGCCGCGCGCGCGGAGGGCGAGGGGCGGATGCTGCGGCCTCGTCGCCGTCCGGGGTGCTCGGCGCGACCATCCGCTGCATCCACTGCTCGTCGGTCTCGACGGCGACGGGCACGCGGAGGTCGCCCAGCGCGCGCCGCACCTCGGCGGGGAGCCCCACCGGGGTGCTCAGCGTGAAGCCCCCGCCCGCCCGCACGCCCGCGAGCACGACGCGCAGCACCGCCTGCCACGGAGCATCCGCCGTCGCCCGCACCGCCACGCCGTCCACCGGCCGGTAGCGCAGCAGGTTGCGCTCGACGCCGAGACGGGAGACGTCCTTCACGCGGCCGAACTCCCGATCCCACGCGATCGCGTCCGAGAGGGCGCCACGGCGGAGCCACTCGAACGCCTCGTAGTGCAGCGTCGACTGCGCGGCCTCGATGAGGCCCGTGATGCGCGAATCGAGCCCGCGCAGGTGCAGGGTCGAGGATGCGGGCCCGCCGCTGGTGCCCCGCCACGACCCCAGCCCGACGAGGTAGTTCGGGCCGCCGGCCTTGGCGCCGGGGCCCACGGACGAGCGCTTCCACCCGCCGAACGGCTGGCGCTGCACGATCGCGCCGGTGATGCCGCGGTTGACGTAGAGGTTCCCCGCCTGCACGCGGTCCAGCCACAGCGCGAGATCGCCGGGGTTCTGCGTGTACAGCCCCGCGGTGAGGCCGTACTCCACGGCGTTCTGCAGCTCGACGGCCGGCGCGAGGGAGGACGCGTGCATGATGCCGAGGACGGGTCCGAAGAACTCCTCGCGGTGGAAGCGCGACCCGGGCGACACGCCGGTGCGGATGCCGGGGGTCCAGTACCGTCCGGCCTCCTCCGGGCCGAAGTCCAGCTCCCGCGGTTCGACGAGCCACCGCTCCCCCTCGTCCAGCGTCGTCAGCGCCCACGCGAGCTTGCCCTGCGGCGCCTCGATGAGGGGGCCGACCTCGCTCAGCGGATCGGAGGCGGGGCCCACCCGCAGCGACGTCGTGGCGTCGACGAGCTGCTGAGCGAAGCGCCGCGACCGCGCGACGGGGCCGACGAGGATCGCCAGCGACGCGGCGGAGCACTTCTGCCCGGCGTGCCCGAACGCGCTTCGGACCAGATCGGATGCCGCCAGGTCGAGGTCGGCGGAGGGCATCACGACGATCGCGTTCTTGCCGCTCGTCTCGGCCAGCAGCGGCAGGTCGGGGCGCCAGGAGCGGAACAGCTGCGCGGTCTCCCACGACCCGGTGAGGACGACCCGCTCGACGGCGGGATGCTCGATCAGCGATCGACCGAGGGTCTCCTCGTCGAGGTCGACGAGCGCGAGCACCTCACGGGGGATGCCGGCGTCCCACAGGGCCTCGGCGACCACGGCGGCGCAGCGGCGGGCCTGCGGTGCGGGCTTGAAGATCACGCCGCTGCCGGCGGCGAGCGCGGCCAGCACGCCGCCGGCGGGGATGGCGAGGGGGAAGTTCCACGGCGGGGCGACGACGGTCACCCGTGCCGGCGTGAAGACGGCGCCGGGGACGCGGTCGAGCTCGCGCGCCGTCGCGGCGTAGTAGTCGGCGAAGTCGACCGCCTCGCTGACCTCGGTGTCGGCCTCGGCGAACACCTTGCCGGTCTCGGAGGCGGCGACCTCGATGAGCAGCCCTCGCCGTGCGGCCAGGACGCGGGCCGCGCGCGTGAGGATCTCCGCGCGCTCCGCCGCGGGGCGCGCCGCCCAGGCGGCGGATGCGTCCCGCACGCCGCCCACGACGGCATCCAGCATCGCGGCATCCGCCACGCGCGCATCCGCCAGCACGGCGTCGCCGCCGACCGAGGCGGGCACACGGGCGAGGACCGCGGCGGCCCACTCCCGGTTGGCCGGGAGTGCGGGATCCGAGTCGGGGGCGTTGCGGAACCCGGGCGCGCCGACGGCGGCCTCGTCGTCCTCCCGCGGGGAGTACACCGCCGTCTCCACGAACGCCTCCCCGCCGAAGACGACCCGGCCGGGATCGTCGTCGTCCGGCGTGGCCGACCGCGCGATGCCGAGCACCGCCTGGGTGAGCCCCTCCTCCGCGGCCGGGGGGTCGCGGAGGATGCGCGGCGCGTCCGGCGCCGGCTCGCCCTCGCGCTCCTGGCTGCGCCGGGCGCCGACGGGCAGTCGCGGATCGGCGGCGCGCTGGACGGAGGCCAGGTACCGCTCGCGCTCGCGGGCGAAGAGCTCGGGATCATCCGCGAGATCGAACGCCGTGGAGAGGAAGTTCTCCCCCGCCGCGTTCTCCTCCAGGCGGCGCACGAGGTAGCTGATCGCCACGTCGAACTCGTCGGGCCGCACGACCGGCACGTACAGCAGCACGGCCCCGACCTCACGGGCCACGGCAGCGGCCTGCCCCTGGGCCATGCCCAGGAGCATCTCGACCTCGACGTCGGCGGTGACCCCGCGCTCGGTGGCGAGGAGCCACGCGTGGGCGATGTCGAAGAGGTTGTGGCCGGCCACCCCCACCCGCACCGCGGCGGTCGATTCGGGCCGGAGGGCTTCGGAGAGGCACCGCAGGTAGTTCGCGTCGGTGTCGAGCTTGCTGTCATAGGTGGCCGTCGTCCAGCCGTGGAGCACCGCGTCCACGCGTTCCATCGCGAGGTTGGCGCCCTTTACGAGGCGGATCTTGATGCGCGCAGCACCTCCCGCCACCCGCTGACGCGCCCACGCGGTCAGTTCCCGCAGGGCCGGCAGCGCGTCCGGCAGGTACGCCTGCAGCACGATCCCGGCCTCGAGCCCCGCGAGGCGCGGATCCTCCAGGACGCGCGTGAACACCGCGATCGTGAGGTCGAGGTCGCGGTACTCCTCCATGTCGAGGTTGATGAACGTGCCGTCGGCGGCGGCGCTGAGGTACAGCGGCATGAGGCGCTCGGCCACGCGCTCGACCATGTCGTCGAAGGCCCACAGCGACAGGTGCGACGCGATCGCCGACACTTTGACCGAGACGTAGTCGACGTCGGGTCGGCGGATGAGCTCGTGGATGCCGTCGAGCCGACGCTCGGCCTCTGCTTCTCCCAGCACGGCCTCGCCCAGCAGGTTGAGGTTGAGCCGCGCGCCGTTCTCCCGGAGCTTCGCGAGTGCCGGGCCGAGCTTGGCGGGGCGGGCGTCGACCACAAGGTGCCCGACCATCTCGCGCAGTGCGCGGCGCGCGATCGGCACGATGGGGGCGGGGAGCGCGGGCGCCACGGCACCGCCGACGTGGACGGCGCCGCGCAGGTACCACGGCAGGAAATCGGGCACGAGCGGGGCGATGCGGTGCAGCTGGGATGCAGCGGCCGAGAGGCTCTCGGGGCGCATGACCCCGTCGACGAAGCCGATCGTGAACGGCAGCCCCTGCGGATCGCGGAGCACGCCCGCCAGGCGTTGCGCGGACCGATCCGCCGGCTCGGCGGAGGACTCGGACACCCACCGGGCGGCGAGTTCGACGGCACGGTCCGCGAGGTCGGGCGGCAGCGCGGGCGCAGTCGTGCTCATGCTCGACAGCCTAGGCAGGTGCCCCCGGCGCCCGGATGCGCCGTGCCGCGCGCCACGGCAACTCTCCGTGCCGCCTCACGACCGACCGACTTCCGTATCGATCCGCCGGACGTGCCGTCAAGAGTGTCCGTAAAGGTGAACTGCTCGATAACCTGGCACCACGTGCGTCCGGCGGGGGTCCGGAACGGCGCGTTCCGAGGGGGAACACGTGCTCGCTTCCGTGCTCTGGTGGGTGGGTATCGCCGCAGCCGTTCTGCTGCTGGTCGCGGGCGTCCTGCTGGTGGTGTTCGGCGCCCGTCGCCTGCGGCGCCGTCCGGCCCCTGCGCCGACGGAACCGGCGGGGCCGACAGCGGCCGCACCCAGCCCCCACTACGCCCACTACGACCCGGCCAACCCGCACTACCGCGACGGCTGGCAGTTCATCCAGGGCCAGTGGACGCAGGTGCAGGTGTGGGATGCCTCGTCGCAGCAGTGGTACGTCCACGGGGTCGACGCCACCGGCGCCGCCACGGCCACGGCGGTCGGCGTGACCGCCGCCCCCGCCGTATCCGCTCCGAAGAAGCGGGCGGCCGGCATCGCCATGCTCACCGTCGGCGCCCTGCTCGCCGTGGCCGCGATCCCCCTCGGCGTGGCATCCGCCGGTCCGCTTCTGACCAGCACCGCCGCCGCCGGCAGGCTGCCGACGGACATCGTCTCGGAGTCCGACGAGTTCCGTTACACCGCCGCGATCACGATCGCCGACGATGAGGAACTCACCTTCCGGTTCCGTGTCGACCCGGAGCCCTACGACGACGCGGCGTACGAGAACAACGAGCGCAACACCGCGATGGTGGCCGCCTACTACGACTCCGACTTCAGCCAGCTGGCCGATTACTACCTCGGCTCGTCGTCCATCGACCACTCCGTCACGCTCTCACCCTCCCCGCCGAAGTTCCGAAACGCCGACGCCGATCCGCTCTTCGAGGAGGACCAGCGGCGGTCGTGGGCGCCGATGGACACGCTGTACGTCGTGCAGTACCTCGACCCCGACGGCAAGGAGTTCGACAAGCCGATCGTGACGATGGCGCACGTGCGTCCGACCACCGAGGTGCCGGCCACCCCGCAGGTGCAGTACACCGCCGCCGCCGACGGATTCCTCGAACTCACGTGGGCACCGGTCGAGGGCGCCGTGGAGTACGTGCCGCTGCTGGCCACGACGAATCCCGACCTCGGGTACACCGATTACGAGGCGCTGGGCACGGTGGACGGCTCCGCGACGGCCTGGTCGACGCGGGATGTCGAGACCGCGGACTGCTGGTTCAGCGGTATCGGCGACAGCGTGCAGAACTGCGCCCTGAGAGGGGCGTACCTCGCCCTCGAGAACGGCGAAGCCATCGGCTACGGCCTGATGGCGATCGGCGCGGATGGCGCCCGCTCGTTCATCGACCGCTTCGACGGCCGCATGCTCAACGCGATGCTGCCCGGCGAGGTGTCGATCGAACGCCCCGCCGGCACCACGACGGTGTACACCGGCACGCTGGACAGCTTTCCCACGACCGCGCGCACCCTCACTGTGGGAGCCACCCAGGGCGACGTGCCGCTCGTCTTCGACCGCGCCGAACGCGAGGGCGCGATCGGTTACATCCACGCGCGCGTGCCGGGCACCGTCGCGGCGGTCTCGCTCGGCTGGGATCACGTCGACGGCACGTGGGACGCGTTCGTCGAGGGGGTGCGCGCACGACTGGAGGCAGCGCTCCCCCGCCCCACCGGCATCTTCGAATCGTCGTACCAGGAGCTGGCCACGCCGGCGTCCGACGCGCCCGTGTCGCGGGAAGCGCCCGACGTGGACTTCCCGCTGCCCGACGAGTTCGGGGAGATCGGCGAGTACGTCGCGGCGAACCTCATCGCGGGCAACGAGCGCATCGACATGGATGCGGTGGCCAACCCCTTCGCCCCCGGCGAGCTCGTGGAGGCCGTGATCAGTCAGACCCCGTACGCGATGGTGCGCACCTACAGCTTCCGGCAGGTCGACGAGCGCCTCGTGCTCGAGGTGGACTATCCGCTCCCCGTCGAGGAGATGCGCCGCGTGCAGGAGGAGACCCGCGCCAAGGCGCAGGCGGTCGTCGCGGAGGTCGTCCGCGACGGCATGGGCGAGCGCGACATCGCGCTCGCCCTGAACGACTGGATCACCGCCCACGCCGAGTACGACTACGTCGCCTTCGACGCCGTCCAGGCCGACCGCAGCCGCTGGTACGCGCCGGAGTACGCGCCGGCGTGGCGGGCCGACGGGATCCTGCTCGGCGGGTCGGGGGTGTGCGCCGGGTACGCCCTCGCCTACAAGGCCCTCTCCGACGAGGCCGGGATCGACACCGTGTACGTGCTGGGCAACGCCAACGCGACCGGGCACGCCTGGAACAAGACGTTCATGGACGGCAAGTGGCAGGTGGTGGATCCGACCTGGAACGATGCGCCGACACCCAACGAGCTGTTCGGCATCTCCGACGAGGTCGCGCTCACGCAGTGGAGCCACGAGCTCAGTTCGACGCGATGGACGATCCCTTCGATGGTGGGGCAGTACGCGGCCGGCTGATCAGTCCCACACGCTGGGGGCGGGCCGGCGCTGCGAGGGCAGCGCGGATGCCGCTGCCCACTCGTGCACCCACGACTCGACGTCGGGCAGCCCCTCGGGGTAGCCGAGCGCGGTGAACAGCTCGTCGTGGTCGACGGTGCCGCCCGAGCGCTTGAGCATGCGGGCGCGGATGATCGCCCGCGCGTAGATCTCGCCGCGCACGACCGCCCGGTGCTCGAGGTACAGCGCCCGGTCGTCGTGGCCGATGAGGCGGGTCTCCAGCTCGAAGCGCTGCCACAGGTTGAGCGACTTTCGGAACGTGACCGTCTCGCTGGAGACGACGGGGTACCACCCGTGAGTGTTCATCTCCTCCAGCAGGCCCGTCCGCACGAGCAGATCCCACCGCCCCAGGTCGAACACCGACAGGTAGCGGCCGTTGTTCATGTGCTTGAGGATGTCGATGTCGGTGGGGAGCGTGGTCAGCCGGATGCGGCCGACCGCGCTGGGCGGGAGCCGCTTCCCCGAGCGGCGCACCGAGCGCCGAGCACGGGCGATGACCAGGAGGGTGCGCCAGAGGAGATTCACGATCCGCGATCGTAGCTTCCCCGGCCACCCACGCACACTCCGTTGTGGGATGGCGACAGTCCTGCCGCCTCCCGGCCCGGCCCCGTCCCGCCCCAGGCTCAGCCCCACGTTCGCGCCACATCCGTGCATCCGCGCCATTTCTTAACGGCGCGGACGCATCGAACAGGCGCGGACGTGGGATCGGGCCGAGGGACGGGGGTCAGGTGCGGGCGACGTCCAGCTGCACCACGGCCCACGACAGCGGGGGCAGCGTCGCGCGCAGCGTGCCGTCCTCGAGTCCGACGGAGCGCAGCGGCACCAGCCCTACCGTGTCGGGGGCGTCCTGCGTGTTGGCGGCGTGCCGGTCGCCGCCCTCCGGAAGCGTCAGCACCTCCGCGTCCCGCACGCCCGTGACCCCGAGCCCGCGCACCTCCAGGGTCACGGAAGCCTCCTCGTCCAGCGAGCGGTTCGCCAGGAACAGCGCGGCGCGGCCCGACTCCTCGTCCCACGTGGCCGCCGCATCCACCGCATCCACGTCGCCGAACTTCGTCGTCGCCAGCTGCGACGACTCCACCGCCAGGCGCAGGATGCGGCCGCGCGCCAGCTGCGCAATTCGGGCGAAGGGCCAGAAGATCGTCTGCCGCCACGCCGGGCCGTTCTCCTCCGAGCGGATCGGCGCGATGACGTTGACGAGCTGGGCCTGATTGGCGATCCGCACGCGGTCGCCGTGACGCAGCAGGCTGTGCAGGAACGTGCCGACGACGACCGCGTCGGTGACGGAGTACGTGTCTTCGATGAGCCGCGGATGCTCCCGCCACTGCCGCGCGACCAAGTGCGGCTGGTCGTCGGTCTGCAGCCCCTCCTGGTACCAGACGTTCCACTCGTCGAAGGAGATGTCGACCTGCTTGGTGTGCTTGCCGGCGGCCTTGACGGCGTCGATCGTGGCCACCACGCCCTCGATGAAGGCATCCATGTCGACGGCTTCGGCGAGGAAGGACGCGGCATCCTCGTCGCGCTCCTGGTAGTACGCGTGCATGGAGATGTAGTCCACCTCCTCGTACGCGTGGGTCAGGACGGTGTGCTCCCACGAGCCGAAGGTCGGCATCTGCCGGTTCGACGACCCCACCGCGACCAGCTCGAGGTCGGGGTCGACGAAGCGCATCGCCTTCGCCGTCTCCTGCGCCAGCCGGCCGTACTCGTGAGCGGTCTTGTGCCCGATCTGCCACGGACCGTCCAGCTCGTTGCCCAGGCACCACAGCCGGATGTCGAAGGGCTCGGGCGATCCGTTGCGCCGGCGCAGGTCCGACCAGTACGTCCCGCCGGGGTGGTTGGCGTACTCGACGAGCGCGCGGGCCTCGTCGACACCGCGCGTTCCGAGGTTCACCGCCTCCATCACCTCCACGTTCGCCTCGCGGGCCCACTCGACGAATTCGTGCAGGCCGAAGGCGTTCGTCTCGACGGTGTGCCACGCCCCGTCGAGCCGCCGCGGCCGCTCGGCCACCGGCCCGACGCCGTCCTCCCACAGATACCCCGAGACGAAGTTGCCGCCGGGATAGCGCACGACCGTGGGCCCCATCTCCTTCACCAGTGCGAGGACGTCGCGGCGGAACCCGCGCGCGTCGGCCTCGGGGTGCCCCGGCTCGAAGATGCCGGTGTAGACGCAGCGGCCCATGTGCTCGACGAACGAGCCGAAGAGCCGTCGGGGCACCTCGCCCACGGTGAAGTCGCGGTCGATGACGATGCGGGCGCGGGGCATGGTTCTCCTGTTCGACGAGGGGTGGGGATGCTGCGCAGACGGCTCAGGTGCCGCCGAAGCCGGTCGTGGCGACACCGCGCACGATCTGCTTCTGGAAGATCAGGAACAGCACGATCAGCGGCACGGAGGCGAGCACGGCCTGCGCCATGATCTGCGCGTACTGCACGCCGTATGCGCTGATGACGGTCTGCAGGCCCACCGGCAGCGTCATCAGGTTGGTGTCGTTGATGATGAGGAAGGGCCAGAGGAAGTTGTTCCAGGTCGTGATGAAGACGAAGATCGCCACGGCCGCGAGGATGCCGCGCGAGAGCGGCAGCACGACCGACCAGAACACGCGCACGCGCCCCGCCCCGTCCACCCGCGCCGCGTCCTCGAGCTCGATGGGCACCTGATCGAAGAACTTCTTCAGGATGAACACCATCGCCGGCGCGACCACCTGCGGCAGGATCAGCCCGAGGGGGGTGTCGACGAGGTTGAAGGCGAGCATCTCGTAGAACAGCGGAATGATGAGCACCTGCGGCGGCACGACGATCGAGGCGATCACGACGCCGTAGAGGAGGCTCTTGCCCGGGAACTCCAGCCGCGAGAACGCGTAGGCCGCGAGAGCGGAGATGGCGATGGTGATGAGCGTGACCGCGGCGGAGGTCCACAGGCTGTTGAACGCCCAGATGTAGACGTTCCCCTGCGCCAGGATCGTGGAATACGCATCGATGGTCGGACCGGTTGCTCCGATCCAGCTCCCCCCGGACGCGGCATCCGTCTCGGTCATGAACGACGTCGCCACGGCCCACAGGAACGGCAGCAGCCAGCCGATCGCCATGAGGGCGAGGGCGATGAAGGCGAGGACGTTGAGAAGGCTGAACCGACGGGCGCCCGGCTTCCGGACGCGATCGGGGGTGTCCGCCGCGCCCTCGGGGGTGGCGAGAGGGGCGCGGGCCTGCGCGGTGGTGCTCATGACTGCTCCCCCCGGCGACGCAGTGCGAACGCCTGTATGACGCCGATGATGACGATGATCGCGAAGAAGACGTACGAGATGGCGGCGGAGTACCCGAAGCGGTAGCCGACGAAGCCCGCCTCGTAGATGTACTGGACGATCGAGCGGGTCGTGTCGCTCGCGATGCCGCCGAGCATCTGGTACGCCTGGTCGAAGAGCTTCAGCGAGGCCAGGATCTGCAGGATGACGATGAGCACCGTCACCTGACCGAGCTGCGGAAGGGTGATCGACCACAACTGCCGCCACGGCCCTGCGCCGTCGAGGGACGCCGCCTCGTACTGCTGCTCGGGGATGTTCTGCAGCGCTGCGAGGTAGAGCAGGAAGTTGAAGCCCACCGTCCACCACACCGTGGCGATCACGATCGCGTACATGTTGGTGTCGGGACTCTGCAGCCAGGCGAGCGGCTCGAGCCCGAAGGACTCCAGAATCCGGTTGGCGGCGCCGATCTGCGGGTTGAAGATCCACACCCAGATCTGCGAGATCACGGTCGAGGCCAGCAGATACGGCAGGAAGAACGACAGCCGCCACAGCCACTGACCGGGAAGGCCGCGGTGCACGAGGAGCGCCATGACCAGCGCGACCAGCACGAGCGGCACGGTGGAGAGGATCGTGAACCACGCGGTGTTACCCAAAGAGCGCCACATGACCGGATCGGTGAGCGCCTCGGCGTAGTTCGCGAATCCCACGAACGCTCCCCCGGCGCCGGTGAGGGACTGGTTGGTGAAGCTCAGATACAGCCCGTGCAGAAGCGGCCACACCAGGAACAGGAGGAAAGCGAGGAGAAAGGGCGCGAGGAAGCCCCACGCCGCGGCCGCCTTCCGTCGCTCCCCCGCATGGCGCCGGGTGCCGGCGGCGGCGCGCCCGGTCACCACGGTCGTGGTCGTGGGGGCGGATGCGGTGGCGGTCATGCCGTGCCCCCTTCCGGGTTGGCCGGATTGGGCGTTCTCAGCTGCGAGTCCAGCCGGGAGCGGAACCGCGCGATCGCCGCGGAGGGGTCGTCCCCGCCGAGCAGCACGTTCTGCACCGCCGAGCCGAACTCGGCCTGGAAGCGCGACCCCGAACCGGTGAACCACGCCGGCGGGTCGTAGCGCACGTACTCGGCGGCCTCGGCGTAGTGGGCCTGCGGAAGCAGGTCGGCGTAGTCGGGCGCCTCGGTGACGGGCAGGTACGCCGGGATGTGCCCGGCCCCGGCCCAGTCGAACGAGCCTTTGAGGATGTCGGCGACGAACCGGTAGACGAGGTCGCGGGTCTGCGGGTCGGGGGCGTTCTGGTGGGGCAGGGTGAACGCGTGCGAATCGGCATAGACGCTCGGGGTGCCGAAGAGGCTGGGGATGATCGTGGCATCCAGCGGCAGATCCTGCTCCTGCATCGAGCGCAGCTCCCACACGCCGGTGAGGAACAGTCCGCTCCGACCGGTCGCGAATTCGGCGATCGCGGACTGGTAGTCGTTCTCCCGCGCGGCGATCTCGCCGTCCAGGAGCTGCTGCATGAACGTCAGGGACGCGACCGCCACGTCGTCGTCCATGTCGGCGCTGCCCCCTTCGGGCAGCCCGATCTCCATCCCGTGCTGGGTGTAGAAGGTGTAGAAGAGGCGCCACATCTGGGCGCCGTCGCCGAGGTACCCGTACGACAGGCCGTGGCCCTCCGATTCCACCGCCACAGCGCGGGCGAGTTCGAGGAACTCCTCCGGCGATGACACCGGACGCAGGCGCCCGTCGCCGTCCAAGACGCCGGCGCGCTCGCAGATCTCGGTGTTGTACATCAGGATGAACGGGTGCGCGTCCAGCGCCAGGCTGTAGAGGTCGTCGCCGACGAAGCCCTTCTCCCAGATCGCCGCGGGGAACGTGTTCTTCTCGACCCCCAGTTCGGCGAGCCGGCCCACATCCCACGGGTCCAGGAGGCCACCGGGGGCGTACCCCACCACGCGCGACGCGTGCATGACCGACAGGTCCGGCGCCCGCCCGCCGGCGGCCGCCATCGCGAGCTTGGTGTAATACGGCTCACCCCACGACAGCACCGTCGGGCGCACGAGGTAGGAGCTCTGCCCCGCGTTGGCGGTGTCGATCAGCCCCGACATCGTGACGCCGTCGGCACCGCTGAGCAGATGCCAGAACTCCAGTGGGCGCGCGCCGGGCGTGACCGCACCGGGGGTGCATGCCGCCAGCGCTGCCGTTCCCGCCAGCGCCGTCGCCAGTCCGAGGAACTGCCTTCTGCTGAAGGCGGAAGGTGCCGTCATCGCCACTCCTTCGTGACCCGTCCAGGGGAGGATGGACAGCATCCTTACATCGATGTAACGGCGGGGCAAGTGCTTTCGCGGAACACCGGCACTCAGCCGGCCGGCGGGATGCGGGTCGCGGTGCTCTCCCTCTCCACGACGTGGTGCGGGATGGTGACCGCCTGCGGCGCCTGCCCGGGCCGGTCGATCCGCTCGACGAGGAGGCGCAGCGACTCGTGCGCGAAGAGGCGCCGATCGAAGCCCACCGTCGTCAGGGACGGAGTCGTGAACCGCGCGACTTCGATGTCGTCGAAACCGGCCACCAGCACGTCGTCGGGCACCCGCAGCCCGGCTTCGGCGAGTTCGCGGATGGCGCCGACGGCCAGGGAGTCGGTGAACGCGAGGATCGCATCGATCTGCACGCCGCGCGTGCGCAGTTCACGGACCGCCGCGGCACCCGTCGCCATGCTCCACGGCAGAAGGTTCACCTCGCGGGCGGGGTCCGGGTCCAGCCCCGATTCGATCAGCGCGTCGCGGAACCCGGCCAGCCGCAGACGACTGGTCGCCGTGGCGTGCTCGGGCCGGTCGTCGCCACCGATCGCGGCGATGCGCCGGGCACCGCGGGCGATCAGGTGCAGCGCCGCATCCTTCGCCGCCCGGCGGCTGTCGATGAGCACGCGATCCGTCCGGTGCTGCTCCACCTCGCCGATCAGGACGACCGGCGGCAGGTCGTCGGCGCGGTCGATCACACTGTCCTCGAGCCGGATCGGATTCAGGATGAGGCCGTCCACGAGGTGCGCGCGTGCGCGGGTGAGCAGATCGCGCTCGCGCTGCGGACGGTCGGCGGTCTCCTCGATCTGCACCGCGAAGCCGCGCCCGTGCGCCGCCTCGACGAGGAAGTGCAGGAGGTCGGCCGAGTACGCCGTCGCCAGGTCGGGGAGCGCGACCGCGATGACCCCGGAGCGCCCGCTGCGCAGACCTCGCGCGCTCAGGTTGGGCACGAAATCCAGGGCGGTCATGGCCTGCTCGACGCGCGCCCGGGTGTCGGGACGGACGTGGACGGCCCCCGTGAGCACGTTCGACACGGTCTTGGGCGACACGCGGGCAAGTGCCGCGACGTCTTTGACCGTCGCGCGGGCCGTTCGCATGTGCTCAGGATAGGGCGACGGCACGACCGCGCCGGACGGGCCGGCATCCCCCGCGTCCTCTAGGCTGGCGCCGTGAACGCGGGGGCGCCGAACGGTGGGGGCGATCAGCCGTCCGCTCCTGCCCGCGGGCGGGGGCTGCGCTGGATACGCGCAGCGACCGACCGCGTCCCCACCACGTGGTTCGCCGGTCTCGCCACGGCGCTCTTCCTCGCCGGCACCGCGGCTTTCGGCGGCCTGTCGACGGTGGCGGCCGAGCCGGTCCGGGAGCTGTCCGCCGGCCAGGAGCACATCAACGACCAGCTCGCCCTTTCGGTGCAACGCGCGGTGCTCGTCGACGACCTCCCCGAAGTCGGCGTGGAGGCCGGGGCCGGGGAGCGGGTGCTCGCGCTGATCGCCACGGTCGAGAACCGCTGGACGCACCCCCTCCCCACCACCGGGGATACGAGCGTGACCCAGGCCGTGCGCATCTCCGGCGTCGGCGACACCCGCCCCGACGCCGTGGCACGCTACGACGACGCGACGCACTCTCCGTGGCTGCAGCCGCGCGTGCCCGCGGAGGTCGTGATGGCGTGGACCGTGGATGCCGGCGCCTTCGAGGCGGGCGACACCCTCTCCGTCGAGCTGCACGACACCCGGCTGTCCGTCGGACGGCTCGTGACCGCCGGCGAGGCGTGGGTCGATCCGGTCCTGGCCGCGCGTGTCTCGGTGAGCATCACCGACGTCGGCGCAGGCGCGTCCACGGAGGAACCGCGATGAGACGCTGGCTGGCATGGCCGATGGGCGCCGCCTTGCTCTTCGGGGCGTGGCTGGTGACGCTGGCGACACCCACCGCGGACGCCGACGAGGCTCCCTTCGTGGTGCCCGCCGCCCTGGGCGAGGAAGCGCGGGGGCGCTCCATCACGGTCACGGTGACGGATGTGCGCCTGGCAGAACATGTGAGCGCCGGCGCGTGGGCCGGCGAAGGCGTATGGCTCGTGGTCGACCTCGACGCGGCCGCCGCGAGGGAGGAGGACCGCACGGCCCTGGGTGGGGCCAGCCTCGCGATCGGCGAGCGCACCTACCGCGCCAGTGAACGGCCGCCCTCGTTCTTCCAGCAGCCGCTGCTGGTCGGCATCCCCCGCGAAGGGAGCCTCGCGTTCGAACTGCCGCCGGATGCCGTGCACGAGCAGGCGGTCCTCCGCCTGTCCGGGGATTGGGAGACCCGGCTGGACTCGCTCATCGAGCTGCCCCTCGATCTGGCCGACCTCGACCCCGTCGACAGCGTGGAGCTGACGGAGACCGGGTGGGCGCGACCGTGAGCAGCCGATGGTTTCGCCGCAACGCCTTCGCACTCGTGGCGGTCGCCGTGCTCGTCCCCGCCACGGCGGTGGTCATCGGCGGGAACGAGTGGTGGTCGATGTTCGGCCGCGACCGCGTCTTCGCCGTCACCGTCGATCAGGACGCGCCGGTCGACTTCGGCGGCGCGAGCTACGGCCCGGCGACAGCATCCGTCGTTCCTGCCGGTGACACGCGCGATCTCCCCGACGGGACGAAGGTCGTGACCGTCGAGGTGCCCGTGCGCACGGGCGAAGGGCCGGCGACCTGCGGCTCCCCCATGCTCAGGGAGCTGAGCGGGGCCGGCCGGCAGTGGGATGCGGCGGGCGGGCTCTCCGGCATCCCCTACGACGAGCGTCCGGCGTCATGCGCGCCCGATCGCACCGGCGCCTACACCGTCGTCGTCCCGTTCCTCGTCCCCGACGACGTCTCGGGCCCGCTCGGCCTCGACCTCACGATCGTGCACGAGCTGCCGCGCTTCCTCCGACTCGTCGTCGACGTGCCCTGATGCCACCACCGGTGCGCCGATCAGCGCCCCCACGGTGGCGTCGTACGCGCTGGCGACCAGCACGGTGCGGAGCGGATCGGTGATCGCCAGCACCGCCAGCGCCAGGAGGGAGTCGGCCACGAGCCAGAACGTCCAGAAGTCCTGCGGCCCGATCAGCCGCGTCACGCCCCACTCCAGCATCCGACCGCCCAGGACGAGGAGCGCGTAGAGCAGGACGTATCCGCCGATGAGGATCGGCCCACCCCGCCACATCAGCACGAGAGCGCGCCAGATCGGGCGGAACCGTTCCCCCAGGCCCGATCCGATGTCGGTCAGGCGGCGCCGGAGCAGCTGCGGCAGGGCGCTGTACCGCCCGCGCACGCGCTCCAGGATGCGCGCACGCACCGTGACGCCCTCGGGCGCCACCGCCTGCCCGTAGATCACCCCGGCGATCGTCAGCCAGGCCAGGGGCAGCAGGACGACGCCGCCGATCTCGCCGACCAGCCACTCCACCGCATCCCATGTCCAGGCCACCGGCGACACCATCTCGGCGAGCCACGTGCGCAGATCCGCCAGCCACGCCATGGCCTGACGAGCCTGCACCCACGCGTTCACCTGTCCGAGCACGTCGGAGATGAGCAGCACCGTGAGGAAGACCCACACGGCCTCGAGGTACACCGCTCCCACCGCGAAACAGCGCGGCACCCGTGCGGCCCACTTCTTCCACGCCCACCGGCCGGCGAGGGCGAGCACGATGACGGCGATGGTCCACGGCTCGAATCCGAGCCGGTCGACCGTACCGGCGGTGTCGACGGCCGACACGCCCTCGGCGAAACGCCGTTCCGTCTGCACCTCCAGGGCGCGGGACAGGTACGCCACGACGTCTTCGCGAAGGAACCCCCACGCGGCGTAGACGGCGAAGAACGGCAGGATCGCCGCCAGCAGCGCATCACGGAAGGAGCGCCGGCGGGCGCGTGCGTCGGCGGGAAGAGGCGCGATCGCGCCGAGGCGGACCATGCCCTCGCGCAGTACGAGGAACATCGCCACGAAACCGACCAGGCGCGAGAGGATCGCCAGCGGCAGCAGGAGCAGACCGCCGATCGCGGTGAAGGCCCCGACGAAACCCGCCAGTTCGATGGCGAGGTAACGCCCCAGCATCCCCGCGAGGAACCATGCCAGCAGTGCCGGCCAGTGCGCGACGAGCAGCCGTCCGACCGAGCCGACCACCGCGCGCACGGTCTCACAGTAGCGGCCGGTCTGCCGCCGGGCGCCGCCTCGCCGCGCCCGGGTCCGGCCGAACCGCACGTTCGCCACACATCCGTGCATCCGCGCCATCCTTAATCGGCGCAGTTGCACGGAAGTGGCGCGAACCCGGGATGGTGGCGGAGGGCCGGATCACGTCCGCCCGAGCCGGTTCGCGCAACGGCGCGACGCTCGATTTCCGCCGCCGGGGGGCCGCGCGTAGAGTCTGCCCCATGGAAGCCGAACTGCAGACTGACATCGTCGTCCGTCCGGTGCGGGACGTGGATGCCGAAGCCCTGGGGCGCGTGCACGCGACGTGCTGGCACGAGACCTACGACCACCTGATCAGCAAGGCCGCCCTCGAGCGGGTCTCCCCCAAGCGGATGGCCGAGCTGTGGACCCACTGGGCCGTCCAGGGCCCGGAGTTCACCATGCGCGCCGCGCTGGTCAAGGGCGACATCGTCGGGTTCGCCGGCTCGGGCCCGGCCCGCGACCGCGATGCTCCCCGCAACCGCGAGCTCTACTTCATCTATCTGCTCGACGCGTGGCACGGCACCGGCATCGGCCAGATGCTCTTCGACGCCGTCGTGACCAAGGACGAGCCGCTGTACCTGTGGGTGGCCGAAGACAACCCCCGCGCGCACCGGTTCTACACGCGCAACGGCTTCGCTCTGGACGGGGCATCCCACACCGAGCCGTTCCTCGGCGAGACCCTCACCGAAGTCCGCTTCGTCCGCTGACGTGCTGCAGGTGTGGGCCCTCGAGGGCATCGGGGAGGTCGCGCCGGGCACCGACCTCGTCGAGCTGATCGCCGAGGCCGCCCGCGGGGAGCTGCAGGACGGCGACATCGTCGTGGTCACCTCCAAGATCGTGTCGAAGGCCGAGGACCGCTTCGTCGTGGCCGACGACCGCGAAGCGGCCATCACCGCCGAGACCGTGCGCGTCGTGGCATCCCGTACGTCTCCCACCGGTCATGTCACGCGCATCGTCGAGAACCGGCTCGGCATGGTCTCCGCCGCCGCCGGCGTCGACGCCAGCAACACCCCGCAGGGCACCGTCCTCCTCCTGCCCGAGGATCCGGATGCGTCGGCGCGGGCGCTCGCGGCGGGCCTGCGGGAACGGACCGGCGCCCTCGTGGGGGTACTCATCTCCGACACCCTGGGACGGGCGTGGCGGGAGGGCCAGACCGACGCCGCGATCGGGGCGGGCGGGGTGCAGGTGTTCGAAGACCTGCGGGGCGGCGCCGACGCGGAGGGCCGCCCGCTCGTGGTCACGATGCCGTGCGTGGCCGACGAGCTCGCCTCCGCCGCCGACCTCGTCAAGGGCAAGGCGGCCCGTCTTCCGGTCGCCGTGGTGCGGGGCCGCGCCGACCTCGTCGGCGCGCTCGACCTGCCCGGCGCGCGCGCGATCGTCCGCCCCGCCGAGCGCGACATGTTCCGCCTCGGCGCGGACGAGGCCTACGCCGCCGGTCTCGCCGACGGCGCCGCATCCCGCCTCCCCGACTGAGGCGCCTCGCTCCGGCTCCCTCTCCTTCCTCGCCCCGCCCCGTCCCGAACTCCTCAAGACCGACGCGCCGTCCGCCCGATCGGCCCCTTTTCGGCGGATCGCGGCGCGGATTCGAGGAGTTCGGAACCGGAACCGCCTCCCGGACCTCGGGCGCGGGCACGCCAAGACGGAGAGCAGCCGCGCGCGCCGCGCGGGGCCGCCTCCCCTCCGCCCGGGCCTGTCCCGTCCCGAACTCCTCAAAACCGACGCCGCGGAGGCCCCATCGGCCCGGTTTCGGCGCATCCCGGCACGGATTCGAGGAGATCGGAACCGGCGGCGGCCTCCACTGAGGGCCGGACGAGCGGCACCGGTACCGTAGACCGCGAAAGGCGGTGCGCCGTGCCCGGTCCCCGACGACTCCGGATCGACCCGATCGCTGAAGCCAAGCGGCAGTGGGTCGCCCACGGATGGACCGACGCCGCCCCCGGCATGGCGGCGGTGACCTCGATCATGCGCGCACAGCAGCTCGTGCTCGCCCGCGTGGACGCGGCGCTGCGTCCCTTCGGCCTCACGTTCGCGCGCTACGAGCTCCTCACCCTGCTGCGCCTGTCCCGGAGCGGGCGGATGCCGATGGCCTCCGCATCCGCACGCCTCCAGGTGCATCCCACCAGTGTCACCAACACGGTCGACCGCCTCCAGGCCGGCGGGTACGTCCGGCGCGAGCCACACCCCGAGGACGGTCGCGTCACCCTGATCGTGCTGACCGACAGCGGACGCGAGCTGTCCGAGCAGGCCACCGCGCGACTGAACGAGGAGGTGTTCGCGCAGCCGGGGCTCAGTGCGGAAGACACCGACGAGCTGGTCGCGATTCTCGCCCGCATGCGCAAGGGGGCCGGCGACTTCGACGACCCGCGCCCCCAGCCCGACCCGCTGTAGGCCCGCCTGATCAGCGCCCCGTGAACTCCGGCGAGCGCTTCTCCCGGAAGGCAGCCATGCCCTCCTTCTGATCCTCCGTGGCGAACAGCGACGTGAAGGCGGCGCTCTCGTACCGCAGGCCCGCGCTCAGGGGGGTCTCCAGCGCCGCGTCCAGCGCCGCCTTCGCTGCGTACAGTGACGGCAGCGACTTCGCGGCGATCCCGTCGGCGACCTCTCCCGCGACGGCGAGGAGCTCCCCCGCGGGCACGACGCGGGAGACCAGCCCGGCGCGCTCGGCCTCGTCCGCACCGATCCGGCGCCCGGTGAGCACGAGGTCGGCAGCCTTGTAGTACCCGAGCGCGCGCACCAGGCGCTGCGTGCCTCCCATCCCGGGGATGACCCCGAGCGCGATCTCGGGCTGCCCGAACGCCGCGGTGTCGGCGGCGAGGATGATGTCGCACATGAGCGCGAGTTCGCACCCGCCGCCCAGCGCGTAGCCGGAGACGGCGGCGATGACCGGGGTGCGCACGGCGGCGAACCGGTTCCACGCCCCGAAGTGGTCATCCAGCACCATGTCGACCGAGCTCTTGTCGGCCATCTCCTTGATGTCGGCGCCGGCGGCGAACGCGCGCTCGGATCCGGTGACGACGATCGCACCGACCCCGGGGTCGCGGTCGAATCCCTCGGCGGCCACGACGATTTCGTGCATCGCGCGCGTGTTCAGGGCGTTGAGCGCGTCCGGGCGGTTGAGCGTGATCCACCCGACCCGTCCACGCTGTTCGACGAGGATGGTGTCATAGCTGGTCATGTCGCTCCTTACGCGGCCTCACCGGACCGGATGGTGTGGATGATCCCGGAGAAATCCTGCCCTGCTCCGGGCCCCTCCGCGAACTGCGCGTAGAGCGCCTGGGCCAGCAGCCCCATCTGCGCGTCCACTCCGGTGCGGGCGATGGCGTGGGCGGCGAGCCCCAGGTCTTTCGCCATGAGGGCGCCGGCGAAGCCGGGGCGGTAGTCGTTGTTCGCGGGGCTCGTGGGCACGGGGCCGGGCACGGGACAGTTCGTCGTGAGCGCCCAGCACTGCCCCGACGCGTTCGCGGCGACCTCGAAGAGCGCCTCGTGCGACAGGCCCAGCCGCTCCCCGAGCACGAAGGCCTCGGCCACCACGATCTGGCTCACGCCCAGGATCATGTTGTTGCACACCTTCGCCGCCTGGCCGAGGCCAGGTCCGCCGCAGTGCACGATGCGCCGCCCCATCCGTTCCAGCAGCGGGCGGGCTTCCTCGAGGTCGGCCTCGTCGCCGCCGACCATGAACGCCAGAGTCGCGTTCTCGGCGCCGACGACCCCGCCCGACACCGGGGCGTCGAGGCTGCGATGCCCGGCGGCCTCGGCGAGCGCGTGCGCGGCACGCGCGTCGTCGACGGCGATCGTGGAGCAGTCCACGAACAGCGTGCCCGGCCGGGCGGACTGCAGGAGTCCGGCGGAATCCTCCGACCCGCGATAGGCGGCGAGCACGTGGCGTCCCTCGGGGAACATCGTGATCACCACGTCGGCGGATGCGGCGGCCTCGGCGCCCGACGCCGCTGCCGGCAGCCCCGCCTCCCGGCCGGCGTCCAGCGCGGCGGGGACCACGTCGAACACCACGACCTCATGTCCCGCGGATGCGAGGTTGCGGGCCATCGGCAGCCCCATGTGTCCCAAGCCCAGGAATGCGATCCTCATCGTGCGGTCTCCTTCGTGCGATCGGTCACGTGGCGACGAGGTGCCGGCCGATGATCACGCGCATGATCTCGTTCGTGCCCTCGAGGATCTGGTGCACCCGCAGGTCGCGGACCACCTTCTCGATCCCGTAGTCGTGCAGATAGCCGTATCCGCCGTGCAGCTGGAGCGCGGCGTTGGCGACGCGGAACCCGGTGTCGGTGGCGAAGCGCTTGGCCATCGCGCACCGCACAGATGCATCCGGAGCCTTGGCGTCGACGGATGCCGCGGCGTCGAGCACCATCGTTCGCGCGGCGTACAGATCGGTGGCCATGTCGGCGAGGGTGAACACGACCGACTGCCGCTCATCCAGCGGCTCACCGAAGGCCGAGCGCTCGTGAACATAGCGCGTCGCCCGCTCCAGCGCCCACTGCGCGCCGCCGAGGGAGCAGGCGGCGATGTTGAGCCGCCCGCCGTCCAGCCCCGACATCGCGATGGCGAACCCCTGCCCCTCCCCGCCGAGGAGGTCCTCTGCGCGGACGCGCACACCGTCGAAGACGACCTGCCGCGTGGGTTGGGCGTTCCACCCCATCTTCTTCTCGTTCGCCCCGAAGGAGAGACCCGGAGCGTCGGCGCGCACGAGGAACGCGCTGATGCCGCGTGCCCCCGGTCCGCCCGTGCGGGCCATCACGACGTAGACGGCCGCCTCGCCTGCTCCCGAGATGAACTGCTTCACGCCGGTGATCACGAAGCCGTCGCCGTCGCGGACTGCGGTCGTGGTGATGGCCGCCGCATCCGACCCCGCGCCCGGCTCAGTGAGGCAGTAGCTGCCGAATCCCGTCATGCCCGTCAGCTGCGGCAGCCATTCCTGGCGTTGCGCGTCGGTGCCGTAGGCATCGATCATCCACGCGACCATGTTGTGGATCGAGATGTAGGCGGCCACGGCGGGATCGCCCTTGGCCAGCTCCTCGAAGATGAGGGCCGTGTCGGCGCGGCTCAGGGCACTCCCGCCGACGTCCTCGCGGACGTAGATGCCGCCCAGCCCGAGCTCGCCGGCACGGCGGAGGGCGTCGCGGGGGAAGTGCTTGCGTTCGTCCCACTCCAGCGCGTGCGGCGCGAGCTCGGCCTCCGCGAAATCCCGGACCGCCGCGACAATGGCGGCACGCTCCTCGGGATCCATGGGTTCGGTGGGCAGGGCGGTGGTGGTCATCGGATTCACGTCCTTGTGGGAGAACCTGCGGGCGTCGGCGCGGGGTGGTGCGCGACGCCCTCACTTTAGCTGGACGCCCTACGAGTCGCTAGGGCTCCGAAGTGTTTCTCCGCCGACGCACGCAAGCCTCAGGACCGTTCATCGTCGGCGAGCGCGGGGACGCTCGGGAACCGTCGCGCAGCGGGTGTCACCCGCTCCCCCCGGCACGCAGCCGGGGGGAGCGGTCGGGCTCATCGGCCGCTGACCTTGCCGAACAGCCGCGCGATGGGCGCCAGCACGAGCGGCCGCGCCGCGATCCAGGCGGCGGCCATGACGACCACCGAGCCGATGAAGATCCAGAATCCGGTCCAGTTGTCCGCGTACGCGTTCGGGTCCACCGATCCCTGCGCCGCGTACATGTGGTTCAGGTTGCGCAGCGCCCCCGTGGCGAACACCAGCGCGACGTGCGCGACGATGAACACCACGAAGTAGATCATGACGGGGAAGTGGATGCGCCGAGCCCACTCGAGCGGATACAGGCGGTTCAGCGTGGTCGCGTCCTTCGGCCAGATGCCGCTCATCCGCACGCCGGTCAGGGCCGCCAGGGGCGCGGCCACGAAGACCGTCGTGAAGTAGGCGATCTGCTGCAGGGCGTTGTAGTTGACCCATCCGTTCTCGGTGGGCCAGTCCAGCGACACGTACTGCAGCGCCGCCGAGACGGCGTTGGGGAAGACCTCCCACGAGGTGGGGATGATGCGCATCCACTGCCCGGAGACGAACAGCAGGATGACGAACACCACGCCGTTCACGAGCCACAGGATGTCCAGCGACTGGTGGAACCACAGTGCGAGGCTGATCTTGCGCTTGGAGTTGCCGCGCGGCGACCAGAACACGCTCGGCCGCTTCTCCCGGCGCACCTGCAGTCCCGATCGGATGATGAGGATGATCAGGAACGCGTTGAAGAAGTGCTGCCATCCCAGCCACGCCGGGAACCCGACGGGGGCGCCCTCGGGAAGGTGGTATTCGCCCGGGTACTGCGCCAGGAAGCCCTCGCCCCACTGCGTCGACAGCAGCCACCGCACGAGAGCGACGGCCATTCCCGCGGCGATGAGCAGACCGGCACCGAGCACGACGACGGCGCCGGCCCACTGCAAGCGCGTGAAAGGCCCGTAGCGCCGGGGCTCCGCACGCTCCGCGGCCCGAGGAGCGGATGCGGCGGCTCCCGGCCACACCGCCGGTGTGAAGGGCAGCGGTGCGCGCGGCCCGGAGGGCACCGGCACGGCGGCCTCGGCCGAGGCGGCAGGGGGCTGCTCGGAGACGACCGCCGCCACCGCATCCGGGTCCGCCTCGGCGGCGGGGGCGGAGGTCGGGGCGAACCCGGCGGGCGGCCAGGGCTCGCCGCCGGCTACGCGCGGCAGCCCTCGGCGCAGTGCGACGCCGTCACCGGCCGCTGCAGCGGCGACGGGAGGAGCGGACGGACGCGCCGATGCGTGTGCGGCGGGGCTCTCCGCCGCGGCGGAGGACTGCGGCGCCGGCTCGGCGGAAGCGTGCGGGGAGGCGACGGTGGCCTGCGCTGCAGGGACGGCGGCGTCGGCCGGAGGCCACGGCTCGCCGCCGGGCACGCGCGGGAGCCCCCGGCGCACCTGAGGCCGTGACGCGGTCGTCCGGGCCGGCGCCGTGGCGGCGTCGTTCACTGCGGGAGCGGCCCGCTCGACGGCGGGCGCCGGCACCTCGACCGCGGCCGGCGCGGACGCGGCTGTGGAAGTCGGGGGCGCGTCGGGTCCGTCAGCCGTGACCGCCACGACGTCGGCGGGCGGCCACGGGTCGCCCCCGGCCACGCGCGGCAGGCCGCGGCGCACCGATCTCGCGTACGTCGCCATGTGCGCGCCTACTTCTTCTTCGCCTCGAGCGCCGCGATCAGCTGCGGCACGACGGTGAAGACGTCGCCGACGACGCCGAAGTCGGCGATCTCGAAGATCGGCGCATCCCCGTCCTTGTTGATCGCCACGATCGTCTTCGCCGTCTGCATCCCCGCCTTGTGCTGGATGGCGCCGGAGATGCCGAGGGCGATGTAGAGCTGCGGCGACACCGAGACGCCGGTCTGCCCGACCTGGTAGGAGTGCGGCACGTAGCCGGCATCCACCGCCGCGCGCGAGGCGCCCACGGCGGCTCCGAGGGCGTCGGCCAGCTGATCGACCAGCTCGAACTTCTCCTTCGAGCCGAGTCCGCGGCCGCCCGCGACGACCTTGGCGGCGCCGCGGAGCTCCGGCCGGGTGGAGGTCGCCTGCACCTGGTCGAAGGATTCGACCGTGGCGGAGGGGGCGCCGGCCGGTGCCACCTCGAGCGGCACCGCGTTCAGCGGCTGCGCCTCAGCTCGCGCGTCGATCGCGCCCTGGCGCACCGTGATGACCGGCGCGCCGAAGGTGACGGCGGAATCGACGTTGTACGCGCCGCCGTAGACGGAGTGGTGCGCCACGATGCCCTCGTCGTCGCGTGAGACGCCGACGGCGTCGGCGGCGATCCCGGAGCGTGTGCGTGCGGCGAACCGTCCGGCGATGTCGCGCCCCTCGATGGAATTGGACACGAGGATCGCGTCCGGACGGACGAGCCCGGCCGCCGCGACGAGCGCGTCGACCGCCGGCGCCGAGAGGACGCTCGTGTCGCCGGTCGCCGTGAGCACCGTGTGTGCGCCGAGGGAGGCGGCCTGCTCGGCGGCCGCGGAGAGCAGCTCGGGCGTGGTCACGACGACGGCCACGGGGGTGCCGACACCCGAGGCCGCGCCCAGAAGTCCTGCGGCACTCTTGGCGAGCTCGCCCGAGGGCATGACGTCGACCATGACGAGGATGGAATCCGCTGCGAAATCAGTCATCTCGATGCCTCTCACACCAGGCGGTTCGACGCCAGGAAGTCGGCCAGCTTCTCGCCGGCGTCGCCCTCGTCGGTGATCTTCACGCCCGCCTCGCGCGGGGGCTTCTCCGAGACGGCGATCATGATGGATCGCGCTGCACCCGGGTCCATCGGGTCGACCTCGAGGTCGGCCAGCGACAGCGTCTCGAAGGGCTTCTTCTTGGCGGCCATGATGCCCTTGAAGTTGGGGAAGCGCGCGTCGGGAAGGGCTTCGGTGATCGAGATCACCGCCGGCAACGGTGCCGACACCGTCATGGTGCCCGCGTCGGAGGCGCGCGCGCCGCGCACGACGTCCTCGCCGATCTCCACCGAGCTCAGCGCCGTCAGATGCGGCACCTGCAGCAGTTCGGCGAGCATCGCCGGCACGACACCGCCCGTGCCGTCGGTGGACTGGTTCCCCGCGACCACGAGATCGAACCCGGTCCGCTTCACCGCGGCCGCGAGAACCTCGGCGGTCAGGCCCATATCTGCGCCCCGCAGACCCTCATCCACGACCTGCACGGCGGATCCGGCACCCATGGCCAGGCCCTTCCGGACCGTCGCCTGCGCGCTTTCGGGCGCCATCGACAGGACGACCACCTCGGTGCCGGCGTTCTTGTCCGCGAACGACAGCGCCACCTCCAGTGCGCGCTCGCCGATCTCGTCCAGCACGCTCTCGCTCGCTGCTCGATCGGCCAGACCCGTCTCCAGAGAGAGCTTGCGGTCCCCGTAGGTATCCGGGACTTCCTTGACCAGGACGACGATCCTCATGTCATCTCCTCACGATGCTTCGAGTCTACGGCGCGGAACGCAATGTACCCAATCCGGCGCCTGCGCGGTTCACCCGGGCACTCACACCGCGTTTATGTATACATACCGTGGCGCGCACGCGGCGGCATGTCGACCCCTGGTCTCGCGGTGGCGGCTCAGCCGTCCCACCGGCGGAGCAGAGCCGCGAGGGCCTGGCCTCCCCCGATGCACATCGTGACGACGGCGTATTCGAGGTCGCGGCGGTGCAGATCCATCGCCGCGCGCAGGGTGAGGATCGCGGCCGTCGCGCCGACCGGGTGACCGAGGGCGATTGCGCCGCCGTACGGGTTCGTCTTCGCCGGGTCCAGTCCCGCATCGCGGATGACGGCGATGGCCTGCGATGCGAAGGCCTCGTTGAGCTCGATGACGTCCACATCGCTCGGCGAGAGACCGGTCTGCTGCCACAGCCGATCCAGCGCGATCACGGGCGCATAGCCCATGATCTCCGGCTCGATGCCTGCCGTCACGACCGCCTCGATCGTGGCGAGGCCGCTCAGGCCGCGCTCGCGGGCGTCCGACTCGCGCAGGAGCACCGTCGCGGCGGCACCGTCGTTGATGCCGGAGGAGTTGCCCGCCGTGACGCTGCCACCCTCCTCGAATGCCGCACGCAGCCCGGCGAGCACCTCGACCGTCGTGCCCGGGCGGGGATGCTCGTCGACGGAGACCTCGACGGGGCGGCGACCGCCCGTGGTGACCGGCACGATCTCCTCCGCGAACGCCGCACGCGCCGCATCCGATGCCGCCCGTCGCTGGCTCTCCACTGCGAACTCGTCCTGCGCCTGCCGGCTCACCCCGTAGCGCGTCGCCACCGTCTCGGCGGTGGTGCCCATGTGCCGGCCGCTGAAGGGGTCGGTGAGGATGGCGAGCGTACCGTCGAGGAGCTTCCGGTCGCCCAGCCGCGCGTTGGACCGCGCCTGGAAGTCGAGGAACGGCGTGCGCGACATGCTCTCGTCGCCGCCGGCGACGACGACGTCGACGCCGCCCCACAAGAGCTCCTGCGCGCCCGACCAGATGGCCTGCAGGCCCGATCCGCACAGGCGGTTGACCGTGAACGCGGGGATACGCGGGTGCAGGCCCGCGGCGAGCGCGACGCGCCGCGCGTTGTACGCGTCGGGACCGTTCTGGGCGATGCATCCCATCACGACTTCGCCGACATCCTCGCCGGAGACGCCTGCCCGCGCGAGCGCCGCCGTGACCGCCGTCGCGCCCAGCTCGTGCGCCGGCACGCTCGACAGCGACCCGGCGAAGCTGCCGACGGGCGTGCGGGCGCCGGCGAGGATCACGACTTTCTCGGTCATCAGCCCGCCGCTTCCTCCGCGCGCTCGGCGACCTCGATCACCGCGGTGTCGGGGACGTACCCCTGGATGTGCCGCTCGTCGGGCCCGTTGTACTCCGACAGCGGGCGGATGAGGGCGTTGGCGGCCTGCTGCTCCATGATGTGCGCGGTCCAGCCGGTGATGCGGGCCGCGACGAACAACGGCGTGAAGGTGAGGATGTCGAAACCGATGAGGTCGTACGCGGGGCCCGACGGGTAGTCGAGGTTCGGGTAGATCCCCTTGCGCTCGACGAACTCCCGCTCCAGGGCGTCGTACAGCTCGGCAACGTCGGGGCGGTCGTAGTGGGCGACGAGGGTCTCCAGCGCCGCCTTCATCGTGGGCACCCGCGAGTCGCCGCGCTTGTACACGCGGTGCCCGAAGCCCATGATCTTGCGCTTCTCGGCGAGCGCGGCATCCAGCCACGGCACGACGTTCTCAGCCGTGCCGATCTCCTCGAAGATGTGCAGCACGGCCTCGTTGGCCCCGCCGTGCAGAGGACCTTTCAGCGCACCGATGGCGCCCACGACGGCGGAGTACAGGTCGCTGAGGGTCGAGGTGATGACGCGCGCGGTGAAGGTGGAGGCGTTGAAGGAGTGCTCGGCGTAGAGGATCATCGAGCGGTTGAACGCATCGACGACCACTGTGTCGGACTCCTCGCCGAAGGTCTGCCACAGGAAGTTCGCGGCGTAGTCGAGGTCGTCGCGGGGCTCGACGAGCTCCAGTCCCCGGCGCCGGCGCTGGCCATAGGCGACGATCGCGGGCAGCTGGGCGAACAGGCGGATGCTGCGATCCAGGTTCTCCTCGGGAGTGCCCACCGCGTCCATCACGTTGGCGATGCCGGCGGTGCCCTGCGCCCCGATGACGCTGACGGCGGTGCGCACCTCGTCCATCGGGTGCGCGCTGGTCGGCAGCAGGTCGATCGCGGCCTTGACGTCGGGATGCAGCGCCCGATGCTGCCGCTCCGTGGCGCGCAGTTCCGCGAGCTGCTCGTCGGTGGGCAGCTCACCGTGCCACAGCAGGTACGCCACCGCCTCGAAGGGCTGCGTCGCCGCGAGCTCGTGCACGGGGTAGCCGCGGTAGAGCAGGCTGTTGGTCTCCGGGTTGACCTTGCTGACCGCCGTGTAGTCCACGACGACGCCGGCGAGGCCCTTCTTGATGTCGGTGTCGGTCATTGCCGTTCCTTAGAGGATGCCGCGTCAGCGGGCGACGGTGAAGTTGAACACGCTCGTGTCGAAGTGGTTGTAGCCCTCGTAGTCCATCAGGTCGTAGAGATCTGCGCGATGCTGCATCTCGTCGAGTTTCGACGTGAGATGGCCCTCGTCGACGAGCGTGTCCAGCGCGCGTTCGGCCGCCCCCATCGCCATGCGCAGCAGCGACACCGGCCAGATGACGATGTTCACGCCGACATCACGCAGCTGGTCGACCGAGAACAGGTCGCTCTTGCCGAACTCGGTCATGTTGGCCAGGATCGGCACGTCCACCGCCGCGCGCACCGCGGCGAACTCCTCCAGGGACCGCATCGCCTCCGGGAAGATCGCGTCCGCGCCGGCGTCCACGAGCGCCTTGGCGCGGTCGATCGCCGCATCCAGTCCGTCCACGGCGCGGATGTCGGTGCGTGCCATGATGAGGAAGTTCGGGTCGCGCCGCGCGTCGACGGCGGCGCGGATCCGCTTGACGGCGGTGTCGGCATCCACCACCGCCTTGCCGTCGAGGTGGCCGCACCGCTTGGGGTTCACCTGGTCCTCGATGTGCGTGCCGGCAAGGCCCGCGTCCTCGAGCGTCTGGATCGTGCGCGCGAGGTTCATCGGCTCGCCGAACCCGGTGTCGGCGTCGATGATGGCGGGGAGCTCCGTCATGCGGGCGATCTGCTGCCCGCGGCCGGCGACCTCGGTGAGCGTGGTGAGGCCGATGTCGGGCAGCCCGAGGTCGGCGGAGAGCACGGCGCCGGAGATGTAGACGCCCTCGAAGCCCTTCCGCTCGATGAGGCGGGCCGAGAGCGGGTTGAACGCCCCCGGGAACCGCAGCAGCTCACCCGTGGCGAGCCGCTCGCGGAAGAGGCGGCGCTTCTCGGCCGCCGGTGTCTGCGCGTACAGCATCAGCGTTCTCCTTCGTCAGGTTCAGAATTCAGGAGACACGCCGCGACGACGCCGCTCCGGGGCATCCGGCGGCCGGTTTCTCCTGAATTCTGAACGGGGCGGGGCATCAGAACAGCCCCTTTGGTGCGGGCGCCATCGCGAGCACGCCGGGCTTGGCGGTGATGTTCAGCTGCAGCACCTCGGCCGCGGTGAGCTCGGGAAGGCGCTGGGCGAGGTCGAGGAAGCGCTCGATCTCCTCCGGCAGCAGCACCGGCTCGGCCAGCAGCCGGAACTTGCGGACGTAGTCCTCCCGCGCGAACGGGCGGGCGCCGAGGGGGTGGGCGTCGGCGACGGCGATCTCGTCCTCGATCGTCGTCCCATCGGCCAGCGTGATCACGACGCGGCCGCCGAAGGCCTTCTGGTTCGGATCCTCCGAGTGGTAGCGGCGCGTCCACTCCGCGTCCTCGGCGGTGGTGACCTTGTGCCACAGCTCGACGGTGTCCAGGCGCCCCGCGCGCTCGGGGGCGTACGAGTGGACGTGGTGCCACGCCCCGTCCTGCAGGGCGACGGTGAAGATGTACGGGATGGAGTGGTCGAGGGTCTCGCGCGAGGCCGTCGGGTCGTACTTCTGCGGGTCGCCGGCACCGGAGCCGATCACGTAGTGCGTGTGGTGGCTGGTGTGCAGCACGATCGAGGCCACGTTCGCGGGATCGCGGAGCTCGGGATGCTCCGCCCCGAGGCGGCGCGCGAGGTCGATCCACGCCTGCGCCTGGTACTCCGCGGAGTGCTCCTTCGTGTACGAGTCGAGGATGCCGCGCTTGGACTCGCCCTCACCGGGGAGGGGCACGTCGTACGCCGCGTCCTTGCCGTCCAGCAGCCACGCGATGACGCCGTCTTCACCCTCGTAGATGGGCGAGGGACTGGTCTCGCCGCGCATCGCGCGGTCCACGGCCTCGACCGCCATCTTCCCGGCGAACGCCGGCGCGTGCGCCTTCCACGTGGAGATCTCGCCCTTGCGCGACTGCCGCGTCGCGGTGGTGGTGTGCAGCGCCTGGCCGACGGCCTGGTAGATCGTCTCGATGTCCAGGCCCAGCAGCGTCCCGATGCCGGCCGCCGCCGAGGGGCCGAGGTGGGCGACGTGGTCGATCTTGTGCTTGTGCAGCGAGATCGCGCGGACGAGGTCGATCTGGATCTCGTAGCCGGTGGCCAGGCCCCGCAGCAGCGCGGCGCCGTCACGGCCGGTGTGCTGGGCGACGGCGAGGATCGGCGGGATGTTGTCGCCGGGGTGGGAGTACTCCGCGGCCAGGAAGGTGTCGTGGTAGTCCAGCTCGCGCACGGCGACGCCGTTGGCCCATGCCGCCCACTCGGGGCTCGTGCGCCGCTCGAGTGCGCATCCGAAGACGGTGGCGCCGACGCCGCCGATCGAGACGGGGTGGTCCAGGGCCTGCTGACGGGCGGCGCTGACCGGGCGGCGGCTGAGGGATGCCGCGGCCACGGCGGCGTTGTCGATGACGCGGTTGATGATCATGTCGGCGACGTCTTCGTCGACGGCGACCTCGTCGGTCGCCACGCGCGCGATCGCCCACGCCAGCTGCCCCTCGCGGGGAAGGTCCTCGTCGCTGCGGTGCACGCGAACGTGGTGGGTGATGGTCATGGCTGTTCCTCCGGGAGGGACTCGAGGATGGTGGTCAGAGCGTTGTGCAGGTGCACGTGGGTCGCGTGCGCGGCGAGGTCGGCGTCGCCGGCGGCGATGGCGCTCGCGATGAGTTCATGCTCGCGCGCCGATTCGCGCAGGCGTACGGGGTTGTCCCGCGCCATCCGCCGCACCCGCACGAGGTGCGTGCGCACCGTGCGCAGGGCGGAGGTCAGGTAGTCGTTGACGACGGCCGCGTCGATCGCCGCGTCGAAGCGGGCGATGAGGGCGTAGTAGGCGTCGGCCCGGTCCGAGGGTTCGGCGGCGGCGAACTCCGCCGCGAGGGCGGTGAACGCGGATCGGTCGGGAGTCGAAGCGGCGAGCCGCGCAGCCATCTCCTCAAGGGCACGGCGCACGGTGAACAGTGCCCGGATGTCATCGGCGTCGATGCCGGCGACGACGGTGACGCGCGGCGAGGCCTGCTCCACGAGACCGTCGGCGGCGAGACGCCCGAGGGCCTCTCGCAACGGCGTGCGGCTCACGCCGAGTCGCGTCGCCTGCTCGACCTCTGCGAGAACCGCACCGGGGGGCAGCGCACCGGACTGGATCTCGTCAAGGAGCGTCGCGTAGGCGCGGTCACTGGCCCGCATGGCTGCTCCTTCGGCGATCATCTGAACTCCAGTGTATACACCGAAGAGATCCGATCTCGAGATCGCCCGAAATTCACGCTTTTAGGTATACATCAGTTTCAGCAGCACGGGCGCCCGGTGCCGCATCCCGTCAGCCGTTGCTGCCCTCCGGGATGTAGACGGGCGACCAGTTCTCGGTGAGGTGTCCGATGATGAGGGCGCCCGCGGGCACCCCGGTCGGGGCGTCCCGCAGCTTCGGATGATCCGTCGCCAACTCGGCGAGCACGGCGTCCCGCACCCGGACCACCTGGGCGGCGCGGTCGCTCCCGAGTTCGGCCAGCACGTCGTTCTGGATCTTCGCTACCCCTTCCCGCAGGAGCGGAGCCGCGTTGAGATACGCCATCGGAATGGCCATGTCCATCTCGTGACGGGCCTCGGCATCCCGATGGCGCGTGGCCACCACCCACACCAGCGTCGCGAAGGACACGACGGCACCCGCCAGGGCGCCCTCCACTCCGGGCAGGTCCCCGTTCGCCAGCGCGACGGTCGTCACCGCGAGGAGCACGGGGGTCGGTGCCAGGGCGCGCGGGAAGGCACGGCTCAGGGTGCGCGTGCGTGCGACGGCGAGAAGCAGAAGGTCCATCGCGGCCACCGCCAGGCCCAGCCAGCCGGAGACGCCCGTGTCGGTGGGAATGCGTTGCACGCCGAGGGCGGTGACGAGCGCGAAGGCCGCCGCCAGGAGCGTGAAGAACAACAGCCACCCCAGCCATCCGCGATGGGGATCGCGCGGACCGAACCGCTCGCGGAGGGCCCGGTTCACCTCCCGCCGCGCGGACTCGGCCACGCCGCGCGCCGCGTGCCACGTGCGATCGGCCAGCCCCTCGCCGGCGACCCCGTCGATCGCGGCGCGCTCGACGTGCGCCGCGTTCAGGTGCCCGCGGACCACCTGCAGCGAGGCGATCCGGGTGTGGGTGATCAGCGCGTCATCGGACATCGTGCTCCTTCGCCGGCCCCAGTGTGCCGGGCCGGCATCGCATTCCGCAAATGCCGGTCCGGGGGGATGCCACCAACCCCGCACCGGCGTAGCGTCCCGCCCATGGAAGCTGTCATCCGCACGCGCGGGCTGCAGAAGCGCTACGGACGCGTTCTGGCGCTCGATGGGCTCGACCTCGACGTGTCACCCGGCGAGATCCACGGGTTCCTCGGCCCGAACGGAGCGGGGAAGTCGACGACGATCCGGATCCTCCTCGGCCTCGCACGCGCCGGCGGCGGCGAGGCGTCCGTCCTCGGAGGTCATCCGTGGCGCGATGCGGTCAGGCTGCATCGACGGATCGCCTCCGTCCCCGGCGACGTCAGCGTGTGGCCGAACCTCTCCGGCGGCGAAGCCATCGACCTCCTGTGCCGGCTTCGCGGGGGCGGGCGCTCCGCCGCCTACCGCGACGAACGGGCGCGCCTCCAGGAGGCTTTCCAGTTCGATCCCCGCAAAAAGGGCCGTGCGTACTCCAAGGGCAACAGACAGAAGGTCGCCCTCATCGCCGCGTTCGCCGTTCCCGCCGACCTCTACATCCTCGATGAACCCACGAGCGGGCTCGACCCGCTGATGGAGATGGTGTTCCAGCGGGAGCTGATGCGCGTGCGGGAGGCGGGGAGTTCGGTGCTGCTGTCCAGCCACATCCTGTCCGAGGTCGAGCAGCTGTGCGACCGGGTGAGCATCATCCGCGCGGGCCGGGTGGTCGAAAGCGGCTCGCTCAGCCAGCTGCGCCACCTGACCCGCACGCAGGTCTCCTTCGCCGCGCCGGACCGTCGAGTACTGCCACCCCTGCCCGACGCCCACGACCTGGAGGTGAGCCAGGGGCGCATGCGGTTCACCGTCGACAGCGATCGCGTGGTCGCGGTGCTTCCCGCCCTCGTCGACGCCGACGTCGCGGGGTTGCGCATCGAACCCGCCTCACTCGAGGAGCTTTTCCTCCGCCATTACGGCGACGACGTGGCCGGCGAGCAGGCGCCGTCGTGACGCGATTCCTCCTGCTCCTGCGTCACCGCGCGCGGCGCGACGTCCTTCAGCTGGCGCTGTGGATCCTCGGCACGGTCGCGCTCGCGGCCGCCGCCTACACCGGTGTCCGCGAAACGTTCGGCACGGAGCAGGATCGCACCGCGTTGCTGGCTGCGGCGATCGCCAATCCCGTCATCCTCCTCTTCCGCGGACTGCCGTCCGGGTCGGAGGAGGGCGCGTTCATCGCGTTCCTGATCCTGCCGTTCCTCGCCCTCCTGGCCGCGTTCATGAGCAGCTTCCTCGCGGTGCGCCACACGCGTGCCGACGAGGAGCTCGACCGAGCCGAGCTCGTCGCGGCCACTCCCGCCGGACGCGTCGTCCCCCTGGTCGCCACCCTGACGCACGGCGTACTGGCCAATGCGGTGCTCGCCCTCCTCGTTTCGGCGGCCCTTCTCATGCTGGGCCTGGGCAGGGGCGGGAGCATCCTCGCCGGCGCGGCCAGCGGCGTCACCGGCATCGTCTTCCTGGGCTTCGCACTGCTGGCGGCCCAACTCGTGCGCACCGCGCGCGCGGCGAACGCGGTCGCGGTCTGGGCGATCCTCCTCAGCTATCTGGCGTGTGGGATCGGCAACGCCCTCGGAACCCCCCGCGCCGACCTGCAGGAGATGGAGAGTGCGCCACTGGCGTGGTTCTCGCCGTTCGGCTGGGCGGAGAACACGCGCCCGTTCGATGCGGACGATCCGCGCCCGCTCGTCCTGAGCGCCCTGCTGGCCTCCGTGTGCGCGGCTGCAGCCGGTCTCGTGCAGGCCCGCCGCGATCTCGGCGGCAGTCTGCTGCCCGAGCGCCTCGCTCGTTCCACGGCGACGCGCGCTCTCGCGGGCCCGTGGGGACTGAGCTGGCGGCTGTCGCGGGGCGCGATGCTGGGGTGGGCGGTCGCCGGGCTGCTCGTCGGGCTGCTGTCGACCCGGCTGTCCGACCTCATTTCACGGATCGGCGACACCATCCCGTCGGTGGAAGCCCTCCTCGCCGCGCTCGGGACGAACGGAACGCTCGCGCAGGACACGGTGACGATCTTCTTCACGCTGACGGGCGTCCTGGCCGCGTGCGCCGGTGTGCAGACCGTCGTCCGCGCCCGCCAGGAGGAAGTGCGCGGCACGGCGGAGCCGGTGCGTGCCGCCGCCGTCGGTCCCGTGCGCTGGCTTGCGGGGTATCTCGTCATCGCGGGAGCGGCCATCCTGGCCACCGTCGGCAGCGCGATCGGAGGAGCGATCCTCGGCCTGGCGTCGCTGGAGGACCCGGATTGGTCCTTGGCGGAGGTGGCCCTGACCGCCGGCCTCGGTCAGGTGGCCGCGGCGGCGGTCTTCGGGGCGGCAGCCG
Organism: Microbacterium wangchenii; assembly: GCF_004564355.1. Taxonomy (NCBI): domain Bacteria; kingdom Bacillati; phylum Actinomycetota; class Actinomycetes; order Micrococcales; family Microbacteriaceae; genus Microbacterium; species Microbacterium wangchenii. The sequence goes on from NZ_CP038266.1 coordinate 3,493,136, forward strand.
CAGTCGTCTTCGTCGTCGCCCCGCGGCTGAGCATCGCCGTGGGCTGGACGCTCATCGCGCTCGCGACCGTCGTCGGCCTGTTCGGGCCGCTCCTGGGCTTTCCCGACGCCGTCGTGAACCTGTCGCCGATCGCCATCACCCCGGTCGTGGCCGGCAGCGACGTCGACCCGCGCGGGCTGTGGTGGCTCGTCACGGCGGCCGTCGCCGGCACCGCCCTGGCCCTCGCCCTCATGCGCGGGCGGCAACTGGCACCCGCCGAGTGAGGCCCCCGCCCGTCGCGCGGCGGGGTCAGATCTCCGCGAGGTGTGCGAGGAGGGCGTCGAGCGCGGGGCGCTGACCCTTCACGAGGCGCTCGCGTGCCTCGTCGGGCGTGCACCATTCGATGCGGTCGACCTCGGGAAAGCGCGCCGTCCTCCCCGAGCGGGGCGGCCACTCCAGGTCGAACTCGCCGAAGTCGAGCTCGTCGGCGGCCGGGTCGAATCCGTCACCGTCGGCGACGAACACCACGATCTTCTTACCCGACGAATACGCGAAGGTGCCGAGCGCCGCGTACTCGGCGTCGGGCGGATCGACCCCGAGCTCCTCGCGGAACTCGCGGCGTGCCGCATCCAGTGCGCCCTCGGCGTCGATGTCGTACTCGCCCTTGGGGATCGACCACGCTCCGGCGTCCTTGGACGCCCAGTACGGCCCGCCCATGTGCGCCAGGAGCACCCGCACCACGCCCTCGCCGCTCAGGCGGTAGAGCAGGATGCCGGCGCTCCTGGCCGCCATGTCAGGTCAGCCGGCGCTTCGGCGAGACGGTGTAGGTGTCGTCCGCGTCGCGGTTGACGGTGTCGCCGAGGGCCTCGTCGATCGCGGCGAGCGTGTCGGCGTCGAGCGTGACGCCCGAGGCCTTGACGGTGTCGGCGAGCTGCTCGGGCCGGGATGCCCCGACCAGTGCCGCGGCGACGTTGGGGTTCTGCAGCACCCACGCGATCGCCATCTGCGGCATCGTGAGCCCCGCCTGCTGGGCGATGGGCTTCAGGCGCTGGACGGCGGTGAGCACCTCGTCGCGCAGGAAGCTCTTGATGAAGGTCGCGCCGCTCTTCTCGTCCGTGGCGCGGGAGCCCTCGGGCACCGGCTGGCCGGGCAGGTACTTGCCGCTGAGCACGCCCTGCGCCATCGGCGACCAGACGATCTGCGAGATGCCGAGCTCTTCGCTGGCCGGGACGACCTTGCCCTCGATGACGCGCCACAGCATGGAGTACTGCGGCTGGTTGGAGATGAGCTGGATGCCGAGGTCCTCCGCGAGCGCGTGACCTGCGCGCAGCTGCTCGGCGGTCCACTCGGAGACCCCGATGTAGAGCGCCTTGCCCTGGCGGACGAGGTCGGCGAAGGCCTGGAAGGTCTCCTCCAGCGGCGTCTCGTAGTCGAAACGGTGGGCCTGGTAGAGGTCGACGTAGTCGGTGCCGAGGCGCGTGAGCGATCCGTGGATCGACTCGAAGATGTGCTTGCGGCTGAGCCCGGTGTCGTTGGGTCCCTTGGGGCCGGTGGGGAAGTACACCTTCGTGAAGATCTCGAGCGACTCGCGTCGCTGCCCCTGCAGGGCCTTCCCGAGGATGACCTCGGCGGCGGTGTTGGCGTACGTGTCGGCGGTGTCGAACGTCGTGATGCCGGCATCCAGCGCGGCGTGCACGGTCTTCACAGCCGCGTCATCCTCGACCTGCGACGCGTGCGTCACCCAGTTCCCGTACGTGATCTCCGAGATCTTCAGACCGCTGTTTCCGAGGTACCGATAGTTCACCATCCCCCTACGGTATCCGCGTCGCGCCCGTGCCCGGCCCGTGCTCAGCGACCCAGCAGGCCGAGCTCCATCGCCCTCGTGACCGCTCGGGTGCGGTCATCCACCTCCAGCTTCGCGAACACGTGCAGAAGATGCGTCTTGACCGTGGCCTCACCGACGTGCAGCCGGGAACCGATGGCGCGGTTGCTCAAGCCGGCGGCCACCAGGCTCAGGACCTCCCGCTCCCGCGGGGTCAGCACAGGAGCGGGCGGCCGCGGATGCGAGGCCTGACGAACCAGCACGCGCGCGACGCTGGGGGCGAGGGCCACCTCCCCCGCCGCGACGGCACGGATCCCCGCGAGCAGTTCGTCCTCCGGCGCGGCCTTGAGGAGGTAGCCGCTGGCACCGGCGCCGATGGCCCGCAGAATGGCGTCGTCGGTCTCGTAGGTGGTGAGGATGACCACACGGACCTCGGGAGCGACGGCGAGGATGCGGCCGGTGGCCTCGTCGCCGTCCATCCCCGGCATGCGCAGGTCCATCAGCACGACATCGGGTGGCGCCGCTTCGACCGCCGCGACCGCATCCTCCCCCGTGGCCGCCGTGCCCACGACCTGGAGGTCGGGGGCGGCATCGACGAGACCCCCCAGCCCCGTGCGCACGATGGGGTGGTCGTCGACGATGAGGACCCGGATCATGCGGATGCTCCCGCCGGGACGCGGGCGAGGAGGGTGGTCGCACCCGGGGTGCCGTCCACCACGAGGTCGCCCCCGAGGAGGCCGACCCTGGCACGGAGGCCGCTGAGCCCGAACCCCGCCGACGGCGCGTCAGGGTCGAAACCGCGCCCGTCATCGCGCACGCGGAGCTCGGCCCATCCCTCCCCAGCCCGCAGGCTCAACCGCACGCTGCGCGCACCCGCGTGGGCGCGCACGTTCGCGAGGGCCTCCTGCGCGCACCTCAGCAGCGCGACCTCGCTCTCGCGGTCCAACGGGATCGCGACGGCCGCGTCCACATCGACGTGCGTGCCCGTCTCCCGCGCGAACCGGTCGGCCAGGGCCTGCAGCGCGTCGATCACGCCCCCGCCGCGCAACTCGATCGGGGCGTTGCCGGCCACGAGGGCCCGCGTCTCGGCGAGCGCGCTGCGCGCGGACTCCTCCAGCAGCGCCAGCGTGTCGTCGACCGCCCCGCCGCCGGCCGCCTCGCGGCGAGCGCGCTGCGCGAGCAGCACCGTGCCCGCCAGTGACTGCGCGATCGTGTCGTGAAGTTCGCGCGAGAGACGCTCGCGTTCGGAGGTGACGCCCGCGTGACGGTGCAGCGCCGCCACCTCGTCCTGGGCGGCCGTCAGCTCCGCCAGCAGACGTTCGCGCTCTTCGGCGTACTGGTAGATGTTCGTGATCCACAGCCCCAGCACGACGCTGACGCCGAACGAGATCGCCTGCGTCAGTGCGGCGTCCGCCGCCCATTCCGGGTCGGACCCCATGCTCACGGCGAAGCCGGCGAACACGACGACCGCGGCGACGGCGGAGGTGATGACGGCCGCGGGGATCGTGGCGGTGAGGACCCAGATCAGCGGATACATCCAGAACTGGAAGAGCGCGTTGCCGGCCTCCACCGCCGTGAGGGCGCCCGCCGCCGTCACCGTGACGACGACCGACGCCCATGCCCGCGCTGATCCCTCCGCCGCCGGCCGTGTGACGAGGGCGAAGAAGAGGACGTACGCGATGACCCCGGCCACCACGAGCGCGACGTCCAGCGCCGACCCGGCTCCCGACGCGAACTCGATCGCGGTGACCACGCAGCACGCCAGCGCGACGGCGACCAGCGCGACGGCCCACCACCGGGAGGGGACCGCGCGCCGGTCGCTGACCTGGTTCATTCAGCCATCCTTGCGGATCCAGCGGAATGTCGCCCGTACGACGATGAGCCCCCCGACCAGCCACGCGAGCGTCACCAGGAGCGTGAGGCCGTGCTCCCACGACCCCGTCGCCTCCGCGGTGGCGAAGGCCTCGGGGAGGAACACCGATCGCATACCCTGGGCGAGCCACTTCAGCGGGAAGACGCTCGCGATGTTCTGCAGCCATTCGGGGAGCACCGAGAACTGGATGAACACCCCGGAGATGAACTGCAGCACCAGCACGATCGGGATGACCACGGCCGTCGCGCTCCGCCCGCTGCGCGGGATCGCACTCAGGCCGATGCCGAGGATCGCGCACGTGGTCACACCGAGCAGGAACACCCACGCGAACGTCGCCCAGCGCTCGGGCTCGGTGGGCAGGTCGACCCCGAAGGCCAGCACGGCGACCGCGATCAGGAGCGCCGCCTGCAGCGCACCGGTCACCAGCACCTGGCCGAGCTTGCCGATGAAGTAGGAGATGGGCGACAGTGGCGTCCCGCCCAGGCGCTTGAGGGTTCCGTCGCTGCGTTCCATCGCGATGTCGATGGCGAGGTTCTGGGTGCCCGACAACAGCAGTCCCGCGGCGAGCATGCCCGGCAGGTAGTACGCCGCCGACGACACCTCGTCTCCCGGAGGGCCGAAGGTGTCGGAGCTGAACGCCACGGCGAAGATGAGCAGGAACAGCACCGGGAACAGGAAGGTGAAGAACACCGAGTCGCCCTGACGGAAGTACGAGCGCACTTCGAACCCGATGCGAGACAGGCCCCGTCGCAGCAGGCGCCGGCCACCACGCGGGGTGGCGGGGCGGCTCACGGCCGGGGCGGCGGTGGGAAGCGTGGCGGTCATGCGCTCACTCCTTCGGTCTGGATGGATGCGGAGGGCTTGAGGAAGGACAGGTAGATGTCTTCCAGGCTCGGCCGGACGACTTCGAGGGAGGCGGGTTCGCCGGCCTCGGCGGCGAACAGCCGCGCGACCAGTTCTGCGGGCTGCTCGGTGCGCTCTTCGCGCAGCCGCCCGCCGTCGTGCCAGCGCACGACCGGAACGCGTGACTGGGGGCCGCCGAGGCTGTCGATCGGTCCGAGCGAGGCCAGCTCGCCCCCGACCAGGATGGCCGCGCGCTGGGACAGCTCCGCGGCCTCGTCGAGGTAGTGCGTCGTGAGGAGGATCGTGGTGCCCTCCCCCTGCAGACCGCGGATGAGGTCCCAGAACTGCCGCCGCGCCTCCGGATCGAACCCGGTCGTCGGCTCGTCCAGGAAGAGCAGCTCCGGACGTCCGATGATGCCGAGGGCGACGTCGACCCGCCGCCGCTGCCCTCCGGACAGGCGACGCACGGGCGTCTTCGCCTTGTCGGCGAGACCGACCGCGCCGATCACTTCGTCGACGTCGCGTGCACGCGGGTAGAAGCCGGCGAAGTGCGTGAGGAGCTCACGCACGGACGCACTGGGGGCCTCGCCGGTGTTCTGCAGCACGATACCCAGCCGGGCCCGCCACTCCAGCGTCGCGCGATGGGGGTCGGTGCCCAGCACCGATACGCGACCGCGGCTGCGGTCGCGGTATCCCTCGAGAATCTCGATGGCCGTGCTTTTGCCGGCCCCGTTGGGCCCGAGCAGCGCGAAGGTCTCGCCCTGCCGGATGTCGAAACTCACGCCGCGGAGGGCGTGGAAGCCGCCGCGGTAGGTCTTGTGCAGGTTCTCCACCTGCACCACTGGATCTGTCATGGCCCCAGGCTCTCGCCCGGGGGCATCCCGCCGCGACGACCGTCCGGTGGGTTTCCCGTCTCCACCGACCGGTGGATGAGCGGGCCCGTCAGGCCGGGCGGGGATCGGCCTCGTCGTCACGGCGGGCCCCGCGGGACGTCCACCGCCGATCAGCTGTCCGCCTGAAACCGAACTCCTCAAAACCGGCACCGACATGCCCGCGAAAGCCGGCTCCAACCGATTCCCGTAGCGAGAATTGCGGAGTTCGGGCTGCGGCCCGCGCGCCCGGACCCGCCCTAAACCCGCGGCCGGCACGCCGGATTTCAGAGCACGCCGGCGCCCTCGGTCTCCCGCCGCTCGTCCTCGTCGGCGGCATCCGCATCGGGATCGGTGGCCGCGTGCTGGAACTGGGCGTTGTACAGGCGGAAGTAGGCCCCACGGGCGGCGATGAGCTGCTCGTGGGTGCCCTGCTCGACGATCGCCCCGTCCTCCATCACGAGGATGAGGTCGGCGTCCCGGATCGTGGACAGGCGGTGCGCGATCACGAACGACGTCCGCCCCTGGCGCAGCGCCGCCATCGCGCTCTGCAGGAGCAGCTCCGTACGCGTGTCGACGGAACTCGTCGCCTCGTCGAGGATCAGGACGCTCGGGCGGGCCACGAACGCCCGCGCGATCGTGATGAGCTGCTTCTCCCCCGCCGAGATGTTCGACGCATCCTCGTCGAGTTCGGTGTCGTAGCCGTCGGGGAGCGAGTGCACGAAGCGGTCGACGTAGGTGGCCCGCGCCGCCTCGAGGATCTCCTCGTCGGTGGCGTCGGCGCGCCCGTAGCGGATGTTCTCGCGGATCGTGCCCGCGAACAGCCACGGGTCCTGCAGCACCATGCCGGTCTTGGCGCGCACGTCGTGGCGCGTCAGCTCGGCGGTGTTCTGGCCGTTGAGCAGGATGCGCCCGCCGTCGAGCTCGTAGAACCGCATGATGAGGTTCACCAGCGTCGTCTTACCGGCGCCGGTGGGGCCGACGATCGCGACCGTCTGCCCCGGCTCCACACGGAAGGACAGGTCGGAGATGAGCGGGCGGTCGGGCGAGTACGAGAACGACACGGAGTCGAACTCGATCGTGCCGTCGCCGTCCACCGGTGCCGGCGCATCCGCCGCATCCGGCTCCTGATCGGGCTCGTCCAGCAGCTGGAACACCCGCTCGGCCGAGGCGGTGCCCGACTGCACGACCGCGGCCATCCCGCCCAGCTGCGACAACGGCTGGGTGAACTGCTGGGAGTACTGGATGAAGGCCTGCACATCGCCGAGCCTCAGCTGCCCGCTGGCGACCATGAGCGCCCCGAAGACCGCGATGCCCACATACGTCAGGTTTCCGATGAACGTCATCGCCGGCATCATGATGTTGGAGAGGAACTGCGCCTTGAACGACGCCTGGTACAGCTCCTCGTTCTCGACGCGGAAGGCCTCGCGCGAGCTCTGCTCGCGGCCGAACACCTTCACCAGCGCGTGACCGGAGAACGACTCCTCCACGCGGGCGTTGAGCCGTCCGACCTTGCGCCACTGCGTGCCGAACGCCTTCTGGGAGCGCGGCCCGATCACCCCGAACAGCACGGCCATGAGCGGGAAGCTGATCAACACGACGAGCGTGAGCTGCCACGAGATCGACAGCATCATGATCAGCACGCCCAGCACGGTGAGCACCGAGGTCAGCGCGCTGGAGAGCGACTGCTGCATCATCTGGGTGATGTTGTCGATGTCGTTCGTGACGCGCGAGATCAGCTCGCCGCGCTGCGTGCGGTCGAAGTAGCTCAGCGGCAGGCTGTGGATCTTGTCCTCGACCCGCTCGCGCAGGCGCCACATCGTGCGCACCATGATGACGTTGATGACATAGCCCTGCACCCACGACAGCAGCGAGGCGGCGATGTAGAGCGCCATGACGGCGGCGAGGACCTGCCCGAGCCTGGTGAAGTCGACCCCCTCTCCCGGCCGGAAGTTCTGCAGGTTCGCCACGACGTTGGCGAGGTCCTGCTCCCCGGACGCGGCCAGGCCGTCCACGACCTGCTGCTGCGTCGCTCCGGCCGGTGCCATCCGCGACACGACACCCTCGAAGAGGATGTTCGTCGCCTCCGCCAGGACCTTGGGCGCGAGGACCGCGAGCACGACGCCGATGGCGCCCAGGATCGAGACGATGACGAACGCGACGGCGTTCGGGCGCAGCAGCCCCAGGAGCCGGCGGAACGACGGGCCGAAGCGCGCGGGCTTGCCGGGCGCGACCGCGCCGCTCCAGTCGTCGGCGCCGATGCGCGCCTGCTCGGCCTGCTCCAGGTCGCGCTTCTCCTCGTCGGTCAGTTCGTTCTCGCCGGTCATCCGGTCACCTCCGCGGCCAGCTGCGATTCGACGATCTCCCGGTAGGTCGGGTTGTTCTCCACCAGCTCGTCGTGGGTGCCCAGGCCCACCATGCGACCGTCGTCGAGCACGACGATGCGGTCGGCGTCGGTGATCGTGGAGATGCGCTGAGCGACGACGATCTTCGTGACGTGGGGCAGTTCTCGCCACAGCGCCTGGCGCAGTCGCGCATCGGTGGACAGGTCCAGCGCAGAGAAGGAGTCGTCGAAGACGAGGATGTCGGGCCGGTGCACGATCGCCCGGGCGATCGCGAGGCGCTGCCGCTGCCCCCCGGAGACGTTGGTGCCGCCCTGTGCGATGGGCGCGTCGAGCCCGCCCGGCATCTGCGCGACGAAGTCGCTCGCCTGTGCGATCTCCAGCGCCTCCCACAGCTCGGCGTCGCTGGCCTCCTCCCGCCCGAACCGGAGGTTCGAGGAGACGGTGCCGGTGAACAGGAACGGACGCTGGGGCACGAGGCCGATCATGCGCCACAGGGCGTCGAGGTCGGCGCGGCGCACATCGACGCCGCCGACGAGGACGGCGCCGCCGGTGGCGTCGAACAGGCGCGGGATGAGCGACACCAGCGTCGTCTTGCCGGCACCCGTCGACCCGACGATCGCGACCGTCTCCCCCGGCTCGGCGGCGAAGGAGACGCCGGCGATGACCGGCTCCTCCGCCCCGGGGTACGTGAGCGCGGCGTCACGGAATTCGACCCGGCCACGGGCGGGGAAGTCCCGCTGGGCGTCGGCAGGCCGGCTGAAGGACGCGGTCGTGTCGAGCACCTCGCCGATGCGCTCGGCCGAGACCGCCGCGCGCGGGATCATCATCGTCATGAAACTCGCCATCATGACGCCCGAGAGGATGATCATGACGTACTGCATGAAGGCGAACAGCGTGCCGATCTGCACCTCGCCGGCGTCGACCTTCATCCCCCCGAACCACAGCACGGCGATGACCGTCAAGTTCAGGATCAGCATGACCGCGGGGAACAGCAGCACGAACAGGGAGCCGACCTTGCGGCCGACGACCATGATGTCGGTGTTGGCCTCGCGGAAGCGCCGCTCCTCGATCGGCTCGCGCACGAACGCGCGGATGACGCGGATGCCGGTGAGCTGCTCGCGCATCACGCGGTTGACCGCATCCAGCTTCCGCTGGAAACTGCGGAACAGCGGCACCATGCGACTGATCACGAGGAAGGCGATCAGCAGCAGCACCGGCACCGCGACGGCGATGATCCACGACAGGCTGAGGCTCTGCGACAGAGCGAGCACGATGCCCCCGACCGCCAGCAGCGGCGCGGTCACCAGGAACGTCGCCGCCATCATGGCGAGCATCTGCACCTGCTGCACGTCGTTGGTGTTGCGGGTGATGAGCGAGCCGGCGCCGAAGGCGGTCACCTCGCGCTCGGAGAAGGCGGACACCCGTTCGAAGACGTCGTCGCGGATGTCGCGGCCCGCGCGCATCGCGGCGCGCGCGGCGAAGTAGGTCGCCACGATCGACGCCAGGATCTGGGAGAGCGAGATCGCGAGCATGAACACGCCCGTGCGCCAGATGAACTCGGTGTCGCCCCGGGCGATCCCCTCGTCGATGATCTGCGCGTTCAGGCTCGGCAGGTACAGGGACGCCAGCGCCGACGCGGCCTGGAACACGAGCACGCCCACGAGCAGCCAGCGGGACGGCTTGAGGTAACGGATGAGCAATGAGACCAGCACGAGGACTCCCGGGCAGGGCGGCGCGATCGGACGCGCGCGGGTGGATCAGGCAAGCCTGCCACGGCCCGCCGACATCCGCATCGGTCCTGTCACCGCGTCCGCTGACGGCGGATTCAGGCGTCTTTGCGGATCCAGCGGAACGTCAGCCGCACGGCGATGAGGCCCACCACGAGCCACAGCAGCGTCACGATCAGGGTGAGCCCGTGCTGCCACGTGCCCGACGGCTCCACCGACGCGAACGACTCCGGCAGGAAGACCGAGCGCATCCCCTGCGCGAGCCACTTCAGCGGGAAGACGCTCGCGACGTTCTGCAGCCAGTCCGGCAGCGACGAGAACGCGATGTACACACCGGAGATGAACTGCAGGATCAGCACGATCGGGATGACGACGGCCGCCGCGCTCCGGCCCGACCGCGGCACGGCGCTCAAGCCGATGCCGAGGATCGCGCACGTGGTCACACCGAGCAGGAACACCCACGTGAAGGTGAGCCAGCGCTCGGGGTCGGTGGGCAGCTCGACGTCGAAGAGGGTCGCGGCCACGGCGATCAGCAGCGCGGACTGCAGGATGCCGGTGATCAGGACCTGCCCGAGCTTGCCGATGAAGTACGACACCGGGCTCAGCGGCGTGCCCGCCAGCCGCTTGAGCGTTCCGTCGCTGCGTTCCATCGCGATGTCGATGGACATGTTCTGCAGACCCGACAGCAGCACGCCCGCCGCGACCATGCCCGGCAGGTAGTAGGCCGCGGAGGAGATCTCCTCGCCGGGCGGGCCGAACCCGTCGGATGCGACGACGGAGAAGATCAGCAGGAGCACGAGCGGGAACAGGAACGTGAAGAAGAGCGTGTCGCCCTGCCGGAAGTACGAGCGCACCTCGAAGCCGATGCGCGACAGACCCAGTCGCAGCGTGCGGCCGATGCCGAAGGACGCGCTGCGCGCGGCGACGGCGGTCACGCCGTCACCTCCGACGCCGCCGCGGCGTCCTCGCCGAGGAACGACAGGTAGATGTCCTCGAGACTGGGGTGCACGACCTCCAGCCGCTCCGGCTCGCCACCCTCGGCGACCAGCTGAGCCACGCGCTCGCCGGGGCGTCGGGTGCGCTCCTCGTGCAGGCCGTGCTCGTCGGCCCACCGCACGATCGGCACGCGCGCCTCCTCGCCGCCGAGCGCGTCGATCGGGCCGAGCGACGCGATCCGCCCACCCACCAGGATCGCCGCGCGCTCGGAGAGCACCGCGGCCTCGTCCAGGTAGTGGGTCGTCAGCACGATCGTGGTGCCCTCGTCCTGCAGGGACCGGATGAGGCCCCAGAACTGCCGCCGGGCCTCGGGGTCGAAGCCCGTGGTGGGCTCGTCGAGGAAGAGCAGTTCGGGCTGACCGAGGATCCCGAGCGCGACGTCCACGCGGCGGCGCTGGCCGCCGGAGAGCTTGCGCAGGCTCGTCTTGGCCTTCGCGGTGAGGCCGACCGCCTCGATGACGGCGTCGACGCCCCGCGGGTTCGGGTAGAAGCCGGCGAAATGCGCGAGGAGTTCCCGCACGGTCGCGGTGGGTGCCTCGCCGGTGTTCTGCAGCACGATCCCCAGGCGCGCCTTCCACGCCAGCCCGCCGTGCTGGGGGTCGACACCCAGCACCGACACGTCACCGGACGAGCGGTCGCGATAACCCTCGAGGATCTCGATGACGGTGCTCTTGCCGGCACCGTTGGGACCGAGGAGGGCGAACGTCTCGCCGCGGCGGATGTCGAAGGTCACTCCGCGCAGCGCCTCGAAGCCGCCGCGATACGTCTTCCTCAGATCCGAGACCTGGATGACCGCATCCGTCATGTCGGCCCCGCCGGTCAGCCCACGGGCGTCGCGGCGGCGACGACCTGGTCCTCTTCTGTGGCCACGAGCTGGCCGCATGCGCCGTCGATCTCCTTGCCGCGCGTGTCGCGCAGCGTCGTGGGGATCCCGGCCGCGTTGAGCCGGCGGACGAACTCGTTCTGCACCGGCACGTCGGATGCGGTCCAGATCGAGCCGGGCGTCGGGTTGAGGGGGATGGGGTTGACGTGCACCCATCCGCGGCCGCGGGCGTTGAGCTTCTCGGCGAGGAGGTCGGCGCGCCAGCCGTGATCGTTCATGTCCTTGATGAGCGCGTATTCGATCGACACGCGCCGCCCGGTCTTGTCGAAGTACGCGCGAGCGGCGTCGAGGGCCTCGTCGACCTTCCAGCGCGAGTTGACCGGGATCAGTTCGTCGCGCAGTCCGTCGTCGGGCGCGTGCAGCGACAGCGCGAACGTGACGGGGATGTTCTCGTTGGCGAGCTTCGTGATGGCCGGCACGAGACCCACGGTGGAGACCGTGATGCCGCGCGCGCTCATCCCGAGGCCGTGGTCCTTGTCCACCATGACGCGCACGGCCTGCATGACGCGGGCGTAGTTGGCCAGGGGTTCCCCCATGCCCATGAAGACGATGTTCGACACGCGCTCGGGCGCCTGCCCCGGTCCATCGGCGGGGCGACGGCTCTTCCCACCGAGCCCGCCCTCGGCGATCAGGCGGTTGGCGCGCACGATCTGCTCGATGATCTCGGCCGCCGACATGTTGCGCGTGAGGCCCGCCTGCCCGGTGGCGCAGAACGGGCAGTTCATGCCGCATCCGGCCTGGCTCGACACGCACAGCGTGATGCGGCCGGGGTAGCGCATGAGCACCGACTCCACGAGCGCGCCGTCGTGCAGCTTCCACAGGAACTTGATCGTGTCGCCGCTGTCGGTCTCCAGGCGCCGCACCTCGGTGAGCAGCGGTGGCAGCATGCCGGCGACGAGTTCGTCGCGACCGGATGCGGGCAGGTCGGTCATGTGCGCCGGGTCGGAGGTGTAGTGCGTGAAGTAGTGCTTCTCGAGCTGCTTCGCGCGGAAGCCCGGGAGCCCGAGCTCCTGGACCTTGGCCACCCGCTCCGACGGCGTGAGGTCGGCCAGGTGCACGGGCGGCTTGCCGCGCTTGGGGCTGGCGAACTGCAGGAGCGGCCGGCCCTCGGCATCCTTCTTCTGCGACCAGCCTTCTGTGGTGGGGCGCACCTGGCGGGGCTTGGTGGTGCGCACGGGGGGCTGATCGGTCATGGATTCCAGGCTACCGGGGCCGCCTGCACGCAAGCTGTTCTTGCCCCAGCCCGCCGAAAGTGCATCGTCTCGGCGAGAGTGCACCGGATCCGGTGCGGATTCGCCGAGGTGATGCACTCTCCGGATGTGGGTGGGGTGCGCTCAGCGGGAAGGCGAGAGGAGGTGCGTGCGACGGGCGCCGACGGCGAGCAGGAGGGCGCCGGCCGCGACCCAGGCGGCGAGGGTCAGTCCCGCCGCCAGGCCGCCCGCGCCGCCGAAGTACGCGGCGGAGCGGACGAGCGTACCGGCGGCTCCGGGCGGGAGGATCTGTCCGATCGCGCCGAGCCCCGCCGGCAGCCACGCGGCGCCGGTCGCGATGCCGGCGAGGGGATTGCCGACGAACATCATGATCATCGCGCCGATCGTGAAGCCCTTGCCTCCGAACACTTCCTGCAGGCCGGCCAGCGGGAGCGCGAGGCCGGCGATCCCGAGGGCCATGGCCGCGGCGACCGGCCAGAACGCCGTCGTGATGCTGCCGAAGAGGAACATGAGGACGGCGGCCACCACGATGCCGCCCACGGCCGCGAAGGCGAGGATGCCGCCGACGGCCCAGCCGAGGCTGCGCGAGAACACCTTGCGGAAGGCCACCGCCGGCACGATCCCCCCGAACACGAGGGGGAAAGCGAGGCCGCCGATGCCGACCCCCGTCGGATCGGACTCGGGAAGGGGCACGACGTCCTCGATCTCCGCGCTCGTCCCGGCCTTCTCCGCCAGGCTCTGAGCCGTGCCGGAGATGGTCGCCGAGATCGCCGTGGACCCCGCGCCGACCACCAGCGCGTGGACCCCGCCCTCGTCCACGAGGATGCCACCGACCACGTCGCGATCGAGCACCGCGTCGCGCAGGGCGGCCTCCGATGCGAATGCCCGCGTCGTATAAGCGCCGGGGGCCCCCGCATCCAGGCCCTCCTCCACCTGCGTGACGGCGGACGACGGACCGGCGAGACCGATCGGGAGGTTGTGGGCGCCGCTCTTGAGCGACGGCATGATGAACAGCATCAGCAGCGCCACGAGGATGACGCCGAGCCCGGCGGTGAGACCGACCAGGAGAACGGGCTTGGACGGGGTGCGGCGCACCGTTGCGGGAGCGGCGTCGAGGGGGGTGAGGGCGGCCATGGGATCCAGACGGGATAAGTGGAGGTTTAGCCTCCGATTATACGGAGGCTCATCCTCCGATTTCGCTGGGAGTCGCGCCGCGGAGGGTTCCCCGACACGATGGATGCGGAGGTGGAGATGCGCTCGGATGCCGCGAAGCGACGCGCGACGATCCTGCACGAGGCCCGGCGACTGTTCGCCGAGCACGGCGGGTCGGTCGCGCTGGAGGCGATCGCGGAAGCCAGCGGCGTGGGGATCGCCACGCTGTACCGCAACTTCGCCACGCGCGCCGAACTCGCCGACGCGGTGGCCCTGGACATCCTGGCCGACATCCGCGCCGCCGCCGGCGCCGGCCTGGCCGTGGTCGATGACGCAGCGACGGCGGCGTGGGACGACTTCCTCACGCGCCTGGTCGGGCTCGAACTCGGCGCGCTCGCCGACGCCCTCGCCCTGCGCGCACCGGCGGAGCTGACCGCCGCCGTCCGCCAGGCGCAGGACGATGCGCTCGGCGAGGTCGCCGCCCTGCTGGCAGCCGCCCGCGCGAGGGGGATCGTCCGGGCCGAACTGGACCCCGTCGAACTCGTGCTGGCGATCGGCATGATCACGCGGCCGCAGCCTGCCGCCCTCCAGGCCCGCGCCCCACACCTCACCGCGCGCCTGGCCGCGATCTTCGCCGCAGGCTTGCGCGCGTAGCCTGGCGCCGCTGCATCCGGTGGTGCGCCGGCCCCGCCGAAAGTGCATCGACCCGGCGAGAGTGCACCGGATCCGGTGCGGATTCGCCGAGGTGATGCACTCTCGCGGAGGAGGTCAGGCGGATGCTAGGGCGCCGAGGTTCACCAGGGTGCCGTCGGGGTCGCGCATTTGCGCCACCCGCTCGCCCCACGGCATGTCCGTCGGCTCCTGGACGGTGACCGCGCCGGCATCGACCATCCGCGCGAAGGCCGCGTCGACGTCGTCCACGTAGAACCACAGCGCCGCACGATCGCCGGTGGCGTCGGTGGCCGCGGCGTCCCGGCCGATCGCGAGGGTCGCGGCCCCGATCGTGAGCGACACGTACGCGTCGGCGCCGTTGTCATCCGTGAAGCGGTAGCCGACGACGGCATCCATCGCCGCCTCGTAGAACGCCACGAGCCGCGGCAGGTCGCCCGTCAGCAGGATCGGGAACAGCGACTGCACCGCCATGCGCGCCACAGTACTCCCGCCCTCCCGCCCCCGAAAGTGCATCGACCCGGCGAGAGTGCACGGGATTGGGTGCGGATTCGCCGAGGTGATGCACTCTCGGGATGCGGCGGGGGCGGCGGATGCGGCGGGGGCTCAGTCGAGGAAGATGTCGGGGAACAGGGCGCTGTCGGGGGTGCCGGGCACGGCGGCGTAGCGGGCGAAGTCGGTGACACCGGCCTCGGTCAGCACGTCCTCGACGATGAGCGACTGCCCGGTGCGCTCGCGCGAAAGCGTCGTGAGCACCTCGTACGCGGCGTCCGCGTAGATCTCCGGCGTGCGGCTGGCCGCCATGATCCGCTCGCCGCCGAGGATGTTCTGCACCGCGGCGGTCGCGATCGTCGTGCGCGGCCACAGGGTGTTCGCGGCGATGCCGCGGTCGGCGAACTCCTCCGCCATCCCGAGGGTGACCATCGTCATCCCGAACTTCGCGAGGCTGTAGCCGGTGTGGGCCCCCAGCCACTTCGGGGTGGTGTTCAGCGGCGGCGACAGCGACAGGATGTGCGGGTTGGCAGCGTCGGAGAGCATCGGGATCGCCGCCCGGGAGAGCAGGAACGTGCCGCGCACGTTGACGTCCTGCATCAGGTCGTACTTCTTCGTCGCCAGCTCCAGCGAGCCGGACAGGTCGATGACGCTGGCGTTGTTCACGACGATGTCGATGCCGCCGAACTCCCCCTGCGTCTTCAGCACCGCCTCGGTGATGTCGTCCTCGTTGCGCACGTCGCCGACGATGGGCAGCGCCTTACCGCCGGCCTCCTCGATCGCAGCGGCGGAGGTGTGCACGGTGCCCTCCAGGCGCGGATGCGGCGCATCCGTCTTGGCCAGCAGTGCGATGTTCGCGCCGTCCCGGGCCGCCCGCAGGGCGATCGCCAGCCCGATGCCCCGGCTGCCGCCCGACATCAGGATGGTCTTCCCGGCCAGGGTGTTCTCGCTCATGCGATCTCCTTCGCGTGTGACGTGGGGGTGTGCGTGCGCCGACGGCCGGGCGATCTTCAGGCGCGGGGCTTCGAGGATGCGGCGGCGAACGCGGCCACGCGCGCCTTCGCGTCGGCGGTGTCGAAGGCGGCGCCGATCGTGCGGGCCTCGTCGTCGAGGTTCTCGGCGAACGTGCGCTGCGCGCCGGTGCGGACCAGCCGCGCCGCCTGCCCGAAGGCGGCCGTGGCGTTGTCGAGCCAGAAGCGGGCGACCTCCTCCGACCGCGCGGCGACGGACGCGACGGGCACGACCTCGGCGACCAGGCCCCACTCCAGCGCCTCGGCGGCCGACAGCGAGCGGTCCTGCAGCAGCAGCTGCAGCGCCCGGCGCTGCCCGATCGCCGCCGGCAGCAGCGTCGAGACACCCAGGTCGGGGGTGAGCCCGATGTTGGCGTACTTGCTGACGAAGCGGGCCGACTCCGAGGCGACGATGTAGTCGGCGGTGAGCATGAGGCCGAGACCGCCACCGGCGACGGCACCCTGCACGGCGGCCACGACCGGCACGGGAGCTTCGACGAACGTGCGGATGCCCTCATGGATGACGTGCGCCGTCGCGGTCAGGTCGGCGCCGGCGGCACCGGAGGTCGCCATCGCCACGACATCGCCGCCCGCGCAGAAGGCCGGGCCCGCGGCATCCAGGATCACCGCGCCCACACCCGGGGCCGTAGCCGCGCGGGCGGCGTCGCGCCACCGCTCGGCCATCTCGAAGTCCATCGCGTTGAGAGACCCCGGACGGTTCAGCGTCACGCGGGCCAGCCCGCCCTCGATCGAGACCAGGATGCTGTCGCTCATCGTCGTTCCTTCGGTGGGGGCGGTCATCGCGGCGCCATGCGGATCGCGCCGTCGAGGCGGATCGTCTCGCCGTTGAGGTAGCCGTTGTCGACGATCGCGAGCACGAGGCGCGCATACTCGTCGGCTTCGCCCAGGCGCGCGGGGTGCGGCACCTGCTGCCCGAGGGAGTCCTGCGCCGCCTGAGGCAGGTTGCGCAGCATCGGCGTCTCCATGATCCCGGGCGCGATCGTGACGACGCGGATCCCATAGCGGGCGAGCTCCCGGGCGATCGGGAGGGTCATGGCGTGCACGCCGCCCTTGCTCGCCGAGTACGCGGGCTGGCCGATCTGCCCGTCGAAGGCGGCGACGCTCGCGGTGTTGACGATGACGCCGCGGTCACCGCCCTCGTGCACCGGCTCGGTGCGCGACATGACGGCGGAGGCCTGGGCGATGACGTTGTACGTGCCGACGAGGTTGACGCGCACGATCCGCTCGAACGTCTCCAGGGGCGTCGGCACGCCGTCGCGGTCGAGCACCTTTCCCGGCGGCGCGATCCCGGCGCAGTTGACCACGACGCGCAGCGGTCCGGTCTCGGCGGCGACGGCGACCGCCGCCGCCATCTGGTCGGGATCGGTGACGTCGGCCGGAGCGAAACGCCCGCCCAGGTCGGCGGCCACCTCCTCGCCCGGTGAGGAGGGCAGATCGACGATCGTGACGATCGCTCCGGATGCGGCCAGCCGTCGTGCAGTCGCACGCCCCAGGCCGCTCGCGCCGCCGGTGACGAGTGCGCTCGATCCCGCGATGTCCATTCGTGCCTTCCGTTTCGTCGTCGATCAGGAACCGGGTCCCACCCTAGCCGGGACTGAGGATCGACCCTGCGGCGGGCTCGGGGCCTCTCACCCACCCTGCCGTGCCCGGGGCAGGATGGGAAGGTGACGCTGCGCATCGAAGAGGTTCCCGTGGACGATCCCCGGGCGGTGAGCCTGCGGTCGCTTCTGGACGCAGAGCTGCAGAGCCGCTACGGTCCCCTCGTCGCCGGCGAGCCGGCCGAGATCACGGCGGCCCGCGATGCGGCCCTGGCCGTGCATCCCGGCGATGTCGTGGCGACCCTCCTCGCCCTCGATGACAGCGACGGCGGCGACGGCGGCGAGGCTCTCGGCCACGTGATGCTCCGGCGTCTCCGCGAGGAGTGGGAGCTCAAGCGGCTCATCGTGCCGCCGGAGGGACGCCGCCGCGGCATCGGACGCGCCCTCACCGATGCCGTGCTGCAGCGGGCGCGGGCCGGCGGCGCACGCCGGGTCATCCTGCAGACCGGCGCGCCGCAGCCGGAGTCGGTGCGGCTGTACGCCGCCGCCGGCTTCACCCCGATCCCCGTGTACGAGCCGTACGTCGCCACGATGTCGGAGTCGCTGTGCTTCGAGCGCGTGCTCTGAGTCGCCCGCAGCATCCGACGTCAGGAGATATGCCCAAATCAGGCCGATTCGCCGCCGAAAGCGCCTGATTCCGGCGTATCTCCTGAATTCGGGTGCGCCCTCAGCGATCCCGCCGTGGCCGCTTCCTGCCCGTCATGTAGGGCAGCCCCCTCCCCACGGCCGAGAAAGTGCTGGCAAGGCGCGCACCCAGCCCGAGCGCACGCGGTGGCGGGGGCGCCGCATCCAGAGAGCCGACGTCGACGAAATGCGCGCCGATGCTGCCGATGCCCTCCAGCTCGGCGGCGATCTCCTGCCGAGTCTCCCCGAGCGCCGTCTCATCCGTGCGGAAGAGCTCGTCCGTGAGGAGCACGTACTCGGGGATCGTCACATCGTTCTTCAGCAAGCGGTGGACGAGGATGACGTCGATGCCGACGAGCTTGGTCCGGCCCCTGATGCTCTGCGTGGCGACATCGCCCACGTGGGCGACGAACTTCAGCGTGAGGTCGCGCGCCTGCCGGCATCCCCCGCACGGGCACAGGTTGGCCACGACATAGGCGCGTTCGTCATGGAAGGCCCGATGCATCGCCACCGCCACCGCCAGCAGATTCGAGAGAGTGCCGTCCGGTTCTGCGGGACTCGTGCGACGAGCCAAGAACGCGGCGTCGCCCTCGATCTCGATGAGATCGAAGTCGGGCGCCGCACGGATCATGCTCTCGAGCATGCGCGCGGTATTGACCTCGGCGTGCGCCAGGGTCATCCGATGCGCGCCCATGTAGTCGGTGTATCCGCCGATGTCGGCGATCAGCAACGCCGTGCGTGCAGTGGTCACGAGTTACGCTCCTCGGATTCGGGTGGTGACGGCTCTTCGACGACGGGGGCCTCGGGCGGTGTGACAGGGGCGAACCGGGCCAATCGTCCGTCGACGTCCTCGGTGGCCGCTGCCGCGCTGGGACCGTAACCGAGCACGATCCCGCCGAAGCGTTCCGATGTCAGGGACGACAGACGCACCGGCTCGCGGGCGACGACGGTGGCCGTGCGTCGGGTTCGGCGCAGAAGCGCGATCTCACCGAAGCCGTCCCCTCGACGCAGTGTCGCCACCACCCGCCCGTCTCCCACGACGTCCACGGAGCCCGCGCGGATCACGTAGTACCGGTCGCCGGTGTCGCCCTGCCGGAACACCGTCGCACCCTCGGGCAGGTCGACCGGCTCCATCGCGCGGGCGATCTGCTCGATCGCGGGCAGCGGAAGCGGGCGGAGCATCGGCACGTGCTGGAGCAGCTCCACGTCCTCGTCGAGGTCGCCCACCGAGCGGTCGAGGGAACGCAGCCGCCGCCACGCGAGGACGGCGAGCACGGGGCAGAGGGCACCGGTCGTCAGGAGCGCCCCTTGCAGACCCAGCCACGCGATCAGCGCGGAGGCGAGCATGGAGCCCACCCCGATCGACACGGCGACGAGGCTTTCCAGGACTCCGAAGACCCGGGCCATCACATCGTTGGGAGTGAGGCGCCCGATCAGGGTGAATCCGGCGAGGTCGATCAGCGCGTTGCCGACGCCGACGAGGGCGAGCAGCACAAGCGCGGCGGCCTCCCCGGGGAACAGGCCGATGAGGGCGAGCGGCAGTCCCCACAGAGCCACACCCACCGCGAACCAGCCACCCAGCCGAGCGGTGCCCACCAGCAGGGATGCGGCGAGGGACCCCGCGACCGCGCCGACTCCGACCGCGGCCATGAGCGTCCCGGCGCCGGACTCTCCGATGCCGAGCAGCTCGATCGCCACGACGACCGAGAACACCGTCAGGGCTCCCCGCGTGAGCGACTGCGCCGCGGCGAGACCCAGGATGAGACGCAGACCGCCGTTGCGCAGCACCGCACGCAGTCCCTCGGCCGCCTCGGTGAGCAGGTTCCGCCGGGGAGCGGCGGGTCGCGGAGCGGTCTCGTACCGCACGCGGGAGAGCAGAAGCGCCGCCCACAACGAGGCCGCGGCGGCCACGGCGAAGACGGCCGACACGTCTGCGAGGGCGAGGAGGAGGGCGGCGAGGAGGGGTCCGATCAGCGTCGCCACGGAGTCGAGCAGGCCGCGGACCACGTTGGCGCTGGCCAGCTCATGGCCGGTGCGACTCAGGGTGGGAAGCAGGGCCGAATGCGCGGGCCGGAACAGCGTGGCGGCCATGGTCGAGATGACGGCGAGGACATAGACGACGACCACCGGTCCGGAGAGGGCGACCACGGCCGCCGCGCCCCCCGTCGCCGCGCCGCGCAGCAGCGAGACGATCACGAGCACCCGCTCACGCCTGCCGCGGTCGGCGAACGGCGACAGGAGGGGCGCGAGCACTGCTGACGGCAGCATCCGCAGGAGGCCGACGAGTCCGACGGCCAGCGCGCCCCCGTCCACGTACGCCACGATGCCGAGGCCCACGGTGAAGGCCCATTCCGCTGTCCACGCGCCGAGGAACCCCAACTGCGCGCGTCGCAGATTCCGATTGCGCCAATTGCTCGAAAAAGCTTCCGCGGCGTCGCGGAGGTTGTCGCGGGTCCCCACGCCCATGTGCGGACACTATGGCCTTGCTGCGGTCGAGACCAGGGGTACGGCGACACGGGCATGATGGAGCGATGAACCCGGACGCACGGGAGACATGGCAGCAGGCCTTCGCCCCGCCCACCACCACGCCGGTGCCCGCACGCGTGCGCGACCTCGCCGAGGGCGCGGCGCTGGAACCGGTGTGGGAGAACGAGATCGGCGGATTGACGTTTCGCGCGAGGGGGGTCGAGGGCGTCCGGTACATCAAGTACGGCCCCCTCAACGCCGAGACATCGATGGCGGTGGAGGCCGAACGGATGGGGTGGGCGTCGGCCTACACGCCGGTGCCGAGGGTGCTCGCCGTGGGTGCCGACGACGAGCACGAGTGGCTCGTCACCTCGGGCCTTCCCGGCCTGTCGGCCGTCGACCCGCGGTGGACGGCGGAGCCGGCGACGGCGGTGCGGGCGATCGGACGCGGGCTTCGAGCCCTGCACGAGGCTCTTCCCGTCGACGAGTGCCCGTTCGACTGGACCGTGCCCGCCCGCGTGGCGAACGCGGCCGGCCGCGGGATCGTCCTCCCGCCGGCGCTGCGCGAACCTCCGCCGATCGAGCGGCTCGTGGTGTGCCACGGCGATGCGTGCGCACCCAACACCCTCGTCGGCGACGACGGCGCGTGGAGCGGGCACGTCGACCTGGGCGCCCTGGGGGTCGCCGACCGGTGGGCCGACATCGCGGTGGCCGCCATGAGCACGGAGTGGAACTACGGTCCGGGATGGCAGGACGCGCTGGTGGAGGCGTATGGCATCAGCCCGGATCGCGAGCGCCTCGCGTACTACCAGGCGCTGTGGAACGCCACCTGAGGCCGAGCCCTGGCCGGGTCAGGACGGGCCGAGGATGAAGTTCCACGCGCCGGTGAGCACAGCCGCGAGCACCGCGACGGCTGAGATCGCGGCTCCGACGGCGAGGAGCGCGATGTCGCCGGCGCCGAAATGCGATTCCCGCGCCCACGTGCGCCGGCCCGGTGCCCCGAAGCCGCGCGCCTCCATCGCCGTGGCGAGCTTCGAGCCGCGCCGGATGGAGAGGACCAGGAGTGCGAAGGCCATGCCCGCGAACCGCCGGATGCGGCCGCGGTCGGCGACCCCGCGGGCCCGCCGCGCGAGCTCGAGGGCTCGCCAGTCATCCAGGAACAGCCCGACCATGCGCAGGGCCGCGAGCGCGCCGAGCACGAATCGGGCCGGCAGCCGCAGGATCTGCGCGAGCCCGTCCGCCAGATCGGTGGGGTCGACCGTGACGAACAGCACGACGGAGGGCAGCGCGATCGCCAGCACGCGCAGCAGTGTCGCGAGCGCGAGTTCGAGGGAGCCGTCGCTCACGCGCAGCAGGAGCCATTCGACGTGGACCCGGCCCGACGACTCGCCGTACAGTGCGATCGTGACGGCCGTGAGGGGCGCGGCCACCCACACCGGCCACGTGCGCAGCCAGAATTCGCGCCATCGCAGCCCCGCGAACGGCAGGAGCAGGCATTCCAGCGCCAGCGCGACACCCGCTGACACGGCATCCAGCGTCAAGATCAACGGCAGGGCGATGAGCGCGCTGGCGGCGAGCTTGGACAGCGGATTGAGCCGCGCGACCGCGCCCGTGCGCGCGGTGGCGTCCAGGAGGGTCACCGCAGCGCTCCGGCCAGGGCGAACCGACGGGCATGCAGTGCCGTCACGACGTCTTCGTCGTGGGTGACGGTGACCAGTGCCACGCCGTCGTCGCGCACCTCGGCCAGGAGGGCGACGAGCTCTGCCCATGTGCGGGCGTCCTGCCCGAAGGTGGGTTCATCCAGCACGAGGACGCTCGGGCGAGTGGCGAGCGCCGCAGCGACGGTGAGCCGCCGCTTCTCGCCGCCCGACAGCGTGTACGGGTTCGCCGCCGCGAGGGCGGACAGGCGCAGCCGCTCGAGGAGCTCGTCGATGCGGCGTGCGTCGACGGTGCCGAGCGCGGCGGGTCCGACCTCCAGTTCGTCCCGGACGGTGCGGGTGAGCAGCTGGTGCTCGGGGTCTTGGAACACCGTGCCGATCCGCGTCAGGAGCTGCCGCGACGTCCAGCGGATGGGCGACGCGCCGGCACCGTCGGCGAGGGCGGCGGATGCGGCCAGCTCGCCCGACGCGGACGGCAGGAGCCCTGCCAGGGTGAGCCCGAGAGTGGACTTGCCGGCGCCGTTGGGCCCGGTGATGGCCAGCGCCGCTCCCGCCTCCACCGCCAGATCGATCCCGCTCGCGACCGGTTGCCTGCGCACCCGTTCGACACTCAGATCGCGCGCGGTCAGCAGGGCGGGCCCGGGCGCAGCCTTCGGCGGCGCGGGGTGGGCCGGCGGGATGCCGGGGACCCACACGCCCGCTTGGGCCAGCGACTCGCCCTCGTCGGCGAGCACGCGCTCGGGCGATCCGTCGGCGATCACGCCGCCGTCGCCGAGGACGATCACGCGGTCCACGATCGGCAGCCACACGTCCACGCGATGCTCCACGACGACGAGCGTCGCCGGGTGGGCCGCGAGGCTCCGGTCGACGGCGGCGCGCACTTCGGCCACACCGGCGGGGTCGAGGTTCGCGGTCGGCTCGTCCAGCAGGAGCAGGCCTGGCCGCATCGCGATGGCTCCGGCCAGCGCCAGCCGCTGCTTCTGCCCGCCGGAGAGCGCCTTGGTCGGGCGCTGCAGCGGAACGTCCAGGCCCACCGCATCCAGCGCCGCCGTCACGCGCGGCCAGATCTCGTCGCGCGGGACTCCGAGGTTCTCGCATCCGAACGCGACGTCGTCGCCGACGCGGGCGAGGATCACCTGCGAATCCGGATCCTGCAGCACCAGTCCCGCGCGTCCGCGCAGACGCACCGCCGGAACGCCGTCCAGCAGCAGCTCGCCACGGGATTCGCCCTCCTCCTCGCCGCCGAGCACGCCGGCCAGCCCCGCGAGCAGCGTGGACTTGCCCGAGCCGGAGATGCCGAGGAGCAGCACACGCTCCCCCGGCGCGATGCGCAGCGAGACCTCGCGCAGCGCCCACGCCCGACGCGAGGCGTGCCGCCAGCCCCAACCGCGGGCGACGACCTCTGCCGGCCGCTCCACCGGGCTCAGACGCGCACGCGGGCGGATCGGCCCGCGGCGAAGCGGTCCAGCGCGCCGGTGGCGGCCAGCCCCCGGGCCAGCAGCCACGCGAGGCCGCCGGCGAGCACGGCACCGGAAACGGCCGTACTGACGAGGTAGACGACGGTGAACGCGGTGTCGGCGCCGGCGTACCACAACACGAGGTTGTTGATCCCGCCCGCGAGGGCTGCGCCGACGCCGGCGAGCACCGCGACGCCGAGGTTCCAGCGGCGGTAGAAGAACAGCAGGAACACCAGTTCGGCGCCGAGTCCCTGGACCAGGCCCGCCTCGATCGTGAGGAAGCCGCCCCACTGGTTGCCCATCAGCGCGGACACGACCGCGGCGAGGGTCTCGGTGTAGATCGCCGCGCCGGGTTTGCGGATGATGAGTGCCCCGAGCACACCGGCGAGCAGCCAGGGCCCGTCGAGAAGGCCCTGCACGCCGGGCAGGAGCGGTTCGAGCAGCGCTTTGGGGCCGAGGTACCCGATGTTCCAGAGCAGGAAGATGAGGCCCGACGCGACGCCGAGGACGCTCGCCACGACGATGTCGATGACGCGCCAGCGGAAGCGGTGCGTCCCGGTGGCGGTTCCGGTGGGCGCGGATGTGGACGTGGAAATGTTCATTTCGCTCCTCCCTGCGCTGGCATGACCCAGATCAGGTTCGACGGTCGAAGCGTGGATCGCTTCCTCTCAGCCCGGCTCACCGGACTCCCGTGGTTGTCGCGCCCGAGTATAGCGCCGAGGGAGGCTAAATTAGCCGGGTGACCACGGACGCGCCTCCCCCGACCCGGCGGGCGCTGCGGCGTGGCGACGGGGACGCCGACGGCGCCGCCCCGGACGCCGACGGCGCGGCCCCGGACGCGGCCGCCGACGCAGACGTGGCCCCGGAGGAGGACGCGGATCCGGGCGTGCTCGTGCTGCAGCAGCCGGCCGACCCGCCGGTCGCGGCGGAGACCTCCGGGCCGGTGGCGCTGGGCTGGGTGGACGAGGAGCGCATCACCCTGCCGGCCCCGGTGACCGGGCCGGCGGAGAGCGCACCGGATTCCGCACCGGACCTGCTCGCCGGCGTCCGCCGGCGCTCACCCTGGCGCCCGGGCGTTCTCGTCCCCACCGCATTCCTGGTCCTGGTCACGATGGCGTACGCCGCGATCACGCTGCTGTGGCCGCTGCACGCGATCCCGCCCCGCATCGAAGCCGTCGCGGTGCAGACGGCCCCCGCCCCCGCCGCAGCCCCCGCCTGGCCCGGGCAGGGCAGCGCGGCGATCTCGGTGGCCGGTATCGACGGGGCGCAGGCCTCCAGCGGGGACGCGGTATCCATCGCCAGCATCACGAAGGTCGTCACGGCGCTGCTGGTGCTGGATCGGATGCCGCTGGCGGTGGGTGAGAGCGGCCCCGAGTACCGGTTCTCCGCGGCCGACCGTGCGCGGTACTGGCAGTACCGCGCGAACGGCGAGTCGGCGCTGGATGTGCCCGTGGGCGGCAGCCTCACGCAGTACCAGATGCTCGAGGGGATGCTCATCGGCTCGGCCAACAACTACGCCGACCGCCTCGCGGCCGATCTCTGGCCCTCGGACGAGGTGTTCGGCGCGGCCGCCCGCTCGTGGCTGGCCACGCAGGGCATCCCCGGCATCACGATCGTCGACCCCACCGGCATCGAGGCGGGGAACACCGCCAGCCCGGAGGCGCTGCTGACCCTGGCCGCCCGGGCGATGCGCCACCCCGTGATCTCCGACATCGTGCGGAAGCAGTCCGTCGAACTGCCGGGGGCGGGAAGCGTGACCAACTCCAACCCGCTTCTCCTGGACCCCGGGATGGTCGGCATCAAGACCGGCACGCTGGATTCCTACAACCTCCTCTCGGCCAAGGACGTCGTCCTGGGCGAGACGACAGTGCGCCTGTACGCCGCCGTGCTGGGGCAGCCCGACACCACGGCGCGCGACGACGCGACGCGTGCGCTGTTCACGCAGGTGGAGGACGAGCTGCGACTGCGTCCGTCGGTGACGGCCGGCACGGTCGCCGGCCGGGTGATGACCCGCTGGGGCGAATCCTCGGATGTGGTCACCGCATCGGATGCCTCGGTGATCCTGTGGAACGGCATCGCCGCCACGGCCGCGTCCGAGTTCGACCTCGGCGACCGGGAGAGCGAGGGCGACGCCGTGGGCACGCTGTCGGTGGCGGGGCCGCTGGACAGCACGACGGTCGAGCTGCAGCTGGCCTCGGATCTGGAGGGACCGACCGCCTGGTGGCGGCTGACCCATCCGCTGGACCTGCTGGGCCTGAACGGCTGACGCGGCCTCAGAAGGGCCAGATGAGGGGCACGTAGAGCACCGCGAAGGCCACGAACACCACAGCCAGGGGCAGCCCGAGCCGCCAGTAGTCGCCGAATCGGTAGCCGCCCGGCTCCAGCACCATGAGGTTCGCGGGCGTGGCGACGGGGGTCAGGAACGCGGCGGCCCCGGCCACCGCCAGGCCCACGATGAACGGCAGGGCGCTGACCTCCAGCGTCGCGGCGATGGAGACGGCCACCGGCGCGACCACCAGCACGGTCGCCACGTTGGAGATGAACTGTCCCAGGACGACCGTGACCAGGCACACCACCAGCAGCGCCAGGTGGGGCGAGGCGGTCCCCACCAGCCCCAGCACGAGGTCGGCGAGCGCGTCGGCGGCGCCGCTGTCCAGGACGGCGTTGGACAACGGGATCATGCCCGCGATGAGGATGATCGTCGTCCACGAGATGCTGTGGTAGGCCTCATCGGCGGGCAGCACGCGCGTGAGCAAGATGGCCGCGGCGGCGAGCAGGCCGGCCACCGCCGGCGGAACGAGCCCCGTGGCCAGCAGCACGACCATGACACCCGCGATGATCAGCGTGCGCCGTGCGCCGCGTCCGAGGCCGCCGGCGGCGCGGGGCACGCGGGTGGCACCCGTGCGCACGGTCTCCGGGACCAGCGCGAGGTTCTCCTCCTCACGCTCGGTGAGCGGGACGTGCGGTCCCGGGCCGTGGGCGGGGAGGGCGCGGGGAGCCCACACGAGCATGACCAGTGCGCTGACGATCAGGAGCGGCCCGCCCACGAGGGCGAACTCGACGAAGCCGATCGGACGCCCGACCGCCTCCTCGGCGAGTTCGGAGGCCACGACGTTCACGGGTGTGCCGGTGAGGGTGAGCAGCGATCCGGCCGATCCTGCGAAGGCCAGCGGGATCATCAGCTGCGACACCGGGATGCCCGACCGCCGCGCGACGACGGCGGCCACCGGCACGAGCGCGGCCACCGCCCCGTTGATGCTGATCAGCGAGGTCAGCAGGGCGGCGACCCCGATGATCCAGATCGTCACCGGCCCCCGCCGGCTGCCGGCCCGCGCCACGATGAAGCCCCCCGCCCAGCGCGTCACGCCCGTGGCATCCAGTGCCCCCGCCACCACGAACAGGCTCGCGATGAACAGCACCGTGGGGTCCCCGAAGCCTGCGAGCACCTCCGGGAGGGTGAGCACCCCGGTGGCCCACAGTGCCAGCGCGACGCCGATGGCGATGACCTCCAGCGGGATGCGTCCCGACAAAAAGGCCAGGATCGCCGCGGCGAGGATCAGGAGCGTCGCGAGAAGGGGATCCACGCCCCCACGCTAACCCGCACGGGCGGAATTCAGACGTGCCGTACGCGCTGCTGCAGCCGGGTGCGGATGTCGAACAGCTCCGTCCCGCCGATCTCGCGGGCGCCGGCGACCCCCTGCCGCAGCACCGTGGACAGCGCACTGCGGGCGGCGACGGCCACCGGGGTGCCGCGGACCTTCCCGAGCTGGGTGATCGCGTCGAGGGTGTCGCCGTCGGGCAGGACGACGATGGCGCCGCTGAAGCGCACGCCGGCCGACCGTGCGATAACGCGCAGCCTGCTGACCAGGTCGGTGACCGGGGCTCCGACGACGTGGGGCCCGACGATCTCGCCGCGGCGGAAGCCCACGGGGCCTCCGAAGTCCTCCGAGAGCACGGCGTACAGGCCGCTGGGCCCGAGCACGACGTGGTCGATCTTGTCGTCGGGAACGCCGTCGCGGGATGCGGCGACGTCATGCCACACGGTGTACCCCATCCCCAGGTCGGCCACGACGCGGGCCGTGGCCTCTTCGGCGAGCGCATCGGCGAGGAGGCGCCGCAGGTCGTGCGGGGCGGAGCGGACGAGCTGCGGATCGTACGGGTCAGCGAGGTCCACGCCGCGTCCGACCCACTCGCGGATCAGCGTCAGGTACCGCTCGCGGCGCCAGCCGCCGGGCTGGCCGTAGGAGCGGGCCCGCGGGCGGGTGTCGGGCCGCGGGGACGCGGGCGCCTGCGGCCCGGCCCACTCCGCGCTCGAGGATCCCCGGCCGCGGTCGTACGCCGCGCGGGCCTCGGGGGTGCCGATCAGCTCCCACGCCCGCTGCACCTGGATGAACACGGCCGCGTCGCCCCCCGCGTCGGGGTGGCTCTGCCGGAGGCGGAGACGGTACGCGCGGCGGAGCGCCTCGTCGTCGGCCTCGGCTCCCACGCCGAGCACCTCGTACGCCGACGCGGATACGGGACTGTCGAACACGTCTGTCAGGCTAATCCGCAGCGGATGTGGGTCGGCTGTCCGTTCGCTCTGGGCGCGCCCACTGCGTGCGCCGGCTCACGACTCCCACAGGGGCAGGGCGGGCGCGTGGGCGAACGCCTCCGCCACCGAATCCGGCGACGCCTCGCTCTGCCAGCGGGGTGAGCGGTCCTTGTCGACCACCTGCGCGCGGATGCCCTCGACCAGATCGGGCTGCGTCGTGACGAACCACATCACCAGGGCGTACTCCTGCGCCAGCGCCGCCCGGAGATCGGGCAGCTCCCGCGCGCGGCGGACGGCCTGCAGGGTCACGGCGAGCGAGGTGGGCGACAGCGCGGCGAGCGTATCGGCCGCCGCGGCGGCCTCGGGCTCAGACCTGGCCCGGAGGCGGCCGACGATCTCGGCCACCGTGCTGCCGGCGAACGCGTCGTCGATCCACTCGCGCGCCTGGGCGAGACCGGACGGGCGCGGTGTGTCATCGAAGAGCAGGACGAGCTCGGCGGGGTCGGTGCCGTCCGCGTCCGCCCCGAGCGCGTCGCGCAGCGCCCCCAGGCGCGTGGTGGGCACGAGGTGGTCGGCGAAGCCGGCGTAGATCGCGTCGGCCGCATCCATCGACGCCCCGGTGAGGGCGAGGTACTCCCCGAGACGGCCGGGGGCGCGGGCGAGGAGCCAGGATCCGCCGACGTCGGGGGTGAACCCGATGCGGGTCTCCGGCATCGCCAATCGGGAGCGCTCGGTGACCACGCGCAGCGCCGCGTGACCGGTGAGGCCGATGCCCCCGCCCATCGTGATGCCGTCGGCGATGCTGACCACGGGAACGACCGAGGTGGCGATCGCGGAGTTCAGGCGGTACTCGTCCCGGAAGAACCGGGACGTGTCGGCCGTGTTCCCGGCGACGATCTGCTCATACAGCTGCCGGATATCCCCGCCCGCGCAGAAACCGCGATCGCCGGCCCCGTCCAGCAGGACCGCGTCGACGTCGGGGGTGTCCTGCCATCCGGCCAGCGCGGTGGCGAGGTGCTGGATCATGGCGTGGCTGAGCGCGTTGAGCGCTTTCGGGCGGTTCAGCGTCAGCCGTCCGAGACGGCCGCCGACTCGTACGAGGACGTCAGCGTCCCCCTCATCCGTCATGTTCCCCACGCCGCCACGTTACCGGCCGACACGTCCGGGCGGCGTGAGCTCCCGCGGAATCCCGCGATATCCGGGAAGATAGGGGGAATCGCACAACGACGAGAGGTTCGGCATGCCCGAAGGACAGGTGCTGGAGTTCTCCGGCGTCACCAAGCGCTTCGGCCCCGTCACCGCCGTCACGGATCTGTCCGCACGCGTCGAGCCGGGGCTCGTCACCGGCTTCCTCGGCCCCAACGGCGCCGGGAAGACCACGACCCTGCGCATCCTGCTGGGCCTCGTGCGTGCGAGCGAGGGCACCGCGACGATCGGCGGCGTGCCCTACGCCAAGCTCGCCACCCCCCTGCAGTCCGTCGGCGCGGTGCTGGAGGCCTCGAGCTTCCATCCCGGTCGCACGGCCGCCAATCACCTCCTCGTGTACGCCCGGGCGGCGGGCATCCCCCGCGCCCGCGTCGACGAGGTGCTGGGCCTCGTGGGCCTCTCGGATGCCGCGGGCCGCAAGGTCGGCGGATTCTCCCTCGGCATGCGCCAGCGGCTGGGGCTCGCGTACGCGCTCCTCGGCGACCCGGGCGTGCTCGTCCTGGACGAGCCGTCCAACGGCCTGGACCCCGAGGGCATCCGGTGGATGCGCGGACTGCTGCGCGCCCTCGCCGCGGAGGGACGCACGGTCCTGGTCTCCTCCCACATGCTCGGCGAGGTGCAGCAGACCGTGGACGCGCTGCTGATCATCGCGAAGGGACGCCTGGTCTTCCAGGGCGGCATCGAAGACCTCGCCGAGGCATCCGATCAGGCCACCGTGGTCGACGCCGCCGACCGGGCCGCCCTGGAGGCGGCGCTGACGGCAGCCGGGCACTCGTTCGAGGTGCTGCGCAACGGCCTGACCGTGCGCACGGCCGAACCCGTCGAGGTGGGCGCGGTGGCGCAGGCGGCCGGGATCGCACTGTCGAGCCTGCAGCGCCGCGGCGCGACCCTCGAGGACGTGTTCCTCGAACTCGTCAGCGGCGAGCGCGTGCACGTGAGCGCCGGTGGAGCGGTGCCGCCGCCTGTGGCAGCCGAGGCCGCCGAGTTGAGGCCCGAGGCGCAGGCCGAGATCGAGCCGGAGCCACAGCCCGAGGCCGAACCGGCGCCGGAAGCAGAACCGGACGCGGAGCCGCCCCACGGCGGCGGCGACGAACCTCCCGCGGCCGCCGCATCCTTCGCCGTGGCAGCCACGGGCGTCATCGACATCGTGCTCCCCGCCCGCGACGACGACCACGTCGCCGATCGTGAGCGCTACCACTCCGAGGGGGGACAGCGATGAGCCTCGTCACGGCGAGCCGATCCGAGCTCACGAAGCAGTTCACGACCGCGATCTGGTGGATCCTCGGGCTCGTCCTGGTGATCTACGTCGGCCTGACCGCCGCGGGATTCGCCCTGTTGCTCACCTCCCTCGCCACCGGCGCGCTGGGCGGCACGGAGACGCCGCTGGTCCCCTCGGACTCCCTGCCCTCGGTGATCTACAGCACCGCCACCTCGTTCGGGTACGTCTTCCCACTGCTGGTGGGCACGCTCATGGTGACCACCGAGTTCCGGCACAAGACCCTCACCCCCACGTTCCTCGCCGTCCCCCGTCGCGGTGTCGCGCTCGCCGCGAAGGTCGTCATCGGCGTGGTGATGGGGCTCGTGTTCGGCGTGCTCGGGCTCGTCGCCACCGTCGGCCCGGGCGCCGTGATCCTCGCCGCGTCCGGCCTGGAGACCGGCCTGGCGTCGTCGGACACGTGGGCGCTGGCCGGGCGGATGCTCCTGGCCTTCGTGCTGTGGACCCTCGTCGGCATCGGCGTGGGGTCGGTCGTGCGCAACCAGGTCGTGGCCATCGTGATCGTGCTGGCCTTCACGCAGTTCATCGAACCGCTCGTGCGCCTGGCCGGCGGATTCGTCGAAGGCCTCCAGCCGGTGATCAACGCGCTCCCGGGGGCCGCCGGCGACGCCCTCGTGGGAGCCAGTGCGTTCTCGCTCGGCATGCCCACGGCGACTGATCCGCTGTCGTGGTGGGGCGGCGGCCTGGTGCTGCTCGCCTACGCGCTGGTGTTCGTCGTCCTGGGACAGTTCACCAGCTGGCGGCGCGACGTCAACTGACGCCGGGGGCCACGATCGGGCGGCGCGGACGCACCTTCGGCTTGCCCTTCACGCGCTGGGCCAGCACGGCGACGTCTTCGGGCTCGTCGGCGACCTCCAGCCGCAGCGCACGCATCAGCGCCACACCGTGCCGGGTCGTCAGGATGAGCCGTTCGAACTCCTCGTGGCCGGACAGGTCGATCACCACGCCGGGGCGGCGACGGCGGATGAGGGCGAAATCCACCCCGAAGGCCGACTTCCACGACCCCATCGCGACCGCCGACGGCAGGTAGGTGCCGGGGCTGGGCACGCCGCGCAGCCACGTCCACGCATCGTCGGTCAGCTGCGCCTTCACCATCTGCTCACGCGGCACGACGATGTTGCGCCGGCGGAACGACAGCGCACGCTCGACGGTCGAGAGCACGACCTCGAGCTGCGTCGAGTCCAGCAGCAGCGTCACCATGCAGACAGTCTGCCAGCGGCGCCGGACCACCATGTGCGCGGATGCTCACAGGTCGGCAACGATCCGACGCGGACGCGAGCGTCAACCCCCCGCTTCCACGGAGCCCGCCCCGACCGATCGGGATAGCCTGAAGGCATGACCACCGGCAGCGTCGAGCCGCAGGTGACACCCCGGGGCCTGCCTCAGACCGCCGTCCGCGATGTGCTCGCGCGGGCGGCGGCGGGAGCACCGCTGGATGCGGACGACACCGAGGTGCTGCTGGCGGCGACCGATCACGACCTCGAGGCGCTGCTGGATGCTGCGGCCGCCGTGCGCGACGCGGGGCTGGTCCACGCCGGCCGGCCCGCGGTGCTCACGTACTCGCGCAAGGTGTTCGTCCCGTTGACGACCCTCTGCCGCGACCGCTGCCACTACTGCGTCTTCGTCGACACCCCCGGTCAACTGCTCAAGAAGAACAAGCCGGCGTACATGTCGCCCGAGCAGGTGCTCGCCGTCGTCCGCCAGGGGCAGGCGCTCGGGTGCAAGGAGGCGCTGCTGACCCTCGGCGACCGGCCGGAGGACCGCTGGCCCGAGGCCCGCGCATGGCTCGACGAGCACGGCTATGCCTCGACGCTCGAGTACGTCGGGGCCATCGCGCGACTCATCACCGCCGAGACCGGGATGCTCGCGCATCTGAACCCCGGCGTCATGAGCGCCGAGGAACTGCGGGTGCTGCGCCCCACCGCACCCTCGATGGGCATGATGCTCGAGACGACGTCGACGCGGCTGTTCCTCGAGCCCGGCCAAGTGCACTTCGGCTCGCCCGACAAGGACCCCGCGCTCCGTCTCGCGGTGATCGAGAACGCCGGGCGGCTGCGGATCCCGTTCACCACCGGCATCCTCGTCGGCATCGGGGAGACGCTGCGCGACCGTGCCGAGTCGCTCATCGCCCTCCGAGACCTCCACGAGCGGTACGGCCACGTGCAGGAGGTGATCGTCCAGAACTTCCGGGCGAAGCCGCACACCGCGATGCAGGGGGTG
Source organism: Microbacterium wangchenii (assembly GCF_004564355.1). Classification (NCBI taxonomy): domain Bacteria; kingdom Bacillati; phylum Actinomycetota; class Actinomycetes; order Micrococcales; family Microbacteriaceae; genus Microbacterium; species Microbacterium wangchenii. The sequence continues at coordinate 3,526,064 of NZ_CP038266.1, forward strand.
GCCGACGCCGACCTGCGCGAATACGTCGCCGCCGTGGCCGCGGCCCGGCTCGTGTTCGGGCCGCGCATGCGCATCCAGGTTCCGCCGAACCTCTCCGATCCGGCGGAGTTCGATCTCCTCATCCGCGCCGGCGCCGACGACTGGGGCGGGGTGTCGCCGCTGACCGCCGATCACGTGAACCCCGAGCGCCCGTGGCCGCAGATCGACGAGCTCGCCCGGCTCACCGCCCACGCCGGCTACGCGCTGCGCGAGCGGCTGACGGCGCATCCGGAGTTCGTGCGAGACGCCGCGGAGTGGATCGACCCTGCGCTGCACCCGGCCGTGTCGGCCCTGGCCGACGCCGACGGTCTTGCGGTCGATGTGCGCCCGTCGCCGCTTCCCCCCGTTCAAAACTCAGGAGACACGCCGAGCGGAGGCGCCGCAACGGCCCCGGATGCCCCGGATCTCCTGAATTCTGCGCAGCTGAGCGAAGTGCGGCGGCTGGTCGAGCGCGCGGCCGGCGACCCGCTCGCCCTCGACGACGCCGAGTGGGAGACGCTGCTGCGCGCCACCGGCTCCGACCTCGGCGCCCTCACCGCCACCGCCGACGACGTACGCCGGTACACCGTCGGGGAGACCGTGAGCCTCGTCATCAACCGCAACCTCACCTCCACGGGCTACCGCGCGGCGGGGCGGGACGGGGCGGGCACCTTCGGGCTCGCCGATGCCGCGGCCATCGCCGCCGACGCCGCGAGCCTCGGCGCGACCGAACTGTGCATCCAGGGCCGGTTGCCCGACGAGGAAGATCCGCAGGCCTACCTGGAGATCGTGCGTGCCGCCAAGGGCGCCGCCGGCGACCTGCACGTGCACGCCTACCGTCCGCAGGACGTGTGGGACCTCGCCGAGCGCGCGGGTCTGGGGCTCGAAGGCGCGCTCGGCGCCCTGCGAGCCGCCGGCGTCGACACCGTGCCGGGCACCGGCGTGAAGGTGCTCAGCGAACGCGTGCGCGCCCTCGTCGCGCCGGGCGACCTCGAGATCGATCGCTGGACCGAGGGCATCACCGCGGCCCATCGCGCCGGTTTCCGCTCGACGTCGGTGCTGTTCTACGGGCACGTCGAGACGGCGCGCGAGCGCATCGCGCACCTCCGCGCCCTCCGCGGCATCCAGGACTCCACGGGCGGCTTCACCGAGTTCGTCCCCATCCCGCTGCCGGGATACGGCACGCCCCTGGTTCCCGGTCGCCCTCGCTCCGACGAGCACCGGGCGATGGTCGCGGTGTCACGGCTTCTGCTCTCCGGCAGCATCCCGCACATCCAGATCCCCTGGACGCGCGTCGGCCGCGGCGTCGCGTCCGAGCTGCTGCGCGCCGGCGGCGACGACCTCGGCGGCACGCTCCTGGACGGCCGCGTCCTGCCCGACACGGGCATCGAGCAGGGGCTCGAGTTGCCGGTCGCGGATGCGGAGCGCATCGCCGCGCGCCTCTTCCGCCCGTTCCGCCAGCGCACCACCGACTACCGCACGCTCCGGCAGGCTCCGCGATGACCCGCACATCGGTGGCGATCATCGGCGCGGGATTCGCCGGGCTCGGGATGGCGATGGCGCTGCGCCGCGCAGGGCGGGACGACTTCGTCGTGCTCGAGCGCGGAGCATCCGTCGGCGGCACGTGGCGCGACAACACCTACCCCGGCGTCGCGTGCGACGTGCCCTCGCACCTGTACGGCTTCGCCGCCCACCCCAACCCGCACTGGTCGGCGACATTCGCGCCGGGCGCGGAGATCCACCGCTACCTCTCCCGCGTCGCCGAGACCGAGGGGCTCGGCGACCGCGTGCGGCTGCGCACCCCGATGCTCGGCGCCGAGTGGGACGCCGATGCGGCGGTGTGGCGCATCCGCACGGGCGGCGAGCCGGTCGTCGCCGACACCCTCGTACTCGCGTGCGGACGCCTCACCGAACCCGACGTCCCCGCGATCGCGGGGCTGGAGACCTTCCCTGGCCCGATCTTCCACTCCGCACGATGGGACCACGACGTGCAGGTCGCCGGCCGCAGGGTCGCGGTGGTGGGCACCGGCGCCAGCGCCGTGCAGCTCGTTCCCCAGCTGGCGCGGGTCGCCGGTCCGGTGACGCTGTTCCAGCGGACCCCGGCGTGGATCGTCCCGCGCGGCGAATCCACGTACACGGCGGACGAGCAGCGCCGCTTCGCCGAGCACCCCGGCGAGCTGGCCCGCCTCCGCGCCGAGCTGTACGCAGAGGGCGAGGCGCGCTTCGCCTCGCGCTCGGGCGACGCCGGTGCCGCCGCCGCGGCGCGGGAGATCGCGCTGGCGCACCTCGAGTCCCAGGTCGCCGACCCGGCGCTGCGGGCAGCGCTCACGCCCGACTACGCGTTCGGGTGCAAGCGCGTGCTGCTCTCGGACGACTTCTACCCCGCCGTTGCCTCGGATGCGGTCACCCTGGAGCCGTCCGCGCTGGCGGCGGTGGAGGGTTCGACGCTCGTCTCCACGAACGGGACGCGCGTGGAGGCGGACGTGCTGATCCTCGCCACCGGATTCGCCGCGTCGCAGCAGCCGTACGCCGATCTCGTCCGCGGGGAAGGCGACCGGACGCTCGCCGAGCACTGGTCGAGCGGTATGACGTCGTTCGCCTCGACGGTGGTGTCGGGGTTCCCGAACATGTTCGTGCTGAACGGCCCCAACGCGAGCCTCGGCCACAACTCCTCGGTGCTCATGGTCGAGGAGCAGGCGGCGTACGCCGTGCGCGCCCTCGCCCTGCGCGATCGCCGCCCCGGCTCCGTCCTCCGCACCCGGCGCGAGGCCGAGGAGGCCTACACCCGCGAGATCGTCGAGGCCGCCGCATCCACGCCGTGGGTCACCGGCGGATGCCGCAACTGGTACGTCGACGCCCGCTCGGGGCGTCTCACCCTGCTGTGGCCGGGAACCGTGCAGGCCTTCCGCGAGCGCCTCGCCGCCGCAGACGGGTCGGAGTTCCAGATGGAGCACGCCCCCGTCCGCGGGGCGAGGGGAGAGGAATCATGACGGTACCGCTGCGATTCGGCTACAAGGCCTCGAGCGAGCAGTTCGGCCCGACCGAACTGCTGGAGTTCGGGGTGCTGGCGGAGGAGATGGGGTTCGACTCGGTCTTCCTCTCCGACCACTTCCAGCCGTGGATGCACGACGGCGGGCACGCTCCGGCGGCGCTGCCGTGGCTCGGGGCGCTCGGTTCCCGCACGTCGCGGATCGTCATGGGCACCTCGGTGCTCACGCCGACCTTCCGCTACCACCCCGGCGTCATCGCGCAGGCGTTCGCGACGCTCGGCGTCATGTACCCCGGCCGCGTCATCCTGGGCGTGGGGACCGGTGAAGCGCTCAACGAGGTGACCCTGGGCCTCGACTGGCCGGAGCCGCCGGAGCGGTTCCAGCGCCTGAAGGAGGCGATCACGCTCATCGAGAAGCTGTGGGACGGCGAACGCGTCACCTTCGAGGGCACCTACTACTCGGTGAAGGATGCCACGATCTACGACCGTCCCGCCGCCGACGAGAAGGTGCCGATCTACATCGGTGCGTCCGGACCCGCCGCCACGAGGCTGGCCGGCCGCATCGCCGACGGGTACATCACCACGAGCGGCAAGGCGCCCGAGCTGTACACCGACACACTGCTGCCGGCCCTGCACGAGGGCTTGCGCAAGGCCGGCCGCGCCGAGAACGCGATCGACACGATGATCGAGGTGAAGGTCTCGTACCACCCCGACGCCGACACGGCGCTGAACAAGTGCCGCTTCTGGGCGCCGCTCGCGCTCTCGTCCGAGGAGAAGATGGGCGTGCACGACCCCATCGAGATGCAGCGCCTGGCCGACGCGCTGCCCATCGAGCGCGCCGCATCCCGCTTCATCGTCTCCACCGACCCCGAGGAGCACGTCGACCGGATCGCCCGGTACATCGACCTCGGCTTCCGTCACCTCGTCTTCCACGACCCGGGTGAGGACCAGGCGGAGTTCCTCCGCATGTACGGGTCGGAGATCCTCCCGCGCCTGCGCGCGCGCTACAGCTGACCCCCTTTCCCCCTTCGGCGCCCGCGCGGCGCAGACTCGACACACGCAGGACGGACGACCGCATGACCCCGAAATCGCCCCTGGACCCGCTGGCGAACGAGCCGGAGCACGGCTCGGAGGGATGGGTGGTGATCGTGCCGGTGAAGCCGGCGACGGTCGGGAAGTCGCGCCTCGCCGAGGCCGCCGTCGACCGCGCGGCACTGGCCCGGGCGATCGCCCTGGACACCATCGCCGCCGCCGCCGGCGCGACCCGCGTCGCGCGCGTGGTCGTGGTCACCGACGATCAGGAGCTGATCCGGGCCGCGTCCGGCCTGCCGCGGATCACGACCGTGCCGGAGACCGAGGCGGCGGGCCTGGATGCGGCGATCGCCCTGGGTGCTGCGGCCGCCGGTCAGGGCGCACCCCGGGCCGCACTCCTGGGCGACCTCCCCGCACTGCGTCCCGCCGACCTCGATGCGGCGCTGGCGGCGGCCGGGTCGGTGGAGCGCGGGCTCGTGCCCGACGCGGAAGGCACGGGCTCCACGCTCGTGACCGCGCGCCCCGGCGCGGTGTGGACCTCGGCGTTCGGGGAAGACTCCGCCGCGCGGCACCGTCTGCTCGGGTGCACCGACCTCGACGTCCCGGAGGACTCGACGCTGCGCCGCGACGTGGACACGCCCGCACAGCTGGCGGAGGCGGAGTCCCTGGGCCTCGGGCCCCGCACCGCCGCGCTGCTGAGCACCGCACCCGTCGCATAGGCGGCGCGCGGACGCCAGAACGAGGGGCGTCAGGACGCGGCGGCGAGTGCGGTGTCGACGATCGCGGCCGAGGCGGCCACGTCGGTCATCCACAGCGGCGTCACCACCGGACGGATGCCCGCGGCATCCACCGCCGGCGCCGTGGCGGCGTCCTCCTCGGCGATCAGCCACGCGTCGAGCAGGCCGCCCGCGCGTCGCGCAGCGTAGTGCGCGGCGACGGCCGCCGCGGAGGTCTCCACGCCGATCGCGGTCAGGCACACGTCGGCCATGCCGCGCACGACCCGGCCGCCGATGATGGGCGAGACGCCGACGACGGCGGATGCGGCGGCCAGAGCCTCCCGCATCCCCGGCACCGCGAGGATCGGCCCGATCGAGACGACCGGGTTCGACGGCGCCACGAGCACGACGTCGGCCGCGGCGATGGCCTCGACCACGCCGGGCGCCGGAGAGGCGGCGGCGATACCGGGGTTGCCGAAGCGCACCGGCGTGAGCGCGGCGCGATGACGCGTCCACCACTCCTGGAAGTGCAGGTCGCGCTCGGCGCCGTCGGCGTCGCGCACCGTGACGATCGTGTCGGCCTCGGCATCGGTCATGGGCAGCAGTCGCGCGCCCAGATCCCAGCGGCGCGCCATCCGCTCGAGCACCTGCGTCGGGGTGAGGCCCTCGCGCAGCCATCCGGTGCGGGCCAGGTGCGTGCCGAGGTCGAGGTCGCCGAGCGTGAACCACGGCCAGCCCGCCCCCCACTCCTGGAGTTCGGCGTGAACGCGTTCGGTGTCGCCGGCCCGACCCCAGCCGCGGGAGGTGTCGTTGACACCCGCGAGGGCGTAGGTGATCGAGTCGACGTCGGGCTGCAGCCGGACGCCCGAGAGCCACACGTCGTCTCCCGTGTTGACCACGACGGTCGCCTCCGGCGCCCCGCGGCGGGCGAGGGCCGCGCGCACGCCGAGCGTGAACTTCGCGCCGCCGACCCCGCCGGCCAGCACGACGACGCGCGGGCCGCCCTCCCCCGCCGAAAGTGCATCATCCTGGCGAGAGTGCACAGGATCCGGTGCACTTTCGCCGGGATGGTGCACGCTCGCGGCGGCGGGCCCGGGATCGGTCACGGTGCGACGGCGGATGCGGCGGCCCGCGCGGCGGCGGGGAGGGCCTCGATCACCCGTCCCACGGCGTCGTCGTCGTGCGCGGCGGTGAGGAACCACGCCTCGTAGACGCTCGGCGGCAGCGAGACGCCCGCGTCGAGCATCGCGTGGAACAGCGGCGCATAGCGCCACGACTCCTGCGTGAGCGCGGTGGCGTAATCGCGCGGGGCATCGGGGAGGAACGCGACGCCGAACAGCGACCCCGCCCGCGGCACCGCGTGCACGACGCCCTCGGCCGTGAGCGCCGCCGACAGCGCGTCGGCGATGGCGGATGCCGCAGCATCCACGCGCGCGTAGACCTCCGGCGTCGCCCCGCGCAGCGTCGCCAGGCCCGCCGCGACGGAGAGCGGATTGCCCGACAGCGTGCCCGCCTGGTACACCGGTCCGGCCGGGGCGAGGGCGTCCATGACGTCGGCTCGTCCGCCCAGGGCGGCCAGCGGCATCCCGCCGCCGACGACCTTGCCGAACGTGAACAGGTCGGGCGTGTACTCCTCGCCGGCGTCCTGCTGCAATCCCCAGAACCCGGCCGGATGCACGCGGAACCCGGTGAGCACCTCGTCGAGGATGAACAGCGCGCCGTGGGCGTGCGCGATGTCGGCGAGCGCGGCGTTGTAGCCGGGCAGCGGTGGCACGACGCCCATGTTCGCCGCGGCCGCTTCGACGATCACCGCGGCGATGCGGTCGCCGTGCAGCGCGAAGGCCTCGCGCACGGCGTCGAGGTCGTTGTAGGGCAGCACGAGGGTCTGCGCGGCGATGGGCGCGGGCACGCCCGCCGATCCGGGCAGGGCGAGCGTCGCGATGCCGGAGCCGGCGGCGGCCAGGAGCCCGTCGGAGTGGCCGTGGTAGTGCCCGGCGAACTTCACCAGCAGGTCGCGTCCTGTAACTCCGCGGGCGAGGCGGATGGCGGTCATGGTCGCCTCGGTGCCGGTGGAGACCAGCCGCACCTTCTCGACCGGGTGGCGCGCGCCGGCGGAGACGCGGGACGCGATGACATCCGCCAGCTCCACCTCGGCCGAGGTCGGGGCGCCGAAGGAGAGCCCGCGGGATGCGGCATCCTGCACCGCGGCGACGACCTCGGGATGGGCGTGGCCGAGCAGGGCGGGACCCCACGACGCGACGAGGTCGACGTACGTGCGGCCGGCCTCATCCGTCACCGTCGCGCCGCGCGCCGACGCCAGGAAGCGGGGCGTGCCGCCGACGGACCCGTACGCGCGCACGGGCGAGTTCACCCCGCCGGGGATGACGCTGCGCGCCCTGTCGAACCACTCGTCGTTGCGGTCGGTCATGTGCGGTTTCCCTTCCACCCACGTCGGCGAATGTCGCGAAGGTCGGAGGATGCGGGGGACATCCTCCGACGTCGGCGCGATCCTCCGACGTTCACAGATCGGCGCGGAGCCAGCGGGCGGCCTCGGCCGCCCAATACGTCAGGATGGCGTCGGCGCCGGCGCGGCGGATCGACAGGAGGCTCTCCTCGATCGCGCGGCGACGGTCGATCCAGCCGTTCGCGGCGGCGGCCTCGACCATCGCGTACTCGCCCGACACCTGGTACGCCCACACGGGCGCGTCCACGGCGGCACACACGTCGGCGAGCACGTCCAGGTACGGCAGGGCGGGCTTGACCATGACGACGTCGGCGCCCTCGTCCACATCCAGCAGCGCCTCGCGCACGCCCTCGCGGCCGTTGCCCGGGTCGAGCTGGTAGGTGCGGCGGTCGCCGGTCAGCTGCGAATCGACGGCTTCGCGGAACGGTCCGTAGAACGCCCCGGCGTACTTGGCCGAGTAGGCCAGCAGCATCGTGTCGGTGAACCCCTCGGCATCCAGCGCCGCGCGCACGTGCGCGACCTGGCCGTCCATCATCCCCGACAGCCCCAGCATCGCCGAGCCGGCACGGGCCTGGGCGAGGGCCATCGCGGCGTAGCGCTCGAGGGTCGCGTCGTTGTCGACCGCGCCGCGGGCGTCCAGGACGCCGCAGTGGCCGTGGTCGGTGAACTCGTCCAGGCACAGGTCGGTCTGCACCACCAGCGCGTCGCCCACCTCGGCCACGAGCGCCTCGGTGGCGACGTTGAGGATGCCACGGGGATCGTCGGCGCCGGAACCGACGGCGTCGCGCACGGCGGGGACGCCGAACAGCATGACGCCCCCCAGACCCGCGTCGGCGGCATCCACGGCGGCGGCCCGGAGGGAGTCGAGCGTGTGCTGGTGCACGCCCGGCATCGAGGAGATCGGTGCGGGCTCGGTGATGCCCTCGCGCACGAACAGCGGAAGGACCAGCTGCGAGGGGACGAGGTGCGTCTCACGCGCGAGACGGCGGACGGCCGGGCTCTGGCGGAGGCGACGCGGGCGATGCTGCGGGAAGCTCACGGCTGCAATTCGTCGGAGGCGTGCGGGAGGGGGAAGCGGGAGACGGCGTCGATGAGGGCGTCCACGGTCTGCTGATCGGCGATGACGTCCACGCTCAGGCCGGTGCGCCGGGCGTCCTTCGCGGTGCGGGGGCCGATGGCGGCGATCACGGTCGCCGGCGGGATGTCGGGGAACTGCGCGTGCACCTGCTCGGCGACCGACCCGCTCGTGACGAGAATGGCGTTGATCCGGCCGGATGCCACGTCGGTCGCGACCTTCTCGGCCACCGGAACCCCCACCGTCCGGTACGCGACGACGCTGCGCACCCGATGCCCGGCCTCGCTCAGCAGCCGCGTGAGGACGGGCTTGGCGATCTCGCTGCGCAGGGTGAGCACATCGCGCGGCTCGCTCTCGCGCGCGATCATCTCCTCGGCCAGCCCGGCGGCGGAGTTGTCGCGCTCGGGGACGAGGTCCACGCGGTAACCGACGGCCTGGAGGGCTGCCGCGGTGGTCTCCCCCACGGCGGCGATCTTCGTCTTGGCGGGGATCTGCGCGCGGTAGGCGTAGAGCACGTCCACCGTCGTGGCACTGGTGACGGTGAGCCAGTCGAAGGCCCCGGCGGCGAGGTCGGCGAGCGCCTGGTCGAGGGTCGCCTGATCGTTGGTCGGGGCGAAGTTGATCAGCGGGGCGATCACCGGCACGGCGCCCTGCTGCCGGAGGGTCGCCGCCACGCCGTCGCCCCACGGGCCCCCGCGCGGCACGAGCACGCGCCAGCCCGCGAGGGGCTTGCCGGGTGCCGGCGTAGACCGGGAGCTGTGATTCATGGGGTCGACTCTCGTGGTACCAGGTCGGCCGCCCCGCGTTCGAGCAGCCGACGTGCAATGTCGAACCCGGTGCGCGTAGCACGCGCGATCGGGTCCGCGCCGTCGGCAGCATCCGCACCATCGCCGCTACCTGGGTACCCACCATACCCCCGCTCGTGCGGGGGAGGGACTTCCAGCCGCACGGTGCGGTCCAGACCCACCCGGTGCGCGCCGTCGAGGGCGTACACGATGGCGCGCACGCGCAGATCCCCGTCCGTCACCTCCGCATGCGTTCCGACCGGCGCGGAGCATCCCGCATCCAGTCCGGCCAGAACCGCGCGCTCGGCGGTGACGGCGGTGCGCGTCGCGGTGTCGTCGAGGAGGGAGATTGCCGCGAGCAGATCGGGGTCGGCATCGGTCGTCGTCTCGACGGCGAGCGCGCCCTGGCCGGGGGCCGTGGGCCAGTCGGCCAACCCCAGCGGCTCGGCGTGCAGCCCGCCCAGATCGCCGCCGAGCCGGGAAAGCCCTGCGGCGGCCAGGATGACCGCATCCAGCTCCCCGTCGCGCACGCGGGCCAGGCGGGAGTCGACGTTGCCGCGCAGGTCCTGCACGCTCACGCGCGGGTTCCGGCGCCGCACCTGGGCGATGCGCCGCGGGGAGCCCGTCCCCACGACCGCGCCGTCGGCCAGATCGCCCAGCGGCGTCCCGTCGCGGGTGATCACGACATCGCGTGCGTCCTCCCGCAGCGGGGTGGCGGCGATCACCAGACCGGGAGGCTGCGCGGTGGGCAGATCCTTCAGCGAGTGCACGAGCAGGTCGCAGCGCCCCGCCAGCAGTGCCTCGCGCAGCGTCGTGGCGAACACCCCGCGGCCACCCAGCTGGGACAGCGACGCCCTCGAGACATCGCCTTCGCTGACGATGGGGACGAGCTCGACGGACCGGCCCGACGCGGCCGCGAGCGCGTCGGCGACCTGCTGGGATTGGGCAAGGGCCAGCGCGCTGCGCCGTGTGCCCAGACGAAGGGTCATCGGCGCCTCACTGCAGCACCTCGGGCACCTCATGCACCTCGATGAGCCGTCCCGTGAAGAACGGAACCTCCTCGCGGACGTGGCGGCGCGCCTCGGTGTAGCGCAGCTCGCGCATCATGTCGACCAGATCGGTGAGCACGTCGGCTTCCATGGGCAGCAGCCACTCGTAATCGCCCAGGGCGAAGGATGCGACGGTGTTGGCGGTCACGCCGGTGAAGGCGGCCCCCTTACGGCCGTGGTCGGCGAGCATCGCACGGCGCTCGGCCTCGGGAAGGAGGTACCACTCGTAGCTGCGCACGAACGGGTACACCGTGAGCCACTGCTTGGCCGGAACGCCGCGGAGGAAACCGGGCACGTGGGCGCGGTTGAACTCGGCGTCGCGGTGCACGCCCATCGCGTTCCACACCGGCAGGAGCGGCCGCAGCAGCTCGGTGCGGCGCAGCCGGCGCAGATCGCGCTGCAGCGCCTCGGGGTCGGGGCCGTACAGCCAGATCATCAGGTCGGCGTCGGCGCGGAGACCGCTCACGTCGTAGAACCCGCGCACCGTGACACCGCCGCTCTCGATGAGGGCGACGATGTCGCTCAGTTCGGTGTCGTCGGGCTCGGCGACAGGGTTCTCCGGGTCGCGACGGAGCACGGCCCAGAGGGTGAACACGGATTCGGGAGAGTCCTCGGACATGCCTCCAGTCTGCTCCGCGGCGCCCGAGCCACCAAACGCGCTCACCTGGTGTAGAGCCGCACCAATCCCCAGACCGCCAGGCCGGCCGCCACGGCGACTCCGACGACGGCGGCTGCCGCGCCCGTGGGGTTGACGCGTGCGAACTCCCGCGCTTGCGCGACACCGCGGTCCACGCCATGCCCCACGCGCTTGGGTACGTTCGCCTTGACCTCGATGGCTGCCAGCGTCGCCTTCAACTCGGCGCGCGCCTTCTCGACGGGATCGGAGATACCCAGCGCGACGGCGGTGCGGGGGACGGGAACGGGTCGATCAACGCTCATTCGCGTGCCTCTTTCACGATCCGGATGTCTTCTGCGACGGCCTGGCCGGGATTCTCCCCGGAGCCGAGTCGACGGAATCGCATGATGCCCAGGAGCGCGAGGATCGCGACGAGAACCAGCATCACGCCGAACACCACGAGGGCCGACAGCCACACCGGCCACCACGACGACAGGCCGGCGATCACGAAGGCGAAGAAGACCGGCAGCGACCAGAACAGCACGAACAGGGCGCCGACGAACCAGCCGGCCCCGATCCCGGCCTGCTTCGCCGTTTCACCCAGCCACTTCTTGGCGGCATTGATCTCGGCGACGACGAGATTGCGCACGAGCTCGGGGATGTCCCCGAGCAGGGTGAACAGACTCTCGTCGGCGCGGTCGCGGAACCCGCGCGGCGTGGTCATCTCAGTCAGCTCCCGGCGCTGGTGGCGTTCTTGGTTTCGCCGGCCTGCGGCTGACCCGAGGTCTTCGCGTCGTCGGAGTTCTTCGTCCCGGCGGAGTCCGTGTCACCGGACGTGGAGCCGCCGGCGGCCTCTTCGGCGTCTTCCAGCGAGTCCTCCACGGCTTCTGCGACGTCGCGGGCGGCCGACTTCGCAGCCGCGGCGGCGCGCTGCGCCTTCTCCGACACGCTGCCCGAGCCGCCGGCTGCCGTGGTGACGCGCTTCGCGCCGTCCCACAGGACGCCGGGGACGACCTTGGCCGCCGAGGTGCCGAACGCCTTGGCCTTGTCGACCTGCTTCTGCACCGGGTCGGTGTGCCAGGCCTTCAGAGCCTGTTCCTTGATCTGCTCGTAGCGTTCGCGGCCCGCGCGACTGCCGAGCACGTATCCGGCTGCGAGGCCGATGACGAGTCCTACTTTGCCCTTCATGGGGCTCTCCTCACGATCGATGATGGGAGGTGCGGTGCGCTCCCACAGTAGCCCCGTATTCCTCTCGCGGCATTCGCCCTTGACATCCTCCGACCGGGAGGGCAGGGTCACGCGCCCGAGGCCGTCTCCCGCCACAGCAGCGCCGAGCGGACGCGCTCGGCTTCGGCGCGCGCGTCGGGAACGACCTGGGCGAGGCCCGTGCCGGACAGCCACGCGCCCGTCGCCCCGAGGCCTGCGACGGCCCGGACGGCGCCGCGGGCCGCGGCCGTCGTGGCGGCGCGGCCGATCGTGGCCGCAGGCTGCGCCTGCGCGTACCGTTCGCGCTGCGCGCCGCGCAGGCTCGCCGCGCCCAGTTCCACGCCCAGCATCCTGGCCGCCTCCGCCAGGGCGAGGGATGCGGCGGCGTCGTCGTCGAGGGCGGCGGTGGCCGGTTCCTCGCCCTGCGCGCCGAACGAGACCCGCAGCACGTGACGATCCCCGCCGGCTGCGGCCGCGACCCACTCCCACTTGGCGGTGGAGTGCGTGAGCGCCTTGGCCGGTCCCGTGCCCGGCACGGTGAGCACGCCGGATCCGCGGGGCGCGGCGTCGAGGGCGGCGGAATCGACGACGAGGGTGACGACCTCCACGACGGGCGCGGGCGCGGCCTCGCGATCCAGCAGCGGCGCCACCGGGGAGAGCAGTTCCCGCGCCGCGCGCTCGGGCACCGCGACGATGACGGCGTCGGCGCGCATCGGGGAGGCGCCCCCGGCTGCCGCATCCGGCTGCTCCCCCGCGGCCTCGCCGTCGGCCACGTGCACGTCCCACGCCTCCCCCGTGGCCTGCAGGCCGGTGACGCGTGCACCCGTGCGGATCTCCCCGCCCAGTTCGCGCACACGCTCGGCCAGAGCGTCCACGAGCGTCGACATGCCCCCGCGCAGGCCCTCGACCGCGCTCCCCGGTGCCGCCGTGCGGCCGCCGCGCAGCTCGGCGACGGCGCCGCTGAGCGACCCCGTCCGGGTCAGCGCGGCGTTCAGCCCGGGTGCCGCCAGGTCGACGTCGATGTCGTCGGGCCGGGCGGAGTAGACCCCGCTGGTGACAGGAGCAACGAGCCGGTCGAGCACGCGCGCGCCCATGCGGCTGCGCACGAGCGCCCCCAGGCTCTGCTGATGCCCGATCGTGAGCGGCGGGCGCAGCCGGTCGAGGTAGGCCCGCCATGCGCCGCGCCATCCGATGATGCGCCGCACCTCCGGGGCCCACGGGTTGTCGGGGATGCCCAGCACGCCGCCGCGCGGCAGCGGTGCCGCCGCCCCGCCAGGCAGTCCGGCGACCCACGCGCCGGCGGGGCGGGGGGTGGTGACCGCATCGCTCAGCCCGAGTTCGTCGACCAGGGAGCGGACAGTGCCGCCGCGGGTGGCGTAGCTCTCGGCACCCACGTCCAGGACCAGGCCGTCGATCTCGGCCGATCGCACGACGCCACCCACCCGCGGGTCCTGTTCGAGCACCGTCACGCGCACACCGACCTTCGCGCATTCCCACGCGGCGACGAGGCCCGCGACACCACCGCCGACCACGACGACGTGCTTCTGGCGGGCCTGCGCGGCGAGGCGGTCCAGCGGGCCCTCGCTCATGCGGCCTCCTCGTGGGCGAAGGCGACGATCCGGCTCAGGACTGCCGGATCGGTGTCGGGCGGCACGCCGTGGCCGAGGTTGAGGATGTGCGCGCGCGCACGTCGACCGCGCGCCAGGACGTCCGAGACATGCGCGAGCAGGACCTCCTCGGGAGCGGACAGCAGCGCGGGGTCGATGTTGCCCTGCACCGTCGTGTCCTCCCCGAGCACCGCGGCCGCCTCATCCAACGGCTGGCGCCAGTCGACGCCCACCGCGTCGGCGATCCCGTCCAGGCGCATGTCGGCCAGGAACGGTCCCGTGCCCACGCCGAAGTGGATGCGGGGCACCGTCACCCCCTCGAACGCCGCGCGCGAGTGCGGCGCGGCAAAGGCCCGGTAATCGGCGGTGGAGAGGGAGCCGGCCCACGAGTCGAACAGCTGCACGGCCGAGGCGCCGGCCGCCACCTGGGCCTGCAGGAACGCCGACGACACGGCGGCGAGCCATCCGGCCAGGCGGTGCCAGGAGGCGGGATCGGAGTGCATCATGGCGCGCGCACGCAGGTGCTCCTTCGACGGGGCACCCTCCACGAGGTACGCAGCGAGCGTGAAGGGGGCGCCGGCGAATCCGATGAGGGGCGTGTCGCCGAGCTCGTCGGTGACGATCCGGACGGCCTCGCGCACGGGGCCGGCAGCCAGGGCGACGGCGGCCGGATCGATCGCCGTGACGCGCGCGACGTCGGATGCGGTGCGCACCGGGTCGGCGAAGACCGGGCCGCGTCCGGGCTCGATCTCCACGTCGATGCCGGCGAGGCGCAGCGGGATGACGATGTCGCTGAAGAAGATGCCCGCGTCCACTCCGTGGCGGCGCACCGGCTGCAGCGTGATCTCGGCCGCGAGGTCCGGCGTCAGGCACGCGTCCAGCATGCGCGTGCCCACGCGCAGCTCGCGGTACTCCGGCAGGGAGCGGCCGGCCTGGCGCATGAACCACACCGGGGTGCGGTCGGGGCGGTCGCCGCGGAGGGCGCGGAGGAGGGGTGCATCGGGTGAGGCCACGTCTCCCATCCTCGCACCCGCCGTCCGGGCGCCGGCTGGGCGTCAGGCCGGGGCGCCGCGCCCCGCGAAGTCGGCCAGCAGCTCGGCCGGACAGGCGGCGCGGGCGTGCTCCGCTCCGGCGAGCGCGCCGAGCCGATCCAGGGCGGCGAGCGTTCCGATGCGGTCGGATGCGGCGGCCAGCGCGCGCACGAGCGCGTCGGCCGCCGCGATCTGGCGTGCCGGATCGCGCGCGTTGGTGGCGATCTCGAGGGCCTCGCTCAGGTGCCCGATGCGTTCACGGGGCTGGGCGGCGGCGGCGGCTCTGAGCATGAGGGCACGGTGCAGGCAGCGGAGGTCGCCGAGGCGGCGGAACGCGTCGACGAGGTCACCGAGGTCACCGGCCCCCGCCAGCCCGAGGCCGGCCTGCACCAGCTGCGCATGCGCGGTCTCGTGCGGGTTCTGCATCGCCTCGGCCGCCGCGCGCGCCTGCGCGGCCCACCCGATCGCCCGCTCACGGTCGTCCGGGTGCTCGGCGGCGACGGAGGCCATCATGTACCGCACATTGTTGACGTGCACGAGATCGCCCGCGCGCGCGTACGCGCGCATCGACGCCGTGAACGCCGCCAGCGCCGCGGCCCGGTCCGGCGTGGCGCCTGCCCGCAGAGCGATCCCCCGCGCCTGGAGGATGGCTCCCCGGTCCCAGTCCCCGCCGTGCTCGCCGACGAGCCGCTCCGCGGCCGCGCAGTGCATCAGCGCGGTCTCGACATCGCCCCGGTAGGCGGCCGCCCAGGCCGCCAGCTGCTCCGCGGCGCGTGTGCCGTCGTCGTCCGCGGCTCCGGCAGCCGCCCGATCGGCGAGGGAGCGGACGAGATCGATGTCGACGAACGCCAGCGCCATGCCCACCGCGAGCAGCTGCTGCGGCGTGGCCGAGGCGAGCACTCCCTCATCCCGGGCGGCGTCGGTGAGCGCGTCGATGCTGTCGATGTCGGCCCCGTACTGCTCGACGCCGACGGCGAGGTCGGCCGCGAGTGCCATCGCATCGGGGTGACCGGCCGCGATCATCCAGCGCAGGGCGGCGTTGACCTCCGGGCACAGCACCGCCGATCGGTGCGACGCCGACGCGCTCGCGTCGGTGCGCGCGGTCCGGATGAACGCCCGGGCGGTCTCGGTGACGGCGACGGCGTGCAGCTCCAGCACCTCGCGGATGGTCGACGCCTCGGTGCGGGCGTGCACGAACTCGCGCATAACGGCCAGCAGCCGGAAGCGGCCGGGGTGCGTGCGCGTCGGCACGATCAGGGAGTGATCCAGCAGCCGCAGGACGACGCCCGTCGTGCCGGGTCCCGTCACAGCGGCGGCGAGGTCCATGTCGAACGTGCGGGGAAGGGCGGCCAGGCGCCGCAGCACATCCTGCTCCTGCGTCGACAGCAGATCCCACGTCCACCCGAAGGCGGTGTCGAGGCTGCGGTGGCGCCCGGCCGGACTGGCACGGTCCAACGTCGCCAGGTCACGCGCCAGGCGCGCGTCCAGTTCGGCGAGGGGAAGGTGCCGGGCCACGGATGCGGCCAGCTCCAGGGCGAGCGGAAGTCCGTCCAGCCGCTGCGCGATCCTCGCCACCAGCACCGGGTCGCCGGCGTCCGCTCCGGCCGCGCGCAGGCGATCGGACAGCAGGGCGCACGCCGGCGAGTCCGCACCCTCCGCCCCGAGCGGGCGGAGGGTGTGCACCGCCTCCCCCGGCGCGCCCAGCGGGGTACGGGAGGTCACCAGGACGCGCACGGACGGGACGCGCATGCGCAGGGCGCCGACCACCGCGACGGTGGCCGGTCCGACCCGGTCGGCGTTGTCCAGGAGCAGCAGGTGCGGGCGCGCGGCCAGCGCGACCGAGACGGCGCCCTGCAGGTCGCCGGGTGTGGCCTCCAGGCCCAGCGCGCGGGCGATCCGGGTCGCCACGTCGTCGGGGGCCGCGTGCTCGAGCTCCACCACGAGCGGCGTGCGCTCGCCGTCGCCGTGGGCGGTTTCGAGCCCGAGGCGGGTCTTGCCGACCCCTCCCGGTCCCACGATCGTGACCCACCCGTGGCGTTCGAGGAGCGCGCGCACGGCGGAGAGGTCGTCGTCACGGCCGTGCAGCGTGTCGGTCGGCACCGGCACCGATCCCTCGTGCCGTGCGCGGGCGGCTGCGACGAGGGCCGCGCGGCTCTCGGCCGCGAGCTTGCGCCGCAGACTCGCGATGTGACTTTCGACGGTGCGCACGGAGATGAACAACTCCGCGGCGATCTCGGGGTTGGTCTGGCGCCGCTCCACCGCGGCGAGCACCGCGCGCTCGCGCGGTGTGAGGGCGGACCCGCTCACGGGCGCCACTCTACTCAGGCCCCGCGCGGGCGGAAGAGCGCGTCAGGACAGCGCCTGCAGCACCGGCTCCAGTGCGTCGGTGATCGCTCCGGCGGGCCTGGAAGAGCCGGGGTCGGCGGCGTCGGCCTCGAGCTCCGCGATCTGTACGCCGACCACTTCGCTCCGCGCGATCGCCCGCGCGCACGCGCTCAGCTGCGCGAGCGTCATCCCGCCGGGGACGCGATAGTCCGTCGGCACCGTTCCCGGCTCGAGCACGTCGCAGTCGATGTGCACGTACACGGGCCGGCCCGCGATCGCGCGGCCGAGGTCGTCGTCCATATCGCTGCCCACGGGCACGAGGGTCACGGAGCCACCGTCGACGAGGCGCTGTTCGGCGGGGTCGAGGTCGCGGGCTCCCACGAGGATCACGTCCGTCAGGGCGAGCCCCGCTCCCCATCCGGAGTCCCACAACCCCACCGGACCGGACAGCGCGAGGCCGCCGAGGAAGCCCGTCGTCGTGGTCTGAGGGGTGTTGAGATCGGCGTGCGCGTCGAACCACACCACCACCGCATCCGGCCGGTGCCTCACGACGACCGGCAGCGTCGCCAGGGCGACGGCGCACCGGCTGAGGGCGGTGACGGGCGATGCACCGGCGCGGAAGAGGCGGTCGAAGTGCCCGGCCAGCTCCGCGAAGGCCGGCGCCGCGACGACCAGCGCCTCATCCCACGGGGACGGCTCCACGGGCCGGCGCTCACCGATCACGATGGGCTCGACCGCGAGTCGCTCCGCCAGCACCGCCGTCAGGACAGGGGAGGCAGCCATGGCGCGATCGCTGTGGTCACCGGCTCGACCGGCGAAGTGGGTCAGGACGACGGGCACGGTTGCTCCTTCGGTGCGGCGAGCGCATGGCGGCGACCGCCACGGTAGGAGACCGTGGCCGGACGGGCAATGACCCGCCCGGCCACGTGCAGCGGATTGCCGCCATCCCCCGGCATGCCGCCCTGGTCACCGCACGGTGGCGGTCACCAGGAGGTACTCCCACTGCATCCGGCCGTCGACGATCGCCGCATCGGCCAGCGCGTCCAGCGCCGCATCCAGCGCCGCCACCTGCGCGGGGTCGTCGGCGATGCGCCGATAGACCGCGATGGTGGGCCCGTAGTGCGAGGCGAAGTACTCGCGGAACCGGCCGCCCGTATCGAAGCGGTCGATCGTGACCGTCTCGCGCACGGCGGAGAAGTCGGTGACGGATGCGCCGAACAGCTCGCGCACGTGCGCGTCGTCGCCCCACAGCGGTGCCGGCTGCGCTCCCGGCGGGGGCGGCGCGTTGAACGGCTTCATCGTGGCGAACATGCGGCCCACGAATCCCTGCGGCGTCCAGCTGAGCACGCCGATCCGTCCGCCGGGGCGCGCGACGCGCAGGATCTCGGTTGCAGAGCGCTCGTGGTGCGGCGCGAACATCACGCCGACGCTGGAGACGACCGCATCGAACGCATCGTCGGGGAAGGGGAGCGCCTCGGCGTCCGCCTCGCGCCATTCCAGTTCGGCCCCCGCCTCCCGTGCACGCCGGCGACCGGCGTCGAACAACTCCGGTGTGAGGTCGGAGGCGACCACCGTGGCTCCGCGCAGCGCCGCGGGGATCGCGGCATTGCCGCTGCCGGCGGCGACATCGAGAACGCGGTCGCCGGCCTGGACGCCGACGGCATCGACCAGGCGCGGGCCGAGCGACCAGATCAGATCGCTCGCGAGCGCCGGATAGTCCCCCGACGCCCACATCGCACGATGCTTCGCCTTGAGCGCGCGATCGGCCTCATCGACGACGGATGTCTGCGTATCGGTCATGTCCGTTCCTTCCTTGTCGCTCGAACACGGCCCACCCTCCTCCCCGTGCGCGACCGCGGCATCCGTGCACCGCACGGAGATCCGCACGCACGCGCACGCGCGGATCGCTCGGCGTCGAGGCATCGGGCCGCCCGGTTGCGGCACGCGGGTAGAATCTCCTCTCGTGCTGCTGTGCGTCTCCGCGAGTCACAAGACCGCGTCCTTCGAGCTCCTCGAGCGCCTCAGCGTCCCCTCCACGCCCGTCGCCCCCCTCATCGCGGCGCACTCCGAATGCGTGCAGGGCGCCGTCGTGGTCGCCACGTGCAACCGCTTCGAGGCCTACGTCGACATGGATGAACCGGTCACCGCCTCCCGCGTCGTCGGCGTGGAGGCCACGCTCGCCGCGATCGAATCGGCCACCGGCGTCTCCGCCGCCGAACTGGAGGGCTCGTACCGGGTCCTCGGCGGCGACGAGGTCGCCGAGCATCTGTTCGCCGTGGCATCCGGACTGGAATCGGTCGTCATCGGTGAAGGCGAGATCGCCGGACAGGTGCGCCGGTCGCTGAAGGAATCGCGTCGTCTGGGCACGACCTCGGGCGAGCTCGAACGGCTGTTCCAGCGGGCCTCGGAAGCCCAGCGCGGCGTGAAGAACGCCACGGCCCTCAGCCGCGCCGGACGCTCGCTCGTGCGTCTCGCCCTCGAACTTGCCGACAGCCGGATCGCCGACTGGTCGGCGCTGCGCGTGCTGCTGGTGGGCACCGGCGCCTACGCCGCCGCCACCGTCGCGGCACTGCGGGACCAGGGCGCGCAGGACATCTCGGTGTACTCGCCGTCGGGCCGGGGCGCGAAGTTCGCGGCGAAGTACGGCCTGCACAACCTCGCCGCCGAGCGTTATCCGTCCGTCGCCGCGCACGCCGACCTCGTCATCACGTGCACCTCTGCGGAGCATCCCGTCCTCAGCGCCGACACCCTGGCAGCCGGCCGGACCGGGTCCGAAACGGTCGGCCCCGCAGCCGAGGTGCCCCCTGCCGGCCCCCTCGCGCGCCGGCTCGTGATCGACCTCGGCCTGCCGCGCAACGTCGATCCCGACGTGGCCGGAGTCCCCGGCGTCGACCTGCTCGATCTGGAGACCATCCGGCTGCACGCTCCGGTGGAGGAGCTGCAGGCCACCGACGCCGCCCGCGAGGTCGTGCGCGACGCCGCGCGACGCTTCGCCGTGGTCGGCGAGCGCCGCAACGTCACCCCCGGGATCGTCGCGCTGCGCACGCACGCGTTCGGAGTGCTCGAGGGTGAGATCGCGCGCGCCCGGGCGCGCGGAGACGACGACGGTCGCACCGAGCAGGCGCTCCGCCACCTCGTCGGCGTGCTGCTGCACGCCCCCACGGCGCGCGCGCACGAGCTCGCCGAACTGGGGCGCGGCGAGGAGTACTTCGCCGCCCTGTCGACGCTCTTCGGCATGGAGGTGGCCGACGAGGAGCCCGACGCCGCCGCATCCGATACCGGCGCCGCCTGATCCGATCCAGTCCCTACCCGCTCGCGCAGCCGGCGGGTTGGATGGTCGTGCACGGGATCCGGGCCTCCCGGCCGACGCCGATGAGAGGAGTGAACGAGTGACGGAACCGACGACAGTACGGGTGAGCGTCATCATTCCCGTGTTCGAGCCCGGTGCCGGCTTCGACGACCTCATCGCGTCGCTGGACAGGCAGACACTCGACGCCGGTCGGTTCGAGGTGCTCCTGTGCGACGACGGCTCGGGCCCGGAGACCCGGGACCGCCTCGCGCGCGTGGCCGAGAGCCGGCCGAACGTGCGCGTCCTCACCCTCCCGCACACCGGGTGGCCCGGCGCTCCACGCAACGCCGGCATCGACGCCGCCCGCGGGCAGTACGTCTTCTTCTCCGACCAGGACGACCGCCTGTTCGAGGGAGCGCTGGAGCACCTGTGCGATTACGCCGACCGTCACTCCTCCGACGTCGTCATCGGCAAGGTCGTGGGGGTCGGCCGGCGCATCCCGCAGATGTTCCGGCGCGACATCCCGCACGCGCAGCTCGGCAAAGACCCGCTCCTGGAACTCCTCACGCCGCACAAGCTCTTCCGCACCTCGTTCCTGCGCGAGCACGGCATCCGCTTCCCCGACGGCAAGGTGCGCCTCGAGGACCACCTGTTCGTGATGCAGGCGTACTTCGCCGCCACGACCATCTCCATCCTCTCCAGCGAACGCTGCTACGCGTGGCTGAAGAACCCCGGCAGTGCCAGCTCGTCCCGGATCGATCCGGAGACCTACTTCCCCCACCTGGAGGCCGTGCTCGACATCGTGGAGGAGCACACCACCCCGGGCCCGCTGCGCGACACACTCCTGCGGCACTGGTACCGCGGCAAGATCCTCAAGCGGCTGGGCGGACGGCGGATGGTCCGCTACCCCGACGACTACCGCGCCCGGTTCCTCGACGTCGTCATCCCGCTCTCGCGCCGCAGATTCGGGCCCGGCGTCCAGCAGGGCCTCGCCTTCCCGCTGCGCGTGCGGTCGGCGCTGCTGCTCGGCGATCATCGCGACGAGCTCGTCCGCCTGGCCGAGTTCGAGGCCGCGCTCACGTGCAGCGCCGACCTGACCGCAGCCCGGTGGATGCGCCGGGGCAAGCTCGTCCTCACCGTCCGCGTCGGCGCCCTGCGCGTGGGGGACCAGCCACTCGTGTTCGAGGAGCGGCCGGTCGCGGCCGAGCACGGTGCCGCGGATGCCGGCTCGGGTGCCACGAGGGCGCTCGTGTGGCGGCCCCCCGCGCACCTGGGCCTCGACGTCCTGCCGGAGGAGACGTTCGATGCGACGCGTGACCTGCGGGACGACCAGGTCGAGCTCTTCCTGCGCGACCGGCGCGGCCCCGCCCGCCGCGTCCCCGGCCCGGTGGCGAGGAGGCTGGACGCCGCGACGCTGACCATCGATCCGCTGCACACCTTCAGCCGTCGCAGCACCTCGCGCGGCGGCCCGCTCCGCGTGCGCGTGCAGCACGCCGGCTGGAGCGTCACGGTGCCGCTGCGGGCCGATCAGGCCACCGTCGACGCCGTCGGACGCTCGCCCCTGCTCGCCGGCCGCCGGTGCACGCTGACCGGCAACGACGACGGGACGCTGGCCCTGAAGCGCGAGTGGCCGCGCGGGCAGGCGCGCGACACGGTGGCCCGTGCTGTGCGCCGCGCCGGCCGGGCGGTGCGCCGCATCCGCCGGCGGGGCTCCGGCGCCGGTGGAAGGATGGCAGCATGAGCCTGCACATCACCGCCGACGCCGACGCCGACCAGCTGCTCAGCGACAATCCGCTCGCCCTCCTGGTCGGGATGCTGCTGGATCAGCAGATCGCGATGGAGACAGCCTTCACCGGGCCGCTGAAGATCCGCGATCGCATCGGGGCGATGGATGCCGCCACCATCGCCGGCTACGACCCCGACGCGTTCGCCGAGGCGTTCAAGACGCCGCCCGCCGTCCACCGCTTCCCCGGGTCGATGGCCGGTCGCGTGCAGGCGCTGTGCGCGGCCGTCGAGCAGGACTGGGGAGGTGACGCCGCCGCGATCTGGACGCAGGGCTCCCCCTCCGGCGCCGAGGTGCTCGCGCGGCTGAAGCGGCTGCCGGGCTTCGGCGAGCAGAAGGCGAAGATCTTCCTCGCGCTGCTGGGCAAGCAGTGCGGCTTCGACGGACCCGGCTGGCGCGACGCATCCGCCCCCTACGGCGAGGAGGGCTCGTTCCGCTCCGTCGCCGACATCATCAGCCCCGAATCGCTCACGAAGGTGCGTGAGCACAAGCGCGCCATGAAGGCCGCCGCGAAGCAGCAGTAGCGCCCGCGCCGGTCAGGCGCCGCGGAGGCGCTCGGTCAGGTAGGCGTGGAGGACGTCGAGGGGCACGCGCTCCTGCGCCATCGTGTCGCGGTCGCGCACCGTGACGGCGCGGTCGTCGAGCGAGTCGAAGTCGACCGTGACGCAGTAGGGCGTGCCGATCTCGTCCTGACGGCGGTAGCGCCGCCCGATCGCTCCGGCGTCGTCGAAGTCGACGTTCCACATGCCGCGCAGCCCGTCGGCGACCTCGCGCGCGAGCGGGGAGAGCCGCTCGTTGCGCGAGAGCGGCAGCACCGCGACCTTCACGGGAGCCAGGCGCGGGTCGAGCTTGAGGACGGTGCGCGTATCGACGCCGCCCTTGGCGTTGGGAACCTCCTCCTCGACGTACGAGTCGACGAGGAACGCCATCATGGCGCGAGTCAGGCCGAACGAGGGCTCGATCACGAACGGCGTGTACTTCTCCCCCGACGCCTGGTCGAAGAAGGTCAGGCTCTGACCGGATGCCTCGGAGTGGCTCTTCAGGTCGTAATCGGTGCGGTTGGCGACACCCATGAGCTCGCCCCACTCCTTGCCGGGGAAGCCGAAGCGGTACTCGACGTCGATCGTGCCGTCGGAGTAGTGCGCGCGGTCTTCGGCCGGGACGTCGTAGCGGCGCATGTTGTCGGCGTCGATGCCGAGGTCGATGAACCAGTTCCAGCACGCCTCCACCCAGTGCTCGAACCACTCGTTCGCCTCGGCGGGCGGCGTGAAGTACTCGATCTCCATCTGCTCGAACTCGCGCGTGCGGAAGATGAAGTTGCCGGGGGTGATCTCGTTGCGGAACGCCTTGCCGACCTGACCGACGCCGAACGGCGGCTTGCGCCGCGACGCGGTGAGCACGTTGCTGAAGTTGACGAAGATGCCCTGCGCCGTCTCCGGACGCAGGTAGTACAGGCCGCTCTCGTCGTCGACGACGCCCAGGTACGTCTTCACCAGGCCCGAGAACGCCTTCGGCTCGGTGTACTGCCCCTTCGTGCCGCAGTTCGGGCACGGGACATCCGCGAGCCCGTTCTCGGCCGGCCGGCCCTTGCGCGCCTCGAAGTCGTCGATCAGGTTGTCGGCGCGGAAGCGCTTGTGGCAGTGCAGGCACTCCACGAGCGGGTCGGTGAAGGTCGCGACGTGTCCGGATGCCTCCCACACGCGCTTGGGCAGGATGATCGAGGAGTCCAGCCCCACCATGTCGCCGCGCCCGCGGACGAAGGTCTGCCACCACTGGCGGCGGATGTTCTCCTTCAGCTCCGTGCCCAGGGGCCCGTAGTCCCACGCGGAGCGGGATCCGCCGTAGATCTCGCCCGCCTGGAAGACGAACCCGCGGTGGCGGGCGAGGGCGATGACCTTGTCGAGGCGGGACTGTTCGGCCACGGTGGCTCCAATGGTCGCAAGAGGTGGGATGCCGCGGAATCTCGGCCCCTCGATTCTACCGAGCGGCGCCCGGCCCCCTCGCCGCGCTGCTGTGGGGCTCCCGTGCGGCACGGCACTCGCGGAGCTGGCGCGTTGTCATGCGCCGCCGAAGCCGCACCACTCCGCGACCCACGACAGCATGCGCGCCTTCATCTCCGGCGGTGCGGGGATGTCGACCTCACCCCGCACGTCGCCGACGACCGCGTCGACGGTGAAGATCGTGCCGCGCTTGTCCTCCTGCACCACGTGGGGGTCGCAGCGCTGCGGCACCAGCGGGATCTCGACGGTGCGGGCGGATGCGGTGGGGCCGATCTCGATGCCGAGCGGGTGGGGAGCGGGCGGGGCACCGGCGGCGTACATGAGCAGCGTCGTCGAGTCGACCGCTTCCAGCCGGGCGGTGCCCGCACCGGTGGGCTCGATCGACAGGACCAGCGCGCCCGCGCGGCCGGCGGGGGCCGGCGTGAACCCGGAGATCGACACGGTCGCGACCTCGGCGAGCGCATCCGCGAGGCACTCGCGCGCGTACAGCTCGGGGAGGAACCCGAGCGTGTCGACGATGTCGGATTCCGCACGGTACGCGGTGTCGCCGACCTCCACCTCCATCGCGATGGTCGTGGTGGCAGCATCCGGCGCCGCGCAGTCCATCGGCGGCAGCTGCACGCGGACGTCCACTCCGCGGCCCGGTGCCAGCGTCGTGGCACGGTCCACGACGCGCGCGGCGACGCCGTCGAACCGCGGATCGGCGACCTCGACGGCGCCGAGCGTCACCGGCGCGTCGCCGTCGTTGTGCACGCGCACCTGCGCCTGCCGCGCCGCCACGTCCGAGCGCTGCTGCACGAGGCTCACCTCGACCCCGGGCGGGAGCCCCTCCGGCTGCGCACCGGCGCCGCCGCATCCGACGAGCAGCGCCGCCGCCGCGAGCGCGAGCATCGCGCCCCTGACCTCCTTCATGCGGTCAGGGTACTCGCGCTCCCCCGCCGCGCCGAGAGTGCATCACCCCGGCGAATCCGCACCGGATTGCGTGCACTCTCGCCGAGGTGGTGCACATCCGACGTGGAGGGGGCGGGAACGCTAACGCCGGGAGCGACGGATGTAAAGGGTGTCGGCGAGGGGAAAGCGTGCTCGTAGCGTCGAGCCATGGACACCTCCGACTTCTCCCCCCGCCGTGCCATCGTCACCGCCTCGGACTCGGGAATCGGCGCGGCGTGCGCCGTCGCCCTCGCCGAAGCGGGCATGGACGTCGGCATCACGTGGCACTCCGACGAAGAGGGCGCAGAGCGCACCGCCGAGGCCGTGCGCGCGCGCGGCGGTCGCGCCGTGATCGCCCGGTTCGACGCCACCGACCTCGCCTCCGCGGGCGGTGTCATCGACGGCCTCGCCGAGGAGCTCGGCGGCGTCGACGTCTTCGTCAACAACGCCGGCGGCGGCTCGGGCGGCGGCGCCCTCGACCTCGATCTCGACGGCTGGCGACAGGACCTCGGCCTGAACCTGGACGGCGCCTTCGTCGCCATCCAGGCCGCGGCGCGGCGGATGGCCGCGGCCGGAACGGGCGGCCGCATCATCGCGATCACGAGCGTCCACGAGCATCAGCCCCGCGTGGGCAGCGCCGCCTACGTCGCGGCCAAGCACGGCCTCGGCGGCCTCGTGAAGACCCTGGCGCAGGAGCTCGGCGCCCAGGGCATCACGGTCAACGCCGTCGCCCCCGGCGAGATCGCGACGCCTCTGAACGACATGGACTCCGAGGACGCGCAGAAGACGCACCGCCCGGGCATCCCCCTCGGTCGCCCGGGGCGGCCCGAGGAGATCGCCGCGGTCGTGGCATTCCTGGCCTCCCCCGCCGCCTCCTACGTCACCGGCGCGAGCTGGGTGGTCGACGGTGGGATGCTGCAGATGGGGCCGCAGGCCGGCTCCGACCTCACGAGCGACGACTGGCGCAACGCCGGCTGATCCACTTCGACGACCGCAGGAGAATCCATGAGCGACCCGCAGAGCGACCCCCAGAGCGACGAGGACAAGCGCACCGATCAGCTGACGACGGCGCCGAACGCGACCGAGGAGGACGCCGCACCCCGCATCGACGTGACCCACCGCGAGGGTGTGACGCGCGTGGACATCCGCGAGGATGCGGCCGTGCGACCCGGGCCCGGTCAGGGCGACCCCGCCGCCGAAGAGGACTGACCGCGCAGAACTCAGGAGATCCGGGCCCTGCGCGGTCGTTCCAGACCTGCGGGGCGCGATTTCTCCTGAGTTCTGCGCGATCCCACCCGCGGTGCCCGGCTAGGCCCCGACCTCGGCGAACGCCCGCACCGGGAACGTGCCGAATCCCTCCACCGCGGGCGGCGCCGCGGTGAAGCGGGCGCCTCGAGCGGGCACCTCGCCGAGCCGCGTGAGGTGCTCGACGATATGAACCCCGGCCGCCAGGAGCATCGAATGCGCCGGGCGTTCCCCGCCGGATTCGATGTCGTCGATGTTGAGCGAGTCGATGCCGACGAGCGCGGCGCCTTCCTGGACGAGGAACCGGGCGGCCTCGCCGGTGAGGAACGGCGCGCCGTGCCCGTACTCCTCCCGGCCGAACCACCGGTCCCAGCCGGTGTGCAGCAGCACGGCGGCCCCGCGCACGTCGCGATCGGCGAGCGTTTCCGCACGGATGCCGCGAGCCGCAGCATCCCACGCGTCCTCGAGGTGGAACACCTCGGCGCGCAGGCGCACGAGGGTCGCGAGGTCGAGCCCGGCCAGATCCGTCCCGCCCGCATACCGGTGATAGGGCGAGTCGAGATAGGTCCCCGTGTTGCCGACCAAAGTGATGACATCCATCGCGAACTCCGTCCCGGGTGCGTACCGGGCGCGGCAGTCCTCCCGCGTGAGGTGGGGCTCGATCCGCGGGGCCGGCAGCCCCGGGTAGGTGACGAGGCCGGCGCGGATGGGATGGCTCAGGTCGATGACCCGCCGCGACCGTGCGGGCGCCGCATCCACGCCGCGGCTGCCGCGATGCTGCTCTTCGACGAACCGCACATCCCGCAGCGTCACCTCGGCCACCAGCGCGAGCCCGAGATGACGCACGAGGAGCCGGGCCAGGGCGTCGTCGTCGAGATCGGCGGCGGGCACGTCCAGGCGGAACCCGGTGCCGGTCAGCCCTCCGCCGTTGGCGAAACGGATATCGAAGTCCACGTGCGCGCGATACTCGCTCATGGCGTGAGCCTAGGCAGGCCCGGCCGCACCCGGCGATCCGGAAGGCGCCATCGTCCGCACGGTTCCGGACGCGTGCTCAGGATGGGGCGGTGGCGGCGAGGTGGTTCTGGATGACGTAGCGGGCGATCGCGATGGAACTGGTCGCCGCCGGCGACGGGGCGTTGCGCAGCAGCGTGACGGCGCCGACCTGGTCGACCTGGAAGTCGTCCAGCAGCTCTCCTCCGCGCCCCCACGCCTGCGCGCGCACACCCGCGGCGGTCTTGTGCGTCAGGTCGGCCAGGCGCAGTTCGGGGATGAAGCGCCGGGCCTTCCGGTAGTACAGCGGCTTGAGCAGCGATCCGCTGATCTCGTCGACCCCCATGCGCCAGTGCTTCTTGGCCAGCGGCCACGCGCCCGGCCACCGCAGCGACTCCCACGTGTCCCGCGCCGACACGCTCAGCCACGAATAGCCCTCCCGCGCCAGCGCCGGAACCGCGTTGGGCCCGACGTGGACGGTGTCGTACACGCCCCGCGTGAAATGCACGCCGAGGAAGGGGAAGCGCGGGTCGGGGACGGGATAGATCATCCCCGCCACGAGATCGGTGCGGTCGGGCGCGAGCTCCCAGTACTCGCCGCGGAAGGGAAGGATCTTCGGCGCCGGGTCTGCGCCGACGTACCGCGCGACGACGTCGGAGTGCAGTCCCGCGCACACCACGACGCGGTCGAACACGTCGTCCGACGCCGCCGTGATCAGGCGGACAGCCCCCGCCTCCGAGCGGATCGCGGTCACCTCCTGGCCCAGGCGGATGCTGCCGCCGGCGGTGCGCACATCCTCCGCCATCGCCTCGGTGATCGCGGCGTAGTCCACGATCGCGGTGTGCGGTGAGTGCACCGCTGCGACGCCGGCGACGTGGGGCTCGATCTCCCGCATCCGAGCCGGGTCGTCGATGCGTGCGAGGCCCGGAACGCCGTTGGCGATCGAGCGACGCTCGATCTCGGCCAGGGCTTCCCGCTCGCTGTCGTCCACGGCGACCACGAGCTTGCCCACCTCACGGTAGGGCAGCGCCTTCTCCTCGCAGAACTCCCGGATGAAGACCCGTCCGGCCGCGCACAGCTGCGCCTTCAGCGACCCGGGCGCGTAATAGAGGCCAGCATGCACGACGCCGGAGTTCCGCCCCGTCTGATGCCGCGCGAGCCGGGTCTCCTTCTCGAAGACGGTGACCTGGTCGCCGCGCGCGCTCAGTTCGCGCGCGAGCGCCACGCCCACGATCCCTCCACCGACGATGCCGACGCGGTCAGCCGCATCCGTCATGTGCACTCTCCCCCAGGCGGCGAGGCTCGTGCCGCGGTCCCACCCGCGGCCCCCGCCGGTCCCAGCATCCCCGGGAACCGCCCGGATGGCAAGCGGCGCGGATGCCGCATGCCCCCGAGCCGCCGACCTCGAGCGCTCGCCGGGCGTCAGTCCTCGACGCCCGGCGTCAGTCGGCGTCGACGAGGAGGTAGCCGCGTTCGTCGTCGAAGCCGCCGATGCGGAGCCCCGCCTCGAGGTGCCTCTGCAACCCGCGCCGCACGGAGTTGCGCCACGCCGCGGCCGCCGCGGGCATCTCCCGCCGCATCGCGTCGATGTCGCCGGGGATCCGCACCTCCGCCGCCACGGCGCCGTCGGGGGTGGCCGCGGGCGGCTCGGCCAGCGCCCACGACACCAGCAGCCGATCGGAGGGGACACCGCGGTTGGCCGCATCCGGCATCGCCCCGTACTGATCGACGAGGTAGTCGGTGACGCGGGCGCCGAGCACGCGCAGAGTGAAGTGGGCGTTGCGGGCGATCAGCGGATCGAAGGTCCACGTGATGCGGCCCACCCCGCGCTCGAACGCCCAGTCGCGCTGGTGCTGCTTGAGCACGCGCCCGACTCCGCGTCCCTGGTACTCCGGCAGCACGCCGGTGACGTGGGAGTGCATCGTGCGTTCGGCGGGCGGTCCGAACCATCCGGCGGATGCCCCCACCATGCGCTCGCCGTCGTACACCCCGACGACGTAGTTGCCCGAGTGCTGCAGTGCACGCAGGGCCTGGGCGGGCAGCGCCTGGCGGTCGGACGGCCACACCTCGGCGAGCACGGCGGCGGCGGCGTACACCTGCGCGACGTCGACCAGTTCGCGGATCTCGATGCCGGAGGGCTCGCTCACACGCACAGTCTGGCACCGAGTGCGCTGGACCGCCCGTATGCGACCTTCTCGCCCGTCGCGCCCCGATAGCCTGGATCGGTGACGGGCGACGGGGACAGACGCAGACTGACCCGGCTCCCCCCTCAGGCCCTCATCGTCGCGGTGCTCGCCGTGGCCGGTCTGTGCTCGTCGTTCATGTTCACGCTCGTCGTGCCCATCCAGACGAGGCTCCCCGATCTCCTCGACGCCCCGCGGGAAGACACCGCGTGGGTGGTGACGGCGACGCTGCTGTCCGCCGCCGTGATCACCCCGATCGCCGGCCGGCTGGGCGACATGTACGGCAAGCGCCGCATCGTGCTGGTGCTGCTGGCGGCGATGGTGATCGGCTCGGTGATCGCGGCGCTGTCCACCGACATCGTCGGGGTGATCGTGGGACGGGCGTTCCAGGGTGCGGTGACCGGAGTGGTTCCGCTGGGAATCTCGATCCTGCGCGACGTGCTCCATGAAGACCGGATCGACTCCGCCATCGCCCTCATCAGCGCGACCCTGGGCGTCGGCGGATCGCTGGGGCTGCCGATCAGCGCCGTGATCGCCGACGAAGCCGACTGGCATTTCCTGTTCTGGATCTCCGCGGCCCTCGGGGTTCTCGTGCTCGTGCTCGTGGTGTGGATCGTCCCGGAGAGCGTCTTGCGCACCGCCGGCCGGTTCGACTTCGTCGGCGCGGCGGGCCTGGCCGTCGGGCTGCTGTGCGTGCTGCTCGCGGTCTCGCGGGGCAATGAGTGGGGCTGGACCTCACCGCTCACGCTGGGCCTGGCGGCCGGAGGGGTCGTCGTGCTCCTGGCGTGGGGATGGTTCGAGCTCCGCGTGCCCGAACCGCTGCTCGACCTCCGCGTCGCCGCCCGCCGGCCGGTGCTGCTGACCAACCTCGCGTCGGTGGCGATGGGATTCGCGCTCTTCAGCTCGCAGGTCTCCTACCCCCAGATGCTCGAGCTCCCCGCCGCCACCGGCGTCGGGTTCGGGTTGTCGCTGCTCGCGGCGAGCCTGGTGATCATGCCGTCCGGGCTCATCATGATGGCCCTCTCCCCGCTCTCCGGCCGGCTCGCCCGCCTGGTGGGCCCGCGCGTCCTGCTGATCGCCGGGGCCGCCTCGCTCGTGCTCGCCTACGGGTTCTCTCTCGCGTGGGCGACCGAGGTGTGGCACCTGCTGGTGGCGAACATCCTCATCGGCTTCGGGATCGGCTTCGGCTACGCCAGCATGCCGATGCTCATCATGCGCTCGGTGCCGCCGAGTGAGACCGGAGCATCCAATGGCCTGAACGCCCTGTCGCGCTCACTGGGGACGAGCACGGCCGCCGCGGTGGTCGGGGTGGTTCTGGCCAGCATGTCGACGACGCACGAGGGGATGCAGGTGCCCAGTGCCGACGCCTTCCAGACGGCGTTCGTCCTCGGCATCGGCGCCGCCGTGGTGGCTCTCGTGCTGGCCTTGCTCATCCCGGCGCGGCCGAGCTCGATCGAGCGGCACCCCTCGCTGCCCGAGCCGCCCCGCCGCTGACCCCGCCCTCCGCCATCCGCCGTGCCCGCGCCCCTCGTCACGCGCCGAGATCAGGCGAATCGCCCGGATCAGGACGCCTGAGGCACAATCCCTCCTGATTCCGGCATTTCTCCTGATTTCGGGCACGACCGGACCCCGGGTCAGGAGCGGTCGCGCACGGGTGCCGGGCGGCCGGCGAGGAGCACCCCGGCCCCTCCGGCGACGGCTGCTGCGGCCAGGACTGCGGCGGAGAGGGCGGTCGTGACCTGGGGGGCGGATGCTCCGCCCACCGCACCGCCGAGCCACGGTCCGATGGCGATCCCCACGTTGAACAGCACCACGATTCCGGCGCTGGCCAGCGTGCGGGTGCGGTCGGTGGCCGCGCGCATGAGCGTGGCCTGCAGCAGCGGGAAGATCGCACCGATCGCCGAGCCCCACAGGACGAGCGCCACGACCACCGCCGCCGGCGTGGACATCGCCGCGGCCAGCGTCGCCAGGGCGACGGCGAAGACCACGAGCGTCGCCGCCAACGCGCCCCGCGGGAAGCGATCCGCCAGCCACCCGGCCACCACGACGCCGATCAGTCCCGCCGTGCCGTAGACGAACAGCAGCGCCGCGGCCCACCCCTCGTCGAAGCCGGCGAACGACAGCAGCGGACGCACGTACGTGAACGTCGCGAACTGCCCGAGCGCGATGAGCACGGCGGCGATCCCGAAGGCGGCGATCGCCGGCAGCGACGGGTCGCGCCAGAACCCGCCCGCACTCCCCTCTTTGTCGGGGCGTGGCGGGCGCAGCCGCGGCATCCGCGTCACCACGAGCACCGCCATCACGAGCGCGGCGATGCCCAGGGCCGCGAAGGCGATCCGCCACCCGACCAGCTGAGCCAGCACGGTCCCGGCGGGAAGCCCCGCGACGGTGGCGGCCGTGCCCCCGGCCGTCACGATCGCCAGCCCGCGCCCCAGGTGCGAGGGCGAGAGCAGCGCCGTGGCGTAGACCATGACCACGGCCCAGAACACGCCGTGCGCGACGGCGGCGGCCACGCGCGTGGCCAGGGCGATGCCGTAATCGGGTGCCCACGCCGTGGCCACGTTCGCCAGGGCGAACACCGCCAGCGACCCGCCGACGACCAGGCGCCGGTCGACGAAGGCCATCACGCGCGCGAGCGGGATGCTGGTGACGATGACCGTCACGGCCCACACCGAGATGAGCAGGCCGACCTGCTCCGGCGAGACGCGCAGGTCGGCGGCCATTTCCGGGAGCATTCCGGCCGGCAGAGCCTCGGCCGTGACGGTCAGGAAGACACCCAGGGACAGCAGCAGGAGCGCGGCGGCAGGAAAGGATCGCACGGCGACCGGAACGGGTCGGGATTCAGCCATGCTCCGACGCTAAAGTGTGACATCAGTGTCAAGGTCAAGGGGGCCGCACATGAGGATCGGCGAACTCTCGCGTCGCACCGGGATCCCTCCGCGGATGCTGCGCTACTACGAGGAGCAGGGTCTGCTCACCTCTCACCGCACCGCGAACGGATACCGCGCCTACGCCGAGACCGCCGTCGCCGAGGCCGAACGGGTCCGCGGGCTCATCGCGGCCGGGCTGACCACGCGCATGACGCGACTGGTCCTCGACATCGAGCGCTGGGACGACACCCCCGCGCCCGCGGAGTGCACCCGCGGCCTCGCGGAGGAGCTGGCCGGCGAGCTCGCCGCCATCGAGGGACGCATCTCGTGCCTCACGCGCAGCCGAGACGCCCTCACGCGATACCTGCAGCGCACGCGGCACGGCGACCTCGTCGGGCATCCCGCCTCCGCGGGCGACACCCCCGCAGGGTGATCCGCGCCGCCCCGCGCGCCCAGATCAGGAGAATCGCCCAGATCAGGACGCCGGGGCAGGAATACGTCCTGATTCCGGCGATTCTCCTGATTCCGGGGGGCCGGGCGACGCGCGTCAGCGTCGCGGGCGGCGCGGCGCACCCAGCCCGAGGTGGACGCGCGTGCGCCGGCGCTCGAACACGATCATGCCCGCACCCAGGAGCCACAGCGGCACCTGCGTGAGGAACGCGATCCGGAACGCGTCGAGGGTGTAGGTCTCGGGCGTGCCGGCGCCCTGCGCATCCATCGCGATGCCGATGAACAGGATCGCCAGGAGGCCCGCGAGGAACCCTCCGCCGTTGACGATGCCGGTGGCGGTGCTGAGCCGATGGCTGGGGTTGTAGGTGCGGGCATGGTCGAACGCGATCATCGAGGTCGGTCCGCCGGTGCCCAGCGCGAAGGCGAGGACGAACAGCAGCCACAGCGGCGCGGGGCCCGGCCACGCGATCACCGCGAGCCACGCGGCGGCCTGGAAGGCGACCGCCGGCAGCACCAGCAGACGGGATCGCCGCATCGGATGCCGCATCGACAGCGCCCCGATGACCGGTCCGAGCGCGATCAGGAACACGATGAACGAGGTCACCACCAGGGACGCGGCGGCGGGTGAGAGCCCCTCGCCGGCGGTGAGGAACGGAAACCCCCACAGCAGGCCGAACGTGGTCCCCGCGAACGGCGTGGCGAAGTGCGACCAGAACGCCAGGCGGGTGGCCGGATGCGCCCACGACTCCCGGAACCCCTCCCGCAGGTCGGCGGCGGAGCGGACCACCTGGATGGCGCCGGTGTCGGTGTCGACGGCGACGTCCGACGTGCGTCCGGGCGGGCGGCTGCGGATGACGGCGAAGGCGAGCACCGCGAACAGCACGCCCATGCCCGCCAGCGCGCCGAACGCGATCGACCAGGAGGTCGCGTGGAGCAGCAGCGCCAGCGGGATCACCGACAGGATCTGCCCGAACTGACCGATGGTGGAGGTCAGCTGCACGAGCACGGGCGCCCGCTGGGCGGGGAACCACAGGGCGATCACGCGCAGGACGCTCGGGAAGATCGCCGCATCCCCCGCCCCGATGAGCACGCGTGCGAGCAGGCCGATGCCGACGTCGGAGGCGAGCGCCATGACGGCCTGCCCCACCGCCATGAGCACCATCCCCACTGTCACGATCGGGCGGGCGCCGAAGCGGTCCAGCAGCAGTCCGACGGGGATCTGCAGGCCGCCGTACACGGCCAGCTGCACGACGGCGAACATCGACAGGGCGGATGCGTCGGCGTCGAAGCGCACCGCCGCGTCCACGCCGACCGCCGAGAGCGAGCTGCGGTTGGTCACCGACAGCATGTACGCGCCCACGCCCACCGCCCACACGAGCCACACGCGCCATCCCGGGGCCAGAGCGGGCGCAGCGGAGGTCACGGCATTCCGGGGTGGTAGGAGACGGCGCGGATCGGCCGCGTCCAGCGTATCCCGCCCGGGGGTCCCCCTCGGGTCGCAGGACCCGTGTGCATCCGGCGACCCGGGATTAGCCTGACGCCATGTCGGATTCATCCCACAGAGGTGACGACACCGGCGCCACCGCCACGAGAGGCGACACCGGCGACGCCGACACGCGGTTCTTCGGCCAGCCGTGGGCCCTCGCCCATGTGTTCGGCGTGGAGATGTGGGAGCGATTCAGCTTCTACGGCATGCAGGGCATCCTGCTCATCTACATGTACTTCACCGTCGCCGAGGGCGGGTTAGGGATCGACCGATCGATCGCGGCGGGGATCGTCGGCGCCTACGGCGGGACGGTGTACCTCTCCACGATCCTGGGCGCATGGGTGGCCGACCGCCTGCTCGGCTCGGAGCGCGTGCTGTTCTACAGCGCGATCGTGATCATGGCCGGCCACATCTCCCTCGCTCTGCTGCCTGGGCTGTGGGGGCTGGGCGTCGGCCTCATCCTCGTCGCGGTCGGATCCGGCGGCCTGAAGGCCAACGCCACTTCGGTGGTCGGTTCCCTGTACCGGGCCGAGGACACCCGCCGAGACGCCGGGTTCTCGCTGTTCTACCTCGGCATCAACCTGGGCGCGTTCTTCGGCCCGATCATCACCGGAGCACTGCAGTCCACCGTCGGATTCCACTGGGGCTTCGGCGCCGCCGCCGTCGGCATGGGCCTGGGCCTGCTGCAGTACTCCTTCGGGCGCACGCAGCTGCCCGCCTCCTCGCGCACGGTGCCGAATCCACTGCCGGCCGACCGCCGGCTGCTGGTCGTGGGAATCGCCGCGGCCGGCATCCTCGCGCTCGTGGTGCTCGTGCTGCTCGGGGTGATCCGCGCCGAGAACCTCGCCGTCATCGTGATCCTCGTCACGGTCGCGGCCGCGGTGGCGTACTTCGCGGTCATCCTGACCTCCTCTGCCATCAGCGCGACCGAGCGCTCCCGCGTGTTCGCGTTCATCCCGCTGTTCGTCGTGAACGTCGGGTTCTGGTCGCTGTATCAGCAGCAGTTCACCGTCGTCACGATCTACTCCGACGAGCGGCTGAACCGCGACATCCTGGGGTGGGTGATGCCGGTGTCGTGGGTGAACTCCATCAACCCGATCTTCGTCATCATCCTCTCCGGCGTCTTCGCCGCCGTGTGGACCAAGCTCGGCCCGAAGCAGCCGTCGACGCCGACGAAGTTCGCGCTCGGCTCGATGATCATGGGGGCGGCGTTCCTGCTGTTCCTGCCGTGGGCCAACGGCGCCCCCAACTCCACGCCACTGCTGGCGATCGTCGCCATCCTCCTGGTGTTCACGCTCGCGGAGCTGTTCATCTCCCCCGTCGGCCTGTCGGCGTCGACGAAACTCGGCCCGCAGCGCTTCCACACGCAGATGGTGGCGCTGTACTTCCTCTCCGTCGCCCTGGGGACCTCGATCGCCGGATGGCTCGCCCAGTTCTACGACCCGAGCAATGAGGTGCCGTACTTCACCGTGCTGGGTGCCATCGCGATCGTGCTCGGCATCGCGCTGCTCCTGGCCGCGCGGCCCGTGCTGCGCCTCATGAAGGGCGTGCGCTGACGCGCTCCCGACGTGTGTCAGTCCTGCGCGAAGACCTCGGCGGCGATGCGGAAGGCGGTGTTGGCCGCCGGCACGCCGCAGTACAGGCCGGCCTGCAGGATGACCTCTCGGATCTCCGCCACCGTCAGGCCGTTGCGCAGGGCCGCACGCAGGTGCATCGCGAGCTCCTCGTGGTGCCCGAGGGCGATCAGGGCCGTCAGCACGGCGACCGAGCGCGAGCGGCGGTCCAGGCCAGGGCGTGACCAGATGTCGCCCCACGCGACCCGGGTGATGAAGTCCTGGAAGTCGGCGGTGAGCTCGGTGGTGCCCGCGACGGCGCGATCCACGTGCGCGTCGGAGAGCACCTCGCGCCGCACGACCATGCCCTGGTCGTAGCGCTCCTGGTCGCTCAGCCCCTCGCCGGCCGGGCGCGTCATGCGCGGGCCCCCGAGACGTCGTCGAAGAAGTCGCGCAGGAGGGATGCGGTGGCCGCCGCGTCGTCCGCCGGCGCGAGGTGCGCCGCATCCGCGATGCCGGCGGCGCGCCCGTTGCGGACGCCCTCGGCGATCTCGCGCGCGGATTCCTCCGGCGTCACGCCGTCATGGGCGCCCCACACCGCCAGCACGGGGGCGGTGATCCGGCCGAGCCGGTCGCGCACGTCGAATCCGGCGAGCGCCTCGCAGCACAGCGCGTAGCTCTCGTCGTCGGTCTCCTGCAGCACCCGCAGCAGGCGCCCGGTGATGTCGGGGTTCTTCTCGATCGACCCGGGCGCGAACCACCGCTGGGCCGAGCCGATGATGAGCGTCGACGTGCTCTGCGCACGGACCTGCGCGGCCCGCTCCTGCCACCCGTCGTTCGTGCCGATCGCCGCGCCGGTGCACAGGAGTGCGGCGGCGCGCACGCGGTCGGGGTGCCGCAGGAGCAGCTCGAGTCCGACGCATCCGCCGAGGGACACGCCGGCGTACAGGAAGGGCCCGGGGACGGCGTCGGCCACCGCATCGGCGAGGTCGGCGACGGTGAAGGGCTCCGTCGCCGGCGGCGCCTCTCCGTGCCCGGGGAGGTCCCACGTGAGCAGCCGGTACCGTTGGGCGAGGGCGGGCGCCGTGGTCTCCCACAGGACGGTGGATGTCCCCAGTGACGGACCGAGCACCAGCAGCGGGGCGTCAGCGGGCCCGATGGGTGCGCTCAGCGAGATCGGCGGGGTGCTCATGCGTTCTCCTGTCCTGCGGCGGGGTGCTTCGGGGCGACGACGTCGTCGACGAACTTCTCGGCGAGACCGGTGTAGCCGGCCGGATCGAGCAGCGCGGTCACGAACGCGCCGGAAGAGGATGCGCCACGCTCCTCCGCGAGAGTGCGGACGGCGGGTTCTGCCGACAGCAGCGCGGCGAGGTCGTCCCCCTGTGCGGCGGCGCGCACGAGCTCCGACACGCGGGCGGCGCCCAGAACGGGTCCCAGGACGAGGGAGAGCCGCTCTGCGACGAGGAGCCCGCCGGTCGCGGCGACGTTGCAGGCAAGGGCCTCGGCGTCCACGCGCAGTCCTGCGGCCAGGGCCGCCGCCGTCGCCGTGGCGCCCAGTGCGAGGCGGAGCAGCTCGCGCAGCGTCGGCCACTCGGCGTGCCACGCGCCGTCGGGGCGCTCGTCGACGGCGAACGCTGCGGCCAGGTGCAGCGTCGCACCCAGCTGCGGGGCGCGCAGGGCGGCCGAGCGCACCAGCACGGATGCGGCGGGGTTCTGCTTCTGCGGCATCGCGGAGGATCCGCCGCCGGTGCCCTCGGCCAGTTCGCCGATCTCGGTCCGGCTGGCGGTGGCGACGTCGGCGGCGAGGACGCCGACGGCGTCGATCGCCTGGACGAGGGCGTCGCCGAGCTCGGTGACGGGCCAGCGGACGGTGTGCCAGGGCGCGTCGGGGGCGGCGAGCCCGAGTTCGTCGGCGAATGCTGCGGGCAGCGCGGTGGCGTCGCCTGCTCCGGCGATCTCCACGAAGGAGGCCAGGGTGCCGGCGGCGCCCCCGAGCTGCGCGGGCAGGCGGTCGCCCGCCTCGGCGAGCCGGTCGGCGGCCCGGCGCACACCGCGCAGCCACATGCCGGCGCGGTGCCCGAGGGTCGTGGGCACGGCATGCTGCGTGAGCGTCCGGGCCGCAGCCACGTCGCCGCGGTGGGCGGCGGCGAACGCCGCCAGCGCCGCATCCACCGCGCGCAGCGACACCTGGATGTCGCCGACCGCACGGCGCGCGACGAGCATGAGGGCCGAGTCGAGGATGTCCTGGCTGGTGGCACCGCGGTGCACCCACACCCGCAGCTCGCCGGGCACGTGCTCCCGCAGCATCCCCACCAGCGGGATGACGGGGTTCCCGCCCGCGACGGATGCGGCGGCCAGCCGCGGCACGTCGGAGCCGACGCGCTCCCCCGCCGACGCCACGGCCTCCGCCGCTTCCGCCGGGGCGATGCCCAGCCGGACGTAGGCCCGCGTCAGCGCCGCCTCGACCTCGACGAGCGCGCCGAGGACCGCCGCATCCGTCACCGCCTCGTCGTGACCGACGGTCACCGGAGACAGCAGTCCGGCGTCCACAGCGCGTGCGGGGCCGGCGGATGCATCAGAAGGCAAGGAAGACGGTCTCCTTCTCGCCCTGCAGCCAGATGTCGTGGTGCAGATGGCCGTCGGACGTGCGTGTTGCGATGAGCGTAGCGCGCTCCTCGGGCTCGAGAGAGGACAGCAGGGCATCCTTCTCGCGCAGTTCCTCGTACTCGGGCAGGTAGATGCGCGTCACGAGCTTGTCGGGGAGACCCCGCGCGAACACGACGACCGAGAAGAACGGCGCCCCGCCGTCGACCGGTCCGGGGTTGCACGTCCAGAACTCGTAATGCCCGACATCCGTGGTCGCCGAACGTCCGAAGCCGGTGAAGGTGTGGTCGTCACGGCGGAGAGCGCCCTGATTGCGCGGGACCTGACCGTTCGCGTCGGCGCTCCAGATCTCCACGACCGCGTCGGGGATCGGCGCACCGGCGCCGTCGTACACGGTGCCGCCGAGCACGATCGCGCCGGGGCTGTGCGGGAAGACGACTTCGTGCTTCTTGGCGTAGTCGAGCCCGAACGCGAAGAACGGGCCGACGGTCTGGCCGCCGGTGGCTTCGTGCGTCTTGGGCTCCTGGGGGCGGCGGATGGCCATCAGTGCTCTCCCTCGGGCTCGAACCAGGTCGCGTCGGGGCCGTCCACGACGATGTCGAAGCGGTACCCCATCGAGAACTCGGGCACCGACAGGTCGTGATCGTAGATCCCGATCAGGCGGTCGCGGTCCTCCTGACGCCAGATCGTGTTGTAGATCGGGTCGAGGGGGAACAGCGGGTCGCCCGGGAAGTACATCTGGGTGACGAGGCGCTGAGTGAAGCCCGAGCCGAAGATGGAGAAGTGGATGTGCGCGGGGCGCCACGCGTTGACGTGGTTCTTCCAGGGGTACGGCCCCGGCTTGATCGTCGTGAAGAGGTACTCGCCGTTGTCGTCGGTGATCGTGCGACCGGCGCCGGTGAAGTTGGGGTCCAGGGGCGCGGGATGCTGGTCGCGCTGGTGGATGTAGCGGCCTGCCGCATTGGCCTGCCAGATCTCGATGAGCTGGTTGCGCACGGGGCGGCCCCACGAGTCCAGCAGGCGCCCGCGCACCGTGATGCGCTCGCCCTGCGGCTCGCCGGTGTGCTGCAGGGTCAGGTCGGCCTCGATCGCGGCGACATCGCGCTGGCCGTAGGCGGGCGACCACAGCTCGATCGTCTCCGGGTCGACGAGCTTGAGGTTCTTCGTCGGGTGGCGCAGAAGGCTGGAGCGGTACGGCGGGAAGTCGTGCAGGCTGATCGGGAGCTTCTCGCCGGCGTCGACACGGCGCTGCGCGGCGGCGTGGTAATC
This sequence comes from Microbacterium wangchenii, assembly GCF_004564355.1. NCBI lineage: Bacteria > Bacillati > Actinomycetota > Actinomycetes > Micrococcales > Microbacteriaceae > Microbacterium > Microbacterium wangchenii. Next base: position 3,565,629 of record NZ_CP038266.1, read on the forward strand.
GACGATTTCCTGCGTGATCTGGTTCTGCGACGGCATATCGGGCGAGGCCAGCAGCGATTCGGGTGCTGCGGCGGTCGGCTCCGCGGGCGACGAGAACGCTCCCCGCTCCGGCGCGTCGGGCTGCGCTGAGGTCATGTGGACTCCTTTGACTCACCTGTCGTGTCCAGGGTCGCATCCGTCGCCGCGCGCTCCGGCCTTCATTCTCACCGAGTGGGAATCAAGCAGGGACGGGGGACTCCCGGCACTGGACTAGAGTCCCTGAGGATGGGCGAGGACACGAACGCGACGCGGCTGCCTCCCGCCGCATCCGGCATCGCCCTCATCGTCGCCGTGTGCCTGGTCGCGGCGAACATGCGGCCGACCGTGACGGCGGTGGGTCCGCTCCTGGACCGCATCGGCGACGACACCGGCATGTCGATCGCGACCCTCGGGCTCATCACCTCCATCCCGCTCATCGCGTGGGCGGTCGTGTCCCCGCTCGCTCACGACCTGAGCCGCCGATTCGGGCTGTCGCGGGTCGTGACGTGGGCGCTCGTGCTGCTGACCGTCGGCACGATCGTGCGCTCCCTTCCCGGCATGCCCGCCGCGCTGTGGCTGGGGACGGCGATCATCGGTGCCGCCCTCGCCCTGACCAACGTGCTCATGCCGGCCGCCGTCAAACGCGACTTCCCCGGGCGCACCGCCCTCATGATGGCGGTCTACACCGCGCTGCTCGGAGCCGTCGGCGCTGTCGCCTCCGGCGTCGCGGTGCCGATCGCGCAAGCCGTCGGCGACGACGCGGGCTGGCGCGTCGCGCTCGTGATCACCGGCGGCGGGCTCCTGCCCTTCGCGATCGCGGCCTGGGCGTGGGCCACACGCGGCACGCACCCGCCGCGCCCCCCGCGCGGAGCGGCGCGCCGGCGGCGGACGGGCATCTGGTCCGACGGCACGGCATGGCTCGTGGCCGGCTACATGGGGCTGCAGTCGTCCACCTTCTACATGCTCGTGACGTGGCTCGCGACGATCTCCGTGTCGACGGGGCGCAGTCCGGTCGTCGCCGGGTTCGACGTCATGATCTACCAGCTGTGCTCCATCGCCGGCTCCCTCGTCATCCCCCTCGTGCTGCGGGGCGCGGCGGAGCGGTTCGTCCCTGCGCTGATCCCCGTCCTGGGGGTCACGGGCACCGCCGGGCTCATGCTCGCCCCGGGCGCCATCCTCGTGTGGTGCGTGCTGCTGGGCCTGTTCGGCGGGGCCTCACTCGGGATGGCGCTGACCCTCGTGGCCCACCGCGCACGCGACCACGACACCGCGACCGTCCTGTCGGGCATGGCGCAGTCGGTGGGCTACCTCGTCGCCGCCGCCGGACCGGTCGCCTTCGGCGCCCTGCACGCGGCGTTCGGCGGATGGTTCACCTCACTGTCGCTGGTGCTCGCCGCGATGCTCGCCCAGTGCGTCGTGGGGGTGTTCGCCGGTCGCGACCGCTTCGTCCTCGAGCCGCGCCCGTGAGCGCGTTCAGTCGGCGGGGAAGGCCAGGCGGCGCAGCAGCAGGATGAGCTGGTCCCGCTCGTCTGCGCTGAGGTCGGCGTGCACGCCGGCCTCCGAGCGCCGCGCGGCCTCGGCGGCCACGGCGAACAGCGCGCGTCCCTCATCCGTGGCCACCACGACGTTCGCGCGCCGGTCGGTGGGGTCGGGCTGACGCTCGACGAGCCCGCGCGACTGCAGATCGTCCACGAGCGCGACGACCTGGCTGGGGTCGAGCCGGAGGAACTCCGCCAGCTCACGCTGCGACGGCCGCGCGTCGGTGGCCGACAGCGCGAGCACGGAGTACGAGCGCGCCCGCAGGCCGTGCTCGGCCAGAGCGGCGTTGCCGGCGGCGAGCGAGAGCGCGTTGGCCCGCGCGAGCAGGAAGCTCAGATCGTCGGTGAGCACCGAGTCGCCCAGACCGGCCCTCGAAGCGGCCGTGTCCGCGGGCTTCGACATGGCATCGATGTTAGCCGACTTGATGGACAACGCGAATGATTGACATCTTCAACGGTGTGCAGTTGGATGAGTCTGAACGAAGGAGTCATTCATGTCGCTCGAAGGCAAGGTCGCCATCGTCACCGGTTCGGGCCGGGGACTGGGGCTCGCATACGCGCAGGAACTGGCACGCCAGGGTGCCGCCGTGGTCATCAACGACGTCGACGCCGCCACCGCGGCCGACGCCGTCGCATCGATCGAATCCGCCGGGGGCAAGGCCGTCGCCGTCGTCGCGCCCGTCGGGCCGACCGAGACGGCGAAGCAGCTCGTGCAGACCGCCGTGGACACGTACGGCCGGCTGGACATCCTCGTCACCAACGCCGGGGTCCTGCGCGACACCGTGCTGTGGAAGATGAGCGACGACGACTTCGACACCGTCATCAACGTGCACCTGCGCGGGACGTTCACGACCGTGCGCGAGGCGGCGTCCTACATGCGCGCCAACGAGATCCCGGGGCGCATCATCACGATCGGCTCCCCCACCGGGCAGCGCGGCAACTTCGGGCAGACCAACTACGCCGCAGCCAAGGCCGGCATCGTCGGCATGGTGCGCACGTGGAGCCTCGAGCTGAAGAAGGCGGGCATCACCGTCAACGCCGTCATCCCCGTCGCCGCCACGGCCATGACGGCCACCGTGCCGTACTTCGCCGCCGCCGTCGAGGCGGACGAGAAGGGCGAGCCGATGCCGGCGTTCTTCCGCCACGACCTCGGTTTCGGCACGAGCGACGACGTCGCCGGCCTCATCGCCTACCTCGCGTCCGATGAGGCCGCCGGCGTCACCGGCCAGGCCATCGGCGTGGGCGGCGACCGCCTCCAGCTGTGGTCGCACCCCGAGCCGGTGGCCACGGCCTACCACGACGGCGGCTGGTCGTACCAGGCGCTGCAGGACGGCTTCGCCGACGCGGTGGGACCCCTGCAGTCGGTCGGCGAGAAGTTCCCGCCGCTGCCCGACGACCTGCAGCGTCCGGCGCCGGGCGCCTGACCCCGCGCGCCCAGGGCCGACGATGACCCGCTACGAATCCGCGATCGACCTCGACGCGATCACCGCGATCGACGTCCACGTCCACATCGAAGTCGATGGGCACGGGCACGCCTCGCTGCCGCCCGACCTCGCCGAAGCCGCCGCGAAGTACTTCAGCACCGACGGCGGCGCCCCCGACCTCGATGGCGTGGCCGCCTACTACCGCGAGCGGAAGATGGCGGCCGTGGTGTTCACGGTCGATTCCGAGAGCAACCTCGGCCACGCGCCGCTGTCCAGCGCCGAGATCGCCGACGGCGCCGCGCGCAACAACGACGTGCTGATCCCCTTCGGCTCGGTGGACCCGCGCAAGGGACCGGCGGCGGTGGAGCAGGCCCGCCGCCTCATCGAGGACCACGGCGTGCGGGGCTTCAAGTTCCACCCCACCGTGCAGGGGTTCGACCCGAGCGATCCGCAGTGGTTCCCGCTGTACGAGACGCTGCAGGACGCCGGTGTCGTGGCCCTGTTCCACACCGGCCAGACGGGGATCGGCGCCGGCATGCCCGGAGGCAGGGGCTTCCGCCTGGCGCTGTCGAACCCCATCCTGCTGGATGCGGTGGCCGCGGAGTTCGGCGACCTGCAGATCATCATGGCCCACCCCTCCGTGCCGTGGCAGGACGAGGCGCTCTCGGTGGCCACGCACAAGCACAACACGTGGATCGACCTGTCGGGCTGGAGCCCGAAGTACTTCCCCGAGCAGCTCGTGCGCGCGGCCAACTCCTACCTCAAGCGCCGCGTGCTGTTCGGCTCCGACTTCCCGCTGCTCACCCCCGACCGGTGGCTGCGCGACGTCGAGCAGACCAGCCTCAAGCCCGAAGTCATGCCGGGGATCCTCAAGGACAACGCCGCACGGCTGTTCGGACTGGGGGGCTGACGTTCCCGTGCTGGTCAGCGACGCGACGTTCGGCATCGACCCGCTCGGGTTCGCGCCGACGCATCTGAGCGCGCCGGCGCAGGACGCACTGCGCGGCCTGCAGCGCGTGCTCGACGACACCGTCCGGCCGCTCCTGACCGACGCGTGGGAGTCGGCGACCATGCCGCCGGCGATCCTCGAGGCCCTCGTCCCCCTCGACCTCATGCAGCCGCGGGGCGTGGACGCCGCCGAGGCGGAATCGAGCATGTTCTCGGGGTTCCGCAACTACGTCCTGGCCCGCACCGACGTGTCCGTCGCGACGCTCTACAACGCCCAGTCGGGACTGTTCCGCGCCGCCATCCGGCACGGCGGGTCCGCCGACCAGGCGGCCGAGCTCGACCCCCGCATCCGCTCGTTCGACCTCGCCGGCGTCTTCGCCCTGACCGAGCCGGGGCACGGCTCCGATATCGCCGGCGGGCTCGCCACCACGGCGCGCGCCGACGGCGACGACTGGATTCTCGACGGCCAGAAGCGCTGGATCGGCGGCGCGGACAAGGCCGACGTGATCACGGTGTTCGCCCGCGACACCGCGGACGCACGGATCAAGGCCTTCCTCGTCCCGCGCACCGCCGACGGGGTGCACCTGCGCACCATGACGGGCAAGGTGTCCCTTCGGCCCATGCAGAACGCCGTCGTCACCCTCGACGGCGTCCGGGCGCCGGCGTCGGCCCGCTTGCTGCAGGTGAACGGATGGCCCGACGTGGCCCGCATCCTGCGCGTCATGCGGTCGGACGTGGCGTGGATCGCGGCGGGCCTGCAGGCGGGCGCGCTGGACGCAGCCGTCCGCTACGTGCGCGAGCGCGAGCAGTTCGGCCGCCCCGTCGGCGGGTTCCAGCTCGTGCAGGAGAAGCTCGCGCGGATGCTGGCGAACCTGACGTCGTCGCTGGGCATCGTCGTCCAGCTCTCCGCCCGCCAGGACGCCGGCGAGTACGTGGACGAGAACTCCGCGCTCGCCAAGATGCAGACCGCGCGACTGGCCCGGGAGACCGTCGCCCTGGCCCGCGAAGTCGTCGGCGGCAACGGCATCCTCCTCGAGCACGACGTGGCGCGCTTCTTCGCCGACGCCGAAGCCGTCTACTCCTACGAAGGCACGCACGAGATCAACTCCCTCATCGTCGGCCGCGCCCTCACCGGCGTGTCCGCATTCCTCTGATCGAAAGGCACCACCATGACCACCATCGCCGCATACGCCGACGCCCCTGCCCTCGCAGGCACCGACCTCGGCTGGTCGGAGTGGCTCGAGGTCACGCAGGACCGCGTCAACCTCTTCGCCGACGCCACCGACGACCACCAGTGGATCCACGTCGACCCCGACCGCGCCGCATCCGGGCCCTTCGGCGCTCCCATCGCGCACGGATTCCTGTCGCTCTCGCTCACGGTGAAGTTCTGGTCGGAGCTGTTCGACCTGGAGGGCGTCACCACGAAGGTCAACTACGGCCTGGACAAGGTGCGCTTCGTCTCCCCCGTGAAGGTCGGAGCGCGCGTGCGCATGAACGCCGTCATCGCCGAGGTGACCGAAGTGGCCGGCGGCTACCAGTTCGCCGTCGATCAGACCATCGAGATCGAGGGCGGCTCCAAGCCCGCCATCGTCGCGCGGGGCCTGTACCGCTTCTACGCCTGATCCACGCCGCCCCTCGGGGCGCAACTCGACGGAGAGTTCCATGCACAACCACGGCCTCGGCTCCTGGATGGCCAAGCGGCGACTGAAGTCGCCGGAGAAGACGGCGCTCGTCTTCGACGGGCGCGAGACGACGTACAGCCAGCTGGCCGACGCCGCCGACCGCGTGTCGGCGGTGCTGCGCCAGCGCGGCGTCGGCAAGGGCGACCGGGTGGCCTACCTCGGCGAGAACAGCCCCGAGTTCCTCCAGGTGCTCTTCGGCACCGTGCAGCTGGGCGCCGTGTTCGTGCCCGTCAACACGCGGCTCGCGCCCCCCGAGGTGACGCATGTGCTGACCGACTCGGGCGCCGTGGCGCTGATCCACGACCCCGAGTTCACCGAGCGCGTCGCGCCCGGGGTGGCGGCCGGGCGCATCGCCCACGTGCTGGTCACCGGGGAGGGGTCCGCGGATGCCGCCGGCCTGGCACCCGCGCTGCGTTCGGCGCCGGGCGGACATGCCGACGCCGACGTCGAGCTGGACGATCCGGCCGCCATCATCTACACCTCGGGGACCACCGGACGCCCCAAGGGCGCCATCCTCAGTCACGGCAACCTCACGTGGGTGTCGATGAACTGCATCGTGGACTACGACGTGGTCTCCGCCGACGTCGCCCTGCTGATCTCTCCGCTGTTCCACGTGGCGTCGCTGGGGATGGGGGCACTGCCGGTGATCCTCAAGGGCGCGACGATCGTTCTGGAGAAGGGGTTCGAGCCGGGCCGGGCCCTCGCGCAGATCCAGCGTCATGGCGTCACGATGCTCAGCGGCGTCCCCACCACCTATCAGCTGATGGCCGACCATCCGGAGTGGGCGGCCACCGACCTCTCGACCCTCGCGAAGCTCACGTGCGGCGGTTCGGCCGTTCCCACCCGCATCCTCAACGCGTACGAGGAACGCGGCCTGTCGTTCTCGCAGGGCTACGGCATGACCGAGACCTCACCGGGTGCCACGTCGCTGGCGCCGCACATGACGCGTGCGAAGCAGGGAAGTGTGGGCGTGCCGCACTTCTTCACCGACGTGCGGATCGCGGATGAACACGGTGCGATGGTGCCCAGGGGCACCGTGGGCGAGATCGAGATCTCGGGGCCGAACGTGTTCCTCGGCTACCACGGGCTGCCCGAGGCCAGCGCGGACGCCTTCACGGCGGACGGCTGGTTCCGCTCCGGCGACCTGGGGTATCTCGACGGCGAGGGCTACCTCTTCATCGCCGATCGCCTCAAGGACATGATCATCTCCGGCGGCGAGAACATCTATCCCGCCGAGGTGGAGAACCTCGTCAGCGACATCGAGCATGTCACCGGCGTCGCCGTCATCGGGGTTCCGGACGAGCGGTGGGGCGAGGTGCCGTGGGCGGTGGTGACGGTCCGGGACGGCGCATCCGTCGACACCGAGACGGTCCGTGCGCACCTGGACGGCAAGATCGCCCGGTACAAGATCCCCAAGAACACGATCGTCGTCGACGAGCTTCCCCGCACCGCATCCGGCAAGGTGCGCAAGGGCGATCTGCGCGCCCGGTACGCCCCGCGCGCAGCCGACGCTCCGCGCCCCTGACGGCGGCTCTCCGCCGTCAGGGGCCGGGCCGGGCTAGCCGGGAGACGCCTGCAGGGTGTACGGCCGGTTGAACGGCTCGGGCTGGAACGGGAGGAACCGGCTCTCCCCCAGCCCCAGGCGGGACGCGTGCGCGTTCATGCGGCCCGGCTTGTCGCGGTTGCCCCACTTCCCGGTGTCGAGGCGGTGCAGCAGCAGCTCGGCGGCGGCGACCCGCTCCGCCGCCGTGAAGGCGCAGTGGCCGGCGGAGTCGACGTAGGTCTGCCGCAGCAGGTCGGCGTCGCCGGCGCGGCGGGCCTCCGCCTCGTACTCCGACATCTGCGCGACGGTGGATATCTGGTCGCCGATGTTGCTCATCGTGACGACGGGGACGGAGATGCGGCCGTCGAACTCGGTGCCGCGCTCGAACCGCTGCACCGCGGCCGGATCCGCCGCGATCCGCTCGGCGCCGTCGACCGTGGACAGGTCGGCCCGGAGGGACAGACCCGCCTCGCGATACAGCCGCTCGACGACGCGCTTGACCTGCGGGGAGAGCGCCTGGAACTGCACGGCGTAGTCGACGCCGGTGTTCCACGAGGGGTTCCCGCCGATGAGCGTCTCGAGCGTCCGGCGGCTGCTCATGGCCTGCCCGATGTACGGCAGACCGTCGCCCGTGAGCGCGCCGTACCATCCGGCCTGGACGCCGTCGCGGTCGCCGGGCGCGGGGCGCGGAGCCGACTGCGAGTAGGCCGGCAGCTGCCCGATCGCGGCGGCCAGGGCGATGCGCGCGCGCCCGTCCGGTGTGGACTGCGCGGCGGCGAGGCGGGTCTGCCACGCCGCCACGGCCCCGGCGACGTCGGCGGGGATCCCGATGACCGGGAGGGTCCCGGCCGGATCGAGCAGCTCGGACAGCACGAAGACGGTGTCGAGCTTCTGGTTCCACTGCGACACCGACCCCGACAGCCCCCCGCACAGGGACACCACCCCGTCGATCTCGTCCGGATGCCACTGGGCGACTCCCGCCGCGACGGCGCCACCCATGGAGGATCCCATCGCGATCCTGCGCGAGGGCTCGCCGACCGCGTCGGCGAAGGCGTCGAGCGCCTCGACCTGGTTGTCGATGGCCCCGGGGATGTTCCACCCCGTCACCGAGCGCGTCGTGCCGCCGTACGCCGCGCCGTCGTCGAGGAGATGCTCGACGTCGGCGCCGGGTCTGGCTTGAGAGGCGAAGTCGAGGTCGACGAAGACGGTTCCGTTCCAGTCGGCGGGGACGAGGAATCGGTAGGGGGTGGAATCCGCCAGCACGCCGGCGATCACCCTGGGTGCTTCGGCGGCGGCGGCGGTGTCGCGCCCGCGATCGCCGCGGGCACCGCCAGCGCGGCAGCCAGGAGGGTCGCACCGGCACGTCTGGACCTGGGGGGAATGGTCATCACCGCTCCTTCGACGACGTCGTCGCGGGTCGCACCATCGCGACGGAATCTCAGCCTGATTGAGATTCTTTCCGCGACCGTATCGTCCCATGCACGGCGCGTCAACGGCGACGAGGCGTCGCGGAAGCGCGCGTCAGCCGACGAGGTTCGCGAACTCGCGCACGGCGGGGAAGGCGAACTCGCGGTGACGCCGCTGGAAGAGCTCGAACGACCGGTCGGAGGGCCAGTCGGAATCCATGTACTGACGCGGGAGGCGCGGGTCGGCGCGCAGCAGCGCGAGCCAGTCGGCCACCAGGAGCACCCGCGCGGAGAGGGGATACGGCTCCTCCGCCTCGCCGTGGCTCTCCCAGCGGGCGGCGAACTCCTCGTGCGCCCGGCGGATCCCTTCGACGTCCCACGCGGCGCGCACGGCCTCGTCCATCGGGAACCCGGCCAGCTCGCTGGCGGCGAACGCATTCACCGAGCCCGGCGGGAGGTCGGGGATGATCGCGTCCAGCGCGGCGGCGAGATCCACCTCGCCCGGGGCGATCCAGAGTCCATCCCGCACGAGGGCGAAGCCCGACCAGGTCAGAGCCGCGCGCAGGCGGTGGCGGAGCGTGCGCATGTGCTCGGGGACGCTGAAGGTCACGAGCGTCCATCCGGCGCCCTTCGGCTCGAACGGGGCGGGGCCGTTGACGCGGCGCGAGGCCTCCCGCAGCACCTCGATGCCGTGCGGCGTCAGCTCGAACGCGATCTCGCGGCCGAGCCGACGCCGCTCCAGCAGTCCGCTGTGCACCATCCGGTCGAGGTTGGTCCGCACCGCCGACGCGGCCACTCCGGCGCCCTCGAGAACCGTGAGCAGCACGCTCGTGCGCAGCGGCTGGAAATACCGATCGCACACGTACTCGCCGAAGAAGGCCAGCAGCAGCTGCCGCGGCTTGCGGACCATGACGGCCCCTCCGGCAGCCGCGGCCGCGGATGCGGTCGCGGCCGCCGTGGTGGTCACGCCGGCATCCCCGGGCGGATGGCCTCACCGCGCTTGGCGCGCTGGATCTGCTCGTACACGTGCGTGCGGAGCTCGGTGAAGCGAGGCAGCGCACGCGTGGTGATCTGGTCGCGCTCGGGGGCGAGGTCGATCGCGAGGTCCTCCTGCACCCACGTGGGCGATTTCGACAGGACGATGACCCGCTCGCCCAGGTACACCGACTCGTCGATGTCGTGCGTGACGAACAGGATCGACATTCCGCGGTCGCGGTGCAGGGCGCGCACGAGATCCTCCAGGTCGGCGCGGGTCTGCGCATCGACGGCGGCGAACGGCTCGTCCATGATGAGCACCTCGGGCTGGTACGCCACGGCGCGGGCGATCGCGACGCGCTGCTGCATGCCCCCCGACAGCTGCCACGGGTAGCTCTTGGCGGCGTGGTCCAGCCCGACCGCCTGCAGCGCGTCGTCGATCAGGCCGTCGCGTTCGGCGCGGCTCAGCTTCTTGTGCTTGAGCGGGAGCTCGACGTTGCCGCGTACGGTCAGCCACGGGTAGAGGCTGCGGCCGTACTCCTGGAACACCAGCGCCATGTTCGGCGGCGGACCGGTGACCTTCTTGCCGTCCAGCTCGACCAGTCCCGCGGTGGGCCGCAGGAGCCCGGCGACGCACTTGAGCAGCGTCGTCTTGCCGCATCCGGAGGGCCCCACGATGCACACGAGCTCGCCGGCGTTCATCGTGAAGCTGATGTCGCCGATCGCCTCGACATCGCCCGTGGACGCTTCGTAGACCTTGTTCAGGTGCTCGACCTTGAGCAGCGTCTCAGGCATGCTCGACCTCCTTGATTCCGTGGTACCAGCGCAGCACCCGGCGCTCGGCCAACCCGAAGATCACCGCGAGCAGCACGCCGATGAGCCCGAGCAGCACGATGCCGCCCCACATCTCGGCGATGAGGTAGTTGCGCTGGAAGTAGACGATCTGGAATCCCAGACCGGATGACGAGAAGAACATCTCCGAGATCACCATGAGGATCAGGGCGATCGACAGGCACTGCCGCACGCCGGCCATGATGCGCGGGCTCGCGGCCGGCAGCACGAGGTAACGCAGCCGCTCCCCCCTCGTGAGGGCGAACGAGCGTGCCGTCTCGGTCATGACCGAATCGGTCGACCGCACGCCTTCGATCGTGTTCAGCAGCACCGGCCACAGCGCCCCGGTCACGATGACCACGACTTTCATGAGGTCGTTGGCGCCCACGAGCACGGCGACGATCGGGATGAGGACGGGCGGAGGGACCGCGCGGAAGAACTCGAAGACCGGCTCGAGGAGTTCGCGCAGCCACGGGACGAGCCCGATCACGGTGCCGGCGGCGATCCCGATGGCCACCGCCAGCACGATGCCGATCGCGAGCCGGCCGAGGCTGGGCAGGACGTCGACGAAGAAGGCGGGCCCGATCCACGTGCTGATGAAGGCGTCCAGGATCACGAGCGGACCCGGGAAGAACCGTGCCGACGACACGGTCGACCACAGTCCCCAGATCACCAGCAGGAGGAGCGGAAGGCCGAGGGCGAAGGCGGTGTTCTGCCCGAGCCTGGCCCACGTGCGCGACCGGCGCCGCGGGGTGACGACGGTGCTCGTGTAGAGGGCGCTCACAGGACCTCCTCCCCTCGGACGGACTGATGCCACGACAGCGAACGCCGCTCGATGACCCGGAAGATGAGATTGATGACGAGCCCGAGGAGTCCCGTGACGATCACCAGCGCGTAGACCGTCGTCCACTGGTTGGCCTCGCGCGCCATCATGAGCGCCCGGCCGATCCCCGGGTTGGAGATGAACATCTCGGCCGTGATGGCCAGGATCAGCGCGACCGTCGCCGCCAGGCGCAGGCCCGTCATGAGGTACGGCAGGGCGGTGGGGAAGACGAGGTTGACGATGCGCGAGCCACGCGTGAGCCCGAAGCTGCGGGCGGTGTCGCGGGCGACCGTGTCGACATCGGCGACGCCGTAGAGCACCTGGATGAAGACCTGCCAGAAACTGGCGAACACGATGATGAGCAGGGCCGACTGGAGCTGATAGCCGAACACCAGGATCGCAAGCGGGATGAGCGCGACCGACGGGATGGGGCGCAGGAACTCCACGGTCGTGTGCGTGGCCCGGCGCAGGAACGGCACGAGGCCGATGACGGTGCCGAGGACGACCGCGAGCACGGTGGCGATCAAGAGGCCCAGCCCCCACGCGGTGAGGGTGCGCCCGACGTTGCGCCAGAACTCCAGGTCCTGGAGGAGGACGAAAAGCTGAGCGATCGTGTCGCTCGCGGTGGGGAAGTAGGCGGGGTTGACGATGCCGATCGTGGGCAGCAGCTGCCACGTCAGCAGGAAGCCGACGATGCCGGCGACGCCGAGCACGAGCTTGCGCATTCCGCGTCGTCGCTTGCGCTCGGGTGCGCGGCGCGGCGCGGGGTGCGTCACCGCGGCCGGCAGACCGTCGGCGGTCGGGGAGTCGACCAGATCCATGGAGACCCTTCGATGGAGACGGACAGACAGAGGAGGGGCGGGGCGGGATGGCGCGGCATCCCGCCCTCGCTGCTTACTGCTGCTGGATCAGCCGGTCGTAGTCGGGCTCCGCGTCGATGTATCCGAAGGTCACGGCCATCTCGCCGAGCGTCTGGATGTCCTCGAGCGTCAGCTCCCACGTGAACACGGGCAGCGTGATGCCGGCCGCTGCCTCCGCCGGGATCTCGAGGTTGGTCGCGATGGCCTCCCGCACCGCCTCCTCGTTGTCGTTGGCCCAGGCCAGCGCCTCTTCCATGGCGGCGGAGTAGGACTCCACGAGCTCGGCATCGTTGTCGAGCATGTCCTGCGTGGTGATGTTGGTGAGCACGGTCAGGCCCGGGATCGTCACCTGGTAGGGCTGGACGACCGACACCCCGCCCTCGCCGAGGATCATGCCGCGGAACGGGTCGGGGACCCACGCGGCATCCATCGTGCCCGCCTCCAGCTGCGCGGGGACGTCGGGGAAGGCGACCTCGACGAACTCGATCGTCGAGGGGTCGCCGCCGTCGTCCTCCACGGCCTTCCGGATGGTCAGGTCACCGGCGGCGCCGATGGTGTTGACCGAGACCTTCTTGCCGGCGAGGTCGGCCGGGCGCGTGATGCCGGCGTCGGCGGAGGCGACGACGGCGTTGACGTCGGTGCCGTCGTCCAGGCTGTTGGCGTAGTCGCCGACGACGACGACGCCGAGATCCTGCAGGTCGGCGCGGATCGGACCGAACGGCTGACCGATCGCGAACTGGATGTCACCGCTGAGGAGGGCAGGGATCGCGTTGGCGCCACCCTGCGCGGGGACGACCTCGATGTCGAGGCCGTGCTCCTCGAAGATCCCCTCGTCGATCGCCGCCCACAGGGCGCCGGTCTCCGCGATGGGCAGGGCTGCGACGCGCACCGGGGTCAGTTCTCCCGAAGAGCCCTCGCTCGGGTCGGCGGAACCTGCGGGCGCGGCGGAGTCGGTGCATCCGCTCAGGACGAGAACGGCGGCCGCACTCAGTGCGGCGGCAGCAAGAGCCTTCTTCATTGACAGACCTCTTCACAACAGTGAGCGCGAGCTCATGGACGGGTAGGCGTCGACGCGGGCCCGAGCCCCGTTCCCCTGTCCGGGATCGGCACGACCGCGTGTCGACACCTGTGATCCTGTTGCCCCGCCTGGCCATTGTCAAGGGTTTCGTGACGGGCGTCACGAAACAATTGAATAAGATCCCTCCGGATCGGCTCCTTCCGCGCGGGGGCGCGGACTCAGAAATCCAGCGCGAACACGCGCCTCGCGATCAGTTCGAAGAAGGCCGCCTTCTCCTCGTCGCTGATCGGAAGGGCGTCCTGCGCCGCGACCTCCGCGGCGTCGAACTGGTAGGGATAGTCCATCGCGTACATGACACGGTCGGCCCCCACCACATCTCGCGTGAACATGATCGCCGGAGCCCAGGGCATGCCCGAGGTCGTGAGCCAGATGTTGCTGGAGAAGTACTCCGACGGCCGCTGGCGCAGCGGCTGAATCTGCTCGTAGCGCCCGGACGCGACCTGCTTCGCGTGCATGTGGTCGATGCGGTGGAGCCAGAAGGGCAGCCCCTCACCGAGATGCCCCACCACCAGTCGCAGATTCGGGTGACGGTCGAGGACGCCCGACGTGATGATCCTCAGCAGGTGCAGGCCCGCGCTCGCGCCGAAGCCGTAGACCGCGCCATCCAGCCCCGCCTCGCGATAGGGCTGGATCATGCTGTCCGGCGGCGTGTTCGGGTGCAGGTACAGCGGCACATCGAGTGCCTCGAGCTCGGCGAGGAGGGGAGCGAACCGCGGGTCGTCGATGTGCGAGCCGCGGATGTGATCGTTCAGGATCAGTCCCTTCAGGCCCAGCTCCGTCACGGCCCTGCGCACCTCGGTCACGGCAGCGTCGACGTCTTCGTACGACACCGCGGCCAGCGCGGAGAATCGAGTCGGGTTCGCCCGGCAGATCGCCGAGAGCCGGTCGTTCGCCAGCCGTGCGACTCCGATGCCCTCCTCGGCGTCCAGAACCTGCGTGCCGGGCGCGGTGAGCGCTAGCACCTGGTGGTCGATCCCGCTCGCATCCATGTCGGCGATCCGGCGCTCGGCCGCGTCCTGCAGGCGCTCGACGACGGCTCGCGGCTGGGGGTGCGAGGAGCCGAGGAAGTACCCCACAAGGCTGTGGAAGCCGATGTCGCGGATGGTCCCGTCGGCCAGGTGCCGGCGATACAGGTCGAACATCTCTGGCGGCGCCCAGGCTTCCTCCGTCGCGATGCGGAGGTAGGGACGTGGTTCGTCGGGGATGCTCATCGGTGTCCTTCCGGGTTCGAGTGGATGCGCCGGGCGCGGTCTTCGGTGGGAACGGGCTCGTCGGGTTGGCGGGAGATCGGGTCCATCCGTACGGTCACGACAGCCGAGGTCCCTGCCCGCACTTGCTCCAGTCCGGCGCGGAGCGCGCCCTCCAGCGCGCCGAGGTCGGAGACGATCGCGCTCCATGCCTCCCCCGCGGCGGCGGCGATGCCGCCGAAATCCGCGCTCTGCTGGAGATTGACCCAGTAGCGATCGGAACGGACGGCGACCCCGTCGGGATGGATCCGCTCGACGTTGCGTTTCGTCGCGTTCCAGCCGCCGTTGTCGAGGACGACGGTGAGCACGGGCAGCCCGTAACGGTGGGCGATCCAGTAGGTGGAGGAGGGGACGCTGAAGAAGAAGGTCCCGTCGCCGACGATGCTCACCACCGTGCGCTCCGGTGCGGCGAGCTTGACTCCCAGCGCTCCACCGCCGGACCACCCCAGCGACGTGCCGCGATTGCCGTAGAGGGTCCCCGGCCGCCGGCGGGGAAGGTGCTTCCAGACGGTGGGCGCAGCCGAGATCGCTTCGTTGACGACGATCGTGTCGTCGTCGAGCAGTCCGGAGAGCGTGGCCGACACGCTGGCGGGCGTGAGGCGACCGGCTCGGACGTCCGCCTCCACCTCGCCCGCCCACGCTCGTCGCACGGCGACACCGTCCTCGGCGGCCGCCTGGGCGCGGTGTGCGGCGCGGGCATCGCGCGTGGGAGCGCACCGCTCCTCGAGCTGCTCGAGGACGAGTGCACCGTCCGCGCGGATGAAGCGACCGGCGCGCACGTACCAGAGGGGAAGCGATTCTTGCAGGGGGTCTTCGTTCACCACGAAGACCGAGGCCTCCTTGCCCGGCGCCCGGATGGCATCCACCCATGGCACGTCCGTGTCGATCGCGAGGATGACGTCGGCGTCGGCGATCAGGCGGTGAGGGTCGTCACCGGCATGCAGCGGATGGTCGCGGGGGAAGTTCACGACCTCGGCGTTGTGCTCGACGACGGCGACCCCGAGTCGCTCGGCCACCCGGACGAGGGCTCCCACGGCGGCGTGCGAGCGCCCCAGGTACGTGGTGATGATGACGGGCCGCTCCGCCCCCGAAAGGGCCGCGAACAGATCGTCCACCGCATCCGGCGGCGCCGGAGACGGTTCGACGGGCCGCCACTGCGCCGCCACTTCCCGGCGCGGCTCCGAGACGCGCTCGGCGAGCACCTCCCGTGCCGCGGTCACGTAGACCGGGCCGGCTGGTGCGCTGCGGGCGATCTGCAGCGAGCGGTGCACGATCTGCGCGGCGTTGACGGCGGTGCGGATGTCGTAGCTCCACTTGACGTAGGGCCGCACGATGCCGTGCTGGTCGGGGACGTCCTGGAGGTGGTTGACGAAGGAATTCCGGCTCCCCGGCAGCTCGCCCTCGAGGGTGTAGGGCGTGAGCCCCGCGAAGACGAACACGGGCACGCGCGAGCGCGCGGCGTTGTGGACCGCGCCGCCGAGGTTGGCGGTCCCCACATCGGTGTGCACGAAAACCGCCTGGGGCTTGCCCGTCACCGCCGCATAGCCGTGGGCGGCACTCAGCGCGGTGTACTCGTGCGGGCACAGGATGACCACAGGGGAGTCGATCCCCGACTCACGGTCGGCCGCGAGAGCCTCGATGATCGCGGGGTGGTCGCTGCCGAAGTTGGCGAAGAGATGCGTGACGCCCGCCTCGCGCAGCGCGTCGACGATCAGCTGCCCGGCCGAACGCTCCGCACCGCTCACGCCGCACCACGGGCAGGCAGCGCCTGCACGTCGACGCTGTGGAACTGCAGGTACTCCTCGATGCCGTGGGGTGATCCCTCCCAGCCGATGCCGCTCTGCTTCCAGCCACCCATGGGGATCTCCCTCGTGCCCGTCGCGGAGAACATCGCACTGTTGACGAACGTCACTCCGGCTTCGAGCCGGTCCGCCACAGCGAGCGCCCGCTCGGGTGAGCGCGACCACACCGACGAGCACAGCCCGTAGTCGGTGTCGTTCGCCAGGGCGATGGCCTGCTCCTCGTCGTCGCATTCGATGACGGGGAGGATCGGCCCGAACTGCTCCTCGCGGACCACCTCGTCGTCGTGCCGGGCGTCGAGGACGAGGGCGGGGAGGAGGAAGTACCCGTCCGCCCATGTGCCCGGATCGAGCGGGGATCCCAGCACCCGGACGTCCCGACCTTGCGCGCGCGTGCGATCGAGGAGGGCCTGCACGCGCTCGAACTGGCCGGGGTTGTTCACCGGCCCCATATCGGCCCGCTCGTCCGTGGCGTCGCCGACCACCATGCGGTCCACGACCTGGACGAGCAGATCCCGGAACTCCCCGGCGATGCTGCGCGGCACGTACACGCGTTTCGTGGCGAAGCACACCTGACCGGCCCGCCGGTACGCCGACAGCGCGATGCGCTCCGCCGTATGGGCGAGGTCGGCGTCCTCCAGCACGACGGCGGGATCGTTCCCGCCCAGCTCGAGATGCACCGGGAGGAGCGACTCGGAGGCCTGGCGCATGATGTGGCGAGCAGTGGCGCCGCCGCCGGTGAACGAGACCTTCCGCACGCGGCGATCCGCCAGGAGCGCGCGCACGACCTCGGCGTCGCCGTTGACGACGTTGACCACACCCGGCGGCAGCTCGGCGGCGGCCAGCCCGGCCAGGAGCGACACCGCGAGCGGCGCGAACGGAGAGGGCTTGAGCACCACGGCGTTGCCTGCGGCGATCGCGGGCGCCAGCTTGTTCGCGGTCAGGAGGACGGGCGCGTTCCACGGCACGATGCAGGCCACGACGCCGTAGGGGCGCCGCTCGACCCGCACGAACTCGCCGGGCGCTGCGCCCTCGACCGCAGACGGTTCCAGGACCGTCGGCAGGTACGCCGCGACCAGCCGGAACGACTCGGCAGCGGCGGCCACCTCGCGGCGGATGGTCGAGACGACACTCCCGTTCTCGCGGGTGGCCAGGTCGATGAGCCTGGCGGCGTGCGCGTCGATCGCGTCGGCGATCCGCAGGAGCCTCTGCGCCCGTTCCACCACCGGCGTGGCCGCCCACTCCTGGGCCGTCGAGGCGGCGCTGTCCACCGCGGCCAGCGCATCCGCGGCGGTCCCGTCCGCGACGACCCCGACCACCTCCGAGGTGCGGCTGGGATTGTGCACCTCGAAGGTGCGGTCCCCCTGCCGCTCCGCACCGGCGATCAGGTGACCGAACACCGGTCCCGCTGCCTTCTCATCGATCATGGTCATCGCTCGTCCTTCCGCTGTTCGCCTGCCGGCGCTCTCACGACGCGTCCTTGGGCATCACCAGCGACAACAGGTGCCGCCGCAGCGCCAGGAACTGCTCGCTCGCCCGCGTCTCCACCTGGCTCCGCACGGTGCCCAGGCCGACGTCGACCACCTCGCGGACGACACTCGGGTTCTTGGAGAGGACGATGATGCGGTCGCTGAGGTAGATCGCCTCGTCGATGTCGTGCGTGACGAGGACGACGGTGATGCCCAGGTCCTCACGCACCTTGAGGATGAGATCCTCCAGATCGAACCGCGTCTGGGCGTCCACGGAGGCGAACGGTTCGTCCATGAGGAGGAGCTCCGGCCGGTACGAGAGGGCGCGCGCGATCGCGACGCGCTGCTGCATCCCACCGGACAGCTCCCAGGGGTACTTCCGTTCCACATGGCCCAGGCCCACGCTGCGCAGGGTCTCCGTGACGCGGCTGGCGCGCTCGGCCCGCGACAGCCCGCGCGCCGAGAGGGGCAGCGCGACGTTCTCCCCGTTCGTCATCCACGGGTACAGCGAACGGCTGTAGTCCTGGAACACCAGGCCCAGCTGCTCCGGAACCTGCGTGAGCGGGCGTCCTTCGAACGTGACCGATCCCGCGCTGGGGGAAGCCAGCCCCGAGATGCAGCGCAGCAGCGTCGTCTTACCGGCACCGCTGGGTCCGACGATGCAGACGAACTCGCCCTTGTCGACATGGAAGGAGACCGAGTCGATGGCCATGTTGGCCTGCGCGGTGCCCTCGTTGTAGATCTTGCGGACCCCATCGACGGCGAGAACGGTCTCGGTGGCGGTGGGAGTGGAAACGGCGGATGCAGACATGTGGGTTCCTTACGACGATCCGAGCGCGCGTGACCGGTAGTACCAGCGGAGGGCGCGGCGCTCGACGAAGACGAACAGGTAGTTGAGGGCGGTCCCGATGAAGGCGAGGACAAGGATGCCGGTCCACATCTTCTTGATCGCGAACTCCGCCTGTGCTTGCAGGATGAAGACCCCGATCCCGGAGTTGGCGGCGACCATCTCGCTCACCACCATCAGGACGATGCCCACCGTGAGACTGGCTCGCAGCCCCGCCGCGATCTGCGGCGCCGCACCGGGGAGGACGAGTCGGGTGTACGTGCGCCATCCCCCCAGCCGCAGCGCCCTGGCCGTATCGAACTTCACCGTGTCGATACCCCGCATGCCGTCGAGGGTGTTCAGAAGCGTCGGCCAGATGGATCCGAGCGCGATCAAGGCGATCTGACGGAGGTCGCCGATGCCGAAGATCGCGATCATCGCGGGAAGCAGCGCCGGGGCAGGGAGGACGTACAGGAAGTAGATGATCGGGTTGGCCGCCATGCGCAGGTACTTCAGTCGCCACATCAGCGAACCGCCGACGACACCGATCAGCGTCCCCAGCAGATAGCCGATGAACAGGTTGCGCAGGCTCACGACCGCATTGGTCCAGGCTCCGAACACCACCCACTGATCCCACGTGTCGACGAGGATGTCGCTGAGCGGCGGGAAGAACGGCGACACCGACTCGGCGGACACGAACCACCACACGGCGATGAGCAGCAGTGGCAGCCACACCGGCGTGAGCGCTTGGCCGACTCGCCGCAGGGGGCTGCTCCCCCGGCGGACCCGTACCGTCGGCACCAGGCTCGTGGTCATCCTGCTCATGCCGCGCCCACCTTGTTCGATTCGCGGATGTTCCGCTGCGATTCGTGCCAGTGCATGACCCGCTTCTCCAGGAGGAAGAACGCCCCCGTGAGGGCGATGCCGAGGATCCCCGCGACCAGGATGTAGGCGTACATGGTCGGGTACGCCACCACTCCGGTGTTCTGCGCCAGCAGGATGTTGCGACCGATGCCCGCCGCCCCGCCGACGATCTCCGCGACGACGCACAGGATCAGTGCCTGCGCGGAGGCGATGCGCATTCCGGTCACCAGATACGGCGATGCGCTGGGCACGC
The DNA here is from genome assembly GCF_004564355.1 of Microbacterium wangchenii. Classification (NCBI taxonomy): domain Bacteria; kingdom Bacillati; phylum Actinomycetota; class Actinomycetes; order Micrococcales; family Microbacteriaceae; genus Microbacterium; species Microbacterium wangchenii. Next base: position 3,585,213 of record NZ_CP038266.1, read on the forward strand.
TCACCATCAGGAACCTGCGGGCACCACGCACGCCCAGGGCCCGCGCGGTGTCCAGGACGATCGGGTCCATCGAGCGCACGCCGTAGATCACCTGGATGAGGAACGGCCAGAACGCGGCGAAGCACACCAGGAACACCTTCATGGGGAGCGTGGAGCCGGCGATCAGGATCACGAGGGGAAGGATCGCGATCGCCGGGATCGCCTTGAAGATCTCGATGACCGGTGCCGCACTGCGCTGCGCGAAGGCGTTGAAAGCCAGTGCCGTACCGATGAGCAGCCCCAGCAGGATCGTGATCACCATCCCGATGACCCACCCTGCAAGCGTGGCGCCGATCGCCGGCCATACCCGGCCGGTGCCCACTTCCCGCCCGAGCGCCGCCATGGTGTCGGTCATCGTCGGGAACTGCGAGGGGCTCACCAGACCACCGGCGGTCACGGCCTGCCACGCCAGCAGGAGCACCGCCACGGTGACGATCGGCAGCGTCCACGTCAGCCAGGATCGCGAGGCGCTGCGCATCCCATCTTCTCCCTTCGCCCGCTCGCCGGTTCCTACAGCGCGCCCGACCACACGATCGTGGAGACGTCGAGCTTCTCGAGGGCCGCCTTGGCGGATTCGTCGGTGCTGAACTTCACCAGCAGATCGCGGGCCACCTCGAACGCATCCACGTTGAGCGCCGGGTCGCCGCCGACGTTCCATCGCGCTCCCGCGGCCTGCTCCTCGGTGATCCCGAGGCCGTCGACGAGGGCGGCCTTCGCCGTCTCCGGGTCGGCACTGGCCCCTTCGATGGACTCGGCCATGGCGTCGGCGAAGGCGCGGACGGTGTTGGGGTTCTGATCCACGAACGACTGCGACGTGTTGAACAGCGTCGTGGCAGTGCCCTCGAACAGTTCGCGGTTGTTGTAGCCCAGCTCCACGCCTCCGGCGGCCAGGGCCTCCGCAGCGAAGGGCCACTGCATGATCGCGGCGTCGACGTCCCCGCTCTCCAGCGCGGCGGCCATCTGGCCGAAGGGCAGCTGGACCAGTTCGATCGACGCGGCGTCCGCGCCCGCGCGGTCGACGAGCTCCCACATCGTGAGCGTGTTGTGCGAGGACAGACCCACGGTGGCCACGCGCTTGCCCTCCAGGCCGGCGAAGTCGGTGATACCCGATTCCGCGGACGCGATGGTGAGCGTGCCTTCGTCGTCTTCCTGGATCTGTCCTTCGATGGAGGTGATCGCGCGGATGGGGATCCCGTTGGCATTGGCCGTCACGGCGTGGACCACCGTGGCGAAACCGACGTCGTACGTGCCGCTGGCGAGACCCGACACGATGGCGGCGATGTCGGTCTGCGGGGTGATCTCCAGTTCCAGACCGTGCTCCTCGAAGATGCCCTCCTGCAGCCCGTAGTACAGGGGGGCGAACTGCGTGGACGGATTGATCGCGACGGTGAGGGATGCCTTCTCCGGGGCCCCTCCGTCGTCTCCGGTCCCGGCGTCTGCTCCGCCGTCCCCGCCGGAGCAGGCCGCGAGCGAGGCCGCGACGATTCCGGCGACCGCGATGGCGCCGAGGCGGCGCGTGAGGGATGTCTTCACAGTGAAACCTCCGATTCAACGGGCGCCTTCGGCGCCGCGCCGTGTCCCAGTCCGAGCAGCGCCGTGACGTTGCCGCTGTAGATGCGGTCACGGTCGGCGTCGGAAAGGATGTCCATGTCGTTCAGGTTCGCGATCGTGTCGCGGATGTAGCCCGGGCCCTTCTCGGGGTCGAACGGGGTGTCGGAGCCGAACAGGGTGTGGTCCACCCCGAAGAACTTGATCGCCGTGCGCATCGAGTCGCCGGCGCCGAAGTATGCCGTGTCGACGTAGAACTTCTTGAAGTAGTCGATCGGCCGCTGGGTGAGCGGATAGCCGGTGATGTCCTCCGCCTGATCGGCGGGGGTCCGAGACCCCAGCTGGTCCCAGCCCGGACCGACCCTGCCGGCGAAGTGCGGGATCATCGCGCCACCGTGGTGGATGAGGATCTTGATGTCGGGGAGTCGCTCGAAGACGCCGGAGAAGACCAGCCGCGACATGAACGCCGACAGGTCGTACTCCCACCCCAGCGTCCACCAGATCTCGAACTTCGACCGCTCCTCGGTCTTGTAGTCCGCCCAGCTGGCGTCGCGGCAGGGGTGGACCTGGATCATCTTGTCGCCACGGCGTGCCACGGCTTCGTAGAACGGGAAGAACCGCTCCTGATCCATCGGTCCGCCGTTGACGTGCGTGTAGATCTGCACCCCGACCGCGCCCAGGTCGTCGAACGCGCGATCCACTTCGGCGATCGCGTTGTCGACGTCGTCGAGAGCGACGGCGGCACAGAACCCCTCGAAGCGGTCCGGGTGGCGGGCCACGAGGTCGGCCATCCCGTCGTTGGCGATGCGCGCCAGCTCGGCGGTGCGCGCGCGGGGCCCCAGGTCATCCAGCGGCGGCGCGGCGGTGTTGATGATCTGCCGGTAGTCCGGTCCGAACTCGTCCATCACGCGGAAGCGCTCGTCCAGATCGACGAGGGCGGGCACGCCGCTCACGCGCTTCTGGATGTTGCGTGCCACGGCGCTGTCGGTGATCGCGAACAGTCGCTCCGCATAGGCGGTCGGCAGGAGATGGCAGAAAGCATCGATCTTCATCGAATCTGGTCCCTTCGACTCGGCGCGCTTCGTCGCGGCGCGAGTGATCCCGAGCCAATCAACCCGCGGGCGCTGCGGTAAAGCCGGCGCCTCGAAGGATTCCGCATGGCGGAATCGCCTGGCCCCTCACCGGGCGAGATGCGCGCGGATGCCCGCGGCGCACCCCCGCAGGTGCACGACCACTTCGCGCGTGCGGCGGGACGTCAGCCGAGCGCTGGGGGCCGACATCGCCACGGCTGCGATGGTGGTCCCCCCGCGATCGCGCAGCGGCACGGCGATGGCCCGGAGCCCCTCGACGCTCTCCTGGTCGTTGACGGCATATCCGCGCATGGACACGAGTGCCAGCTCATCGAGGAGCTGGGTGAACGTCCTCGTGTGCGGTGTGAAGCGTCGCAGCCCCCGGGGATAGAGGGCGCGCAGTGCTTCCCTGGAGAGTTCGGCCAGGAGCACCTTGCCGCCGGATGTGGCGTAGGCCGGGAGCAGGGTCCCCGTCAGCACGTGGGTGCGGGTCCGCTGGTCCGCTTCGAAGCCGGCGATGAACCGCACCGAGGACTCCTGGAGCACCATCAGGTTCACCGTCTCACCCAGCGCGATGCTGAGGTCGCGCAGATGGGGTTCGCTCACGCTTCTCAGGTCGATGGAGCGGGTGCTGGCGAAGCCCAGTTCGATGAGGGCAGGGCCCGTACGGTAGGCGCGGGTGATGCGGTCCTGGGTGACGAATCCGCGGTACTCCAACGTGGAGAGATGGCGATGAGCGGTGGAGGGCGACACGCCCAGCTCGCGGGCGACGTCGGTCACTCGCAGTTCGGAGTGCGTCCGCAGGAGGAGCAGAAGCTGAAGCGTCTGGTCGACAGCACCCACGGGGTGTCGCGGTGCCGACGCATCCTCGTCGATACCCACCTCATGAAGTTACCGCTCGCCCCGTGGCGGCCGGAGTCGTCTGAAATCCCTCTTGCCATTACCTATCGCCATAGGTAACCTCAGGGAAGGAGACGCACTGCGGCGCTCCCCCTGTGAGCGGAAAGGACCTCGAACAGTGGCACATGCTTCCCCCACGGCGGACAACGCCGCCTCCCTGCGCCTCATCGACGGATTCTCGTTGGAGATGACCGGCAAGGACATCCCCGGCCTGGAAGAGGCACGGGACACCATCCCGGCCGGCACGAAGATCAACGTGACCTTCCTCGGCAACGAAGACCTCGACATGCGCGTCTCGGCCGCCAAGGCCGTCGCCGACATGGGCTTCGTCCCCGTCCCGCACATCTCCGCCCGGCGCCTGTCCTCTCAGGGGCAGCTCGAGGAGTTCCTAGGCCGCCTGCAGGAAGTGGGCGCCACCGATCACGTCTTCGCCGTCGGCGGCGACCCGGCCGAGCCCGAGGGCCCGTACCCCGACTCGCTCTCCGTCATCCGCTCCGGCGTCCTGCAGCAGTACGGCGTCAAGGAGGTGTCGATCGCGGGATACCCCGAAGGACACCCCGACATCCCCTCCGACGTGCTGTGGCGCCATCTGGAGGACAAGTCCGCCGCGCTCAAGGAGCAGGGCCTGGATGCGGTCATCCTGACGCAGTTCGCGTTCGATACCGACCCGGTGACCGCCTGGATCCAGGCGGTGCGCGACCGCGGCATCGACACGGAGATCCGCATCGGCACGCCCGGCCCTGCCGGCGTGAAGCGGCTGATCAACTTCGCCCGCCGCTTCGGCGTGGGCGCCAACGCGATGATCGTGAAGAAGTACGGCTTCTCGCTGACGAACCTCATGGGCACCGCGGGACCTGACCGCTTCGTGACCGACCTCGCGGCGCTGCTCGCGCAGAACCCGGCCTCCGGAAATGTCAGACTGCACTTCTACACGTTCGGTGGACTGCTCGCGACCTCCAAGTGGGCGCGGGACTACGCCGCCGCCCGCTCCTGAGGAGACAGCACCCATGCCTCTGCGCCCGCATTCCCTGCACGATCACGCGTGCCTCATCGTGCACGGCCCCGACCAGCCCGGGCTGGTGGCGGCCGTCACGTCGCTGATCACCCGCAACAAGGGGAACATCGTCACGCTCGACCAGTACTCCGACAACCCCGAGGGCGGAGCGTTCTTCCAGCGCGTGGTCTTCCACCGCCCCGACCTGGCCGCCGCGATGCCCGAGATCGAGGCCGACCTCGACAAGACCCTCGGCGCGCAGGGCATGACGTGGCAGCTCACGGATCAGTCGATGCCCAAGCGCATGGCGATCCTCGCCTCCACGAGCGACCACTGCCTGCTCGAGCTGCTGTGGCGGCACCGCCGGGGCGAGCTGAACGTGACCATCCCGATGGTCATCTCCAACCACACCAACACCGCAGAATCGGTGCGGTCGTTCGGCATCCCCTTCTTCCACATCCCCTCCCAGGGACCGGACAAGTCGGCCGCCGAGGCGGAGATCGTCAAGCTCCTGACCGGAAACGTCGACTTCGTCGTCCTGGCCCGGTACATGCAGATCCTCTCCGACGACTTCCTCACCCAGGTGGGGGTGCCCGTCATCAACATCCACCACTCGTTCCTGCCCGCCTTCATCGGCGCCGGCCCCTACAAGAAGGCCAAGGAACGCGGCGTCAAGCTCATCGGCGCGACATCGCACTACGTGACGAAGGACCTCGACGAGGGTCCGATCATCGAGCAGGACGTCGCCCGCGTCACCCACGCCATGAGCGCGACGGACCTGCAGGCCCGGGGCGCGTACGTCGAGCGCGCCGTGTTGTCCCGCGCCGTCCAGTGGCACGCCGAGGACCGGGTCATCCGGCACGGCAACCAGACCATCGTCTTCGCCTGACACCGGGCGCCTCGACCGAGGCGTCCACCGAGAGAACAGAGGAGTTCATCCATGGCCAACAACCTGCAAGAGCTGATCGACGGGCAGAACCCCGTCGAGATGCTGCGCAACTCGCAGATCGGCTCCTACATCTACCCCGTCGTCCCGGCGGACTTCCAGAACTGGATCAAGGAGCAGCAGGCGTGGCGCAACACCGCCGTGCTGTACGACCAGTCCCACCACATGGACAACGTGTTCCTCAAGGGCTCTGACGCGATCAAGCTCATCAGCGACACCGCCATCAACTCCGTCGCGAACTTCGCGGTCAACAAGGCCAAGCAGTACGTGCCGACCACGGCCTCGGGCCACGTCATCGGTGACGGAATCCTGTTCCGCGAGGCCGAGGACGAGTACGTGTACGTCGGCCGGGCGCCCGCGTCGAACTGGCTGATGTTCCACGGCGAGACCGGCGGCTACTCGAACCTCGACCTCACCGTCGACCGCCGCTCCCCCTCGCGCCCGTACGGGCACGCGGTGAGCCGTCAGTACTACCGCTTCCAGATCCAGGGTCCGAACGCGTGGGCCGTCATCGAGAAGCTCAACGGCGGACCGCTGGAGAAGATCGGCTTCTTCAACATGTCGACGATGCGCATCGCCGGCAAGGAGGTCCGCACCCTCCGTCACGGTATGGCCGGCGCACCGGGTCTGGAGATCTGGGGCCCGTACGCCGAGCACGACGAGATCCGTGACGCCATCGTCGAGGCGGGCGCCGAGTTCGGTCTCGTGCCGGTCGGGTCGCGCGCCTACCCGTCGAACACGCTGGAGTCGGGCTGGATCCCCTCCCCGCTCCCGGCCATCTACACCGGTGAGGCGGAGCGCGCGTACCGCGAGTGGCTCGGCGTCGACAGCTACGAGGCGACCGGCACCCTGGCCGGCTCCTTCGTGTCGGACAACATCGAGGACTACTACATGACGCCGTGGGAGCTCGGCTACGGCTCCTTCGTGAAGTTCGACCACGACTTCATCGGTCGCGACGCGCTCGAGAAGATGAACAAGGACGACCAGCGCAAGAAGGTGACCCTCGCGTGGAACGCCGAGGACCTCGGCAAGGTGTGGACCTCGCTGCTGAACGTCGACGGCCCGAGCTACAAGTTCTTCGACCTGCCGCTGGCCAACTACGGCTCGGCCAACTACGACTCGGTCGTGGACGCGGACGGCACCGTCGTCGGATTCTCGATGTTCACCGGCTACAGCGCCAACGAGCGCCGCGGTCTGTCGCTGGGCGTCGTGGACCCCAACGTGCCCGAGGGCACCGAGCTCAAGGTCGTCTGGGGCGAGCCGAACGGCGGCTCCTCGAAGGCGTCCGTCGAGCCGCACGAGCAGACCGAGGTCCGCGTCGTGGTCAGCCCCGTGCCCTACTCCACCGTGGCGCGGCAGACGTACCAGGGCGGATGGCGCACGGGCTACCAGGCCTGAACCCCGCATGACACGAGGGGCCCGGGCGCGTGCGCCCGGGCCCCTCGCTTTCCCTGGCCGCCGCATCCGCCCGTCGCCTCGGCACGGGCCCGCGTCGATCGACCGCACGTCTGAGGAGGAGGACCGATGAGCCTGCGTTACGCACTGCTCGCGCTCGTGCGGGTGGGCCCGCAATCCGGCTACGACCTGCAGAAGCAGTTCGCCGTGTCGGTGGGTCACGTGTGGCACGCCCCCGACTCCCAGATCTACCCCGAACTGCGGAAGATGGAGGCCGAGGGCCTCATCCGCGGCGAAGAGCAGACCCGCGGGGAACGCGGCACGCGCCGCATGTACCACGTGACCCCCGCCGGGCATCAGGCGTTCCTGGACTGGATGGCCTCGCCCCTCGAGTATCAGCGCGTCCGCGACCCCGCCCACCTGCGCGCCGCGTATCTGGAAGCCGCCACACCCGACCAGGCCCGCGCGTTCCTGCAGGCCCACATCGCGCAGTGGAGCGGCGAACTGGAGCAGTGGGAGGGCGAGCTGCGCCGCATCGACGCAGTCGACAACCCCATGCTGCTGCGCCGCCTGGCCGTCACTGCCGACGAGGACCGCGAACGTACGATCGCCTACAAGCGCTTCGCCTACGAAGGCCTCGTGGAGCGCGCGCGCGGCGAGATCGCGTGGGCGCGCCGCGGGCTCGCACTCGTGGACCGCCTGGAAGGAACGGCCGGATGACCACGGCACCTCGGACGGCGGACGCCGCTCCCGCCGTGGATCGCGAGCGCGCCGTCGCCGCGGTCCGCGAGCTGCTCTCGGCCGTCGGCGAAGACGTCGAGCGGCTCGGCCTCATGCGCACGCCCGAGCGCGTGGCCGACCTCTACCTCGAGCTGTTCTCCGGCATCGGGCGCGACCCCGCGTCGGCCCTCGGTGCCCCCGTCGCCCTCACCGAGAACGAACAGCCCGGCGAACTCGTCGGTGTCACCGGCATCCCGTTCCGGTCGGTGTGCGAGCACCACCTCCTGCCCTTCGAGGGCACCGTCGACGTGTTCTACGCACCCTCCCGTCACATCGCCGGGCTGAGCCGCGTCGCCCGCCTCGTCGACGCGGCCTCCCGGCGCCCGCAGCTGCAGGAACGCCTCGGCCAGCAGATCGTCGACGCCATGATGGCGGTCCTGAGCCCGCACGGCGTCGCGGTGCGGATCGAGGCGGCCCACGGCTGCGTCGCGCACCTGGAGCCGGCCGCCGCATCCGCGCGCGCGGTCACGGTCGCGACCGCCGGCACGCTTCCTGGCGACCTGTGGCGGCTCGCCGCAACGGCGCAGGCCTGAGGACGATCGGCGGGAGGACGCGTTCGTCCCCCGGCTCGAGTCGAACCGGGGGACGGACGAGGTCGGTCAGAAGACGCGGACGGCGATCTCCGCGGGGGCGGCCAGGAGCTTCTCGATCTCCTCGTCCACCCGGACGGCGGTCACGGACAACCCGGCCATGTCGAGCGATGTGCAGTACTCGCCCACATACGATCGGGTGACCTGCGCCCCGCCGGCGGTGATCGCGCGGTGGGCGATGCCGTAGGCGAGATAGAGCTCGCTGATCGGAGTTCCGCCCAGCCCGTTGATCATCAGCGCCAGCCGGTCATCGCCGGACACCTGCAGGTCGGTCGCGACCGCGTCCACGAGGTCGGTCACCATCCGGTTCGCGGACGCGAGCTCGACGCGCATGCGCCCCGGCTCCCCGTGGATACCCACGCCGAACTCCACCTTGTCCTGCTCGAGGTCGAACAGCGGCGCGCCCTTGGACGGCGGAGTGCATGCGGTCAGCGCGAGCCCCATGGTGCGCGTGGCGGCATTCACCTTCTCGCCGATGCGGACGAGCTCGTCCAGGTCGGCGCCCGCTTCTGCGGCGGCTCCGACGGCCTTCATGACGAAGAAGTTGCCGGCAACCCCGCGGCGGCCCACGGTGTAGAGCGAATCCTGCACCGCGACATCGTCGTCGACGAAGAGGGTGCGCACGTCGATCCCCTCGGCCGACGCCATCTCCTGCGCCATCTCGAACGCCATCCGGTCCCCCGTGTAGTTGTTCACGATGAGGAGGACGCCCTTGCTCGAGGCGAGCCGCTTGATGGTCTCGTAGACGTAGTCCACGGGCGGGGCCGCGAAAACGTCTCCCGGGCACGCGGCGGTCAGCATGCCGGGGCCCACGGTCATCACGTGCGCGGGCTCATGGCCGGAGCCGGACCCCTGGATGATCGTCACGCGCTCGTCGCTGGGGGCATCGCTGCGGTGGATCAGGTTGTACTCGGGGACGTAGACGAGCGTGTCGGGATTGGCCAGGGCCAGCCCCTGCAGCATCTCGGCGACGAAGTCTTTCGGGTCGTTGACGAACTTCTTCATGTCATTCCTTTCGTGGGGACGCGTCGCCGCCCTGACGCTCGGGCCACCTGTCGGCGACGCGCTCGGCGAGGACGGCCAGGGCCACTGCGCCGGCATCGGGCGACCCGATGCTGCGCTCGCCCGAGTAGCTCGCGCGGCCGCGCCGCGCCTGCAGCTGCGTCGTCCGCTCCGCGGCCGCCCTCATCTCCTGGGCGAAGCGCTGCACGGCAGCGGAGGAGTCGGCACCGGCGGCGACGGCCTCTTCGAGTGCATCCGTGGCGGGGACCAGAGCGTCCAGGAGGGTCTTGTCCCCCAGCTCCGCCTTCCCGCGGGCCTGGATGCCCTCGGCGGCGGCGCGGAGCATCGACACGACCGTCGCGCCATCCAGGCTCTCAGCCGTCTTGGCGGTCATCGCCGCGCGGAGGAATCCCGTTCCCCAGATCGGACCGGAGGTGCCGCCGACCCGGCTGGAGATGGTCATGGCGGCTGCTTGGATCATCGCCGCGACGCTCTGCGTGGGGTAGTCCGGCAAGTCCTCCAGAACCTTCTCGAACCCGCGCGCGAGGGAGAAGCCGAAGTCCCCGTCTCCCACCACGGCGTCCAGATCGCCGAAGTAGGTCTCCTTCTCGACGATCTCGGCGGCGACCGTCTCCAGCACGAACCGCGTCACATTGACGTCTGCGGCGCTCATGATTCCTCCGTCGTGTGTGCGATCCCGCGGGCCCGCACGTGTTCGATGTCTGTCAGGGTCGTCGCGGCCAGGTCTTCCAGGACGAGGGACGCCCCCGCGAAGTCCTCGCCACCGGTGTAGGCGCTCTTGGTCACGATCGTCGCGATCCCCGCCCCACCGGCGGCACGCAGACCGATGGCACTGTCCTCGATCACGACGGCGTCCGACGCTCCGATGCCCAGTTCGGCGAGGGCATGCAGGTAGATGTCCGGCGCCGGCTTCTTGCGGGGAACGACGTCGCCGGCGAACACGCGGAACTCTGCCGCCAGGTCTTCTCCGACGGCACGTGCCAGCACAGCCCGGACCGACGGCTCCGCTGAGGTCGACGCGACCGCGAGCGCCCACCCCTCCGCGTGAGCCTCGCGGGCGAGACGCTCCACACCGGGACGCGGATCGATACGCCCCTCAGCGATGAGCGCCGTGTACAGGTCGGTCTTGCGACGATGCATGGCGGCGATGAGCTCGTCCTGCGCCGCCGCATCCGCCGGAAACTCCGCCCAGCGTGCAGCCAGTTCGGGCGTGAACTCGCTCCGCATGCGCTCCTTACCGCCCCCGATGCGGACCTTCTCGCCATAGACCGCCGTCGACCACTCGATGGGGACCCCGAATTCGCGGAACGTCTGGTTGAACGCCGGCAGATGTCCGTGCATCTCCGTGTCGGCGAGCACGCCGTCGCAGTCGAAGATCAGCGCAGGCATGTCAGGCCTTCCCCGCACTGCCGAAGGTGTCGCACAGACCGACCACGAGATCGACGACCTCCTGGCGCGTGTGCCGGAACAGCGACGGCGGATCCCACGTGCCGGCGGCCTGCGCGCGCGTGAGGAAGTCCAGCTCTGCTCGCATGAATCGCTCCTTCAGCGCCGTGGAGATGTTGACCTTGGCGCACCCCCGCGCGATCAGGTCGCGGAACTGATCGTCGCTCAGACCGCTTCCCCCGTGCAGCGCGATGGGGACGGGGTGGCTCTCGACGATCTGCGTGATGCGCTCACCGTCGAGCACCGGTGTGCTCTTGTAGGCGCCGTGCGCGTTGCCGATCGCCGGCGCGAACACGTCGACCCCCGTCGCCTCGAGGAACGCGAGCTGCACCTCGAGGCTCTGTCGCCGGCTCTCCTCGTCGGAGCCGTGATCGTCCTCCACGCCCTGGATGGACTCGATCTCACCCTCCACGTGGGCCCCGAAGCGGCGCGCTTCGGCGACGACCTCGATGGTCTGTCGCTGGTTCTCCTCGACGGGCAGTTCGGAGGCGTCGAAGAGCACCGAGTTCCAGCCGTGCTGAAGGCACGTCGTGATGACATCACGGTCAGGGCAGTGATCCAGGTGCAGCGAGACCGGCACCGGGATGTCGCGGGTGAGGTCGTCCCACATCGCCTTGATGAAGCTCGCGCCCAGGCTCCGCACCGTCTTGACGGAGGTCTGGACGATGACCGGCGACTGCGCCTGCACCGCTCCGGCGAGAACCGCCTCGAGCGTCAGGTCGTTGAAGATGTTGACCGCCGGGACGCCGTAGCGCTCTGCGAACGAGCGGCCGACGATTTCGGTGAGGGGGACGACAGGCATGGGCGTTCTCCTTGGGGTGTGGATCAGGACTCGCGCAGGCGCGCGGACTGGGCGCGGTACTCGTCGAAGGCTCGGGCGCGCTCGGCGGCCGCATCCGGGTCGGTGACGCAGTCGTCGTACGCGGCCAGGATGCTGTCGAAGTGCGCACGCAGGCCCTCACGGGTCTCCGGGAACGGCAGCACCCAGAACCGGTCGGCCACGATCGCATCGCGCACGTGCTGGGCGAGCTCCACCGGATCCATCCCGCCCGCGTACAGTCGGCGCTGCAACTCCACGAAGCGCTCGTCGGCGATGAAGCTCGACCCCGAGGCCAGTTCCGCGGGCCGGCGATCCAGCGTGTGTGCGATGTCGGAACGGACGCTCGCCGGGCACAGGAGGCTTACCCCGATTCCCTGGGCCGGGAGGGTCAGAGCGTAGCTCTCCATGAGGTTGATGACGGCGGCCTTCGAGGCGGCGTAGATTGCGGCGCTGGGGCTCCCCTGGAAGCCGGCCATGGATGCGACCGAGACGATGTGTCCTCCGGCGCCATGCGCGAGCATGCGAGGGAGCAGCGTCTGGATGCCGTTGACCATCCCGCCGAAATTGACGCCGAGGATCCAGTCGAAGTCGGCGTAGGTGGCCTTCTCCAGCGGACCGAAGCCGTTCACCCCCGCCGTGTTGAACAGGAGCGACGCAGGAGCGCCCAATCCGTCCTCGATGTCGTCCGCCGCGCGCTCCCAGGCCTCACGGTCACGGATGTCCAGCCGTACCGGGTGCACCGTGATGCCGCGCGACCGGAGCGTTTCCGCCGCGGTCTCCAATGCTTCCTGGCGCACGTCGACGATCGCCACTTTGCAGCCGAGATCACCGAACACCTGCGCCTGGCCGAACCCGACCCCGGACGCCCCGCCGGTGATCACCGCCACCCGACCTGCGAAGTCCTGCACCGTGCGCTCCTTCCCGGCAGCGCTGCTCTGCGCGACCCTGACCAGCCTCACCCGGAATGGCACGCCGGGCGCGTCTCACTGTGAGACGCGCCTGGCCGTCAGAGACCGAGCGCCTGCGCCCGCCATTCGGTGGGCGACATGCCGAAGGCGGCCCGGAACTGTCGGGAGAAGTGTGCGGGGTGGCGGAAGCCGCAATCGGCGGCGATCTGAGCAACCCCCCGCTCCGACGCCGATGTCCGGGCGAGCGCCGCGCGAGCGCGCTCGAGGCGTCGGGTCCGAACCGACTGCGTGACGCTCGTCCCGTGCGCGGTGAAAGCCGCCTGCACCTGCCGCCGCGACACCGACAGAGCGCCCGCCAGCGCGTCGACACCCAGGTGGGGGTCCGCGATCCGGTCTTCGATCCTGCGCACGGCGCGGCTGTACACGTCGGTCAACCCGCCGGGGCCTACCGGCGGCGCTGCGGCGAGCAGGCTCGCCTCGAACATGCCGACGAGGCACCGCACCACGAGCGGCGCCGTCGGCCCGCGGAGCAGGTTCATGTCCTGGGCGAGCGCGCGAACGAAGGCCAGCAGAACCGGACCGACGCCCTCCCGGGACGCCAAGGGCTCGCCGAAGGGCACGTTCGGCCGCACCAGCGCAGCCCGGAGATCCTCCCCCGGCAGCCGTGCGACGAAGAGAGCGAACTCGGCGTCGAACTCCCACGAGGACGGCACACCCCAGGACGAGACCAGATGATCACCGGGGCGGAGCGTCCGAGTGCCGTTCTCCGTGGTCAATCGGCTGCTCCCCGACAGCTGGACGACGGCCAGCACGACGTTCCCCTCACCCGCGCGCACCTGGTCGGCCGAACGCACGATGGCGTGCGGGTGCGCACGCACCCGCAGAATCGCGATGGATGTGTCGTCGACCACCCGCCGGGTCACCACGCCCTCGAATCCGTCCGCCAGGCCGTCACCGACCCACCCGGCGCCGCGGCGGATCACCGGGAAGTGCGTCGCCCACTCCGGGAAGCTCCGCGTCACAAGGTCCAGCTCCGTCGCCATATCCGCCTCCGTCGGCGGTCGTCCGCCTTCCTCGTTGCTATCACAGTCGCGCAGGCGAGGTGATCATCTGCGCAGACGGTGCCCGCATCCGCCGGGCGGTCTCGGATCCTGTCAATCGAGCGCGCCCGCCGCGCACCTGACGGCCGATCCGGAGGACACCGATGACCACAACACCGACGGAGCGATCTGGGCCGGGAGTCACCCCGGATATCGTCCGGCGACTGATTGCGATCGTCGGAGCCGACGCGGTGACGGCGCAGGACGATCTGATGTCCGACCGCGAGTGGCCGTTGCGCGACCCGTACTGGATCCCGGGCGACGAAACCTACACCGCCGGCGTCGCCGTCCACCCCGAGACGACCGAGCAGGTGCAGGACATCGTGCGGCTGGCCCTCGAGACGGGCGTGCCTCTGGCCACCCATTCCCAGGGTCGCAACAACGGCTACGGCGGGTCTTCGCCTCGCGTCGGCGGCTCCATCTCCCTCAGCCTGCGGCGGATGAACCGGGTTCTGGAGATCAATGAGGAGCTGGCCTATGCGGTCGTCGAGCCCGGTGTGCGGTGGTTCGACCTGTACGACGAGCTTCGCGCGCGCGGATCCCGGCTCCAGGTGTCGGTGCCTGACCTGGGTTGGGGCAGTGTTGTCGGCAACTCCCTCGACAACGGGGTGACCTACCTTCCCTACGGCGCGGACTTCCAGGCCCCGTGCGGGATGGAGGTGGTCCTGCCAGATGCGTCGCTCCTGCGGACCGGAATGGGCGCGATGCCCGACAACCCCGCGTGGCACACGTACAAGCGCGGCGTCGGCCCCACCCTCGATCCATTCTTCATCCAGTCGAACTTCGGCATCGTGGTCCGGATGGGGGTGTGGCTCATGCCCTCGCCGGAGGCCTACACGCCGCTGCTGCTCACCGTCGCCGCCGACGGGGATCTTCCGCGTGCGATCGACACGGTCCGAGAACTGCGCCTCGCCAACCGGCTGCGCGGGGTCCCGAGTCTCTACAACACGCTCATGGCGGCAACAATGACCGGGGTGACCGACGTCATCGCGCGCGCCGAGAAGGGGTTTCTTCCCGAGGACGACGTCCAGCGGATCGCCGAGGAGACCGGGTTGGGCCGCTGGTATCTCCGCAGTGCCCTGTGGGGGTCGCGGGAGGAGGTGGACCTGCAGGTTCGTCAGGTCCGGGAGGCATGGCAACGGATCCCTGGCGCCACCCTGACCGTCCAGGGGATCTACGCCCCCGACGAGTACGCCCGGATCGCGTCGATCTCCGATCGCATCACCGCGGGCGTGCCGAATCTGGATGTCATCAAACACAAGGGCGAAGGTTTCGGCCACATCGGGATCGCTCCGATCGTCCCGATGGTGGGCGAGCGCGTGATGGAGGTCGTCGATCTCGTGCGCGACATCATCGAGCAGCGCACCGGATTGAACTACAAAGCCGGGATCCTCGTCGTGAACGAGCGGTCCTGCGCCCTCGTGTCCTCGATCAATTTCGACCCGCGCGATCCGGAGCAGGCCCGCGCCGCCTATGCCACGGCGCGCGAGCTGGTGGCGGAGCTGGCCGCCAGGGGGTACAGCGAATACCGCGCCCATCTGGACTTCATGGAGGACGTCGCCGGGTTCATGTCGTGGAACGATCACGCCTATCGGCGGTTCGTGACCCGCATCAAAGATGCGATCGATCCTGCAGGGGTGATCAGCCCCGGTCGTTACGGCATCTGGCCGGCGCCGCCTGGCAGCCAGCCGCCGCGGTCGTAATCTCCCAGCGCCTCCTCGGCGAACGCGCGCAGTCGGTCGCTTCGCCCCGAGCTCTCGTGATCGCCGTACACCACGAGGCGCAGCCCTTCGTGATTGCCCTGGAACGTCCGCTCGTAGAGGTCGTGGCGGCCCGCGAACTCCGTTCCGACGGCATCCCAGAGCATCTTCATCGTCTTGACGCGCGCTTCGGCGGTCACCCCCTCCGATCCGCGAAGGTACCGTCTCAACGAAGGCGCCAGCTCGGGGACATCGAAGTCGCTGGCGTGGGAAGGCAGATAGATCAGAGCCGATCCCAGGTCCTGCAGCACGATCTCCCGCACGCGCGGGTACGCGATGGTACTGAGCCACCGATAGGCGTCCACGGCATCCGCCTGCGGCGACCAGGTTCCGTCCTCCCCGCGACGCGGGTCGAGCACCATCGCGTCGGTGAGGGCATTGACCATGCTCCGCCACGCGAGCACCTCACCGACCCTCGTGCGCACCCCCCGGAAATCCCCCGTGCCGGTCGCTTCCAGCGCCTTCAGCAGGAGGCCGGCGAGGAAGTCGAACTTCACCCCCAGTCGCGTCGCGCCGTGCAGCGCCAGCCGGGAGGGGAAACCGGCGACCCCCGTGAACGAGCGGGCGCGATCGAGGTCGCGGTAGACCAGCAGGTCCTCCCAAGGGATGAGGACCCGATCGAGCACCAGGATCGCGTCGTTCTCGTCGAACCGACTGGTGAGCGGGTAGTCGAACGGGCTCCCGGTCGCCGACGCGGCTTCCGCGTACGACGTGCGGGCCAGCAGCGTGACCCCGGGTGCGGAGATCGGGACCACGGCCACTATGGCGAATGCCGGGTCTCGTAACGCTGCCCCCGTCGGCGCGATGAGGGCGAACTGCGCGCCCACCGCCCCCGTCGCGACCACCTTCGCGCCGGACACGACGACGCCGGCATCCGTCTCCCGCACCGCGTGCACCGCGATGTCGCCGATCTCGTCCGGGGGGAGGTGCCGGTCCACGGGCGGATCGACGATGGCGTGCCCGAAGAACGAGACGTGCTCCTGCGCGTGGCGATACCACCTCTGCGCGTTGGGGGCGTATTCCCCGTACCAGTCCTGGGTCGCGCCCAGCGACCCCAGGAATGCCGCCTTGTAGTCAGGGGTGCGCCCCATCCAGCCGTATGTGCGTCTCGCCCAGGCGCGGATGGCGTTGCGAGAGGCGACCAGGTGCTCCGGCGAGCGCGCCGCGAGGAAGAACGGGTGTGTCTGCCCTCCGCGTCCCGTGTCGGTAGGCAGCAGCGGGGTCGACCCGTCGTGCAGCGCGTCGTACAGACCGGCCACCGTGCGTGCGGTCTGCGCGAACGCCGGGTGAGCGGTGACATCGGCCACGCGATCGCCGCGCAGCCAGACGACGCGCTCGTCGCGCAGGCTGTCGAGGTAGTCCGCACCGGTCTGCGGCCGCGATTCCGCGAATTCCACCATCGGTTCCTCCCCTCCCCTTCGGCGCGATTCTGCCAGCGGCGCCGGTCATCGGGCTGTCTCACCGTGAGACCCGGGTGGCGGAGGCGAGCGGATTACGGTCGTGACAGGTGCTTCACGGAGGAAGGAATCCCATGGGGAACGAGCATGCGGGAAACGTCCGCTACGGGATCGATCTGGGGCTTCCCGTCGTGGAGGAGAACGTCTTCCGCAACGTCGTCGGCCACTTCGCCTCGGGCGTGACGGTCATCACGACCGCTGATGGTGACGACCTGTTCGGCACCACCGTCTCGGCGGTGTCGTCCCTCTCCTCGGACCCGCCGATGATGCTCATCTGCCTCAATCGTTCGAGTGTGACCCATGACGCCGTGGCGCGGTCCGGTCGATACGCGATCAATATCCTCTCCGCCGCCCAGGGCGATCTCGCCCGCACCTTCGCACGGAAGGGCGATGACAAGTTCGCCGGCGTCGGGCACACGATCAGCCCGCGCGGCCTCCCGCTGCTGGCCGGCGCGCTCGCCTCCATCGAGTGCGTGGTGGATGAGACGGCCGTCGGAGGAACGCACACCATCTTCCTCGGCCGGGTCGTCGCGGCCGAGGCACAGGACGGCGAGCCCCTCGCTTACTACCGCGGGACCTTCGGCAACCTCGAGAGCGCCCTGGAGACCGCCGCGTACGAAGGGACCCGGGAGTGGGTGCTGCACCGGCGCACACCCCTGGGGGAGACGATCGACGTCTCGGCGGTCGCGTCCTCCCTCCGCCTCGAGCCGAAGCTCGTGGACCATGCCCTCCTCCGGCTGGCCACGGAATCCCTCGTCGAGAAACGCGAGGGCGGTCATTACGTACCCATCGCGATGACCCCCATGCTCGTGGACAAGCTCTACGGTGATCGCCTCACCATCGCGACGGGAGTCATCGAGCGGTACCTCACCGGCGCGTCGGACGAGCAGCTCGACCGCATCCGCCGGCTCAGCGACCAGGTGCTCGCTGCCGTCCCCACGTCCGCCGAGACACTGGAACAGTTCCTCGAGCTCAATCTGGACTATCACGCCGCAATCGTCGATCTCGCGGGTTCCCGCAAGCTGACCGCGAGCTTCCGTGCCCTCAATGTGACGACGGTGTGGCGGGAGACGTACGAGGCGGGCGATTGGGAGCGCCAGCTCGGCCCCACCTTCGTCCCGCGCCTGACCGCAGCACTCGAGCAGCGTGACGTCTCCGCCGCGCAGCGCATCGCCTGCGAGCAGGTGGAGTTCGTCAAGGAAGGGGCCAAGGCGGTCATCGCCGCGCACGGCGGGGCCGTCTGACCGGGCCGCTCAGCGACTGCTGGGGATCTGAAACCCGAACTGGCGGATTCGCCGGTACATCGTCGCGCGCGAGATGCCGAGCGTCTTCGCCGCGGCGTCGCGGTTCCAGTTCGCCTCGCGGAGGGCGTCGAAGACCAGCTCCCGTTCGGTCCGGGCGAGCAGCCCCTCCCCCGTGTTCCGCCGTCCACTGCTGGCGATCTCGCGCGGCAGGTCGTCGATGGAGATGGTGTCGCCCTCGAGCCGCACCAGGATGCCGGCCAGAAGGCGCCGCAGCTGCGCCACATTCCCCGGCCAGGGATACCGCGCCAGGATGCTCATGACCTCCGGGGTACGGCGGGTGCGCGCCGCGCCGAGATCGGCGAGGAGAGCCTCCACGAGGGCGGGCAGATCCGCCGTCCGTTCCCGCAGCGGGAGGACCGCGACCGTCACCGGGAAGGTCGCCTCGAAGTCGGGGGAGACCGATTCCACCGTCGCCGCCACCCAGTGCGCACCAGCCCTGATGAGTTCCAGGACGCCGGGGCGCAGCGTCGGCGGCAGGGCGTCGAGGTGCCGGATCAGCACGTCCCCGCGGCTGAGCAGCTCGCGGCACTGAGCCATCCAGGCGGCGCCGCCGGTCGCGGCGGCCGCGGCATCCAGCTCGACCACGGATGCGACGGAGCGCACGCGGTGCGCCCTCCCCGATCCGGGCTCGCCGGTGACGAGGACGGGGAACCCCAGCTCCTTCGCCCGCGCGACCGGATCGGCCGCCGGCGCCGGGGGCTCGAACCGCCTCCCGGGTGCCAGGACCGGGGGCGCGGCGACCCGGCTGAGCGAGGCCACCACGCCGTTCCTGCCCGCCGAGAGCTGCACGATCCGGCAGTGCACCCGGTACCGCTCCTCCTCGAAGGTGAGCGTCATCAGCCGCGACCGGCCGGCGTCCGCCACGGCGAGGACGGCCTCACGCAACGCGTCGGTCTCCGCGCCGTCGCGGAGGAGCTGCTGAGCGGCGTTGTTCGCGATGTACACGTCTTCGCTGATGCCGACCACGGCCAGCGACGGTCGCCGGGAGTGGCGGGCGAACGCCTCGAACAGGGCGCGTTCGTCCCCGCTGGTGGCCAGGGCGAGCTGCTTTTCGATGGCGACGGCGAGCGTCTGCGTGTACGGCACGATCATGTGGTTGGCCGACGACAACCGCTGGCACATGAGCAGCACACCCGCCATCCGGCCGTACGGATCCCGCAGGGGAACGCCCACCGAGGCGAGGTTGTGCTCGGCCTCACGGAAGTGCTCCTCGCCGACGACGAGGAAACTCTCCAGCCGTTCCACCGAGATCCCCGCACCGTTGGTCCCCACGACGGCTTCCTGGAACGTCGCGCCGAGACCGCCGCCGCGCTGCTCTCCCTCCCGCACGACCCGCGCGTCGCCGACGAGGGGGAAGACCTGGACGCACTCGCGATCCAGCAGCATCCCCCATGCGTCGGAGTCCCGGCACTGGTCGGCGAGGTTCTTCATCACCGGCGTCGCCGCGTCGACCAGGCGGCGCGCGCGCGTCACGGAGAGCGGATTGAGGGGGACGGCGGTGCTGGCGGCGTCCACACCCAGTTCGCGCGAGCGGACCCAGGAGGTGTAGATCTCCGAGCTCACCCCGCGCAGGTCGGGCCGGGTCGCTCCGGAGAGGAATTCCTTTCGCGCCTGCCGCACGCGCGCCCGCAGGGCACTGTCGAATCGCGCGGCATCGCTCAGTCGGGAAGGTGCGTCAGCGAACGCCATGTCAGCTCCTTTGTCGACACGGTGCGCGCCGGGGCGCGCCTGTGATGATCCTACTTCGAGGACGAACCCCCGCCCTCGGCGGCCGCTCGGCGGAACTGCTGCAGCGCTTCGGTCCGCGCTGCCGCACCGCCGGGAGTGAGGTCGTCGACGACGGGGACCGCGTCCAGCACGCTGCCGAACTTCCGCTCCAGGTCCTCGCGCACCTCGGGATAGGGGATGGCGTAGAGCTCGCCGGCTTCCATCGCGCGCTTGAGGTGCAAGGCCAGGGCTTCGGGATCCATGCCGTGCCGGTACACCTCCGTCAGCGCCGAGACGATTCGCTGGTCGGTGCGGATGCCCGTGTCCACTCCGGCGTCGGGGCGAAGCTCGTGGGACGTCGCGATGTTGGACCGGATGTTCGCCGGACACAACACGGTCACACCGATGCCATGCCGGGGCAGCACCTGCGCGTAGCTCTCCATGAGGCTGATGACCCCCGCTTTGGCCGCGGAGTACGGAGCGGTCATGAGACCGCCCTCGAACCCTCCGACAGAGGCCACCGACGCGACGTGCCCGCCCTGCCCGGCCTCGATCATCCGCGGGACGAAGGTGACCATGCCGTTCACCACCCCGCCGAGGTTCACCCCGAGGAGCCAGTCGTAGTCGGCGAACGTGAGGGTTTCGGCCGATCCGAAGCCGTTCACGCCCGCCGTGTTGAAGAGCAGCGTGACCGGGTCGCCGAAGTGCGACTCCACGGCGTCCGCGGTCGCGGCATAGGCCGCCCGGTCGGTGACGTCCAGGGGAGCCCCCCAGGCCTCGATCCCCTCTGCGCGCAATCGGGTGACGGCGTCGTCGACGGCAGTCTCCCGCACATCCGCCACGGCGATGCGCGCACCGGCACGGCCGAACACGAGCGCCTGGCCGAAACCCGCGCCCGACGCCGCACCCGTGATGAAGGCGACGCGACCGGCGAACCGGCTCATGCGGTTCCCTCTCCGGAGGATGCGGTCCGACGGCGCCGCAGCGGCCGCGTGAGCCACAGGCCGAAGACCTTGAGGAGGTGTGTGAGTCCTCGCGGCTCGAACATCAGGATGAGGACCAGGAGCACGCCGTACAGCACGACGGGGAACTGTCCCACCGGAATGCCCCACGTCCCATCGGGTGTCGACGAGTTGGCCTTGAGGAAGGGGATGAACTCGGCGTATCGGCTGGCCAGGACGGGGATCGAGCAGATGATCAGGCTCCCCACGACCGGCCCCCACGCGGTGGCCAGTCCGCCCACCGTGACGATGATGATGAAGTTCAGCCCCATGGCGAGGTTGAACTGCTCCGGACTGACGAAGCGCAGCTGAGCGACGTAGAACGCACCGCCGAGGGCGCCCATCGCGCTGGAGATGGCGTACGCGCCGACCATCGAGCGCACCGGGTTGATACCCGCGACGCGCGCGGGGAGGTCCGCATCCCGCAGGGCCACGATGTGGCGGCCACCGGGGGACTTCATCAGCAGATGGACGAGGAACATGCACAGCGCGACGAACAGCCACACGAGCATGAACAGGCCCTGCTGGTAGTTGTAGGTCATACCGCCGACCTGCAGCGCTGCGAAATCCAGCGGCCCGACCGAGAGGTTCACTGCGGCCCTGCGCCCGGCCACGCCCCCGGTGAGGTCGCTCCAGTTCACGAAGATGTACTGGCCGATGAAGATCAGGCCGAGGCTCAGGACGATCTGATAGACGCCCTTCAGCCGCAGCGCCAGGGGCGCGACCAGCGCTCCCGACACGGCTCCCACCACCACGACCGCGAGCAGCCAGAGAGGCAGGGGCAGGTCCATGATCGACCCGAACCCCACCGCCGTGAAGGCGCCGATCGCGAGGAAGAACGGCTGCCCCATGTTGATCTGACCCGCATAGCCGTTCAGCACGTTCAGACCGATCGCGGCGATGGAGAAGAAGCCGACGGTGATGCCGAGTGACAGCAGGAAGGAATCGGCGGTACTCAGGGGCAGGACCACGGCGAGCAGGGTCAGGAGCACCGCTCCGTACCTGGTGACGGGTGACTGGAATATCCGCACTTCACGCCGGATGCGATCGTCGAACACACCCTGCGTCCGAAGGGTGCCGGTGCTTGCCAAGGTGGCCATATCAAGCCCTCCGGAACTCACGTGTGGCGAACAGGCCACTGGGACGGACGAGAAGAACGATGATCATGATGATCCAGGGCAGCACGGTCGCGAAGTGCTGACCGAAGGCCGCCGGGGCGTACCCGTTGGCCAGTTGCTGCAGCACCCCGAGCACGAGCCCACCGGCGACGCAACCGGGGAGGGATCGGATGCCGCCCAGGATGAGAGCCGGCAGCGCGGTGAAGGCGACGACATCCAGCGTCGGGCGCAGCCCCCCGCCGGCCTCCGTCGCCATGAGGACTCCCGCGATGACCGCGGCGCCGGCGCTCATGAGCCATGCGTACGGCGCCACCTTCCGCGGGCTGATGCCCTGAACGAATGCCGCCTGACTGTCGCTCGCAATGGCGCGCATCCCCACTCCCACGCGAGTGTGCTGGATGACCAGCCAGAAGATGATGAGGACGGCGATGCTCAGGACGATCACCCAGATGTCGCGCATCGGCACGTTGATGGCGCCGAGCCGGAGGGTGTTCAGGCCCCACGGGTCGCCCAGGAGGAGCACTTCCGCCCCCCAGGACGACACCGCCGTCGCCTGGCTGAGGCTCAGCAGGCCGATCGTGACGAGAAGGATCGCCAGGCCGGCGGCATGCTGGTCGGCGGTGCGGTCGATCCGCTGGAAGATCACATAGTGGATGGCGAGCCCCAGCGCCGTGACCAGGACGATCGCGATCAGCAGCGAGAGCCAGAAGTTGATGCCGAAGTTCTGATGGAACTGGAACAGCGTGTAGGCGCCGAGGAGCACGAACGACCCCGGCAGCAGGTTGAAGTGCCCGGTGGCCTTCAGCAGCACGACGAAGCTGAGCGACACCAGCGCATAGAGGAACCCGAGCGCGATGCCCGAAATGAGGATCTGGACGAAGGTGTCCATCAGCCTTCGCCTCCCTTCGTCGTTTTCACGGCCGACGCGTCGCCGGCGGCGGCGGCGCCCAGATATGCCTCCACGACGCGCGGGTTGGCCTGCGTCTCCGCGGGGGTGCCCAGTCCGATCGCCTGACCGAAATTGAGGGCGAGCACCCGGTCCGCCACATCCATCACCAGGAAGGTGTCGTGCTCGATGAGCACGATGGTCAAGCCCATCGCTTCCTTCAGCTCGAGCACCGCTCCGATCAACTCGTCCGTCTCGGCGTGGTTCAGCCCGGCAACCGGTTCGTCGAGCAGCAGCAGCTGCGGTGCGACGACAGCCGCCTTCGCCAATTCGATCCGTTTGCGCGTGCCGTAGGGCAGGCTCTTGATGGGCGTGTGGGCGAGGTCGGCCATCCCCATGACATCCAGCACCTCGTAGGCGTGCTGGCGCGCGTCGATCTCATCGCGGCGGGCCTTGCCGAACCATGCCAGACCGGCCGGGATTCCTGCGCCGATCTTGCTGGCTCGACCGACGAGCACGTTCTCGAGCACCGTCATGCTGGAGAACAGGCCCAGGTTCTGGAAGGTCCGGGCGATACCGTGCTGCGCGATCTGATCCGCCCGCTGGCCCGTCAGGGGTGTGCCGTCGAAGCGGATCTCGCCCGAGTAGCTCACGAGCCCGCTGAGGCAGTTGAACAGAGTCGTCTTTCCTGCGCCGTTGGGCCCGATGATCGCGAACAGCTCCCCCCTCTCGACGTCGAAGCTGACCTGGTCGACCGCCGTGACGCCACCGAATCTGACGGTCACATCCTGGGCGCTCAGCAATGCTCCACTCATCGGATCCGACCTCTCTTGCGCTCCTCGTAGGCCACACGGAAGGAACGCCGACCTTCGCCGGCGACACCCAGATACAGCTCCTGCACCACCGGATCCGCCAGCAGATCGGCGCCGGTTCCCTGCCGCGCGACGGATTTCCCATCGAGGACGTAGGCGTAATCGGCGATCGACAGCGCCATCGCGGCGTTCTGCTCGATCAGGAGGACGCTGGTCCCCTGGGCGTTGATCTCGACGATGTAGTCCTTGATCTGTTCCACGATGAGCGGCGCGAGCCCCAGCGACGGTTCGTCGAGCATGAGCAGCGTGGGACGCTGCATGAGCGCCCGCCCGATGGCGAGCATCTGCTGCTCACCGCCGGACATCAGGCCGGCGAGCTGCTTGCGCCGTTCGGCCAGGATCGGGAACATCCCGTAGACGCGCTCACGGCTCTCTTTCGCCTCCGCCAACGTCCTGGTGAAGCCGCCGGCGCTGAGGTTCTCCTCGACGGTCAGGTCCGGGAAGGTACGTCGCCCCTCCATGACCATCGAGATCCCCCGCTGTACGCGCGCGGACGCCGTCTTGGACTTCAGGTCCTGACCTTCGAACAGGACCGCGCCGGTGTCGAGCGAGCCTCCGGTGAAGGGCAGGAGTCCGGAGATCGTGGACAGGGCCGTCGTCTTACCGGCGCCGTTCACGCCGATCAGAACGACGATCTGACCGCGGTACACCCGCAGGTCGACGTTCTGGAGCGCTCGCACGGCGCCACCGGAGTAGCTGACGGACACCTCGGTCAGTTCGAGCAGGGGCAGCTGTCGCGCACCTGCTGCGGCATCGGATGCCATGGGGCACCTCTCTGTGAATCCGGCAGCTGCCGGAGACGGGTACGGAGCGGGCGGCGACGAATGCCGTCGCCGCCCGCTGAGACTCACGGAGCGACGGATTCCAGGTACTTCACCGCGACATCCGAGTCGTAGTTGTACGCCTCGAGCTTCAGGCCGGTGGGAACCGATCCGTCGATGCGGAACATCGACAGCTTGTGCGGGGGCACGTTCTCGGCGGCCGTCGCCCCGATCACGACATCGCCGCCGGTGAGGCCGAGCTCGTCCTCCCACGTGCCGATCTCCGTGGCCGCCGTGGCGATGCCTTCACGGCTGAGGTCGCCGTTCTCCAGCGCCTGGGCGAGGATGTCGGCGGTCAGCAGACCGTTGACGTAGCCCGTCAAGTGGGCGTTGGCGCTCGGGGTGTAGTCCGGGTTGATCGCCTCGAGGTCTTCGATGAGCATGGCCTGGCCCGGAGCGTTCTCTCCCAGCCACTCGTCACCGGGAACCGAGATGATCGCGTTCTCCGCCAGCCAGTCGGCGCCGGGTCCGGTCGCCAGGGTGATGTTGTAGGCGCTGTTGCCGGCCAGCACCAGCGGCGTGAAGTCCTGCTGCACCGACTGCACCGCCAGCGTCTGCAGGAAGCCGCCGGTTCCGCCGGTCATGACGACGTCACAGTCGGCGTTCTTCATCGAGGTGATCTGCGCGGTCAGCTGGTCGGCGTTCGGGGCGAAGGTCGTGTCGATGCCCTTCGTGAGACCCAGTTCCTCCAGGGTGAAGTCGAAGTTCTCCTGGATGTACTTGCCCAGCGTGTCTTCGACGGTCATGCTGCAGAACGTCGCGTCCTCCACGTCGTAGGTTTCGACCGCGTAGGGGATGAGGCTCGCAGCGTGGCTGCTGGTCATCGGCAGGCTCGGCACCAGGTGGTCGGCGAACTGGAGGTTGGGAGTCGTTCCACCCGGGATGAGGGTCATCTTGTCGGTCTCGATGGAGGGCAGCATGGCGTCGATGATCGTCGAGCCGAGCACGAGCGAGACCATCGCCACGTCGTCCTTGAATCCCTCGTAGAGCGGGATCGCGGTCGCGGCGTCGTACTTCGTGTCCTGGTTCACCACTTCGAGCGTCCAGCCCTCCATGGCACCTCCGGGCTGGGTGGCGCGGTGGAATGCGGCATCCATGCCTTCGATGTTCGTGATGGCGCCGGCGAAGACGCCGGAGACGGGGACGAGCGCTCCCACCTTGATCGTCTTCGTGTCCAGGTCGACACCCGGACCGCCCACGATTTCGCCGTCGCCGGCTGGGCCGGCGTCCGAACCACCGGTCGGGGTTCCGGCGCATCCGCTCAGAGCCAGGCCCGCGGCGGCGAGCAGTGCGATGGCACCGGTGACATGTGTTCTCTTCATTGAGTCCTCCTTGCTGTGATTTTCGGGTGGTGCTAGGGAGAAACGGGTTGCACGGGCAACACGATGTGGGACGGATGAGCGCCGTTGTGCAGGATCCGCTGCCGGGCCGTACGGCGCTGCTCCGGCGGCACGATCGCGTTGTTGCCGAGCACGCCGGCGTTGACATCCCAGTTCGGGTAGGACGAGCTGGCGATGTCGACGCGGAGGCGGTGGCCCGCCCGGAACAGCCAGCTCGTCGCCCACAGGTCGATCTCGTACTCCACGACCTCGTTCGGCCCAACGGGCGTCGCCTCATCCTGCCCGTTGCGGAATTTGGCTCGGACGATCCCGTCCACGACACCGATGGCGCGCCCGTCGGGGTGCACGTCGATGAGGCGAGCGACGAAGTCGGTGTCCTCGGCGTCCGTGGCCGCGAACAGCCGCACCGTCACCGGCCCGGTGACCTCGAGATCCTCGGCCAGTTCGTCGCCGGCGAAACGGACGATGTCGCTGCGTCCATCGAGCGGTCGCTGGTCACGCGGTCCGGCGGTCCATTCGTTGCCGCCCTCGAGGCCTCCCGCGAAGACACCGGACTGCCCTCCCCGCATGGGAACAGGGTCGTTCGGGTCGTGGATGTAGCGGGTCTCGCCGGTGTCCCCCTGCGGCGCCCGCGGGGAGAGCGATCCCCCCTCGCCGAGGAACCATGGCGTCCATCGCGTTCCCGGAAGGGGCCACTCCTGCTCCTCCCGCCAGCGTCCAGCCTGCATGACGTAGAGGCGAACCGGGGCCCCGGGCACCTCGCTCCCGTCGGCGGCCGCTCGCGCGAAGTCTGCGACCGCGGCCTCCAGTCCGAAACCGGCCGCCGAAGCCGGCGCGCCGAAGCTCATATCGCCGACGGTGCCGCTCTGGTCGATGTGCTGCCACGGACCGATGATGAGGCGCTGGCCGGCGCGGGCGCGCTCGGTGGCCGCCTCCGCGCGCAGACACGTGAAGTTCGCGATCGTCCCGCCGAGGAAGAGGTCGAACCATCCTCCGACGTGCAGCGCGGGCACCTCGACGTCGGACCGACGGTCGCGGTAGCTGATCGAGGGCCAGTACTCCCCGGTCGTGTCGGCAGCAGCCCACCGGCGCCACGTGGGGAGAACCTCGCTGAGCACTGGCGCGTCGATGAGCGCACCGGACCCGACCGAGGCATACGGATCGGCCGCATGCCGGAAGAAGCGGCCCATCACCTCGCGCACGTCCTCACCGTGCTGGGCGCGGTAGGTCAAGGACTGCAGCGTCTTCATGGTGTACCAGCCGGTGAGCTGCCCCATCTGGAACACACCGGAGCGGTATGCCAACCGTGTCTGGTAGTCGTCCGGCGTCACGACCGGAATCATCCCGGCCAGCGCGCGGGGCTGGTCCACAGCGCCCGCGAACTGGACCATGCCGGAGTAGGACGCCCCGTACATCACGACGCGGCCGTTCGAGAAGGGCAGCGATCCGCACCACTCGATCGCGTCGACCGTGTCCGGCCCCTCGCCCTCGAACGGGACGAACTCTCCGTCCGAGTCACCCGTTCCGCGGCAGTCCTGGATCACGATCGCGAATCCGCGATCCAGAAGGGACCAGATGGGCAGGTTCCGCGTCAGCGGCTCGCCGTAGGGGTTCCGCACCAGCACGATCGGCTGCGTCTCCCGGTCCGCCATCCGGTGCACGACCGAACGCAGTGTGACGCCGTCGCGCGTCGTCATCGGCACGCCGCTGTCCACCAGTCGCCGGCTGGGCATGCCGACCTCACCCGTGCTGTCAACCATGATCGGGGCTCAGCGGGCCTTGGAGCCGCCGGCGATGCGGGCGTCGTAGTTGCGGCGCGCGGTCGGCATGACCTTCTCCGCGAACGTCCGCAGGCTGACCTCGGCCATCGACTGCGGCATACCGCCGAACGAGGGCGCCACGACGAGCTCGAACTGCCCCATCACGTCCTGCATCCAGTCCAGCTTCTCGATCAGCTGCTGCGGCGTCCCATACAGTGCGGCATCGGCGTAGTCGCGGCCGGCCTGATCGACGCCCTTCTCCCGCAGCGCCCCGGCCTTCTCGGCGTAGCGCTCGTACCCCTTCTGCGTCGCGAAGTGGTTGCCGAGGAACTCGTAGTGCTCGACGTTCTGGTGCCAGAAGTTGACGATGTACTCGTACATCCGGTCCTTCGCGACGTCGGGGTCTTCGTGGCAGTACATGTTGGCGTTGATGCAGATCGGGGCAGGTTCATCGTCCCACGTCTCACGCCACAGGTTGTTGTACAGCTCGAACGTCTCCACCAGCTTGTCGACCGGACGCAGGATGAAGGACATCACGCTGACGCGGTTCTTCACCGCGGCGATGATCGAGTCCTCCGAGCCGGCCACCGTGTACATGCGGCCCTTGAAGCTCCGGATCGGCCCCGGCTTGAGCTGGCGCCGCGGCTGCTCGTAGTGGGGGCCCTTGCCCTCGATGAAACCTGTCTCGAGCGCTTCGATGATCATGGGCACGGCTTCGTCCATGCGCTCGCGCGATTCGCCGACCGGGATGCGCAGGCCCTCGAATTCGACACGGGCAACCCCTCGGCCCATTCCGAAGATCGCGCGGCCACCGGAGAGGTTGTCCAGCAGCAGCAGCTTCGACGCCACGCGCAGGGGATCGTTCCACGGCAGGATGACCGCGCCGGTTCCGAGGCGGATGCGCTCGGTCTTCGCCGCGACGTAGGAGAGCCACTGGATGTTGTCGGGCATGAAGGAGTAGTCGGTGAAGTGGTGTTCGACGGCCCACACGCTGTCGTACCCGAGGGGCTCCGACAGGATGGCGAGATCGGTCTCGCCCTTCACCACCTGGTACTCCGGGACGGTTTTGTCGTAGCGGCCGAAACCGAAGTTCACTCCGATGTGCATCGCCGATGCTCCTTCGCGATCGTGATCAGGGGCACCCGCGCACCCCGATTTCTGTTCAAGCTACTGAGGCTCGTGCGCGCCCCGACGTCTCATCGTGAGACGCCGGGGCTGCGTGACGGGAGACCGGCACCGACCCGTCTACCATCACTCGGATGCACCCAGAAACCGCTTCCCTGACGACCGGCCTCACCGTCGCCTTCACGCAGCCCGGCGGCCCCGACGTGCTCCACGTGACCCGCGTACCGGTGGCTGAGCCCGGGCCCGGCGAGGCGCGCGTCCGTGTCGAAGCCGCCGCCGTACATCCGTCCGACATCGCCGTCCGGGCGGGAGTGATGCCCATCGCCGGACCCCCTCCGCACGTACCGGGCATGGCCTACGCCGGAGTCGTCGAGGCGGTCGGGCCCGACAGCCTATGGCGGACCGGTGACCGCGTCATGGGGATGGCCCTCCCCTCGAGTCCCTACGGAGGCGCCTATCGCGAGCGGCTCGTCGCACCGGACGACACCCTGGGCGCGGTACCCGATCACATCGAGCTCGACCAGGCCGCCACGCTGCCGATGAACGGCCATACGGCGATCCAAGCGATGCGCGTGCTCGATCTGCCACCGGGGTCGACCGTCGTCGTCACGGGTGCGGCGGGCGCGCTGGGGGCGATCATCCTTCCCCTCGCTGCCGCCGAAGGGCTGCGGGTCATCGGGGTCTGCTCCGACGATGACCGTCCGATCGTCCTCGAACGAGGCGCGGCGTCGACCGTGGCGCGAGGTGACGATCTCGCCGAGCGACTCGTCGTCCACGCAGGTGGGCCGGTCGACGCCGCCGTCGATCTCGCCGTGATCGACGACGCGATCCTGCCGGCCGTCCGCCCCGGCGGTGTCGTGGTCACTCTGCGCGGCTGGGCGGGCTCGGGGGACAGCGGCGCTCGGGTCGTGCCGGTCATGGTCCCGCGCGAGTGGCACGCCGGCCGTCAGCTCCAGAAGCTCGCCGACGCACGCTACCTGACCCGGCCCCTCGAGATCTTCACGCCGCACCGGGCGGAGGAAGCCCACGCGCGCGTCCAGTCCGGACGACTCCGGTCCGGTGTCGTCATCGACTTCCGCTGATCGCCCGACGCCCCCGGGTCTGACCCCGTCGGCCGGGCGCTCGAAGACGCCCGGCCGACGGCCTCAGACAGATGCGGCGGCGGTCGCGTCGTAGTGCTGGCGGGCCTTGGGCATGACCTCGCGGGCGAACAGTTCCACGCTCTTGCGTGCTGTGTCATGCGACATCCCGCCGAACGAGGGCTGCAGCACGAGGTCGAACTGACCCATCTGCTCCTGGATCCAGACCAGCTTGTCGAGGATCTGCTGGGGCGTTCCGTACAGAGCGGCGTCGGCGTAGTCCCGGCCGGCCTTGCTCACGCCCTTCTCACGGATGAGCGCGGCCGTGTCGGCATAGCGTTCGTACCCCTTCGTGTCGGCGAAGTGCACCCCGTCCATCTCGTAGTGGGCCACATTCGCCTCGAAGAAGTTGCCGACGTACTCGTACATGCCGTCGAGAGCGACCTGTTCGTCCTCGTGGCAGTACATCGCGACATTCAGCGAGACGGGGGGCGCCTGCTCGTCCCAGACCTCGCGGTAGTAGTCGAGGTATGCCTGGAAGGTGGGCATCATCTTGTCGACCGGGCGGAGGATGAACGACATCAAGCGGCACTTGTTGTTCACGCCGGACACCATCGAGTCGTGCGAGCCCGCAACCGTGAAGATGCGGTCGCCCCACGGCGCGAAGGGACCGGGCTTGATGGGCGTGCGGGGCACGGGGAAGAACGGCCCGTCACCCTGCATGTATCCCGACTCGATGGCCTCGATGATCATCTTGGAGGACTCGTCGAAGCGGCCTCGCGTCTCCTCCAGCGGAATTCCGAACGGCTCGAACTCCTTGCGGGAGAGCCCGCGGCCCATCCCGAACAGGACGCGCCCCTCGGAGAGGTGGTCCAGCATGAGCAGCTTCTCGGCGACACGGATCGGCTGGGTGTTCCACGGCAGGATGACTGCGCCGGTGCCGAGCTTGATGGACGAGGTCCGCGCCGCGACGTGCGCGAGCCACAGAAGGTTGTCGGGGCAGAACGCGTAGTCGCTGAAGTGGTGCTCCACCGCCCAGACACTGTCGTACCCGAGCCCCTCGGCGAGCACCGCGAGCTCTGTCTCGCTGCGGTAGACGTCGTGGTCGGACACCTCCGGGTCGAGTTTTCCGAAGCCGAAGTTCAGACCGATGTGCATGGATGCTCCTTTGCGCGGTGGGACGCCTGGACGCGCGAGTGCGTCGGACGGCCTCCACGCTAAGAGGGCGGCAATGGTCCGGGAGCTATCACCTTGAGACGACCAGCCCGCCGCGGCGCAAACTGAGACCTCCGTACCCGCCCGAGGGCGACAGAATTCTCGGAGGCACGAAAGGAAGGTCCGATGGAGGGCATCAAGGATTGGAACGGCCGCGTGGCGGTCGTCACCGGTGGTGGCAGCGGCATCGGCAAGGGCATCGCCGGCGCATTCCGGGAGGCGGGAGCCACGGTGGTCGTCGCAGACCGGGACGCGGCCGCTCTGGAGCGCGCACGCGCGGAAGGCTACCCCGCGTTCAACACGGATGTGACGGAAGCGGAGGAGGTCTCCGGGCTCGCCGACGAGGTGCTCGCTCGCTTCGGGCGCGTGGATCTCATGGTGAACAACGCCGGAGTCGGGCCGAAGGCTGCGGCGAAGGACCTCACCCTCGAGGACTGGCGCTGGGTGCTCGACGTGAACCTGATGGGGGTCGTGCACGGCGTTCAGGCGTTCCTACCCGCGCTTCTCGCGAATCCGCACGGCGCGTGGATGGTGAACACGGCGTCGATGTCGCGCTTCTTCACGCCTCCCGGGTACGCGCCCTACGTCGCCAGCAAGGCGGCCGTCGAGGGGCTGAGCCTGACCATCGCCGCCGAGTTGGAAGCCGCCGGCGACACCGTCGGCGTCACGGTGCTGCACCCGGGCGCCGTCCGCTCGAACATCAAGGACAGCCTGCGGAATCGACCGGCGGGCTCGACCGGCGGGCTCGTCGATTTCGACATCGCCCAGAAGATCACCGACACCGACATGTGGATCGAGCCGGAGGAGGCCGGGGCGATCGTCCTGCGCGCCGTGCGCAACGGCGATCGTTACGCGTTCACCCACCCCAACATGCTCGGTGACGTCGAATCATCCTTCGCGGGAGTGCGGGACGCGATGACGCGGTACTCCTGACCCGGCGCAATCCGTCCCCCTCGCAGCCCGAACTCCGGCAGTATGCGGCCGGAAGGCGGAGGACGCGCCCCTGCAACCGGTTCCCGGCAACGGTTTTGAGGAGTTCGGGCCCCGGCGCAAGGGGAGACGGGGCGGCCGTCGGTGGCCGCCCCAGTCCTGCTCAGTGCGCCATGCCGGCGAGCGCCTCGGGGTCGATCGTGGCGATCGAGCGGGTGTCCTGGAACGCCCGCACGCCTTCGATCCCCTGCTCGCGTCCCATTCCGGACTGCTTCATGCCGCCGAACGGGGCGCGCAGGTCCAGGCGCGTCGCGCCGTGGTCATTGACCCACACGTACCCGCACACCAGTTGCGATCCCACGCGCTGCGCGGCGGTGGGGTCGGCGGTCCACACCGAACCGCACAAGCCGCCCCACGTGTCGTTGGCCATCCGCACCGCCTCGTCCTCATCGTCGAACGGGATGATCGGGATGACCGGACCGAACTGCTCCTGCGTGACCACGCGCAGCTGCAGGTCGGGGTCGACCACGATCGCCGGGCGCAGGAAGTTGCCGCCGGCGAGATCGCCCGTGGGCAGCTCGCCGAACTCGCGCACGTCGGCGCCGGCGTCCTTGGCCTCCTGGATGATCTCCTCGACGAACGCCTTCTGAGCCGGCTGGTGCAGCGGGCCCATCGTCGTGCCCTCATCCAGGCCGTAGCCGAGGACCACCGTGTTCAGCCGCGCCTCCAGTCCGGCGACCAGCTCGTCCATGCGCGAGCGGTGCACGAAGACGCGCTTCGCATTCATGCAGATCTGGCCGGTGGTGTCGTAGATCGCCGCGAAGAGGCGGTCGAGGTGCGTGTCGTCGAGGATCGCGTCCTCGAGGAAGACGGCAGCGTCGTTGCCGCCCAGCTCCAGCGTCACCCTGGTGAGGGTCTTGGACGCCATCTCCATCATGCGCTTGCCGCCGTTGACCGACCCGGTGAAGCACACCTTCGCCACGTCGGTGTTCTGGATGAGGCCCGCCATGTCCGCATCGCGGCCGGTCACGACGTTCAGGACCCCGGGCGGCAGCTTCTCGGCCACCCGCTGCACCACGCGGGTGGTGGCCAGGGGCGCCGAGGGCGGCGGCTTCACGATCGCCGTGTTCCCCGCCAGCAGCGCGTGCGGCAGCGCCGCTCCCAGGATCGCGATCGGCCAGTTGAAGGGGACGATCACCGTCACCGCGCCGAGCGGCTGGTAGGCGACCTCCGTCGAGACGGGGATCGCTCCGGGCACCACCGGCAGGGTGTGCCCCTTCTCGACCTCGTCGGCGAGCATGAGCGCGAGGTTCCAGCGGATCTCGAACACGAGCGCGTCGACCCAGGCCTCCATCCGGACCTTGCCGTTCTCCTGCGACAGGATGGCGGCGTCCTCGTCGCGGTCATCGGCGATGCCGGCGATGGCCTCGGCCATCATCCGTGCCCGTTCGGCGGCACCCAGCGCCGCCCAGCCCGGGAACGCCGAATTCGCGGCAGCGACGGCATCCGCCACATCCGCTGCCGACGCCGCGGCGGCCTGCCCGACCACCGCGCCGGGCTTGGCGGGGTCGGCCACCGACAGCACGTCGTCGGTGAAGCGCTCGGCTCCCCCGATGTAGAGTCCGGTCCGCACTCCGGCAGACGTCTCGGTCATCGTCATCTCTGCGCTCCTCGCCTTCGACGCTGCCCGCACCGAGCGGTGCGGCGCGGACCTCGGGATGCCAGCGCAGTGCCGCAGCGCTGCGGCATTCCATGTCCACGAATAATGCTAGCCGGATTGGTGCGGATGTCGGCGACAATATTCCTGACGCGGGAAGCCTCGCGCCGCCTGGCGGAAGGACCACGCATGACCACGCTGCCCACCGACGATCCGTCGTCGGCCGATTCGCCCGACCTGACCGTCCAGATCAGGGAGGCGATCCTGCGGGGCGAGTTCGTCCCCCACCAGCGGCTCGTGGAGGCCGACCTGTCCGAGCGCTTCGGCGCGACGCGCGCGTCGGTGCGCACGGCGCTGCTGAACCTGGCCGGCGAAGGACTCGTCGAACGCCTCCCCAACCGCGGCGCGCGGGTTCGGGCGATCTCCGTGCAGGAGGCGGTGGAGATCGTGGAGGTGCGCATCGGCTTGGAGTCGCTGTGCGTGCGCAAGGCGGCGGAGAACCTCACCGACGCCGGCGAGGCGCAGCTGCGGACGCTGCGCGACGAGATCCAGGCCGCCGTGGCCGCCGGGGACCTGTTCGAGTATTCGCGACTGAATCAGGACATGGACCGCCTCGTGCGCGAGCTCAGCGGCCATGCCACGGCGACGCTCCTGCTGGAACGCCTGCGCGCCCAATCCGCCCGCCACCAGTTCCGCCTCGCCTTCCAGCCCGGTCGCGCGATGCAGTCGGCGCCGGAGCACATCGCGATCATCGACGCGGTGCTCGCCCGCGACGCGGATGCGGCCGAGGCAGCCACCCGCGCGCACCTGCAGGGCATCGTTGAGGTGCTGCAGACTCTGGAATGACCCCCGCACGACGAACGGCCCGGGCTGTCGCAGCCCGGGCCGTCCGTCATCGCTTGCAGGGATGCGTCAGCCGAAGTCCTCGACCGTGGCGTACCCCTTGCCGTTGAACTTCTGCACGACCACCGTGGAGACGGCGGGCATGCCGCTCTCGGTGGTGTTGACCGCGGTGCCCTCGAGCATGAACGGCGCCTGGAAGTCCTCGATGGAGCGGAGTTCCTCCATGAAGTTCTCCCGCGTCGGCTCGGTCATGCTCTCGAAGACCTGCTGCAGCGTGGCGCCCACCTGGTAGCTCCACACGCAGTGCGGGAACGCCGGGACGTCCTGGTAGTCGGCGTACTCCTTGAGGTCGTCCAGGAACTCCTGGCCGCCCTCCTCCTCCGCGAACGTGGGGCTGGCCGCAGCCTGCGCGAAGGCGACGGTGTAGACGCCGGGGAACGCCGCGCCGCCACCGGGCTCGACGATCGCCGCCGGGCTGGAGGTGTTGGAGGGCAGGAACCAGCTGGGCAGCCAGCTGAGCTGCTGCGCCTTCTGCAGCGCGGAGATGGCCAGCGGCGTGATCGACATCGCGTTGAAGAAGACGTCGGCGTCGGTGGAGGCGAGCTCCGTCAGCTGGGCGTCGACGGAGGTGTCCGTGGCCTCATAGGTCAGCTCCTTGACGACCTCGACGTTGTCGGCGCCCTCGATGCCGGCCATGAAGCCTTCGACGTAGCCCTCGCCGTAGTCGTCGTTCTGCGCGAGGATGGCGACCTTGTGGTCTTCGCCCGACGCCGCCAGCAGCTCGCCGAACGCCTGGCCCTCGTTCTGGTAGATCGGCACGAAGCCCAGCTGCCACGGGCTCTCGTCCTCTTCGCTGAAGATGGGGTCGCCGGTCATGACCAGCACCTGGGGGACCTCATCCGCCATCGCCGCGTCGCGATAGGCGCGGTTTGTGGGGGTGCCCAGGCCCGCCGTCATCGCGAAGACGCTGTCCTTGAGCTGGTCGTAGTTGGACTTGGCCTTCTGCGGGTCGTATCCGTCGTCCAGCGCCTCGATCTCGACGGTCCGGGTCTTGCCGTCGCCGAACTCCACCCCGCCCGCCTCGTTGACCGCGCCGAAGTACGCCGTGATGCCGGCGACGGTGCAGGTGCCGGGGCCGGCGGTCCCGCCGCTGAGCGGGGTCGTGATGCCCAGCGTGATCGTCTCGTCGGTGATTCCCGGGCTGGCGGCGCCGCCGCCGTCGGATCCCTCCCCGCCGCCGCGCGCGCAGCCGGCGAGGGTGAGTGCGACAGCGGAGGTCAGGGCGACGATGCCCACCGCCGTCCTCGTGCTCTTTCGCATGTTCATGCCTGATCTTGCCTCTCTGTGTTGGTGCCCTCTGCGACGGTCTGCTCCGAAGCGGAGCGCGTCGGGGAGGTCGGGGGTGTCCCGGCTGGGCCGGGGTCACGGCGTCCCCCGCGCCGGGCACGCGCGATCACGCGCGGCAACGACACGAGGCCGCCGGGGAGGACGAACAGCACCAGCAGGAGCAGTGCGCCCTGCAGCAGTGCGGTCAGGTTCGGGTCGATGAGGTTGGTCAGCTGCGGCACGAGCACGTAGTAGGCACCGCCCAGGAGCGATCCCACGATGCTGGCGGCGCCGCCGATGACCATCGAGGCCAGGAGCGTGATGGAGTGGCCGAAGCTCATCGTCTCCGGCGACGTGTACTGCACGACCACCATGTACAGGAAGCCGGCGACGCCGCCGATGAGAGCCGCGACCGTGAAGGCGAGCACCTTGTAGCGATAGGGCGAGATCCCCATCGAGGAGGCGACCGCCTCGTTCGACTTGACGATCGCGAACGCCCGGCCGTACTTGCCGTGGACGAGATTGCGCGTGAGGAGGAAGACGATCCCGCCGATGATGATCACCAGGTACAGCTGCCACTGGTCGTTGTACAGCGCCGGCCACGGCGAGTCGGAGAACCGGGACGAGAGCCCCTGGGATCCGCCGGTCACCTCCGCCATGCGCTTGGCCAGCGGCACTCCGATGATCGGCAGCGCGATCGTGACCATCGCGATCGCGAGGCCCCCAAGCCGCGCCGCCGCCAGCGCGATCAGAAGCCCCATGATCCCGGGGATGAGGATGCTGAGGACGAACACCAGCACGATGTTCCAGTCCTGCTGCACGCCGTACGCGGTGACGTAGGCGCCGATGCCGACGAAGAAGATCTGACCGAGTGAGACCTGACCGGCGTATCCCATGACGACGTTCAGCCCGAGCACGGCCACCGCGAAGACGCCGATGCGCGCGAGGGTCTGGTTGGCGAATTCGGGCAGGATCAGCGGCAGCACGGCCAGCGCGACGACCGCGATCGCGACCAGGAGCCACCGCACCCAGGTACGGGAGAAGAGTTCTGCTGCTGCGGACATCAGACGCGCACCACCGCTTTCCGGCCGAACAGGCCCTGAGGTCGAACGATCAGCACGAGGAAGATGAGCGCGAACGGAACGGCGACCTTCAGGTCGTAACCGATGAACGGCACGTACACGGCGGCGAGGTTCTCCAGAACGCCGATCAGCCACGCGGCGAGGACGACGCCGATGGGGCTGGTGAGCCCGCCCAGGATGACCGCGGCCAGCGCGTAGACCAGCGCGGTGTCCATCATGCCGGGGGTAAGGGTCAGCTGCGGCGCCACCAGCGCTCCCGCCACGGCGCCCAGCGCCGCCGCCAGTCCCCAACCGGTCATCAGCAGCCGACCCACCGGCAGCCCGGAGTACGAGGCGGACTGCGGATTGATCGCGACCGCGCGCAGGGCGAGCCCGAGCTTGGTCCCGAGGAACAGGCCCTGCAGGAGGAGCATGATCGCGATGATCACGACGGTCGTGCCGATCGAGCGGATGCTGATGGACGCGCCGAAGACCTGCACCGTGTCCAGCGGGAACAGCGATGCGAACTGCTGGTTGTTGTAGGTGAACAGCCAGCCGCAGATCCCAGTGATGAGGGTCAGCAGTCCGATCGTGGCGACCACCGCCGTGTCGGGGTCACCGCCTTCGAAGCGGCGCATGACGTACCGCTCGATGAGGGCGCCCAGGACGAAGGAGATCAGGACGGAGAAGAGGATCGCGAGGATCAGCGGAACCCCGAGGCCCGTGAACCACCACGCGATGTAGGCCGCGAGCACCGCCATGCCGCCCTGGGCGAAGTTGATCAGGCCTGTGGCCTGGTTCACGAGCACGATCGCCAGTGCGAGCGCCGCGTAGATCGATCCGGTCGAGAGCCCGTCCACGACGAGCTGGATGAAGGTCCCCACGGTCAGCCTCCCAGGTAAGCGCGTCGGATCTCGTCCATGCCGCGAAGCTCGGCCGAGGTGCCGGTGAGCACGCTGCGGCCGGTCTCCAGCACCGTCGCGGTGTCCACGAGTGTGAAGGCGAGGTTGGCGTTCTGCTCCACGATGAGCATCGCGATCCCCGATTCGACCCGGAGGCGCGCGATAGCGGCGTACACGTTCTGCGCCGTGCTGGGTGCCAGCCCGAGGGATGCCTCATCCAGCAGGAGCAGGCGCGGACGGGCCATGAACGCGCGCGCGACGGCGAGCATCTGCTGCTCTCCACCGGAGAGCGCGGAGGCGTGCGAGGTGTACCGCTCCTTGAGGTTGGGGAACAGCTCGAGCATGTAGTCCATGTCGGACTGCACGCCCTTGCGGTCCTTGCGCTGGTAGGCGCCGACGCGGAGGTTCTCGCGGACGGTCAGACCACCCAGCGTCCCGCGCCCTTCGGGCACGTGCGCGATGCCGATCCCGGCGACCTGCTCGGGGCGCTTGCCGCGGATGTCCTTGCCGTCGAAGACGATGCGACCCCCTGCGCGCACGGCGCCGCTGATGGCCCGCAGCGTGGTGGTCTTGCCCGCCCCGTTGGCCCCCAGGATGCCGACGGCTCCCCCCTCGGGCACGCTCAGCGACACGCCTTCGAGAACCTGCACGGGTCCATAGAAAGCGGTGACCTCGTCCAGCTCAAGCAGCGTCATCGGTCGCGTCCTTTCCGAGGTACGCCTCGATCACGCGCGGGTCGGACTGCGCCTGCGCGGCCGTGCCCTCCATCAACTTGCGCCCGTGGTCGAGCACCACGACACGGTCGGTCAGCGCGGAGATGAGTCCCATGTTGTGCTCGACGACGATGACGGTGATGTCGTCCTCGTCACGGATGCGGCGCACCGTCGTGATGAGGTGCTCCACCTCGGAGTGCGGCAGGCCGGCGGCCGGCTCATCCAGCAGCAGCAGCGAGGGCCGCGACAGCAGGGCGCGACACAGCTCGACGCCCTTGTGCAGACCGTGGGAGAGCTCGTCCGCGCGCATCTTGGTCGCCCAGCCCAGCCCGTGGCGCTCCAGCAGCTCAACCGCTTCAGCGCGGCGGGCGCGCTCGGCGCCTACGGTGCGCGGCAGGCGCATGCCCCACTGGAGGGGTCCGCCGGGCAGGCGCGTGTGCGCGCCGAGCAGGACGTTCTCCAGCACGGTGGCCTCCAACTGCAGCGCGGGGTGCTGGAACGTCCGGGCCAGTCCATGCGCGGCGAGGGTCGCCGGCGCGTTGCCCTCGACGGCGTTGCCGTCGATCGCGATGGTGCCGGAGGTGGGCCGGTAGTGACCGCTGATGCAGTTGAAGAGGGAGGTCTTGCCCGCACCGTTGGGTCCGACCAGCCCGAGGATCTGCCCGGGCTCGACCTCGAAGGACACGTCCTCCAGTACGGTGATTCCACCGAACCGCAGATTGAGGTCGTGCAGGGTCAGTTGCGCCGCCATCGGCCGCCTTTCGGGTCGTTGCGTCAATGCTCGCGACAGTAGCCCAGAGGGCCTTATGGGACCGTACGGACTTGCTTTCGGATTGTCAACGATTTTGGTGCCCGTCAGGCGCGATCGTTATCGAACACGCCGAGCAGCGCGGATCCGCCGGATTGTCGACGATAGTGGCGTGAATCCGCGCTCGTGGCTAAGGTGAGGCACCATGACGAGGATCGCGGTCATCGGCCTCGGCGAGGCGGGCTCCCTGTACGCGCGGGGCCTGCAGTCCGCCGGTGCGCGGGTGCGGGGTTACGACCCGTTCGTGCAGGCGACCGCCGATATCGAGCAGTGCGACGACCCCGCCGACGCCGTCGACGGCGCGGATGTCGTGCTGAGCCTGGTGTGGGCGCGCACGGCACTGGCCGCCGCCGAGCAGGTCCTGCCGCTGCTGCAGCCGGGCGCGGTCTACGCCGATTTGAACACCGCGGCGCGCGAGGTGAAGGAGCGCGTCGCCGGCCTCGGCACCACTCACCGCATCGCGGTGGCCGACGTGGCCGTTCTCGCTCCCGTCCCCCGCGCCGCCGAGCGGACGGCTCTGCTGGCCAGCGGCGACGGTGCCGCGCGGTTCGCCGCCGCCCTCACGCCGCTCGGGGTTCCGGTGGAGCTGCTCGCCGGCCCGGCGGGGGATGCGGCGGAGCGCAAGCTCCTGCGCAGCGTGTTCATGAAGGGGCTGGCTGCGCTCGTGATCGAGAGCCTCGAGGCCGCACGCGGCACGGGTGCCGAGGCGTGGCTGCGCGAGCAGATGGCGCGGGAGTTCGGAGCCGGCGGCGCGGCGAAAGTCGATCACCTGGTGAGCGGCACCCACCGCCATATCGAGCGGCGCGAGCAGGAGGTGCGCGACGCCCTGGCCGCCCTGGAGTCCGGCGGCCGTCATTCCGACCTCACGCGCGCGACTCTCGCGTGGTATCAGCGGATCCTCGCCGAGCGCAGCAGCTGACCGACCTCACCTGAGCTGCGCACCGGGTTCAGCCGCGCAGCGCGCCGGGTGCCGGTGCGTCGGCGTCCGCGCGGGCGCGGTCGGCGATGACCTGCTCGCGGAGCCGCTCCAGGCCGACCTTGCCCGTGGGGGTGCGATCGAGGGCGCCCAGGAACAGGATGTGCCGCGGCTTCTTGTATCCGGCCAGCATCGCGCCCACATGGTCGACGAGATCCTCCGCCGTCACCAGCGGGTCGCGGCGGACCACGACGGCGGTGACGATCTCGCCGAACCTGTCGTCCGGCACGCCGACGACGGCGGCGTCCCCGACCCCGGGGTGCGCCATGATTGCTTCCTCCACCTCCTGCGGATACACCTTCTCGCCACCGGTGTTGATGACCCCGCTGCCCCGGCCGAGCAGTTCGATGTGGCGGTCGTCGAGCACCCGCACCCAATCGCCGGGGATGACGTGGCGCACCCCGTCGATGAGCGGGAAGGCCGCCCGGGTCTTCTCCTCGTCGCCGTGGTATCCCAGCGGCAGTGCGCCCCGCTGGGCGAGGACCCCGACCGCACCCGGGCTGTCCTGGACGTCCCGTCCTTCCGCATCCCGCACCGTCGCGGTCGGCACGAGGCGGGGCCGGCCCGGCAGGTCGTGCGCACCGGTCGTCGTGGTGACCGCGAACAATCCGCCCTCCGTCGATGCGAGCATGTCGAAGATCGTGACCGGGGCGATCGCGTGGAGCCCCCGTTTGGCCTCCGCGCTGAAGCGCATGCCCGAACTCTGCACGACCTGGAGGGCGGGAAGACGGATGCCACGGCGCTGGGCCGCCGCGACGAGGGGCAGCACGATGGCGTCGCCGGCGACGATCAGCCGGTTGGCACCATGCGTGGCGGCCAGATCGAGCGCCGCGTCGGGGTCGAATGCGGCCGAAGACGTGATCAGCACCGTGCCGCCGAGTGAGAAGGTGTTCATCGACGTCGTCAGCGCGGTGCCGTGCATGAGCGGCACGAGCGGCAGGGTCGCCACGCGCGGGGTGGCCGCGTCGACGGCGATCGCGACCGCCTCTTCCAGCGTGGTCGGGAACGGCAGACCGGCCATGGCGTAGGTGGGGGTCAGCTGCGCGGCGAACATATCGCCGACGTTCCAGCGGACGGCCTTCGGGCGCCCCGTCGTGCCGCCGGTGTAGATCCACAGCTCCCCGTCGTCGGGCGCAGAGGGTGGCAGCTCCCCCGGCGCGACCACGGCCTCCTGCCACGGGATGCCCGGCACCGCGTCCGCGTCATCGGCATCCGCGATGTGCACGGCCAGCGGCGGGCGGGCAGCCCCCGCCAGGGCGGCGGCGACGGTGTCGGCGGCGCTCGCGGGAAAGACGAGCGCGGCCGCATCGGAATCATCCAGCAGTTCGCGCAGTTCGCCGGCGCGGAAGCGGAAGTTCATCGGCGTCGGTGTCGCGCCGATCGCCAGGCACGCGAAGAACACGACCAGGAACTCGGGACGGTTGTACAGCAGGATCGCCACGCGCTCCCCCGGACCCACCCCATGCCTTCGCAGCGTCGCGGCGAATGCTGCCGCCTCCGCCGTCACGCGCGCGTAGGTCCACTCCTCCCCGGCGGCGGTGACCATGGCGATGCGCTCGGGAACGGCGCGGGCCACGCCCTGCCACAGGTCGGAGTACGGTGCGCGCATCAGCTGGCCTGCGGCCCGGAGCTCTGGGCGAGGCTCGAGAGCTCTCCCCGCCACGCCGCGTCGATCTCCTCGGCGCTCCACCCGCCGTCGCGGTCCGCTGTCCGCAGCACGGCGGGGTGGGCGTACAGCGTCAGCCGGTCGCCGCCGATCCCGATCGCCTGCCCGGTGACCGAGGCCGACGCCTCGGATGCCAGCCAGACGATGAGGGATGCCACGTCCTCGGGCGTTCCCAGCGCGTGCTCGCGCCGGTACTCGGCGGGGATGCGGCCGGTCGCCAGGAAGTCGTCGTACACCTGGGTGTAGGCGGGCATCGTGGCTGTCATGGGTGAGAGGGCGGTGGGGATGACCGCGTTGACGGCGATGCCCGCACGTGCCAGCTCGAGCGACCACGTCCGCGCCATCGCTACCAGCCCCGCCTTGGCCGCGGCGTAGTTGGTCTGGCCGAAGCTGCCGAACTGGCCGGCCGGCGAGCCGATGAGCACGATCCGTCCGCCCTCGCCCTGCTCCCGCATCCACACGGCCGCCGCGCGCCCGCACGTGAACGAGCCGCGCAGATGCGTGTCGATCACGAGGTCGAAGTCGTCGTCGGACATCTTCCACAGCACGCGGTCGCGCAGCACGCCGGCGTTGGCGACCATGACGTCCAGGCGTCCGAACGACTGCACCGCCGCGTCCACGAGGGCATCGGCGGTGGCGGCGGGCCCGACCGCGCCCGGCACGGCGATCGCCCGTCCACCCGCGTCGGCGATCGCGGACACGGTGCTCTCGGCGGCGTCGGCGTCGAGGTCGTTGACGACCACGGCCGCGCCGGCGGCGGCGAGCGCCCGTGCGTACGCGCGGCCGAGGCTGCGCCCGGCGCCGGTCACGACCGCGACCCGGTCGTCCAATCGGATCGCGCCGCTCATGCGTAGTACCTCAGGACCAGCTCGGCCACGCACGCCGGTTTCGTCCCGCCTTCGATCTCGAAGGTGACCGGCGTCTCGATCTGCCATCCGCCCGCCACCTCGGCGACGGTCGCCACCTCGCCGCGCACCCGGATGCGCGAGCCCACAGGCACCGGCGCGGGAAAGCGCACCTTGTTCATGCCGTAGTTGACGCCCATGCTCGCGCCGGTGACCTCGAAGACCTCGGCCATCATCGGCACGACCAGCCCGAGCGTGAGCAGGCCGTGGGCGATGCGCGTGCCGAACGGCGTGGCCGCCGCGAAGTCGGCGTCCAGGTGGATCGGGTTGCGATCGCCCGTCACCGCGGCGTACTGGTCGACGCTCTCCTGCGGCACCGTCATCCACTCGCTCGGCCCGAACGTCGCCCCCGTCAGGGTCGGCAACTCTTCGATCGGCACCCGCACCGCGTTCGCACTCATCCTGGCTCCCTCGCCCGATGCATCTGCGCATCAGTATCAGGCTAGCTGAAACTTGAGCGCCTGCGCTAGTCTCGCGTGCGTCGGGAAGGAACGGAAAGGATCCGCATGACCGAGGCAGGCGGATTCGTCTACGTGATCAAGCAGCTCGAGCTCGCGCTCCGCCCTCGCCTGGAAGCGGCGTGCGCGGAGGCGGGGATGACCGCCGCGCAGTTCACCGCCCTCACGGTGCTGCGCCGGCGTCCGGGGACCACGAGCTCGGATCTGGCGCGCCGCTCCTTCGTGCGGGCGCAGACCATGGCCGGAACGCTCGAGCCGCTGATCGAGGAGGG
This sequence comes from Microbacterium wangchenii, assembly GCF_004564355.1. Taxonomy (NCBI): domain Bacteria; kingdom Bacillati; phylum Actinomycetota; class Actinomycetes; order Micrococcales; family Microbacteriaceae; genus Microbacterium; species Microbacterium wangchenii. The sequence continues at coordinate 3,628,734 of NZ_CP038266.1, forward strand.
ACTGATCCGCCGGGAACCCGACCCGGGGCATCGCCGCCGCATCCGGCTGTTCCTCACCGACGCCGGCGTGCGCGCGATCGACCGGCTGGAACCGCGCGTCGTCGAACTGGAGCAGACGCTGCTGAACGGCCTGGATGAGGACGAGCGCGAACTGTTCGCCGATTACCTGCGCCGGGCCCGTCACGCCATGCGCGACGAGCACCGATGACACGCGCCGGCGGGAGTTCGTCCTCGTCCGCCGGCGCGCGTCGTCCTACTTGGCGTTGGCGGTGCGCCAGCCGCCCTGGTACTCGGTGCGGGCCGTCTCGGCGTACGGCACGGGGCTCACGATCGCGCGGATGGCGATCTGATCGTGGGGCTCCACCGTGGTCTTGCCGGAGCCGCCGTCGGGCTCGCCCCAGACCACGCGCACTTCAGCGCCCACCGGAACGTCCGCATCCACGGTCGCCAGCGACAGGCCGCGCTTCTCGTTCGCCGTGACGCCGGTGAACAGCGACAGGCCGACCGTGTTGCCGTCGGCGTCGATGACGGCGTCGTAGTTGGACGAGCCGTAGTTGGCGTTGGGCAGGTCGAAGAACTGGTAGCCCGGCCCCTCGCGGTCCAGGACGCTCGCGAGCACCTTGGTGAGGTCTTCGTCGTTCCAGGCGAGGGTGACCTTGCGGCGCTGCGCCGACGGGTCGATCTTCTCGAGGGCCTCGCGGCCGATGAAGTCGTGATCGAACTTCACGAACGAGCCGTAGCCCAGCTCCCAGGGGTTCAGGTAGTAGTCATCGATGTCGGCCGACACGAACGATCCCGCCAGCGCGTTGATCGCCTCGTAGCTGTTGCCGGGCAGCCACTCGCGGTACCGGCGCTCGATGTCACCCCCGCTGTAGACGGCGGGAAGCGGCGAGGGGATCCAGCCCGACTCCAGCGTGTTCGAGGAGTAGGCGCGCGAACCGCACGGCTCGATCCCGAACTCGGCACCGGCCGAGAGGATCGCGTCGCGGATCTTCTCGTGCTGCTCGTACGGGCCCCACAGCTCCAGACCGGGGGCGCCGGCCATGCCGTGACGGAGTGTGCTGACCTGCTCGCCCGCGATGGTGAGGTGACCCATGTGGAAGAACTTGACCTTCTCCAGGGTTCCGCCGTTGAGCTTCTCGATGATGGCCCACGCGTTCGGACCCTGGATCTGGAAGCGGTAGTACTCGCGGTGCACGGCCTTGCCGTACGGGCGGGACGGCGAGCGGTCGTCGTAGCGGACCTGCACGTCGTAGCCGCCGGTCTCGGCGTGGAACTGCAGCCAGTTCGCCGCCGGCGCGCGGCCGACGTAGACGTACTCGCCCTGCGTCTCGTGGAAGAGGATGCCGTCGCCGATGACGCCGCCGTTGGATGCGGTGGGCACGAACTGCTTCGCGGTGCCGACGGGGAAGTTCGCGAAGCTGTTGATGCCGGTGTCGCTCAGCAGCTTCAGGGCGTCGGGGCCGGAGATGAAGAAGTTGACCATGTGGTGGGTCTGGTCGTAGAGCACGGCGGTGTGCCGCCATGCCTTCTGCTCCCGGCGCCAGTTCGTGAACTCCGCCGGCACCACCGGGTAGATGTAGGTGCCGAGTTTGGAGTCACGGAGCATCTGGACGATGCTCCCTCGCTCGTCCATCAGCTGCTGCAGGTTGTCCGCCATGTCGGCTCCCTCGACCTCGTCGTCCGTCGTATGGGGTCCGGCGCACCGGTTCCCTCTGCCCATAGTGGTTTTGGTAACCAAGATTGTCAACAGAATCTTGCTCCGGGGACGGGAGTGTGGTTCGCTGTCTCCGGATCGACCGGGCATGCATCGCGGCGTGCGCCGGTGGCGATCCGCGACGGGAGTGGACATGGCAGAGGACGCGCTTCTGGTGATCAGCGCCCACGCGGGCGACTTCGTCTGGCGTGCGGCCGGCGCGATCGCCGCCGCCACGCAGCGGGGCGAGCGGGCCACGGTCGTGTGCCTGAGCTACGGCGAGCGCGGCGAGTCGGCCAGCCAGTGGCTGCAGGGCAAGTTGCTCGAGGAGATCAAGCAGATCCGCCGCGCAGAGGCCGAGGCCGCGGCATCCGCCCTGGGCGCCGACATCGAATTCCTCGATCTGGGCGACTACCCCCTGCGGGAGAGCGCCGAGGCCGTCGCGCGGCTCGTCGACGTCTACCGCCGCGTGCAGCCCACCGTCGTGCTCACGCACACCCTCACCGATCCGTACAACGGCGACCACCCCGCCGCCGCCCGCATGGCGCTGGAGGCGCGCGTGCTCGCGCAGGCCATCGGCGTGGCCAACTCGGACGGCTCCTTCCCCACGAAGGACGAGATCATCGGGGCGCCGCCGGTGTTCTTCTTCGAGCCCCACCAACCCGAGCAGTGCGACTTCCGTCCCGACGTGCTGCTGGACATCACCGACGCCTTCGCCCTCAAGCGCGCGGCCATGGAGTGCCTGCCGGCGCAGAAGCACATGTGGACCTATTACACCGACCTCGCGGTGCGCCGCGGCGTGCAGCTCAAGCGCAACGCCGGCCCCAACCTCGGTCTCGCACACGAGACGATGGGCGAGGCGTACATGCGCTACTTCCCCCAGGTCACCGGGACGCTTGCGTGAACCGGCCCGTCATCGTCACCGACATCGCCCGCGCCGACGCGGCGACCGTGGATGCCCTCGCGGCGCACGGCGTCGCGACGGTGCACGAGGCGATGGGCCGGACCGGCCTCGTGGGGCCGGGGATCCGCCCCATCCAGGACGGCGCCCGTACGGCGGGCACGGCCGTGACGGTCCTTCAGGCTCCCGGCGACAACCTCATGATCCACGCGGCCATCGAGCAGTGCCGGGCAGGCGACATCCTCGTCGTGGCCACGACCTCCCCTTCCACCGACGGCGCGTTCGGCGACCTCTTCGCGACGGCGCTGACGGCCCGGGGCGTGCGGGGCCTGGTCACCACCGGCGGCGTGCGCGACATCGCCGACCTCCGCGACATGGGCTTTCCGGTCTGGTCCCGCGCGGTCCACGCGCAGGGCACGGTCAAGGCCACGCCCGGATCGGTCAACGTCCCCATCGTCGTCGAGGGAGCCGTCGTCCACGCCGGCGACGTCGTGATCGCCGATGACGACGGGGTCGTCGTGGTGCCGCGCGCCTCCGCGGAGGCCGCCCTCGCCGCCGCCGACGCACGCGTGGCCAAGGAGTCGGCCGACCGGGAGGCGTACGGCAGCGGTCGGGAGCTGAGCCTGGACCGCAAGGGACTGCGTCCCCTGTTGGCGGAGCTGGGCGTGACCTACCTCAGTCAGGCGGAGTACGACGATGGCGGCCGCTGACGCGTTCCGCGCCGGCGTGCGCTGCATGCTCATGCGCGGCGGAACCTCCAAGGGCGCGTTCTTCCTGGCCGAGGACGTGCCGGCCGATCCCGCCGAGCGCGACGACCTGATGCTGCGCGTCATGGGCAGCCCCGACGCCACCCAGATCGACGGACTGGGCGGCGCCCACCCCCTCACCTCCAAGGTCGCGATCGTCTCGCGGTCGACGCATCCGGACATCGACGTCGACTACCTGTTCCTGCAGGTCGCGGTGGACGAGCCGGTCGTCGCCGACGCCCAGACCTGCGGCAACCTGCTCGCCGCGGTGGGCCCGTTCGCCCTCGAGCGCGGGCTCGTCGCCGCCTCCGGCCCCCACACGACGGTCCGCATCCGCCTCCTCAACACCGGCGATGTCGCGACAGCCTCCTTCGCGACGCCCCACGGCGAGCCCGACTACGACGGCGACGTCGCGATCGACGGCGTCCCCGGCACGGCGGGCGGCATCTCGCTCGAGGTGATCGGGGGCGACAAGGCGCTCCTGCCCACGGGCCACGTGAGCGAGGAGATCGACGGTCACCCGGCGACCCTCATCGACAACGGGATGCCCGTCGTGCTGCTGCGGGCCGAGGAGTTCGGCGTCACCGGCGATGAGACGCCGGAAGAACTGGAAGCGCGCGCCGACCTCCACGCCGCCCTCGAAGGCCTCCGTGTCGAAGCCGGCCGGCGCATGGGGCTGGGCGATGTGACGGCCCAGACGGTGCCGAAGATGATCCTGCTCTCCCCGCCCTCGCACGGCGGCGCCGTCGCGACGCGCGCCTTCATCCCCGCCCGCGTGCACACCTCGATCGGCGTGCTGATGGCCGCGTCGGTGGCCGCCGGCATCCGCCTGCCCGGCGCCGTGGGTGCCGACTTCGCCGAGCTCACCGGCGAGGTCACCGATATCGAACACCCCACGGGGACCTTCCCCGCCACCGTCACGGTGTCGCAGGATGACGAGGGCCGCTGGCGCGCGTCGTCGGTCTCCACGCGCACCGCCCGCAAGATCTTCGATGGCACGGTCTTTCCCCGGCCGCGCCCCTGAAACGTCTGTCAGAGAGGACACCTTCATGGCCACCAGCGAGAATTTCGACATCGCCCACCTCGGCGGAGTCGAACTGTTCACCCCGAAGTTCGAGGAGAGCCTGCACTTCTTCCGCGACCTGCTCGCGATGCGCGAGGTCGCCCGCATCGGCGACTCCGCCTATTTGCGCTGCTGGGACGAGTACCAGCTGTACACGCTCAAGCTCACCGCCTCCGACACCAACGGGGTGGGACGCACGCTGTACCGCGCGTCGGGTCTGGAGGCGCTGGAGCGCCGTGTCGCGGCGATCGAGAAGTCCGGACTCGGCCACGGCTGGCGCGACCCGGAAGTGGGCGTCGGGCGCTCGTACGAGTTCGAGGACCCGGATGGGCACCTCATGGGCATCTACTACGACACCGAGCTGTACGTCGCCGACGACGAGGACCGCCCGGCGCTGAAGAACCAGGCCTCGGCGTTCCCGGGTCGCGGCGTGAACGTGCGGCGCATGGACCACATCAACTACCTCGCCGCCGACGTGAACGCGGCCGGGGAGTTCTGGCGCGACGTCATGTGCGCGCGCGAATCCGAGCGCGTGCGACTGGACGACGGCCGCTTCGGCGCGTGGTGGTTCCGCTTCAACCAGAAGTCCTACGACGTGGTCTACTCCGACGACTGGACCAAGCAGCGCGGACGCTTCCACCACTTCGCCCTCGCCCCCGACACGCGCGAGGACATCCTCAAGGCCGCCGACATCTTCCTCGAGAACGGCGTGCACATCGAGTACGGCCCGTACAAGCACGCCATCAACCAGACGTTCTTCCTGTACGTGTGGGAGCCCGGCGGCAACCGCATCGAACTGGCCAACGCGGGTGCGCGCCTGATCCTGGATCCCGACTGGCCCGTCGTGGAGTGGACGCAGGCCGAGCGCGCGAAGGGTCAGGCGTGGGGCATGAAGACGATCCCGACCTTCCACACGCACGGCACCCCGTACGTGGAAGGCCAGGAGGAGCTGGACCGCAAGGCGCTCGCCGGCGAGCTCTGAGCCGCGGGGGGCCTCAGCCCCAGACGCTGCCGGCCACGTCGACGACGAGCCGCACCTTCGCCCACTGCTCGTCCTCGGTGAGGGTGTTGCCCTCCTCGGTGGATGCGAAGCCGCACTGCGGGCTCAGCGCGAGCTGGTCCAGCGGCGCGTACTGGGCGGCCTCGTGGATGCGGCGGCGCACGTCGTCCGCGTCCTCCAGGGCGCCGGTCTTGGTCGTGACCAGGCCGAGTACGACGGTCTTGTCGCCCTCGGGCAGGAAGCGGAGCGGCTCGAAGCCCCCCGCGCGGTCGCTGTCGTACTCGAGGAAATACCCGTCGTACGCGGTGTTGCCCAGGAGCTGCTCGGCGACCGGCTCGTAACCGCCGGAGGAGATCCACGTGGAGCGGAAGTTGCCGCGGCACACGTGCGTGGTCACGGTCAGGTCGTCGGGCTTGCCGTCGAGGATGCGGTTCAGCAGGGTCGCGTACCGCTCGGCGATGCCGTCGGTGTCGATGCCGCGCTCGCGCGCCTTGGCCAGCTCGACGTCGGAACAGAGGTAGGCCCACGCGGTGTCGTCGAACTGCAGGTAGCGGGCCCCGGCGTCGTAGAAGGCCGCGAGGGCGTCGCGATACGTGCGCACGAGGTCGTCCGTGATGGCGGCGTGCCCGTCGTAGACGGCGGGATCGATGTGCCCCGGTTCGACGCGGAAATCCAGCACCGTCGGTGCCGGGATGGTGAACTTCGGCGTCGCGCCGGTGGCGGCGGCATCCTCCTGCAGCGCGCGGAAGTGCGCGAGGAACGGGTGGTCGGCGGGGAAGCCGATCGGCCCGGAGATCTGGATGCCGCGCGGCTTGGTCTGCACGCCCTGGAACTGGATGCCGTGGTCCAGCTCGACGATGTCGACGCCGTCGAGCAGGCCGAAGAAGTCGAAGTGCCACCACGAGCGGCGGAACTCCCCATCCGTGGCGACCTGCAGCCCGTTCTCGGCCTGCCGTCGCACGAGCGTCTCGATCGCCGCATCCTCGGCGGAGCGCAGCTCCGCATCGCTCGCCGTCCCTTCGGCGTGACGGTGCCGGACATCGGCGAGGGAAGCGGGGCGCAGGAAGCTGCCGACGATGTCGGCGCGGAAAGGAGGAGTGGACACCCTGCGAGCGTAACGAGGCCGGCCGCCGGACCGAATCGCGGCGTCACGCGACGTCACGCGCGCGCCGCATCGGCGAGCACACGCCGCTCCGTGTATGACACGATGAGGAACGATCGGAACAGTTTCTGTGACTTTACTCTCTCGATGGTGAGGCAGCATGCGCGTCGACGACTTCGACCCCACGGCCACCGACGACCCGGCCGGCACGCACACGATGTACGCGAGCCTCCGAGAGGCGTGCCCCGTGGCCTACTCCTCGGCGTACGGCGGGTTCTACGCGCTCACCCGTTACGCAGACGTGCGGGATGCCGCGGCCGACCCGCGCACGTTCATCTCCTCCGTGCGGGCCGTGGTGCCCAGCGACCCGCGGGGACTGCGCCGGCCTCCCCTGAACTTCGATGCCCCCGCCCACACCCCGTACCGACGCGCGCTGGACCGCACGCTCCAGCGCAGCAGGCTCGTGCGGCTGGAGCCGGAGCTGCGCTCGCGGGCTCGGGAGGCGCTGCGCCCCCTGCTGGACGCCGGCGAGGGCGACATCGCAACCGACTTCGGCGTGCACTTCCCCGCGTGGGTGACCACGACGTGGCTGAACCTGGAGCCGGAGGTCGCACCGCATCTCGCGCGCACGTCGTTCGCGTGGGTCAACGCGTGGCGGCGGCAGGACGCGCCGACGGTCACGGCGATGAGCGAGAAGATGTACGACATCGCGCGCGACCTCGTGCGGCGGCGCCGCGCGGACCCGCTGCCCGAGGACGAGGATCCCGCCAGCTCGCTCCTGGCCGAGCGCGTGGACGGCGAGCCCCTCGCCGAGGAGCACATCATCGGGGCGCTGCGCCAAAGCCTCGTCGTCGGCATGGTGGCGCCTCCGATCCTCCTCGGCTCGATCGTGCGGCACCTGTCGGAAGATCCCGGCCTGCAGGATCGACTGCGCTCGGACGCGTCGCTCCTTCCCGCGGCCGTGGAGGAGTTCATCCGCCTCTACACGCCCTACCGCGGTTTCGCCCGCACGGTGTCGCAGCCGGTGACGCTGCACGACCGCGCGATCGAGCCGGGCGTCCCGGTGACCCTCGTCTACGCCGCCGCGAACCGCGACCCCGAGATGTTCGCCGATCCTGACGAATTCCGGCTGGACCGACCCAACATCCACCAGCACCTCGGGTTCGGGCGGGGACGCCATCGCTGCGCCGGGATGCCGCTCGCGCGCATGATGATCGCGATCGCCCTCGAGGAGATGCTCGCGGCGACCTCGAGCATTCGCGCCGTCGGGCCGTTCGAGTACGCCCGCATGCCGGAGGTCGGGCTCACGTCCGTGCCCGTGCGGGTCGAGCGGGCGACCGCCGCAGCCACCTCGCATCCTTGACTTGGGGATTGCCGGTCGTTAGCTTTTCTGTAACATATCCGATTCGACGAAGACGGACACCGATGACGACGCTGTCTCCCCCGACCGTCCCGCCTCCCGCCGGCCCGCCGACGGTGCCCTTCGGCGCCGTCGAGGTCGCCCGCGCGCGCCGCCGGCCCTCGCCGTTCACCGTCGTGTGCATCGTCGTGGCGGCCGCGATGGGCGCCCTCGGCGTCATCCCGCTCGTCGCGGTCGCCGTCAGCGCCCTCACACAGGGCCAGGAGGTGCTCGATGCGCTGGCGAAGGAGGACGTGTTCGGGCTCGTGCGCAACACGCTCATCGTCGTCGCGGTGAGCACCGTCTTCGCCCTCGTCATCGGCGCCGTGCTCGCCTGGATCAACGAGCGCACGGATGCCGGCATGGGCCTCATCACCGAGGCCATGCCGCTCATCCCGTTCATGCTCCCGCCGATCGCGGGCTCCATCGGATGGGTGCTCCTGCTCTCACCCCAGGCCGGCTTCTTCAACGGGATCATCCGGTGGTTCCTGGGACTGTTCGGCATCCAGGCCGAGCAGGGACCGTTCGACATCTACACGTGGTACGGCCTCATCCTCGTGTACACGATCTACGCGGTGCCCTACAGCTTCATGATGTGTACGACGGGGCTGCGCAACATGGATCCCTCCCTCGAGGAGCAGAGCCGTGTGAGCGGTTCGTCGATGATCCGCACGCTGCGCAAGGTGACCCTCCCGGCGATGCTCCCCAGTCTCCTGGGCGCCACGATGCTGATCCTGATGAGCAGCTTCGGGCTGTTCTCCATCCCGAGCGTGATCGGCCGCGGTGCCGACATCCCGATCCTGTCCACGCGCATCGTGCACCTGCTGAACTTCACCTTCCCCGCCCAGACCGGTGCCGCCATCGGCCTGAGCCTCATCCTCGTGGCGTTCGTGGCGGTGTTCTGGTGGGTGCAGACGGCGACGCTGAAGCGCGGGCGATTCGCCACGATCGGCGGCAAGGGCCAGCGCGCGACCCGCATCCGGCTCGGCAGGGCGCGTCCGTGGGTGCGGGCGGGGGTCGTGCTGTACATCCTCTTCACCACCATCGCCCCGGTGCTCGCGCTCCTGGTGGTCTCCCTCAACGGCTTCTGGACTCTCAACATCGACTGGGGCGCGCTCAGCCTCGACGCGTTCTTCGACGCCCTCTTCCAAGACCGCTCGACGCGACGGGCCCTGACCAACAGCCTCACTTTCGGCGTCATCGGCTCGATCATCGGCATCGCGGCGGTCGCGCTGGCGTCGCTGTGGATCGTCCGCTCGCGCAGCCGCGTGGCCCGGTTCCTCGACGGCACGATCAAGTTCCCCGCGATGCTGTCGCACCTGATCATCGCGGTCGGCTTCGTGCTGGCGTTCGCCGGTCCGCCGTTCCAACTCGGCGGCACGGCGATCATCATGATCGGCGCATACCTGGCCCTGTACATCCCGCAGGCGTCCGTCAGCGCCGACACCGCCGTCGCCCAGGTGGGCAAGGAGCTGCCCGAAGCCTCGCGCGTGTCGGGAGCGGGCGAGGCGCGCACCATCCGCCGCATCTTCCTGCCGCTGATGGCACCCGCCCTGATCCTGGGGTGGTCGATGCTGTTCGTGCGCATGATCGGCGACCTCACCGCGTCGTCGATCCTCGCCGGCACGCGCAACAACGTCATCGGCTTCCGGATCCTGGAGATCTACCAGAACGGCTCCTACGCCGAACTGGCGGCCGTGTCCACCTTCCTGACGGTGCTCAGCGCCGTGATCGTCATCGGCGTGCTCGTGGTGTCCCGACGCCTCGCACGCTGGAACCACCAGAGCCTCGGAGGCAAGTGACATGATGCAGACGCTCAAGACCCGCATGGCCGGCGCCGGCGTGCCTGAGGGCACCGCTCCCGTCGTGCGCTTGCGTGAGGTCGCCAAGCGCTTCCGCCGGGCCGACGGCACCGTCGCGAACGCAATCGACGGCGTGACGCTGGATGTCATGCCCGGCGAGTTCGTCGTTCTCCTCGGGCCCTCCGGATGCGGCAAGACCACACTGCTGCGCACGATCGCCGGCCTCGAACGCGCCGACGAGGGCGAGATCGACATCCACGGGGCGACGGTGTTCTCCCACGAGCGGCGGATCGAGCTGCCGCCGGAGAAACGCAACCTCAGCATGATCTTCCAGTCCTACGCACTGTGGCCGCACCTCACCGTGTTCGACAACGTCGCGTATCCGCTGCGCAGCCGCAAGCAGCGGTACTCCAAGGCGGAGATCGCAGAGAAGGTGAACCGCGTGCTCGAGCTCGTCGGGGTCGGCGAACTGGGCCGGCAGTTCCCCGGTCAGATGTCGGGCGGTCAGCAGCAGCGCGTCGCGCTCGCCCGCGCTCTCGTGGACGGCGGCGATCTCGTCCTCTTCGACGAGCCGCTCTCCAACGTCGACGCGAAGGTCCGCGAGACGCTGCGGCGCGAACTGCTGGAGATGCAGCGCACCCTCGGCTTCGCCGCCGTCTACGTCACGCACGATCAGCACGAAGCCATGGAGCTCGCCCACCGCGTCGCCGTGATGGGCGCCGGCAAGGTGCGCCAGCTCGGGCCCCCCACCGAGGTCTACTCGGCGCCCACGAGCCGGTACGTGGCGAACTTCATCGGTACGACCAACGAGATCCCCGCCACCGTCCAGGCGCTGGAGGGCGAGACGGTGACCCTCGACACGCCCGCAGGGGAGGCCCGCGGCATCCGCGCCTCCGACGGCCTGACCGTCGGCGACCGCGTCGTGGCGTGCTTCCGCCCCGAGTACGGCATCGTCGGCGAGCGGCGGGACGACGGCAACGTGTGGGCGGGCATCGTCGAACGCGTGCTCTTCCTCGGCGCCACGACCGAGACGATCGTGCGGCTGGGCGGAACGGACCAGCGGGTGCGGGTGACGACACTCGGTGAGCCGGCGCACCGCGACGGCGACGACATCACGCTGTTCGTGCCGGCCGCGCGGCTGCGGGTTCTGGCCGAGGGCTCGACGGGGGTGAGCGCATGACGATCTCCGATGTCCCCGGCATCCGCGACGACGAACGGCGCCGCGACGCGCACGACTTCGATCCTGTGCGCCCCGAGGAGACGTTCACGAGTGCGCACGAAGAGTTCCAGGAGCTCCGCGGCCGGCATGGCGGGCTCGTGCGCAGCCAGGAGTACGACGGGTTCTGGGCCGCGGTCGGCTACGACGAGGTGCTGCAGGTCATCACCGACATCCAGCACTTCACCACGCGCAAGCAGAACGCCGTCCCGAAGTTCGCCTTCACGGGCGTGCGGCCGCCGCTGCACCTGGATCCCCCCGAGCACACCGCCTACCGTCGGGTGATCAACCGCTTCTTCACGCCGCCGCGCATGCGGGCGCTCGAGCCGCACGTGCGGGAGGCGGCGGTGTCGCTGCTGGACCCGCTGCTGTCCGAGCGCTGGGTCGACGTGTGCAAGCAGTACGCGCACCGCTTCCCCGCATACGTGTTCGCGAAGTTCTTCAACCTGGACGTGGCCACCTCCGAGCTCATCAAGAACGTCAGCGGCACGTACGTCGACGCCATCCAGGTGCTCGATCACGACACCGTGAAGTCGCTCAGCGGCCGGCTCTACGAGATCGCGCAGGGGATCATCGACGAGCGGGTGGCGGGGGACTTCGACCCCGAGGAGGACCTCACCGCGGGGCTGCTGGCCGCACGGCACGAGGGCGAGCCGCTGCCGGCGGCGATGATCCTCGGATGCGTGCGGCAGCTCATCGTGACCGGGATGGTGGCGCCCAGCGTCTTCACGGGCAACATGTTCGTGCACCTGAGCCGCCACCCCGCCCTGCAGGACGCCCTGCGCGCCGACCCGTCGCTGATCCCCGCCGCCGTCGAGGAGATGCTGCGGCTGTACTCGCCCTACCGCGGCATGGCGCGCACGGCGCGCGAGGACGTCGTGCTGTCCGGCCAGCTCATCCGCCAGGACGACCCGATCGCGCTCGTGTACACGTCGGCCAACCGCGACGAGAAGGTGTTCCCCGACGGCGAGCGCTTCATCCTGAACCGCGACAACATCCAGCGGCACATCGCGTTCGGGCGGGGCACCCACAGCTGCCCCGGTGCCCCGCTCGCGCGCATGATGATGTGCATCACGCTGGAGGAGGCCCTGGCGCGCACCGCGTCGTGGCGCCTCACCGGCGAGCCGGAGATGGCGATCTGGGCCGAGTGGGGCACCCGCTCCGTCCCCCTGGACTTCGTCCGCGCCTGACCCGCTCCCGCCCCCGTCCCGCCCCGTCCCGTCCCCTGTTCCGCGAAACAGCAACGCACCGTCGAGACCGCGACATTATGTCGCGGTCTCGACGGCTGCGTGCAGTCTCGCGGGGGGGCGAGGTCAGAGGCCGAACGCGTCCAGGATCGCCTGTTCGTTCTCGAGCGCGGTGTCGCGGTCGATGCGCACGTACTCGGCGGGCATCTCGTCGAAGTTGTACGCGGAGATGTTGCCGGCGGCGGCGTTGAGGATGTCCTGTCCGGCCTCGGAGAGCACGAAGTGCGCGAACAGCCGGGCGGCGTTCGGGCTCTGCGCATCGGCGGAGAGCGAGAGGACGATCTCCGGCCCGTTGGTCAAGTCCGGAACGGTGAACTCCACCGGCGCGCCGCTCTTGGCCGCCCCCGCGACCACCTGCCCGACGTTGGGCCCGGTGACCGCGCCCTCGCCGGCGCCGAGCGCCTCGGTCATCGGCACGACGGAGTTGTACAGGCGCACGGCGTTGTCGGCGATCGCTTCCACCGTCTCCATTCCGTAGGCCTCGGCAACCATGGTCCAGAACTGGATGTAGGCCTGCGAGGACGACGGGTCGGTCAGGAGGAGCTTGCCCTCGTACTGCGGGTCGGCGAGATCCTCGAAGGTCTCCGGCGCCGGCAGATCACCGAGCGCCTCGGTGTTCCATGACAGGCCGCTCGGTGCGAACTGCACGACGGCGACCGCGCCGTCGGCAAGCTTGCCCTCCTCGGGGAACTCGTCGTACCCGGGGATGTCCGCCTCATCCAAGCCCAGGAGCCAGCCCTCGTCGAGACCCTTGTCGATGAACTCGTCGTAGCTGGGCATCACGAGGTCGGCGGCCGGAGCGCCGGCCTCCACCTCCGCGCTGTAGCGCGCGGCCAGCTCGCCGCCGGTCATGCGCACGAACTCCGCCTCGATGCCGTACTCGTCGTAGAAGGCATCCGCGAGCTGCTGGGCGGTCGCCTCAGGCGGCGTCAGGTAGAAGACGAGCGACCCCTCGTCCTGGGCCGCCGAGACGAGTTCCTCGAGCTCGTCACCACCGGTGCCGCCGCCGCCGGTGGCTGCGGGTGTCTCATCGCCGCCGGCGCATCCGGCCAGTGCCAGGGTCGCGGCGGCGACGAGTGCGATCGCCGAAAGAGAACGCCTCATGAGTGACTCCATTGTCGAAAGGATGATTGCTTACGTCAATGTATCCGGGCGTCACTCTCAACGTCAATTGAATTGTGACACGAAACGTACATCCGCCGGGTTCAGCGAAGCCGGCGGGCGCTACGGGGACGCGGCGCCGCCGCCTTCCTGCAGCATTCGCGCCATCTCCTCGCTCATGCGGGCGTCGACCGTCGGTACGGCGTGATGGGTCACGATTCGCGACAAGGATGCGTCGTATCGGGCGATGAGGTGTCTCACGTGCGCTGCCGCCTTCGGCCCCAGGCGGTCGTACAGCTCGAGGAACAGCGCGCGCGCCGCGGGGCGCGGCCAGTCCTGCGGAAGCAGCTCGGCGGGAAGCTCGGGGTCGGAGAGGCGGAACGCGAGCCAGTCGTTCGTCAGCTTGGTCCGCAGCAGCAGCGCCTCACGGGGATCGACGTCGCCCTCTGCCCACTTCCGCCGTGGCGCGTACTCGTCGAGGAAGGCGCGGTACTCCCCCGCGAGGCCATCCAGTTCGAACGCGTCGGCAACGGCCTCGCGATCACCCTCGCGCATGCCCCATGTGGCGTGCATGACATGCCCGGCCGCGACGCCGAGCTCGTCCAGCAGGGCGACGGCGTCGGCGCGGCGGTCGTGGGGGCTGATCCACACCCCGTCCTGCAGATCTCCGAAGGCCATGTTCTTCAGCCCGTTGCGCAGCAGGCGCCGCACATCGCGCTCAGCCTCGGGGATCGAGAAGGACACGAGCGTCCAGTGCCCGTCCCAATCGGAGAAATCCGCGCCGAACGTCACGGCCCGCGCCAGGCGCAGCCGCTGGTTCGCGACGATGTCGCCCGGGATGCCGTAGTAGGTCGCCCGTCCCTGTTTGCCCTGTGCCAGCAGTCCGCGCTGGGTGAGTCGGCGCATCGCCTGCCGCGATGCGTTCTCGTTCGCGCCGAATTCCGCGAGCAGATCCACCAGGGCGGCGGAGGGCAGCAGTTCGTCGCGGGCGAACCAGTAGTCCCCGAGCAGCGTGATCAGCAGATGCTGCGGCCCGCCGCCGGAATGGGGACGGGGAAGGCGCCGCGTCCGCGTGTGCGGCAGCGTGAAGTCGGTGTCGTCGTCCATGTCACTGATCCTCGGGCACAGCGTCCGCGGGCAGCGCCACACGGATGTCGTCGAAGGCCGTGCCGGCTGCGTAGACGTCGCCGAAGACGGCGACCCCTTCCTCGGTGAGCGTCGTGGACAGCGGCGGGAACACGACCCAGCGCCCTTCGATGAGGACGGGGGCGGCCCACTCGAGCCGCACGATCGGCAGCGACGCGCCGTTCGGGCCGTCGACGCTGAGCAGGCCACCGGATTCGTCCAGCTCGACGACGGGGTGACGGAGTGCGACATCGAGCATGCCGAAGTGAGCCGCGAAGCGCACCTCGCCACCGAAGCCGATCCGCCAGGACGGACCGCTGCGCTCGAGCGTGCGCAGCGGGAAGCGGAACATGCCGTCCCCGTCGGTCTCCACGCCGTCGTCGCCGTACAGCTGCCCGTCGGGGTTGCCCAGGACATAGCGGAGGAAGCTGTCGCGCACCCCCCAGTACAGTCCAGGCACCACGCCGGATGCGTCGGCAGGAGGGGGTCCGGTCACCTCGGTACCGCTGACATCCACCATGACGGTCGTCCCTCTCGTTCACCACTGATCCTCGCACGCCATCGGGAGATGTGCGTCGGCGAGCGCGCGCCAGACCCCGATGGCGTGAGCCGGAACTACAGTGAAGTCGTGGACGACGTCGTGCCAGATCCCCGCGGGACTCCCGCGATCGACCGCCTCAACTACACCGCGTACCGCCTGTCGCGCGCACTCAACCGCGCCGCGGAGAACACGGCGCTGGCGCGGGGGATCACCCAGCCCCAGCTGCTGATCCTGCAGGTGCTCGGCGAGGGTGTGCCACTGTCCAACGCGCAGGTCGCCCGCCGCACGTTCGTCAGCTCTCAGGCCGCCCACGTCGTCTCGGAGGAGCTTCTGGCGGCGGGCTACATCGAGAAGGTCGCCCATCCCACCAATCGCCGCGTGCGGCTGGTCCGGCTGACGGAGAAGGGCTGGACGGAGCTCCAGGAGTGCACGGCCGAGCTGCAGGAGCGCGAGCAGCGCCTCTCCACCGAATTGGGCACGCCCCTCGGCGACTCGCTCGCCGACGTGCTGACCCGCGCCGCGGGGGTGCTCGCGGGCGGTTATTTCGGTGACAAGGATGCCGAGGCCGAGGCGGTCGCGAAGCGTCGGCGCCCGGCCCGCCCGACGCGGGGCCGGCCACGCACGTCGTGACGGGGGCTGCCCTGACCGTGGGCCGTGAGGCCGTGTACGCGGGCAATCACGCCGGGCGCGTGCGCACGCGCACGAACGCCGTGCAGGCGAGAGCGGCGACACCCCCGATGGCCATCGCGACCTGCCACGACGTGGCGTCGATGACCGTCCCCATGAGGAACGCCCCCAGGGGCGCCATGCCGTAACTGCCCAGCGTCACCAGCGACATCGCGCGACCGAGCTGAGCGGGCGGCACGCTCACCTGCGCGGCGGCCTGCAGGACACCCAGGTAGTACCCGATCCCGATGCCCAGGACGGGCGCGAGGAAGAGGAAGACCCCGAGCGTGGGCGCGGCGGCGTTGGCGAGCAGGGCGAGACCGAACACCGCGCACGCCCACGCGAGCGAACGCACCGACACCGACACGGGGGTCGCCGCCAGCATGCCGCCCACGATCGCCCCGACGGCGTTGAGCGCGTGGGCGGCCCCCACCATCGTGGCGTCGCCGTCGAATCCCAGCGTCACGCTGGAGGTGATGACGACCATCATGTTCATCGCCAGCAGGGCGATGGCGCTGTTGACGACGAGGATCGTCACGAAGTCGCGGTTGCGCAGCGGGGTCCCCTGGGCGCGCCGGCGGGCCCGGTCCAGTCGCGGACGCGCGTGCAGACGCGACGGGCGGATGCACGCGATGGCCACGAGCACGACGGCGAACGAGGCGGCGTTGATGATCATGCACCACGCTGCCCCCAGGCCGGCGAACGCGATCCCGGCGAGGCCCGGCCCGATCGAGCGCGCGGCGGAGAGGGCGATCGTGGAGAGCGAGACGGCGCGCGTCAGGGTCTCGGGTCCGGCGATCTCGAAGATGATCGCCTGGGCGGCCACGCGCTCGAACGTGTTGACGCAGCCGAGGACGAAGACCAGCCCGTAGACGAGCCGCAGATCGGTCGTGCCGGCGACCACCGTCGCCGCGAGCCCCGTGGCGACCAGAACCGATCCGGCGGAGGTGACGAGCAGGATCGTGCGCGGTCGGAACCGGTCGGCCACGCGCCCTGCCGGGATCGCCAGCAGAAGCAGCGGCGTGAACTGCGCGATCGTGACCGCGCTGAGTGCCTGGGCGCTGCCGGTGAGATCGAGGATCACGAGCGATAACGCCAGGTTCTGGAACCACGTGCCGGTGTTGGAGACGACCTGCCCGGCGAAGTACAGCGAGAAGCGGCGGTTGCCGAACGGCCGCAGCGCGTCGAGACCGCCCACGGTCAGCGGGCGGGCACGCGCGTGCGCAGGAACTCCGCGATGCGCTCCCCCACCCGCGCGTCCTGGGTGGAGCGCGAGTCCGCGTTGTTCGCACGGATCTCCAGCACCGGGACGCCGCGTTCCTCGAGCGCCGCGCTGATGAAGGATGCGCCGGGGGTGTCGTCGGCGACGAGGTGCACGACACCGTCGACGCCGTGCGCCAAGGCCTCCTTCACGTACCAGCTGGAGGACATCGGCGGCACGTACAGCAGGTCGGTGATCCCGACGAACCGTGCCGCGAGGGCCCGGACGGGGTCGGGGCCGTAGCGCGCGTACCCGTCGGCGGCGATGGCGAGGTACATCGACCACACGAACACCGCCCCGAACTCCTCCTGGAACGCGCGGTACATCTCCAGATCCGACCACAGGCCGCGCCCGATCCACATCAGCCGGCGCCGCTCCTCACGGCAGACCGCGTCGCCCCGTTCCATCCGCGCGGCGACCTCGTCGTGCAGCCGCTTGGCGGCGGTCACGGCCCATTCGCTGCCCCGGTGCCACTGCGGCACCATGACGCTCGGGATGGAGTCGGTCACCGCGACGGGCGCGGGCCGGGCTGCGGCGAGCAGGTCGCGCGTGCGGCGGTTCCACTGCGCCTGCTCGTTGCCCAGCGCCATGATCTCGGCCAGGCGCGAATGGTCGAAGCTCCGGCCGGTGCGCTCCTCGAGCCACGCGATCAGGTCGTGGATCTCGGCGGCGAGCAGGTCGATCCGCTCACGTCCGAAGACCTCCTCCCACCCGTCGGCGACGCGCTCCCACCAGCCCTCGGGTGCGGGATCGGCCGCGGTGCGCGACAGCAGGAACGTCTCGGTGCCCGGGCGCTGCCCCCACAGTTCGAAGATCTTGTGGGTGACGTCGCCGCCGCGCTCGGCGACGGCGAAGGCGGGGGTGGGCAGGCCGCCCCACGGCGCGTCCTCCGCCGGCAGATCCTGGGCTCCCAGCGCCAGCGCGTCGTACTGGCGGCTGTCGTCGGGCAGCCCCAGCGCGGTGAGCCGGCGGAGACTGTCGGGGCCGCGGCGTTTGGCGGCGATGACCGAGGCCCACCACTGGTTGACGACGTAGGGGATGCCCATCGCCCGGAAGACCTCGTGCGGCGCGTCGGCGTTCACGAACGCGATCGGCGCGTCCGCTCCGCTGGATCGCCGCAGCGACTGGAACCACTCGCGCTGGTACGCCGTCGCGGCCACCGCGCTGTCGAGTCTGCCCTCAGGCATGGTGCTCCTCCCCGCCGCTCAGACCTGCCAGCACGCCGCCGACCGCGGCGTCGAGTCCTTCAGCGGTGATCCCCACGCTGCGCTCCAGCGCAATCCCGGTGTCCGCGAGGGCATCGGCCGCCGCGGCGAGATCCCACAGGGGCGCCTCATCTCCCCGCCGGATGAGGGCGAGCACGACGTCGGCCTGCGCCGCGACGGCGATCGCGCGCGTCGTGGCCGCACGCTCGGCGATCGTGGCGACGGCCGAGCCGCTCGTGCGCGCGAAGTGCGCATCGATCAGGCCCGCGTAGACGGCGTCGGCGTCCGCGGCGTCGACACCGGCTCCGAGCCACGAGAGGTCCCCGGTGTCGTGGTCGTCGGAGACGATCGTCGCCCCGGATGCCTCGAGGGCGGCGTACACCGAGGGGTCGGGATGGTTGCTGCCGGTCACGTGCACGCGGAGGCCGCCTGCGCGAGGCTCGGCGGCGGCATCCAGCAGTTCCACCGCGGCGGCGGGGGGCGCGGATGCGGCGGCCAGCAGGGCCGTCAGTGCCGTGGTCCCGCCGACCTCGGGCGGCTGGGCGCGGCGCCGCGCCTGCAGGCGCGAGACCGCGGCGCCCACGGCGCGCTCCTCGGCCGCGGCGTCACGCCACGCGGCGGCATCCGCGGTGCGGCCGGAGACCCGTTCGCAGAACGCCGTGAGGGCCGCGAGCTGCACCCGAGCGAAACGGCGGGTGGCGGGAGTGTCCTGCCGCGGCAGGTCCAGCAGGTGCACGGGCGGGATGCCCTCGCCGCGCAGCATCCGCAGCACGTAGAACAGCCTCAGGTTCGCCTGCGAGTCGTTGCACACCACGAGGGCGTCCAGCGCGTCGGTCGCTGCGCCCATGAGACCGGTGAGGATCACGGCGGCAGACCGGTCGACGGCGCCGAGGTGATCGGCCGCGACACGGTCGACGGCGCCGGCCCAGCTTCCGGTGAGACGCTGCGGGGCGGCGCCGGCGGCTCGCACGATCTGGCGGGGGACGTCGTTGCCGACGATCCCGATCGTGGGGGTCACAGCACGCCTTCGGACCGCAGCTGGTCGATGGTGGCGTCGTCGTACCCGAGCATCGCGCCCAGGACCACTTCGGTCTGCTCCCCCAGCCCGGGTGCCGGGCGGGACAGGTCGGTGGCGCTGCGGGAGAAGGTCACGGGCAGCCCGCTGCCGTAGAGGCCCTCCACGAATCCGAACTGCGGGTGGATCAGCGGCACGACCTCCTTGCGGGACAGGACGAGCTCATCGCGGACGGCCTCCGCGGTGTCGCGCACGGGGGCCGCCGGCACGGCGTGGGCCTCGAGCGCTGCGAGCACCTCGCTGACCGGACGGCGAGCCGACCACTCCTGGATGCGGCCGTGCAGGTCACCGGCGTTGCGCACGCGGGCATCGCGCGTGGCGTAGTCGGGGTCGTCGACGAGGTCGGGACGGCCGATGGCCCGCAGCAGCCCCGCCGCGAAGGCGTCGGTGGGAGCGCAGATCGCGAACCAGCCGTCCACCGCCCGGAAGGTGCCGAACGGGGCCAGGCGCGGGACGACGGCACCGGTGCGCAGCGGGATGCCGACCGATTCGAGGGCGTCGAACGGCTCGCACGCGACGAGGGAGGTGAGGCTTCCCAGCATGGACACGTCCACATGCTGGCCCTCCCCGGTCTTCTCGGCGTGCAGCACCGCGGACAGCGTCCCGATCACGGCGAACAGCGGAGCGACGAGGTCACCGACGGGCAGCCCGAACCGCACCGGCGGATCGCCGGGCTCCCCCGCCGTCATCATGACGCCGCTGAGGGCCTGGATGATCGTGTCCATCGCCTTGCCGTCGCCGCCCTGCGCGCCGAAGCCGCTGATGGAGGTGTAGACGAGCCGGGGGTTCACCTCCCGCACGGCGGCGTAGTGGATGCCGAGTCGCTCGGTCACCCCGGCACTGTAGTTCTCCACGACGATGTCGGCCTCACGGGCCAGGTCGAGGAACACCTCCCGGCTGCGCGGATGCTTCAGATTGAGGGTGATGCTCT
Source organism: Microbacterium wangchenii (assembly GCF_004564355.1). NCBI lineage: Bacteria > Bacillati > Actinomycetota > Actinomycetes > Micrococcales > Microbacteriaceae > Microbacterium > Microbacterium wangchenii. Next base: position 3,648,811 of record NZ_CP038266.1, read on the forward strand.
CCTTGTTGCGCCCCCGCACCATCATCGACACCGACATGTCCTGCGCCGACGTGCGCCGCAGGCTCAGGCCCTCCTCGGTGACGTAGGGCGAGTTGTTGCGCGACGAGTCGCCGCCGCGCGTGGGGTTCTCGATCTTGATGACGCGTGCGCCCAGCCCTGCCAGCAGGAGCGTCGCGTACGGACCGGCCAGCGCCGTCGTCAGATCCAGGACCGTCTTCCCTTCCAGGGGGCCCCTCTTGGTACTCATCGTGCTGATCCTCCCTGCGCGACCAGAAGCCGGTCGTCGTGCCATGTGAAACTCGTGTCGAACCCGGCCTCGGCCGTGATGGCCCGGATGTACTCCCCGACCGACTCGCCTCGCCCGGATGCCCCGGTGGGCACGGGTCGGGCGTCGTCGTCGATCCAGCACGGCACCAGCGAGGCCGACACCGTCCCGTCGGCGGAGACGTCCGCGCGCGCGATGGCGGTGTTGCGACTCTCGGGGTGGAACGGGTAGTCGGGCATCGCCGGGTCGGGGACGAACCCGAACAGGCGCACGCGCTGGCGTGCCCACGCGGCCCGTTCGGCGGCGTCGCCAGGTTTGGCGGTGAGGGCCTGGGTGACGGTGGCGAAATTGCCGAGGCCATGGAAGATCGGCCGGTCGCGGTAGATCTCCACGCCCTTGAAGATGTGGGCGTGGTGGCCGAGGACGACGTGGGCGCCCGCATCCACCATCGCGTGGGAGATCTCGCGCTCGTAGTCGGCGATCTCGGCCGGCACGTGCACGAGTCCCTTGTGCAGCGCGACCACGACCACGGCGCCCGTGGCGGCGGTCTCGCGGACGGCGTCTGCCACGCGCTGCAGCGAGCGCTGATCGGCGAAGGTGTGGATGCGCGGCGGCCCGCCGGGGTTGGCCCCGCGCGTCTCGTAGTGGGTGATCACCTCGATGTAGGCGGCACCCGGCTTCAGCGAGGTCGCCCACGTCTCCCGCGGTCCGACGCAGTTGACGCTGAGGACGGCGACCCTGCGCTCACCGTCGGCGACGATCGCGGGGGCGAGGGCTTCGGCGAAGTCGTCGCCGGCTCCGGCGGTCAGCATCCCGCGGTCCGCGCAGTGCCGGCGGGTCTCGGCGATCCCTTCCGGCCCGAAGTCGAACACGTGGTTGCCGGCGAGGGTGAGCACGTCGAATCCCGCGGCGGCGACGGCGTCCAGCGCGCTGGGTGGTGCAGGGAGGGCGGGCACGTCGGTCGTGAGGACGCGGGCGCTGTGCACGTGCGGCACCTCGAGGTGACCGATCACGACGTCCCCGCCGGCCAGGACCGGGACGGCGGCGGCGAGCAGAGCGGTGGCATCCGGCGTCTCGAGAACGAGATCGCCGGTGGCGAGCACGGTGGTCATCGCGGCGGCGTCTCCGTCTGCGCGGTGCGCGTGAGGAAGGTCTGCAACCGGGTCGAGCGCGGGGACTCGAAGAACTCCTGAGCGGGCCGGTCCTCGATCACCTTCCCCTCGGCCATGAACACGCAGCGATCGGCGACGCTGCGGGCGAACGCCATCTCGTGCGTGACGACGACCATCGTCATCCCCGACACCGCGAGGTCTTTGATGACCTGCAGCACCTCGTCGACGAGCTCGGGGTCGAGCGAGCTGGTGGGTTCGTCGAACAGCAGCACGCGCGGGTTGGCTGCGACGGCGCGCGCGATCGCGACGCGCTGCTGCTGACCGCCGGAGAGCTGGCGCGGGTGCGCGTTGGCCTTGTCAGCGAGACCGACCCGCTCCAGCAGGTCCATCGCGCGCTGCTTCGCCTCTGCGGGGGGCACCCCGTGGACCGTGATGGGAGCCTCGGTGATGTTGCGCAGGACGGTCCAGTGCGGGAACAGGTTGAACTGCTGGAAGACCATGCCCATCCGCCGCCGCTGCCGCTGCACGTCGACGTCGCGGAGCGGCCGGATGTGGCTGCCGTGCACCTCGTAGCCGAGCAGCTCGCCGTCGAGGTACATCGCGCCCCCGTCGATCGACTCCAGCTGGTCGATGCAGCGCACGAGGGTCGACTTGCCCGAGCCGGACGGGCCCAGCACGGCGACGACCTCGGAGTCCTCCACGCGCAGGTCGACGCCGTCCAGGGCCGGGCGGTCGCCGCCGCCGCCGAACGATTTCCTCAGCCCCATGACCTCGAGGACGGGGATCGTGGTGCGTTCGACGCTCATGCTGCGGCCTCCAGACGTTGAACCGTGCGACGGACCCGGGTGGACCGCGACAGCCCGCGGCTGAACCGCGCTTCCACGCGACGCTGCACGAGGGTCAGCAGCGTCACCACGACGAGGTACCAGATGACGGCGACCAGCAGCATCGGCACCACCTCGTACGTGCGGTTGTAGATGACCTGCACCGAATGCAGCAGGTCGCCCATCGCGATGACGCTGACGAGCGACGTGCCCTTCAGCAGCGCGATCACCTGCGAGCCGGTGGGCGGGATGATGACGCGCATGGCCTGCGGCAGGATGACGCGGCTGAAGGTGCGCCACGGCGAGAAGCCCATGGCCTTGGCTGCATCCCGCTGTCCCTGGTCGACCGAGAGGATGCCGGCGCGGATGATCTCCGCCATGTAGGCGGCCTCGTGCAGGGACAGGCCGATGATGGCCGCCGTCAGGGGAGTGATGATGTCGTTCGTGTTCCACGAGAACAGCTCGGGGCCGAACGGGACGCCGACGGCGAGCTTGGGAACGAGGTAGGCGAGGTTGTACCAGAAGATCAGCTGCACCAGCGGGGGCACCCCGCGGAACACGCCCACGAACGCGATGCACGCCCACCGCACGGGTCCGAAGTCCGACAGCTGACCGGCGGCGAGCGCCGTGCCCAGAATCGATCCGAACACCATCCCCAGTGCGGTCAGCAGCAGCGACATGAGCAGCCCCAGGAGCACCGACGGTGCGAACAGGTACTGCGCCACGACCGGCCATTCGAACCGCTCGTTGGTGATGAGGAAGACCAGGAGCTGGACGACCACGAGCGCGAGGAGGACACCCACCACCACCCGCCACGGCCGGAACCGGGGGCGGGCGTCGGCGACATCCGCGGCTCCCGCGCGCGGTGGCGTGATGATCGGGGTGGTCACGGGTGCACTCCTCGCGCTCGGGCCCGGGCTACTTGCCGGTGGTGTTCGGGTTGAGGACGGGGGCGTCGATCTGGGCGTCCTCGATGTCGTAGTCGGCCATGATCTCGGCGTACCGGCCGTTGTCGAAGATGGCCTCGAACGCCGCCAGCATCGGTTCGGCGAGTCCCGAGTCCTTCGGCATGAACATCGCCAAGAGGTCCACTCCGGCACCCTGTTCGTCGGTCTGCATGACGTAGTCGTAGGTGTCCTGCTGCGTGGCGAGGAGGTCGATCGCGGACGCCTGCGTCGTGCCGACGAGGTCGGCGCGGCCGGAATTCAGCGCGAGGATCGTGGAGTTGGTGTCCTCCAGCCCGATGAACTCGGTCGGCTCGAGGCCCTCGCCGATGCACCACTCATCGAGGCGCTGCAGCTGGGTCTCCGTGACGGATCCGACGACACCGGCGACGCGCTGACCGCACACCGCTTCGCTGTCCGGGAAGTCGTCGGCACGGTCGGCCGGGAAGACGTAGCTCGTGCGCGTGGTCATCCACACGACGGCGTCGAAGTCGGCCTCGCGTTCGGGGGTCGCGCGGACGGGGCCGTTGAAGGCGTCGTAGCGCCCCGACAGCATGCCGGTGAGCATCGCGTCCAATCCCGACGACGTCACGATCTCGAACTCGACGCCCAGCTGCTCGGCGAGTGCGGCCTGCATGTCGGGGTCGATGCCGGTGAACGAGCCGTCCTCTTCGATCGTGCGGTAGGGCGGATGCGTGTCGCCGGCCATCGTGATGACGCCGGCTTCCTTGATCTCGTCGGGCAGCAGGTCGTACAGCGGCGCGTCCTCGCCCACGGGGGCGTCGACGGCGGGCTCCCCCTCCGACGCCGGATCACCGGATGAGGCGCAGCCGGCGAGGGCCAGGACGGCCACCAGCGGGACAAGAGCCATCTTTGCTCGCATGAGATTCTCCACATCGTTGTGAACTCGTGGCCCCGGGCGGGCCTCCTGTCAGAACATCATAAAACTTGATGATTGGAAACGTCAATGATTGCCGGGCGCACGTCGGCCCCAGCCGCGCCGGCCGGGCGCGCGCGGAGTCAGAACACGTACTCCATGAGGTCGAGGCCCAGGATGCGGAAGGCGTCGTGCGCGCGCAGCCGATGCGCGATGGACAGGTCGTCGAAGCACACGATCAGCGCGTACGAGACCCCGGCCCGCGGTCCGGCGAGCACGCCGGCCTCCGCACGCACGCCGTCGCCACGGCCGGTCTTGTTGACGAACAGCAACCCGTGGTCGTCGTTGTCGTGCGCGAAGGGATCCAGTCCCGTCGCCGAGGCGACCAGGCTGAGGTCGGCGTTGAGGCTCAGCCATTCCGCGACCTGCGCACTGACCCGCGCGGTGACCGCCCGCGAGTTCACGAGGGCGGCGAACAGTGCCGCGAGCTCGCGTGCCGACCCCAGCGCCACCTGCGGCGCGTCGTCGGGGCCGCGGCGGTCGCGGAACTGGTCGAGCAGCGCGGTTCGCTCCAGCCCCAGCCCTTCCAGGCGCGCGCGCACCGCGGGGAGCCCGACCCGGTGCAGCAGCGCGTTGGCCGCCAGTGCGTCACCGGTGGATGCGGCGAGCACCGCGAGATCCGCCAGCGGCAGCGCGGGCGCCTTCAGGTGCTGCCACACGCCCGACACCGACACCGGCTCCAGGGCGGCGCGGTCCACGATCTCGAGGGGATTGAGGCGGCCGTCCTCGAAGGCCGCCGCCACCTCGACCAGCAGCGGGACGATCCCGAGTCCGCCGACGGGCAGCGTGTCGTTGTCGTCGCCGGCGAGCACCGTGGTGCCGCGGTCCAGATCCGCCACCCGCACGGCCACCCGAGCACCCGAGGCCGCGAGCTCGTCCAGGGCGGCGAGCACGGACGTGAACGATCGTCGTCCCGCCCCCGTCCGCCGCGGCGGGCGACGCCCGCCCGTGCGGCCCGAGGCACGCAGGGGCGCGGTGTCGCGCGACGAGTCCGGGGTGGGGGCCACGACGATGCTCCTCGGGTCTCAGGCGGTCGGTGGGGGTGACCGGATGCCGCTACCAGATCGTGACGCGCTCGCTCTCATCGAGCCACAGGGCGTCGGAGGACTCCACACCGAAGGCGTCATAGAACGCGTCGATGTTACGCACGATCTGGTTGCAGCGGAACTCGTTCGGCGAGTGCGGGTCGATCGTGAGCAGCCGGATCGTCTCGGCCTCACGGCCCTTCTGCTGCCAGATCTGGGCCCAGCTCAGCAGGAGCCGCTGGATGCCGGTCAACCCGTCGATCTCCGGGGCGCCCGCTTCGGCGGTGTGCAGGCGATAGGCCTTGATCGCGATCCCGAGGCCCCCCAGGTCGCCGATGTTCTCACCGATCGTGAGGGCGCCGTTGACGTGGTGCTCCGGCGACAGCCCCTGGGGCACGAGCGCGTTGTACTGCTCGACGAGCTTGGAGGTGCGCTGCTCGAACGCGGCACGGTCGGCCTCGGTCCACCAGTCCCGCAGCGATCCGTCGCCGTCGAAGCGGCTGCCCTGGTCGTCGAAGCCGTGGCCGATCTCGTGCCCGATGACCGCGCCGATGCCACCGTAGTTGGCGGCCGCATCCCGGTCGGCGTCGAAGAAGGGGTACTGCAGGATCGCTGCCGGGAAGACGATCTCGTTCATCAGCGGGTTGTAGTAGGCGTTGACCGTCTGCGGCGTCATGTACCACTCGTCCCGGTCGATGGGCTGGCCCACCTTCGCGAGCTGCCGGTCGTGCTCCCACACGTGTGCGCGGCGGACGTTGCCGACCAGGTCGGCCGCATCGATCTCGAGGTCGGAGTAGTCCTTCCACTTCACCGGGTAGCCGATCTTGGGCGTGAACGCGTCGAGCTTGGCGAGTGCCCGCTCGCGCGTGTCGGGGCTCATCCACTCCAGGTCGGAGATGCTCTCGCGGTAGGCGGCCACGAGGTTGGCGACGAGCTCGTCCATCGCCTCCTTGGCCGCGGGCGGGAAGTGACGCTCGACGTAGACCTTGCCGACGGCCTCCCCGAGCGCGGCCTCGACCAGGCCGACACCGCGCTTCCAGCGCTCGCGGTTGACCGGGACGCCGGTGAGCTGCGTGCCGTAGAAGGCGAAGTTCTCATCCACGAACGGGTCGGAGAGGAACGCCGCGGCGGCGTGCACGACCTTGAACCGCAGCCACGACTTCCACTCCTCCAGGCGCTCGTCGGTGAGCAGCACGGCGAAGGATTCCAGGAAGCTCGGCTGGTAGACGACGACCTCGGCGAAGGCGTTGGGGTGTCCGGGCGCGATCGCCTCTCGCCACGGCGCCAGGTCGACGCCCGCGGCGGCGACCGTCTCATCCCAGGAGCGCAGGTTGTAGGTCTTCACCGCGTCGCGACTGTCTTCACGGCTCCAGTGGTGGGTGGCGAGGTCGGTCTCCAGCGCGACCGCGCCGTCGGCGTCGGCAGCGGCATCCGCGACGCCGGCCAGCGTCAGGATGCGCTGGATGTGCGCGCGGTACGCGACGCGGGTCTCCTCGAAGTTCTCCAGCCGGTAGTAGCTCTCATCCGGCAGCGAGAGCCCGCCCTGGTAGAGCACGGGCAGGTAGCGCTGCGGGTTGCCGGGGTCGGGTTCGACGAACAGCGCGATGAGCCCGCTCACGCCGTCGCGCTCGAATTCCCCGATCGTTCGCAGGAGGCTCGGGATGCTGTCGACCGCGTCCACGCGCGCCAGCTGCTCGGCCAGGGGGGCCGCCCCCAGCTCCTCGATGCGGGCCGTGTCCATGAAGCTCGTGAAGAGGTCGCCGATCTTGCGGGTCTCGGTGCCGGGCTCGGCGTCGTGCGACTCCTCGACGATGGTCCGCACGTGCTTCTCCGCCTGCTCGGCGATGAGGTGGAACGACCCCCAGCGCGCCTTGTCGTCGGGGATCTCGGTGCGCTCGAGCCACTTCCCGTTGACGTGGCGGAAGAGGTCGTCCTGCGGGCGGATCGCGTCGCTGAGTTCGTCGAGCGCGATACCGGAGCGAGGGGTGTCGGTCATCGTTCCAGGGTAACCGCGCGCCCTGAGCGGCGGACGAGAGCCGGCGGGGGTCCCTGCGTCCTAGGCTCGACGCGTGAGCACCCGTGGCGCGTCGCTGAACCGCGACATCCTGCGTCTGGCGGTGCCGGCGTTCGGGGCGCTCGTGGCCGAGCCGCTGTTCCTGCTGGTGGATTCCGCGCTCATCGGGCACCTGGGTGTCGCACCGCTGGCGGGCCTGGGCATCGCCGGGGCCGTGCTGCAGACGATCGTCGGGCTGATGGTCTTCCTCGCGTACTCCACGACGCCCGCCGTGGCGCGCCGGTTCGGTGCGGGCGACCCCACGCGCGCGGTGTCGGTGGGGATCGACGGGATGTGGCTGGCTCTCGCCCTGGGCGCGGTGCTCGCGCTGGCCGGCTCCCTCGCCACCCCGCTGCTGGTCGGCGCCTTCGGCGCGGAGGCGGAGGTGACCCGCAACGCCGAGACGTACCTGGGCATCTCGGTGTGGGGACTGCCCGCGATGCTGATCGTTTTCGCCGCCACCGGGCTCCTGCGCGGCATGCAGGACACCGTCACGCCGCTGTGGATCGCCGGCATCGGCTTCGGTGCCAACGCGGTGCTGAACGTCGTGTTCATCTACGGCCTCGGCTGGGGCATCGCGGGGTCCGCCTTCGGCACCGTCGTCGCGCAGTGGGGCATGGTCGCCGCCTATGTCGCGGTGGTGGGACGCCTGGCGCGCACGCACGCGGCATCCGTTCGTCCGCAGCGCGAGGGCGTGCGCGGCTCGGCCCGCTCGGGCGGGTGGATGTTCCTGCGCACCGTGAGCCTGCGCGCCGCCCTCCTGGCCACCGTCGCGGTCGCCACCGGTCAGGGAGCGGCCGAACTGGCCGGATGGCAGGTGGTGTTCACGATCTTCTCGGCGAGCGCGTTCGCTCTGGACGCCCTCGCCATCGCCGCCCAGGCGCTCGTGGGCAAGGGGCTCGGGGCCGGGGACGAGCGGGAGGTGCAGCGGGTGCTCCGCCGCACGACGGCGTGGGGCGTGTGGTTCGGTGTCGTCGTCGGCGCGATCGTGGCGGCGCTGTCCGGCGTCATCGGGCTCGTCTTCACCGGCGACCCCCAGGTCGCCGCCCTCGTCCAGCCCGCGCTGCTCGTCCTCGCGGTGGCACAGCCGCTGTCGGCGGTCGTCTTCGTGCTCGACGGGGTGCTCATCGGCGCCGGGGATGCACGGTATCTGGCCCTGGCCGGTGCGCTCAACCTCGTCGTGTTCATCCCGGCGCTCGCCGTCGTCGCCGCGCTGGGGGTGTCGGGGGCGGCCGGGATCGCGTGGCTGGCGGCGGCGTTCTCCGGCGCGTACATGCTCGCGCGCCTGGTGACGCTGGGATGGCGCGTGCGCGGCCGCGCGTGGATGACCGCGGGGGCGTGAGGGGTCTCAGCGCACCGCGGCGGGCACGGGTTCCGCGGCGGGCCGATCGGGCATGAGTCGGGCGGCGGGCCCGCTCAGCGCGCGCAGCGCGTAGAGGATCGTGGTGAGGTCGACCAGCTCCTGCACGAGCGCGCCGGCCACGGCGGGGATCACGCCGGTCATGGCGACGACCATGAGCCCCACGCTCAGCCCGATCCCGATCCAGATCGCCGTCAGGGCGACGGTCAGGGTGTGCCGGCCGATGGCGACGGCGTCGGCGACCGGGGCGAGGGAGTCCACCACGATGACGGCATCGGCGGCGTCACCGGCTGCCGTGGCTCCCTGTGCGCCCATCGCGATGCCGATGTCGGAGGCCGCCAGCACCGGGGCATCGTTGACGCCGTCGCCCACCATGAGGGTGGGGCGGGGCCGCAGCTGCGCCGCGAGGTGCACCTTCTCCGGCGGCAGCAGCTCGGCGTGCACGTCGGCGATCCCGACCTGGGCGGCGATCGCCTCCGCCGTCGGGCGTGCGTCGCCGGTGAGCATCACGATGCGCGCCACGCCGTGCTCCCGCAGCCACCCGATGACCCCGGCCGCCTCGGGGCGCGCGGCGTCGGCCAGGATGAGCGCGCCGGCGAACCGGCCGTCCACGGCGACGTACGCCGCCGCCTGGCCCGGTTCCACTGCCGCCGGCGACAGCCCGGGCGCCAGTGCGGCGATGTAGGCGGGTTTTCCGACGACGACGGTGCGCCCGGCGATCCGTGCCGTCACGCCGTTGGTGGCGACCTCGCTCGCCTCCTCGGCGGGGAGCATCTCCAGCCCCCGGGCGCGGGCGGCGCGGCGGATCCCGTCGGCGAGCACGTGCGCCGAATACTGCTCGGCGGATGCGGCCAGCCGCAGCAGCTCGTCGGCGTCGAACCCCGCCGCCGGGCGCACCTCCACCAGATCGGGGCGCCCCTGCGTGAGCGTCCCGGTCTTGTCGAAGCACGCCGACCGCACGCGCGCGAGCGACTCCAGCACGACGCCGCCCTTCATGATGACGCCGGCCTTCGCCGCCCGCGACAGCCCGCCCAGGAACGCGACGGGCGCGGCGATCAGCAGCGGGCACGGAGTGGCCAGCACGAGCACCTCCGCGAATCGCGTCGGATCCCCCGACAGCGCCCACGCCGTGCCGGCGAGGACGAGGGAGACGGCGGTGAAGGGCACCGCGAACCGATCCGCCAGTCGCACGACGGGAGCGCGGGAGCCCTGCGCCTCCCGCACGAGCGCCACGATCTGCTGGTACTGGCTGTCGGCGCTGCGCCGGATCGCCCGCATCCGCACGGCGCGCGTGCCGTTGACAGCACCAGAGAGCACCTCGCCGCCCGCCGTTCGCGTCACGGGCATGCTCTCCCCCGTGAGCGAGGACTCGTCGAAGGAGGCGACGTCGCTGAGGAGCACGCCGTCCACCGGCACGACCTCGGCGGGGCGCACGAGCAGCACGTCGCCGGGAACGACGTCGTCCACTGCGACGTCCTGCAGTTCGTCGACATCGGGCGCGTGCGGGTGCGCCACGACGTGCGCGACGCGCGGCGAACGGTCCAGCAGCGCGGTGAGGTCGCGCTGCGCCCGCCGCCCGGCGAAGTCCTCGAGGGCCTCGCCGCCGGAGAGCATGAGCACGATGATGAGCGAGGCGATGTACTCCCCCACCGCGAGCGTGGCGACCATCGCGACCACTGCGAGCACGTCCAAGCCGACGTGGCCGCGGAGCACATCGCGCACCATCCCGACCAGCGTCCACACGACGAACACCGCGACGTACGCCGTGGCGACCCACCGCCCCACGCCCGCCGCATCCACCGCGTGCAGCACGAGCACGGCGACCAGGACGAGCACCGTGAGCGCGATCGCCGGATACCGCCACCCCACCCCGCGCACCGTCATGCCCCTACCTTGCCCCTCGGACGCGCACCTCACCAGGGTTCCCGGCCCGGGTTCACCGCGCGGGCTCACGGCGCTCCCAGGCGCGGCGCCTACCGTCGGAGCATGACGAGGCGCTCCCGGGCGATCTGGGCCCTTCTCCCCGCGGCGGCGGTGCTGACGGCGTGCGCCGGGCCGCCGGTCGCACCGGATGCCGGCTCACCCACGCCCTCGCTCACGGTGTCGGCCCCGGCATCCCCCACCGGCCTGCCCGCCGACGCGAAGGAGATCGCCGCGTGGGCGGCGATCGCCCTCCCGGAAGACCGCCCCGGCGGCGCCGGGTGGAGCGCTCAGGGCTCGGGGCGGATCGGCCCCGACGGAGCCGGCATCGACCTGGGCGATGTCACCGGCCGGACCGAGGCCGTGATCGCGTGCCAGAGCGCCGACGGGTCACCCGTGAGCGTGCAGGCCGGCGGCGAGGCCGTGGAGGTGCCGTGCACGCCGGCGGGAGGCGCGCCGGTGGCCGCGACGGCGGTGGTCGTCGACGCGCCCGCGACGGAGTGGGAGGTGTCTGCGACGGCGGATGCGGTCTTCGCCTACGCGATCCGCCCGTTCACCGAGCCCGGCAGCTGAGCCCACCGCCGGCACCACTCGTACATCACCACGGCCGCGGCGGCCGAGGCGTTGAGCGACCGGGTCGACCCGTACTGGGTGATCTCGACCACGCCGGATGCGGCGGCCACCGCCTCCGGCGACAGACCAGGACCCTCCTGGCCGAACAGCAGCACGCACGCGCGCGGGAGGTCGGCGCGGTCCACGGGCACCGCCCCCTCGACGTTGTCGACCGCGACGATCGGCAGCCCCGCGGCATCCGCCCATGCCCGGAACGCCGCGACGTCCTCGTGATGGCGCACGTGCTGGTAGCGGTCGGTGACCATCGCGCCGCGGCGGTTCCACCGGCGCCGGCCGATGATGTGCACCTCGGCGGCGAGGAAGGCGTTGGCGCTGCGCACGATCGAGCCGATGTTCAGGTCGTGCTGCCAGTTCTCGATCGCGACGTGGAACGGATGCCGCCGCGCATCCAGGTCGGCCACGATGGCGTCCATCCGCCAGTAGCGGTACTCGTCCACGACATTGCGCCGGTCACCGTGCGCGAGGAGCTCGGGGTCGTAGCGCTCGTCCTCCGGCCACGCGCCGGGTCCGCCCGGCCACGGGCCCACTCCGTACGGCAGGGCATCCTCGGCAGCGCCACCGGCGTCGGAGTCCTCGGTCACACCTCCACGCTATCCCGCCGGACGGGGCGGATACCGGCGGACGGGCGGTGCCGGTTAGCCTGGATCGTGGCCTCTCCCGCCGTCGACGACTATCTCAAGACGATCTACCACCACACCGAGTGGCAGGATCAGCGGATCACGCCGTCGCAACTGGCGAGCGTCCTGGGGCTGGCGCCGTCGAGCGTCACCGAGATGGTCCAGAAGCTCGCCGCGCAGGGGCTGGTGACCCACCGGCCGTACGGCCCGGTGTCGCTCACGCCCGCGGGCGAGCGCCGAGCCGCGGCCGTCATCCGGCGTCATCGCCTCATCGAGACATGGCTCGTGCACGAGTTCGGCTACGGCTGGGACGAGGTGCACGACGAGGCGGAGGTGCTCGAGCACGCGCTCAGCGACCGGCTCCTGGCCGGCATCGACGCACGGCTGGGGCACCCGCGGTTCGATCCGCACGGCGACGCGATCCCGGATGCGACGGGCACGGTGCACCGCGAGCCGTTCGTCCTGCTGGCCCACGCGGCCCCAGGGCACACCGGGCGCGTGCTGCGGGTGAACGACCGCGATCCGCAGCTGCTGCGCGCGCTCCTGGACGCCGGAGTCGACGTCGGTCACACGCTCGAAGTGGGCCCGCCGGGCACCGCACGCGTGGACGGGACCCCCGTCACGCTCCCGGCCGGCGCGGCATCCGCCGTCTGGCTGACGGCGTAGCCGCACGCGCGGCCTTCTCGAACGGCCACCGCACCCCCATCGCGTCCTCGCACGTGCGCCACAGGCGTGCGACGACCTCCGGATCGCGCGTGAGTGCCGCGGCGACGGCCTTGCGCGGCTCCCCTCGCACGATGAAGCGCGGCCCCCACAGCTCTCCGCCCTCGACCTGCGGGTCCACGAGCGCGCGGACGAGCGACGCCGCCCCGTCGTCCTTGGACTGACTGATCGGCGCCTGCAGGTTGTCGACGAACCGGGTGCTGCGCGAAGGCTCGTTGATGCCGCGGATGCCGGGGGTGCGGCCGCTCGTGGAGTAGCCGGGGTGCGCCACGACGCTCGTGACGGGCACGCCGGCCTCGCGCAGGCGGCGGTCGGCCTCGAGCCCCAGCGCCGTGGTGGCGACCTTGGACTGCACGTACGCGCGCCAGGGCGTGTAGCCGGACACCAGCTGCGGATCGAGGGGGTCGTACCGCCACAGCGAGGTGGCGACGCTCCCCACCCACACCATGCGTCCCTGCGCGCTCGCCAGCGGCTGCAGCAGCTCACCGGCGAGGGCGAAGTGGCCGAGGACGTTGGTGGCGAAGACGAGCTCGTTGCCGTCCACCGTCTCGCGCGTGCGCGGCGGATGCACGACCCCGGCGTTCAGGAGGAGGCCGTCCAGGCGTCCGCGGGCCCGCACGGTGGCCGCTGCGGCCCGCACCGAGCCGAGCTTGCTGGTGTCCATCAGCAGCGTCTCCATCGAAGCGTGCGGAACCCGCCCGAGGAGCGTCGCCCTGGCGAGGGCGAGCTTGTTCGGGTTGCGGCCGGTGGCGATGACGTGGGCTCCCGCGCGCAGAAGGTGCTCCGCGGAGAAGAAGCCGAGCCCGGCCGTCGTGCCGGTGACGAGGTAGGTGCGGCCGGAGAGGTCGGGAAGGTTCCGCAGGTCCCACACCGCGCGCGTCATCCCCCTACGCTACCCCCGGCAGGCGTGCCTCCGACATGTCTTATGCCGATTCCGGCATAAGACTGGTAGGAAGGACCGGTGAGCACACCTCCCCCCGATCCGCGGCCTTCGCGCAGAGGCCGGATCATCACGTCGGTGCTGTCCGCGGTGGTCCTCGTCGGGTTCGCCGTCTTCCTCGGCCAGGCGTATGTTCCGCTGCCCGGCGTCTCGGATTGCACGGTCACCGACATCATCGAGGAGGACGGGCGTCGCGGGAACCAGATCACGCTGTACGTGACGTCCTGCGGCGACTACTACTCCGATGAGGGCGACGGGATCGAGGTGGGCGAGACCTACGATTTCGCCCTCCGCGGCCTGCTCAAGCCGAACATCGCCGAGTGGACGCCCGCGTCCTGAGACAGCATCCCGCCGCCGATGCCGGGCATAGGGTGGGGCCATGCGCACGCGTGCGGACATCGAGTGCTGGCTGACCGACATGGACGGCGTCCTGGTCCACGAGAGCACGCCCATCCCCGGTGCCGCCGAGCTGCTGGAGCAGTGGCGCGATGACGGCACCCCGTTCCTGGTGCTCACGAACAATTCGATCTTCACCCCGCGCGACCTCAGCGCGCGCCTGCGCGCATCCGGTCTCATGGTGCCCGAGGAGGCCATCTGGACCTCGGCGCTCGCGACCGCGGACTTCCTCGCATCCCAGATGCCCGGCGGCACCGCCTTCGTGGTCGGCGAGGCGGGCCTGACCACCGCGCTGCACGAAGCCGGCTTCATCATGACCGAGAGCTCACCCGACTACGTCGTGGTCGGGGAGACCCGCAACTACTCGTTCGAGGCGATCACGAAGGCGATCCGCTTCATCCGCACCGGCTCCCGCTTCATCGCGACCAACCCCGATGCCACCGGGCCGTCGGTGGAGGGCGTGCTGCCGGCCACCGGCGCCATCTCGGCGCTCATCACCAAGGCCACCGGCATGGAGCCGTACGTGGTGGGCAAGCCGAACCCGATGATGTTCCGCTCGGCGCTCAACCGCATCGGCGCGCACTCGGAGAACACGGGCATGATCGGCGACCGGATGGACACCGACGTCGTCGCGGGGATCGAGGCGGGCCTGCACACCGTGCTCGTGCTCACCGGCATCAGCGACCAGGCCGTGATCGAGCGCTACCCGTTCCGCCCCGACGAGGTGCTCGACTCCGTCGCCGACCTCGTGCGGTCGGAGCCGGTCGAGTCGGAGCTGCCGGATTCGGATCCCTCGCGGGGGCTCTGATGGGCGCGCTGGAGGAGGGCGAGCGGGTCGAGGCGCGCGATGCCGACGCGTGGCGCGCGTGGCTGGCGGAGAACCACGCGACCTCCAAGGGTGCCTGGCTGATCCGCCCCCGACCCGGGTCGGGTCTGGAGCTCGTCGCCTATGAGGACGCGATCCTGCACGCGCTGTGCTTCGGGTGGATCGACGGCCCGGTGCGCACGTTCGACGAGATGCGCGGGGGGCTGTGGTTCGCGCCACGGCGGCCCTCGAGCGGATGGGCGGCGACCAACAAGGCGCGGGTCGCCCGGCTGGAGGAGGCCGGACTGCTCGCCGAGGCCGGTATCCGTGCGATCGCGGTCGCTCAGGCGAACGGCTCGTGGAGCGTCCTGGACAACGCCGAGGCCCTGCGCGAGCCCGACGACCTTGCGGCGGCACTGGATGCGGCACCCGACGCGCGCGCGGCGTGGGACGCGTTCCCGCCCTCGACCCGGAAGCTCGGCATCACGAACGTCGACACGGCGCGCCGACCGGAGACGCGCGCCGCACGCATCGCGAAACTGGTGGCGGACGCCGCAGAAGGACGAAGGCCCTGATGGATGACCGCACGCTCCTCCTGCTCGTGGCGCTGGTGACGGTGTCGGGATCCCTCGTGGTCGTGATCCTGCAGTTCGTCCGCTTCCGCCGCCGCGACCGCGACTGACCCGCCGCGCCGCGCGTTCGCCGAAAGTGCACCGACCCGGCGAGAGTGCACCGGATCCGGTACGGATTCGCCGAGGTGATGCACTCTCGGCGGACCGGGGCGAGGGCGGGCGGCTACTGGGGCTGGAGGCCGAGGTCGTCGAGGTCTATCGCGGCGAGCCACTGCAGGCCCTCCGCCTCGACGGCGGCCTGGGCGCCGGTCTTCCGGTCGACGATCACGGCCACCGCGACCACGTCGGCGCCTTCGCGCCGCAGCGCTTCGACGGCCTTGAGCGCCGACTGGCCCGTCGTTGAAGTGTCTTCGACGACGACGACCCGCTTGCCCGCGACATCCGCGCCCTCGATCTGGCGCCCACGGCCGTGGTCCTTGGGCTCCTTGCGCACGACGAACGCGTCCAGGGGCCGCCCGGCGCGCACCGACTCGTGCAGGACGGCGTTGGCGATGGGGTCGGCACCGAGCGTCAGCCCGCCCACCGCGGCGACGCCGTCGAGGTCGCGGATGAGGTCGAGCATGATGCGTCCGATCGCGGGCGCGGCGCGGTGGTCGAGCGTGAGCTTGCGCATGTCGACGTAGTACGTCGCCTTCTTGCCGCTGGAGAGCGTGAAATCGCCGTGGAAGACCGCCTCGTCCGAGATGAGCCGGATCAGGTCCTGGCGGTCGGCTTCGAGCTCGGGCGTGGAGGCGGCGGTCATGCCCCCGAGTCTATTCAGCCCCCACCCGCGCCCGCGCTCGCGCGTCGGCGGCCGACCCTAGGCTGGAGGCATGCGCCTGGCCACCTGGAACGTCAACTCGATCCGCGCCCGCCTGCCCCGCATCGTCGACTTCGCCGTGCGCGAGCACATCGACGTGCTGGCGATGCAGGAGATCAAGTGCAAGACCGACCAGTTCCCGTACGAGGCGTTCGAGGAGGCCGGCTACCACGTCGCCGCGCACGGGCTGAACCAGTGGAACGGCGTCGCGATCGCCAGCCGCGAACCCCTGGAGGACGTCGAGATCGGATTCCCCGGCATGCCCGGGTTCGCCAAGGGGCACGACGGTCCGGATGCCCCGCAGGAGGCACGCGCGATCGGGGCGACCGTCGGCGGGGTCAAGGTGTGGAGCCTGTACGTGCCGAACGGCCGCGCGCTGGGCGATCCGCACTACTACTACAAGCTGGAGTGGCTGAGCGCGCTGCAGGAGTACACCTCGGAGACGCTCTCGCGCACTCCCGACCTCGCCTTCGCGCTGACGGGCGACTTCAACATCGCCCCCACCGACGCCGACAACGGCGTGCCCCAGATGGTGCAGGGCTTCTCGACCCACATCTCACCCCCGGAGCGGGAGGCTTTCGCCGCGCTCGAGGCCGCCGGCGTCGCCGACGTCGTCCGGCCGCTCATCCCGACCGGCTACACGTACTGGGACTACAAGCAGCTGCGCTTCCCCCGCAACGAAGGCCTCCGCATCGACTTCATCCTCGGATCGCACGCGTTCGCACAGGCCGTCACCGGCGCCCAGATCCACCGCAACGAGCGCAAGGGCGAAGTGCCCAGCGACCACGTGCCCGTCGTCGTGGACCTCGACCTCACGGGCCCGGAGGCGGACGAAGACCGCCCAATGATCTTCGGCTGACCCGTCAGTCGAACTGCCCGGTGGCCACCTCGGCCGACCCGGGCCCGTAGCGGAGCAGAAGCGCGCCCTGCGGTCCCGCCGCAGGCGGCTCGAGCAGGCGCAGGCCCCGCGCCGGCCCGTTCTCGGGGAACAGACGCTTGCCCGGCCCCAGGACGACCGGGTACACCCACAGGTTGAGCACGTCGAAAAGTCCCTCGGCCACGAGCGTGCGGGCGAAGTCGACGCTGCCGACCACGTGCACCTCGTCGTGGCGCTCCCGCAGCTCCGCCACCGCCGCCGGGATGTCGCGGCCGAGCAGCTGCGATCCCTGCCACGACAGATCGGGCGTGCCACGGGATGCGACGTACTTGGGGATCGCGTTGAACTTGCGGGCGATCTGCGACCCCGGCCCCTCGTACATCGGCCAGTACGCCGCGAAGATGTCGTACGTGCGGCGCCCGAGGAGCAGCGCGTCCATGCGGCCGATGCCCGCCATCACGTCCTCGCCGACGGCGTCGTCGTCGATGGGCGCCTGCCAGCCGCCGTAGGCGAATCCGCCCTCCGGATCCTCGTCGCGCGCGCCGGGCGCCTGCATGACCCCGTCGAGGGTGCTGAACAGATCGATGTGGATGGTCCCGGCCATGCTGTGCTCGCTCCTGTGCGATCGCGCCGCCGGCGCATCCGACGGTCCGCTCCGATCGTCTTCGGGCCGCCGCCCTCCTGTCAACCGCACCTGTGGCAGCACGAAGCCCGGAGGACCGACACGGGTCCTCCGGGCTTCGCGGCTCGGGGGCTCAGGCCGCGCGGGCCTCGCTGCGCTCCGCGCCCGCGGAGTAACGGGACACCAGCGCGGTGAAGGCTTCGAGGTAGCCGCGCAGGAAGCCGGCGGTGGTGTCGTCGGCGATCTCGCCACCGTCGGTCAGCAGACCCGGGTGCGACTGGATGAAGCCCTCCGGCTGGCCCAGGGTGGGCGCGTTGAGGTGGAGGAGGATCGCCTTGAGGTGCTGCTGGGCAGCGGCGGTGCCGATCGGGCTGCCCGACGTGCCGATGACGGCGACGGGCTTGTGGTCGAAGGCGCCGTCTCCGTAGGGACGGGCGGCCCAGTCCAGCGCGTTCTTGAGTACGCCGGGGATCGAGCGGCTGTACTCGGGCGTGACGATGAGCACGCCGTCCACGTCCTTAATGGCCTGCTTGAAGTCGGTGGCCACCTGCGGGAAGTCCGCGTCGAAGTCGGTGGAATAGAAGGGGAGGTCCTTGATCGGGATCTCCACGAGGGTCACGTTGTCGGGGGCGAGGGACTCCAGTGCCTGCGCCAGGCGGCGATTGATGGACGTGCTGGAGATGCTGCCGACGATGTAGCCGATCGTGTACGAGGTCACGACGATCCTTCCGTTGAGGTCTTGCGGGATTCCCCGCGTTCTATGCATGTGCAAGTAATTCTCCCGCGAGTCTATTCCCGCGCATCCGTCTCCCCCCTCAGACGGATGTCGCGCCCCGACGTCACCCCTACGGTGGAGGGGTGGCCCCGATGACCCCCGCGCAGCAGCGCACCGACGTGATCCTCGCCGTCGTCGTGTTCCTCGGCGCCCTCCTCAGCGCCGTGCTGTCGTCGATCTCCGGCCTGTACGGCGACGAGCAAGGGGAGATGGCCCTCGCCGTCGCCTACGCCTTCGCACTGGCCGTGCCCCTCGCCGTCCGGCGGCGCTGGCCGGCCACCGTCGCTGTGATCGTCTCGGTCGCCTACTTCGCCGCCGTGACCCTGCGCATCCCCGAGCTGTACGCCGGGAACATCGCGGTGTTCCTCGCCCTGTTCACTGTGGGCGCCTGGTCGGTCGACCGCCGGCGAGCGACGATCGTGCGCATCGCGATCATCGCCGGCATGTTCGTGTGGCTCGCCGTCGTCACCTTCCAGGACGTCACCTCACCGGCGACCGAGGAGGCACTCGCGGAGGCGGGGAGCCTGTCGCCGTTCGTCGCGTTCACACTGCTGACGGTGCTGATCAACGTCCTCTTCTTCGGCGGCGCGTACTACTTCGGCGATCGCGCGTACGCCCAGATGCGCGAACGCCGCGAACTCGAGGAGCGCACGCGCGAACTCGAGCGGGAACGCGAGGTCACCGCCGCGCAGGCGGTCGCCCTCGATCGTGTGCGGATCGCGCGCGAGCTGCACGATGTCGTGGCCCACCACGTCTCGCTCATGGGGGTGCAGGCCGGCGCCGCGCGCGCCGTGATGGCCCGCGACCCCGAGGAGGCGCGCCGCATCCTCGAGGCCGTCGAGGCGTCGGCTCGCGAGTCGCTCGGAGAGCTGCGTCAGCTGCTGGCCACCCTCCGCACGCCTGGGGCCGATCCCGAGCCCGAGACCGGGCCCACGACCCGCGGGCTCACGGGGCTGGCGGCGCTCGTGGAGGAGTCCACCGCGGCGGGGCTGCCCGCCACGCTCACGGTGGTCGGCCAGCCGGCGGAGGTGCCCGATCTCGTGCAGCTGAATCTGTACCGCATCGCACAGGAGGCCCTCACGAACGCGCGGCGTCATGCCGGCCCGGATGCCACGGCCGACGTGCGCCTGCGCTACGGCGCCGGGTCGGTCGAACTGGAGATCGTCAACACCGGTCGCGCCCGCCCTGCGCAAACGGGTCTCGGACAGGTCGGTATGCGCGAGCGCGCGGCCGCATCGGGGGGCACGATCGAGATGGGTCCGCGCGCGCGTGGCGGGTATCTGGTGCGTGTGAACGTGCCGCTGACCGGACGGGTGGCGGCGGATGTCTGAGATCCGGGTACTGCTGGTCGATGACCACGCCATGATGCGGGCGGGCTTCCGCACGATCCTCTCGCTCGAGGACGACATCGTCGTGGTCGGCGAGGCCGCCACCGGCGCCGAAGCGGTGGCCGCCGCATCCGCGCTCTCCCCCGACGTGATCTGCATGGACGTGCAGATGCCGGACATGGACGGCCTCGAGGCCACGCGCGCGATCGTGGCCGACCCGGCGGTGGCGGCGGCGGTGCTCATCGTCACGACCTTCGACCGCGACGAGTACCTGTTCGCCGCGCTGGATGCGGGAGCCAGCGGCTTCCTGCTCAAGAACGCCGGCCCCGAGCAGCTGGTCTCCGCCGTGCGCGTGGTGGCCGGCGGCGACGCGCTGCTCGCGCCGGAGGTGACCCGGCGCGTGATCGCGCGGTTCTCCCAGCCCGCCGAGGCCGCTGCTGAGGCCGCCCCGGAAGCCGCGCGACCGCCGGTGGCCCTGGCCGAACCCCTCACCGAACGCGAAGCGGAAGTGCTCCGCCTCATGGCCGACGCACTGAGCAACGCCGAGATCGCCGAGCGTCTGTTCATCGGGGAGGCGACGGTCAAGACGCACGTGTCCAACGTGCTGCAGAAGCTCGGCGCACGCGACCGCGTGCAGGCCGTGGTCATCGCGCACCGGTCGCGCCTGGTGTGAGCGTCGGCGCCGCACCCCGTTGTCAAGGCCCGCGACGCGACGCGGCGCGCGCCTAGCCTCGATCGCATGAACACCCATGACGAGAGCACCAAGCCGGATGCGACCGACGCGCGAGCGGTGACCGGGGAGGCCCTCCCCGAGAGCGACGCCGTCCGCAAGGACATGTCCTACAGTCCGGCCAGCGATACCGACACGCAGCGCAAGCAGGACGATCCCCTCCCCGACACCATCGACGACGACATCGATCCCGACGATGTCCGGGCGGTCCCCGGGACCGGCGGGCCGGACGACGTCGGCGACGTGGACGTGGACCCGGAGGATCTGAACATGCCCGGACGCTCCTGATCCCGTGCCCGCTCTCCCCCTCACGGGGGAGGACGAGAACCCGCCCGGCGGCGGATGCGGCCGGGCGGGGCCCTCCGTACCGTGAATGGTGAGGTGCCCGACGGGTGCCGGAGGAGGAGGACACGTGCTCCAGTTGGAGAGCATCACCAAGAGCTACGGCGGGCGCCGCGTGCTCGATGACGTGAGCTTCGAGATCGTCCCAGGGCGCCTGACCGGCTTCGTCGGCGGCAACGGCGCCGGCAAGACCACCACGATGCGGATCGCCCTCGGGGTGCTCGCGAAAGACGCCGGCACGGTCCTGCTGGAGGGGCGTGAGGTCACAACGGCCGACCGCCGCCGCTTCGGGTACATGCCCGAGGAGCGGGGCCTGTACCCGAAGATGAAAGTCGGCGAGCACATCGCCTACCTCGCGCGTCTGCACGGCTTCAGCAAGTCCGACGCGACGGCAAAGGCCGAGGCACTGCTGCACCGGCTCGGGCTCTCCGAGCGGCTGAACGACCTCGTCGAGACGCTGTCGCTGGGAAACCAGCAGCGCGCCCAGATCGCCGCGGCGCTCGTGCACGACCCGGAGGTGCTCATCCTGGACGAGCCGTTCTCGGGCCTGGATCCACTGGCCGTCGACGTCGTCGCCGCCGTCCTGCAGGAGCGCGCCGCCGCCGGTGCGGCCGTGCTGTTCTCTTCGCACCAGCTCGACGTCGTCGAGCGGCTGTGCGACGACCTCGTGATCATCGCCGGTGGCCGCATCCGTGCCGCCGGCTCCCGCGACACGCTGCGTGCCGAGCACTCGGGGCACCGCTTCGAACTGGTGTCGGCGGGAGACGCGGGCTGGGTGCGCGAGCAGCCCGGCATCACGGTGCTCGACTTCGCCGGCGGCTACGCCCTGTTCGAAGCCGACGACGACGGGGCCGCACAGCGCGTGCTCCGCCACGCCGTCGAGCGCGGCGACGTCGCCAGCTTCGCCCCGCAGCGCCCCACCCTCGCCGAGATCTTCAAGGAGGTCATCCGATGAGCACCACACCCTCATCCCCCAGCGAATGGCAGAGCGCGTGGCTCGTGGCCGAGCGTGAGATCGGCTCGAAGCTGCGCAGCAAGGCCTTCGTCATCTCTTCCGCGATCCTGCTGATCGCCGCTCTCGCCTCCGTGCTGTGGGGCGGTTTCGCCGCCGCCAACAGCGCCGACGAGGGCATCCCTGTGGCCGTCACGAGCCAGACGGAGCGCGATGTCGAGGGTCTGGAAGGGCTCGACGTCACCGTCGCGGACGACGCGGATGCCGCGACCGAACTCGTCGCGGACGGCACCGTCGACGCGGCCCTCCTACCCGACGACTCCGGCACCGGGTTCGACTTCAAGATCGTCGCCGACGACGGCGTGCCCAGTGGGCTCATGGCGATGCTCAGCCAATCACCGACGGTCGAGCTGCTCGACCCGAGCGGCGGCATGGACGGCATCCTGCGCTACTTCGTCGCGCTCGGCTTCGGCATCGTCTTCCTCATGGCGGCGTCCATCTTCGGTTCCACGATCGCGACGAGCGTCGTGGAGGAGAAGCAGACGCGGGTCGTGGAGATCCTCATCTCCGCCATCCCCGTGCGCTCGCTCCTGGCCGGCAAGGTCATCGGCAACACGATCCTGGCGATGGCCCAGATCATCGCGCTCGCAGCGATCGCCGTGGTCGGCTTGTCGATCACGGGGCAGACCGAGGTGCTCGCCGGCCTGGGCGCGCCGCTGCTGTGGTTCGCGGTGTTCTTCTTCTTCGGATTCGTCCTGCTGGCGGCACTGTTCGCCGCGGCCGGCGCGATGGTGTCGCGCCAGGAGGACATCGGCGCCACCACGACGCCGCTGACGATGCTGATCATGGCGCCGTACTTCCTGGTGATCTTCTTCAACGACAACCCGCTGGTGCTGGGCATCATGTCGTACGTGCCGTTCTCGGCGCCGGTCGGGATGCCGCTGCGGCAGTACCTCGGAACCGCCGAGTGGTGGGAGCCGATCGTGTCTCTGGTAATCCTCGCGGCCACGTGCGTGGCGGCCATCTGGGTCGGGGCCCGGATCTACCAGAACTCGCTGCTGCGGATGGGTGCGCGCGTGAAGCTCGCCGAGGCGCTGCGCGGCTGACGCGAACGCATCGGGAGGGGAGGCGCAAGGGGTCGGTGCGCCTCCCCTCCGCCTCGCTATGGTGTGCCCATGGCGGCGGAGACCACGACCCTTCTCATCCTCGGAGCATCCGGCGATCTCACCTCCCGCCTGCTGCTCCCGGCCCTCGGGCAGCTCCTCGCGCGCGAACCGGGCCGCCGCATCCACCTGCGCGGTGCCGGCATCGACGAGCTGGACGACGAGGCGTGGCGCGAGATCGTCCGCGCCTCCTTCGCCACCACCGACTCCGCCGGCGCTTTCGACGCCGTTGCCGACACCACCTACACCCGCGCCGACATCACCTCCCCCGACGACCTGACCGCTCTGCTGGCCGGTAACGAGGGCCGCGTGGCCCTGTACTTCGCCGTCCCGCCGGCCGTCGCCGAACGCGCATGCGAGGCCCTCACGGGCGTGGACGTGCCGGAGGGGCTCATCCTGGCGCTGGAGAAGCCGTTCGGCAGCGACGAAGCGAGCGCGCGGCGGCTGAACGAGACGCTGCGGCGGATCGTCCCTGAGTCGCAGGTGTTCCGCATCGACCACTTCCTGGGGCGGTCCACGACGCTCAACCTCGTCGGGATCCGACTGGCCAACCGCCTCATCGAGCCGGTGTGGTCGGCCGAGCACATCGAGTCCGTCCTCATCCGCTACGACGAGACGCTCGGACTCGAAGGCCGGGCAGGCTACTACGACCGGGCCGGCGCTCTCGTGGACATGATCCAGAGTCACCTGCTGCAGGTGCTCGCGATCCTCGCGATGGAACCGCCCGCGACCTTGGATGAGAGGGACTTCCGGGATGCCACGGCGGCGGTGCTGCGCGCCACGCACGTGTGGAACGACGATCCGACGGCCTCCTCACGCCGCGCCCGCTATACGGCGGGGTCGATCGGCGACCGCGAGCTCCCTGCATACGTGGACGAGCCCGGGGTGGATGCGGCCAACCAGACCGAGACGCTCGCCGAGATGGTCTGCGAGGTGCGGACGGAGCGCTGGCGCGGCGTGCCCATCACGCTGCGCTCAGGGAAGGCCCTGGACGACGCCGATCGCGAGGTCATCGTCCGCTTCCGCCCGGTGCGGCATCTGCCGGACGGTCTGACCGGCAGCACCGAGCCGTCGGTGCTGCGCTTCTCGCTCGGGCCCGACCGCGTGGCGCTGGAGCTGAACCTCAACGGCGGCGACGATCCCTTCGAGCTGGAGCGCGCGTCGCTGCGCGCGGAGCTCGGCGCGGGAGCGCTGAAGGCCTACGCCGAGGTGCTGTCGGGGATCCTCGACGGTGACGCCACGCTGGCTGTCCGCGGGGATGTCGCCGAGGAGTGCTGGCGGATCGTGCAGCCGGTGCGGGACGCGTGGCGCGCGGACGAGGTGCCGCTGGACGAGTACCGGGCCGGCAGCGAGCGCCCCGACTCGTGGCCGCGGCATCCGGACGGCGCGCTCGGCCGCTCGTAGCCGAGGGCCCTACTGCTCCTCGGCCTGCAGCACCGACAGGACGTTGCCCGCCGGGTCGCGGAACCACGCGATCAGCGGCCCGCCCTCGCGCATGATGCCGCGGGAGTCGGTGGGGAACTCGGCGTCGTCGTAGATCTTCGTGACGACGCCCCGCGAGTTGAGATCGTCGACGGCCGACTCGATGTCTGCGACCGGGAAGTTCAGGATCGTGAAGGTCGCCGGCTGGTGGTTCGGCTTGGCGTACACCAGCACGTGGCCGCCGGATTCGAGGAGGAGCTCGAGGAATCCCATCTCGTCCTCGACGACCTCGAGCCCGAGCGTGTCGCGGTAGAACGCGCGCGCCGCGTCGATGTCATCCACCGAGAAGCCGCTGTATGCGGACGTGGCATCGAACATGCTGCCTCCTTCGCGGCGCGGACGGCCGCCCGCTCCGATCGTCCGCCTCCGCGGACCCGCTGTCCAGAGGTCGCCGGCCGCGCACCCGCTGGTTAGCACGGCATACTCCGCCTCACCAGCCCCGGCCCCCTCACGGCTGGAGGTGCCTAGAGTGAACCATGACCGCCAGCATCCTCGGCTTCGGAACCGCTCTGCCTCCGACGCGTCTCGCTCAGGACGAGGTGCGCGAGATCATGGCCGCACAGCCCGACATCGACCGGCGTGCCCGGCGGATCATCACCGCCGCGTTCGCCGCATCCGCCATCGAGACGCGCCACACGGTACTGGCCGAGCTCGGCGGCGAGGCGTCCGGGCTGCACGTGCAGTCAGAGGGCCGCCTGCTCTCCCCCACCACGCGCGCCCGCAACGACGAATTCCGCCGCGCCGCGCCGCCGCTGCTGGCCGCCGCCGGGCTCGCGGCGCTCGCCTCCGCCGACGTCGACCCGGCCGAGGTGACGCACGTCATCACCGTGTCGTGCACCGGACTGTTCGCCCCCGGTCCCGACGCGCTGCTCGTCCGCGACCTCGGCCTGAACCCGTCCGTCGAACGCGACCACCTCGGCTTCATCGGGTGCGCGGCCGCCATGCCGGCACTGCGGATGGCCGCGCGCATCGTCGCCGCCACTCCGGATGCGGTCGTCCTCATCGCCGCCGTCGAACTGTGCTCGCTGCACATCCGCAGCTCCGACGACCCCGAGCAGATCGTGGCCGCCTCCGTCTTCGCCGACGGCGCCGCAGCCGCCGTCGTCTCCGGCGACCCGGCGCGCGGCCGAAGCCGGCGCCTCGAGCTGGGCGCATTCGCGACGCGCCTGAGCGATGAGGGCGAGCGGGACATGATGTGGATCGTCGGCGACGCCGGATTCGAGATGACCCTCACCGCGGAGGTCCCCCGCATCATCGGACGCCAGGTCCGCGGCATCGTCGACGACGTCTTCGGGGGGCCGGATGCGGTGGACGCATGGGCCGTGCACCCCGGCGGCCGCAGCATCCTCGACCGCGTCGAGAGCGGCCTCGGCCTCGCCCCCGACGCTCTGGCGGCTTCGCGTCAGGTGCTGCGCGACTACGGCAACATGTCCAGCGCGACGCTGCTGTTCATCCTGCGGGCGATCCTCGAGGACGACACCCGGCCCGACGGCCAGCGCATCGGGGCGATGGCGTTCGGCCCCGGCCTCACGGTGGAATCGGCCCGCATGACGGTGCGGGATGCGGCGGCCCCGCAGCACCCCGCGGAAGCTCGGCAGCCCGCCTTCGCGGCGCGATGAACCTGCGTGAACGCGACGCCGCGCTGACGGAGCTGATGGACGATCCGGCGTGCGACCCGGAGCTGCTGGCGGCGACCTACCGGCGGTTCGGCGTGGTGAACCGCCTCGTCTCCGGATGGGGGACGGTGTGGCGGAGCACCCTGCGGCCGTATCTCAGCGGGCTGGGCCGGCCCGCGCGCGTCCTGGATCTCGGATCGGGCGGCGGCGACCTCGCCGAGCGGCTGGTCGCCCTCGCGCGGCGCGACGCACTGGCGGTCTCCGTCACCGGCGCCGACCCCGATCCGCGCGCCCACGCCGCGGCGATCACACGTGAGGGGTCGGGCGTGCAGTTCGTGTGCACCGACTCGCGCGCGCTCGTGGAGGCCGGCGAGCGGTACGACGTCGTGGTGTCCAATCATGTGCTGCATCACCTCGACTCGGAGTCGTTCGCGACCTTCACGGACGATTCGCGCGCGCTGTCGCGCGGCGTCGTGCTGCACAGCGACATCGCCCGCAGCCCCGTGGCCTACGGCCTGTACGCCGTCGGGATCACGCCGCTCGCGCCCGGCACGCTGCTGCGCACCGACGGGCTGCGCTCTATCCGCCGCAGCTACCGCCCGGAAGAACTGGAGCGAGAACTCGGAGACGGATGGCGCGTCTCGCCGGCGGCTCCCTTCCGCGTGCTCGCGGAGGCGCGCGGCCATGCCTGACGTCATCGTGGTCGGCGCCGGCCCTGTGGGCACGCTGCTCTCGGCCGAACTCGCCCGGCGCGGCGTCGACGTCGCCGTCGTGGAGCGACGGACGGACCCCTCCGAAGGGTCGCGCGCGATCGGCGTGCACGCGCCGGTGCTCGCCGCACTGGAGGAATCCGGCGCCACCGAACGCCTGCTCGCTCAGGCGCAGCGGGTCACGAGCGGTCAGGCCCGCTCGGGCGGCCGCGTGCTGGGCGTCGTGCGTTTCGACCGGCTCTCGCGGCGCTTCCCGTTCGTCGCGACCCTGCCGCAGCCCGCGACGCACCGGGCACTGGCAGCGGATGCTCCGGCCCCGATCGTCGGCGAGGTCACGGCGTTGCGGGGCGGGACGCATCCGGCCGTGGTGTTCCGCGCCGACGGCGTCGAGCGAGAGCTCTCCGCACGGGTGGTCGTGCTGGCCGCCGGGCCGCGCTCCCGTTCGCTGCTGTACCGGCCCGAGGCGGTGCGCGTCCAGCCCTACCCCGACCGGTACGTCATGGCCGATGTCGGCACGGGCGGGCCGGAGTACGCCGTCGTGCACCTGGACCGCGAGGGTGTGCTGGAGTCGTTCCCGCTGCCGGGCGGGCAGCGCCGGTACGTCGCCCCCGCGCCATCCGGTCTGGACGATCCCACGGCACGCGCGGCCGTCCTGCGGGCGGCGCTGCACGCGCGGGGCGAGCACGCGGCGGCGGAGGAGATCGCCGCCGCCGACGGTTTCGCCATCCGCCGCACCGTCGCCCCGCGCATGCGCCGCGGCGCGCTCCTGGCCATCGGCGACGCCGCGCACGAGGTGAGCCCCATGGGCGGACAGGGCATGAACCTGGGACTGCTGGATGCGGTGACCCTGGCTCCGCTCGTCGCGCGCTGGGTGCGCTCGGGCGAGGCGCCCGATGCCGACCTGGCGCGGTGGGAGCGGCGGCGGCGGGCGTCCGCGCGCGTGTCGGGGGTCATCGCCACCATGAACACGTTCCTCGGCCGCCCGGCGTCCGCGCGCATGGACGCCGGGCGACGCACAGCGATGCGCGCGGCGCTGGCGACGCCGGCGGGGACGCTGCTCGCCCACGCCTATGCGATGGGCTTCGACCGCGACGCGTAGCTCCGTCGAGGCCCCCTGCGTGGGCGGAACGGAGGCTATGCCGTGAGCGCGCCGCCGGTGGCGACGAGCTGAGCGGCCAGCAGGAGGGCGGCGAGCATCACGAGACGGAACACCGTGCGGTCGGGCGGACGCACGAGCACCCGGACGCCGGTCGCGGCGGCCGTCGCGGCGGCCGCGGCGAAGAAGATCCAGCCGACGACGGGCACGTCCCCCAGCTCCCCGGCGGAGGAGCCCACGAGAACGGAAAGCGCCCCGACGACGACGCCCGCCGCCGCGACGACGGCGCTGACGCGCGCACCCAGGCGGTGCGGCAGGCCGCGGATGCCGGTGGCCCGGTCATCGTCCAGGTCGGGGAGCACGTTGGTCAGGTGCACGGCGGCGCCCAGTGCCGCCCCCGCGATGCCCGCCCACGCCGGCGCGGGAGCGCCGCCGGGCAGCGACAGCGTCGCGAAGGACGGGAAGAGCCCGAAGCTCAGCACGAACGGGACGATCGAGAACGGCGTGGCCTTGAGTCCGGCGTTGTACGCCCACGCCGCGGCCAGCGCGACCGCGTGGGCGGCCAGCATCCCCGCCCCCAGCGGTGCGGACAGGACGAGGGCGACGACGACCGCGCCCACCGCGACCCCGAGCGCGCCGCCGGCGGAGACGACGCCGGCGGCGATGGGCTTGTCGCGACGCCCGACCGCCTCATCGCGTGCGGCATCGATCGCGTCGTTGGACAGACCGACCGAGACCTGCCCGCTGAAGACGGCGACCACCAGCAGCACGAGACGCCACGGCTCCAGCCCGGCAGCCAGGCCGAGCGCGAGCGACAGTGCCGTGACGACGAGGGTCGGACCGGGATGCGTGGAACCCCACAGGGCCCGAATCACCCGCATCCGCCGCATCCCCCGACGCTACCGTGCGGACGAGACACCACATCCCGTCCGAAACATCACGCGATGCGCGGTGCCTCAGCCGGAATGTGGTGTCTCGCGAGTGGGTCAGTCGTCCAGGACGGCTTCGATCACCTCGCCGTCGTCGGACATGTCGGGCGGCGTGGGCGCACCGTCGGAGGTGAGCACGAGGCTCGACCCGTCGGCGGCGACATCCACCCGCACGACGTCACCGTCGCGCACGCGCCCGGCGAGGATCGCCATGGCGAGGCGGTCCTGGATCTCCGACTGGATGAGGCGGCGCAGCGGACGCGCGCCGAACACCGGGTCGTATCCGCGTTCGGCCAGCCAGGCCCGCGCGTCGGGGGTCACCGCGAGGGTGAGCCGGCGCTCGCGCAGGCGCCGCTGCAGGGCGTCGACGGCGAGCTCGACGATCTGGGCGAGGTCGTCCTCGCTGAGCACGTGGAAGATCACGATGTCGTCGAGGCGGTTGATGAACTCCGGCTTGAACGCCTGCCGCACCAGCGCCTGCACCTGCTCGCGCTTCTGCTCGGCCGACAGCGTCGGGTCGATCAGGATCGGCGAGCCCAGGTTGGACGTGAGGATCAGGATGACGTTCGTGAAGTCGACCGTGCGGCCTTGGCCGTCGGTCAGGCGGCCGTCGTCCATGACCTGCAGGAGCACGTCGAAGACCTCGGGGTGGGCCTTCTCGATCTCGTCGAGGAGGACGACGCTGTACGGGCGCCGGCGCACGGCCTCGGTCAGCTGACCGCCCTGCTCGTAACCCACGTACCCGGGAGGGGCGCCGACCAGGCGCGACACCGAGTGCTTCTCGCCGTACTCCGACATGTCGATCCGGACCATGGCGTGCTCGTCGTCGAAGAGGAACTCCGCGAGGGCCTTGGCCAGCTCTGTCTTGCCCACACCCGTGGGGCCGAGGAACATGAACGAGCCGACCGGACGGTGCGGGTCGCTGATGCCCGCGCGCGAGCGGCGGATCGCGTCCGAGACGGCCTTGACGGCCTCCTTCTGCCCGATCAGGCGCTTGCCGAGCTCGGACTCGAGGTGCAGGAGCTTCTCCGTCTCGCCCTGCATGAGCTTGCCGACGGGGATGCCGGTCCACGCCGCGATGACCTCGGCGATGTCCTCCTCGGTGACCTGGTCGCCGACCATCCGCTCACCCTCGGTCTCCTCGCGCTCGGCGGTCATGAGCTCGCGCTCGAGCGCCGGGATCTCCGCGTACAGCAGTCGCGAGGCGCGCTCGAGGTCACCCTCGCGCTGCGCCCGCTCGGCCTCGACGCGCGCAGCATCCAGCCGGGTCTTCAGGTCACCGACGCGGTTCAGCGACGAGCGCTCGCGCTCCCATCGCGCCTGCAGCTCGTTAAGACGGGCCTGCTCGCCGGCGAGGGTCTCGCGCAGCGCCGCGAGGCGCTCCTTGGATGCGTCGTCCTTCTCCTTCTTCAGCGCGAGCTCCTCGAGCTTGAGCCGGTCGACATGGCGGCGCAGTTCGTCGATCTCCAGCGGCGCGGAGTCGATCTCCATGCGCAGACGCGAGGCCGCCTCGTCGATGAGGTCGATCGCCTTGTCCGGGAGCTGGCGCGACGGGATGTACCGGTTGGAGAGGGATGCTGCGGCCACGAGCGCCGAGTCGGCGATCGCGACCTTGTGGTGCGCCTCGTAGCGCTCCTTGAGTCCGCGCAGGATCGCCACGGTGTCTTCGACGCTCGGCTCACCCACGTAGACCTGCTGGAAGCGGCGTTCCAGCGCCGCATCCTTCTCGATGAACTCGCGGTACTCGTCGAGCGTCGTCGCGCCGATCATGCGCAGCTCGCCGCGCGCGAGCATCGGCTTGAGCATGTTGGATGCGGCGACCGAACCCTCGCCGCCGCCCGCGCCCATCAGCACGTGCAGCTCGTCGATGAAGGTGATGACGCGGCCGTCGGATTCGGTGATCTCCTTCAGCACGCTCTTGAGGCGTTCTTCGAACTGGCCGCGGTACATCGCCCCGGCCAC
This sequence comes from Microbacterium wangchenii, assembly GCF_004564355.1. Lineage (NCBI taxonomy): Bacteria > Bacillati > Actinomycetota > Actinomycetes > Micrococcales > Microbacteriaceae > Microbacterium > Microbacterium wangchenii. The sequence goes on from NZ_CP038266.1 coordinate 3,679,380, forward strand.
GAGGGCCGAGATGTCCAGCGCGACAAGCTCCTTGTCCTTGAGGCTCTCGGCGACGTCGCCGGCGACGATCCGCTGCGCGAGCCCCTCGACGACGGCCGTCTTGCCGACGCCGGGCTCGCCGATGAGCACGGGATTGTTCTTCGTGCGACGGGTGAGCACCTGGCTCACGCGCCGGATCTCGCTGTCTCGACCGATCACGGGGTCGAGCTTGCCCTGGCGGGCGCGGTCGGTGAGGTTGATCCCGAACTGCTCGAGGGCGCTCTGGGACTCCTCCTGCCCGGGCTGCGGGGTGGCGTTCATGTGTTCTCCTGAAAACTCGGTGCGCAAAGTTGAGTCGCGCTGGCTCAAGTTTATCGGACATCGGGCGATGCGGCAATGCACCCCCGGGCACAAAGGCCCCTACCGGCGCGCGGCGCGCGGGGTTAGCGTTCTGCGCGTCGGCGCCAACGGGGGTGCCGAGCCACGGAAGGAACATGCATGTCGTTCACGAAGCGCAGACTGGCCGCCGTGATCGCGGCGGCGGCGATGGTGGGTGGGGGCGGGATCGCCACTCCGGCGTTCGCGGCCCGCGACGCCGACACCGTCGAAACCCTGACCAAAGCCGTCAAGGTCAACAACGTCCTCAGGCACCTGAAGCATTTCCAGCGGATCGCCGACTCCTACGGCGACCGCGCCGCCGGCCGCCCCGGCTACGAGGCATCCGTCGACTATGTCGTGAAGCAGCTCGAGCGGGCAGGCTACGCCCCCGAGGTGCAGGAGTTCCCCTTCACCTATACGGAGGAGAACAGCGCCCTCAGCCGCCAGGATCCGGCGACGACGTGGGCGGAGGGCACCGACTTCCTGCGCAACACGTTCGACAGCGGCAGCCCGGAGGGGTCGGCCACCGGCGCCCTCGTCCCCGTCGACCTCGTGACCCCCTTCCCGGCCGACGGCTCGAGCACGAGCGGTTGCGAACCGGAGGACTTCACCGGCTTCCCCGCCGGGGGCATCGCCCTCGTGCAACGCGGAACGTGTGACTTCTCGCTCAAGGCGCTCAACGCCGAGAACGCCGGAGCGGCGGGCGTCATCGTCGCCAACGACGGCCGTCCGGGCTTGGTCGGCATGATCGGCGACGCGACCGGCCTCACCATCCCCGCGGTGTTCGCGTCCTCCCCCGTGGGCGAGGATCTGGCGTCCACGCCCGGCGCGATCGTGACCGTCACGGTGGACTACTTCGCCGAGGAGCGCACGACGTACAACGTGCTCGCCGAGACGGGCACGGGCGATGACTCGAACGTCGTGATGGCCGGCGCGCATTTGGACAGCGTGCAGGATGGCGCGGGCATCAACGACAACGGCACCGGCAGCGCGGGCCTGCTGGAGACGGCGATCCAGATGAAGCGGGTCAAGCCCACCAACACCGTGCGGTTCGCGTGGTGGGGCGCCGAGGAGGAGGGCCTGCTCGGTTCGGAGTACTACGTCGCGAATCTCGCCGAGGAGCAGCTCGGTCAGATCGCGCTGTACCTGAACTTCGACATGATCGGCTCGCCGAACTACTTCACCGGCGTGTACGACGGTGACAACTCCGGCGGCACCGCCGAACCGGGCTTCATCCCGCCCGGCTCCGCCGAGATCGAGGACGTCTTCGAGCAGTTCTACACCTCGAAGGACCTCCCCTATCAGGACACCGATTTCTCCGGCCGCTCCGACTACGGCCCGTTCATCGCGGTCGGCATCCCCGCGGGCGGGCTGTTCACCGGCGCCGAGGAGATCAAGACCGAGGAGGAGGCGGCGCGGTACGGCGGCCTCGCCGGCGTCGCGTACGACCCGTGCTACCACCAGCCGTGCGACAACCTCACCGGTGAGGGCGCTGACCGCGCGCTCTACAAGCAGCTCGAGAGGGCCTACCGGCATCAGTTGAAGGGCAACGTCAACCGCATCGCGCTGGACGTCAACTCCGACGCCCTGGCCGCCGCCGTCATCACGTTCGCGTTCGACACGTCGATGGTGGAGGGCGCCGACGCGCTGCGCGAGAAGGCGGCCGGCGCGCCCGTCGACCTCGACGCGCTGCGCGACCGCGCGGCGCAGTAGTCGCCCGGGCCCCGGCACCCCACGCGGTGCCGGGGCCCGCACGCGGTGCCGGGGCCCCACACCTGCCGCCTGACCGAACTCCTCAAATCCGCGCCCGGACGCGGCGAGAACCACCCAGCACGCCGCCGGGGGCGCCGGTCTTGAGGAGTTCGGGCTTGAGCCGGGCTGGCACGAGGAAGTGCGGGGAGCGGACCCCGACCCTCCGCTCGCGCGTCGCCGCCTGACCGAACTCCTCAAATCCGCGCGTGGATGCGGCGAGAACCGCCCCCACGAGACCGTGGGCACCGGTCTTGAGGAGTTCGGGCGCGGCGGTGCGGAGGGCGCGGCCCGCTCAGGCGGCCTGGTCCTCGGTCACGTGGCGGAAGCGCGACCGGTAGGCGGTCGGCGTGAGGCCGAGGGTGCGCGCGAAGTTCTGCCGCAGGACCGCCGCGGAGCCGAAGCCGCTCTCGTATGCGATCCGGTCGAGGCCCAGGTCGGTCTTCTCCAGCAGCCGCTGCGCGTGCAGGATGCGCTGCCGAGAGAGCCATGCGGCGGGCGTGGCACCGAAGTCGGCCTTGAACCGGCGCGCGAAGGTCCGCGGAGACATGTGCGCGCGGGCGGCGAGCTGGTCGACCGAGAGATCGGCCCGAAGGTTCTGCAGCATCCAGTCGCTGACCGGCGCGAGCGACATGGATGCCGCCACCGGAAGAGGCTTGTCGATGAACTGCGCCTGGCCGCCGTCGCGCTGCGGCGGGACCACCATGCGCCGCGCGATCGTGTTGGTCATCTCCGCACCCAGCTCCTGTCGCAGCAGGTGCAGGCACGCATCCAAGCCCGCCGCCGTGCCGGCGCTCGTGATGATGCGCCCGTCTTGGACGTACAGCACGTCGGGGTCGACGTCCGCGCTCGGGTACATCTCGGCCATCCGCTGCGCGTACATCCAGTGGGTGGTGGCGCGGCGGCCGTCGAGCACACCCGCGGCGGCCAGGAGAAACGACCCGCTGCACAGACTGAGGACCCATGCTTCGCGCGCGACCGCGTGCCGTATGACCTCGAGCACGCGTTCGTCCACGTGTGCCCAGTACTCCGGCGTCGTCGGCGACACCACGACCAGGTCGGCTTCATAGGCGAAGGACAGGTCGTTCTCGATATTGATCGAGAACGGCATCTTGGATGCCACGGCGCCGGGATCGGGCGTGACGATGCGGAAGTCGAAGTTGGGAATCCCGTCGGCCGTCCGGTCCAGTCCGAACGCCTCGCATGCGACGCCGAATTCGAACGGGGCGAATCCGTCCTGCACGATCACTGCGACGGTCTTCATGGAGGCTCCTCGGGCTGGCAGTAATCGTTCGGGTCGTGGCTACTCTGCCACTGTTGGCAGGTTGAGCGCAAGCGTAGGTTTCCTGCCATGATCCTTCTTCTGCTTGCCACCGCCGCCCTCGCCACGGCCGCGATCGTCGCCACCGTCGGCGGCCTGGCCCGCGACGGATACCGGGCCGTTCCCTCCATCCCCTGCCGCGTGCCGGAGCGCTCGGCGTCCCTGCCGGATCGAGTGGCCCCCCTGCCGGAGCGATCGGCGCTCGTGCGCGAGCATTCGGCGCCCCTGCACGAGCGGCCGATGCCCCTGTCGGCGGCCGCCCACTCGGCAATCCGGCCTCCGCACGTCTTCGCGGCAGCCCGCCGGGTGCGCGTCTCTGCGCAGATGTGAGCGGATCGCGGGAACGTCCTCCGTAGACTCGGGATCCCCAGAGACGAGGAACCGTGACCACTCCACCGCAGTCGCCCGCCCCTTCTGCCCCCCAGGCCTACGGCACCCCCGCCGGATATCCGTCCCCCGCGGCCTACGCCCCGGCCGCCTCCGCCGTACGCGGGAATCCCTTCGGGCTGGCGTCGGCCGTGGTGGGCGCGGTGCTCCTGCTCTCCCTGTTCCTGCAGATGATCGTGCAGGTGGGCGCGATCGGCCGCGGCGATGTCAGCATGCTCGGCATCATCGGTGTGGCGTCCAACCTCATCGAGGGGCTCCTGGCCGTCACCGCGATCGTCCTCGGCATCATCGGACTCACCCGGCGCGGGCGCCCTCAGGCCCTCGCGGGCATCGGGACAGGGATCGGCGTCGCGATGCTGATCTCCACGATCGTGTGGGGGCTGCTGTACCCCGCAGTGCTCAGCCTGAGCTGACGCTGCGCCCCGCGATCGCCCGCTGATACACGTCCACCATCGCCGCCGTGCGGGAGGACTGGCGGAACAGCTCCCGTATGCGCGACTCGGGGACGGGCGCCGTGCCGGCTGTAATGTCGTCGGCAGCCTGCCGGAGCGTCGCGGCCAGGGCCGTCGTCGAGGCATCCGCCACCGTCCAGGCGCCCGAGCCGAGCTCAGCGGCGATGTCGGGGTCGCTGACCACAGCAGGGGTCCCCAACGCAGCGGCCTCGAACACCGTCATGCCCTGCGTCTCGAAGCCGATCGAGGTCTGCACGACCGCGTCGGCCGCGGCGATGCGGCGCAGGGTCTCGGGGTAGGGCAGGCGGCCGGTGAAGACGACGGATGCCGCGGGTCGGCGCCGACGCACGAGCCGGCGGGCGGCACGTGCCTGGCCGCCTCCCCCGATGACCTCCACGTCGGCGGCGACGCCGGATTCGGCGAGGCCCTCGAGGAAGGGCAGGAGACGCTTCTCCGCGCTCATCCGGCCCACCCACACCAGCCGCGGAGGGCCGGGAGCGCGCCCGTCCGCCGGCGCTGCAGAGGCGGAGTCCAGGACGTCGTCGTCGATCCCGTTCCAGACGACGTCGACGGCGGGGTGGACCCCGTGCGCCTCGAGGCGGCGCGCGAAGTGGCCCGAGGGCGCCGTCACCGCGTCGACCCCGCCGGCCAGCAGACGCAGATACGACCACCCGTCGGATCCGGACCCCGCCGCGCGGGAGCTCACGCCGAGGACGCGTCGCGCCCCCGCGTTGAGCACGCGCAGAACCAGGCCGGGGAAGGGGGCGACCGCGGCGATTCCCACGTCGACCCGGTTGTGCATCGTGTGCACGACGGGCAGGCCGTGACGCCGGGCGAAGCGGTGCCCGATGAGCGCGCCCCAGAAGTCCGCCTGCACGTGGACGACGTCCACCGGCGGGCGGCGGGACATCGCCGCATCCACGAACCGGTCGGTGCGGGCGCCGGGAAGGCTCATCGAGTACTCCCGGTCGAGCGTGACGGGGATCGAGGGGAGGTCGACGTACGCCGCGTCGGGCGTGGCGCGGGCGTGCATGCGCGGGGCGACGATCGTGACGGTTTGGCCGGCGCGTTCGAGGAAGCGCCGCTGCAGGCGCATCGACACCTGCGCGCCGCCGGATGACTCGACGTGCTGGTCGCCGAACATCACGACGTGCACGGGCTACTCCGGCAGGGGCGTGCCGCGGTACAGGGCCTCGAACGTGTCGAGCGTGCGCTCGATGTCGTGCACCACCACGCCGTCCAGCGACGCCTGCTGCATGCGCAGGAACTCCTCCGGATCGGCCGTGAGCACGTCGGTGAGGCGCGCGGACATCTCTGCCGCGTTGCCCGGCTCGAACAGGTACCCGTTCTCGCCGTCGTGCACGAGGTGCGGCAGCGCGACGGCGTCGGCGGCGACCACGGGCAGGCCCGAGGCCATCGCCTCCATCGTCGCGATGGACTGCAGCTCGGCGATCGAGGCGATCGCGAAGACGCTCGCACGCGAGTACAGCGAGCGCAGGTCCTCTTCGCTGGCGTGCCCGTGGAAGGTCACGCGGCCGGAGATCCCCAGCTGCTCGGCGAGGGTCTCCAGGTTCTTGCGCTGGTCTCCGCCGCCGACGATGTCGAGGGTGACATCCAGCGCAGGGTCGAGCTGCTCCACGGCCCGCAGCAGCACGTCGATGCCCTTCTCCGAGGTCAGTCGTCCGACGAAGAGGATGCGGTTGGACTCGCGCGGTGCGAGGTGCGGGGAGTAGTTGCGCCGGTCGATGCCGCAGCTGACGGGAATCACGCCGTGGATGTCGATGGTCGACTCGAGGAAGTCCGCGGCCTTGCGCGTGGGGGTCGTCACCGCCCGGGTGAGGTTGAAGGTGCGCTTGGCGTCGGCCCACGCGAGCTTGACGACGACCTGGTTGAGTGCGTCGGGCAGCGTGGTGAAGTCGAGGATGTTCTCGGCCATAACGTGGTTGGTGGCGACGATGGGGATGCCGCGCTTGCGCGCCTCCCGAGCCAGTCCCCGGCCGATCACGATGTGCGACTGGATGTGCACGACGTCGGGCTTGACCGCATCCAGCACCTTGCGCGCATAGTGCTTGGAGCGCCACGGCCAGACGAACCGCAGCCAGTCATGCGGGGGCCAGCGGACGGAGGGCAGGCGATGCAGCATCATCGGCTGCCCCTCGATGACCTCCGTGCGCGGATGCGAGCGGCGATACGCGGTGTTGGGCGCCATGACGTGCACGTCATGGCCGCGCTCGACGAGTCCGGCCGAGAGGCGCTCGGCGAAACGGGCGGCGCCGTTGATGTCGGGAGCGAAGGTGTCGCAGCCCACCAGGACGGTGAGGCGAGGGGCGGCGTCGGGACTGTCAGGCGTCGCAGGGGTGGTCACGGCGGGTGGCTGCCTATCTGTGCGGCGGTAGGGGTCGCACGGTGCGGTGCATGCGCCCTGTCATCGTACCGGAGGCACCTCGCCGCGCCTGGGAAGCGCCACGGCGAGCGCGTGGCGGCGGAATCGACATAGCCTGGGAGGCATGCCGCGACTGCAGGCCGACGCCGATCCCGCCGTGTGGGTGCCCGTGACCGGATCCTTGGGGTTCCGGGGCCGGCGGCACCGGAAGGCGGCCATCCGGATGCTGCTGAGCCAGGCCAATCGCGCGGTGGGCGCGGTCGAGCGGCCGGGGAGCGGGTTCCTCGCGTGGGCGATGAGCCAGGCCGCTCCGCTCCTGCTCCGCCGCGCGGACGGCCGCGTGCTGGTGTGGGTGTGGAAGGACGACCCGGAACTGCTCGTCGCCATGGCGCAGCTGCAGGAGGCGACCCCGCAGCTGCGCACGGCCCGCGCGATGATGCCGATGGAGTACGACGACACCGAGGACTTCCCCAACCCGCACTTGGGCGTCGGGGAGAAGCTCGTGATGGACCTGCCCGCCGACCCACGCACACCGCCCTTCGCCAGCTACACGTGGGACACCGGATCGGCCTTCGTGACCCTGACGGCGGTGTGCTCGGACCGCGAGCGGGTGGGCACCGTGCTCGGCGCCGTCGACGCGATCGCCCGCACGCTCCGCGTCGTGGACGATCTCGCCGTCGACGAGTCCGGCACCATCCTGCGCCTTCCCCCCGCCTGAGCGCCGCTCGGCGGTCCCCGGCGGCGGCCGCCCGGCGGGCTCCCCACCGACGGCTCAGCGCGGATGCGGCGGAGTGTCGCCCGGTCGCGCGTTCAGGGCCGCGATGATCCGGTCGACGTCGGCGCGCGTGGCCGGCTGCTGCTCCGCGTGACCCCGTGTCGCCCGCTCGACGACCCACGAGGAGAAGCTCGCGACGATGAGCCCGACCAGCACCACCCCGCCCACCATGAGCAGCACGGCGAACGTCCGGCCCGCCGCCGTCACGGGGACGTAGTCGCCGTATCCGACCGTCGTGACCGTGCAGAACGCCCACCACAGGGCGTCCCCGAACGAGCGGATGCTGGCGCCCGGGGCCCTGCGCTCGGCCTCGAGCACGACGAGCGCGGTCTGCCAGATCAGCAGCAGCGCCGCCCCCGTGCCGTAGATCAGCAGCTTCGCCCGCAGGGAACTCCCCGCCGTCCGTGTGAACGACGTGATGCGCGTCAGGGCACCCAGCAGCCGCACGGGGCGGAGGGCGGGGATGAGGACGACGGCGAGATCGAACAGGTGGGTGCGGAACCATCGCGGCCGCGGGGAGGACAGGATGAGCCGTACGAGATAGTCGACGGCGAAGACCACCCACGCGAGCCGGATGACCGTCAGCGTCGCCACGCGCCATGCGCCCTGCAGATCCCCGATCACCTGGAAGGTGTAGGCCACCAGGAACAGGAACGCGATGACCGTGAGCGGCCAGTACGTGGCCGCTTCCCAGCGTCGCGTACGGGCCGTCTCGCCGCGGCCGTGTCTGTGCCTGCGGTGTGCGGTCGCGCGCTTGTCACCCTCGGCCATGCCCGCACTCTAGGACCGGCCGCACGGGGCGCGGCGCCGACCCGCTCAGATCCCGGCGACGCGGCCCACCAGATTGACCTTCACGCCGATCCGGTGGAACATCGCCGCCTTGGCGATGAGCGCCTTGTCGGCCGTCTCGGCGTCGGGGGCGTAGACGACCTGCGCGTGGTTGGCCTTGTGCCGCGCCATGAACTGATCGCGCGAGACGTCGTGCAGCACGACGTGCGCGATCGGCCACTCCGGGTTCGTCGCGGCCTTTCGCCGCTCGGTCTCCTCGGCGGGCAGTTCGACCGCCGTCCCACGGAAGATGTCGACCTGGAGGATGCCGTCGGCGATGAACACACGAGAGACGACCAGTTCGCCCGGGCGGGACACGCCGTTGACGGTGGAGCCGCCGGCGGGGAAGAACACCGGGTCCTGACGCCAGCCCTCCGCGTGGTCCCATCCGCCCAGGTGGGAGGCCGGGACCGACCCCGAGATCTCGTACACCCAGACGAACCGGCCGTCGTAGTCCTCGCCCCATCGCACGTCGTGCAGGGTGTTGTCGGACACGAGGCCCATGGCGCTCCACACGCGGTCGGTGACCAGCGCGTCCACGGCGACGCCTTCGTCGGCCTCGTTGAAGTGCGGCAGCGGACGGCCGGCGAACAGCTCACGCTCACCGTCGCGGGAGCGCACGGGCGGGCGCTCGGTGGAGTTCAGCATCCCTTCGGCGAGGTCGGAGGCCGGCACGAGATCCTTCAGGCCCTGCTGATACTGGATGCCGATGGCGTCCACGCCGAAGTCGTCGGCCATACGCAGGGCGGCGATGTACATCTTCATCTGCCACTGCACCTGGCCGCGCGTGAGCTCGGTGGCCTCATCCTCGCCGAGGCGGAAGGTCATGCCGTGGGAGACGAGCCACTCGTACGCGGCGTCGGCCTCCTCGTCGGGCACGCGCAGCATCTCGGCGTACAGCGCCGACTGCGAGAGCCGCTCCTTGTAGATCCCGATCGGGTTGAGCAGCTCGTCGTCGAAGATCGCGTTGTACATGCCCATGCAGCCCTCGTCGAAGACGCCGATGAGCGCCTTCTCGGCCAGCAGCCGGTCGCCCAGGGCACGTCCGAGCTGCACCTCGGCGGTGTCGGGGAGGGTGGGGAGCGCACGCACGTGGGAGGCGTCGTGGATGATGCGGCCGGTCTCGCACCACTGGCGGATGCCCTCCGCGAACCACTCGTCGGAGAAGTCGACCGACCAGATGCTGGAGTACTCCTTGCCCATCTTCGTCAGGCCCGCGTTCAGTCCGAGCAGGCCGACGAGGCCCGGCCAGTCCCCCGCGAAGTTCGCGACGGTGAGGATGGGCCCCTCGTGGGTGCGGAGCCCGGGCAGGACGTGGTGGGAGTACTGCCACACCGCTTCGGCGACGATCAGCGGGGCGTCCACGGGAATGCGCGTGAAGACCTCGAGACCCATTCGCTGGCTGGAGATGAAGCCGTGCCCAGTGGCGGGGTCGACGTCGTTGGCGCGGATGACGCTCCAGCCGAGCGACTCGAACGCGCGCGTCACCGCCGCCTCCATGGCGGCCTGCGTGGCCCAGCCGGCGACGTTGGCCGACTCGCGGAGGTCTCCGCTCGCGATGAGGTAGGCGGTCTTCGGCTCGCTCTGGGGGCGGGTCACGGGGGCGGGCAGGGTGTAAGTGCTCATGCGTTGTCCTCGACTAGCTGACGGGCGTGGGATGCGGTGGCGGTGTGGCTCGCTCCGACTCCGAGACGGAGGCGAGCGGGGGTCTCGGAGGGGGTGGCGGAGATCGGCAGCTCGCGCCCGGCCAGCAGAAGGCGATCGAGCTCGAGCGTCCCGCCGTGCACGTGCAGCGCGACCGTCTCACCGTCGATCTCGACGCGCCCCCACCCCGTGCCCGTGGTGAACAACGAGCGGAAGGGCCGGTCGCCGACGGGGTCGAAGGCGAGCGTGCGGGTGGGCGCGTCCCACTGGACGCCGCTGAAGGCCAGCAGCAGTCCCCATGACGCGAGCGAGCGCGCATAGTGGTTGCCGCACTCGATCTCGTTCCACGGATTGCGCGCGTCGCCGGCGTACCGGGCGCGCACGGCGCGCTCGATCCGCAGCGCCTGATCCGGAAGGCCGGCGTAGACGAGGGATGCGGCCACCTGGTGCTCGACGCCGGTCCACACCTCGTCGGAGTACACGAAGGGGATGGCGGGCCGCCCGCCGCGCGGCCACGAGGCCAGCAGGAGTCCGCCTTCGTCGTTGAGGGCGTAGACGCGCTGCGTGCTCTCGTGCGTGCTGAGGTCGTCGCGGAAGTTGTGCGTGACGACGGCGCCCAGCGCGCTGCGCAGCCGGTGGCGCGGGAGGAGGTCGCCGAGCCCGTTGATCCACGCATGGAACTGGCCCAGCAGCTGGTCGGAGAGCACCCCGTCGCCGTACTGGTACCGGTGCGCGTCGACGTCGTCGATCACCTGCCGGTAGTACTCCCCGTTCCACAGCACGTCATCCATGCCGCCGGAGGCGCGCTCGGCCCGGTCACGCCATCCCGCCGCGCGCGCGGAGTCGCCGAGGTGGTCGGCCATGCGGGCTCCCGCTCTCAGCGCTGCGGCGAAGAAGCCGTTCGCGAGCGGATCGACGCCGTGGAATTCGATGTCGTAGGTGTTGTGCAGCTCACCGTCGAGCAGTCCGTCCCCATCCCGATCCCAGGCATCGACTGCGTGCTCGAGGGAGCGGACGGCGGCCGGCCACAGTTCGCGGAGGAAGTCGTCATCGCCGCAGAACCGCCACTCCCGGTACAGGCGCAGGAACGTCCCGAGCTGGCCGTCGACGGCGGGCCCCATGAACCAGGACGGACTGCCGAACACGCGATTGGACCGGAACTTCTGCGCCCCCGCGGCATCCGTCTCCAGCAGGTACTCCACGCGTCGCGCGCTGCGCTCCAGTGACGGGAACAGCCACGCCATGGTCTGGGCGTACGACCACACGTGGGTGCACGTCCCCTCGCAGGATCCGGAGTGGTCGAAGGATCCCTCCCACGCCGCGAAGACCGGCCCCTCCCCCAGCTCCGGATTCGGCGTCTCGACGACGAAAGCGGTGGTGGATCGGGCTGCGGCGAGGTTCGCCCCGACCGCATCCGCCACGACCGGATCCAGTGTGCCGCCGTAGAGCGCGTCGACGAAGGCGAGTGTGGCGGCCTCCAGCTCGGGCAGCGCGCCGTGCAGGTGGCTCGCCGCCGCCCACGCATCCGGCCACAGCATCGCGTAGTGGTTGCGCACGATCTCGTCGGCATGCGGATCGTCGAACACGATGTGGCCCCGCCAGGCACGTCGCCGGTTCGGGAAGCTCCATGCCAGCACGAACTCGAATGCGCGGCTCTCGCCGGGGGCGATGTCGTGGACGATGCCGAGCGATCCCGTGCGCAGGCGGGGGAGCCGCTCGAACAGCTCCTCCTCCGTCATGGGCGCGGATGCGTCGGCCGGTACCGAGTCCGCGAACAGACCGCGCGGACGGTCCTCGAGGGTGAGCTTCGGTTCCGGGTCGAGGCGGCCGTCGTCGGAGAGGTCGTTCCAGAACAGGCGGGGTCCGTCGGGCCAGAACCCGGTCACCCACTGGGGCTTCACGGTGGTCGCCGCATCCGTCGTGGTGAGACTGAGGGTGCCGTAGCCGGGGTCGTCCTCGGGGAGGCGGATGCCGAAGTCCAGGCCCCGCACGGCGCCTTCGTCGCGCCACCGTACCGTCTGCGCGGCGCGCATGCCGAAGGGGCCCTCGCCGCGCCCGGCGGTATGGCTCACACTGCCGACGATCGTCACGGCGACGGAGCGGTCGCCGGGATTGGTGACGGTGTAGCGCAGCACCGCACCGGGGATGCCGGAGGCGTCGGCGTCGAGGGGGACGAGGGGCGTGAAGGCGCGAAGCGACACCTGGACGGGGAGGACGTCGTCGGCGAAGTCGATGTCGACGACCGGATACTCCCCGTGCATCGTCGCCGACTGCAGACGCGGCAGGCCGGCGAGCCGGTCGAAGGGGTAGCCCGCGTCGCCGTCGTGGCGGCCCGTCAGGCGCGCTTCCAGGACGCGGGTCACCGCGGGCCCGCTCAGCGGCGCGGCGTGGATCGCGAAGAAGGAGTACGGGTTGAACCGCCCTTTGTCGGGGAGGTTCTCCAGTTCCCAGTCACGGAGTTCTCCGCGGGCGCCGAGCGACACGTTCCCCGTGCCCAGTCCCCCCAGCGGGAACGCCGCCCGCTCCGCCGTGTGCGGGATGGCACGGGCCCGCCGCGTCACGCGGCCACCGCCGCGGGATCCGCAGGCGTGCGCGCCACGCCCGGACGGCTCGACGGCCGGCGCACGGGGGGTGCGTCATCGGCGCCGAGCGGGCAGCGGACGGACATCGGATCCTCCTGGATCGACGGCGGACGAGCCGCGTCCGCCGTACCGCGTTCACTTTAGACGAAATCGATTTCACGATCAACCGAGGGCACACGCCGGGAGTTTCGACGCGGCTACGGCCCTGAGCGCGGCGGAGTGACCGCGCGTCAGGCGGTGTTCGCGCCGCGTGCCGGGCGCACCTCGTTGCGCAGCACCACCGTGCGCGCGGGCTGATCATCGCCGTTGATGCGCTCGAGCAGCATCTTGGCCGCCGTGACGCCCATGTGGCGCGCGGGGAGCCGCACCACGGTGACGGCGTTGGGCGTCAGCGTCGTGAACGGGAGCGAGCCCACGACGGCCACGCCGATCTCGGGTGGGGTGAGCGCGTGCTCGGTGAGGACCTGGATCGCGCCGACGCCGAGGAGGTTGTTCGCCGCGACGACGGCGTCGGGCGGCTCGGGGAGAGCGAGGAGCTCCTCCATCGCCTCACGGCCGCCGTCGACGCGGAACGTGGAGTACCGCAGCAGTTCCTCGGAAGAGGCCTCCGGGAAGTGCCGCGCGACGACGCCACGCCACCCCTCCGCGCGCTCGTACGCCGTCTCGATGTGCTGCGGACCGGTGATGCAGGCGATCCGGCGGTACCCGGCCTGAACGAGGTTCTCGGTCGCCGCCTGGCCGGCGGTGCGATTGGCCATGACGACACCGTCGATGTCGTAGCCGGTGCCGCGGTCGACCGCGACGACCGGCCGCCCGGTGGCCAGGAGGTCGTCAAGGTTGGAGTGATCGGATGCCGCGGCCAGGATCACGCCCGCCATGTGCTCGGCGATCGCGATCTGGAGGTAGGTCGCTTCCTTCTCGATCTCGGAGTCGGTGTTGCACAGGACGACGGAGTACCCCGCCTGCGAGGCGACGTCCTCCACTCCACGCGCCATCTCGGTGAAGTAGGGGTTCTCGATATCGGGGATGACGAGCGCGATCACTTCCGAGGCCTGGCGGCGGAGGGTCCGCGCGGTGCGGTTGGGCGTGAAGTTCAGCTGGCGCGCGGCCTCGCGCACGGCGAGGGTCTTGGAGTCCGACACCCCGATGCCGTTGAACACGCGCGACACCGTGGCCGGTGAGACGCCGGCGAGCTTCGCGACCTCGTAGATCGTGGCCATCTCACCCCATCCCGCGCCGCGGCCCGCGTTGACTTTCCCCGCGAGCCAACAGTACCGTGTTGAAATCGATTCCAAGCGCTCGCCGCTTCTTCGACGCCCCCGCGTACCGAGACGAGGATGTCCTGCCCGATGAATGCACCGCGCGTACCCGCCCCTGATCTTTCGTCCATCTCCGGTCTGTGGCCGCTGCAGACCCGGTCCATCTCCCCGGAGAACTTCGACGGCGCGGTGGGTGGAGGCGGCCGGGCCACGGAAGGCACGGGGGCCGCCAGTGCGCGCGATCTCGGGCCCGGGTGGAAGATCTCCCCGAGCGTCGACATCAAAGCCGGTGAGACGTTCGATCTGGCCGCGATCGAGGGCGCCGGGAAGATCACGCACATCTGGATCACCACGCACACCGACAACTGGCGCACCCTCGTCCTGCGGGCGTACTGGGACGGCGCCGACGAGCCCGCCGTCGAAGTGCCGTACGGCGACTTCTTCTGCAACGGGTGGGGCGTGTTCGCCCAGGTGAACTCGCAGCCGATCGCGGCGAATCCGCACGGCGGGTTCAACTCGTACTGGCCCATGCCGTTCCGAGACGGGGCGCGCCTGACGCTGGAGAACACCTCCGTCGTCGATGTGCGCGTCTACTTCCAGATCACCTACGAAATCGGCGGGGACTACACCGGAGACGGCTACTTCCACGCGCAGTGGCGGCGCTCCAACCCGCTCGGCGAGCTCGTCCCGCACACGATCCTGGAGGGCATCGAGGGGCAGGGGCAGTACGTCGGCACGTATATCGCGTGGGGTGTGAACTCCAACGGCTGGTGGGGCGAAGGCGAGATCAAGTTCTATCTCGACGACGACACCGACTATCCGACGATCTGCGGCACCGGCACCGAGGACTACTTCGGCGGTGCGTGGAACTTCGACATCCCCGGTCAGGGATACACCGAGTTCTCCACCCCGTACCTGGGGATGCCGCAGGTCATCCGCCCCGACGGGCTCTACGTCAGCCAGCAGCGCTTCGGCATGTACCGCTGGCACCTGCTGGACCCGATCTTCTTCTCCTCCGGAGTGCCGAAGGTCGACATCCAGGCGCTCGGGTGGCGCAGCGGATGGCGCTACCTGCCGCTGCGCGACGACATCGCATCGACGGCGATGTTCTACCTCGACCGGCCCACCGCGCGCCGGCCGAAGTCACCGACCGCCGACGACATGGAGGTCCACCTAGGGACCGCCCCCGTGCCCGACATCGGCGCCACCCCTCCCCGCGCGCCGCAGGACTGAGGACCGTGAAGGCGCCGCGGGCCGCCGGGACGGGAGTCCTCGTCGTGGCCCTGGCACTGTCGGCCTGCTCGGCGACGCCTGAGCGGCCCTCGCCCGACGCCCCCCTGCGCGGCGAGGTCGCGGACGGCGTGACGGTGGTGGGCGTCTCCGACGGAGACCTGTGGCCCAGCTGCTGGGCGGAGGACGACGCGCTGTACGCCGCGAACGGCGATGGCGGCGGGTTCGGCTTCGAGTTCTTCGACATCGCGGTCAATCGCCTCACCGGTTCACCCGAGGACGAGGCGGGAGTGGAGGGCGAGTTCCTCGCCGGCGGAGACGCGCTCGGCCAGGTGTGGTCGGGCGCGCAGTTCACCCGCAAGCCCACCGGGATGCTGTGCACCGACGAGGCGATCTACCTCGCCGTGCAGGATCTGCGGCTCGACTTCAACGAGGCCCCGGCAGCGACGATCGCCCGCAGTGACGACCACGGCGAGACCTGGACGTGGGATACGGCCACCCCGATGTTCGGTGACGGCGTCTTCACGACGATCTGGTTCGCCGACTACGGGAAGGCGGGCCGGCACGCACCTGACCCGGAGTATGCGTACGCGTACGGCCTCGACGGCAATTGGCGCGACTCCTTCGACGACTCGGCGCCCGATCCCACCGAGCTCTTCCTGGCGCGGGTTCCGCTGGCGTCGGTGCAGGACGCGGCCACGTGGGAGTTCTACGCCGGCGAGCCCGGCGCCTCCGAGCCGACGTGGAGCCCGGACATCGCGCGCAAGCGGCCGGTGCTGATCGACGAGCGGCGGAGATACCCGACGGACGCGGCGGTGCAGCCGGGACAGACCGTCGGGGCTCGGAACCTCAGCGTCCTCTCGCAGGGCGGGGTGACGTTCCTGCCGGCGCTCGAGCGATACGTCTACACCTCGTGGACCGAGCTCACCTTCGAGTTCTACGAAGCTCCCGCACCGTGGGGGCCGTGGAAGCTGTTCCTCTCCGAGGACTTCGGGCCGTACCCGTGGACTCAGGACCGCTTCGGCGGCTACGGCACATCGATCCCCTCGAAGTTCCTGTCCGAGGACAACCGCCGCGTGTGGGTGCAGTCCAACGTGTGCCCCTGCGCCCCGGCGGGCATGTCGTCGTATTGGTTCGGCCTGCGACCCCTCGACCTGGATCTGGACGGGTGAAGGCGGCAGCATCCGGGCATCGACGACGCAGACGCGTCCGCTGACGGAGCGGACCAGGCGAGGAGAGAAGGAGAGTGCGATGAGGCCTCGAAGAACAGCGGTGGCAGGAACGGCCATCGCGGGCCTGGCCATGGCGGGGGTGCTCGCCGTCGGCGGCATCAGTCCGGCGCTGGCCACGGATGCGAAGACCCCGGTGACGGTGGTGGAGAAGCTGACCGGCCCCGACGCCCCGAACAACACGTGGGGGCGGTGGGACATCAAGGCGACCGACCTGGGCGTGATGTGGGACGACGGTGACGGACGCATCCTCACGGCGTTCGGCGACACCTTCGGCAACGGCTGGGTGGGGCCGGGCGGAGGGTCGGGACCCAACGGCAACTGGCGCAGCAACGTGCTGGTGCGCTCCAGTGACCGCGACCTCTCCGACGGCATGCTCTTCGAGAGCGCCCCGCAGTCGCCCCAGGGCATCGCCAAGGAGCTGATCCCGTCCAAGAAGGTCAGCGGCGACGAGATGACCACGATTCCCACGGCGGGGATCTCGGTGGGCGATCGTCAGTACATGGGGTTCATGTCGGTGCGCCAGTGGGGCGAGCCGGGCTACTGGGACACCAACTACGCCGGGATCGCCTATTCCGACGACGACGGGGAGAACTGGACGGTCTCATCCACGAAGTGGGAGAACGACGCCGACGGGACGAATCCGTTCCAGATGCAGGCTTACGTCAAGAAGGGCGGCGACGTCTACGTCTTCGGCACCCCCAACGGACGCCAGGGCGCCGTGCACGTGGCCAAGGTCTCGCCCCGGAAGATGCTCGACAAGGGCTCCTACCGCTACTGGGACGGCCGGCGCTGGTCGAAGTCGGAGGCGGATGCGGCGCCCGTGGTCCCCGCACCGGCCAGCGAGCTCTCCGTGCACTACGACAGCTTCAGCAAGCGGTTCCTGCTGATGACCCTGTCGGGCGAGGACATCGTCCTGCGCACGGCGAAGAACCCGGAGGGCCCGTGGACCGACCCGCAGGTCGTCGCCAGTTCGTCGGACTACCCGGGCCTGTACGGCGGGTACTTCCATCCGTGGAGCGCCGACGGCGTCATGTATTTCGCGATGTCGCAGTGGAGTCCGTACAACACCTACCTCATGCGCATGCAGATCGACCGCGACGGCGTCATCGTCAATCCCAACCTCGTGGCCGACCCGAGCTTCGAGCGCGGCACGACGATGGGCGACGGCACGAACGGCACGTGGGGGTGCACCCCGAACTGCGGGATCGACACGGCTCCTCCGGAGTCGTTCTCCGGTGATCGCAACGCGTTCGTGCGCTTCGACTCCGGTTGGCGGAACATCTGGCAGAACGTCGACGTGCAACCGGGAACCGACTACCGGCTCAGTGGGTTCGTGCGCACCTCGATCAACAGCGATGCCGGGTTTTTCGGCGCACGCTCGCTGGACGGCCAGGTGATCGGCGAGGCCCACTTCATTTCGGTCGGTCCCTGGACGAAGTTCACCGTGGACTTCAACAGCGGCGCCCATGAGGACGTGCAGGTCTTCGCCGGGGTCTGGACGAACAGCGGGGACATCTGGCTGCAGGCCGACGACATCGCCCTGATCCGGCGGTGATGCGGGCGGCCGGTCCGCGGGCGCGCTGCCCCGGGCCGGCCGCCCCGGCCTCATCACGAACTCATCGAAGCGGCGACGGGCGCGCACGGGTGACCGCCTCGCGCACCCAGGCCTCCACCCGGGTGGCGACCTCCCGCGGCTGCAGGGCATCGGTGCCGATGACCTCGGCCGCCCAGCGAGGATCGCCCTTCGACCAGTCCGCCCACCGGCCCCACCGCATCCCGGTGGCGTTGTCGAGGCGGATCACCTCGGCGCCGTCAGCGGGATCGAGGGTGTGCCGCAGGAACCACTCGCCGAACCGGATGTGGTGCACGATGTCCGCTTCCGCATATCCGCGCCGTCGAAGGCGCTCGGCGCGAACGGCCGCCGAGCAGTGCAGCAGACACACCTCGATCGCGTCGAGACGATCCGCCGAGGGTGCGGCCAAGAGCTCTCCCATCGGCACCTGACCGAACAGCACGAGGTGCACGCCGCTCGTCTGAAGCGATACCGCCCTCTGCACCCACTGCTCGACTGCGGCGTGCCGCCACGCGGTGTCGGCGTCGGGCGGCACCCCCACGCTGTCGAACTCCGCGCACTCCAGCGGCAGGCCCCGGGCCGCATCGGCCAGTGCAGCAAGCGTGGTGGACTTCCCGGCCGCGCTGGCGCCGGTGACGAGGAGCAGCACGGTCCTCCTCGGGTCGTCTCGCCTGCGTCGCTTTCGGCGTCGCGGCTATTTGAGGCCGGCCATCTTGATGTTGCCGATGATCTGGCGCTGGAAGATCAGGAAGATGATGATGACCGGTGCCGCCGCGAGGGTGGACCCGGCCATGAGCAGCCCCAGCTCGGTCGCCCGCTCCGAGCGGAACGTGGCGAGGTACTGCTGCACGACGAACTGGTCGGGCGAGGTGATCGTGAGGATCGGCCACACGTAGGAGTTCCAGTAGGCGAGGAACGCCGTGATCCCCATCACCACGAACGGCGGCTTCGACAGGGGCAGGAAGACGTTGACGAAGATGCGGAAGCGTCCGCAGCCATCGAGCATCGCCGCCTCCTCGAGGCTCGAGGGGATGCTGAGGTAGAACTGCCGGATGAAGAAGATGGTCCCCGCGCTGGCCGCGCCCGGGATGACCAGGACGGCGAGCGTGTCGAGCATCTGCAGGTTCGTCACGACGATGAAGCTCGTCAGCAGGATGGTCATGCCGGGGATGAACATCGTCGTGATGACGATGACCCACAGCGTGCGCTTGAAACGGAAATCCAGGCGCGCGAAGGCGTACGCCGCGAGCGAATTGACCGACAGGGCGAGCACGGTGAACAGCACCGCTCCCAGGAAGGTCCACAGCATCGTCCGGGTGAAGGTCGGATCGGCCAGGATCTGCGCGTAGTTCTCCCACAGCCACACCTCGGGGAAGAACTGGAACGGCGTCTGCACGACCTCGGTGCGCGACTTGAAGCCGGCGATCACCATCCACGCGAGCGGGAACAGCGCGGCCAGGACGAAGACCACTCCGATGATCGCCTTGCCGACCGCGAACAGCCACCACCGCGCGTCGCGCGTGACGCGACGCGTCGGGAGGACGGCGGGGGATGCGACGGCCATCAGTCGACCAGCCTCTCGGAGTTGACGAATCGGAAGACCAGCGCCGAGACCGACCCCAGCACCACGAACAGCAGTAGCGCCGCCGCGATGGAGTAGCCGACGTTGATGTCGTTGCGGAAGTGGTTGAAGATGAACAGGTTCGGCAGCGTGGTGGAGTCCAACGGCCCGCCGCCGGTCATCACGAGGGGCAGTTCGAACTGCTGGATGGCCGCGACGAATCCGGTGATGAGGAGATACAGCAGCACGTTCTTCATCTGGGGGATCGTGATGTACCGCGTCTTCTGCCACCAGTCGGCGCCCTCCATCGCCGCCGCCTCGTAGTACTCCGTCGGCACGTCCACCATCGCCGCGACCATGATGAGCGAGGTCAGGCCCATCCCCAGCCAGATCGCCGGGATCGCGATGGCCAGCAGCGCCCACGCCGGGTCGCCGATCCACGCGATCGGGTCGATGCCGAACAGCGACAGCGTGGCGTTGAGCAAGCCCCCGGAGTAGTTGTAGATCAGCGCGAAGATGATCGAGGTGATGACGGCCGAGATGATCGTCGGGATGTAGATGCTCACCTTGAGCAGTCCGGCGAAGCGGCGCGAGACGCTCACGACGAGGCTGGCGAAGAAGAATGCCAGGATGAGCATCGGCGGCACGGTCATGGCCACGAACGCGAACCCGCGGCCGATCGCGGCCCAGAACAGCGGGTCGCTCAGCACGTTGGTGAAGTTCCGCCAGCCGACGAACTCCGGGTCTTTGTAGAAGCTCCAGTCCTGGAACGACAGGAAGGTCGCATAGACCGCCGGCCACGCGACGAAGATGCCCAGCAGCACCACCGCCGGCAGGATGAACAGGTAGGCGCTCCGGCCGTCGCGGAACCTCGTGCGGCTGACGCCGCCGCGGGGTCGGCGACCGGGCAGGATCATCGGCTCGGTCTCGGTCATCATCGTCTGCGTCGCGGTCACGTCGCACCTCCTCGTGCTCACACCGGCGACCCGGGGGCCGAAGCGATCGGCCCCCGGGTCGGGTGAGGTCAGTCCTTCGGCGCCTTGCTGGGCAGGTCGTCGCGCTGGATCACCGTAGTGATCGCGTCGCTCGCGGTCTTGATCGCGTCATCCACCGAGGCAGCGCCCTTCATGGCCGACTCCATCGCGGTGCCGACGGCCAGCGAGACATCCCACGGGTAGGTGGGCTCGGGGATGGCCGTGGGTGCGATGTCGTTCACGATGATGCCCGACCAGGGTGCATCCGCCGCCGCCGGGTCGGCGGCCACAGCCTCCTGCACGGCGTCGCGCACGGGCACCTTCGTGAACTGCGTGTTGACGAAGAACGGGACGAGGTTCTCGGCGTCGCCACCGATGGCCCACTCGAGGAAGGCGCCGGCGGCTTCGGCGTTCTTCGTCTTGGCGTCGACCACCCACTTGAAGTTGCCGAGCGTCGTGGCGGTGTCGCCGGCTGCGGAGTCGGCGTTCGGGAACGCGCCGATGCCGGTCGCACCGAGCAGGTCGGGGAAGTCCGAGCCGATCTCCGACATCATCCACGAGCCGGAGACCTTGAAGGCCACCTTCTCCTCGCCGAAGTCCTGGCCTTCGACGTAGGCGGCCAGCGCCTGCTTGGGCATGTAGCCCTCGTCCCACAACGACTTGTAGCTGTTCATCAGCTCGCGGTATCCGTCATCGTCGATGTCAGGCTCGCTCCAGTCCGATGACAGCGCGGTGTGACCGGCGAAGTTGTACTGCTGGCCGACGGTCGACCACGCGAAGGTCGGCGCATCGCTGGCCGGGGAGATGCAGTACTGACCCTCGCCCAGAGTGGGCTGGATGGCCGCGCACATGTCGAGCAGCTCGCTCCAGGTGGCCGGTCCCGTCTCGGGGTCGAGGCCCGCGGCGGAGAGCATGTCCTTGTTCCAGAAGAGCACGGTCTGCGGCTCGAGCAGGAGCGGGTAGGCGTAGAAGGTGTCTCCGACGGCGGACACCGGCTTCGCGGCGTCGATGATCTCCCCGAGCGCCTCGTCGGAGACGATCCCGTTGAGCTCGTGGAGCTGCCCGGCGTTGACGGCGTCCTGGATCGCACCCGGGTGGGTGTAGACGTCGGGCGCCTTGCCTGCGGCCTGAGCCGACTTCATCTTCTGGTCCCACGCGTCGGCCGGCACCTCCGTGGCGACGACCTTGACCTCGTCCTGGGACTCGTTGAACTGCTTGACGATGTCGGCGTACCACTCGTTCTCGGCAGGCGTGAACGTGCGGTGCCAGAACTGAACCGTAGCGACACCGTCCTCGCCGCTCCCGCCGCCGCTGGCTCCGCACCCCGCCAGCAGTGCGCCGATGCCGAGAGCACTGATCGCAATGACCGCGCCACGACGGCTGCGCGATGTCGTCCGCTTCATGACTTCCTCCTCAGGAGCCGACTCGTCGATGAGTCCTTCGCTGTATCCGACCTCCGTGGTCGGTCTTGGTGCCGAGCGGGCGGCGGCCCGGAGCCGACGTCATGAGCTCGTCGGGGCCACACTAGACGAAATCGATTTCATCTGCAACGGCGACGATCATCGTCACTTCTCGGGCCGCGTGGGTGTGCTTCCGGGAGCGGGGCGACCGCTGTCCTCGCGGCCCTCAGGCGAGATGTGCAAGCCCGCGCTAATCTCCAGACCTGAGTGCAATCGATTTCAGCACCGCGTCCGCCATCGAGTCGACGCCGCCGTACGCACCAGCCCGGGGCGGCGTCAAGCTCCCCGCGCGATGACGTGGCCGCGACGGCGTCCCGCGTGACGGCGCGCGCGGCGATCACCGGCAGTCCACCTCGCCCCCGCCCGCCGCCGGGCTGGGGTGGCGGTCACACGCCGCGCTCTGCGAGTGCAGAGAGGTCCGCGACTAGTTCCGACAAAGACCACCCGGCGGTCACCGGGTTCAACACCCCGGTCAGACGACTTAGGCCATGATCGGCGATCGGACTGCCGGCTGCGCCGCACAACGCACCGACGAGGGCAGGAAGGCTGTCCTGGTGACGCGTGATCGATAGCGCGAGGGGGAGCGCCCGCTCGTGATCACCGTCGGTGCCGCGCAGGATGGCCAGCGCCAGCGGCAGCGTCTCGGTGACAGTGCCGCCGTGGCTGTAGGTGCGCGGGGCGAACCGGGCCACGAGCGCCGGCACTGCAGCGAACGGCGAGGGCGCCGCATCCACAAGGGCGAACGCTTCGCGGATGCCGTCGACGAGCCAGTCGTCAGCGGCGGCGAGGTCGGTGGCGTCTTCGAGCGCCGTGGCGAGCGCCGTTTCCCCGAGGAGCGAGGAGACCAGCCGGGCGACGACGGCTGCCGCGTGCACGCCGACGTCGTCATGCGTCAGCGTGGCGAGATCGCGCGCGACCTCTGCCGCCACCCGAGGCTCAGCCACGGCGATACCGACCGCCAGGGATCCGGGCAGGGCGGTGTCGTCGTAGAACGCCGGGTTGTCCGCACCGGTCTGCGGCGGCCGGAGGCCAGCTGCCGCGTTCAGCAGCGCGGAGCGCTGCGCCGGTCCAGCCCAGGCGTCCTCCCCCGAGACGAGCCCGATCCAGGTCTCGAAGAGCGAATCGGCCGTCCACTCGTGCGTGTCCAGGAGCGTGCGCGCGGCGATGGCGAAGCCTTCGGCGTCGTCGGTGGCGACCAGCGGCGCTGCGCCGACCGCGGAGAGGACGAACGGAAGGACCGGACGGATGACGCGGCTGCTGTCCAATTGGGCCGCCCCCTCGCGGAGCATCCCCCGCACCCACGGGTCTCGTACCGTCCGGTGCTCGCTGGCCGGCGCCCCCAGCGCGTCACCCAGTGCGAGCCCGCGCACGAGAGCGGTCGCGCGGTGGCGGCGGTTCGAAGTCGTCATGCGCGTCGCTCCCGGTCGGCTTCGGCCCGGGCGACGAGTGCATCGGCGAGATCGATGAGATCGGTGCCGGCAGTCGCCTCGATGCAGCGGCCGGTGACCGCACGTACCCGTGCCACCCGATCCGGCGGAAGTGCCGCGGCACCGTGCAAGGCGCCTGCGACGGCTCCGCCCATGGCGGCGATCGTGTCGGAGTCGCGGCCGATGTTCACGCCCGACTCGATGACGTCCAGGCGGCCATCGACGGCGCGGAGCAGCCCCACGCACAGCGCGAGGGCCTCGGGAGCGACATCGGCCCACATGTAGTGGCGCAGCGGGATGGCCTCGAACAGCGTCTCCTCCGCTTCTGCCGGCGACGCGCAGCCCTCGACCAGGTCCAGCGCGCGGCGGACCAGACGCAGCGACCACGAGTCGGCAGGCAGGGCGGAGAGCATCGCATCCAGGACCGGCTCGAACGTCTCCGACACCATCGCGACGGCGACGCCGGCCGCCACAGCCTCGGCGCAGAAGACGCCGTCGCGCGAATGGCTCACCCGGGCATCGGCCACCGCCATACGACGGGCGAGGTTCACATCCCCGGCGGCGTAGACGCCGATCGGGGCGACGCGCATCGCGGCGCCGTCGCTCCACATCTCGGCGTTGCGACGACCGCTGGCCGGTGGCCGAAGGCCGGCCTGCAGATTCGCGATCGCGATCATCTCGCTGAACCCCGCTCCGTGGAACCCACCGCGCTGGCGCCGCAGCGCCTCCTGCCATGTCCGGGCGACGACGTCCGAGGTGAGGGCGTCGCCGGCAGCGAGCACCCCGCGAGCGCACAGCACCGCGTACTCGGTGTCGTCGGTGCCCGCGGCATCCTCCTCGACGAAGTCGGTCACCCGACCCCACCGCTCCCGGATCGCCGGCAGGGTCATCCCCTCGGTCGGGGCGCCCATGGCATCCCCGATGGCCAACCCCAGGAGGGCGCCCCGGGCGCGGTCCGTGTCCATGTGACTCACATTCTCAGAACGTTTTGCGTCTTATGTCGTCTTCTGCCTGCGACGTAACCAGGAATTTACACGGTCACGTTTGCGTCTGCGGTCCGATTCTCGCATGCTGGTGCAAAACCTTTTGCGATGTGAGGAGCACGATGGTCGGCATTCGCGACGTCGCCGAGGCCGCCGGGGTGAGCGCATCCACAGTGTCCCAGGTCGTCACAGGGAAGCGCCCCGTCGCCGCGACCACGCGCGCTCGCGTGGAGGATGCGATCGCCCGTCTCGACTACCGCCCGCACCCCGGCGCCGCGCAATTGCGCGGCGGACGCAGCGGCACCATCGCCCTGGTCGTCCCGACGCTGGAGAACCCGTTCTATCCCCTCGTCGCTGCCGGGATGCAGGACATCCTCGTGCCCCGCGACCTGCTTCTGACCATCACCGACTCCTCCGGACCCCGTCGTTCGGACAGCGCCATCCGCCGACTGGTCTCCAGGCGCGTGGACGGCATCGTGGCGGCACCCTTCGGTTTCTCCACCGAGACGCTGGCGGAGTTGCGCGACGCGGGAGTGCCGTTCGTCACGCTGGGCGCAGCGCCGGTTCCCGGGGGCGACCTCGTCCACACCGATGACGTCGAAGGCGCACGGGAGGTGACCGCCCATCTCCTGTCGCGCGGCTACCGCCGCATCGCGTTCCTCGGCGGCGACGAGAGCGCCACGCCCACCCGGCAGCGACTGGAGGGCGTGCGCAGCGCACTGGCGGCTGCGGGCGGCGATCCGGCTGCGGCCGCCGTCGCCTTCACCGACTTCACCCGCGAGGGCGGACGGCAGGGCACTCGCGAGCTGCTGGCCCGCGACCCCGCACCGGATGCGATCGTCGCGGCCAACGACCTGATGGCCATCGGCGCCATCGACGTGGCCCGGGAGCAGGGGTTGCGCGTGCCCGACGATCTGGCCGTCACGGGATACGACGACATCGAAGCCGCGTCGCTCATCACTCCGTCGCTGACGACCGTGGAGAACCCCGCGCGTGAAATCGGTCGCGCGTGCGCGCGCCTGCTGCTGGAGCGCCTGGACGGGGCAGTGGAGAACGTGACGCGAACCGTGGCCCTGTCACACCGGCTGATCATCCGCGAATCCAGCTGAGTTCCCCAGCATCCCCTTCAACCACCATCAGAAAGAGCAACATGAGCACAATCAAGCGCGGGCTCGCGGCGACCGGTCTCATCGCCGCCGCCGCGGTAGCCCTGGCCGGCTGCACCGGCAGCAGCACGTCCGAGGGCGTCAGCTATTGGGGTGCGTTCTACGCGCCCACCACCGAAGAGGCCTTCCAGGAGATCTTCGTGGACGGCTTCAACGAGGACAGCGATGTCGCCGTCTCGATGGAGGTCAAGGAGCTGACCACGATCGGTCAGCTCACCGATACCGCCGTCTCCGCCGGCCAGGCCCCTGACGTGATCTACACCGACGGCCCGTCGTCAGCATCCGACTTCGCCCGCGCCGACCGCACCCTGCCGTTGGACGAGTACGCGGCCGAGTTCGGCTGGGAGGACAAGCTCCTGCCGTGGGCGTACGAACTGAGCAAGGTCGACGGGAAGATCTCCTCCGTGCCCACCGGCTACGGCTCGATGGTCCTCTACTACAACGCCGAGGTCTTCGCCGAGAACGGGTGGACAGCGCCCACGACGCTCGCCGAGTTCGAGACGGTCGCTCAGGAGGCCGCGGACGCCGGACTCCTGCCACTGGGCGGCGGCAACGCGGGATACCAGGGCATGAGCGAGTGGCTCCTCACGGCCGTGCTCAACGCCGCGGTGGGTCCGGACAAGCTCTACGACGTGCTCACCGGCGAAGCATCCTTCACCGACGCCGAGTTCGTGGCCGCGATCGACCTCATCCAGTCGTGGCTGGACGCCGGTTGGCTCGCCGGCGGACGGGAGTCCTACTTCACCACCGATGACACGGCCAACGTCACCGGGCTCGCCAACGGCACGACCGCGATGTACCTCAGCGGCACGTGGTCGTTCAACTCCATGTCGCAGGTGTTCGAGGATCCGGACGCGTGGGAGTGGGCCCCGCTTCCCTCGCTCAGCGACGCCGTCGAGCCCGGCGTCTTCCCGCTGGCCATCGGCACCGCGCTTTCGGTCAACGCCGACGCGGAAGACCCGGACGCGGCGGCCGCCTTCATCGACTACCTCATCGGCGACGTCGACCGGACCCTGTCGTACACCGCCCGGACGGGGGAGAACCCGCCGCCCCTGGCCATCGGGGCGGACCAGTTCCCGAGCGACGTGGACGAGCGCACCGTTCGCCTGTACAGCGCCATTCCGGAGACCCCGAACGTGGGATACGCCTCGTGGACCTTCTTCCCGCCGCAGACGAACACGTACCTCATCACCGAGTTCGACAAGGTCGTGACCGGCGACATGACCTCCGCCGAATACCTGGCGGGCCTGCAGGCACTGTTCGACGAGGAGTTCGCCGCCGGCGAGACGCTCGCACCGTTCACCCCCGCCAGCCGGGGCTGATCCTTGGCCTCTGTCACGAGCTCACCGCAGACGCGGCGGGGTGCGCGCGCACCCCGTCCGCGTCGGCGGCGACCGCTCTCGAGCACGCGCACCGTCGCCTGGGTGTTCGTCGCGCCGCTGCTGATCGTGAATCTCCTGGTCATCACCGGGCCAGGGGCCGCATCGATCGTCTTCTCCTTCACGGACTGGGACGGCCTGAGCACTCCGGCGTTCGTCGGCCTGGCCAATTACGCCGAGATGCTCTCGTCAGGAGCCGTCCTCAACGCGTTCGTCCACAACATCCTCTGGACGATCTTCTTCCTGATCGTGCCGATGGCGATGGGCCTGGTCGGGGCGTTCCTTCTGTCCCGCATCCGCCGCGGCCAGATCCTCTTCCGCGTCCTGTTCTTCATCCCCTACGTCCTGGCGACGGTCCTTTCCGCCGCGATCTGGCGCCAGATCCTCGACCCTGAGGCCGGCATCGGCGCCGCCTTGGCCGGCCTGGGCATCCCGTTCCTCGCCGATGTCAACTTCCTCGGCAACCCCTCCCTCGCGCTGGGCTCGGTTGCCTTCATCAACACGTGGCAGTGGTGGGGCTTCCTGCTTGTGATCTTCCTCGCCTCCATGCAGGCCGTGGACCCCGCGCTGTATGAGGCCGCTCGCCTGGACGGAGCCGGTCCGGCGCGGGAGTTCTGGAACATCACCCTCCCCTCCATCCGGCCGACGTTCGTCTTCCTCGGTCTCATGACGGTCGTGTGGTCGTTCCTTGTCTTCGACTACATCTACGTGCTCACCCAGGGCGGCCCCGCCGGCTCCACAGACGTCCTCAGCACCGTGATGTACCGGGAGGCGTTCCAGAACCAACGTCACGGTTACGCGTCTTCGATCGCGATGCTGCTCACCGCCATCAGCGCGGCCACGGTCCTCGGATACCTCCTGCTGCGCCGCAAACTGAAATGGGACGTGTGATGAGCACAGCCACTCCGCCCGTCGCCCGCCGTTCCCGGCGCCGCCCGCAGGTCATCACCTGGATCATCCTCGCGATCCTGACCGTGTATGCGCTCGCACCCCTGCTCGTCTTCGCGTTCAATTCGCTGAAGTCCGCGCGGGAGATCGGATCGAACCCGCTCGGGCTTCCGCAGGCCTGGAACTGGGACAACTTCGCGACCGCCTGGGAGCAGGCCCGGATGGGCGGAGCACTGCTCAACAGCGGCATGATCGCCATCGCGACCGGTGTCGGCGTGGCCATCATCGCGTCGATGGCGGCGTACGCGATGACGCGTCTGGACCTTCCCGGCAAGGGCGGCTGGATCGTCTGGCTCCTGGTGTCGTCATCGCTGCCGATCCAGCTGTTCCTCGTCCCCCTGGTCTCATGGTGGTCCCAGCTCCAGCTCTACAACGAGCGCATCGGTCTGGTCATCATCTACTGGGCGGTCTACAGCCCCTTCGCCACTCTCCTGATCAGATCGTTCCTGGTCGGCGTGCCCCGGGAGTTCGAGGAGGCCGCACGCTTGGACGGTGCCGGCGAGTTCCGCCTGTTCTTCCGGGTGGTGCTGCCGATGGTGTGGCCCGGCGTGCTCACCGCGGGTCTGGTCGCTGCCCTACAGGCGTACAACGAGTTCATGCTCGCGGTGACCTTCATCCAGGACCGCGCCTATCAGCCGGTTGCCCTCTCGCTGTATTCCTTCCAGCAGGGCTTCACGACCGACTGGTCACTGGTGAGTGCGGCCGGCATCATCATGGCGCTGCCGGTGGTCATCCTCTTCCTGCTCATGCAGCGGAAATTCATCGAGGGTTACGCGGCCGGCGGGCTGGCCAACTGACCGCCCGCCACATTGCTTCGCTTCCGCGCCGGGACGGGCCCGGTCAGTCCTCGTCGTCCTGCGGGGGTTGCGGGAGATGGTGCCGCGGGCGCCACAGCACGACATCGGTCGCGCGCCGCAGGCGTACGCCGTGACGCAGCGGCACGACGCTGCCCGTCGCACCGGCGGCGAACACGCGCGCGCCGGGGCGCGACTCGCGTTCGTTCATGAGCTGTCGTTCGAGCTCCGACACGCGCCGGGACAGGGAGTGCACCTGCCCCTCGAGCGCGAGGAGCCGCGCGATGGCCGGCAGGCTCATGCCCTCGCCGGACAGGCGCGCGACCTCGCGCAGCTGCTCGACGTGCCGGACGGAGTAGCGGCGCGAGCCGCCCTGCGTGCGGGCAGGGACGACCAGGCCGATGCGGTCGTACTGCCGGAGCGTCTGCGGGTGCATGTTGGACAGCTCGGCGGCCACGGCGATCGCGAAGATCGGCGCATCCTCGTCGATCTCGTGCTCAGCCATTGTGCTCACCCCCGTACGAAATCAGGAGAATCGCCGAATTCAGGACGCGCCATGCGGGATGCGTCCTGAATTCGGCGGATCTCCTGATCTCGGTCATGTCAGCTGCGCGCCTTCGACATGAGGTCGGCGCGCGGATTCTCTTTCGGTTCGAGCTCCGAGAACTTCTCCAGCGCCTCGCGGGCCGCGCCGTCCAGGTGCGAGGGCACGACGACCTGCACCTCGGCGAGGAGATCCCCCGTGCCCTTGGCCGTCTGCACCCCGCGGCCCTTCACGCGCAACACGCGTCCCGACGGCGTCCCGGGTGCCACTCGGAGCTTCACCGGGTCGCCACCCAGGGTGGGCACCTCGATGGTCGCCCCGAGGGCCGCCTCCGTGAAGGTCACCGGTACGGTCACCCGCAGGTTCAGGCCCTCTCTCGTGAAGACCGGATGCGGCCGCACCGACACCTGCACGACGATGTCGCCCGGCTCGCCGCCATCCGGAGACGGCCGGCCACGTCCGCGCAGGCGGATCTTCTGGCCGTCGGAGACCCCCGCGGGGATCTTCACCTTGAACGGCTTGCCGTCCTCGCCCTGGAGCGAGATCGTCTCGCCCTTGGTCGCGGTGACGAAGTCGATCGTCGTGCGGGCTGTGACGTCCGTGCCCCGCTGCGGACCTCCGAAGCCCCGGAAGCCCCCGCTCGGCTGGCCGAAGCGGCCGGAGCCGAAGCTCGCGCCGCCCTGATCGAACATCGTGAAGAAGTCGTCGAAGCCGGCGTCGGTGCCGCGGGAACGTCCCCCGCGGCCCTGTCCGAACATGCTGAAGACGTCTTCGAAGCCGCCGGCGTCCGAGCCGCCCGCCGTGAAGCGGGCGCCGGAGCCCATGGCGCGGATCTGGTCGTACTCCGCGCGCTGCTCGGGATCGCTCAGCACGGCGTACGCCTCGCTGACCTCCTTGAACATCGCCTCGGCCTTGGCGTCGCCGGGGTTGGAGTCGGGGTGGTACTTGCGGGCGAGCTTGCGGTAGGTCTTCTTGAGGTCGGCTTCGCTGACGTCCTTATCGACGCCGAGCACCTTGTAGAAGTCCTTGTCGAACCAGTCCTGACTGGCCATGCGGATTAGTCCCCTGAGCTGGTCGAAGGATCAGCCGCCACGGCGACGACGACCTTGGCCGGTCGAAGCTCCACCGAGCCCAGGCGATACCCGACCTCCACGACCTCGAGGATCGTGGGCTCGGTCGCGCCCGGAGTCGGCGCCTGGAAGATGGCCTCGTGCTGCTGCGGGTCGAACAGCTCGCCGGCCTTCCCATACGCCACCACGCCCAGGCGCTCCGCCACGGCGCGCACCTTGTCGCCGATCGCGGCGAACGGCGTCCCCGGCTGCAGGTCGCCGTGCTGTGCGGCACGGTCGAGGTCGTCCAGCACCGGCAGGAGGCCCTTGGCAGCCTCGCCCTGCGCGCGCTCGATCTCGCGTTCGCGCTGCTCCTCGGTGCGCCGCCGGTAGTTGGCGTACTCCGCCTGCAGGCGCTTGAGGTCGATCACGAGCGCCGACTCGTGCTCGTCGGCACGCTCCGAGGGGGAGCCCAGGTCTTCCGCAGCGGCATCGGCGGTCTGCTCGGTCCCCAGGATGTCGTCGATCGTGAGGTCGTCCTGCGCGCCCGCCTCGCCCGACGGCGCGGGGCCGGATGCATCGGCATCCGACCCCGTCGTCTCGTCAGGAGCGGCGCCCTGGCCCCGTGCGTCGTCCGGCTCGGGGAACGTTGCGTCGTCCTTGTTCGTCATGATCCCTGCTTACTTCTTGTCGTCCTCGTCATCGACCACTTCGGCGTCGATGACGTCCTCCTCCGGGTTGGGCACAGTGCCCGCCCCGGGCTCGTTGGCGGCCGGGTCGGGGTTGCCGCCCGCGGCCTGAGAGGACTGGTAGATGGCCTCGCCGATCTGGCTCTGGCTCTGGCTGAGCTTGTCGAACGCGGTCTTCACCGCGTCGTCGTCCTCGCCGGCGAGCGCAGACTTCAGCGCGTCGACGTCGCCCTGGACCGAGGTCTTGACCTCGGTGGGCAGCTTGTCGTCGTTGTCCTTGATGAGCTTCTCCACCGAGTACGCGAGGGTCTCCGCCTGGTTGCGGGTCTCGGCCGACTCGCGGCGCTTCTTGTCCTCGGCGGCGTGCTCCTCGGCCTCGCGCACCATCCGCTCGATGTCCTCCTTGGGCAGCGAAGAGCCGCCCGTGATGGTCATCGACTGCTCCTTGCCGGTGCCCTTGTCCTTCGCCGAGACGTGGACGATGCCGTTGGCGTCGATGTCGAAGGTGACCTCGACCTGCGGGATGCCGCGCGGAGCGGGCGCGATGCCGGTCAGCTCGAACGTGCCCAGCGGCTTGTTGTCGCGCGTGAACTCGCGCTCGCCCTGGAAGACCTGGATCGCCACCGACGGCTGGTTGTCGTCGGCCGTGGTGAAGGTCTCGCTGCGCTTGGTCGGGATGGCGGTGTTGCGCTCGATGAGCTTGGTCATGATGCCGCCCTTGGTCTCGATGCCGAGGCTCAGCGGGGTGACGTCGATGAGGAGGACGTCCTTGCGCTCGCCCTTCAGCACACCGGCCTGGAGGGCCGCGCCCACGGCGACGACCTCATCCGGGTTCACGCCCTTGTTGGCCTCCTTGCCGGCCTCGCGCTTGACGAGCTCGGCGACGGCGGGCATGCGGGTGGAGCCACCCACGAGCACGACGTGCGCGATGTCCGCGACCTTGACGCCGGCTTCGCGGATGACATCCTCGAACGGCTTCTTGGTGCGGTCCAGCAGGTCCTTCGTGAGGTCCTCGAACTTGGCGCGCGTGATGGTCTCGCTCAGCGACACCGGGCCCGAATCCGTCAGCGACAGGTACGGCAGGTTGACGCTGGTCGAGGTGGAGCTGGACAGCTCCTTCTTCGCCTGCTCGGCGGCCTCCTTGAGGCGCTGCAGCGCGATCTTGTCACCGGAGACGTCCACGCCCGTGGTGTCCTTGAACTGCTTGATGAGGTACTCGACGAGGCGCTGGTCCCAGTCGTCACCGCCGAGGCGGTTGTCACCGGCGGTGGAGCGCACCTGGATGGTGGAGAAGTCGTCGTCCTTGCCCACCTCGAGCAGGGAGACGTCGAACGTTCCGCCACCGAGGTCGAAGACGAGGATGAGCTCGTCCTCCTTGCCCTTGTCCAGTCCGTAGGCCAGGGCCGCGGCGGTGGGCTCGTTGATGATGCGGAGCACGTTCAGGCCCGCGATCTCGCCGGCCTCCTTGGTGGCCTGACGCTCGGCGTCGTTGAAGTACGCCGGGACGGTGATGACGGCGTCGGTGACGGCGTCACCGAGGTACTCCTCGGCATCCCGCTTGAGCTTCTGGAGGATGCGCGCGGAGATCTCCTGCGGCGTCCACTTCTTGCCGTCGACCTCGAAGGTCCAGGTCGTGCCCATGTGGCGCTTGACGCTGGAGACGGTGCGGTCGACGTTCGTGACGGCCTGGCGCTTGGCGGTCTCGCCGACCAGCACCTCGCCGTCCTTCGTGTAGGCCACGACGGACGGGGTCGTACGGAACCCTTCCGCGTTGGCGATGACCTTCGGCTCGCCGCCTTCGAGGACGCTCACGACCGAGTTGGTCGTACCGAGGTCGATTCCCACTGCACGGGGCATATTGGTCTCTCTCCTTCGTATGAGCCGCGTGGATGCGGCGGCTCGTGGTTGTCAGAAATCTGCGTGCGGCTGCACATTGAGCCGCGATGACTCAACGCTAACCCGGGGCGCCGCGACTGTCAAGTGAACTTGATATGTCCCGGCTCAAGTTTTCGTCGGCAGTGCGTCCTCCCGCCGACCCGTCGGACTACTAGCCTGGGGGTGCGGCACGGGAGCCGCGCGCCGCCCCCCGAGTCGGCAGCCGGATGTTCACCGAAGGGCACCACCGTGGCAGACACGTCCTCCTCTCCGGTCGCCGAATCAGCCGGGGCGGGCCCGCGCAGCACGCGCCGCGCCGTCGTGGCGTGGGGCCTGTGGGACTGGGGCTCGGCGGCGTTCAACGCCGTGGTGACGACCTTCGTGTTCACGGTGTACCTCACCGGGGAGAGCTTCGGCCCGTCGGGCCAGGTGGAGGCGCAGCTCGGGTGGGCGCTCGCGGCCGCGGGAGGCCTCGTGGCGGTCCTGGCTCCCGTCATGGGTCAGCGCTCGGACACCTCCGGGCGGCGCAAGCTGTGGCTGGCGGTGAACACGTATGCCGTCGTCGCGCTGACCGCCGCCATGGTCTTCGTCGCACCGGATCCGTCGTTCCTGTGGCTCGGGCTGCTGCTCGTCGCCGCCGGCAACGTCCTCTTCGAGTTCGCCGGCGTCAACTACAACGCGATGCTCTCCCAGGTGTCCACGCCCCGATCGATCGGCCGCGTCAGCGGCTTCGGATGGGGCATGGGCTACCTCGGCGGCATCGTGCTGCTGCTGATCGTGTACTTCGGCTTCATCCAGGGTCTGTTCGGCATCCCGGACGAGGACGGCTGGCCGGTGCGGCTGGCGATGCTCGTCTCGGCGGCATGGTTCGGGATCTTCGCGCTGCCGGTGCTGTTCGCCGTTCCGGAGTACCGCGGCCCGGGGGTCCGGCGCGAGAGGGTCGGATTCTTCGCGTCGTACGCGCGGCTCGGCCGCGACCTCGCGCGACTGTGGCGCGAGTCGCGCCACACGGTGTGGTTCCTCCTCGCGAGCGCCGTCTTCCGGGACGGGCTGGCCGGGGTGTTCACGTTCGGCGGCGTGCTCGCCGCATCCGTCTTCGGATTCTCCGCGGGCGAGGTGATCCTCTTCGCCATCGCCGCGAACGTCGTGGCCGGCATCTCCACGATCGCCGTGGGGGCGCTGGATGACCGCCTCGGCCCGAAGCCCGTCATCGTGACGGCCCTCATCGGTCTGCTCGTGTCGGGGATGCTGGTGTTCCTGCTGCACGACGGCGGGCAGATCGTGTTCTGGACGGCGGGCCTGGCCCTGTGCCTGTTCGTCGGACCGGCGCAGTCGGCCTCGCGCACGTTCCTCGCCCGCATCATCCCGCCCGGCCGGGAGGGGGAGGTCTTCGGGCTGTACGCGACGACCGGGCGGGCGGTGTCCTTCCTCGCGCCGACCCTGTTCGCGGTGTTCATCTCGATCTTCGGCGAGCCCTACTTCGGGATCCTCGGCATCATGGTCGTCCTGGCCGCGGGCCTCCTGCTCCTCCTGCCCGTGCGCGCCCGGCAGAACGTCCTGACCTGACCGCTGTCGGCGGGGCGGCCGCGACGCGAGAGTGCATCAGGTCGGCCAGAGTGCACCGCATTCCGTGCACTCTCGCCGGGGTGATGCACTCTCGGCGAGGGGGCTCAGCGGGCGGGCCAGGCGTCGGCGAGCTTGGCGAGCAGCCGCGCGAGCTCTGACCGCTCCTGCGGAGTGAACCCTTCCAGGGCGGCTCGGACGGCGTCGCGCTGCGATCCGCGCACGCTGCGGACGAGCGCCTCGCCCGCGTCCGTCAGCGCTACGCGTGCCCGGCGGGCGTCGGCGGGATCCGGCTCGCGGCGCGCGAGTCCGAGCTCGACGGCCTGCTGGATGAGCCGTGAGGCCCTGGGCTGATCGACGCCGATCGCCTCGGCCGCCTCACTGACGCTGAGGGGATGTGATGCGGCGGCCACGGCATCGAGCAGCCGCATGCGCGCCGGCGCGCCCATCCGCCCGTGGCCCCCGGCCCAGGGCGGGCCACCGGCCCACGGCGGACCGCCGCGTCCGCCCGCATGCTTCCCGCCCCGCGGGTCATGACGGGGATGCGGGCCAGGACGGCTCGGGTCGCCCGGAGTCCACGGCCCGCGTTCTGCCCGCAGACGCGCGAGGGCGGCGGCGATGTCGTGGGCGGGATCGGAGGTGGTCATCCTGCCAATTTACATGCCACTTGACATGGATTGGAATCGCATGTCAGAGTACATGCACTTGCTTGTCATATGACATGCGTTATGCGGCCGCACGGTCGCCATCGAAGGACACCCCATGGACACCCCTGACACCTCCCCCGACTCTCCCCCGGACCGCCCCCTCGGATTCTGGCTTCGCACGGTCGATTCCCTGCTCGACGACGCGTTCGCCGAGGTCCTGGCCGGCGACGACCTCTCCCGACGGGACTGGATGCTGCTGAACGCCGTGGACGGTCACCGCACCGCGCCGTGGCTCGCGCAGCGACTCGCGCGCCGCGGCGGGCGAGTGCGCCGGCTCGCCGAGCGCGGCTGGATCGAGGAGACCGCCGACGGCTGGGCGCTCACCGACGCAGGCCGGGATGCGCGCGAGCGGCTCGCCACCGCGGTCGGCGGCATCCGCGATCGCGTCGCCGGCGCCGTCGATCCCGAGGACTTCGCCTCGATGCTGACCTCGCTCGAGGCGATCGCCCGAGAGCTGGGATGGGACGAGACCCGGCCCGTCCCGGCCGCGAATCCGCGCCGATTCGGGCGTCGCGGCGGAGTCCGGCCCGACTTCGGCCCTGGCGAGCGGTCCGGTCGCGGCTTCGGCCCCGGCGAGCGGTTCGAGCGTGGCTTCGGCCCCGGCGAGCGGTTCGAGCGCGGCTTCGGCCCCGGCGCCCGGTCGGGCCGCGGGCACGGGTTCGAGCCTCATCGCCACGCCGGTCGGATGGAGCACCCCTGCGTCGACCACCGCTTCTGGACCGACCACGACGCCGACACCGCTTTCGAGCGGGGCTTCACGGCCGGTTTCACGCAGGGCCGCGCCGCAGCATCCCGCCCGGTCGCATGAGCGGCACCGCTGCCGCGCGCCCTCTTCGCAGTGCACGCGGCAGCGGGATCACCCGGGTGCGCCGACCGCTACGCGGAGTCGGTCAGATCGAACACGAGCCGCGCGGGAACCGAACCGCGCAGCACCTCCTCGATCGACTCCGCCGCATCCGCGAGGCGCCGCGTCTCGGCGATCACGCGCGTACGCCCCAGCGCGTGCAGTCGGAACACCTCGTTCAGGTCCTGCCGTGTTCCGACGATGGATCCGATGATCTGGATGCCCTTGAGCACCGTGTCGAAGACCGGCACCGTGAGCGTCGTGCCCTCGGGCAGCGACACGAGCACCATCCGGCCGCCGCGGTTGAGGCTGCGGAAGGACTGGTCGAACACCGACTGCGCGACGGCGAGGACGATCACGACGTCCGCTCCGCCGAGGGCCTGGATCGCCTCGGCCTGATCCTGCGTCGCGGCGTTGACCACGTGGTCGGCGCCGAGCTCCTTCGCCAGCTGCAGCTTCTCGTCGGACACGTCGACGGCGATGACCTCCGCCCCGACCAGCCGTGCGTACTGCACCGCGAGGTGCCCCAGTCCGCCGATGCCGACGATCGCGACGCGCTCGGAGGGGACGACGTGCGCATTCTTGATGGCCGCATACGTCGTCACTCCCGCACATGCCAGCGGCGCCGCATCCAGCGACGACACCTCGTCGGGAACCGGAACCGCGAAGCGGGCATCCGCCACCGCGTACTCGGCCCACCCGCCGTCGATGGAGTAGCCGGTGTTCTGCTGCGACTCGCACAGATTCTCCCGTCCGGTCTCGCAGTACCGGCATGACCCGCACGCACTGCCGAGCCACGCGAGAGCGACGCGCTGCCCGATCGGCGGCGAATCCACGCCGGGGCCGTGCTTCTCGACGCGACCGATCCCCTCGTGGCCGGGGGTGAAGGGCAGGCCGGGCTTGACCGGCCAGTCGCCGTGCGCCGCGTGGATGTCGGTGTGGCACAGCCCGCACGTCTCGATGTGGACGAGCACCTGCCCGGGGCCGGGTTCGGGGATGGGGATGTCCTCGACCGTGATGGGTGAAGTGAAGGATGAGACGACGGCGGCCTGCATGGCGGTTCTCCTGACATCATCGGCTGCGACCCGTTCGACAGCAGTGTCAGTGTGCGCCGCATCCCGTCAGCGGGCAGGAGTCTTTAGTCCCCTGCCCCCGCCGCGATCAGCGCCCGGGCGATCCGGCGTCGCTGACGCCGACGTCCGTGCGATGGAAGTTGAGGAACGACCGGGATGCCGTGGGCCCGCGCTGGCCCTGGTACCGGTTGCCGTACGTCCCCGAGCCGTAGGGGTTCTCGGCGGGAGAGGACAGCCGGAAGAAGCACAGCTGACCGATCTTCATGCCCGGCCACAGCTTGATCGGCAGCGTCGCGACGTTGGACAGCTCGAG
This sequence comes from Microbacterium wangchenii, assembly GCF_004564355.1. Lineage (NCBI taxonomy): Bacteria > Bacillati > Actinomycetota > Actinomycetes > Micrococcales > Microbacteriaceae > Microbacterium > Microbacterium wangchenii. The sequence goes on from NZ_CP038266.1 coordinate 3,716,501, forward strand.
CGTGACGTGGCCGGAGAACCCGGGATCGATGAACCCCGCGGTGGAGTGGGTGAGCAAGCCCAGGCGGCCGAGGGACGACTTCCCCTCCAGGCGCGCGGCGATGTCGTCCGGAAGCGTGATCTGCTCGTACGTCGATCCGAGTGCGAACTCCCCCGGGTGCAGGATGAACGGCTCGTCGGGGGCCACCTCGATGAGCCGCGTGAGCTCGGGCTGGTCTTCGGCCGGGTCGATGAAGGGGTACTTGTGGTTGTCGAAGAGGCGGAAGTAGCGGTCCAACCGCACGTCGACGCTCGACGGCTGCACCATGGTGCCGTCGGATGGGGCGAGTCCGATCCGTCCGGAGTCGAGTTCGCGGATGATGTCACGGTCGGAGAGCAGCACGCGCCCAGCCTAGAGCCGCCCGCCCTCCGGCGCGCGCCCGCGTCGCGCCGCTGCGGCCCGCGTCGCCCCGCGCCGTCCGCGTCGCCCCGCGCCGTCCGCGTCGCCCCGCGCCGTCCGCGTCGCCCCGCGCCGTCCGCGTCGCCCCGCGAGACTGCACGCCCCCGGCGAGAGCGCGACATTATGTCGCGCTCTCGCCGGTGGGGTGCAGTGTGGCGGTGGCAGGCATGACGGCGTGGTTACCCCGGCAGCGGATGATCGACGAGGATCGACTCGAGGATGCTGCTGACCGTTCGTCGACTCAGTTCTCGCTCGACCGCCTCTTCGACCTCCTCGTACACGGACCCGAGCACCGGGCGAATGCCGTAGCCCACTGGACAGGTCTGCTTCGGTTCGTGCGGATGCATGGCGAACAGCCGCTCAGACCCCAACGCTCGTCGGACGTCGGAGAGTCTTATCTGGTCGGTCGGTCTCGCGAGCGTCCATCCCGAGCCGGGGCCGCGGCCGCTCTCCACTATGCCGGCGTCCCTCAGCGGTGCAAGCAGCCGCCGCACCAGCACCGGGTTGCTCGCCAAGCTGTCGGCGATCCGCTCCGACGTCAGAGGGCGCTCGCCTCGCCGGGCAGCGAGCTCGATCCAGCACAGCGCGTGGACGGCGATCGTGAAATGACTGTTCGCTGCCATCAGCAGGTGCCGGTCCTCAACTGGTCCGCGTCCACGTCATCACCCAGTTCGTCTCCCACGTCAGCCCATCGTCGACGGAGAACGCCTGCTCCCAGGTCGCCGCCTGAGAAGAGATCGAGTGCCACGTGTATCTTGCGAGGATCCTCTTGTCTTCGAAGGTGTCCGGTCCGACGGCGGTGAACATGCCGTCCGAATCCCAGCCGCCTCGCACGGGAGCCTGAAGATGGCCGGTCTGACTGTTCACCCAGTAGATCGTCCAGTCGTCGGCGACGCGGTCATGTACGCGGATCGATGTACCGGCGAAACCGAGTTCCGGGTACCACATCTCGTCGATACTGATCGCACCATTGTGAAGCGTCGTGGAGCGGGCCGTGGCGGGGGTCTCGTACCAATCGCCGCCACCCGAGAGTGGCCGTCTGAGCCGCCGGTTGGCGACCGACCATTCCCCGATGAGGAAGTCGAACCCGGACGTGCGCTTCTCGAGCGCTTCGATATGTTGCGGGGAGAACATCTTGCTCCATTACTGATCGATAGATCGTTGTGTGGCAATGGGGTCGAGCCGGAGAAGTTCGATGTCGATCTCCGGGTCGCTGCAGACGCCGGAGATCAGATCGACCCATTCGAGGTCGTCTGACAGCCGCACTACCGCGTCGTCACGCTCGCGCGCGGTGGCAAAAGAGGCCTGCCAGACCAAGGTCGGCTCGGGTCGGACAGGAAGCCGCGCGAAATCGTTGACGGCGGTCTCACTGACGAGGACGGATGCCCCAGCGTCCAGACGGGCCATCAGCGAAGCGTGAACTCGGGATGCGACCTCATCGGCGTCGCGGTGGTGGAGGTTCCGGATGACCATCGCGGCCGCCACGGCACACGCCTGACCGCGTCCGCCGATTTCGGCGCTCGCGGCGTGGGCGGCCCACCGGAGCAGCAGCACATCATCGCTCTCCAACATCGTTGCGTTGGCCGCGTCGCGATGCGCCGCCCACACCGGCCCCTCGTAGAAAGCCTCGAGTGCGGTGCGGCGAGACCGCATATCCGCAAAACCGCGCCACCACACGAACTCCGCCGGGGCGTCAGCATCGCGGTACAGCCGACCGATTCGCATCCCCGCAGCCGACTGGCCCGCGATCAAGTACCTCTGAAAGAGGTCATGCAACACATTCACATGCGCCGCAGATCGGAGCCGGTAGCGACGGAACTCCACCACCCCGGCGTTCGCCAACGTCGTCATCACGCCCCGCCCTCGAGTAATAGAGAACCACTATGGTTGCGTATCGTAGGCGTCGGGGCCCGGCCACGCTAGAGCGGGTCCCCCGAGAGCCGAACCCACGGGGCTCACCATCCGAGCTCCCGACGCCGGATATCTTCGGCACTGCGCGGTCAGCGAACGGCAACCCCCGGTCCGACAGGTAAGCTGATGGGGTGGCGCCGAACTCGGGCACCACGCTCACGCGTATGCAAACCTGTACACGTCGCCTTGACTGGGATCCTCGATCCCAGTAATTTCAAGGCTTCCGGGGCTGTAGTTCAATGGCAGAACTTCTGCTTCCCAAGCAGACAGCGCGGGTTCGATTCCCGTCAGCCCCTCCACTTGTCAGTTCTCGACGCCAGTTGAGACGTTCTCGCGAGACCTGACACAACGAAGGTCGCAACTCGCGCTTCGCGAGAGCTAGCTCCGACCGTCCGCGGCACACCCTCCCTTGTTCACTCGTTCCATGCCCGAGTGCTCACGCAGACGCGCTTGAGCGTGTCGGTAGTCGCTGGAGGACCGACTTCGGTCATGCTGTCGTCATCGAGAACACGGCCCACAGCATCACTGGCCTCGGCTCGACCGCGCCAATTTCGGTGAAGGAGTTGCGAGCTGAACTCGATCCCGAGCAAGACGGGCCGTCTTTTGCAGCGAGTCGCCCTTTCTTGCAGGCGGAGACGAATTCGCGGTGAATCGCTCGATGCTGATGGCAGCGGCTGCGCTCCTATGCGCTGCGATATTGACGGGTTGTAGCACCAGCACCGGGCAGTACGCATATGGTTCCCAGGAATCGGACGTCGTCGGAGCCTGGACGACGCTCAACGGCCCGGAAATCGAGCTCGTACTCAACCCCGATGGAACTCTCGAAGCGCAGCAGTGGCCTGCACCACTGACCTGCCGCAATGTGGACGTCCCCGAAGTCGACGACTTCGCCGCGGAACCCACGGCAACGGTCACCGGCGAGTGGTCCGTCCTCGCAGGAGAACAGCCGGGAGGTTTGCCGACTGTGTCGCTGAGCATCACGGACACTTCATGCCCGGATTCTCACGTCGTCGCATATCTGTGGCGAGACGAGGAAGGCCACCTCAGCGCTTGCCTTCCACTCGAGTCGGTACTCGACCCCGATAACTTCTCGCCGAACAGGCTCTGGATGTTCACCCCTCGCAATGAGGATGCGGCTTCGGAAGCACCGTGCTTCGGTTGATGCCCTCGCCAGCGCTCGGCTGCTGAGGTGACACTGAGGCGACGGTTGTGTCGCGGACGGGCTTCGCTCACACGCGAAACCTTCCGCCTCGGAATCGGTTGCCGGAGTAGCGTCGAACGCGCTGCTTGATCTACGGGAGGCGTCGTCATGCCGAGTTGGATTCTTGGAACCGCAGCATCCGCGTGGGGGATCGTGATGGCGATCGCGCCGGTGCTGCAGATCATCCGGATGCTGCGGCGCCGGTCGGCGGAGGACATCTCGCTCGGGTACTTCGCGCTGCTGGTGCCCGGGTTCATCCTGTGGGTGGCATACGGGATCGCGACCGCGGACATCTTCCTGACCGCGCCGAACGCGCTCGCCACGCTCACCGCGCTCACCGTCATCGGCCTCACCTTGTGGATGCGCCGTGCCGCGGGAAACCGGCCCGAGAACGCTCCCCCGTCCGAACGCACCGCGGCGTAAGAGCCGGGCATGGCCGAGTTGAAGCTGGCGGAGAGCGATGTCCCCGCGTTCGTCGACCGCCTGCTCCCGCTGCAGCGACAGGCGTATGCCGTCGAAGCCGCCCTGATCGGCGACGACCGCATTCCGCCCCTCCACGAGAACGAGGCCGATCTGCGCGCGGCCGGCCTCTGCTGGCTGCTCGAAGTCGACGGCGACCGGGTCGTCGGCGCGCTCGGCTACCGCACGGAGGAGGGCGTAGTGGACCTCGATCGACTGATCGTGGATCCGTCGTTCCACCGGCGAGGGATCGCCTCGCGACTCGTGAAACGCGTGCTGGCCGAAGGATCGCGCGTCACGGTCTCCACCGGCCGCGAGAACGCGCCGGCGCGCCGGTTGTACGAGTCATTCGGTTTCGCCCACTGGGGGGACAGCGAAGTGCTCCCGGGCCTGTGGATCAGCGTCTACCTGCGCGTCTCGGAGGAACTCACGACGCACTGACGATCCGGCAGCCGTCGGGCTCACCGAATGCGGTGACACCGCCGCCAGCCTCTCCGGAGCGCGATCGGCTCGGTCGTCACCGTCCCACCGGCGCGGTCCAGGGCAGGTCCCTCATCGAGGCGAGCGACTCGATCGACGAGGTCGCCAGCAGCAGCTGTCGCGCCTGTTCGACTCCGAGCACCGGCACCGTCAGATCCTCGAACTTCCGCTGCAGCGCCGCGTCGTCGATGGGGTTCTGGGGGCTGCCGAGCCGGTCGCGCACCTCGGCCGTGAGGACGTCACCGGTGGTGAGGGTCACGGAGACGCGAGCGCCACGGCGGTGGGGAAAGTCCCGATCGAAATCAGCCGCGGCCTGAACGGTGGACTGCAGCACGAGATCCCGCACGCGAGGGTCGGTGATCCGCTCCTCATCGAAGGACGAGCGCGTCACCTCGCCCTCGACCAGCGCCACGGACACCGCATGTGGAAGACTGAACCGCGCTTCGGACGACTTCCGCGGTTGAAGGATGCCGGCTGTTTCCACCGCCGCCGAGTACGTCTCGATGCGTACGGACGAGATGTCCTCCGCTCGCACCCCCCGCTGCCGCAGGAGCAGCCCGGCGTCGATCGCGGCGAAGGTGTGTCCGCAGCACGGGTAGGGCTTGACTGTGAGCTCCTGCACGAGGAGGGCATCTCCCAGCGGCGCCCGGCACGCCGCCCACTGCGTGTCCGCCCCGGTGGCGACGCCCAGCCCGGACTCCCCCTCCAGCACATCGGGAGCGCCCGTCAGACCCGCGATCGCCGTGACCGCGGCGACGACGCCGGACTGCGCGGCGTGCCCGGCGTGCAGCGGCTTGGCACCGCCGTCCTGTCGGAAGGTCTGCTGCACTCCCCCCGCCATCGTGCCGGCGACGGCGATCGCTTGCGCGACCTGTTCGCGGGTCGCGCCCCGCGTCACGGCCGCGGCGACGGCTGCTCCGACAGCTCCTGCCGTCCCGGTGGTGTGCCAGTGGCGATAATGCGCCGGGCCGAGGTCGGCGGCCACTCGGCACCCTACTTCGATGCCGGCCACCACACCCCGCAGGAACTGCGCGCCCGTCACGTCAGAGCGGTGAGCCACCGCCATCGCTGCGGCGATCGTGGGGGCACCGGGGTGGTAGAGCCCCGGGGCATAGATGTCGTCGAGCTCCAGCGCATGCGCGGCGGTGCCGTGGATGAGGGCCGCGGTCTCCACAGACGCGAACAGGCCGCGGCCTCCGGCCAGCGGGACGTCGCCGGACCCTGCGCCGAGGGCGGCCAGCAGTGGAGCGGTGGCGGGAGCCGCACTTCCGCCCACGGTCACCGCGAACCAGTCGGTGAGGGTGCGCCCGATCGCGGGGGCGGCCTCCGGCGACGACGCGCGATCAGCCGCCTCCGAGGCGACGTCGCTCAGGACTGCGGCGAGAGGAGCATCACGCACGGCTCTGCGCTCCCCCCAAGACCTCGGCGAGGGCGCCGGATGCGGCCTCCTCGCGCGCTGCCGCGGCCACCACGTCGGCCAGCCGGGTGAGGGTGGCCGCGTCCTGCCGGCGCGCCCACCACATCGGCCCGCCCGCGAATCTGGGGAAGCCGAACCCGTTCACCACGACGGCGTCGACGTCGTCGGCGTGCCGCGCGATCCCGTCCTGCACGACCTTCGCGCCTTCCACGACCATCGCTCCGATGAGGCGCTCGACGATCTCCTCCGGCCCGATGCTCCGACGCCGGATGGACTTGCGCGCGGACTCCGCGACGATCATGTCGTGCACCTGAGGGTCGGGGATGCGGCGGCCCTCTTCGTACCGGTAGTAGCCGCGCCCGCTCCGGCGTCCCCACCATCCGCGGTCGCACAGAAGGTCGGGGATGTCGACGTACCGAGCGGGGAGACGGCCGGTGCTACGCCACCGGTCGCGAAGCGAGCGTGCGATCTGCAGGCCCGACAGGTCCGCGACCGCGAACGGCCCCATCCCGAATCCGAACCCCTCCATCGCCGCGTCGACGTCTTCGGGAAGCGCTCCATCCTCCAGCAGGTACTCGGCATGCCGGCGGTAGACCGAGTAGATCCGGTTTCCGATGAAGCCCTCCGCGTCACCGGCGAGCACCGCCACCTTCCGCAGCTGCTTGGACGCCTGCAGTGCGACCCCGAGGGTCCTCGGTGATGCCGTCGACCCGGGTACGAGTTCGACGAGCTTCATGACGTCGGCCGGATTGAAGAAGTGCATGCCGACCAGCCGGCTGGGGTCCTCCAGCGACTCGGCCAGCCTGGAGACGCTCAGATACGACGTGTTCGTGGCGAGCACCGCGTCGGGGGCGGCGACGGCTGCGGCGCGCAGCACGGACACCTTCACGTCGGGGTCCTCCACGACCGCCTCGATGACGAGGTCCGCGTCGCCCAGATCCGCCGAGTCCGTCGAAGCACCCAGTCGTGCCGACACGCCGACGGCTGCCTCCACGCTGAGGCGGCCGCGGGCGACGGCCTTGTCGAGGGTCTGCTGTATGCGCTCGCGGCCGCGCTGGGCCTGCGTCGCGTCGGTGTCGATCAACTGCACGCCGATCCCGGCGAGGGCGAATGCCGCCCCGATCCCTGCTCCCATGGCTCCGGCGCCGATGATGCCGACCCGGTCCACGCCCGGCTGCCGGGGCGTCGTGCCTGCTCGCCGCGACGCCGCCCGCTCCGCGAAGAAGATGTGGCGCAGGGCCGCGGCGTCGGGAGACAGACGAAGCTCGTCGAAGCGCTCTCGCTCCCGGCGCAGCGCCGTCTCGATGTCGCCGCTGCCCGCGCTGCCGACGAGCTCCAGCGCTGCCACCGCGTTCGCTCGCCGCGCCCCCCGGACCACGCGGCCTGCGACCGCCTCGAGGTCTTCGGTGGGGGAGTCGGCGACAGCCAGCTCGGCGACGCGACGCTTGCGGGCCGTCGTGGCGTACCGGACGGCGGCGCTCAGCAGGTCGCCGGTGACGATCTCGTCGACGATCCCGAGCTCGTGCGCCTCGACGGCGGGCACCCTCCGCCCCGACAGGATGATCTCGAGCGCCGCTTCCCGGCCGACCAGCCGTGGCAGCCGCTGCGTTCCCCCGGCACCGGGGACCATGCCGAGGGTGACCTCAGGCAAACCCACCTGTGCGCGCTGCGACGCAAGCCGCGCGTCGCAGCCCAGGGCCAGCTCGAGTCCGCCACCCAACGCGAAGCCGTCCAGTGCCGCCACGACGGGTTTGGCGCAGTCCTCGATGTCGGCGATGACGGAGGGCAGGAGCGGCTCGGGAACCATGCCGCCGAACTCCCCGAGGTCGGAGCCGGCCACGAAGGAGTCGCCGGCTCCGATGAGGACAGCGGCGACCAGCGCCGGGTCGCTCACCAGCCGCTGGATCCCCGCGGCGATGCCCGCACGCACGCCCTGCGAGCTCGCGTTGACCGGGGGGTTGTCAATCGTCAGGATGAGGATTTCGCCGTCGACGTCCTGGCGCACCTGTCCGCTCATGACCGCTGCCGTTCCTGGGCCACCCGCACCAGAGCGTCTACGGCGACGACGCCGTTGCCCTTCGTCATGACCATCACCGGGTTCGCCTCCGCTTCCTGCACGGCGCCATCCGAGACGATACCCAGACGTGAGACCGCCACCACGGCCTCTGCCAGGCCCTCGAGGTCCCCCTCGGGCAGGCTGCGATAGCCGCTCAACGCGCGCAATGCGGTGATCTCCTGCACCATTTCCCGCGCGACGTCGAGTTGCACCGGCGCGAGACGGAGGGTGCGGTCCTGGTACAGCTCGGCGAGCACACCCCCGGCGGCCAGCAGGACGATGGGGCCGACGGCGGGATCGTCACGGTAGCCGATGAGCACCTCACCGACGCCGGTGACCATCTGCTGCACGAGGACCCTCTCGACCGGCACCCCCGGGGCCTTCTCCGCCACCGACGCGACGATCGCGGCGGCGGCGGCATGCAGCCCCGCGCCGTCCTGCACTCCCAGGCGTACCCCACCCACGTCGGATTTGTGAGGGAGATCGGCCGACAGGACCTTCACGGCGACCGGACCCTCCACCGGCAGATGCTCGGGCAGGCTCCCCACGGCGAGTTCGGCGAAGGGGGCGAAGGTCAGGCCCGCGCCGGCGAGAAGCGCGGCGGATTCCGCCTCATCCATCACCCGCGTGGCGCCCTCCCAGCGCGATGCAGTCACATGCAGGTCGCGCGGCCTGCGGCGGGAGAAGGCGGAAACGATGGCATCCGCCGCCGCCTCAGGCGTGCGGAAGGCCGCGATCCCGCTCTTGCGAAGGAGTTTCAGCGCGTCGGGCGCATCGGGCATGACGAATGCGGCCACGGGCTTGGCGTACCCCGCGCTCTCCGCGATCGGTTTGACCGCATGCTCGGGGCTGAACCGCGCGGATGAGCCGGGCACGGCGAGGACGACGTCGAATTCGGGGGCCGTGCACAGGACGTCCAGCGCCGCTTTCATCACTTCGTAGCGTGTGCCCGCCAGGGTGAGATCGATCAGGGTGCCGTGCCCGACGCGCACACCCTGCGCCTCGAGCCGGGCGACCGTCTCCTCGCTGGGTGCCGTCGGAGCCGCGCCCGCCGCGCCGAGACAGTCGACCATCATCGCCCCGCCACCACCGGTGGTGGACACCACTGCCACGCGGGGCGCTCGGTGCGGGCGGTCCTCGAGCGGCGCGGAGGCGACGAGAAGTTGCGCCTCCAGCAGGGCCTCGAAGTTGGCGACCCGCGCGATCCCCAGGTCGGCGAAGAAGGCGGAGGCGACGGCGTCATCGCCGGCCATCGCACCGGTGTGGGACACCGAGAGCTCGGCCCCCGCGGCCGTCCGGCCGAGCTTGTAGGCGACGATGGGCTTGCCTCGCTCGGCGGCGCCGCGCGCGAATCGGCGCAGGTCCTCCGAGGCGTTGAGGTTCTCCAGGAAGAGGGCGTAGCTGGTGACCTGTGGGTCATCGAGAGAGCCCTCGCAGATCTCCCCCAGTGACAGGTCCAGCTCGCCGCCGGTGGAGACCAGGGCTGCCAGGCCGATTCCCATCTCCCGGCTGCGCGACAGCAGCGCGCCGATCACGCTGCCGGATTGCGACGCGACGAAGACGCCGCCCACGGGCAGGTCGCGCTCGGCGAATGCCGCGTTCGCGGTCAGCGCGAGCCCGCTGCGCACCTCTGCGACCCCGAGACTGCTGGGCCCCAGGATGCGCGTGCGGGTGCCGGCGATGGCCGCGCGAAGCGCCGCGATGCGTTCACCGCCCTGAGGGTCGCTCTCCACGAAGCCGTCGGCCATGACCGTCACGACCGGCACGCCGGTCTCGGCGCACTCCCGGACGATCCCGGCGACCAAGTCCGAGGCCGCCAGCACATAGACGTGGTCGGGCACCTCGGGGAGGGCCGTCACGCTCGGGTAGGCCTTCTCGCCGCGCACCGTGGACCGGGTGGGGTTGACCGGGTAGACGCTGCCCGCCCATCCCGCCTCCCGCAGGAATGCCAGGGGACGCGCCGTGGTCTTCGCCGGGTTGTCGGAAGCGCCGACGATCGCAATCGAGGCGGGATGGAAGAGGGCATCGTGAAGCGTCTTCATCGTCATGCCCCGGCTCGCTGGGAGAAACGGCGACCGAACACCCCCTCGGCGATGCGGTTCTTGAGCACCTCGGTCGACCCACCCGCGATCATCCAGCCCCGCGTGCGGCGGAAGCAGTACTCCACGAGCGCCTCGTCGCTGAAGCCGGTGCCGCCCAGGGCCTGCACCGCGAGGTTGGCGGCGCCGAAGCCCGCCTCGTTGGCGGCGTACTTGGCGATGGCCGTCGCCTGGGCTGACGGCATCCCGGCATCGGCTTCGACCGCGGCACGCATCAGGAGCAGCTGCGCGGATTCCAGCCGCACCGCCTGCTCGGCGAACATCCACTGCAGACCCTGGAACTCCGCGAGCGGACGCCCGAACTGCTCGCGCGTGAGCACGTGCTCGACGGCGAAGTCGAACGCGTGCTTGCCGACCGCGATCGAGCGGGCCGCGTTGCCGAGGCGTTCGACGTTGAACCCGCTGATCTGCTTCTTGAAGCCGCCCTCACCCAGCAGGACCTGGCTGGCGGGGATGCGGACGTCCTCGAAGTAGATCTGGCTCCACTCCTCACCGTTCATGAACCGGGAAGGATTTCCCACGGTCAGTCCCGGCGCGTCCCGATCGATGATGACCGAGCCGATGCCGCCCACGCCGGGACCGAAGCGCACGTAGACGAGGTAGAAGTTGGCCTCCGCGCTGTGCGTGCCGAAGATCTTCGTCCCGTTCACGAGGAAGTCCCCGCCGTCCGCAACTGCCGTCGTCGCGAGATCGGTCACAGCCGAGCCCGCGCCCGGCTCGGTCATCCCGAGGGAGACGATGGCCTCCCCCGCCAGGAGCGGAGCGAGGTACCGGTCGCGCTGCTCGTCGCTGGCGTACTCCGCCAGAGTGCGGATCGCGCCGAAGTTGCCGGCCTGTATCACGTCGGCGCTACGAGGATCATGCTTGGCGATCGCCTGGATGGCGATGATCGCCTCCAGCAGAGATGCGCCCTGACCGCCCTTGTCCTCGGCGACCGTGAGCCCAAGCAGACCCTGCTCGGCCATCATCCGGGAGACATCCCAGGGGTACTCGGGGGAATGGGCCCGCTCGAGCGCGCCGGGGGCGAGCATCTTCGCCGCGAAGGACTCGACGTGCGTGCGGAGTTCCTTCACATCGTCGGGAAGATCAAAGTTCATGATGGGCTCCAGTTCCGGTCAGGTGGCAAATCGGCTGTGTCATACGTGTCATCGACCGGTCCACCGGGGAGCACGCTTCTCGGCGAAGGCGGCGACGCCCTCCACCCGGTCTTCACTGGTGTAGGGGTCGGGGTGAAAGTCGGCGCGCAGTGCGGCTGCCACGGGCAGCTCTCGTCCCCGCACGAGCGTGGCCTTGAAGCGTGCGATCGAGAGAGGGGCGCGGGTGGCGATCTCGTTCGCCATCTCCAGTGCGGCGCCGAGGGCGTCGTGCTCCACCACTCGGTTCAGAAGCCCCCACCTCTGAAGCTCGGTCGCCGCGACGAAGTCGCCGAGGTACACCCACTCGAAGTACACCGAGGACGGGACACTGCGCGCGAGGATCGTCGAGCCGAACACCGCCCCCAGCCCTCGCTTCGCTTCGGGCAGCGCGAACCGGGCGTGCGAGACGCTGACGCGGAGGTCGCACGCCAGTGCCACCTCGAACCCGCCGCCGACCGCGTCCCCATTGATGGCTGCGATGGTGGGCTTGCGGCATTCCCAGATCGCCTCGAAGGCGTTGCGCCGGAAATCCCGCATCGGCGGACGGGCTGACACGGCGCCCGCGTCCCTCGCTGCCCGTTCCTTCAAGTCCCGCCCGGAGGAGAAGGCCTGCGACCCGGCCCCCGTCAGGATGAGCGCCTTGATCGCGGGGTCCTCCTCGACGCGGACCGCGCACCGCACGATCTCATCCAGCGCCGCCTCGTTCAGCGCGTTGCGGACGGAGGGACGGTCGATCGTGAGCACGGCCACGCCACCGTGCGTCTCCATGCGGATCTCGTTGGACACCGTCGTCTCCTTCCCCACCGGGTCGTGATGGGCTACTGTACATTATATATAACGTACACTCCTGGAACCGAGGATGCTGTGTTCACCCATATCCCCGCGCTGGTCAACGACGACGCCGCGTTGCGTCGTCGCGGCCGCTTCGTCACGACCGCCTTCCTTGCCGCCGCCGGCGACGAGCATTACCTGTTCTCCGTCCACTCGGGGGAACTGACCGTCCGACCCGGACCCTTCGTGTCGCCGCGCTGGAGTTTCGCCCTGCGCGCGGAATCGGACAGCTGGCAGCGATTCTGGTCGCCCGCACCCGACCCCGGCTGGCACGACCTGATGGCGATGATCAAGTTCAAGACACTCGTAGCCGAGGGGGATCTGCACCCGTTCATGTCGAATCTGCTCTGGTTCAAAGACGTGCTTGCGGCGCCGCGTCGCCTCGCGCTCGCATCGGAGGCGAGCCGATGAGCGCGCTCTTCGACCCCATCATCGGTCGCTACGTCACGCTGGAGATCGGCGGGCGACCCCACCGCATCTATGTCGAGGAGGCGGGGTCGGGCACCCCGCTCCTGTGCCTGCACACGGCTGGCGCGGATTCGCGCCAGTGGCGTGGGGTCATGAACGACCCGGAGGTCACCGCAAACCACCGCGTCATCGCCTTCGACCTGCCCCGCCACGGGAAGTCGTCACCCCCCTCGGGGTGGAGCCTGGACGAGCCCGATTACGCCCTCACCGCGGATGCGTACATCGACACGATCTTGGCCGTGTCGGCGGCTCTCGAGCTGGATCGCCCCCTCGTGATGGGCTGCTCCATCGGCGGACGCATCGTGCTGCACCTGGCCATGCGTCACCCCGACCTGTTCGGCGGCGTCATCGGCCTGCAGTCGGGCGCGCACGTGGAGCCCTACTACGACCTGGAGTGGCTGAACCGGCCGGACGTCCACGGCGGGATGGTGTGCGCCGGCATCGTCTCGGGTCTCGTGGGCCCTGAGGCGCCGTCGGCCGATCGCTGGGAGACCCTCTGGCACTACATGCAGGGCGGCCCCGGGGTCTTCAAGGGCGACCTGTACTTCTACAAGCAGGACGGCGACATCCGTGAAACCGTGAGCCGGATCGACACCGAGACCTGCCCCGTTTTCCTTCTCTCGGGTGAGTACGACTACTCCGCCACACCGGACGACACCCGCGCGGTGGCTGCCGCGATCGGAACGGATGAGGTGACGATCATGCCCGGCCTCGGCCACTTCCCGATGTCGGAGAACCCGGCCGCGTTCCTGACCCACTTCCGGCCGGTGCTCGAACGGGCCGACCGCGCCAGGGCGCTGCGCTCGCGCTGAGCAGCGTGCGCGGAGGGAGCACGACGTTCCCTCCGCGCACGTTCAGCGCGCGGCGGGCGGCCGGTGCAGCGCGACGATTCCCTCGGGAAGATCGCCGCACGCGTATCTCGTCATGACCTCGGGGTCGTGCCCCGGGATGATGTGCTCCCACGTGTCGGCCAGTTCTTCGATGCGGACATACCCCTCGAGCATCTGCGGGAGGTCGACCACGGCCGGGAACGGGTCGCGGCGCTCGTGGTTGGCGTAGTAGTGCAGTGCGTCAGACGCGATCACGACCCAGCCGCGCTCGGTGTACACGCGGACGACCTGCAGGCCGCGGGTGTGCCCGCCGATGTGATGCAGCTCCACCCCGGGCACGAGCACTCTCGTCCCATCGATTGCCCGTACCGAGGAGGCGAAGATCCGCTCCAGCACCACCTTGAGGTCGTCGACGTCGAAGAAGTGGCTCAGCGACGGATGCCCCATGTCGGGGCCGAGCACATAGTCCAGTTCGCTCTTCTGCACCCACACGCGAGCGGCCGGGAAGTCTCCTATGCGCCCCGCGTGGTCGTAGTGCAAGTGCGTGATCACGAGGTCGGACACGGCATCCGGATCGATGCCGAGCTCACCGGCGGCATCCCGGGGCAAACGGTCCAGCCGCCTGCCCCGCTGCGGGTCCGCGCGGTCGCTCATGCCGGTGTCGACGGCGATGATCGTCTCCCCGCGACGGAGGAACCACATGTCGAAGTCCATCGTCATTTCGCCGGTCAGGTCCCTGGCGTGCAGGAAGTTGTCCCTCGCGGGGCGATCGATCCTGCCGAGGCGGACGGCGTACGCCTCGAACGGCTCCGGGATGCCGACGTCAGCCACGACCGTCGATGAGCTTGATCATCACGGGGTAGTACTCGTCCTCGTACCCGGCATCCCGCGTCCGCTCGAGCAGCTCCATCGTCTGGGTTGCTCCGGGCGCATGGATCCCGGCCTCCTGCGCGAGCGTGAGGGCCAGGCGCAGATCCTTGATCGCGTAGAGAGTGGGGAACCGCTTCGGAGCGTACTCGTCGGTCACGAGCGAGTCCATGGCCGCGTTGCGCAGCTGGAAGCTGTCGGCGGAGCCCAGCTGCAGCGTTTCGAACAGCACCTTGCCGTCGACGCCGGAGGCGCGGCCGATCGCCATCGCCTCGGCGAGGGCGTTGATGTTCTGGAACACCACCATGTTGTTGATGATCTTGATGACCTGGCCGCTGCCCAGTGGGCCGGCATGGACCACGTCGCTGCCCATGGTGGAGAGGAGGGGCAGCACGGTGTCGAAGTGCTCCCGCTCGGCGCCCACGGTGATGAGCAGAGTGCCGTCGATGGCGGCCTGACGCAGCCGCGCAACCGGAGCGTCGATGAAGACGACGCCCGCCTCTGATGCACGCTCCCCCAACGCCCGGGTGCCGTTGACATCGCTCGTGCTCATGTCGACGATGATCTGCGGTCGGTCGTCGCCGGCCAGGATCTCCTCGACGACCTCCTCCACCTGCACGATGCTCGGCAGCGACAGGAACACCACATCCGCTCGCCGGGCCACCTCGGCGACGCTGCCCGCGCGGTCGGCGCCGACCTCCACCGCCTGGTCGAGAGCTGCCGCCACGCGGTCGAACGCCACTACAGGAAGGTCGGATCGACGCACCAGGTTGGCACACATCGCACCCCCCATCACTCCCAGGCCGATGAAACCGAGTGTGCGCACTACCATTGGTGACTCCTTCGCGCTTGGTCGTAGATCCGTCAGTCGAGCGACACGATGACGCTCTTGAGCTGGCTGTAGTGGTGCAGGGCCTCCATGCCCTTCTCCCGTCCCAGCCCGCTGGCCTTGTATCCCCCGAAGGGCACCTCGACCCCCGCGCCGGCGTAGCGGTTGACCTGCACCTGCCCCGCCTGAAGTCGCGCGGCCACGCGGTGGGCGCGACCCACGTCCCTCGTGAACACGCCCGCCGACAGCCCGTAGGGAGTGTCGTTCGCGATCCGGATGGCGTCCTCGAGCTCGTCGTAGGCGATGACCGACTGGACGGGGCCGAAGACCTCCTCCTGGGCGATGGTCATGCCGTTCTCGACACCTGACAGCAGCGTGGGGCGCACATAGAACCCGTCCCGCTCGGGAAGATCGCCGCCGGAGGCCACCGTGGCGCCCTCCGCTTCGGCTCCGGCGATCAGGTCGAGCACCGTCTCCCTCTGCCGCGCGGATGCCAGGGGTCCCATGTCGTGGTCGCCCAGCCCGTGCCCGATCGTGAGACCTTGCATGCGCTGCGCGATCTTGGTGATGAGCTCCTGCTCGACACTGCGGTGCACGATCAGACGCGTCGTGGCGAAACACGACTGACCCGAGTTGCGGATGACCGCCAGCGCCCCCGCCTCAGCCGCGCGATCCAGATCCGCGTCCTCGCACACGATCGTGGGTGATTTGCCGCCGAGCTCGAGGTTGCACCCGATGATGCGCGACGCCGCGATCTCGCCGACGCGCTTGCCGACGGCGACGGACCCGGTGAAGGTGATGTGCTGCACGAGCGCGTGGCGCAACAGCGCCTCCCCGACCACGGACCCCTGCCCGAGCACCACGTTGCAGAGCCCGGCAGGCAATCCGGCCTCCGCCATGAGCACGGCGACGAACGCGGAGGTGATCGGCGTCACCTCCGCCGGCTTGACCACGACCGAGTTGCCCACCGCCAGGCTGGGGGCGACACCGCGCATCATCTGGCTGATGGGAGCGTTCCACGGCGTGATGTGGGCGATGACTCCGTAGGGTTCACGCCGCGTGTAGGCGAGCGTGGAGGAATCCTGCGGGATCGTCTCGCCCCCGAACTTGTCGACCCCGCCGCCGTAGTACTCCAGGTAGCGGGCGCTGACGGCGATGTCGGCACGTGCCTGCGACAGCGGCTTGCCGGTGTCGATCGATTCCAGCTGGGCCAGGACTTCCTGGTGGTCGCGGATGGTCTGCGCGCACCGGATCAGGATGCGTCCGCGATCAACGGGGGCCATCGCCGCCCACGCCGGCCAGGCGCGCTCGGCGCTCCGGACCGCCTCGTCCACGTGCGCCTGCTCCGACCGCTCGTAGGCCAGCACCGCCCGCGCGGTGCCGGGGTCGATGATCTGCTCGGTGTCCTCGCGACCCCGCTCGGTCCACCGGCCGTCGATGACGGCGGTGAGGATCTCGGGCAGGTTCGCGGCGCGCAGGACGTCCGCGACCATGTTCCCGTGTTCGATCGTCGAGGGCATCGAGCCCACCATCCTTTCGTGACGTCAGGAGCCTTGCTGAACCTGACGGAAGTGTTCGCTGGTCATGACGTGCGCGGCCATCAGCCGACCCGCTTCCGCGGCATCCCCGCGCACGATGGCGTCGAGGATCTCCCGGTGCTCCGCGAGGAGCACCTTGGCCTGGGACTCGACCTCCCAGATCGTCAGACGCGCCGGCAGTGCCGTCCACAGCTGCCCGATGAAGTTGGAGACGATGGGCGAGACGGCACCGTAGATGGCGAAGTGGAACTCGCGGTTCAGATGGGAGAGGTCGGTGGCATCGCCCTTGCCCTCGGTCGCCGCGAGCCGGTCGTGGGCCGCGACGATCCGCTCCATCTGCTCGGGTTCGAGGCGCTGCACCGCGGCCTCCACCGTGCTGCCCTCCGCCGCCGAGCGCAGGCGGTAGAGGTCATGGATCTCCTGCGGCTTCAGTTCTGAGACCACGACTCCACGGTGCTGGGAGTAGGTGATCGTCCCGTCCGCCTCCAGCAGCCGCAGCGCCTCGCGCACGGGGGTCGCGCTCACGCCGTAACGGGCGGCGAGCTCTTGCTGCCGCAGGTTCGAGCCGGCGGCCACGGCACCCGACTGGATGTCGTCGCGCAGCCGTTCCAGGACGTACTCCACCTTGCTCAACGGACGCCGTGACTGTCCATCACCCTGCGACATGGGCTCCTCCTGGGATACCGGGACCTGGGGTCGTTGCCTCCATCATCGGGTACCGCCCCGGCCCGTCAATGCGACGACGAGACGGACAGGAACTTATGCTGCAGTTCCGGCGCCCGGGCGAAAGCGGCGGAATCCGACGCATGCACGACGTTGCCGGTCTCCAGGACGTACACACGCGAGGTCGTCTGCAGCACGAAGTTCAAGTTCTGCTCGGCGACGAGGACGGCCGCGCCCGTGCGCTGAGGCAGGGCGGCGATCGACTCCTGCAGCTCCTGGACGACCACTGGCGCGAGGCCCTCCGTGGGTTCGTCCAGCAGCAGGACCCGCGGTCTGGCCGCCAGTGCCCGCGCGATCGCCACGGCCTGCTGCTCGCCTCCTGAGAGCTGGAATCCCTCGCGATCGATGAGTCGGCCCATGATCGGCAGCAGATCGACGATCTCATCGACGTCGAGTTTCTGCTTGCGCATGCGCGCGGCGATCCGAAGGTTGTCCAGCACGGACAGACCGGAGAAGATGCGTCGTTCGGCCGGAACGATCGCGATGCCTGCGCGGGCGATCTGTTCGGGCACCATCCGCGTGATGTCGGCGCCATCGAAGAGGATCTGCCCGCGTCGGCGAACCTCCATTCCCATGATCGCCTTGAAGGTGCTCGTCTTTCCGGCGCCGTTGCGCCCGAGCACGCCGACCATCTCGCCGGCGTCCACCTCGATGTCGATCCCGAACAGCGCTCCGGCGGGGCCGTAGGAGGCGCTCACCCGGTTCAGCTGCAGAACGCTCATGATTCGACCACTCCCAGATACAGCTCTCTCGTCTCCGGCGCCTGCTCGACCTCGCTGGGGGTTCCTTCGATCACCACGACCCCCTGACCCATGAGAACGACCCGGTCGCTCAGGGCGAACACGACGTCCATGTCATGGGCAGTGAGGACCACCGTCATATTGCCGTGATCGGACCGGATGCGCTGGAGCGTTGCGATGGTGCGTGCGGTGTCGTCGAGCGACATCCCCGCTGTCGGCTCGTCGAGCAACAGCATCTGGGGATCCTGGACCAGCGCCATGGCCAGTTCCAGTCGCTTTCGATCGCCCTGCGGGAGGACGCCCGCCGGCACGCGGGCGATGTCATGCAGGTCGAGCTCGTCCATGACGTCGGCCACGCGGGCCTGCGTCGCGGCCGCCCCGCCGAGCCGGTCCCAGAACCGTGCACCCCTGCCCTCGGAAACGGCCCGCGATATGGCGAGGTTGTCCTCGACGGTGCGCGAGGTGAACAAGCGCGCCACCTGGAAGGTGCGGCTGACGCCGTGCCGGGCCAGCCGGGCAGCGGACCACGAGGTGACGGATCGCCCTTCGAACTCGATCGTGCCCGCTGTCGCCCGGTGCTCTCCGGCGATCGTGCCGAACAGGGTGGATTTGCCCGCACCGTTCGGCCCGATGATCGACACGCATTCGGCCGGGGCGACATCCAGGTCGACCCCGCGGACCGCGTGGACGGCGCCGTAGGACTTCTTGAGCCCTCGGACACGGAGGATCGTGTCGGTCATCGGGTTGCCACCTTCCTGCGACGCTGCACAGCTCCAGCGATCTTCTTCGGCAGACTCAGCAGTCCTCCCGGCACCACGAGCACGATCACCAGCAGCGCCAGCCCGACCCAGAAGTCCGGGGCACTGGTGGCATCCAGCAGGAAGTGCTTCACCAGGACGAGGAGAATGGCACCGATCACCGGGCCCCAGAACGAGCGCATGCCGCCGATCAGGCACATCACGATCACCTCGCCCGACAGTCCCCACGCGAGCATCTCGGGCGTGACGAGACCCTGGTGCTGGGCCATCAGAGCACCCGCCAGCCCCGCGAAGGCGCCGGCGAGGACGAACGCCCAGATGCGCACCGAGCGCACACTCACGCCCAGGGCCTCCGCACGGATCGGGTCGTCGCGTACGGCGTTCATGGCCGCACCGAAGGAGGATCCGCGGATGCGCCGCAGGATGAGCAGCGCGATGGTCACGATCACCACGACGTACCACCAGAAGGCCTGATCGGCGAACAGGTTCACACCGAGCAGCTCGCCTCGGCTGATCCCGGGGATGCCGTTCTCCCCGTGCAACTCGGGCACCCGGAAGGTCAGCAGCCACAGGATCTGACCGAAGATCAGGGTCAGCATCGCGAACTCGGTTCCGGTGATCCGGCTGGCGAGCAGCGCGTACGCCCCGGCCACGACCGCGGCGATGAGCATCGCCAGCAGCACGGCGAGAATCGGGTTGTCGATGAAGTCCTTGGTCAGGCCCACCGTGTACGCACCGACCCCGAAGTACGCGGCCTGGCCGAAGGATGACACGCCGGTCCATCCGAACAGGATGTTCGTCGCCGACGCGAACAGGGCGTAGATGACGGCCGTGGTGAGCAGGAACAGGAGCGAGCCGTCGAAGAGGGAACCAACTGCCAGCGCCACCACGATGCACGCCACGAGAACCTCGAGTGAGGGCGGCACCTTCGCCCGGAGGGCCTGGAAGCCCGTCAAGGGCTGCTTCGCCCTCCGGATGGCGACGACTGCCTGGGTCGGAGTGGTCATGTCAGTGTCCCCCAACGCGCTTCTTGGCGAGTCCTTGCGGCCGCAGGAGAAGTACCAGCGCCACCGCGATGTACAGACTGAATCCGGAGAGCCCGGGCGCGAAGTTCACCGCGAGACTGTCGGCGATTCCGAGGATCAGGGCTGCCGTCAGGGCGCCCCCGATCGATCCCAGCCCACCGATGATGACGATGGCGAAGCTCTGGATGGCGAAGGTGGGAGCCAATCCCACGTCGACGCTGACCAGCGGGGCCATGAGCGCGCCGGAGAGCCCCGCGAGCGCGGCACCTACGGCGAAGACGCCGACCTGCACCTTGCGGGCGGGCACGCCCAGGGCGCGCGCCATCTGCTCGTCGATCGAAACGGCACGAACGGTCTTGCCCATCTGCGTCTTCTGCAGAACGAAGAAGAGCGCCACGCCGATGACGATCCCGATGACCAGCAGCAGGAGGTCGTAGGAGGCGATCCGGATGTCGCCGATACGGACGGAACCACCCAGACCCTCCACCGACGCCTGGCTCCGCGGGCGATTGCCCCAGATCATCAGCGCCAGTCCGTCCAGCGTCACCAGGAGCGCGTAGGACGCCAGGAGCGGGATCATGTGGTCGGTGCCGTACAGCTTGCGGAACACGACCGTGTCGGCGGCGGCGCCCAGGAGCGCCAGTGCGCCTGCCGCCGCGACGGCGGCGAGCAGGAACACCGGCAGGTTCACCGACTGACCGCTCAGCAGGGTGGTGAGGACGAAGGCGCCGAGCATGAAGAACGCACCATGGGCGAAGTTCAGGATGCGGAGGACGCCGAAGATCAGCGTCAGCCCGCTGGCCACGATGAACAGGGGCACGCCCTGAGCTATCCCCGAAATGATGGCTGATATGAGATCGCTCACGGCGCTCCTCTGAAGGTGATGAGGCGGATGCCTGTCAGTGCGTGTCGATCAGGTCCTCGGCGGGAACCACGAAGGTCTCGAGGAACTCGACGCCTTCCGGCGCGTCGGGGTTGCCGATCGACTGCGTGACCACGACGGGGGCGATGAGCTGGTGCGTCTCGGGATCGAATCGCAGCGTGCCGGATGACCCTTCGAACTCCAGTCCGGCAAGCGCTTCCACGACGGCGTCGGGGTCGGCCGAGCCAGCGGCGTCGATGGCCGCCACGTAGGCGTAGCCCGTGAGATAGCCGTCGTAAGACCACGCCATCGGGCGCTCGTCCGCCGCCTCGAGGAACTCTTCGACGAACCGGGTGTTGAACTCATTGTCGTAGGCGGCGTATGCGTAGTCGTACGCGTTCCACATCTCCGGCGCAGCGCCGCCCAGTCCGCGGGCGACGGGCTCGTAGCCGCCGGCGCTGGCCAGGAGCGCGACGCGATCGACGATCTCGAACGCTTCCGCCTGCTGCAGGAACGCGGTCGTGCCGGCGCCGTAGGTGGACAGGAACATCGCGCTGGAGTCGGGCTCGCCGAGTCCGTTCGACAGAGCGGAGACCTGGGAGCGGTAGTTGGTCTCGCCCAGCGGAACCCAGTACTCCTGATTCACCGCCGCGTCCACGCCGGCGGCCTTCACCCCGTCGATGTAGCCCGACCAGGTGTCGCGGCCCCAGGCGTAGTCGAAGCCGAACACGTTGTAGTCGGTGACGGTGGGGAACTGCTCGGCGAGGACGGTCGCCAGAGCGTCGCTGACCATGGTGTCGCGGGGCGCGACGGCGAACGTGCGCTCGTAAGGCTTCTCATCGGCGTACACCCCCGAGAGTTCGTTGCCGGCGCAGACCGAGGTGATGAGCACGCCGCCTGCCTGATCGGCGAGGGGGGCGACGGCGCTGCACGCCGGGGTCGTCAGCATCCCGCCGAGAAGCATCGTGCCGTCGGACATGAAGTCTCGAGCGGACTGCGCGGCGACCTGCGCGTCGGCCTGATCGTCCTTGACGTCGATCTCGAACGTGACGTCGGGGGCGAGTCCATCCTCCTGCGCGTGCTTCACGCCGAGCGCGAATCCTTCGCTGATATGGTCGCCCACCTGGGCGAAGTTGCCGCTCATCGGGGCGATGACGCCCAGCGAGACCGTGCCCGACGCGTCATCCGAGTCGGCGGCGTCGGTACCGCTGCACCCGGAGACGGCGAGCAGGATCGGGACGGAGATCAGAGCCAAAGCGGCCTTGCCATGCTTCATTGCATACCTTTCGGATCGGAACCGGGCGTTCACGACGGGATGACGATACTATATATTCTGGATAACACACAAAGCGCCTCGTTTCGGCGAAGACGTCGAGTGCGGCGTCGGCTGGACGCAGCGGCGGATCGGCCGGCTCAGGCGTACGCGTCGAGGCGCTGCAGCGCGGGCTGCGCCCCCGGCCTGGTGACCGCATCCGCCCCCACCGCGCACGCCGCCCGAAGCGCTCGCTCGGGGTCCCACCCCGCGTGGAGGGCGAGGGTCAGCGCCGCGCAGAACGCGTCTCCGGCGCCGACGGAGCTGACCGCCTGCACCGTCGGCGCAGCGACGCGCACCACCTCGAGCCCGCGACGGAACAGCGCCGCTCCGGCCGATCCGTAGGTGACCGCGACGAGCGGGGCCCGCGAGAGCTCGGGGAGCACCGCGTACTCGAGCTCGTTGACGAGAAACAGGTCGGCACGATCCACGAGCTCCGGCGGCAGCGGCTGGGCGGGTGCGGCGTTGACGGCGAGGAACCCCGGCACGGCGGTGGCGAGCGCCGCCACGACGGTCAGGGGGATCTCCAGCTGCGTCAGCACGGCTTCATCCGGCGCGAAGTCCACCCCGTCGACGGTCACGTCGTGGTTCGCCCCGGGGCACACGACGATGTGGTTCTCCCCCTCGTCGTCGACGGTGATGAGGGCCGTCCCCGTGGGCGCGTCGCCGAGCCACACGCCGCCGGCATCGACGCCGGCGTCGCTGAGGTTCTGCAGCATCGCCCGCCCGTCGGTGTCATCCCCCACGGCACCGACCATCCGCACGCGTCCGCCCAGGCGCGCCGCCGCGACCGCCTGGTTCGCGCCCTTGCCCCCGGGGTCGCGGGTCAACGTGCCGCCGAGCACCGTCTCGCCCGGCTTCGGAAGGCGGGCGACGGATGCGGTGACGTCCACGTTGATGCTGCCGACCACGCACAGGGAAGCGAGGGGAGAAGCCATCCCTCCATTCCACCACGCGGCTCGCGCGGGAATCGGGCGGCGCAGGTTGTATAACCGAACAGTGCTGCTTTCGGCGGCAGGTGGACGACGGGGTCCGCATCCGCGACGACCTCCAGGAGCCGCATGACCACCCCGATCCCCGTCTACCTCGACTGCGACCCCGGCGTCGACGACACGCTCGCCCTGGCGTACCTGCTGGCCTCGCCGAATGTCGAGCTGGTGGGCATCGGCACGGTGAGCGGCAACACCTCGGCGGCGCAGGCCGCCCGCAACACGCTCGACCTGCTGTGCCTCGCCGGCGCCCCCGCCATCCCGGTCGCCGTCGGCGCGCACGACCACCTCGACCACCCCTACGCCGGCGGCGCGGGGTGGGTGCACGGCGACAACGGCGTCGGCGGCGTGGAGCTGCCGCGCGCCCCTGGCGAGCCCGACGCCCGGAGCGCCGTGCAACTGCTCATCGACCTCTCGCACGAGTACGAGGGCCGCCTGCACGTGCTCGCGATCGGGCCGCTGACGAACATCGCGCACGCACTGGCAGCCGACCCCACCCTCCCCGCTCGCGTCGCCGAGGTCACCGCCATGGGTGGCGCCGCCCTCGCCCCCGGCAACATCACCCCCGCGGCCGAGGCGAACGTCTTCAACGACCCTCGGGCCGCGGCCGAGGCTCTCGCCGGCGACTGGGACGTCACCCTCGTCCCACTGGACGCGACGATGGAGCACACCCTCAGCGAGGAGCAGCGCGGGATGCTGCTGGCCGACGAGCGACCGTTCGTCCGCACCGTCGGGGAGATCCTCGACCACTACTTCGACTTCTACGTCGGCACCTACGGCCGGCGCACGTGCGCGCTGCACGATCCGCTCGCGGCGGTTCTCGCCGCCGGCGCCGTCACGCCCACGCGCGCACCGCGGGTGCCCATCGTGGTCGACGTCTCGGACGGCCCGGGCCGCGGCCAGACGATCGCCGATCTCCGCACCCAGCGCATCGGGGTCCGCGACCACGACGGCGTCCGCACCCGTCTCGTCCTGGACGTCGAGTCCTCGATCGGACAGCACCTGATCGACACGATCCTCGCCGGCTGAGCCCGCGGCCGGCGAGCCGCCCCGCGCCGCAGCGCCCGCGCAGCCCACGTAACCTTGGACGAGTGCACCTGAACGACTCGCGCGCGTGGAACCGCTTCTACGCCGAAGGAACCCCCGTCGACATCGAGGCGCCCACCGGCTCCCTCGTCGACCTGCTCGATGAACGCGCGGCGCAGTACGCCGACCGCCCCGCGGTGACGTTCTTCGGTGCGTCGCTGACCTATCGCGAGCTCGCCGGCCGGGTCTCCCGCGTCGCGAACGGGCTGCGGGAGCTCGGGGTGAGCGCCGGCGACCGCGTCGCCCTCGTGCTGCCCAACGCCCCGCAGCACGTCATCGCGTTCTACGCGGTGCTGCGCCTGGGCGGGATCGTCGTCGAGCACAACCCGCTCTACACGCGCGACGAACTCGAGGCGCAGTTCCGCGACCACGGGGCGTCGCACGTCATCTCGTGGGACAAGATGGCCCCCCTCATCCGCTCCTTCCCCGCCGACCTCGGCATCCGCACGGTCGTCTCCGTCGACATCACGCGCGCGATGCCGTGGACCACGCAACTGGCGCTGCGCCTGCCCGTGGCCAAGGCCCGCGCGTCGCGCGCGAAGCTGACCGCCGCGGCGCCCGGGATGGTGCCCTTCGCACGGCTGGAGAAGTCCGCGCCGCTGCCGGCCGGGTCCGTTCCCCGCCCCGGCGTCACCGACATCGCGTGCCTGCAGTACACCTCCGGCACCACCGGTGTGCCCAAGGGCGCGATCATCACACACGGCAACCTGTGGGCCAACGCCCGCCAGGGCGCCGCGTGGATGCCGCGGTTCACGCACGGCGACGGCCGCATCTACGGCCTCCTGCCGATGTTCCACGCCTTCGGCCTGCTGCTGTCGGTCATCTATGCCGTCGAGACCGGATCCAACGCGGTGCTGTTCCCCACGTTCGACCCCGAGTTGGTGTCGCAGGCGGCGAAGAAGCATCCGCCGACCTTCATCCCCGCCGTCCCGCCCATGTTCGACCGCCTGGCCCGCGTGGCCCGCGAGGGCAAGCTCGACCTGTCCGGCGTCGTGTACTCGATCTCGGGCGCGATGACCCTGACCCCCGCCGTGGTGAAGCGGTGGGAGGAGCTGGCCGGCAGCATGCTGAACGAGGGGTACGGGCTGACCGAGACGAGCCCGGTGGCCCTGGCCAACCCCTTCGACGACGCGCGGAAGATCGGCACCATCGGCATCCCGTTCCCCTCGACAGACATCCGCGTGGTCGACCCCAACGACCCCGCCCGAGAGGTGGAGCTCGGAGAGGCGGGCGAACTGCTCATCAAGGGCCCCCAGGTGTTCCAGGGGTACTGGAACCGCCCAGAGGAGACGGCCCAGGCGCTGCTGGAAGGCGGATGGCTGCGCACCGGAGACCTCGTGATGCAGGACGAGGACGGCTTCGTCACGGTCGTGGACCGCAAGAAGGAGATCATCATCACGGGGGGCCTGAACGTCTCGCCCAGTGAGGTGGAGAAGGTCCTGGATGCGGTGCCGGGCATCGCCGGTTCGGCCGTCGTGGGTGTGCCCCGCGGCGGCGGCGCCGAGGTCGTCACGGCCGTCGTCGTGCTCGAACCCGGTGCCGTCTTCGACGAGGACGCCGTGCGGGCGGCCGCGCGCGAGCACCTGGCCGAATACAAACGCCCGACCGCCTACCGCGTGTGGGAGGAGCTGCCCACGACCCTCATCGGGAAGGTGCTCCGCCGGCGCGTCCGTGACACGCTCATCGCCGACCGCCACGCGGTGCGCGCCGCGCCGGAGGACTGACGCGGGTCAGCCCGCCTGCCACTGCGCGGCCGGGGTGAGCGGCACGAGCGGCGGACGCTCTGCCGTCGTCGTCAGCTCGATCCGCCGCCCCTCGCGGGCGGAGTCCATGAGGCACGTCATGATCTCCAGCACGTGCAGGGCGATCGCGCCGTCGGCCCTGCGCCCACCGGCGACGAAGTCCAGCAGCCCGATTCCCCGCCCGGCGCCTTCGTATCCCGCGCGCACTCCGATGGGCGTCCAGTCCTCGTCGCCGGAGGGGCGCAGACGCACCTGCCCGTCGAAGTAGTTCGGGTCGGGCAGCGACAGCGACCCGGTCTCGCCGTGCACCTCGATCGGGGCCGCATCGGTGCCGGCCGCGTCGAAGCTGAACGTGACCGTCGAGATCGCCCCGCCCGCATGCTCGAGTATTCCGGTGATGTGCGTGTCGATCTCGACGGGGATCTGCTCCCCGGCCCGGGGGCCCGTGGCGATGCGGCGCAGTTCCTTCGGCCGCGACGACGCCCCGCTCACGCGGGCAACCGGTCCGAGGAGGTGGAACAACGACGTGAGGTAGTACGGACCCATGTCCAACAGCGGCCCGCCCCCGCGGCGGTAGTAGAAGTCCGGATGCGGATGCCACGCCTCGTGCCCCGGCGACACCCACGTGGCCACCGCGGCCACCGGGCGGCCGATCCCCCCGGCATCCACCACCGCCCGCGCCGTCTGGATCCCCGCGCCCAGCACGGTGTCGGGTGCGCACCCGACCCATCCGGATGCGGCCTGGGCCAGAACGCCGCGTGCCTGGTCGAAGGTCGCCGCCAGCGGCTTCTCGCCGTACACGTTCTTGCCGTGCGCGAGCCCCGCGAGGGCGATGTCGGCGTGCGCGGCGGGGATCGTGAGGTTCAGCACCGTGTCCACCGCGGGATCGGACACGAGTTCCTCCACCGAGAGCGCGCGGCAGCCGGGGAAGCGGGCGGCCACATCCGCGGCACGTGCCGCATCCAGGTCGGCGGTCGCCGCGATCCGCACCCCCGGGTGGGTGCCGAGGGTGGCGAGGTACTGCGCCGAGATGACGCCCAGACCGACTATTCCGACGCCGTGCGGCTCGTCCACAGCATCCCCCTCTCCACGATCGTGCGCACGTTGACGTCGCCGAGCACCGAGGGGCTGTGCCCCGGCGTCGCGACGAAGATGCGGCCCGCACCCCACAGTCGCGTCCACACCGCCGGGGAGGCGACCGGCCGGTGCCACGGGTGGTACGGCTGCACCGGATGCGTCGTCGTGGCCAGCACGTCGTTGAGGTCGTCGGCGAGCACCCAGTACTGCTCGGTGTCGAGCGTGAAGTCGTCGATACCGGCCATGATCCCGTGCGTGCGGCCGAGGTCGGTCACCTCGACCCGGTAGCGCAGGAAGTTGTCGGTCTCGTCACCTCGACGCTCGTCGGGGCGCTTCGACGGATGCGTCGCGAACTGGCCGCCGATGAGCTGGAGGTAGTCGGAGCTGTTGCGGTAAGAATCCGCGATCCCGCCGTGCCAGCCCGCCAGTCCGGTCCCCCGTTCGACCGCCGAGCGCAGGCCTTTCAGCGCCTGGTCCGAGATCGTCGACATGGTGACGCACTGCACGATCAGGTCGGTCTCGTCCATGACCTGCGCATCCGCGTAAACCTCGTTGGACTCCTCGATGCGCACGGCGAACCCCTCGCGCTCCAGGAAGGGAACGAACAGATCGGTGGCCTCGACGGGACGGTGCCCCTCCCATCCCCCGCGGACGATCAGCGCTCGGCGTGCGGACATGATGGCTTCCTCCACGGGGGTGTGGCGACCGGATGCTGCGGCGCGTTCGACGGCGGACACCACACGCTATCGCGCCCCTCACGCTGCGGGGCCCTCCGCGCAGGCACCACGTTTGCGCCACTTCGGTGCATCCGCGCCGCTTCGATGTGGCGCGAATGCACGAAAGTGGCGCGGCTGCGGTGCCTGCGGCGAGCGCTGAGCGGCGGCGAAGCGGCGAGCGCCGCGGGGGATTCGCGGCTCAGCCGATCGGCTCGGCCAGCGCCTCGCCCTCCGGCGGGGCGTCGCGGCGAGCGCCGCGGGCACCCGCACGCACCGCGCCGATGCTCGCGGCGATCACCAGCGCGATGCCGGCGATCTCCAGGAGCGACAGGTGCTGACCGAGGAGGAAGAACCCGGCGATGGACGCGGTGGCGGGCCCGAGGCTCATGAGGATCGCGAAGGCGGCGGCCGGGAGCCGGCGCAGCGCCATCAGTTCCAGGGCGTAGGGGATGGTGGAGGAGAGCACCGCCACGGCCGCGGCGAGCGCCAGCAGGTCGACCCGCAGCAGAGCCGAGCCGGCGTCGGCGATCCCGAGCGGCAGCGACAGCACCGCTCCGACGACCATGGCCAGCGCCAGGCCGTCCAGTCGCGGGAACTCCCGGCCGACCCGGGCCGAGCACAGGATGTAGAACGCCCAAGCCGCCGCGGCGCCGAGGGCGTACAGCACGCCGAGCAGGTCCAGCCGATCCCATCCGCCGCCACCCAGGGCGACCACACCGACCAGCGCGAGCGCTGCCCACACCAGCGCCGACGCGCGGCGGCTCGCGAGAATCGACAGCGTCAGCGGGCCGAGGACCTCGATCGTGACGGTCACCCCCAGCGGCAGCCGCTCCAGCGCGAGGTAGAACAGGCCGTTCATGAGCACCAGGACCAGCCCGAACAGCCCCACCGCGCGCCATCCGCGAGCGGAGTGCCCGCGCAGCCGCGGCCGGGCGATGGCGAGGAGGATCAGCGCCGAGAACACCAGCCGCAGCATGACCATGCCCAGCGGCCCGAGCTGCGGGAACAGCAGAACCGCCAGCGAAGCGCCGACCTCCTGGCACGCCAGGCCCACCACGACGAACAGCACCGCGACGCTCGAGCCGCGATTGCCCGGTCCGCCCCCGCGTGTCACTCGGCCGGAGGCTGGCAGATGGCGTTGGCGAGGATCGCGTCGTGCTGCTGCTGCGCCGTCCACGGCAGACCGGCCTCGGGGACGGTCTCTCCCTCCATGGCGGGAGCCTTCGACGCGATCGCTGCGAGCTCCCACGCCAGCCACGCCCCGATGTTGGGGCTCGCGCCGGAGTTGTTGAGCACGACGGCGACGGTCATGCCGGTGCGGGGGTCGGCGAAGGCCGCGGTGAGGTAACCGGGGATCGCCCCGTACTGCCCGATGAGCGCGCCGGCCTGGTAAGCGCCCCCGGCCGCGGTGAACCACGTCGGCTGGTCAGCGGCGACGGGAAGCGGGGACTCGAAGCGATCGGATGCGTCGGGCGTCAGCGCGCCGGTCGCCAGAGCCTGTGCGTACCGGCCGAGGTCGGTGATGTCGGTGACCGCGCCGGAGTCGGCGCCGCCGATACTCGCCGACATCTTCGTGACCTCGGGCGGCTCGGTGCAGTTCCACGCGCCCTCGGCGTTGGCGGTGGACCAGTATCCGGGCAGGACCGGACCGTCCGCCGGCGGTGCGGCCGTACGCGTCGGCAGCGCCGTCACGGCGAGGTCGAGCGGTTCGGCGATGCGCTCCTCGAGGAGCTCGCGCATGCTCATGCCCGTGGCGCGCTCGAGAGCCGATCCCAGCAGCAGGTACCCGGAGTCGGAGTCGCGGTACTCGGTGCCCGGTTCGATGCGGTCCTGTCCCAACCCGTACCCGGCGAGCTCGCGGGGATCCCACTGCCGCTCGAGGTTGGAGAAGAACTGCGACTGCAGCTGCGGCGTGTAGGCGCCGATCCCGGCGGTGCCGTCGCACAGCTGGCGCAGGGTGACATCCGCCAGGTCGGGGAACCCGTTGACGTAGTCGGTGACGCTGTCATCGAGCTCGATGGTGCCTTCGGCCGCGACCTGGAACATCACGTCGCACGTCATGGCGCGAGTGACGTCGGCCGCGCGGAACGCCATGTCGGTGTCGACGGCGCCGCCGCCGCCGGGGGCCTGCGTGCCGAGACCGGCGACCCAGCTCCCGCTCCACGGGGCCCACACCCCGACGATCGCGCCGGAGGATCCGGTGGCGGTCATGGCGCTGGTCACCGCCGCTTCCAGCTGCTGAGCCGTCTCGTCCGGCAGTGCACCCTCGACCTGCGGGGGCAGATCGATCTCGACCGAGTCTCGTCCGGAGCATCCGCTCAACAGGGCGACGAGGGTGACCAGGCCCGCAGCGACGGCGACGACGCCGCGACTGCGAAGAGACCGCATCCTCACCCCCGGTGGAATCGAGCCGGCGCCGGATGACGCGCATATGCATTGAAACACACCGCCGCGCCCGCTCCCCCGGGTTTGACTGCATGCCCGGTCACGTCTACATCACATCTGTCCTTAAGGTGGGGCGCATGCCCCACGCCTTCGACGCCGCGGCCCTGTCGGGAGTGACCGGCCATATGAACGACGACCACGCCGACGACAATCTGCTCGTCGCACGCGCCTTCGGCAGGGCGGATGCGACGGCCGCGGTCATGACCGGCTTCGACGGCGACGGGGGCGACTGGGACGTGACGGGTCCGGACGGCACCGTGGCGCCGTTGCGTGTGGCGTGGCCCGGCGGCCCCATCACGGAGCGCCGCGAAGTACGGCGGGAGATCGTCGCCCTCTACGACGAGGCGTGCCGGCGATCGGGCGTCGAGCCGCGTCCGCACGACTGACCCGCGGCATCTTCGGGGTTAGGCTCCCCTAACCTGTCCCCTATGATGACGGCTATGAGCGACGTCATCCCCTTCTCGACCGCGCTGCGCGAGCGCTCGAGCGCCGCCCACTCCTCCAGCGAGCACTCCACCTTCATGTCCGACCTCATGACGGGCGAGGGGACGCGGGAGGACTACGTCGCCCTCGTCGCACAGCACTGGTTCATCTACGACGCCCTCGAACAGGCCGCCGAGCGCATGCGCAACGACCCGGTGGCCGCGGTGTTCATCTCCGACAAGCTCACGCGGCTGCCGGCGCTGGAGGCCGACCTCGACTTCCTCGTCGGCCCGCAGTGGCGCGACAGCGTCCAGCCACTCCCGACGACCCGGCGCTATGCCGACCGCATCCGCGCGGTCGGCGCGACGTGGCCGGGTGGCTTCGTCGCCCACCACTACACGCGCTACCTCGGCGACCTCTCCGGCGGGATCTTCATCGGCCGGCTGATGCAGCGACGATTCGGGTTCGAGACCAACGGCATCGGCTTCTACCTCTTCGACGACATCGCCGATCCGAAGGCCTTCAAGGACGTCTACCGCGAGCAGCTGGATGCCGCCCCCTGGGATGCGGCGGAGCGCGAGCGCGTGATGGACGAGGTGCTCGTGGCCTACCGCTTCAACACCGACCTGTTCGACGACCTCGCCCACGCCAAGGCCGCCGCCTGAGCCCTCTGCCGGGCGGCGCACTAGGCAGGTCGCGTCAGGGGCGCGCGCGCAGGGCCGAGCTCATGAAGCGCTGCACGTCGGGGTCGACGCGGATGTCGCTCGGCCGCAGCGGCCGCGACAGGTACAGCCCGTCCAGGGAGGTCAGGCGGCTGAGGGCGACATAGGTCTGCCCGGGGGCGAACGCGCCGGAGCCCAGGTCGATCACGGCGCGCTCGTAGGTCTTGCCCTGCGACTTGTGGATCGTGACGGCCCAGGCCAGGCGCAGCGGGAACTGCGTGAACTCCGCAACGACGTCGCGCGAGAGGGTGCGCGTGCCGGGGTGGTAGTTGTAGCGGAACCTCTCCCACACGGCCGGTTCGACATCGTGCTCCGTGCCGTCGACCTCCACGCGCACGGTGTCGCCGGCGATCCGCGTGACGGTGCCGATCGTCCCGTTGACCCACCGGGGCGGCTCCCCGAACGACGACACGTCGTTGCGCAGGAACATCACCTGCGCCCCGACCTTGAGTCGCAGCTCCACGTCGGCGGGGTAGTTCGCGTCGCCACGGCCGAAGTCGCCGCTGATCTCGGCGTTGGCCGTCTGCATCCGCCCGACCAGTTCGTCCAGGTGGCGGCGGTTGATCGTGTTGACGATGTCGTTGCGGGTGGCCAGCGTGATGATGGGGTGCTCGCCGTCGGCCGGATGGGGCGGGGTCCGGGCACCGGCGCCGTTGAGGACTCCCGCCATCTCCGCCGTGACGCGGCCATAGCGCACCGCGTTCAGCAGCGCCTTGAAGGCGGGGTCGGCCTGCCGGTGGATCTCGGTGAGCTCCCGCACGTTCAGGTCGGCGCCGTGGCGGCCGAGGTCGAGGATCCCGTCGTCGCCGCCCTCACCGGCCCACACCTTGGCGTCGAAGAACCAGAACGAGCGGTAGTGGTCGCGGATGTACCGCATCTCATCGCCGCGGGGCGGCACCGGCGCCAGCTGGTACGGGTCGCCGAACATCACGATCTGCACCCCGCCGAACGGCTCCGCGCGGCGTCCGCGGGCCTGCCGCAGCGACCGGTCGATGCCGTCCATGAGGTCGGCGTTGACCATCGACACTTCGTCGAGGACGAGCGTGTCGATGGCGTTGAGCAGCTTGCGCGTGGCGTCGGACTGCTCGATCTCGCCGTTGGCGATCAGCCCGATGGGCAGGCGGAACAGCGAGTGGATCGTCTGCCCCTCGACGTTCAGCGCGGCCACCCCCGTGGGGGCGCACACCGCGATCTGCTTGCTCGTGTTCCACGCCAGGTGCTGCAGGAGCGTCGACTTGCCCGTTCCCGCGCGACCGGTGACGAACACGTGCTCGCGTGTGTCTTCGATGAGCCGGAACAGCGCCTCCTGTTCGGCGGAGAGGGACGGCGTGCTCACCGCATCATGCTAGTTCGCGTTCGCCGCCCGCCCGGGCGGGCGGTGCACGTGCGGGGGAATACTCGCCGTGTCTGCCTCGTTCCCCGGCACCAGAGCAGAGGAGAGACATGTACGACACGGTCATCATCGGCGGCGGCCCTGCGGGCCTTCAGGCCGCGCTCACGCTCGGCCGCGTGCACCGCACCGCCGTGCTGTTCGACTCCGGCGAGTACCGCAACGACGCCACGGCGCACGCGCACAACGTCCTCACCCTGGACGGGGTGGCGCCGGGCGAGCTGCGCCGGCGCGGCCGCGAGGAGCTCGCCGCGTACGACTCCATCGAGGTGCGGGGCGACGAGGTCACGTCCGTGCGGCGGGAGGGGGACGGGTTCGCCGTGACCCCCGCATCCGGCAGCATGGTCACGGCGCGCACGGTGATCCTGGCCACGGGTCTCGCCGACACCCTCCCCGACATCCCCGGGCTCGCCGCGCAGTGGGGGGATCGCGTCGCCCACTGCCCGTTCTGCCACGGGCACGAATTCGCCGGACGCCCTGTCGCGGTCATGGACGCGCCCTCGCACGCGACGATGACGGCCGCCAAGCTCCGCCCGATCGCGTCCGACGTCCGCATCCTCGCGCCCGGCGACCTCGCCCGCGTCGAGGAGACTCCCGACGGTCTGCGCCTGCACCTCGCCGATGGGACCGACCTGCAGGTCGCGGGCCTGTTCGCGGCACCGCGCACCGCGCAGCGCGCACCGTTCGCGGCGGCGCTGGGACTCGCTCTGACGGAGTTCGGGGTCGTCGCCACCGACGGGCTCGGCCGCACGAGCGTGGACGGCGTGTGGGCCGTGGGCGACATGGCC
This sequence comes from Microbacterium wangchenii, assembly GCF_004564355.1. Taxonomy (NCBI): domain Bacteria; kingdom Bacillati; phylum Actinomycetota; class Actinomycetes; order Micrococcales; family Microbacteriaceae; genus Microbacterium; species Microbacterium wangchenii. The sequence goes on from NZ_CP038266.1 coordinate 3,749,859, forward strand.
CAGAGTTCGGCGTGGCCGGCTCCGCTGACCTCGATCGTCCTGTCGATGTCGACCGGGCAGCTCGCGGCGTTCGACATCGTGCAGGGTCTCGCCGTCGCCGAGCTCAGCCGTGACGCCGGGTGAGCCGACCAGCGGTTTCGGAGGCGCTCTTTCCTAGACTGTGACGGTGGAGAGCCCCGGAACGACGCCTGCTCCGCGGCCCGAAGCGGTCGCGGACGACGCTCGTCATGCACGCCGCCGTCGGCGACGCCGCCTCGCCTCCGACCTCACCGCGCTCGCGCTGGTGGGCGTGCTTCTGATCGCCGCCTTCGCGGCGGGGGGCGTGGCCCTGTACCGCGAGCTGTACAGCCCCACCGCCTTCGTCCTGCGCTACCTCGATCTGCTCGCCGACGGCCGCGCCACCGACGCCCGGGCCCTTCCCGGCGTGGCGATGGATGCCGAGCAGCTGGCGGCTGCGGGCCTCCCCGCCACCGCGTCCGATGCACTGCTGCGCCGTGACACCCTCGCGACGCTCACCGACGTGGAGGTCCTGGGGGAGCGCGTGGATGGCGAGCTGACCCGCGTGACGGTCGCCTACCGGGCCGCCGGCGTGGAGGGGCAGACCACTTTCGCGGTCGTGCAGGACGGGTGGACCGGGGTCGCCCCGTCGTGGCGCTTCGCGACGAGCCCCCTCGCCGTCCTCGACCTCACGGTGCGCGGATCGATGCGGTTCGACGTCAACGGCTTCGAGATCGACAAGCGGCAGGTGTCGGCCGACGGCGTCGACGCCGATCCGCTGGCGACGCTTCCCCTCCTGGTGTTCTCACCGGGGGTGTACTCCGTGGCCGTGGACACGGCGATCTCGGCCACCCCGGGAGTGGCCGTGCTCGCCGATGCGCCGCGCGCGACGGTGCCGGTGGACATCCAGGCGCACGCGACGGAGGAGTTCATCGGCGTCGTGCAGCAGCGGATGAACGAGTTCCTCGGCGCGTGCGCGGCGCAGCAGGTGCTGCAGCCCACCGGGTGCCCGTTCGGATACCAGGTGCGCAACCGCATCGTCGACGCGCCCGCGTGGTCGATCGTTCAGCAGCCGGAGGTCCGGGTGGAACCGGACGGCGCCGGGTGGCGGATCGTCCCGGCCGAGGCGGTGGCGCACATCGACGTCGACGTCCGTTCGCTGTTCGACGGCTCGGTGCGCACCGTGCAGGAAGACGTGCGCTTCGTCGTCTCCGGCGGCATCACGGTGCTGCCCGACGGCACCGCATCCATCCAGGTGCAGGGCCAGAACGCCCCCTAGCCCGCGCCGCAGAAGCGGATCAGCGGGAGGCGCGGGCGTCGCGCTCGGCGAGGGCGGCCAGCTGCGCGTTGTACTCCTCGAGCTCGGCATCGCCCGTGCGGTCGGCGTGCCGGTCGCGGCGTCGCTGCATCCGGTCGTCCGAGCGGCTCCACTGGATCGCCACCGTGATGGCGAGGATGAGCGTCGGGATCTCACCGATCGACCACGCCACCCCGCCGCCGATGTACTGGTCGGCGAGCGGATCGGGGCCCCACGTGCGGCCCATCGCGCCGAACCACTCCGCGACCATGAGCCCGGACTGCATCATGAGCGCGACGCCGAAGAAGGCGTGCATGGCCATGACCGCGATGAGCAGCACGAGGCGCAGCGGGTAGGGCAGGCGGTAGGGCACCGGGTCGATCCCGATGAGCGAGAGCACGAACAGGTACCCCGTGATGAGGAAGTGCGCCACCATCCACTCGTGCCCGAGGTGGTCGTACAGCGACCACCGGAAGAGGTCGGTGTAGTAGAACAGCCACAGCGACCCGATGAACAGGCCCGCGGCGAGGTAGGGGTTGGTGAGGATCCGGGCGACCGGGCTGTGCACCGCCCACAGGATCCACTCCCGCCCGCCGCGGCTGCCGTCATCCCGTTTGCGGATGGCACGGGCGGCGAGGGTCACCGGCGCCCCCGGCACCAGCAGCAGCGGGATCGCCATGGTCAGCAGCATGTGGCCGACCATGTGGAGGCTGAACAGGTAGTCCTGATAGGCGTTGATGGGTCCGCACGTGACCCACAGCAGCAGCAGCATGCCGCCGACCCACAGGACCGTGCGGTACACCGGCCAGGAGTCGCCGCGGCGACGCAGGCGCCACACGCCGGCGAGGTAGAAGAACAGCCCGAACGCCACCGCGAACAGCCACAGCAGGTCGATGTCCCACGTGGTGAACCACCGCGTCACCGTCAGTTCGGGGGGAAGCGGCGCGCCGGTGAGGATCTCCGCGGGCGTGCCAAGCGTCGGCGCCGTCGCCGATCCGGGCGGGGCGGTGCGGGCCAGCGCCGCGGCGGCGCCGCTGGCGATGCCCATGAACGCCAGTTCCAGGAGCACGAGGCCCCAGAAGCGGCGGGATGACCCGTCCTCGTGGGTGCGCCCGATGAGCCGCTTGCGGTACCACGCCCCCAGCACGCCCATCGCGAGCAGCGCCGTGACCTTGACCAGCACGAGCACGCCGTAGGGCGAGAGGAGCGCGTCCCATCCGCCCAGGCCGATCGAGGCGCGCACGGTGCCGGAGACGGCGACCACGACGAAGGCCACCAGCGCGAGGCTCGAGTACCGCAGCAGGACCTTGGCCAGGGTCGCGCGGTCCAGGAGCGGGCGGATGAGGACGAGCAGGACGAGGCCGCCCAGCCACACCGCGGCGCCGATGATGTGCAGGACGAGGGCCAGCACCGCCGAATCGTGGTTGGCCTCCTCCCCGGAGTGACCCTGGGTCCCCATCGGGACGAGGGCGACGACGGCGAGGATCCCGACGAAGAGGGTGGGCGTCCAGGAGCGCACCGCGAAGGTGAGGACGGTGAGCACAGCGCCGGCGACGGTCGTGAGCAGCCACGTGCGGCCGACCTCGACCTCCACGAGGAACCGCCCCAGCTGCTGCCCGAAGAGCGCGTCGGCGCTGGGGGTCGCGTTCATCGTGTTGACGAACGTGAGGAAGCCCGTCGCCGCCGACGCGACCGTGAAGACGGCGGCGCTGGCGGATGCGGTGTCCAGCGCGACGTCGAAGGCCCGCTCCCCCGCGGGCAGGGCGTACAGGGCCAGGACGAGCGACCCGACCATCCCCGCGGCCGACAGGTTGACCGCAAGGGTCGCCACCGGAAGCCCCCACCGCACGAGGGGACCGGGGTCGCCCAGGAGAAGAGGCGCGGCGCCGCCGCCGTAGGCCAGCCCCCACACGAGGGCTGCCAGCGCGGCCGCGACCAGGAGAACCGGGCCCACCAGGCGCAGCGACCGCGCCGGGTCTGCGGGGCCTGAGTCCCCGCGCGACGGTGCAGCGCCGTGCGGAGCGGGTTCGAGAGTCACCCCTCCAGCCTACGTGCGCCTTCCTGAGGGAAGACGAAGGGGGGATGCCTCAGCATCCCCCCTTCGACCCGGCGCCGTCTTACTTGACGGCAGCCTTGAGCTTGGAGCCCGCGGTGACCTTCACGCGCTTGCCGGCGGGGATGGCGATCTCCTCACCCGTCTGCGGGTTGCGGCCGGTGCGCGCCGAGGTCTCGACCTGCTCGAACGCGATCCAGCCGGGGATCGAGACCTTGCTGCCCTTGGCGACTGCCTCGGACACGGTGGAGAAGAGGGAGTCGAGCACGCCCGACACGGCGGACTGGCTCTGCCCCGTCGCGCTGGCGATGCTCGCGACGAGTTCGGTCTTGGTGATGGACTTGTCAGCCATTCGGTGGTCCTCCCGGGCGGCCGAGCGGCCGCCTTCGTTACATCGGACGGGGGCGGATGCCCCCGGTGGTCGGATCGACCGCCTCGAATGTATCAACAGACCCGCGGAATTCCGCGGATCTCGGGTCCTTTCGGCCCGAACTGCAGGCGTGTCGCGGGTCGGATGGGGCACATGTGGCGTCTGCGACGGCCTGAACGGACGCGGAAGGCGTCGTCACAGCGATCGCAGGGCGGTCACGACATCGTCCTCCCAGCGCCTGGCCGACGCCAGCGCGCCGACGAAAACGGGGGTGTCGTGGGTCACCCCCAGGTACCGCACGGCGCTGGCGGCGACCCCGGCGCGACGAAGCGCCGCCGCGTAGGCGGCACCCTGCCGGCGGAGCGGATCGTACTCCGCGGTGAGGATGACGGCAGGCGGGAGGTCGGCGAGGGAGGCGGCACGCAGGGGCGAGACGTAGGACGCGCGTGCGCGACGGGGGTCGCGCAGGTACGTGCGGGCGACCGAGCGCAGTTCGCGCAGCGCCAGGACCGCGGGGATGCCGAGAGCCCACGTGGCACGCAGGTCGATCCATCGCACGGTGAGGTCGGTGACGGGCACCTCCAGGATCTGCAGCCGCATCGGCAGCCGCGCCCGATCGCGGTTCATGAGGGCGAGGACGGCGGCGATGTTCCCGCCGGCGGAGGTTCCCGACACCCCGATCCGCTGCGGATCCACCCCCAGTTCCCCCGCGTGCGCGTGCACCCACTCCCACGCGGCGTACGCCTGCTCGATCTGGGTCGGATGCCGGTGCTCCGGCGCGAGCGCATAGTCGACGGCGATGATCGTGACGCCCGACGCGGCGGCGCGGCGGCGGCATGCCGCGTCGGCTGTGGGGTAGTCGATCCCGCCGATGCGGAACGCCCCGCCACCGAAGACGAGGCACGCCGGCGAGGGCTCGACGCGCTCGTCCGGCAGGTACACGCGGATGCGGACGGAGGGGTGCCCGTCGACGGGCACCTCGTGCTCGACCGTCCGCAGGGCCGGGCCGGGCAGGCCCACGGCACGCTGCTCCTGACGGTCCCACGCGAGTGCTGCGCGCCGGTGACGCTGGCGCGGGGTGAGCGGGGCGGCGGCCCCCCGCTTCGGGGCGGGCGGCGCATCCGGAGCGGCGGCAGCATCCGTCGTCCGGAATTCAGGAGACACGCCGACGCGCGGGGCTCCAGCGGCGTCACCGGGACCGGATCTCCTGAGTTCTGAACGACGGGAGGCACCGGATGCGGCGCCCGGCAGGCGCGCGCGCAGCTTGTGCCACGCCTGGCCGAGGAGGTACCGGCGATGCACGCGGAGACGCTCGGCGAAGAACGGGTCGAGCGGCATGGGACCTCCGTGCGGGAGCGGTGGAGGAAAAGCTTAAGGGCGGGGGTTCCGAAGAACCCCCGCCCTTGACGCGTCAGCGGTGCTGAGGCGTGAGAAGCGTCACCAGGACGACTTGGTCACACCGGGCAGCTCGCCGCGGTGCGCCATGTCGCGGAAACGCACACGCGAGATGCCGAACTTGGCGAGGTTTCCGCGGGGACGACCGTCGATGGCGTCGCGGTTGCGCACGCGCACCGGCGAGGCGTTGCGCGGCAGCTTCTGCAGGCCGATGCGGGCGGCCTCGCGCTGCTCGTCGGTGGCGGTGGGGTCGACGAGCTGCTTCTTCAGCTCGGCGCGCTTCGCGGCATAACGCGCGACGATCACCTTGCGCTGCTCGTTGCGCGCGATCTTGCTCTTCTTGGCCATGAGATCAGCGCTCCTCTCGGAATTCGACGTGCTTGCGGATCACCGGGTCGTACTTCTTCAGCACGATGCGGTCGGGGTTGTTGCGGCGGTTCTTGCGCGTCACGTAGGTGTATCCCGTGCCGGCGGTCGAACGCAGCTTGATGATCGGACGGACGTCCTGAGCCTTCTTGGCCATCAGAGCTTCACACCCTTCGCGATCATGTCCTTGACGACGGATTCGATGCCGCGCGCGTCGATCACCTTCATGCCCTTAGCGGACACGTTGATCGTGATCTTCCGACCCAGCGAGGGCACGAAATAGGTCTTCTTCTGCACGTTCGGGTCGAAGCGGCGCTTCGTCCGGCGGTGCGAGTGCGAGATGTTGTGACCGAAGCCGGGAACCGCTCCAGTCACCTGGCACACTGCTGCCATGGTGATGTCTCCTTCTGTACCGTGAAGCCGGACGGCTTCACCCAAGATCCCTTGTCTGCACCCTTCGACACGCTCAGGCACCGGGGATCCGGGCTGCGGCAGGAGGAGGGGTACGAACTGCGTGCTGGAGTGCGCGCAGACAAACAGTCAGTCTAGCACGGGCGGCCGCGCGACCTCGCCCGCAGCCTCCTGAGCGCCGCGGCCCCACCGGAAGGGTGACACGGTCGGGTCTCCGGGGATCCAGAAGCGCCACGGGAAGGCGGCCGTGCCCGCGACGCCGGCCACCCCGACCCGGGGGCCGGTCGCGATGTCGGGCACCGGATCCACGCGCAGCTCCAGACGCGCGGTGGCCCCGGCCTGCACGGCGCCGGTGACGGCGTCGATGCCGTCGTGCTGCGGATGGCGCAGGCCCACGGCATCGCCGAGACGCCCGGGTCCGCGGGCCAGGTCGAGCGGGGAGCGCACCACGCCGCGCCGCTCGAGGCGCCGGCGGGTCGCCGCATCCTCGCCCTCGACGATCTCTCCGCCGCGCAGCAGGATTCCCCCGGCGACCCCTTCCGGGCCGCTGACGACGTTGACGCACGAGTGGATGCCGTGGCTGAGGTAGACGTACAGGTGGCCCGGCTCCCCCCACATCGTGGCGTTGCGCGTCGTGGGCCCCATCCGCGCGTGCGACCCGGGATCGGGCACCTCGCCGGTACCGCGGCCGTGGTAGGCCTCCACTTCGCTCACCCGCACCACGACCTCCTCGCCATCCACCTCGGTGCGCAGCAGCGCGCCCAGGAGCCGCGGCGCCACCTCGAGGGGGAGCCCGCCGAGGTCGGCGCGCGTGGCGGGGCGGTGCGCACTCATGCCGGCGGCACCTGGCACCACGACAGCCCGAATCCGCCGAACGCGGCGACCTCGACTGCAGTGTCGATCGCGATCACGCGCGTCTCCAGTCGCTGCGGGAGCGGGAGACGATACCGGTCGTACGGGTTGGCGGCGGCGTCGGGTGAGAGCAGGAGCGCCGCGTACCGCCCGTTGGGTGACACACACGTCTGCACGAGGGCGTCGGCGGGGTCGAGGTCCAGGAGGGTCTGCACCGTCCCGTCGGCGGCGACGTGCACGACCGAGCTGGACAGCAACGTCGCGCCCTCCCCGATGCGGGCGTAGTTGCGGATCGTGCCCGCGTCGTCACCGGGCACGGGGATCACCGAGCCGGGCACGCCGAGGTCGTCCGCCGGCTCCGGCAGCGCCCCCTCCGTCCCGTCGGTGAGATCGACCACGACTCTGCCCTCGTTGCGCTCGATGACGGCCTGGCTCGATCCGCGGGCGATGCCTTCGATGCCGAGGGCGGTGCCCAGGGGCGCGGCATCCGCGCCGTCGGCGCCGGCCAGCACGAGGGCGCCGTCGAAGGTGAGCGCGAGGATGCTGTCGGTGTCGGGTACGAACCGCCACTCCGCCACGCTGGGGTCGGCACCGGGGAGGGCGACCCGGGTCGGCGGGGTGTCGGCGGCGCCTTCGGCCAGGGATGCGGTGAACAGCACGCTCTCCAGGCCCCCGTCCTCGCCGAGGGCGGCGTCGGAGAACGTGTACCCGATCCGCTCGCCGCGATCCGCGGACTGGAGGTGGGAGACGAACCCTTCGCCGGGGAGGGGCAGCGTGCGCACGTCGCCGGTGGCGGCATCCACCGCCAGCAGCGCCGAGTGCTCCTCCTCCAGGACGGAGACGATGAGGTGCGACGCGGTGGCACGGTAGTCCTCGATGTGGGGGTGCGAGAACACCTCGGTGCTGCCCTCCCCCGCCAGCCCCGTGCGGTAGATGGCATCGTCGCCGGAGCCGCGCTGGAGGAGGAAGACCTCGGATGCCGGCGTGCGGAACGTCTCCTCGATCGTGGCGGCGGGCCCCGCCCCGAGACCGCGCACGTCGCGGATGCGCACGGTGTACTCGGTGTCATCGCGCAGCGGGAGCCCGAATCGCACGCCGACGCTGCGCCCGGAGGTGTCCACCGTGAACGGCGTGGCCGGTGCCACCTCCACCTGCGCGGGGTCGATGTCGTGCAGCGACTGCGTCGTGGTGAAGATGAGGCGCGACCCCGACGCCGCGACGGCTGCCTCCGGATCCACGCGCACCTCGGTCACCCGCGGTCCCTGTGCCACCGTCACGGCAGCGCCCACTCCGCCCACGAGCACGAGGGCTCCGAGGACGGCGGCGAAGACCGTGGCGAACCCGCGACCGCGTCGGCGCCGCGCCCGGGTGCGCCGGGAGTCAGTACTCATAGGGGTCCTGCGGCTCGTCGATGGGGGTGATGTCGTCGGCCTGGATGCGCAGCGAGCCGTCGGAGTCGGCGCGCACCGTGCCGGTGATGCTCACCCATTCGCCCGTGGCCGGCGGCGGTGTGCTCGCGGTGACGGGGAGGCTGGCCGACTGCGCGTCGATGACGCAGTGCGTGATCACCAGGCGGCTGAGGGCGAAGTCGCCGTCGTCCCCCGGCGTGACGAATCCGGTGAGGGTGACCGGGTCGCCGTCGAAGCGGTCGGGGTCGGTGGCCGACGCGAAGACGCCGGCCCACTCCCCCACCCCGAACTGCGCCGTGTCGCCGGAGGCGGCGAGGGTGACCACATCCGTGCCCGCGAACAGCGGCGCCGCTCCCACGTCGCGCGACATCGCCAGCTCGGCCGACAGCGTCGCGGGGGGCGTGACGAGCATCGTCACGACGACGCCCGACGCCAGGATGCCGCCGGTCGCCGTCATCACGGTCGCCACACGGCGGGGGCGCGGGTGGTGCGCCGCTTCCGCTGGATGCTCCGCCGCATCCGCGGTGCCGTGGTCGTGACTGTGGTCCTCTTCGCCGCCCAGCGGCAGCGCGAAGCTCGCCACGGTGCCGATCAGCACGAGCACGGCCATCCCGACGGCGAACCAGGCCGACTCGGGGTTGATGTAGAGCGCGAGGCGGTCGGTGACGGCGAGCGCGATCGTCACCACGGCGAGGGATGCGGCCAGGCCCACCCCCAGCCAGCGGTTCGCGAGCGGGCGCAGCGCGGTGTCAGACAAGGAGGTTCACCACCGTTCCGAGGGCGAAGGCGGCCGCCACGACGATCGCGGTGATCCCCACGAGCACGCGGGTCGAGAACGTCGTGCGCAGCAGCGCGAGCATCTTCACGTCGGCGATGGGGCCGACAAGGAGGAAGGCGACCAAGGACCCCGGCGTGAACGCCGACGCGAACGACAGCGCGAAGAACGCGTCGACGTTCGAGCAGATCGACACCACCATCGCGAGGACGATCATCGTCGCGATCGACAGGGCGGGGTCCGAGCCGATGGCCAGGAGCGTCTGGCGCGGGACGAGCACCTGCACCGCCCCGGCGATGCCCGAGCCGATCACGAGCGCCGGCATGACCGCGCGCAGCTCGACGACGAACTGGGCGAGGCTCCGCCGCGTCCGGGTCGCGCTCGCGCCGGGGCCGTCCAGGCTGACGGCGCACGTCTGGCGGAACCGGTCGGTCACGAGCGCGTCGGGATCGGGGTGGCGGCTGTACAGCCACCCGAGCAGGTTGGCCACGAGGTAGCCGCCGACCAGGCGCGCCACCAGGATGCCGTCGCTCCACCCGAACGCCGCGTGGGTGGTGAGGATCACGATGGGGTTCACGATCGGTGCGGCGACCAGGAAGGTCAGCGTGTCGGACACGGAGAACCCGCGCATCATGAGGCCGCGGGCGAAGGGGACGTTGCCGCATTCGCACACCGGCAGCAGCATCCCCAGCAGCGACAGAACGGCACGCCGCGCCCACGCCCGCCGCGGCATCCATCGTTCGATCGCCCCCGCCGGCACCCACACCTGCACCACGACCGACAGCAGCACACCGAGCACGACGAAGGGAAGCGATTCGATCAGGACGCTGAGGGCGAGGGTAAGGCCGTCCTGCGCTCGCCTCGGGAGCGCGTCGGCGAACAGCGCCGGCGCGAATGCGTCGATCGCGAACAGCGCCACCACGACGGCGACGCCGGCGGCGAGCCAGGGCACCGCGCGACCGCGCGTGCGCTGCCGTGCGGGGGCCGGTCGGGTCTGGGTCACGCCTGCTCTCGCTGCGCGGCCGCGCACGACGCGCACCGGCCGAAGATGTCGACGACGTGCTCGGCTTCGATGAACCCGTGCTGGGCGGCGGTGGCGCGCGCCCACTGCTCCACGTCGGTGGCGGCGATCTCCACCGTCAGCCCGCACGAACGGCAGATGAGGTGATGGTGGTGGCCCGCCGACGTGCAGGCACGGAAGAGGTTCTCGCCCTCGGGGCTCTGCAGGGAGTCGGCCTCGCCCTGCGCGGCCATTCCGGCCAGCGTGCGGTACACCGTGGCCAGCCCGATGCCGGTGTTCTCTTCGCGCAAGGTGGCGTGCAGCGACTGGGCGCTCACGAAGCCGCGGGCGTCGGTGAGCGCCTCACGCACGCGTTCGCGCTGCCACGTGTTGCGCTGGGCCATGCCCCGAATCCTACCGGCGCCCCCTGAACGCAGCCCGGGCGCGGGCGCGGCGTCGCCTCGCCCGCCTCACCACGGCGCAGGACGCTCGGCGTCGCGCGTGGCGTCGTCGGGCAGTTCGGGCAGCTCGTACCCACCGGCCCGGATGCAGATCCACCGCAGCTCCGAGTCGGCGTCGGGCAGGGCGCGCCACGTGCGCCAGACCCCCTGGCCCACGCGCACGACCGTTCCCGGGCCGACGTCGACGACGTCCTCGTCCAGCCCCATCTGCCCGCGGCCGTCGAGGAAGAGGTACACCTCCTCGATGCGGGAATGCGTGTGCCAGTACCCCGCCTCCTCGCCCGGTGCCAGCGCGTTGGCGGTGAGACCGATGTACTGCAGCGGCAGATCGAAGTCGACGACGCGGCGCCCCTCGCGGGAGGTCTCCGGCCGGAAGCCGCCGAAGTGGGCGCGCCACTGATCCAGGGCGCCCAGTTCGGTCACCTCGTAGGGGCGGGTGGGTGCGGTCATGGCGCCTCCTGTCGCTATCCGCGATTGTGCCGCGGCATCCGTGCGGCAGCCAGCGGATGCCGCGGACTCGGCGCGAATCGAATGGTCGCTGGCCGGGGGATCGCGGTCATCCCTTCCGGGAGGAGCGCATGGCGGCCTTCTGCGTGAGGTCGGTGCGGCGCTGGAACTCGTCGTACTCGGGGGTGCCCAGGCCCACGAGCGCGACCCGCCCCTCGCCGTCGTGGTGCAACCCCCATCCGTATCGCTTGGGCAGCGGCGAGGCGCGCAGGCAGGCGTGATCCTTCGCGAAGAACCGCTCCCACTCCTCGGTCCGCCGCGCGTCGTCGATGCCCGAGCGGATCGCGTACACCGCGAAGAGGACCTCGTCCGAGGTCAGTTCGTACGGATGGTCGCGGAGAAGGTCGTACTGCAGCGACGCGACCGTGGGCGTGGCGCCGGCCGGTGGCGCCTCGGCCGCGGGGGCGGGGCAGTCCGGCGCGACGGCGATGAAGGTGTTCCGGTAGTTGGTGGTCACGCGCTCATCCTGTCGCCTGCCGGGCGTCGCGTATTGCAGAATTGCGCCAATGAGCGCGCGACGGACACGAGCGATCAGCGCGAGCGAGCGCACCGGCGTGCTGCAGCCGGCCAACCTCGCGCGATTCGATGCGCGGTGGATCGTCCCGCCCGACGACGTCCGCGAGATCGTGGACACCTACTGGGCGGTGCGTTGGCATCTCGACGCCGGCGAGTCCATCGCGCAGCGCATCATCGACCACCCCTCCGTCACCTTCAGCATCGAGCACGGCGACGTGGACGCTCCGTTCGTCGTGACCTCGGCCCGCTCCCACGCGTGGACGCGCACTCTCGCCGGACGCGGCGACGTCTTCGCGATCCGGCTGCGGCCTGCGGGTCTCGCGGTCCTGTCCGACCTCGACCCGGCGTCGCTGGGCCCCGAGCAGGAGCTGACGGCCGCGCTCGACGCCCGCGCGCACGCGCTGCTCGAGCGGATCGCGTCCGCCCCCGACCCGGCGCGCCGCGCGGAGCTGGCCGACGCGCTCGTGCGCGCGCGGCTCGCCGAGCGGCCGCTGCGGGCGTCTCAGCGGATCGCGAACGCGGCGCTGGAGGCCCTCACCGCCCAGCCGCACGTGCAGCGGATCCACGACGTCGCGGCGCTGCTGGGCACCAGCGAGCGGACGCTCCAGCGGGCGCTGCGGACGCACGTCGGGCGCGGCCCGGGCGAGATCGCGCGCCGCATCCGGCTCCAGGAGGTCGTGCGGTGTCTGTCCGTGGCGGACGGCGACATCGCCGGGATCGCCGTCGATCTCGGTTACGTCGACCAGGCGCATCTGACCAACGAGTTCCGCCGGGTTGCCGGTGTCACCCCCGGCGCCTACGTCGAGGCCCTCGCCCGGACGCAGGCCGCTCTTCGCGGGCCGGCGGCCTGACCTGTAGCGGTCGTCAGGCGCGGGCGCGGACGACCCGGTCGCGCCGGGTGCCGATGACGCGGCACACGAGGTAGATGACGAACGAGATCGTGGTGATGTAGGGGCTCACCGGCAGGGTTCCGGCGACGGCGAGGAGGATGCCGCCGACGGCGGAGACGAACCCGAACACCGCCGCCAGCACCGGCACCGACACCGGCCCGGAGGCCACGCGCATGGCCGCGGCGGCGGGGGTGACCAGCAGCGCCATGACCAGCAGCGCGCCGATGATGTGCACTGCGACGGCCACGACGAGGCCGAGCAGCAGCATGAACGCGAGCGAGACCGCGGTGGTGGGCACCCCGCGCGCGGCGGCGGACTGCGGGTCGAGGGAGTCGAACCGCAACGGCCGCCAGATGAGCAGCAGCGCCACGAGCACCGCCGCTCCGATCGCGATCAGCCAGCCGAGCTGCCCGCTCTGGACCGACACGATCTGGCCCGTCAGCAGGCTGAACCGGTTCGCGCTGCGGCCGTCGTAGAGCGACAGGAAGAGGATGCCCAGCCCCAAGCCGAAGGGCATCAGCACCCCGATGATCGAGTTGCGGTCGCGCGCGCGGGCACCGAGCCATCCGATGATCGCGGCGGCCAGCACGGATCCGAGAATCGAACCGGTGATGACGTCGAAGCCCAGCAGCAGCGCCGCCGCCGCGCCGGCGAACGACAGCTCGCTGATCCCGTGCACGGCGAAGGCCATGTCGCGCTGCATGACGAAGACGCCGATGAGCCCGCCCACCAGCCCCAGCACGGCACCCGCGATGAGGGAGTTGGACACCAGGGCGAGGATCGCGCCGTAATCGGGGAGCCCGCCGAACAGAGCGTCCCACGCATCCGCGCCCATCAGTGCCCGCCCTCGGAGTCGTGGTGGTGGTGGTGGTGGTGCGTGTCCTCGGCGTCGGGGGCACCGACCACGACGAGCCGGTCGGCGGCGCGGAGCACGTACACGGGCGCGCCGTAGAGGTCGCTGAGGACGCGGGAGTTGAGTACGTCGTCGGGGCGGCCCAGCATGAAACGGCCGCCGGCGAGGTAGAGGATGCGGTCGACCTTGCCGAGCACCGGGTTGATGTCGTGGGTGACCAGCATCACGGCGGCGCCGGTGTTCCGGCGGTGGCGGTCGATGAGGCGCACGACGGCCTGCTGATTGGCGAGGTCGAGGCTCGTGAGCGGTTCATCGCACAGCAGCAGCGGCGGAGCATCCGCGAGGGCCTGACCGACGCGCAGCCGCTGCTGCTCGCCGCCGGAGAGGAGGCCCACCGGGCGGTCGGCGAAGTCCTCGGCGCCCACCTCCCGTACGAGGCGATCGATCCGCGCGCGGTCGCCGCGCCGCGGGAACGGGAAGCCGAACCGGTGCCCGTCGACGCCGAGGCCGACGAGGTCGCGCCCGCGCAGCGGGGTCTCGGCGGGCAGCGGCCGCTGCTGCGGGATGTAGCCGATGCGGCGGTTGCCGGGCCGGCGGACCTCGGTGCCGAGGGCGTGGATGCTGCCGGCGCTGAGCGGTTCCAGACCGAGGATGGCGCGCAGCAGCGTCGTCTTGCCCGAGCCGCTGGGGCCCAGGACCGCGATGAGCTCGCCGGGCTGCACCTCGAGGTCCAGCCCGCTCCACAGCGTGTGGTCTCCGCGACGCAGCGCTGCCCCGCGGATCTGGAGGGGAGGTGCGGTCGTCACCGGCTCAGCGCGTCGGCCAGCGCCGCGACGTTCTCGTCCATCCACGAAAGGTAAGTCTGACCCTCCGGGAGCGTCTCCGCGAACTCCACCACCGGGATGCCGGCGCTTTCGGCGGCGCGGATGGCCTCCTCGGTCTCCGGCCCGCCGGTCTGGGCGTTGGCGATCACGACGCGCACGTCGCCGTCCTCGAGGAGGCGCAGGGCCTCCAGCAGCGTCGACGGCGGCACGTCCTGGCCTTCCTCGACGGCCTCGGTGAACGCGGGCGGGGTGACGTTGTGCAGGTCTGCGGCGGTGACGAGGTACAGCGCGACCGGCTCGGTCACGAACACCTGGGCGCCCGCGTCGCTCGTCGCGACGGCGGCGAGCGCGTCCTCGACCTCGGCGATGCCCGCCTCGAACTCCTCGAGGTTCGCGGCGAAGTCCTCCGCCCGGTCGGGGTCGAGGGCGGTGAGCTCGTCGGCGATGGCCTCGGCGAAGTGCGCCATGGCGTGCGGGTCGTACCAGACGTGCTCGTTGAACCCCTCGACGTGGGCGTGGTCGCCGTGGTCGTGCTCGGTGTGCTCGTCTTCGGCGTCGTCGGTGTGCGCGGCCTCCGCCTCGTGCCCCGCGTTCTCGGGCCAGTCGTGGGAGAACTCCGCGGCGGTCAGGACCGGCGCATCCACGCCCGAGGACTCGATGAGGGCGTCGATGAACCCGTCGTAGCCGCCGCCGTTCTCCAGGATGAGGTCGGCGCGGCTCACCGCGAGCTGGTCCTGCGCGCTCGGTTCGAAGGAGTGCGGATCCTGCGCCCCCGACGTGACGATCGAGGTGACTTCCACCGCATCCCCGCCGATCGCCTCGGCGATCTGCCCGTAGACGTCGGTGGAGGCGACCACCCGGACCGCTCCGTCGTCGGCGTCGGGGCCGCTCGCGCAGCCGGCGAGCGCCAGGGCGGACACGGCGAGCAGGGAGAGCGGAGCCAGGCGCGAGGACGTCATGCCGCCACTCTACCGGCTAATGAGAATCGTTATCACCACACCGTGGGCGTGGGATGCGGTCAGTCCAGGAGGAGGGCGGGCTCCTCGAGGATCGAGGCGACGTCGGCGATGAAGCGGCTCATGCCGTCGCCGTCGATGACACGATGATCGAACGACCCGGCGACGGTGGTGACCCAGCGCGGACGCACCTCGCCGTCCACGACCCACGGTTTCTGGCGGATCGTGCCGAGCGCGACGATGCCGGCCTCCCCGCCGTTGATGATGGGCGTGCCCGCATCCATCCCGAACACGCCGATGTTGGTGATGGTGATCGTGCCGCCCCGCTGGTCGGCCGGGGTGGTCTTGCCCTCGCGGGCGGTGAGGGTCAGCTTCTCCAGCGCGCGGGCCAGCTCGCGCATGCTGAGGTCCTGCGCATCCTTGATGTTGGGGACGAGGAGCCCGCGCGGGGTGGCCGCGGCGATCCCCAGATTGACGTAGTGGTGCAGGCGGATCTGCGCGCCCTCTTCGCCGTCGACCCATGCCGCGTTCACCATGGGCGTGCGCCGCACGGCCCAGATGACCGCGCGCGCCATGATCAGCAGCGGCGAGACCTTCACGTCGGCGAAGTCGGGCGAGGACTTCAGCCGCTTGACCAGCTCCATCGTCCGGGAGGCATCGACGTCGGTCCACACCGACACGTGCGGCGCGGAGTAGGCGGTGCGGACCATGCTGCTGGCCACCGCCTTGCGCACGCCGCGGACGGGGATCGACTCCTCGCGGTCACCTCCGGCGGGCGCCGCAGCCGCCGGCTCGGGGGCGGCCTCGGCGGGCACGGGGATCGTCTCCTCACGCACGGCGCCCCACTCGGGCGTTTCGATGTTGCGGAAGACGCTGGCCTGCGACGCGTGCCGGACGACGTCCTCGCGTGTGACCTCGCCGGCCGAGCCGCTCGGGCTCACGGCGGACAGGTCGACGCCGAGGTCGCGCGCGAGCTTGCGGATCGGGGGCTTGGCGATGACCCCGACGGATGCGGCGACGGGGCGCTCCGCGGGGCGCCGGCGCCGCGACTGCACGTGCCCGCCGGTGCCGTACCCGACGAGCACGGCGCCACCGGCATCGGCCCCGCCCGGGTCGGAGGGCTGGGGGACGGTGGTGTCCGCAGCCGCAGCGGCCGCGGCATCCGCGATCGTGATGATCGGCGCGCCGACGTTGACGGTGTCGCCCTCGGCGGCGAGGAGGTCGCCGACCGTCCCGGCGAACGGGGAGGGGAGCTCCACGAGCGACTTCGCCGTCTCGATCTCCACGATCACGTCGTTGACGGCCACGGTGTCGCCGGGCGCGACCCGCCACGACACGATCTCCGCCTCGGTGAGGCCTTCACCCACGTCGGGGAGGAGAAAGGTCTGAGTGCTCATCGCATGTCCTTTCGACGACCGATCCGGCGACCGATCAATAAGCGAGGGCGCGGTCGACGGCCTCGAGGATGCGGTCGGCATCCGGTAGGTAGGTGGCTTCGAGCTTGGCCGGGGGGAACGGGGTGTCGAACCCCGACACGCGCAGCACGGGCGCCTCGAGCGAGTAGAACGCCCGCTCGGCGACCGTCGCGGCCACTTCGCTGCCCAGGCTCGTGAATCCCGGCGCCTCCTGGGCGTAGACCATCCGCCCCGTGCGCCGCACGGAGTCCAGGATCGGTCCGTAGTCCACCGGCGACAGCGAACGCAGGTCGATGACCTCGCAGCTGGTGCCCTCGCCCTCCGCGAGCGCGGCGGCCTGCAACAGCGTCGTGACCATCGCGCCGTGGCCCACGAGCGTCACATCCGTGCCGCGCCGGACGATGCGGCTGGCGTGCAGCGGCAGGCCCGGCGCCGTCGTGTCGACGTCGCCCTTCTGCCAGTACTTGCTCTTGGGCTCGAGGAAGATGACCGGATCGGGCGAGGCGATCGCCTCCTGGATCATCCAGTACGCGTCGTGGGACGTGGACGGGCTCACCACCCGAAGCCCGGCGGTGTGGGTGAAGTACGCCTCGGGGCTCTCCTGGTGGTGCTCGATCGCGCCGATGTGCCCGCCATAGGGGATGCGGATCACGACCGGCATCTGCACGGCGCCCTCGTGCCGGTAGGTGAGCTTGGCCAGCTGCGTGGTGATCTGGTCGAAGGCGGGGAAGACGAACCCGTCGAACTGGATCTCGCACACCGGACGGAACCCGCCCATCGCGAGCCCGATCGCGGTGCCCACGATGCCCGACTCGGCCAGCGGGGTGTCGATGACGCGCTGCGGCCCGAACTCCGCCTGCAGGCCCTCCGTGATGCGGAAGACCCCGCCGAGCGGCCCGATGTCCTCGCCCATCAACAGCACGCGGTCGTTCTCGGCGAGCGCGCGGCGCATGCCCGCGTTCAGGGCCTTGCCCAGCGGCATGTTCTCGCTCATGACGCCCCCTCCTCGAACGACGCCTCGTACGCGGCGAGCCATTCGCGCTGCTCGTCGATGCGCGGATGCGGTTCGGAGTACACGTTGGCGAAGATCTGTGCGGGGTCCAGCGTCGTGGCGGAGTCGGTGGTGCGCACGCGGATGTCGTCGGCCAGCGCCTGGCCCTCGGCCTCCGCGTCGTCGAAGAACGCCTGCGAGGCGCCGCGGGACTCCAGGAACGCGCGCATCCGCACGATCGGGTCGCGCGCGACCCACGACTGCTCCTCCGCCGAGGTGCGGTACTTGGTCGGGTCATCGCTCGTCGTGTGCGCACCCATGCGGTACGTCATCGCCTCCACCGCGCGGGGCCCCCCGCCGGCGCGCGCCTCATCCAGCGCGACCTTGGACACGACGTAGCTGGCCAGCACGTCGTTGCCGTCGATGCGGATGCTGGGGATCCCGTAGCCCGCGCTGCGGCGGTACAGCGGCGAGCGCGACTGGGTCGAGACGGGGACGGAGATGGCCCACTGGTTGTTCTGCAGGAAGAACACCTCGGGCGCGTTGAAGCTCGCCGCGTAGACCATCGACTCGTGCACATCGCCCTGGCTGGAGGCGCCGTCGCCGTAGTAGACGATCACGGCCTCGTCGCGCTCCGGGTCACCGGTGCCGCACTTGCCGTCGAACACCAGGCCCATCGCCAGTCCCGTCGCGTGCAGGGTCTGTGCGCCGAGGACGAGGGTGTACAGGTGCGTGTTGCCGTTGGCCGGATCGAAGGGATCCCACCCGCCGTGCGTGAGACCGCGCATGAGCCGCAGGATGTGCAGCGGGTCGACTCCCCGCACGCGCGCGACGACGTGCTCGCGGTAGGAGGGGAAGAGGTGATCCTGCGCGCGGGCGGCGCGCACCGAACCGACCTGCGCGGCCTCCTGGCCCCAGCTCGGCGGCCACAGCGCGAGCTGGCCCTGGCGCTGCAGGTTGGTCGCCTGCCGGTCGAACGCGCGGATGGAGACCATGTCGCGGTAGAACTGCTCCAGCTCGGCGTCCGAGAGCGCCTCGGCGATGCCGCGGTACCGCTCGGCGGCCGGCGTGGGCGCGAACGACCCATCCGCATCCAGCAGGCGCACCAATTCCTGGTCGTCGTGCGTTCCGGTCTCTTCGAGCCCTGTCACAGTTCCCACGCTAACGTGCGCCCCGGATGCCGTTCTGGGAGGGTACGGACAACGGATGCGGCGACGCGTAGGACCTTCTCGACAGACTCCTCCTCGCCGACCGACACCCGCAGGCCGTCGCCGGCGAACGCGCGCACGATGATCCCCTCCTCGGCGAAGGCCTCCGCGAACGGCTCGGTGTGCGCGCCGGCGGGTAGCCACACGAAGTTGCCCTGCGCGTCGGGGATGCGCCATCCCGCCTCCCGGAGCCCGGCGGCCAGGCGATCGCGGCGCTCCGCGATCGCGGCGACGCGCTCGAGCAGGGCGCCCTCGGCGTCCAGGCTCGCCAGCGCCGCGGCCTGGGCCTGGGCGGTCACCGAGAGCGGGATCATCGTCGCCCGGGCGGCATCCAGCACGCGGGGATGGCCGATGGCGTAGCCGATCCGCAGCGCGGCCAGCCCGAAGGCCTTGGAGAAGGTGCGCAGCGCCACGACGTTGGGCCGGCCGAGCAGGCCCAGGACCCGCATGCCGTCGACGGCATCGGGTGCCGTGACGAACTCGGCGTACGCCTCGTCGAGGATCACCATGACGTCGCGCGGCACGGCGTCCAGGAACGCGGCGAACTCGTCGTGGGTGACGACCGGACCGGTCGGGTTGTTGGGGCTGCACACGAGGATGACGCGGGTGCGCTCGGTCACGGCGGCCGCCATCGCCGGAAGGTCGTGGCGGGAGTCGTCCGTCAGCGGGATCTCGATCGCGGTCGCGCCACTGACGGCGACGAGCGTCGGGTAGGCCTCGAACGACCGCCACGCGTACATCACCTCGTCTCCGGGACCGGCGGCGGCGAGGATCAGCTGCGCGATGAGGGACACCGACCCCGCGCCCACGTGCACCGCTTCCACGGCGACGCCGTAGCGGGCGGCGAGACGTTCGCGCAGCCGCATCGCCATCGCGTCGGGGTAGCGGTTGAGCTCCGCCGCACCGCGTACGGCGTCGAGCACACCCGGCAACGGCTCGAAGGGGTTCTCGTTGCTCGAGAGCTTGAACGCGTCGGCGGCCGCCTGGCGCCCCTGACGGTACACCGGCAGGGAGGCGATCTCGGGCCGGATGCGGGGGAGGACGGGGGCGTCGTCGTCGATCACCCGTAGAGCCTAACCGGGCGCCCTGTCCCTGCCGAGGGCGCTCTGCCATAGTGGGCGCGTGAGTTTCCTCCTGCGAGTCATCCTGAACGCCTTCGCGATCTGGCTGGTGTCCCTGATCCCCGTGCTGCAGGTGTACCTGATCCCGTTCGCGCCGGGCGACTGGTTCCAGGTGGCCCTGACGGCGCTGCTGGTGGGCCTCATCTTCGCGATCGTCAACGCCATCATCGGCACGGTGCTGAAGGTGCTGGCGATTCCGCTGTACATCCTGACGCTGGGGCTCATCTCCCTCGTGATCAACGGATTCCTGCTGTGGCTGACGGCGTGGATCACGACGCTGTGGAGCTTCGGCCTGCGGGTCGAGAGCTTCTGGTGGGGCGTACTGGCGGCCCTGCTCATCACGATCATCAACGGCATCCTCGGGCTCATCTTCCGCCCGAGCCGCCGGGACTGACCCGCTCGGCGGCGTACTCCCGCGCCACCACGGTCTCCGCACGGGCCAGGCCCGCGAAGACGGATGTGAGGCGCTGCACGCGCGGATCGTCCGACCCGTCGACGAGCGCGGCGGTCTCGGCGTACGCCGACATGTGGTGGGCGGGCAGCGTCGCGTCGTGCAGGCCGGGCATCGGATCCGCCGTCCGCTCGACGACGAGGCTGCCGGGGGCGCCCACCGAACCGGGATGCCCGCCGCCCTGCAGCGCGGCGATCGGGTCGTCGGTGTGACGCACCGTCACCGCGAGCGTGCCGGCGCCCACGTCGGCCTGCACGGGTGCGCCGAACGACACCAGCGTGCGGGTGTCGTACGGACCCTCCAGCGCCAGGCGCTCGGTGACCATGGCGCCCTGCGAGTGCCCGAACGCGTGCACCACGTCGCCGGGCCGTGCGCCGGCCTCGCGCAGGGCTTTCAGAGTGGCCTCGTACGACGCCGACTTCTCGCCGGCGTACAGCTGCAAATTGGATCGGACGTCGAACGGATCGGATCCGCCCACCGAGCGGGTGCCGGTGACGTACACCGCGAACTGCTGGGAGCCGCCTGGCATCGTGTACCGCTCCACGCGCACGTGCCCCTCCCCCGAACCGGGGATGCGCGCCGCCGCCGCCGCGAGGGTGGCCGGCGGTGCGACGGAGCTCGCGGCCAGCGGCCGGACGGTGACGGGGTCGCCACCCCCGGTCAGCCGGTCGCGCGCAGCCACCGGGCCGAGGCCGAGCGCGTCGACGCCGAAGCCGAGCGCAACCAGGGTGGCGGGAACGAGCATGCCGACCACCGGGTCGAGGCCGCGAGAACCCCACCACGCCTGGCGGGACAGATCGCTGCCGTCGCCGCCGGCTGCCACGAGCTCCTGCGCCCTCCGCGCCACGTCGGGATGGTCCGCGACCACGCGCTCGAGTCTCGCGTCGAGTCGGTCCACGGCGGCAGCGTCCCCGGCCGCCGTCGCCACCGCTCGCTGTGCGAGCAGCTCCACCGCCTCGTACAGGTCCGCCGCCTCCTCCAGCGACGCGGCGAGTTCGTCGGCCTCGGCCGCGGCGTCGCGCAGGAGCGTGTGCACCGTCAGGAGCTCGCCCACCGACGGAGACCCCGGCACGGTGAGGAGCTGCTCGGGCGCGCCGCGCACGTGCGACGACGCCGCATCCGCCTTCCCCGCGAGCGCCCGAAACCGCCTCCCCGCCGATCGCAGCGACGCCGTGTCGACCTCGATGCCGCCGCCGGAGCGGATGACCAGGTCGCTCACGGCGCCACCGCGGACGCCACGATCCGGTAGCGGGCGTGCCGCAGGTCGTCGGCCGCCTGGTCGAGGGTGGACCGGACGGTGCGCAGCATCCGCTCGAGCCCGTCCGCCCGGGTCGCGAACGCGCGGGCCGACGGCGCCTGCCATTGCACCGCGTCACGAGCATGCGTGGCGGCGGCCGCGAGGTCGTCGACGTCGTCCCGGAGGGCGGCCATCGTGTGCAGGACGGCGTCGATCGTGTGCAGGTGGGCGAAGGCCGGGCTGAGGACGGGGTAGGTCATCGCCCCACGGTGCCCGCCACCACCGCCCGCGCAGCGGCCGCGCGGGCATCGGTGGACGGTCGGCGGGACGGCTGGGCCTGTGCAGGAATGGTCGGCGGCGCCACAATAAGGGGATGACCGCGAGCGCCACGCAGCCGTTCCGCGTCGTCTTCGTCTGCAGCGGCAACATCTGCCGCTCACCGATGGCCGACGTCGTGTTCCGCTGGTTCGCGGATGCGTCGGGTGTGGGCATGCGGGTGGCGTCGTCGTCGGCGGCCACCGGCGACTGGCATGTGGGCGAACGCGCCGACTCCCGGACGCTGGAAGCCCTCATGCGCCGGGGCTACGACGGCTCCCGCCACCGCGCCCGGCAGTTCACCGCGAGCGACTTCGACCGCAACGATCTCGTCGTGGCGCTGGACCACAGTCACGAGCGCGTGCTGCGGGGGTGGGCCCGCAGTGAGGGCGACGCCGACAAGATCGCGCTGCTGATGTCGTTCGATTCGGCGGCGAAGTCCCTCGACGTGCCCGACCCGTACTACGGGTCGCCGGCGATGTTCGATGAGGTGCTCGGTATGATCGAGGGCGCGAGCCGGGCGCTGTTCCGCCAGCTCGAGCCCGCGATCCGCTCCGCGGTCTGACGCTTCGACCGCCCCCGACGGGAGACCCGTGACCTCTCTGCCCCCGCAGCCGCTCAGCCCCCTGGACGGCCGCTACCGCGCCGCGGTGTCGCCCCTGACCGATTACCTCTCCGAGGCCGGGCTCAACCGCGCGCGCGTCGAGGTCGAGGTCGAGTGGCTGATCGCCCTCACGGATCGCTCGCTGTTCGGCACCGCACCCCTCGGCGACGACGACAAGGCGCGGCTGCGTGCCCTGTACCTCGAGTTCGGCCAGAGCGAGATCGACTGGCTGGCCGAGAAGGAGGCCGTCACGCGTCACGACGTCAAGGCGGTCGAGTACCTCGTGCGCGATCGCCTGGCCGCGCTGGGCCTGGAGTCGGTGGCCGAGCTCACCCACTTCGCGCTGACCAGCGAAGACGTCAACTCCACCGCCTATGCCCTCACCGTCCAGCGCGCGGTCACCCGCGTGTGGCTGCCGCGGCTGGAAGCCGTCGCCGATGCGCTGGCCACGCTGGCCCGCGACACCCGCGATGTCGCGATGCTCTCGCGCACGCACGGGCAGCCGGCGACCCCGACGACGATGGGCAAGGAGATCGGCGTGTTCGCGTGGCGCCTGCGCCGCGTGGCCGCCCAGGTCGCCGCATCCGAGTACCTCGCGAAGTTCTCCGGAGCCACCGGCACGTGGTCGGCGCACCTCGCCGCCGATCCCACCGCCGACTGGCCCGCCATCTCGCGGGCTTTCGTGGAATCCCTCGGTCTGGGCTTCAACCCCGTGACCACGCAGATCGAATCGCACGACTGGCAGGTCGAGCTCTACGACCGCGCCCGTCACGCCGGCGGCATCCTGCACAACCTCGCCACCGATGTGTGGACGTACATCTCGATGGGCTACTTCACCCAGATCCCCGTCGCGGGGGCGACCGGGTCGTCCACGATGCCGCACAAGATCAACCCGATCCGCTTCGAGAACGCCGAGGCCAACCTGGAGATCTCCGGTGGCCTGTTCGCCACGCTCGCCCAGACCCTCGTGACCTCGCGCCTGCAGCGCGACCTCACCGACTCCACGACGCAGCGCAACATCGGCGTCGCGTTCGGGCACTCCCTGCTGGCCCTGGACAACCTCGAGCGCGGCCTGCGTGAGATCTCCCTCGCGCCCGACGTGCTGCGTGCCGACCTCGACGCGAACTGGGAGGTGCTGGCCGAGGCCATCCAGACCGTCGTGCGCGCCGAGATCGCCGCCGGCCGCTCCTCGATCACCGACCCGTACGCGCTCCTGAAGGAGCTCACGCGCGGTCGCCGGGTGGGCGCCACCGAGCTGGCGGAATTCGTGCACGGGCTCGACATCGGCGACGCCGCGAAGGAGCGTCTCCTCGCGCTCAGCCCCGCGACGTACACGGGCTTGGCTTCCGCGGTCGTCGACCAGCTCTAGGGCAGAGGAGCGGTGGATTCACCGATCACCAGCTCGGTGCTCAGCGTGACCTTGCGGACCTCGCGGGGGTCGCGGATGAGCGCGAGGGTGAGGTCCACCGCCGCATCCCCCATGCCCTCCTGATCTTGGCGGATGTGGGTGAAGCGGTAGCGCCCGGGATCGTAGAACGCATCCGGGTGGTCGAAGCAGACGATCGAGAGGTCGTCGGGGATGCGCCGTTGCATGCGGTCCGCGGCCACGCGGAGCATCGCCGCGATGTAGTACTCGGTCGCCACCACGGCGGTGACTTCCGGGTGGTCCCGCAGATACGCCTCGAGGTGATTCACGTCTTCCGCCGGGCTGATCGTGCTGCCCGGGGTCGTGGAATGGACCAGGTCGAACACCAGCGCATCGTCGTGAGGGATGTGGTGCATGGCGTGCGCCTTCACGTAGCCGTCGCGGCGCTCGCGCAGTGTCGACACCGTGCTGTCGGAGCTGACGAGTCCGACGTGCTCGTGGCCGAGGGAGAAGAGATACTCGGTCGCCTGCTGGCCGGCGGCGATGTTGTCGGAGCACACCGTCGACACCGGCACCCCGTCGAACCCGCGGTCGAGGATGACGACGGGAAAGTCCTTCGTGACCAGTTCCAGCACGGCCGGCGGAATGTACACCGACGAACTAGGCTGCAGGATGAGCGCGCGGACCCCGCCATCGACGAGCGCCCGGATGAGTCGGTCCTCCGCCGACGCATCGCCGAGGCTGCGCTTGACCAGCAGGTTGGCGCTCGCGTTCGCGCGATCCAGCAGCCCGCCGAGGATGCGCGTGCCGAACGTGTCGTCGAAGTTCGTCACGATGAGGCCGACGAGCGGGTGCGTGAGGGAGTGTGAGGCCGGGGCCGCCGTGGCGACGTCGCTGATGACCGTCGTCCCGACTCGGGGGCGCCGGCTGATGTACCCGTCGTTGCGCAGCAGATCGAGCGCCTTTTTCACCGTGATGACGCTGACACCATGCTTCTCGGTCAGCTCGGCGTCGGACGGCAGGCGCTGGCCGACCGGGTAGTCCCCTCGCTCGATCGCCGCGCGAAGGTCGTCGAAGACCTTCTGGTAGAGAGCCACCATTCCGGGTCCCCGTCCTCCCCAATGAACATATTTAATTTAGCATCCGTGCCTGGCGTCGTGCCCGCAGTTCCAGCGCCATGATGGCGCTGAGGTGAGTGGAGAAGTCCACCCTGCCCGGCGCGGACGCCGACCAGTCGTCCCCGGGGAGGAGCCACGAGTCGACCTGGGCGTTGCGCCACAAGGCGTCCGTGCTGCTGCGGAGGAACCCCTCCAGCGTCCGAGCGGCCTCACCGGCGGGATCGAGGTGTTCGAGGAGCGTGCCGACGTAGCGGTAGTAGACGCCCTTGAACAGCCCTTCGTCGCCGCCGGCTCCTTCCTGCCGGAAGATCCCCTCCTCGGCCAGCTCCCGCAGTGCCGCCAGAGCAGTCTTCTCCGCGTCATCGAGGTATCGGCGCTCACCCGTGGCCTCGAAGAGGGCGACGCCGGCACCGACGAACAGCCCCTGGTTGTAGGTGAAGCGCCAGTGCCGGTCGAGCTCACCGTTCTCCTCCCGGTTGATGCCGTCCTCGACGAAGCCATCCGGGCGCACGACCGTCGCGCCGAGCCAGCGATAGGCGGTGAGGGCGTAGTCGAGGTATCGGCTGTCCTGGCCGCGGCGGAAGAGCCGTGCGGAGAGGATGACGAAGGGGCCGTTCGCCGGGGTGTTCTTGTAATACGGCTGCTGCTTGCGCCACGCCACGCTGGGCCCCATCGTGTCGTTCCACCCGTGGTCCACGACGTGCGTCCAGATGCTCTCCGCAGCGGCGAGGTGGCTCCGATCGCCCGAGGCGCCGTACAGCCGGAGGATCGCGAGGCCGTACCACAGCATGTCGTCGAAGTAATCGTTGAACAGCGAGCCGCCATTGCGCTCGAGCACGTTGCGGTAGACCGTCTCCGCTTTGGCGAGCCACACGGCGTCTCCGGTGCGTTCGAACGCGTCGATGCGGGCATCGACGAGATGCGCCAGCCACCAGTAGTTGAAGGTGGAGTCGTCACCGGCGGGGTAGCTGTTGTGAAGCATCTGGGGGTGGTCGGCGCCGAAGAAGTGATCGAGGCTGTTCTGCGCGATGGTGGCGCGCTCGTCCCACGTCGTCGTCTGCGAGGCGGTCGTCATGGAGGCTCCTGGAGAGGATCGGATGGCGCGGCGGGCGGCACCGTGCCGCCCGCCGCGCCGCAGCGGCTATCGGTTGTCGGCGAGGATCTGGTCGCCCAGTTCCTGGGCTTCGGAGAGCGCCTGCTCGGCGGTCACCTCGCCGGCGAGGAATTTCTCGAGGGCGGGGATGAGCGCCTTGCCCTCGACATCGGATGCTCCGGGGATGCGGGAGCGCACCTTGGCGTACTCCAGCGTCTCGATGAAGGCGGCGTACTTGGGGTTCTCGGTGAAGTACGCGTCGTTCGCCGCTTCGATGTTGGCCGGGATCCAGCCCGAGATCTCACCGAATGAGACGCCGTTCTCCGGTTGGGTCGTCCACCACTTGATGAACTCCCATGCACCGTCGGCGTTCTTCGCCCCTTGCGGGATGACGAGGCCGAAGCCGCCCATTCCGGCGCCTCGGTCACCGGTCGGGCCGGCGGGAGGCTGCACGATGCCGTACTCGGTATCTGTCTTGTCCAGACCCGACAGCGCCCATGGCCCGTCCAGCTTGAGGGCGACGTTGCCTTCGGCGAACGCATCGACTCCTTCACCGAAGCCGAGTTCGTACACCCCCGCGTCGAGCATGCTCTGCCAGAAGTCGAGCACCTCAAGACCCTGAGGGCTGTTGAACGCCGTCGTCTCTCCGTCCTCGCTGTACATCTGGCCGCCCGCCTGGGTGAGCCACATGTTGAACAGACCCGGGTCGTTGAGCTGGAAGCCGGCCCGCGTCAGAGTCCCGCCGTCGCGGACGGTCGTCGCCTCGGCGGCCGCCCTCAGCTCGTCCCAGTTGGTCGGTGGCTCGACGCCGGCCTCGGCGAGCGCGGTGACGTTGTAGAACAGCGAGCGGTTGTCCACGAGAAGCGGGATGCCGTAGGTGACGTCATCGATGACCAGCTCGCCGAGCGCCTGGTCGTAGAACTGTCCGAGGTCCACGCCGTCCTCGTCGATGTACTCGTCGAGCGGGGCGAGTGCGTTCGTGGGAACGTAGATCGGTGTGTTGTACCGGTCCCACAGCACGACATCGGGCACGTCACCCGACGCCAGTCCGGTGAGCAGCTGCTCCTCGACGAGTTCCTGCGGGACATAGGTGACCTCGTAGTCGTCCTGCGACTCGTTGAAGGCGTCGGCCTGCGCCTCGAGTTGGGCGACCTGATCGCCCGACCAGGAGCCCCAGAAGACGACCTTCTCGGCGCCGGTGCCGGTGCCGGCCGTGTCGCCGCCCGAGCATGCGGCGAGGCCTGCCACGAGGACGGCGACGGCGCCGGCCGCGAGAACAGAGCGGTATGTGGTTCTCATTGCTGATCTCCGTTGGGTGTTGGGTGGGTAGGAGGAATCGGAGCGCCGGGCGGCGACTCCGCCACGATCACTTCGTGCCGGAGCTGGCGAAGTTCTGCACGATGTATTTCTGGGCGAGCACGAAGACGATGAGCACGGGGAGGCTCGTGATGATGGTTCCGGCCATGAGCGGTCCGTAGTCGGTGTCGTACTCGTTGACATAGGAGGCCAGCCCGACCTGCACGGTGAGCATCGCGGGGTCCCTGAGCACGATCAGCGGCCACAGGAAGCTGTTCCATCCGGCCTGGAAGGTCAGCACGCCGAGCACCGCCGCCCCCGCGGTCGACAGCGGGAAATAGACACTGCGGAAGATGCGGAACTCGCTCGCTCCGTCGATGCGCGCAGCGTCCCCGAGCTCGTCGGGCAGCGCTTCGAAGACCTGCTTCATGAAGAAGACCGCGAACGCCCCCGCCGCGAACGGGATGAGCACGGCGCCGTAGTTGTTGATGAAGCCGCTGCCGCCCTGACCGAAGAGGTCGTTTCCCCCGGCGAGGGGGAAGTAGCGCAGCACGAGGAACGTCGGGATCATCGTGACGATGGCGGGGATCATCATCGAGGCCAGAAACGACCCGAAGACGGCCACCCTCCCCCGGAACTTGAGCTTGGCGAGGGCGTATCCCCCGAGGCTGCCGAAGAAGACGTTCGTGAGCGTGCCGCCGACGGCGAGGATGAACGAGTTCGTGAGGTACTGCGCGAACGGCCCGTCGACGAAGAGCGCGATGTAGTTCTCCAGCGTCGGTGTGCGCGGGATGATCTCGAGGTGGCTCGAAAGGATCTCGCTCTCCGGCTTGAGCGAGGTGGACAGCGTCCAGATCAGCGGCAGCACCGTCGAGATGCTCACCGCGATGACCGCGAGGTACCAGATGCTGCTGCCGACGAAACGCCGCCGCCGAGCGGTGCGCCGGGCGGGGGTGATCGCGGGGCCGGCGGGGGAGGTGGTGGTCGTGGTCGTCATCGTCAGACCGCCTTGCTTCGGGTGATGCGCGCGTTCGCAAGAGAGAACACGAGGATGATGAGGAAGAGGATGAACGACAGCGCCGACGCGTAGCCCATCTCCAGGCGGCCGAATCCGCGGTCGTAGATGTAGTACACGAGGGTCAGCGTGGAGTTGCCCGGCCCTCCCTTCGTCAGCACGTAGGCCTGGTCGAAGACCTGGAACGCCGCGATGAGAAGCAGAGTGGTGATGAGGAACGTCGTGCGCGAGATCGCCGGAAGCGTCACGTGCCAGAAGACCCGCCAGTTGCTCGCACCATCCAGTCGCGCCGCCTCGATGAGCTCTCTGGGCACGCCCTGGAGGGCTGCGAGGAAGATGATCATGTTGGCGCCGAAGCCGGCCCATACGCTCATCAGGACGATGGCGATCATCGCCCACTGCGAGTCGTAAAGCCACGCAGGACCCTTGATCCCGAACCACCCGAGCACGACGTTGAACAGTCCGTACTGCGGATTCAGCAGCCAGAACCAGATCGACGCGGTGGCGACGGTGGAGGAGATGACCGGGATGTAGAAGAGAGTGCGGAAGACCCGCACCGCCTTGGAGTTGCGGTTGAGCAGGAGCGCCGTGCCCAGAGCGACCACCAGGCCCAGAGGCACGAACAGAGCCGTGTAATAGGCGGTGTTGCGCAGCGCGATCCAGAAGATCGGGTCTTGGAACACCCGGACGTAGTTGCTGACCCCGACCCATTCGAAGTCGCCGATGACGGCGTAGTCGGTGAAGCTCGTCACGAGTGCGATCCCGATCGGGCCGAGCAGGAACAGGACGAAGAGCACGATGGGCACCGCCAGGAAGAGCCACGCGTTGCGCGTCTGCTGACGACGGGTCGCGCTCACCCCCGATGCGCCCCGCTCGGGCAGGCGGCGCCGCCATCCGGAGCGCTTCTGCGGGGGCGCCGTCTCCTCCTCCGCGAGCACCCGCTGCGTGACGTCGACGAGGGCGCTCATCGTGTCTCCGCATCCGTCGGGCGCCGCACGTGTGTGCGCAGGCCGGCGAGCTCCAGCGCGAGCTCGCAGAACATGGCGTTCGCCCACGAGAACCAGGGCCTGGTGTAGACGGCCGGATCGTCCTTGTCGAACGACTCGTGCATGGCACCGGTGCCCGCATGGGTCGACAACAGCGTGTCGAAGACGCGTCGACGCTCGGAGTCGTCGAGCGCGGTCAGCCCCTGCACAGCCAGCGCGATGGGCCAGATGGAGCCGTGTGGCGTGTGCGGGCTCCCGATGCCTTCGGCAGCTGTGCCCCGGAAGAAGGTGGGGTTGGCGTCGCTGAGCACGAATGCGCGGGTCGCCAGGTAGGTGGGGTCATCCGCCGCGCACCATCCGAACAGCGGCATCGACAGCAGGCTGGGCGTGTTGGCGTCGTCGGTCAGCAGCGCGTTGCCGCATCCGTCGATCTCGTAGGCGTAGATCTCGGATCCCGATGGGAGAGACACCACGGCGTGCCGAGCGACGGCGTCGACGACCTCGGCTCGCAGAGTCCGGGAGGATGCGGCGAGCTCGGAGTCGTCGAAGACACTCTCGGCGAGCTCGGCGATATCGCCGAGCACGGTGGCCGCCATCATGTTGCCGGGGACGTTGTAGTGGTGCACGCACGCGTCGTCGCTCGGACGGAAGCCCGACCACGTCAGCCCGGTGACGGCGGTGG
This sequence comes from Microbacterium wangchenii, assembly GCF_004564355.1. Taxonomy (NCBI): domain Bacteria; kingdom Bacillati; phylum Actinomycetota; class Actinomycetes; order Micrococcales; family Microbacteriaceae; genus Microbacterium; species Microbacterium wangchenii. The sequence goes on from NZ_CP038266.1 coordinate 3,779,689, forward strand.
GCCGGCCGAGTCCGTTCCGCTCCAGACTGTCGCTCGCCGGGCCGGTCGTGCGCTGGAACCGATAGGGCGACCGGGACTCATGCTCCTGTTCGATTCTCCACACCGAGACGACGGTCCGTGCGGCCTCACGAAAATCGCCCAAGTGGTCGGTGCGACCCGTCAGGCGCCAGATGTCGTGAGCCAGCTGCAGGGGGTAGGCGAGGGAGTCGATCTCGTACTTGCGCTCCCAGATCGCCGGCGACATGTCGGTGAGGTCGTCTTGATGCCCACCGCCGTCGGCCGCGCGGTTGAACGCGTTGGCATACGGGTCCTGCAGGAGGAAGCCGAGCTGACGGCGGGAGACAGCCACCGCCGTGTCGGCGAGCGCCTCATCCTCGACGAGGAAGTGCAGGTACGGCGTCAGTTGCACGGTCGAGTCCCGCAGCCACATCGCGGGGATATCACCGGTCACGACGAACGCCGTGCCGTCGGTGAGCACCTCGATCGTGCGGTCGAGGGTGTCGAGGAAACACCGGCGGAAGACGTCGCCCGCATCGGCGCCGAGGCGATCGACGACCGTGGCGACCACCCGGTTCGCCAGGTCCGGTGAGTAGAGGTTCACGAGGCTCCCTGCTCTGGTGCGACGGTGACGGTGATGGGCGCGCTGCTCGTGGCACCCGCCGCGTTGGTGAATTCGACCCGGTAGACGTGCGCGCCCGGGACCGCGCCGGTCACGGAGTGGCGGGCCGTCTGAGCGGACGGAGTCGCGTCGGTGAGAGCCCCCTCGGTGATCACGGTGCTGCCCTCGAGGAAGCGGTACGAGGTGGCGTTCGTGCCCCACCACAGATTCGCGGTGAGCGTGTAGTCGCCGTCACCATCGTTGTTGTCCGAACTCAGCACCGGCACTCCGGGCCGAGCGTCGCGGACGGTCACCGTGAGGGGCGCGGTCGGCGTGGTGCCCTGGGAGTTCACGAGCTCCGCGGTGTAGACGTACTCGCCGTTCGCGCGGCCGCTGATCGCCTCGGACACCTGCTGCGGGTCGGGGGACGACGGTGTCAGCGTCCGCTCCACGAGAAGCTGGCCATTCTCGTAGAGGCGGTAGGTGCCGGCGTTCGTCCCCCACCACAGGTTCATCGTCACGGTGTAGCTGCCGTCGTGGAGGCCGGTGTCCCACCCGTTGTCGGAGCTGAGCACGCCCTTCGCGGGAGGCGCGGTCGCGCCGTCCGGTGCCTCGTCGCACGCGCCGTCGGGGAAGGACACGGGCTCGCGCGCGTCGAACTCCGCCGGCGCGTCGTGCACGTATCGCAGCGTGAGGTGGTCGAGGTTCAGCCAGTTGCGACTGCCTTCCGACTGGTCGAACACGAGGGAGATCGTGTTCTCGCCGGACGCCAGCGGCACGTTCGGCACGGTGACGGTCTGCCACGCCTCCCACGACCCGGTGCCGGGGAAAGCCTGGTCGGCGACGACCTCTGTGCCGTTCACCGCCACGCGGCGCGACGCCTCGCCGGCGCCGGCGGCGTACCGCAGCGTCACGTCATAGCGACCCGCCTTCTCCACGGCGGCCCCGAGCTCCACTCCCCGGCCGTCGCCGTTCCATCCGGCGAGATATCCGTCGCCGGTGTGGCCGTTCGCGTTCGATTCCACATCGACGCCCGAGCGGACGCCGGTCTCCGCCTCCAGCTGCCGCGACACGAGGAGCCGGTCGAGGTTGAGGTACTGGCTCGAGCCCGAGCCGCCGGCGTACTCGACGCGGATGGTGTTGTGCCCGGCGAGGAGGTCGACGTTGTCGAGGTCGGTCTCCGCCCACGTCGACCACGAGCCCGTGCCCGGGAAACGGTGGTTGCTCCCCACTTCCGCGCCGTTCACGAGGATGCGGCGCGTCGCCTCGCCCGCTGCGGCGGCGTAGCGCAGCCGCAGCTCATGGGCGCCGGCGGCCGCGGTGTCCACATGAAACGTCACCGCCTGACCGTCGGTGTTCCATCCGGCCAGGTATCCGCGGCCGAGGAAGCCCTCGCTCGAGCTTTCCGCGCCGATCGAGGTCGTGACCGCGTTCTCAGCGTCATAGATGCCGGTGCCGGGCTGCGGCCCGGAATACCCATTCGAGGGGACGACCTGCAGTGCGCTGACCGCCGCCGCCGCCGTGAGGCTCTGGAGGCGACCGTCCTCCGTGGGCGCCGACCAGTTCCACCCGGCCAGGTTGTCGCCGGCCCGGCGGTGGTCCCATGCCTGCGTGACGTTCGCCTGCAGCAGCGGCAGATACTGCGGCTGATCATGGACGGTCGCGAGGTAGGTGAGATGGCGGATGAGGATCGTCTTGAAACCAGCGCCGTCGTTGATGCCTTCGTCGATGACCGTGCCGCCGTTGGTCAGGTAGGTGGTCGCCCAGTCCGCGGCGGCGATCGCCTTGTCGAGGTACATCGCGTCTTCCGTCGCCTCGTACAGGGCAGTCGCCGCACCAATGTAATTGCCGAAGTTGTAGGTGAAGTCCCATTTCACCAGCGTCCCGTCGCCCGGCCCCTCGAGGTGGTCGAACACGTGTCCGTCGACCTGCAGGTGGGTGTCGACCCAGTCGAACAGCTGCTCGGCCTTGTCGAGGTATCCGTCGTCTCCGGTGGCCTGATACAGCCGCGTCGCAGTGATCGATGCGGGCCCGTTCGTGGCGACGTTCTTCTGGTCGCGCGGATCTTTCCGCCACCAGATCCCGCCGCCGTAGGTGGAATCCCACTCCGCCCAGATGCCCTCGAAGAGCTGCTTCGATCGCTCAAGGTAGCGGCAGTCCTTGGTGAGTGCGTAGGCACGGATGGCACCCTGAGCCCACCATCCGATGTCATCGTTGAAGTTGTTCTCGAAGTCGGGGTGATACGCGACGAAGCCGTCGTAGACGTCGTCGATCATCGGCCGCTGCTCGGCATCACCTGTGCGCTGATAGGCGTCCATCACCGTTTCCCACAGCTGCGCCTCCCACCAGAAGTCGGTGTAGAGCCCCTTCTCGGGTCCGAAGGCGTGCGCGGGGTCGATCACATGGTCGCTGTTGGTGAAGAAGTAGTTCTTCGCCGGATCCCAGAACGCGTCCACAAACGCGTCGAACGCCTGATCGGCATCATCCGCCGTCGAGGCTGCCGCCGGCGTCGCGATGCCGACGCTGAGAGCAAGAGTCGCTGTCGCCAGCATTCCGAGGGCCGCACGCTGCGTCATCCGTATCTCCGTCGATGTGAATGGGTCCGCGGCGTCGATGCCGACCGGACGCGATCACACTAACGAACATATTTATATACGTCTAGTAGGACTCTTTATACTCATTGTGACGATTGCGCGACACGGCGTAGCGCGGAGCGCGGGTGCTCCGATCGCATGCTCATCGACGCCGCGGGGAGCCCGGCGCAATCGCGAGGATTCAGGGTGCGGAAGCGGCGTGCTGATCAGGTCGCGGGCGGAGTGCGGCCGTCGCGGGCCTCGGGATCGTCGGATGCGGCGTCCTCGCCTGGCAGCAGCACGGGGCGGTCGACCGGCTTGGCCACCTGCGCGGGGTCGACGGCGAGGAGCAGCAGCGCGACGATCACCAGCACCGCGATGAACGCGATGCCCGCGGCGATGGCGCCGAAGACCAGGGCGCGCTGGGCCTGGCCGGCGGGGCCGTCCTGGAAGAACCCCATCGTGACCATCGTCACGATGCCGGCGAACGCCGCCGTCAGGAACGCCAGCCCCAGCAGGTGCAGCGGGCGCATCAGATCGCGGCGGGTGGGTTTGTCGGTCATGCGCCGACCTCCTCAGCAGATGTGGGGGCCGCCGCCGCGTCGCGTCGCGGCGAGAATCCGGCGATGCCGAGGTACACCGCGAGAATCGCGGCGTAGACGCCGAAAATCCCCACCGCGATGATCGTGCCGGTCAGGGTGAACGACTGGCCGACCTCCTCGATGTAGTACTCCAGCGCGTATCCGGCGGGCACGACCGCGACGCCGACGGCGAAGGCGGCGCTGAGGATGCCGACGTTCAGCGTGTCGCGAGGCGCGCCCCGCTTGGCCTGTCCGCGGCGTTCGCGCACGCCCGCGACGATCTCCACGAGGCCGGTGAGCGCACCCCACGCGATGAAGACGATGAACAGCATCGTCGTCGTGCGCCAGGGCGCGACGCCGACCACCATGCCGGCGGCGAGGTTGAGGGCCGCCAGCACAAGGGCGGGAGCGCGGCCGCCAGCGGGATACACGAGCCACGCGGCCAGAGCGAAAACCAGCCCGGTCGCGATCGCGAAGCCGCTGAAGACCGACAGCCCGAGCGCGGCGGAATGGTCGGGCGAGAACGTCACCATCACGGCCGCCAGCGCGGCGAAGAGCGCGCGGGCGAGCTGCAGGTGCCGCACCTCGAAGGCGCGGACGGATGGCGAAGCGGTCACGACACGTCCTGGAGAAGGGAAAGGAGGATGCCTCCAGTGTAGGTCGTGCCTACCTGAGTGCCCGCGGAGCGTCTCGCCGGCGAACGATCCGCTGGCCGCCCCGGCGGCTCGGCGAGAGTGCATCACCTCGGCGAGAGTGCACCGGATCCGATGCACTCTCGCCCGGATGGTGCACTTTCGGCGTCGCGGGGCCGGTCAGGCGCCGGCCTGGGCGAGCCAGTCGGCGAGGAGGGCGGCCACAAGGGCGGGGCGCTCGTGCGGGAGGGCGTGGCCCGCATCGGCGACGGTGACCACTGTCGCGCGCGGATAGACCGCGCCCAGCTCCTGCTGCCGCTCCCACCCCACCCACCCGTCCTGGCGGCCGCACGCGACGAGCACGGGAGCCTCGATCACGCCGGCGTCGGCGTCGAGGGCGTCCAGCGCCCGCTCGAAGACCGCGTCATCCACCGCGCCGGATGCCGGGGCCACCGCCGCGCGGAACCGGGCGAGGGTCTCGGCCGTGCGCACGACGAAGTACCCCTCGTAGGCGTCGCGCGCGTCGGGGTCGAGGTCGCCGGACACGCCGTCGTCGCGCACGACGGACGCCTGCGCCGGGCGCTGGGGTCCGTCCAGGTACGGGCACAGGAGCGCCAGACCCGCGACGCGGTCTGAGTATCTCGCTGCCATCGCGCGGGCGACGAGCCCACCGAGCGAGTGGCCGAGGAGCAGGAACCGGCCGTCGATCCCCTCCGCCTGCAGCAGCCGGTCGACGAGGTCGAACACGCCCTGCGCGCCGTCGACGCCATCCGACGGGCGGGAGTCGCCGTGGCCGGGCAGGTCGACGTAGATGCGCCGCACGGCGAGCCCCTCGAGCACCGGCTCGAGGAATCCGCGCACCTCCCCGCGCGCCGAGTACGCACCGTGGAGGGCGAGCAGCGGGATGCCGCTGCCTCGGACGTCGTACGCCAGGCTCGCGTCCGGACGCGTGCCGACCCGGCGGGTGACGACGGGTCGCGCGGATGCTCCACTCATCCCTTCACGGCGCCCTGCGTGACGCCCTCCATGACCCACCGCTGCGTGAACAGGTAGGCGATGATCGCCGGCGCCATCGCCATCAGATATGACGCGAAGGCGACGTTGTAGTTGTTGCTGAACTGGTTCTGGAAGAGGTTCTGGCGCACGGGGAGCGTCTGCATCGCGGGGTCGGAGATGATGAGCGAGGGCATCATGAAGTCGTTCCATGCGTACAGGAAGGCGAAGATGCCGACGGTGGCGCTCATCGGCGCGAGCAGCGGGAAGATCAGCTGCCAGAAGGTCTGCCACGTCGACGCGCCGTCGATGCGTGCGCTCTCCTCCAGTTCGATCGGGATCGAGCGCAGGAACGCCGTGAACAGCAGCACGCTGAAGCTGAGCTGGAACATCGTGGCGAGGATCACGACCCCCACCGGGTTGTCGAGCCCGACCCGGCCGGTCAGCTGGATCTGCGGGAGCGCCACGACGGGAAAGGGGATGAACATCGCCGCCAGCAGGTAGTAGAACGAGTACCGGAAGAGCCGGCGGTCCCAGTTGCGCACGATCGCGTAGGACGCGAACGCCGCCAGGACGATCGTCAGGACGACGGTGCCGGCCGTGACGAACAGCGAGACGGCGGCGCCGACGGGGAACTTCGTCAGGTTCCACGCCTCGACGAATCCGTCGAAGCTGAACGGAGCGGGAAGCGAGAAGGCGTTGCCGTCCACCGCCTGCGCCGACGTCTTCAGCGACATCGAGATCGTCACGTACAGGGGCAGCAGCACGGTCACCGTGCACAGGATCAGGATGATCGTCCACGACCAGCTGGTGCGCTCCTGGCCTGTACGTCCGCGGGAGCGGGGAGGGGCGGGGGCGGATCCGCGCTCGGCGATCAGCTCGCCTTCGGCGGTCTCGGCGGCGAGGGCGGGTTGCGTGGTCATCAGAAGACCTTCCTTCCACGCGTGAGCGAGAGTTGGAGGAGCGAGATGATCACGGCCACGAGGAAGAAGATCGTGGCGTTGGCCATCTGGTAGGAATAGTCGCCGGTGTTGAAGCCGAAGATGATGCTCATCGCGACGCTGCGGGTCGCCGTGCCCGGCCCGCCATTGGTCAGACCCACGATCACGTCGTAGGCGTTGAGGAAGTTCTTGAAGCTCAGGATGACGTTGATCACGACGTAGCCGGCCACGAGCGGGATCGTGATCCGCAGCATCTGCTGCATCTTGCCCGCCCCGTCGATGTCGGCGGCCTCGTACACCTCGCCGGGCACCGACAGCAGCCCCGCGATGTAGATGAGGAGCGTTCCCGGGATGGCCTGCCAGGCCGTCACGATCACGATCGCGATCCACGCCAGGTCGGGGTTGGCCAGAAGGCTGGATTGCAGCCACGTGAGGCCGGTGGCCTCCCCGACGGCGGGCACCGAGTTGGAGAAGAGGAAGTTGAAGACGTAGGCGATGATGATGCCCGAGATCACCATGGGGATCACGAAGATCGTGCGCAGGCCGGTCTTGAATCGGATGCGGGCGGTCAGGCCCACCGCGAGCAGGAACGCGAGAACGTTCACGACGATCACGGTCGCGATCGAGAATCCGAAGGTGAACAGATAGCTCTGCAGGATGGCAGGGTCGCTGAAGAGGGCGATGTAGTTCGTGAACCCGATGAAGTTCCACTCGCCCAGCCCGATCGAGTCGGTGAAGCTGAAGAAGATCCCCACGATGCCCGGCACCGTGATCGCGAGGGTGAACAGGACGAGGGTCGGCAGCAGGAAGACGTAGTAGATCGGCTCGACGCGCCCCTTGGGGCGTTTGGCCGCCCGTGCACCGCCGCTCACGATCGTTTCGGTGGCGGTCATCGGGAGGTCTCCTCTGCCTGGGCGTCGGTCTCGCTCGAGGGGATCGGCGAGCGGAAGGCGAGGCGCGCCCAGTCCGCGTCCATCGTGCGGAGCGTGGCGGCCGGATCGGCGCCCAGCGCGAGCGACTGCGCGTAGGCGTAGACGGGGATCGTCCTGGGCACCAGTACGGAGGGGCCCTGATAGAAGCGCCCCTCGTCGTAGTAGGCGGCCATGCCCTCGACGCGTGGATCACTCGGGGGCGGCGCGTCCTCCGTAGGGGTGAAGCCCAGTTGCGACTCGTTGTATGACTGGATGTTCTCGGGTTGGTAGAGGAACTCCAGGAAGTCGCGCGCGGCCTCCTGGTGACGGGATTCCGCCGGGATCATGGCGGCGAGGTCGGTGTTCACGCGCACTTTCAGGTCGGCGGGGTCGTTGGTCATCGGCAGCGGGAAGGTGCCGAGCTCGAGGTCGGGGGCGGTCTTGGCGATCTCGGCGAGCGCCCACGGCCCCTGCAGGTACATCGCCGCCTCGCCCTTGCCGAACGCGAGATTCCCGTCGTTGTAGGCGCGGCTCTCGGCGTCGTCGTTCGTATACGTCGCGAGTTCGGCCATCTGCGCGAGCGGTTCGGCGAAGCCCTCCTCGAACGACACCTCCGACCCGCCGCCCACGTCGGCGCCCTGGTCGGCGAGCGCGTTGAAGAACTCCACCAGGTCCAGCGATCCGCCGATCGTGTAGTCGTACCATCCCTGTGCGACGGTCCAGTCGTCTTTGAACGTGGCGTAGAACGGTGTGACACCGGCGGCGGTGAGCGCCTCGCACGCCGCGATCAACTCGTCCCACGTCTGCGGCACCTCGATGCCGTTGTCGTCGAAGATCTGCGTGTTGTAGATGACCGATGACGCCATCACCGAGTAGGGCAGCGCGCTTGTGCGGCCTTCGCACGTGCCGTACTGCGCCATGAGCACGTCGAGGTCGTCGCGGATCGTGGCCGCCGCATCCGTCTCGGACAGATCCGACAGCGCGCACCGGTCCACGAACCGCGCGACTTCGTAGTTGTAGTTCGCGAGCATGAAGTCCGGCGGATTTCCGCGCACGAAGCTGGCCGCGACCACGTCGATCCCGGAGGTGTCCATCTCCACGCGCACCCGGTCCTGCGACGCGTTGTACTCCGAGACCAGCTCGCCCATGATGTCGAGCGCCTCGCGCTTGCTGAAGGTGAACCGGATCGTCTCGCGCCCGTCGGCGGAGCATCCGGCCAGCAGTGCCGCCGCCAGGGTGACTGCTCCGCCGAAGGCCAACGCGCGCGTCCCCGTCGAGGATCTCGAAGCCACTGTCGCCCCTTCCACCCGCGGCGACCGTGCCGCGGAGTCGTCGGGCAGGCGATCCCGTCGCCGGCGTCACCCGCCTCTTGCGCACTTTCGCAGGCGTGCACGGGGTGGTCAAGGGGTGGACAAGCGGCCTCCTGGCCCCTCGATCCGTGACGCGGTCAGGAGCCGTCGCGCAGCGCAGTGAGAGAGGTGGCGGTGAAGCGGATGTCGGAGAACGTCACGGCACATCCCTCGCCCACCGGCGCCTGCGCCTCGAAGCCCACGCGCACAGGTGCCGCGGTCGGGGCGAGCGCGAAATTCCGCACGAGTTGCCACCGCTGCCCGTCGAGGGAGGCGTGGTAGGCGAACGCACGTCCGATCCGGGACACCCGCAGCCACGCCGCGCCACCGTCGACGACGAAGGCGTTGGCGTCGTCGGAGACGTCACGGTTGATCACCGACACGATCATCGCCTCGCCGTCGGGGGAGTACTCGAAGCAGAGTTTGGCCCAGTTGGCCTCATCGCACCACAGCATCAGCACGCCCGCGTCGTACATGTCGGCGAAGTCGACCGTGACCCGCGCACTGAACTGGAAGTCGCCGTCGGGGGCCGGCCCGAGCAGCGTCACGGCGTTGTGCGCCGGCGCGCCGGTTCCGGCCGGGTCGACGAAGAAGTCGCTTCGCGGCGCCGCGGTGCCGTGCACGCGGTCGCCGGCGGGATCCACCGACCACGCGGATGCGTCCGAGGGGACGAGGTCGATGGGCATGCCGGCGACGGCGATGGATTCGGGCATGGCGGTCCTCTCGAGGTGCACCGGCGCGGGTCCCCGCCGCCGGAGGGTCCTGCTCGACATTAGGGTCGGCCGCGGCGGGCGCCCGAACTCCTCAAAAGCGCGGCCAGCAGGTGCCTGTGCGCCGATTCCCGCCGGATCCACGCACGGATGTGAGGAGTTCGGGACGCTCGGCGCCGACGCATCCCGGTGGGCTCGGCTCACATGTCCATCGCGCGCCGTGCGGTCACCTGGTCGGTGACGATGGCGTCGATGAGTCCCGATTTCAGTGCGGCGACGACCGCCTGCCGCTTTCCCGGCCCGCCCCCGATCGCCACACGGGTGGGGACGCGCGCGAGCTGGTCGGTGGTCACGCCGATGAGCCGCCCCTCCAGCGAGCGGACCACCCGCCCGTGCTCATCGAGCAGCGTGGTGCCGATCTCGGCCACCACCCCTGCCTCCAGCAGACCCTCCAGCTCACCGCTCTGCGCGAGCTGAGTGGCCAGCAGCGAGCTGGACGGCCATCCGCCGACCGTCAGGACGGCCATGTCGAGATGGTCCATGCGCTGCAGCGCCTGGGTGACCGGCGCCTGCCCGGTGATGACGCGGGCGGAGCGACGGTCGGTGGTGAGGAACGGCGCGTGCAGGGGGAACATGCGTCCCTTCGCGACGGTGCGCAACCGCAGGATGGCGTCCAGATAGGTCTCGGGCTGATCCGTCGCCACGCCGGTGAGCTGCACGACGTCGCACGTGTGGACGTCGACGATCCGCGCGCACATCTCCACGATCGTGCGCCCGGGTCCGAGGCCCACCACGTCGTCATCGCCGATCATGCCGGTCACCAGCCCTGCCGCCACGCCCGCCACGATCCCGCGGACCACATCGTCGGTGTCGATGTGCGAGACCACGACGAGAGCCGAGCGCAGCCCGTACCGGCGTGCCAGTGTCGCGGACAGCTCAGGATCGACCGGCTCGGGAAGCCGCGAGACCACCTCCACGAGTCCTTCGTCCCTGGCGCGCTTCACCATGCGCCCGATCGCGAACCGCGAGAGCCCGAGCTCGTCCGCGATCTCCGTCGTCGGGCGTCCCAGCTGCAGGTGCTGCAGCGCGACGTACACCCGCAGGGTCGCGTCGGCGATATCCGCTGTGCTCACCTGAGCAACTTACCCGCACGGCGGAGCAGTGTCTCTACTCTTTTGTCCGGCAGTCGTCGCGCAACCGAGGCGGACCTGCCGCATGAGTGCAAGGGAGTACGACATGAACAGAGTCATCCGCCCCGGAAAGGCTCGAGTATTCGCGGCCGCCGCGATCGCCACGGCGGTCGCCATCACTGCGGCCGGGTGCTCGGCGGGCGAGAGCGGACCGCAGTCGGCCGCCGATGTCGAATCGTTCGACTGGAAGAACTACGAGGGTGAGGAGCTGAACATCCTGCTCAGCCAGCACCCGCTGGCCGGCGCCATCCAGAGCAACGTCGCGCAGTTCGAGGAGCAGACGGGCGTCACGGTCAACATCGAGACGCTCAGCGAGAACGACTACATGGTCAAGCTCCTGACCGAACTGCAGTCCCAGTCGGGCTCATACGACGTCTTCATGACGTCGCAGCCCATGAACTATCAGTACGCCGCCGCCGGATGGATCGAAGACCTCCAGCCGTGGGTCGACGACGACAAGCAGACCGCCCCCGATTACGACTTCGACGACTTCTTCCCGGCGCTGATCGAGGCGGAGCGGTGGGACACCACCGACTTCGGCGGCGCGGGTGAAGGCGGTCTGTGGGCGATTCCCGCGAACGAGGAGGGCTACGCGCTCTTCTACCGCGCCGACATCCTCGAGGCCAACGGCATCGCCGTTCCCGAGACCATCGATGAGCTCATCGCCGCGGCGGAGCAGCTGGACGGCATCGAGTTCGAAGGAAAGACGATCTCCGGCTTCGTCAGCCGCGGCGACAAGACCTATCCCACGCTGAATCCCTTCTCCACCTTCGCCGGGGCCTACGGCGCTCGCGACATCACCGACGGCAAGGCCACGGTCAACGACGAGGCCGGCGTCACGGCGGTCGAGAAGTGGGTCGAGCTGATGCAGACCGCGCCGGCCGCAGCGAGCACGTACACCTGGTACGAGGCGCAGCAGGACTTCATCGCCGGCAACGCGGCGTTCTACATCGACGCCGACCACATGGCACCCGACTTCGAGAAGGAGGGCAGCGGGATCGCCGGCAAGGTCGGCTACGCCCTGCCTCCCGAGGGTCCGGAGGGCCGGGCGTCGAGCCTGTGGCTGTGGTCTCTCGGCATGAACGCCGCATCCGAGCACAAGGGTGCCGCCTGGCAGTTCATCCAGTGGGCGACGTCGAAGGAGCAGCTGACCGCGGCCATCGCCGAAGGGAACATGAACCCCACCCGCATCTCGGTCGCCGAGAGCGAAGAGATGGCCGCAGCCACGGCGGAATGGGGCGACTACAACGAGGTGTGGAAGACGATCCTCTCCGACTACGCCTCGTGGCAGTACGCCCCGTCGGCCACCTGGACGGAGGTCGGCGACATCTGGGCCACCGCCATCCAGTCCGCCGTCCTGGGTCAGAAGCCCGTGCAGGAGGCGCTCGACGACGCCGCGGCGAAGATCGACGACGCCATCAAGTGATCCGCCCGTGGGGGCGGTGCTTCCGCACGCGCACCGCCCCCACCCCCGACCTGGACGACGCAGTCAATGAGACATAAGCCTTATCTCCCCTACCTCCTGGTCCTCCCGGCGCTGGCGATCCTGGTGGCGATCCTGTATCCCTTCCTCACCGGCGCCTGGTGGTCGTTCAACTCCTACCGCCTGAACCGGGGCGGCCCCGAGTTCAACGGCATCGAGAACTACATCGACCTGTTCACCAGCGGTGAAGGCCTGCGCGCCATCGGCGTCACCCTCACCTACGCGGTGGTCGTCGTCGTCGTCGAATGCGTGCTCGGGATCGCGCTGGCGATGCTGCTGAACAGCGGCCGCTACGGCAGTGTGTTCCGCCTCCTGATCGTGCTTCCGCTCCTGCTGCCGCCCGTCATCGCGGCCCTCATGTGGAAGGTGATGCTCACCGAGAACGGCGTCGTCAACTGGATCCTGGAGTCCCTCGGGCAGCAGAAGCTGCTGTGGCTGAACGGTCCGGACAGCGCACTGTGGTCGGTGATCCTCATCGATGTGTGGATCTTCACCCCGTTCGTCATCCTGCTCGCCCAGGCGGGCCTGAAGAGCGTGCCCGTCGAGCTGCGGGAGGCCTCCGCCATGGACGGCGCCGGCCCCATCCGCAACTTCGTCTCCGTGACGCTGCCGATGCTGATGCCCGTGCTGATCGTGATCATCGCCTTCCGCGGCATCGACTCGCTGAAGATGTTCGACATCATCTACACCACAACCGCCGGTGGACCCGTCGACGCCACCACGAATCTGCACGTGCTCGGATACCTCGACGGCATCCGCAACCTCAACTTCGGGATGGCCATGGCGGCCCTCGTCGTGCTGTGGGTGCTGTGTTACCTCATGTCCTACTTCCTGCTGAAGGCACGTCGCGCGGAGGCCGTGAAATGACCGTTGATCTCGGAGGACAGGTCGCCGCCGGCGGCGCTGCAGACACCCAGCGCTCGGCCCCGGCGCGAACCGTCGATCCGCGTCAGCATCTGGCCGCCCAGGCCCGGCGGCGCCGGAAGAAGATCGCCAAGCACACCGTCGTCATCGCTCTGCTGAGCATCTGGACGGTGTTCGCGCTGGCGCCCATCGTGTGGATCTTCCTGATGTCGCTGAAGCTTCCGCAGGACATCGTGGCCTACCCGCCGAAGTTCGTGTTCACGCCCACGCTCGCCAACTATGCGGACGTCTTCACGGGGCCGGAGTTCATGACACCGTTCCTGAACTCGCTGATCGTGACGGTCGGATCGCTTCTGCTGACCCTCGTGATCGGGCTGCCGACGGCCTACGCGCTGGCGCGGTTCTCCTTCCGGGGCAAAGAGAACATCGCCTTCGGCATTCTGTCGCTGCGATTCGCCCCTGAGCTGCTGATCATCCTGCCGCTGTACCTCGTGTTCCAGAACGTCGGCCTGACCGACAACTACCTCGGGCTGATCCTCGCCTACCAGCTGGTCACCCTGCCGATGCTGGTGTGGATGCTGCGCTCCTTCATCGAAGACCTCCCGACCGAGCTGGAGGAAGCCGTTGCGGTGGATGGCGGCACGCGCTGGACGGCGTTCCGGCATGTCCTGTTCCGGCTCATCGCCCCGGGTCTGGGCGCGGCCCTCATGCTGTCGTTCATCTGGGCGTGGAACAGCTACACGCTGCCGCTCGTGCTCAGCGGCCGGAACACGCAGGTGATCACGACCGGCATCCAGCAGTACATCTCCTTCCAGTCGATCGACTGGGGCCCCATGGCCGCCGCGACCGTCGTCTCGATGGTTCCCGGCATCCTCTTCGCCCTCTTCGCCCTCCGATGGATCGTCGGCGGCCTGACCGCCGGCACCGTCAAGGGCTGAGAACCGACACTCCGAAAGGACCCCATCCATGTCCCTCCCCGCCACCATGCAGGCCAGCGTCCTGCTCACGCCCGGCACGATCGAGCTGCAGGAGGTGCCCGTGCCCGCCGCCGGCCCGGGCGAAGTGCTCGTGCGCGTGACCGCCGTGGGTTCGTGCGGCTCCGATACGCACTTCTACGAGACGGGCGCGATCGGCGATCTCATCGTCCGCGGCCCCGTCGTGCTCGGGCACGAGACCGCCGGCGAGATCGTCGCCGTGGGTGACGGCGTGGATCACACCCGCGTGGGGACCCGCGTGGCCGTCGAGCCTCAGACGCCGTGCCGCCGCTGCGAGTTCTGCAAGACCGGCCGCTACCACCTGTGCCGCGACATCCGCTTCTACGGTGCGTGGCCGATCGACGGATCGTTCGCCGAGTACGTGATCGTCGACGATGACTTCGCCCACGCCATCCCCGATTCCATGACGGATGAGGAGGCCGCCCTCGTCGAGCCGGTGTCGGTGGCCGTGCACGCCGCTCGTCGCGGCGGCGTCACCCGGGGCTCCAAGGTGCTCGTCACCGGCGCCGGCCCGATCGGGGTCATCGTCGCGCAGGTGGTGAAGTCGTTCGGAGCCGCAGAGGTCGTGATCAGCGACCCGATCCCCCATCGCCGCGACTTTGCCCTCAGCCACGGCGCGGACGTCGTGCTGGATCCGGCAGAAGCCGACCTCGACCAGTACAGCGAGTACTTCGACGTCTACATCGACGCGTCCGGGAACGCGCGCGCGGTGCAGTCGGCGTTTCCGACCATCGTCCGGGGCGGCACCGCGGTGCTCGTGGGAATGGGCGGGAACACCCTGGAGGTGCCGATCGCCATGATCCAGCACCGCGAGATCACGCTCACCGGGACGTTCCGCTACGTCAACACGTGGCCCACCGCGATCCAGCTCGTCGCCAGCGGCACCATCGAGGTCGCCTCGCTCGTGACAGGGAGATTCGGTCTGGAGGACGTCGAGAAGGCCCTCATGCAGTCCAAGACCGACCCGGTCGCCATCAAGACGATGGTCATCCCCGGCCACCGCGCGACCGCCCCGGCAACCGCCGGGGAGTGAGCGGCTACCGAGCACCGTCCGCTCGCCTCCGGCGCCGTCCCGACAGACCTCGTCTGGACGGCGCGGGAGGTGGTCTGCCGACGCTCGGCGGGTCGTGCTGAAGCAGGTGTGGGGCCGTTATTGGGTGAGCTCGCGGTTCAACCGGTCCAGCAGTGCCTCCAGTGACACTTCGAATTCTTCGTCGCTGCGGTCCTCGCTGAGCAGTGTTCGGAGGCGTTTCACTTCGGGTGCAGCCTCCAAACTGACGTGCCCGTCGCCTTCGGGGATGGTGGCGTCGCCCTCGTCGAGGGGTTCTTCGACCGGGCCGGTTTCCGCGCCGCGCACGGCGGATTCCAGGAGCAGGTGGCCGAGCAGGAAGCTGCTGAAGGACCGGTAGGCATCCACGGCCTGCTGATCGGTGAAACCGTGCCCGATGAGAGTGCCGAGAAACGTGTTGACCACTTCGACGCTGCGTAGCGGGGGGCGCAGCCACGGTGCCGCCGGGTGCCGGGTGGCAACCAGCGGAAACGCGAGCGGATGATCAATCGCGATCTGGCGGACGTGGTGGGCGACGGTTTGCAGGAACCCCTGCCAGTGCTCGGCGAGCTCATCGTCAAGATCCGAGGTCAGGTTCTCCATCAGTAGAGCCACCACCCCCTCCAGCAGATCCTCTCGCCCGTGTACGTGCCGGTACAGCGACATCGCCTCTACACCGAGCTCCTGCCCCAAGGAGCGCATCGACAACCCCTGCGCGCCACGCCGGTCGATCTGCGCGAGCGCGGTCTCGATGATCAGGCCACGGCTCAGACGACCGGACTGCGCACCCGTCGGCTTCTTCGTCACCCGGACGCTCATAGCACATTCCCTCCCATCACGCGCAACCCCCCTCGCCAAGTCGTTTCGGGCGCTGTACTGTCACGCTAGTCTGCTTACGGTGTAAGCCGGCTGGTAGCCGGTCCGCACGTTTCGACTCCTGCGGCTCCGACGCCCCAACCCAAAGGGATCGAAACAATGGCAAACAATCGCACCGACAGCGCCGCAGCCCGACCTGTCATCGCAGACCACAACGACGACGCCGCGAAGGAGTCGCTGATCGGCACCGAAAGGGGTGGCCGCACCGCGAACATCTCGTGGGGGTCCGTCATCGCCGGGGTGGTGACCTTCCTGGCCGTCACCATCCTGCTCTCCCTCGTCACCGCCGGCATCGGCCTGGGTGGTTCAGGCATCGGGGCGACCATCTGGAGTGTCATCGCCCTAGTGATCGCTCTTGCCGCGGCCGGCTTCGTCGCTGGCGCGCTGGCCTTGCGCAGCGGGCTGCTGCACGGATTCTTGACCTGGGCGACCTCGCTGGTTGTCGGTCTCGCCCTGACTGTGTGGCTCAGCGCCAGCCTCCTCGGCGGCGTTGTCAGCTCCGCCACCCAGGCACTGTCCGGGACCGACGTCACCCAGGTCGTCGAGGACGTGCAGAGCAACGTCGACGAAGAAGAAGCGCAGGAGCAGACCGATGAGGCGCTGCAGGACGCGCAGCAGACGGCGGAGGATGCCGCCGAGACTGCTCAGGCCGCCTCGTGGTGGGGCTTCGCCGGGCTGCTGCTCGGCGCGGTGATCGCGGCCCTCGGCGGGATGCTCGGCGTGCGGAGCGTCGTCAAGCGTGACTCCGACACCACCGCCGTGCCGGTCACCACAACCCGGTGACACGGCTTCCGGTCGCGGGCCCCGCGCCGGTCTCAACACGTACGAACAAACGAACGATAGGAACAGTCATGATCAGCACAGAAAACATCGGCGGTCTCATGGGAGCAGCGGTGATCGACTCCGACGGGGAGAAGATCGGCACGCTCCAGCAGATCTACCTCGACACCGACACCGGGGCGCCCACCTGGGCAGCGGTGCGCACCGGTTTCTTCGGCACCTCGGAGTCCTTCGTGCCCATCGATGACGCCAACCAGGACGGCGAGAACCTCCGGGTGGGCTACGCGAAGGAGTTCGTCAAGAACGCACCGCGCATCGACGCGGACGGGGCGCTGGAGCATGCGCAGGAAGATGAACTGTACGTCTACTACGGCAACGGCTCCCGCAACGCCAGCGTCGACGAAGGCACCGGTACCGCCCGGGACGCCAGTGACGGCGCGGCGGATACGAGCACCGGGTATGACACGTCCGGTCCGACCACCGACGATGCGATGACCCGCTCCGAGGAGCGCCTCCGCGTCGGTACCGAGAAGGTTCAGACCGGTCGCGCACGGCTGCGGAAGTACGTCGTCACGGAGGAGAAGACCGTCACCGTCCCGGTGAGCCATGAGGAGGTGCGACTGGAGCGCGAACCCATCACCGACGCCAACGTCGCGGATGCCATGGACGGGCCGGCCATCAGCGAGGAGGAGCACGAGGTCGTCCTCACGGAGGAGCGGCCCGTCGTCGCCAAGGAGACCGTTCCGGTCGAGCGTGTCCGCCTGGGAACGGAAACGGTGACCGAGGACGAGACGGTCACCGAGCAGGTCCGCAAGGAACAGATCGACTACGACGACGGCACGGACCGCGCCGACCGCGCCTGACCCGTCAGTCGCGGGCCGCGCGCAGCCCGGCTGTCCGAGAAACCATGAAAGCCCGTGGGATTCCGCGGGCTTTCATGGGTAAGTGCACGTTCCGGTGAGTGATGTCCCGCATGCGGCTGCGATAGCCCGAAATGTCCATTGGAGCCCCTCGGTCACCGGCTCGGTCAAGAGCCGTCGCGCAGGTCGCTGAGCGGGTGGCGGTGAAGCGGATGCCAGAGAAGGTCAGCGCGGTCCATGCCTCCGGTCAGAGGCCGTGGCGGCTGAGAAACCCGCGCATCGCGGCGGTGAAGACCCGGGGATCCTCGAGGTTCGGGTAGAGCCATCCCCCCGAGCATCGGGCGCGATGAGGCGCCGCTCGGGGAGGCGTCCCGCTGCGGATTCCACATCCGACGGTTTACCGCACCGCCAGCTCGCCGCATCCGCACCGCCCAGCCCGACGTAGACCGCGTCGGCGTCGTCGGGGATTTGGGAGATGATCGTCGAGTCCGTGGTGCCGACGGGCACCCACGACGCACCGGTGCTCTCGACGCCCTCCCAGCCGACCGCTGGGCCGTCGTGACGTCGGTCTCGATTCCCACTCAATGGAAAAACGCGACGGGGCGGAGTGCCTCTGTTCGTAGCCTGGATCCGCTTCCCCGACACAGACGGAGGGTCGACGATGACCACGGATCCCACGACAACCGCAACCGACACCAGGGCCGAGTCGCTCGCACAGGCGATCGAGCGGGCAGGCAGCCCCGCGGAACTGCTGCGGAACCAGAACTGGCCGGCATTCACGTTTCCGGTGGCGCCCGAGTTCACCAACTGGCGCGACGAACAGCGTGCCTGGAACACCACGGTGGCGCTCATGGACCAGTCCCACCACATGACGCAGCTGTTCCTCGACGGAGAGGACCTCATCGCCCTGCTCAGCTCCATCTCGCCCAACACCTTCGCCACCTTCCGTCCCGGCGTCGCCAAGCAGCTCATCTCGGTCAACCAGGACGGCTACCTCATCGGCGACGGCATCCTGTTCTACAACTCCGATGGCCCGGAGGGTCTCGTGTTGATCGGGCACCACATCCTCATCGACTGGGTGCGCTTCAACGTCGAGAAGGCGCAGAAGGGCGGCAAGGATGTGCGCTACCGGTTGGAGCCGAACTCTCAGATGCGGCAGGGGCCGCCCACGTTCTACCGCTACGAGCTGCAGGGCCCGCACGCCGACTCCGTCATGGAGAAGGTCTTCGGCGGACCGGTGCCCCACATCAAGTTCTTCCACATCGGCGACGTGACGATCGCGGGCCGGCCCGTGAAAGCCCTCCGCCACGGCATGGCCGGCCAACCAGGTTTCGAGTTCTACGGACCGTGGGAGGACGCCGATGCGGTGCGCGACGCACTCATGGCCGCTGGCGAGGAGTACGGTATCCGGCGAGTCGGGGCGAAGGCGTACTCCTCGTCGCCGCTCGAGTCGGGCTGGGTGCCGACACCGTTCCCGGCTGTGTTCGACGACGACTTCGCTGAGTACCGCGAGTGGCTTCCTGCTGCCCGCATCGGATCGGTCGGCGGCTCACTGCACTCGCCGGACATCCACGACTACTACATGACGCCTTTCGACATCGGCCTCGGTCGCTCAGTGCGCTTCGACCACGAGTTCCACGGTCGCGAGGCCCTCGAGAATCACGCGGAGAACGTCCGCCGGCGCAAGGTCACACTGATCTGGAATTCGGACGACGTGGCGGCGGTCGTCCGCTCGCAGCTGGAGCCGGGCACCCCTGCCAAGTACCTCGACTTCCCCAAGGCGCGATACGGGTTCTACCAAATGGATGAGATCCAGAGGAATGGCGAACGGGTCGGCATCTCCACCGATGCCGGGTATGTGTCGTACGACCAGCTGTACATGTCGCTGGCGACCCTCGACGCCGACGTGCGAGACGGCGATGAAGTCGAGGTGCTGTGGGGTGAGAGCCCCGTCTCGCGCAAGGACTCGGTCGACGCCGATCACCGACAGGTGCGCATCCGTGCCACGGTCGCCCCGGCGCCGTATCACGACTACGCCCGAACGGTGTATCGCCAGAACGCCTGACCTCATCGACGGCCGGCGCCACCCAGAGCGGGGGCTAGCATGGCGGCGTCGTTGAGGAGGACGCGGTGGCACGAGAATCAGCCGGCGAATCGGTGCTGCGCCGCCACATGCGCGTGCTGGAGAGTTTCGATGCGTGGCACCCCTTCCTGACGCTCAGCGAGATCGCCGAGGCCAGCGGTCTCGCCGTCTCCACGGCCCACCGCCTGGTCGCCGCGCTGGAGGGCGAGGGCCTGCTCGAGCGGCTTCCCGATCGCACCTACCGCCTCGGCGTGCGGCTGTGGGAGTTCGCCAGCCGCACCCCCGGCGCCGTCGGGCTCCGGGAGATCGCACGGCCCTGGCTGGGCGCCGTGCATGAGCGCGTCCGCGAGCACGCCCAGGTCGGTGTGCTGAGCGGACGGGACGTGCTCTACATCGACCGGGTCTCCACCCGCGACGCCGTCGTCAACGCGACCCTCGTCGGCGGACGGATCCCCCTCCACGCGTCGTCGAGCGGGCTGGTTCTCCTGGCCCACGCGGATGCGACGCTCGTCGACGATGTCATCGCTCACGGCCTCCGCACCTACACCGAACGCACGATCCGCTCCGGACCCGAGCTGCGCGCACACCTGCGAAAGGTGCGCGACGAGGGATTCGCCGTGACGGACGGGCACATCCATCCGGAGTCCCGAGGCATCGCAGTGGCCGTCACCGGCCCCGGCGGGAGCGTCTATGCCGCGATCGGCGTCGTCGTGCCGAACGACGGCGTCTCTCCCCATCCGTATGTCGAACTGCTGCGGCGTGCGGCCGTCGGCATCACCCACGACCTCGCGGTGGCGTATCGCCCGGACGTGGACGAGCGCACGCACGGCATCCGCTCACTCGTGCGCGGGTCACGCCGTTCGATCGAGTACCTCGAGAGTCTCGACGCCGACCCGCACGACGCCCCGCTGCCTGGGTGCTCCCGGCACGACGACCGGCCCGCGGATGCCGCGGTCGTGACCTCTCCGCGGGGTGCTGCATCTCCGGGGCCATGTCGGTGAGAAATGTCCCGGACGGCGTCTCAGCCGGCCGCAGCAGTCTGCGCCCGCTCGTTCAGCAGGGCGTGGAGGTCTCCTGAAGCGCCGAGGAGCACGACGCTACGGCGGCTGAGGACGGTCAGCCGCTCGTCGAGAAGTGCTTGCGCCTCCGCCGTCAGGCCGTGCTGGCGAAGCTGGTCGAGTACGCGCGCGATCGGTGGGATGCGGTGCCCGCCGCTTCGCAATGCTGCGACGATACGTGCTTCGGTGATTGCCCGGGCGTTGTATCGACGGGTTTGGGACCGGCTGACCCGGTCGGGGTTGACGAGTCCTTCGTGCTCCCAGTGGCGCAGTGCCGATGCGCGAACACCGAGTGCCTCTGCGAGCTCGCTGATCGTCATGGAGTCGTGGTCGTCGAAGACGTGGGTCGTGTCGGTGAGGACGGCTTGGAGACCGCGGCTTGCTTCGCGAATGTGGTCTCGGCTGCGGGCGAGCAAGGCGTGCAGGTCGTCGATCTTCTCGGCGGCGGCGTCGAGGGTGCCCTGCACGAGCGTGGGCATCATCTGTCGCGCCGGCACGGGGCCGATCGCGGTGGCCAGTGCGCGATAGGCGCGGAGCGCGAGGATGTGGCGTTCCTGGTAGCGCCGGTATCCGTTGGGGGTGCGCTCGGCGGCAGGGAGGACTCCGAGCCGTTCAAGGTCGCGTACTTGTTGCGTGGAGTAGCCCACGAGCCGAGCGGCCGCAGCCGTCGTCCATCCCGCCTCTTGAGACTTGGTCGCTGGCATCCGTGCTCCCATCTAGCCAAGGTCCACATAAGCACTTGAAGCTGACGATTGAGGGATGGAGATGAAAGAGATCGTCCATGCTGTCAGCGGCTTCGAGGGCGTGCTCGTGGTCATTCCGGAAGAGGGGAGCGGTTCGCCGGCGCTGGCGTGGGGTGATGCGTTCTTCTACTACGCCCCGGATGGTGTGATGCCGGAGCGGACTCAGCCGTACGGGACGATCGTGACGAAGAACTATCCCGACGACGAGGAATCGAGACTCGACGAGCCTGGTCGGTTCCGCGTGAACATCACGTCGGGCGCGACCGTGCACCGCAGATCGTGGACGAGGGTGCGAGCTCTGCGGATACCGACGTGTTCGTTTCGCACCCTCTGTACGGGACGGCCGGATGGGTGTCAGTGGTGAACCCTGCCGCCTCGACGTCGGAGCAGGCCATCTCACTGCTCCACGACGCGCATGAGGCAGCACGAGCTCGCGCTTCTCGTCGTTCCGGCACTGCGTGATGGGATCGCCGCAGGCCTTGAGCGAGAACGATCGGCGAGTCGTGGCATGGTGGGCGGCGGACTGCGCCGAACGAGTCCTCGCGATGTTCGAGTGGGAGTCACCTACCGACTCGCGGCCGCGTGATGCCATCGCTCGCACGCGGGCATTCGCGCGCGGCGAGCTCGATGCCGCGGGAGAGATCCGTCGCCGTTTCGTCGCGGGACGCGCTGCACACGACGTCACGAACCCGGCGGCCATCGCGGCCGCGCGAGCAGCGGCGCAAGCCGCCGGCGTGGCGCACATGGGTGCGCATGCCCTCGGGGCGGCCGCATACGCGGCCAAAGCTGCGGGCTTGTCGAGACCCAATCAGGTCGACGCCGTCCGCGACGAGATCCGCTGGCAGCTCGACCAGCTGAGCCCGGAAGCCACGACAGCGCTACGACGATTGCCGCTCCTCGGTGAAGACACGAGCGGTCCGCTCGGACCCGGTCTCCTCAGCCGAGGCGTCCTGGCAGCGAACATCCGCGCCATCCAAGCTCGTCTGACGTAGTCGCGTCCGAGCGCGACATTCGTATTGGGAGACAAGGGCAGGTCCAGCGGGAATTCAGATCCAGGTGCAGGAATCGCTCGTACTTGTCCCGAGCGTCGTGGCAAGGGGGACTCGGCGCGCATTGACCCCGACTGCGCGCCCGCGGCGAGGGGGGAACTGTGGACCCGCTCGCCCCTTGCGTGTGTTCCGAGAACACGGTGTCGACTACCTCTCAGCGGGAACCGTCCAGGGGCCCGCGACGAATCGTCTGAGAGGAAATGTCGATGAGAAGCGCCAGAGTCCTGGTCCTGATCGTGGTCGTGATGGGCTGGATGGTAGCGGCGGGGAGCCTGCTGACCGGCATCGTCGATCTGCCGTCCCTGCCCGGGTTCGTGCAGAACGTGCTCGGGCTGTGGCCGGATCCCGCTACTCCCGCGAGCTGGGCGGTCCGATTCGCGTCGATCGGCGTGGTGATCGTCGGCATCGTCGTGTTCCGGGCCCTGGGAAAGGCGCTTGCGCGTCGGGACAGCGCTCGCGACGCCGCCGCGCGGGGTCTCCCGGTCGCGAAGTAGACGACCATGCGGATCGGAAGGGTGGCGCCATGCGTCACTCATCCGACGACGCGGGTCGCTACATCTCCGGGGCCATGTCGGTGAAGCGCGAGTAGTGACCCTGGAAGGCGACGGTGATCGTGTCGGTCGGGCCGTTACGGTGCTTGGCCACGATCAGGTCGGCTTCACCCGCGCGGGGGCTGTCCTTCTCGTAGGCGGCCTCGCGGTGCAGCAGCACCACCATGTCGGCGTCCTGCTCGATCGAGCCGGATTCACGAAGGTCGGACAGCGCCGGCTTCTTGTCGGCACGCTGCTCGGGTCCACGGTTCAGCTGCGACAGGGCGATGACCGGGCACTGCAGCTCCTTGGCGAGGAGCTTCAGCGCACGGGAGAACTCGCTGACCTCCTGCTGACGCGACTCCACCCGCTTGCCGCTGGTCATGAGCTGGAGGTAGTCGATGACGACCATCTTCAGCCCCTCGCGCTGCTTGAGCCGCCGGCACTTCGCCCGGATCTCCACGAGGGTCATGTTGGGGCTGTCGTCGATGTACAGCGGCGCGTCGTTGATGCGGCCGCGGGTCGCGGCGATCGTCGTCCAGTCGCGGGAGTCCAGCGTTCCTTTGCGCATGCTCTGCAGCGGGATTGCGCCCTCCGCGCTCAGCAGACGCATGGCGATCTCGCTGCGCCCCATTTCGAGGGAGAAGAAGATCGTCGGCTGGTTGTGCTTGATGGCGGCCGCGCGGGCGAAGTCGAGCGCGAGGGTGGACTTACCCATGGCAGGGCGGGCGGCGATGATGATCATCTGGCCGCCGTGCAGGCCGTTGGTGAGCTGGTCCAGCCCGGCGAACCCCGTGGGGATGCCGGTCATCTGGCCGTCCCGGCCGCGCGCCGCCTCGATCTCGTTGACGGCGGCGTCGACGGCGGTCGTGAGCGGGACGTAGTCCTCGGCGGTCTCGGCACCGGAGACGTTGTAGATCTCGGCCTGGGCGTTGTTGACGAGGTCGAGCGCGTCGCCCTGCCCCGAGTACCCCATCTGCACGATGCGCGTACCGGCCTCCACGAGCCGGCGCAGGAGTGCCCGCTCCGCCACGATGGAGGCGTAGTAGCCGGCGTTGGCCGCGGTGGGGACGATGGATGTCAGGGTGTGCAGGTAGTCCGCGCCGCCGGCGCGCTGGAGTTCACCGGTCTTGATGAGCTCGTCGGTGACGGCCACGACGTCGGTGGGCTCACCGTGCGAGTAGAGGGAGAGGACCGCCTCGAAGATCAGCTCGTGCTTGGGGATGTAGAAGTCCGCACCGTGCAGCGTCTCGATGACGTCGGCGACCGCATCCTTCGACAGCAGCATGCCGCCCAGGGCGCTCTGCTCGGCGAGGAGATCGTGCGGGGGCGTGCGTTCGGCCTGGCGGGGTCCGCCGAGGCGCTCTTCCGAGATGTCGGCGATCGACACGCGCTCTCCATTCTCCGTCGGGCACGGGTGGGTCCATCAAGGCAGCACGAGACGCCGCTGGGAGCAATGGTCTCCGGGCACGCGCCATCCCGCATTCCTATCGGAACACGGACCCCCGACACGCCCTCGTCGACCTGCAGCGGCTCGTCCTTGATGGACTGCACCCACGCTATGGAGGGGTCTTCCGGCATGCAAACCGGCCTGTGGATAAGTCTGTGGAAGGACTGCGCGAAACGCCGCCGAGCCTGTGCACAACACCTGTGGACAACTCCGGAAAACTTTTGGATAGTGAAGACGGAATCGCCGAATGACCTGCGCTTTCCCTTTCCACAGGTGACCGCCGTCGATGTGCTTTAAGTGTGGGTTGAAGGTTCGTGGATACGGGTTCGGGGTTGTGTACAAATCCGGGGATAACGGCGTGCGCCGTAGTGATAACCGCGCACTCTGTCAAGTCGTCTTGAGTCCCAGGGGTGGTAGGCCCTACGGTCTGTCCCACGAGCACACCGGCTCCGACGCTCACGCGGAGGTGAAGACGTGGACATCGCGCAGTACCGCACTCGGCTCCGGCCGACTCGCCTGGTGCTGCTCGCGGTGCTCGCCGGGTTCGCCTGGTGCGTACTGAGCATGTTCGTCTCGGCGGGCTCGGCGTCCGCCCAGGAGGGGTCTTCCGATCGCGGCTCGGGCCTACTCGGTGCCGTGGGGGAGTCGCTGGACGGCGTCGGTGACACGCTGCAGCACACCAGCGGCGCGGTGGACGAGGTCGTGGCGGACGTGGCCAGTCAGGTGGCCCCGCTGCTTTCGCGCACGGTGCCGCCCGAGGCCGAGCCGGTGGTCACGCCGGTCACCGCCGTCGTGGACGCCGTGGTGCGCACCGGCGACGCCGTGGTCGGTGCGACCGACGAGACTGTATCGACGGTCGTGTCGGCGACCACCGGGGCCATCACGGATGCTGCGCACGCGGGTGCGGTCCCCGCCATCGTGGCGCCCGTGGTCGACGCCGGCTCTCAGCTCCCGGTCGTGGCCGACGTCCTCGTGGGCACGGGCATCGACGATGCGCTCCGCGCGGTCGCCGACGGCGTTGACGATGCCGTCGCCGACGTCGTCGGCTCCGCGGCATCCGCTGGACCGCTGCTGCCGAGCCTCCCGCTCTCGGGCCTCACCGCGCTCACCGATGCCCTGCGCACCCCGGACGCCGGCACGACCCCGGGCGCCGGGACGGATCCCGCCCTCTCCGAAGCTTCCGTCCTTCCCGCCGCGACATCGATCGCCGCAGCATCCGTCCACCCGCCCGCCGTTGACGGCGCGACGCCCCGGCCCGCGGGGCGGGCGCCCTCCTTCGAGCAGGCCGCCGTTGTCGCCGCCGCCGCCGCCGCGCAGGCGCCCGCTGGCGGGCCGAGCTCACCCGCGCCGCCCGACGGCGCGACGGATGGGCCTGTCGGGATGGTGGCGGCTGGCGGCCAGGGCGGCGGCGCACTGCTCGCGCTGAGCCATGAGGACGCTCAGCACGCACGCGCAGCGTCGTCGTTGCACCACCTCGCCGACGACGCCCTCCCCGGCGCACCGGTATTCGACACCGACATCTCCCCCGACTGAGTGAGTGCTCCGCCGCGCCTGGGCGCGGCAGACGATCCCGCGCGTTCGCGCGCACCCATCTCACTCACTCACGAAGGGGTTACATTATGCGCAGGTTCATCAAGAGAGGGCTTCTCGGAGCGCTCGTGGGGGGCGGGCTCGCCGTCCTCGGAGCAGGGGTCGCATCCGCGGCCGAAACGTCCGGCGACGACGGTCTGCTGTCAGGCACTCAGGGTCTCATCTCGGTCGAGCTCCCGGTCACCGTGGGCGGAAACGCCATCTCCGTCCTCGGCGACTCCTCCTCCCGCGACGCCGTCAGCACGACGCCGGCACCGGATCCCGCAGCGACGGCGGAAACGGACGGATCAGGGGGCACCGTCTCCGGAACTCAGGCGGTGCTCGCGGTGACCGTTCCGATCACCCTTACGGGCAACGGTGTCTCCGTCATCGGCGACAGCGCGTCCGCCGATGCCGCCACGGCGCCTCCCGCACCCACCGTCGCGGTGACGCCGCCGACGGAGGCCTCGGGAGAGGCGAGCATCCTGGGCGGCACGCAGGCGCTCGTGGATGCGGCCGTGCCCGTGACCGTCGGCGGAAACGCCATCTCGGTCCTCGGTGACAGCCGGTCCTCCGATGCCGCCACCGCGGCTCCGGCAGGGGCGGCGGCGCCACCGGCCACCGGCAGCGGATCCGCTGCCACATCCGGCGACGAGGCGATCCTCGGCGGAACCCAAGTGCAGGCGCCGGTGACGGCGCCGGTCTCGGTCGGAGGAAACGCCATCTCGGTCCTCGGCGACAGCACGACCGCCGGTGCCACGACGGTGGCCTCACCCGGTAGCGGCACCGCCGGCGACGCCGTCACGGGCGGCGACGACAGCGTCGCGGGGGGGACCCAGGTTCTCGCTCCGATCGCCGCTCCGGTGACCGCGGGCGGCAACGCCGTCTCGGTGATCGGCGACGCGGAGACCGACACCGCGACCACGGTCGCAGTGCCGGGCGCGGGAACCACGGAGCCTTCCGCGGGCGGCACGGAGCCTTCGACGGACGGCGAGGGCAGCACCGCGGGCGGCACGCAGGTCGTGACACCGGTCGCGATTCCCGTCACGGTGGGCGGCAACGCGGTGTGCGGGGTGGGCGACTGCTCGACGGCGGATTCCACCACGGTCGTACCGCCGGCCATCGTCGACCCGGCGGATCCGGGCGCGCCGCTGACCCCGGCGGATCCGGCTGACCCCGCGACTCCGGCCGACCCGACCATGCCGGGTGCACCGCCGGCCGCGGCGGGCCCCGCCATCGCGGACGACGGCGTGATCGGTGCGCCGGTCGCCCTGGCCGCCTCCACCACCCCGCCGGCCACCCTGGCCGACACCGGAGGCACGGGCATGACCGCGACGCTGCTGATGGCGACGCTCCTCCTCGTCAGCGGCGCGGTGTTGTTCGCACTCCGGCGCGCCACGGCGTGAGACGGTGCGCCGACTCCGGCGCATCCCCCTCGCCGAAAGTGCACGAACCCGGCGAGAGTGCACCAGAATCGGTGCACTCTCGCGGGCCTGATGCACTTTCGTGACGGGGGCACGTGAAACGACGGATGCCGCGGACCACAACGGGTCCGCGGCATCCGGGTGCGACCGACGGGCGGACGCTGCACGCGTTACTTCGCGGCGACCACCTGGAGGGTGATCACAGCGGTGACGTCGTCACGCAGGCGGATCGTCGCCTCGTGCTCACCGACCGCCTTGATGGGCGAGGTGATGTGGATCTTGCGCTTGTCCAGGTCTCCGAAGCCGGCGGCCTTGACCGCGTCGGCGACGTCGCCGGTCTTGACGGATCCGAACAGGCGCCCTTCGGCACCCGCCTTCACCGACAGCTTGACCTTGTTGGACTCGAGCGTGTTCTTGAGCGACACGGCCTCTTCGTGGTCGTGGATCGCGCGGGATTCGCGGGCGGCGCGGATGGACGCCACCTGCTTCTCCCCGCCACGGGTCCACGCCACCGCGAAGCCCTGGGGGATGAGGTAGTTGCGGGCGTACCCGTTCTTGACCTCGATCACGTCACCGGCGCTTCCGAGCCCGGCGACCTCATTCGTGAGAATCAGCTTTGCCATGCGGGTGCCCCTTAACGGCCGGCGCCGGCGTAGGGCAGGAGCGCCATTTCGCGCGCGTTCTTGATCGCACGGGCGATCAGACGCTGCTCCTGCACCGAGACACCGGTGATACGACGGGCGCGGATCTTCCCGCGCTCCGAGATGAACTTGCGGAGGGTCGGGACGTCCTTGTAATCAATGACGCCGACGCGGGTGGGCTTCGCCGGAGCGGTGGGCTTGCCACCCTTCCGCGGCTTGCGGCGGTCGCCGCTTGACTTTCCAGCCATCTTTCCTTCTTTCGTATGAAGCGCGGATGCTGCGGCTCAGGGCTCGCGGCATCCAGCGTGAATCAGAACGGGGTGTCGTCCCCGTAGTTGCCGGGCGCGGACCACGCGTCTGCACCGCCGCTGGCACCGCCGCCGGCGGAACCGGGCGTGGACCACGGCTCATCCGCGGCGACCTGCTGCTGACGCGGCTGGCCACCGCCGCCGCCACCACCGGAGCTGGCCGCGCGCGTCACCTGAGCGGTGGCGTAACGCAGCGAGGGGCCGATCTCGTCGACCTCCAGCTCGATGGAGGTGCGGTTCTGGCCTTCGCGGTCCTGGTAGGAACGCTGCTTCAGGCGACCTGTCGCGATGACCCGCGCGCCCTTGGTGAGCGAACCGGCCACGTGCTCCGCGAAGTCACGCCACACGGATGCGCGCAGGAACAGCGCCTCGCCGTCCTTCCACTCGTTCGCCTGACGGTCGAACGTGCGGGGGGTGGATGCGATGGTGAAGTTCGCCACCGGCAGCCCGTTCTGCGTGTAGCGCAGCTCGGGGTCGGCCGTGAGGTTGCCCACGACGGTGATGACGGTTTCGCCGGCCATCAGGCGTCCTTCTGGGCCGTCCGGGTCTCGGCGGCCGCCGCCTTGCGGGCAGCCTTGGCCTCCTTGCGCTGCGCCTCGGAGGCGACGAGCGCGATGGCCTCTTCGGCACGGAGGACCTTGGTGCGCATGATCTGCTCGTTCAGCTTGAGCTGACGGTCGAGTTCCTGCGTGGCCTCGCTGCTCGCGGTGAAGTTCACGACGGCGTAGATGCCTTCGGTCTTCTTCTTGATCTCGTACGCGAGACGGCGGCGGCCCCAGATGTCGACGTTGTCGATGGTGCCTCCGTCGGTCGTGATGACCTTGAGGAAACCGTCGAGCTTCGGAGCGACCTGGCGCTCGTCGACCTCGGGGTCGAAGATGACCATGAGTTCGTACTGGTGCGTCACTAACCCACCTCCTTCGGACTAGAACGGCTGCCGGGCATTTCCCGTCAGCAGGAGGGTGTGTGCATGTCGTCCGGGGTGAGACGCGCACAGGCGTCGCCGGACAACCTTCACAGTGTATCGGATGGCACCGCCCCTCGCACATCGCCGGCCCCGCCCCATCCGCGAGACACCACATCGCGTCCGAGACACCACGCGACGCGGTATGTCTCGGACGGAATGTGGTGTCTCACCCGGGGCTTGCTCGATAACGTAGGCGCATGCCGTGGACCGCCGACGTCGCCGCCCGTGTCGCCCCACTGCCGGGGCGCCGTCGGGGAAGCCGCGGATGACCGCGCCGGCGCCGGTCGCGTTCGACGCGCGGCCGCTGACCGATCCGGTCGACCGCGCCGCGGCGAAGGCGTTCGTCCGCGAGCTCCGCGCGCAGGGCAAGGCGCCCGGCTGGATGGCGGGATCCGGGGGCGCGGTGATCGCCGTGGCCGTCGTGCTCGGCATCATCGTTCTGGGCATGTCCGGCACGGTGTTCACGGCGCTGCTGGCCGTGCTCGCGAGCGGTGGAGGCTTCGTCTCGCTGTTCACCTTCGCCCCGTTCCTCATCATCGGGGGCGCCATCGCCGTGGTCATCGTGGCCCTTGTCCGCGGTGGCGGAGGAGGCGAGCGCTGGTACCGGCTGGACCGCTTCGCGCGCACGAACGGCATGAGCTTCCTCCCCACCGTCGCGAAGCCACCCCTGCCGGGGCTGATCTTCCAGCGCGGCAGCTCCCGGGCGTCCAGCGACATCGTCCGCGGGATGCAGCCGCGCTTCGTGGAGTTCGCGAACTATCGCTACACCACCGGGTCGGGCAAGAACCGCACCACCCACCGGTGGGGATACGTCGCGGTGAAACTCGATGTGCCGCTGCCGCACATCGTGCTGGACGCCGTCGGCAACAACGGCCTGTTCGGCGTCTCCAACCTTCCCGCGGCATTCGACCGCGACCAGCGCCTGAGCCTCGAGGGTGATTTCGACCGATTCTTCTCGCTCTACTGCCCGCCCGATTACGAACGCGACGCGCTGTACCTGTTCACGCCCGACATCATGGCGCGCTTCATCGACAACGCCGCCGCCCTGGACGTCGAGATCGTCGACGACTGGCTGTTCCTGTACGCCAAGCGCGACCTTTCGACGCTCGATCCGGCGACGTGGGCGTGGCTGTTCTCGGTGGTCGCCGCCCTGCTCGACAAGTTCGCGCAGTGGGCCCGCTGGCGCGACGACCGGCTGGCATCCGGCCCCTCTGTCGACACGGCGGCGGTGGCCGCGGGCGCCGCCCCCTCCTCCGCTCCGATGATCACGCCGCCCCCGGCGGGAGTCGCCCCCGGCGGCCAGCGCCTGAAGACCCGGACCTCGGTGGTCACGGTCGTCGTCGTGATCGTCATGGTGGTGGTGTGGTCGATGCCCACGATCCTCGGCCTCTTCCACTGACCGCCGCCCCCTCGTCCGGCAACGGCCGGGGCACCCTCAGGATGCGGGGGGAAGCAGACGCGCAGCGAGCGCCTCGACGACGGCGTCGGTGGGCGTGGCGGGATCGATCGGCGTGGTCAGCCGGTCCAGGAGGAGGCCGTCGATCGCATAGTGGAACAGCGCGATCTCCTCACGGCCGCCGGGCAGCCGCGCGCCGGTGTTGAATGCGACGTCGCCGTCGAATCCCGTCCGCAGCCACGTCCCGATCGCCTCGGCCACCTCCGGTCGCCGAGCAGATTCCAGCCGCAGCTCGAACAGCGCCAGCGTCACGTCGCGCTGGGTGCTGAGCCGCCGGACGATGTCGCGGAGGTACTCGGCGAACAGGTCCTTCGTCGGCGCCCGCTCCGACAACTCCGCGTGCACGAGCGGGTCGGGTGCGAGCCGCTCCCCGATGCGGGCGACGAGCGCATCCAGGAGCAGCGCACGGCTGCGGAAGTAGTTCGACGTCGTCCCGGCCGGCACGCCGGCTTCGGCATCCACGGCGCGATGCGTGAGTCCTCGCGCACCCTCCCGCGCGAGCACGGAGATGCCCGCGTCGGCGAGCGAGGCACGGCGGGACGGATTGCGGGCCATGCCCACACCCTAGCCAAATCACAACAGTTGTTGTAGTTTCGCTACCACTACTTCTGTCGTGGTAAAGGAGCAATCGTGCGTGAACTGACGTACTACGTCGCCGTGACACTGGACGGGCGCATCGCCGGCCCGGACGGCGAGTTCGACGCCATCCCCGTCACCGGCGACCACATCGACATGGTGTTCCGCGATTGGCGCGACACCGTGCCACGGGTGGGGCTGGAGGCCGTCGGACTCGAAGCCGACGGCCGGCGCTTCGACGCGGTCGTGATGGGTTGGGAGACCTACGCCGCGGGCCTGGCAGCGACGGATGATCCCTACCCGCACCTGGACCAGTACGTCTTCAGCCGCCGCCACCTGGATGCCGACGTGCCCGCGGGCATCACGCTGACCGACGAAGACCCGGTCGCGCTGGTGCGGCGCCTGAAGGCCGGCGAGGGCGTGGGGATCTGGCTGTGCGGAGGCGGTGTTCTCGCCGGTGCCCTCATCGAGGAGATCGACCGCCTCGTGCTGAAGGTGAATCCGCTCGTGTTCGGTGCGGGGCTTCCGCTGTTCTCGGGGGTCTATGACCCTCGGTCGTTCGTGCTGGAGCGCTCGACGCCGTACGCCTCCGGTGTGATCGTCAACGAGTACCGGCGCGCCTGACCCGGCGGATCAGCTGCGCGCGGCCCACCACTCCCGCAGCCGCCGTTCGGCCTCCTCCTCGCCGAGGGGGCCTTCGTCCAGGCGCAGCTCGAGCAGGAAGCGGTACGCCTCGCCGACCTCGCGCCCGGGGCGGATGCCGAGGATCTCCTGGATGCGGTTGCCGTCGAGGTCGGGACGCACCGAGTCCAGCTCCTCCTGCTCGCGCAGCGCGGCGATGCGGGACTCGATGTCGTCGTAGGCGCCGGCCAGCCGAGCGGCCTTGCGCTTGTTCCGGGTCGTGACGTCGGCGCGCGTGAGGATGTGCAGCCGCTCCAGCTGCTCACCGGCGTCGCGGACGTACCGGCGCACCGCCGAATCGGTCCACGCCCCCTCGGCATAGCCGAAGAACCGCAGGTGCAGCTCGATGAGGGTCGCGACCGAGCCGATCGTGTCGGAGTCGAACCGCAGCGCCTGCAGGCGCTTACGCGCCATCCGCGAGCCCTTGATGTCGTGGTGGTGGAAGGTCACGCCACCGCCGGGCTCGAGCCGTCGCGTGGCCGGCTTGCCGATGTCGTGCAGGAGGGCTGCCAGCCGCAGTGGCACGTCGGGGGCGGCCCCCGGGTGCCGCGCGTGCTCGAGCTCGATGGCCTGACGCAACACGGTCAGCGAGTGCTCGTAGACGTCCTTGTGGTGATGGTGTTCGTCCACCTCGAGGCGCAGGGCGGGCACCTCCGGCAGGAAGCGTTCCATGAGCCCGGTGTCCACGAGGATCCGGATGCCCCGCACGGGATCGTCGGTGGTGAGGGTGCGCACCAGTTCTGCCTGGATGCGCTCGGCGCTGACGATCGAGAGCGTGTCGCCGAGCTCCGCCATCGCGGTGAGGGTGGCCGGATCGACCTGGAAGCCGAGCTGTGACGCGAACCGCGCCGCCCGCAGCATCCGCAGCGGGTCGTCGCCGAAGCTCACGGCCGGATCGATGGGGGTGCGCAGGCGACCGGCGATGAGGTCCTCCACGCCACCGGTGGGGTCGACGAGCGTCTTGCCGGGCACGCGCAGGGCCATGGCGTTGACGGTGAAGTCGCGGCGCGAGAGGTCTTCCTCGAGCGTCTCGCCGAAGGCGACGGTGGGTTTGCGCGTGATCCCGTCGTAGCTGTCGGCGCGGTACGTCGTGATCTCCACCTGCTCGCCCGACACGCGCGCGCCGATCGTGCCGAAATCGCGCCCGACGTCCCACCGTGCGGAGGAGATCGGCGTGACGATGCGCAGGATCTCGTCGGGGCGGGCGTCGGTGGTGAAGTCGAGATCGTGGGTCTCGCGTCCGAGCAGCGCGTCGCGCACGGGCCCGCCCACGACGGCCAGTTCGTGCCCGGCGTCGGCGAAGGCGCGGCCCAGTCGGGCGACGACGGCGGAGTCGGCGAGCGCATCCAGGCGCGCGACACCCTCGGCCATGTTCAGCATGCGTCGAGCCTAACCGCGGCCCGGGGCCGGGTCAGTCGGCGAAGCGGAGGAAGCCCGTGAACGTCAGTTCGCGCACGCGGGGGAGGAGGTCTGCGCGCAGCGCCGCCGCATCCACCTCCAGCAGCTGGGCGATCGCGTCGACGAGGGCGCCCACGGCGAGGTCGCCGTCGCTTGCTCCCACGAGCGCGGCCAGCGCCGGATCCACGGCCAGCGCCCGCCCGAATCCGCCGCCCTGGCGCAGCTCGATCACCGTGGGGGCCTCTTCACCGGGGCGGTGATGCCGCGCCTCCGTGACATCCGGGGCGACGACGAACCGGGATGCCGCGAGCTCGGCGTCGTCCAGCCGCGTGAGCCGGTCGTGCGCAGCGAGGGCGGCGGCCAGGTGGGCGCCGGGCGCGGCCGCCACGGTGCCGGGCACGCGCTCGAACCGGACGAGGGTGGGGCCGCCCTGGAGGGGCCGGCGCAGGAGCACGTATCCGAACCCGACGCCGGTGACCCCGCGTGCGGCGAAGTCGTCCAGCCACGCGTCGATGAGGTCGGCGAACTCCGGGGTCCCCGCCGCCGTGCCGCCGTCGCGCACCCACAGCTCGGCGTACGCGAGGGGGTCGAGCCGCTCCCGCTCGATCACCCACGCATCCAGCGGCACCGCCGCCTCGGCCACCCACGCCCGCACGCGGTCGAGTCCGTCCTCATCGGCGCTGCTCTCCCAGTTCCCGAGCAGCTGGGCGACGCCGCCGGGGGCCAAGTGGGCGCCGGCGTCGCGGATCACGTCGGCCACGAGCGCGTCGCCGACGCGCCCGCCGTCTCGGTACTCGTAGGCGGGCACGCCGGCACGCCGCGGCGTGATGACGAACGGCGGGTTCGAGGCGATCCGGTCGAATCGCTCTCCGGCGACGGGGTCGAACAGGCTCCCCGCGCGCGTCTCGATGCCGTCCACGCCGTTGAGGAGGGCGTTCAGCCGCGTGAACGCCAGGGCCCGCTCCGACACGTCGGTGGCCACGACGCGCGAGACGCTCCGCCGCATCCGCAGGGCCTGGATGCCGCAGCCGGTGCCGAGGTCCAACCCCGTCTCCGCCGCATCCGGCACCTGCAGCCCGGCGAGGGTGAGGGATGCTCCGCCCACGCCGAGCACGTGGTCCTCCGGCAGGGCGCCGCCGCCGCGGGCCGCCTCGTCGAGGTCGCTCGCGATCCACCACTCGCCCTCTCCGGCGTCGTCGGCGAACGACTGCGGCCGGACCATGGCCGCGGCTCGCACCGTGTCGCCGGAGATCTCGGCCAGACCGAGGCGGGTCAGGCCCTCCGCGCCGGTGGCCGGGAGGGCGGCGTCCACCGCCGCCCGCGGCTGAGCGACTCCGAGGCCCAGGAGCCGTGCGAGCACCGCCAGCGCGTCGGTGCGGTCACGGAGCGCGCGCAGGGCGGGTCGGCGCAGGCCACGCGCGATCGCCTCGTCCGCCGGCGCGGTCCACGCCGAGCGCAGGCCGTCGGAGGTGTATCCGGCGGCACGCAGATCGGCGGCGAGGGCCGCGGCGAGAGCGGGTTCGGGGTGCGGCAGCATCCGTCCATTCAATCGTCCCGCGAGGCGCACGGGGGTCTCGGAGGCGCCGCCCGTAGAATCGCTGCGGTGCGGTCGCCCTCTTGCCCGCGCCGGAGCCACATGACCGACACCACATCCGCCCCGGCCCGCACGCCGCGTTCCCGCCCGCTGCGGCGCCTTCGCGCCGCCGGGCGCGCCGCGCTGGTGGTCGCCGCTCTGGTGGCGCCGATGCTGGCCGTTCCCGCGCACGCGACGCCGACACCGACTCCGTCGGGGCCCGAGCTGTCGGGCGAGGCCGACCTCACCCTGTCACCCGTGGGCAACGGCATCGTGCGCCCCGGGGACCAGCTGGCCGTGTCGGCGACCATCGCCAACGGCACCGAGGCGACCGTGCCGGCGACGACGGTGACCCTCGAGCTCGGCACCGAGCCGATCCCCGACCGGAGCGGTCTGGCCTCGTGGCTCGCCGACACGGAGCCGGCGGCGCTCCCCCCCGTTGCCGAGGCGCCCCTGGCGGCGGTGGTCTCGGGCGCCGACGCCACATCGGCCATCGTGGTGCCGCCGGACGTGCCGGCCCTCGCCGAGCGGGGCGCGGGGGTGTATCCGCTGCGTGCCACCGCCGTCGTGGCGGGTCAGACGATCGCCGCCACGAGCGTGTTCATCGTTCCCGACGACGCGGTGACCGCGTCGGTGGGCGTCGTGGTGCCCATCACCGCCCCGCCCGGCAGCGCCGGTCTGCTCGGCGTCGACGACCTCGCCGAGCTCACGGCACCCGACGGCGAGCTCACGGCGCAACTGGATGCGGTGGAGGGGACCAGCGCGATCCTCGCCGTCGATCCCGCCCTGCCGGCCGCGATCCGGGCGCGCGGAACCGCAGCGCCGGAGAGCGCCATCGAGTGGCTCGCGCGCCTGGAGGCGCTGCCGCTGACCCGCTTCGCGCTGCAGTTCGGCGACGCCGATCTGGCCACGCAGGTGCACGCGAGCCTTCCGACGCCCCTTCAGCCGACCTCGCTGGTGTCGTACCTGTCCCCCGAGGTGCTGGCGGATCCGCCGACCCAGACACCCCCCGCCACCCCCGACCCGACGGCGTCCCCCTCCCCGACAGCGTCCCCCTCCCCGACAGAGCCGGCGGACGACCCGGAGGGCACAGATCCGCTGCCCGATCTCGCACAGCTGACGGCCATCGGCAATCCGACGCAGGCGGGCGTCTTCTGGCCGGCGACCGGCTCCGCCGGCGGCGACGTGGTCGCAGCGCTCGGCGCGACCACGGTGGAGGGGGCTCCCCCCCTCACCCTCGTCCCTTCGGACACGACCTCCGCGGGCAGCGGGAACCGCACCGTGCGCGCCCGCGCCACGGCCGCGGGTGCGCAGCTGCTCGTATACGACTCGGAGATCTCGGCGGCGCTGCACCACGCGGCCGGCGAGACCGACACGCCCCGCCGTGCCGCGTCGCTGACCGAGGCCACCGCGTACCTGGCGTTCGCGGCGCGCGAGAGCGGCGGGCAGCCGATCCTCGTCACCGTCGATCGCGGCACCGACCGTGAGCGCGTCGGGTTGCGCACCGCGCTGAACGCCGCGGCGCTCGCCCCCGGCGTGACCCCGGCGGAGATGCCGGTGCTCACCGCCGCCGAACCGGTCGACGTCGGCGTCGGCGACATCCCCGCCGACGCACCCCGCGTGGCCGAGCTCACGCAGCTGCTCGGCGACGAGGCCCAGATCGCGAGCTTCGCCACGATCCTGACGGACCCGGCGCTGCTCACCGGGCGCCAGCGCGCGGAGATCCTGCAGCTCCTGGCGGTGGCATGGCGGGCGGAGCCGGAGGCGGCCACCGCCGCGCTGACGGGACACCGCGAACAGACACGGGAAACCCTCGATGCCGTGGGCATCCTGCCCTCCAGCACGCTCAACCTCATCAGCTACGACGCGAACTTCGGCCCGTGGGTGCGCAACGACCTCCCCTACGAGGCGAACCTGGTCCTCATGGCTCAGCCCAACGACCCGCGCCTCGTCGTCACCGACCGCACCGAAGTCGTCGCCGCCGCCGCCCAGAACACGCGCGTGACCATCCCGGTGCAGGCCCGCATCGGCAACGGCAAGGTGACCCTGACGATGCAGCTGTACAGCCCGACGGGTGTGCCGATCGGCACGGTGCAGAGCGCCGAGGTCGAAGTGCGCGCCGAATGGGAGACCATCGGGCTCGTGATCCTCGTGAGCCTCATGGTGCTGTTCGTGGGACTGGGGATCTTCCGCACGGTGCGGCGCCGCCGCGCCCGCGCGCGCGAGCAGGCCGAAGCCTCGCTCGAACCGGAGGTCCGCACCGACGATCCCGGCCCGGAGGTCATCCCGTGAGCAGTCTCGGCCGCGCGAGCCTGCTCATCGGCGCCGGCACCGTCGTCTCCCGGCTCACCGGCTTCCTGCGAGCGATCGTCCTCGTCTCCGCGGTCGGCGCCACCACCGGCGCCGGCAACGCGTTCGCGACCGCCAACCAGCTGCCGAACAACATCTACGCGATCATCTCCACGGGCCTCCTCAGCGCCGTGGTCGTTCCCCAGATCGTCAAGGCCGCCGCGCACGACGACGGCGGCCGCGCGTTCGTGTCGAAGCTGTTCACCCTGGGCACCGTCGCACTCCTTGCCGTCACCGTCCTCGCCACCGCCGCCGCCCCTCTTCTCGTGCAGCTCTACGCCCCCGGATTCCCCCCGGAGCAGCAGGCGCTGGCGACCGCGTTCGCGTACTGGTGCCTGCCGCAGATCCTTTTCTACGGTCTGTACGCGCTCGTGGGCGAGGCACTCAACGCGCGCGGCGTCTACGGCCCGTTCACGTGGGCGCCCATCGTCAACAACATCGTCTCGATCGCCGGCTTCGGCGGGTTCATCCTGCTGTTCGGCTCCATCTCCGCCGTCGATTCCTGGACACCCGAGATGATCGCCGTGCTGGCCGGCACGGCGACGCTCGGAATCGTCATCCAGGCGGGCATCCTGTTCGCGTTCTGGCGCCGCACCGGGCTGCGCGTGCGCCCGGACTTCCGGTGGCGGGGCGTGGGGCTCGACCAGATCGGGCGGCTCGCCGGGTGGACGTTCCTCATGGTGCTCGTCGGCCAGCTCGCCGGTCTGGTGCAGTCGCGCGTGCTCTCCGACGCCGCCGAGGACTTCCCGGGCGTCATGGTGTCCCAGAACGCGTGGCTGCTGTTCATGCTCCCCTACTCGATCATCGTGCTCTCGATCGGCACTCCCTTCTTCACCCGTCTCAGTCAGCACGCCGCGGCCGGCCGCGACGACGACGTGCGCGCCGACATCGTCCGCAGCATCCGCATCCTTGGACTCTTCGTCGTGGCCGCCACCGCCGCCCTCGCCGTGGCAGCGGTGCCCGCCTCCCGGATCTTCACCGGCAGCACGGAGGAAGCCGTCGCCGCCGCCGGCGTCCTGCTGTGCTTCCTGGTGTGCCTCATCCCCCTCGCCGTGCTGTTCGTCGTGCAGCGCACGTTCTACGCCTACGACGACACCCGCACGCCCTTCTTCTTCACCCTCCTGCAGGCGGCCCTCGTCGCCGGGACGGCCCTGGGCGCACAGGCTGCCCTGAACGCCGGCGTTCTGGGCATCGAACACCTCGCCGCCGCGATCGCCCTGGGCCAGGCACTGTCCAGCACCGTGCAGGTCGTCGTGGCCACCGTGCTGCTGCGCCGGCGCCTCGGCGACATCGGCGTGCGGACGTGGCTCACCGCGTTGGGTCGCTTCGTCCTGGCCGCCCTGCCGGCCGCTGCGGCGGGATGGGGCGTCTTCCTCCTGCTCGGCGGCGTCGGGGGATGGACCACCGCCGACAAGTTCCTCGGCGCGCTGGGGGCGGGCATCATCGGCTCCGTCGTGCTCGTCGTGTACGTCGGCGTCCTCGCGCTCCTGCGGGCGCCGGAGCTGACCCCCGCGGCCGGGATGCTACGCCGTTTTCTGCCACGCGGATGACCCCCGAGCCCCGGAATACCCCGGGGCTACGATGGGTTGACACTCGAGGAAACACACGAAGGGGGCGACGCACGTGCGTCACGTCATCATCATCGGATCCGGCCCCGCAGGCTACACCGCGGCCATCTACGCCGCTCGGGCCAACCTCGAGCCGCTCGTGGTCGCCAGCTCCGTCGAGGCCGGTGGTGAACTCATGAACACCACCGACGTGGAGAACTTCCCCGGCTTCCCCGAGGGCATCCAGGGGCCCGACCTCATGACCCGCATGCAGGAGCAAGCCGAGCGCTTCGGCGCCGAGGTGGTCTACGACGACGTCGTCTCACTCGACCTCAAGGGCGACGTCAAGACCGTCACGCTGGGCAGCGGGGCGGTGCACACCGCCGCATCCGTCATCTACGCCACGGGCTCGGCGTATCGCAAGCTCGGCCTTGCGGGCGAGGAGCGCCTCTCCGGCAGAGGCGTGTCGTGGTGTGCGACGTGCGACGGCTTCTTCTTCCGTGACCGTACGATCGCCGTCGTCGGCGGCGGCGACTCCGCGATGGAGGAGGCGACCTTCCTGACGAAGTTCGCGTCGAAGGTCTACATCATCCACCGCAAGGACACCCTCCGCGCCTCGAAGATCATGCAGGAGCGCGCGATGAGCAACGACAAGATCGAGTTCATCTGGAACTCCGAGGTCGCCGACATCCTCGGTGAGGATGCGGTCAACGGCGTGGTGCTGCGCTCCACCGTCGACGGATCCACGCGCCAGCTGCCGCTGGACGGCCTGTTCGTCGCGATCGGAAACGACCCTCGCACGCACCTCGTGCACGGCATCCTCGAGCTGACCCCCGAGGGGACGATCTGGGTCGACGGCCGCTCCTCGCGCACCTCGGTACCCGGCGTCTTCGCCGCCGGAGATGTCATCGACCCCACTTACCGGCAGGCCATCACCGCCGCCGGCACCGGCACGGTGGCAGCCCTCGACGTCGAGCACTACCTCGCGGCGCGGGGCCAGGCGGGCCAGCCCGAGGTGACCGAAGACCAGATCGAAGGCCTCCCCGGCGCCGAAGCCGCCTGAGGAACAATCACGCGCGCCGGCGCGTTACCGCTAAGACAAGCTTCCCGAAAAGGAGATCAAGATGAGCGCTAAGGCAACGACCTCCGCGTCCTTCGAGCAGGACGTGCTGAACGCCGAAGGTCCCGTGCTGGTGGATTTCTGGGCCGAGTGGTGCGGTCCGTGCCGCATGGTGTCCCCCATCCTGGACGAGATCCAGGCCGAGAACCCCGAGAAGATCACCGTTCTCAAGCTCAACGTGGATGAGAACCCCGACCTGGCCATGAAGTACCAGATCACGTCGATCCCGGCGATGAAGGTCTTCCAGGGTGGCGAGGTCAAGACGACCATCATCGGCGCCAAGCCGAAGTTCGCCCTCGAGAAGGACCTCGCGCAGTACATCGGCTGAGCAGCATCCTTCGACGAACCCCCGGCGCCGCACGGCGACCGGGGGTTCTCCGTGTCGGGAGGCTCAGGATGCGTCGGAGTGAACTGACCGACCGGGGAGGCGAGGAGGAAGACTCTCACCGCGCTCACGCGCCGGTCAGCGGCGCGCACCACCTGCGCTGATGTCGATCTCGCCGTCGTACGCCGCCCACACGAGCCACCCCCCCGGGCCGATGGCCCGCGCCTCTGCGAGGACGTCGGCCGGGACGTCGGTCGTCTCGGCGAGGTCCGCCTCCCAGCGCTGACGCAGGTCCTCTCGCGCCGCCGTCCCGTCCGGCTGTGTGCGGGCCAGCGTCGCCGCGTACTCGAGCAGCCGCTTCGTCTCACGGCGCCATTCGGGGTCTCCGCGCCAGTTGACGCCCGCGGCGAGCTTCGCGCGCGCGCCCGCACGCCGCGCCCGCAGGGCGACGACGATGAGGAGCGCGAGCTGTGCGAATGTGAAGACGAACCAGAGCTGCAGCTGCGCCGCAGAGTAGGCGGTTCCCCCGGACGTCCCGACCACGGTCCGGTACCCGATGACGACGACCAGCGCGCCCGCGGCGATCACAGACATCACCGATGCCGACCCCGAACTGTCCCGCGCCGGTGGCCGCAGCAGCGCGGCAGCGCCGAGGGCGACGATCGCGAGGATCGAGGACGTCAGCATGAGCGGCACCGCTTCGGTCTGATCGAGACGGACACCCCGCAACGGCGCGTACATCATCGCCGCCGAGACGACGACCGCCGCAATGCCGACCCCCGCCAGCCATATCCACACGTCCGGGCTCGGCACGGGCGTAGCAGCCTGCTGCTGCGGCTTCTCGGCGTCGACCGCGGCGACGGCGACCCGCTTCGCACGCTCACGGGCGAGCGAGGACGTCGAGGTCAGCAGGCCGGTCATCGACGGATCCGCGGCGATGACCGCGCGCGCCCGCGCAGCCAGGCGCGCGATCGTCGCGTCGTCCCCAGGCAGCCGGAGGGGCGGTTTCCTCTTCACGTTCGACAGCGCCATGTCACGGAAGGGGATCCGGCCACTGGATGTGTGCGGCACGAGCCTAGATGCCCTGGGTCGAGGCGTTCACCGAGGCGTCCCACCGCCGGTGGGACTCGTCCTCTCCGAGCAGGCGCCATACCGCGCGCGTGAGCGGTGGGTAATCGATGGCGATCTGACGCAGGACCCGGTAGTGACGTGCGCGAGTGGGACGGACCCCACCGTTCTCCGTGATGTTCTCGGCCCTCAGGATGAGCACGACGAGTTCATCGACCGTAGGGAGGTCCTCCATGAAGTCCCACGGGTCTTCACCGCCCATGAGACGCTCGTGCACCAGCACCGACAATTCGTCGGCCGCCTCCGCGCGCAACAACTCCAGGCTCGCTCTGCGGCGCGGGGAGTGGTCGTGAGATGCCATGCATCCAGCGTACGACCGCCCGCCGTCACATCGACCGCCGCGGCCGAACCGGGGACAATCCAGGTTCATGCCTCCTCAGGCATGAACGATCGCCTCAGCCGCCGAATCCGTCCTCGCCCAGCTCCGCCAGGATCCGGTTGAGGTCCTGAATGGTCGCGAAATCGATCACGACCTGGCCTTTCTTGGCCGAGAGAGACACGCGGACGCGTGTGTTCAGTCGGTCGCCAAGGCGCTCCGCCACCTCCTCAAGGTGACCGCGCCGGGTACCCGGCTTGGGTGCCGTGCGGCGCACGCCGGCGTCCGTGCTCTTCGCCGCCGCCTCGGCGGCACGCACCGAGAGATCCTCGTTCACGATCTTGTCGGCGAGCTTGCGCATCGAGGCCTCGTCCTCGAGCGACAGGATCGCACGCGCATGGCCGGCGCTGAGAACGCCGGCGGCGACGCGCTGCTGAACCGGTACAGGCAGGCGCAGGAGCCGGATCGTGTTGCTGATCTGCGGTCGCGACCGCCCGATCCGGGACGCGAGCTCTTCCTGTGTGATTCCGAAATCCTCGAGCAGCTGCTGGTACGCGGAGGCCTCTTCCAGCGGGTTCAGCTGCGACCGATGCAGGTTCTCCAGCAGCGCGTCGCGAAGCAGGTGCTCGTCGGCGGTGTCGCGGACGACGGCGGGGATCGACGTCAGGCCCGCATCCCGCGCGGCGCGGGTACGACGCTCACCCATGATGAGCTCATATCGCCCCTCCCCCACGTCGCGCACGACGATGG
Organism: Microbacterium wangchenii; assembly: GCF_004564355.1. Classification (NCBI taxonomy): domain Bacteria; kingdom Bacillati; phylum Actinomycetota; class Actinomycetes; order Micrococcales; family Microbacteriaceae; genus Microbacterium; species Microbacterium wangchenii. The sequence goes on from NZ_CP038266.1 coordinate 3,822,114, forward strand.
GCTGCAGGACCCCGAACTCGCGAACACTGTGGACCAGCTCGGCGAGGTCATCGGCATCGAAGTGGGTACGGGGCTGGCGGGGGTTGGGGACGACCGAATGCGGGTCGATGTGGAGCAGGCGCGCCCCGGGAACGGCAACCAGGTCGCTCTGCTGCTCCGCCTTCTCCGCTGCCGCACGCTCGGCCGCCGCGTCGGCCGATGCACTCTCCGCCGCGCCGGGGAAGAAGACGTCGACCGGCCGCGCCTCCGACAGTTCCGTCGTCGGGATCAGCGCGCCGATCCCCCGTCCCAGTCCAGTCCGCTTCGCCATCAGGATTCCTTCTCTTTCGTGCCACGTTGAATGATCTCCACCGCTGCCTCACGGTAGGCGACTGCACCGGCGGATTGCCCGTCGTAGGCGATCACCGTCTGTCCGAAGCTGGGAGCCTCCGACACGCGCACCGAGCGCGGGATCACCGTCCGGAGGACCTCCTCGGGGAAATGCGAGCGCACCTCTTCCGCCACCTGCTGCGCCAGGCGCGTGCGCCCGTCATACATCGTCAGCATGATGGTCGACACGTGGAGGCCGGTGTTGAGGTGGCGCTGGATCATCCGGACGCTTCCTAGCAGCTGGCTGAGGCCTTCGAGCGCGTAGTACTCGCACTGGATCGGGATGAGCACCTCGGATGCTGCGGTGAAGGCGTTGATCGTGAGCAGACCCAGCGATGGTGGGCAGTCGATGATCACGAAATCCATGCGGTGCTCATCGGAGGCGAGGTAATCGTCGAGCGCCGTGCGCAGGCGGTGCTCGCGCGCGACCTGGGAGACCAGCTCGATCTCTGCACCGGCGAGGTGGATCGTGCTCGGCGCGCAGAAGAGATTGTCGGACTCCGGGCTCTTCTGCACGATGTCGGCGAGCGGGAACTCGTCAATGAGTACGTCGTAGACACTCGGGGTGTCGGCCGTGTGCGGAACGCCGAGTGCGGTGGAGGCGTTGCCCTGCGGGTCGAGGTCGATCACCAGCACGCGGGCACCGACGCCGGCCAGCGCCGCCGCCAGGTTGACTGCGGTCGTGGTCTTTCCCACGCCGCCCTTCTGGTTCGACACGGTGAAGACACGGGTGCGCGTCGGCATTTCGACCGCCACTTCTTCCAGAGCTCGTCGCCGGGCGGAGAGATCCGCCAACTCACGGGCGATCGGAGAGTCGAACGTGATGCCGGACCCGGAGTCGTCGGATTGTTTCACGTGAAACGCTCTCCCTTGCCGGTCGGATCCAGACGCTCCAGTCTACCCGCGGCGAGTGACACCCCCCGACGGCAGGCTGACGCGCGCGGATCCCGGCCGCGGATGTTTCACGTGAAACTTTCGGGCGCCAGCGGTGCGCCAACACCCGCGCGCGTCGCGCAGAACTCAGGCGAAACGGTGGTTTCGCCCCGGTCTTCGGCGCCAGCAGCTGGATTCGCCCGAGTTCTGGACCGGCGGCCTGACGAACTCACCTCCCGCCGAAGCGCCGTGTCGCGCCGCCCGCACTCCGAACCCATCGACACGGCGGCCCCGCGTGCCTCACGACCGACGTCATCGCCTCAGTTGTCCCCACGGTCGGCAGTGGAGCAGAACTCAGGCGCGATCCACCCCCCGGCGGCTTGATCCCGCGCCCGGGACCGGATCTCCTGCACGGCGACAGGAAGGCCGCGCGTGCGTCACCACCCCCGACGCATCCGTGCTTGTCGGTTGTCGGTTCGACGGCTATTCGCCGTCGGTCGTCGGGCGGTCGGTTGGCGCAGTTGCTTAGACCGTGCAGAACTCGGGCGAATGCGGGAGATTCCGGCGTCATCGGAAATTAGACGGCATCATCGCGTGAGTTCAGAGGGGCGGGCTCGGATGGCGGCTCCCACCACAGACCGCGGCTGGTCGCGCAGCGGGCGACGGCTGCGCCGAATCAGACCGTCTTTCGGGGTCAGTGCTCCCACGAGGCATCCCGCCCGGCGCGGTCCTCGTCACCGTACTCGACACTCCGCAGCAGGCTGCGAACGCTGTTCACGACCCGTCTCCGAGCAGAGTTCAGACCCGATCGGGTGTGCGCCGCCGCACTGGTCACCCTCAGCCTGAATCGCCTGAGTTCTGCGCGAGCGACCGAGTGTTGCCGCGGGCTCTGATGAAGTGTCCGACCCTCCCTGGCGCCGTAGCGCAACACAGCTGCAATCCATGCGGCGCACTCCGGAGCTGATGTTTCACGTGAAACCGCAGGCCTCGCGCCGTAGAAGGATGGGGTGTTGGGGCGCACACGGCTCACACGCCGGCGGAGCCTAACGTCCCACCGCTCGGAACTCAGGTCGAATCGACTCTCCGCGACTGGCGTCGCCCCCGACAAGGCGAATCGCCTGAGTTCTGCGTGAGGCACCGGGTTGCAGCGCTCACGCGTGAAGCATCCGACGCGCAACGGGCCGAGAACCAACGCAGCCGCAATGCATCCGCGGGACACCCCGGTGGCCGATGTTTCACGTGAAACGCCTAGCCCCCGGTAGGCAAATGAGACGAACTGCGTGGCGATGAGACGCACCGCGGCCCAGGCGCGCGGATTCGATCGCCGAGGTCACAACCGTCCGCGATGTTTCACGTGAAACGGACAGCGGCTGCGTCCGCGGTCACGGCCCGAACCTGGCAGGCAACTCAGGCCTGCGATCGCGTGCCGAAAGTCGCAATTGGAAGTACGCGAAGTGGGCTACGCCCGGACGCGCGCACGGACCACGCGTGTCGGTTCGTCGAGGAGGCCGGCGCCCACGGTTTCCACCCGCACGTCCGTCAGGCGATACGCACGGATCTGCTTGGCGGCCGCGTCGATCTCCTTCTGCGCACTGGCGCCTTTCAGGAGGATAAGTTCGCCACCATCGCGCACCAGCGGCGCGGTGAAGGGGATCAGGGTGCGCAGCGCGCTGACGGCGCGAGCGGTGACGGCGTCGAGGGATCCCGCCCCGGCCCAATCCTCGCCGCGCGAGCGCACGACCTCCACGTTGTCGAGCCCGAGGGCCTCGACCTGCTCCGTGAGCCACGCAGTACGGCGCTCCATCGGCTCGATCAGGACCCATGACACGTCCGGGCGCGCAATGGCGAGGACGAGGCCAGGGAGACCGGCGCCCGACCCGACGTCGCCAACGCGGCCGGAGAACAGCGGAGCGACGATCGCACTGTTGAGCACATGGCGTGACCAGATCCGCGCCGGTTCGAGCGGCCCGATGAGCCCCCGTTCCTCACCGTGGCGCGCAAGCGCCTCGGTGAATCTCCGGGCCAGGTCGATCCGTTCGCCGAACAGCGTCGCAGCGGCTGCCGGTTCGGGCTCGATCTCGTTCATCGATGTTTCACGTGAAACGGTCAAGCGCGACGCAGCACGGTGTGGCGGTCCGCGCCTTCGCCGTAGGACTCCGAGGCGAGGCCGCGGTCGGCGGCGATGTCGTGAATGAGCTTCCGCTCGTAGCTCGACATCGGCGGAAGGGATGCCTGCGATGCGCCGGTGTCAAGGCGCTCGACGGCACGGTCCACGAGCTCCTCCAGCTCACGCTGCCGCGTCTCGCGCGAGCCGGCGATGTCGAGGATGAGGCGGGAGAACCGTCCCGTGCGGTTCTGCACCGCCAGGCGTGTCAGCTCCTGCAGCGCCTGCACCGTGTCGGGATCCGAGATCCGCGACAGGGAATCGGATGCATCGGCCTCGACCGACACGTAGGCGCGACCCCCGCGGACCTCGAGCGCCAGGTCGCCGTCGATGTCGGCGATGTCGAGAAGCTCTTCGAGGTAGTCCGCCGCGACGTCGGATTCCTGCTCGAGCTGCTCGTCGCTCACGTCGACCGCAGCGGCGGGGGCGACGTCGGTGGATTCGGAGGTCATGATCGTCCTTCGTGCGTCAGGAGGTGGTGGGGGAGTCGGGAGACGAAGAGCCGTCCGCTGGCTTGGGCGCACCTCCGCTAGAGGGGCGCTTCTGTCCCTGCGCGCCCGGTCCGGGCTGCTTCGGCGCGGGCTGCTTCGGTCCCTGCTGCTTGGGCGCCTGCTTCTTGGCGCGCTGCTTACCGACGGGCTGCTGGCGCTTGGGGGCGGCGGCACGCGCGCGCTCCGCCTCCTCGAGAAGGCGCTGCTGCTCAGCTTGGTACTTCTCCATGGAGACGACCTTGCCGCTGGAATCGATCGCCTTGCCCTTGCGTGCGAGGCGCTCTTCGCGGGCCTTCGCCGCCTCGGAGCCGGGGGTGGGCATCTCGCGGATGACGATGAACTGCTGGACCATCGTCCACAGGTTGCTGACGAACCAGTAGATGACGACGCCGAGCGGGAAGAACACACCCGAGAAGATGAAGGCCAGCGGCAGGATGTACAGCATGATCCGCTGCATCTGGTAGGCCTGGCCGGTCTTGGCCTCGGGGGAGAGGTTCTTGGAGATGATCTGCAGCTGCGTGAAGAACTGCGACGCGATCATGAGGACCACGAGGATGACCAGGATCGTGATCGCGACCCCGTTGCTCGTCTCGACCGCGTTGATGAGCGTCTCGTGGAGAGAGGCCACGCCGAAGAGCTTGGCGTCGTAGAACTCCTGGGTGAGTTCGTTGTTGAGCAGACCCACGCCGCTGAACGTCGGATCCTTGGCGATCTTCTGGACGTCGTTGAGCACGCTGAACAGGGCAAAGAAGATGGGCATCTGCACGAGGAGCGGCAGACAGCTCGACACCGGTGTCGTGCCGTGCTTCTTGTACAGCGCCATGGTCTCGCGACTCATCGCCTCACGCGAGAGCTGATCCTTCTTGCCGCGATACTTCTCCTGAACTTTTCGCAGTTCAGGGGCGATTTCCATCATCTTCCGCTGGCTCTTGATCTGCCGTACGAAGAGCGGGATCAGCGCCGAGCGCAGGACGATCACCAGGCCGATGATCGACAGCACCCACGTGATGCCATCCGCCGGCGGAAGGCCGACGAGCGTGAAGAGTGCATGCCACCCGACGAGCACGAGTTCCACGACCCATTTGAGTGGCCAGAGGATGATTCCGATGAGATCCATTACGGATCAGTCCTTTCCAGGGGGCACGACGAAACCGTGCGGGGTGAGGTCGTAGCGGAAGGCGCGATGTGGTTTCACATCGTCGATGCCGCCCTGAGCCCAGGGGTGGCATCGCGCCAGGCGCGCCGCGGCCAGCGCCGCGCCCTTGACGAGTCCGTGCTGCTGGACGGCCCCGACCGCATACGCCGAGCAAGAGGGATAGTACTTGCACACATCCCCGTACAGATGGGAGATCGTTGCGCGATAGCCGTGAAGCAGCGCGAGTCCGGTGTTGCGCGGAACCAGCGGCAGCGAGCGAATCAGACCGGAGGCGGTGAGGCTGCCCGAGCCGATGAAGGCGGTGGGAAGGGTCGCGACGCTCATGCCGCCGCCCTCCGCTGCAGGCACCGGGTGACCTCGTCGCGCAGCGATGCGAAATCGGCGGTCGCCGCGCTGGGCAGTGCGCGGATCACGACGTCCACGTCGGGGCGAATCGTCGGGAGGACCTCGGCGCACACCGCCTTCAGCCGCCGGCGCACGGTGTTCCGCACGACGGCGGAGCCGACCTGCCGGTTCACGATGAAACCGAACCGAGCCACCGCGGGATCACCGGCACGACCCACGTAGGTGACCGTGTGCGCTCCTGCGCAGCGGTTACCTCGCCGGACGGTGGCCTTGTAATCCGATCCGCGGGTGAGTCGGTTCGGTTTCGCGAGCACTGGGGCAGGTCAGGCGGACAGCTCGGTGCGCCCCTTGGCGCGACGAGCGGAGAGGATGCCGCGACCGGCGCGCGTGCGCATACGCGCGCGGAAGCCGTGCTTCTTGGCGCGACGACGGTTGTTCGGCTGGAACGTACGCTTGCTCATGAGGTCACTCCGGAGGTGGTGTTCCCCGGGAGCTCATACCGGGGATGATGCGGATCGGGACTGCCGTGTAGGCATAAGTCAACCGACTAAGGCTACGTCGGGACGGGGCATAACTCAAACCGGGGGATCCGCGGGCGCACATTATCCCCAACCCGACCGCGCATCCTCGGGGGGACACGCGGGGCGGATTTCCGCAGAGGGTTTGCTCTCCGAACGGTCCCTGACTAGCGTGTCTCCGTCAGTTATCCACAGGCTCGATGTGCCGTTTCGGCGCGATTCGTCGCCATCGACCACCCTCGGGGGAGCC